>NZ_ATJV01000135.1 GCF_000443165.1 Thauera terpenica 58Eu | reverse complement strand
CGGAGAGGGAGCAGGGGAAAGGTTTTAACCCCTGCTCCCCGACGCCTCGCGGGCGAGAGCGAGGTTTGGGGCAGCGCCCCAAGTTAGTGCTTCAACACCAAGCCCAGGGTTTCGAGGCCGGGGTAGTGTTCTTCGATGTACTCGACCAGGCGGCCTATGTGGCGGAACCGACGCGGTTCCTTCTTCGTTCGCGTGGTCGCAAGGAACAGTTCTTCCTTACGCCAGGTGAGTTGAATCAGGACGTAGAAATCCTTTTCGTCCTTGATGATCCGCAAGGATTTGAGCGTGCCGCTCTTGGCGGCCAGTGCCGCGTCAGCTTCTGTTATGGAGTGCTCGGGGTTCCACATGAGGGGGGTCGCGTATTTTTGTCTTCGTGAACAATCACACATTTTGACCATGCTGGGCAATTTTGTGATGTCAAAGGGCACTCTTGTGACGTCGCAAACGTGACGCCGCTGGCCCGCCGAGGCGGGTGTTTTCGCGGACGCGAAAACGAAAGGCAAAGGCATCGCTCGCCGCTATGCGTCGCCGGGGGAATGTGCGCCTGCGGCTTCCTTCCCCCGGCCTTGCCGGGAGCTTG
>NZ_ATJV01000134.1 GCF_000443165.1 Thauera terpenica 58Eu | reverse complement strand
CCGTAGTTCACCGAGCTGCCACCGAGGCCGTCGCCGTGGGTGACCTCGATCAGCGGCACGCCCGCTTCGTCCAGACCGACGGCGATGGTGCGCATCTGCTCGAGCGTCATCAGGTGGCGCTTGGGGTGCATGCCGTCACGCAGCGTCATGTCGTGGACGGTGATTTTCTTGCCGCGAAGTTCCATGTTCATCTCCTTCTGATGGGGGCCGTTCAGGCCACCATCGTGGCGCGGTTGGATTCGAGCTTGAGGCGCCCGGCGAGGATTTCTTCAGCGAACATCTCGGCGGTACGCGCTGCGGCCGCGGTCATGATGTCGAGGTTGCCGGCGTACTTGGGCAGGTAGTCGCCCAGGCCCTCGACTTCCAGGTAAACCGAGACCCGATTGCCGTCGAACACCGGCCCATTGACGAGGCGGTAGCCGGGCACGTACTTCTGCACTTCCTTGATCATGGCGTGGATGGACGCGGTGATCGCCGCCTGGTCGGGCTCGGTCTCGGTCAGGCAGTGCACGGTGTCGCGCATGATCAGCGGCGGCTCGGCCGGGTTGAGGATGATGATGGCCTTGCCCTGTTTGGCGCCGCCCACCTTCTCCACCGC
>NZ_ATJV01000133.1 GCF_000443165.1 Thauera terpenica 58Eu | reverse complement strand
AATCATCGTCCCGGCCTGGTGGTGCACACCGCCGGCTGGCCGATGGACAACGCCACCTATGGCGGCGGCTTTGTGTACCACCTCGAAGACAACCTGGTCGCGGTGGGCTATGTGGTGGGCCTGGCCTACAGTAACCCCTTTCTGTCGCCCTTCGAGGAGATGCAGCGCTACAAGACCCACCCCGAGATCCGTCAATATCTCGACGGTGGCAAGCGCCTGGCCTACGGCGCGCGCGCGCTCACCGCGGGTGGCCTGCAGAGCCTGCCGCGCCTGATCTTCCCGGGTGGTGGCCTGATCGGTGACGACGCCGGCTTTCTCAACGCCGCCCGCATCAAGGGCAGCCACGCCGCGATCAAGTCCGGCATGCTCGCCGCCGAAGCCGCTTTCGACGCGCTCGGCCAGGGCCGCGAGCGCGACGCGCTCACCGCCTACCCGGCCGCCTTCCGCGACTCCTGGCTGTTTACCGAGCTGCACAAGGCGCGCAACTTCAAGCCCTACATGAAGAAGGGCTTGTACCTGGGGTCCTTGCTGTTTGGCATCGACCAGATCCTGTTCCGCGGCAAGGCGCCGTGGACGCTGCGCAACACGGCTGACCACACCACGCTCAAGCTCGCCGCCGAGTGCGAGAAGATCGACTACCCCAAGCCCGATGGCGTGCTCACCTTCGATCGCCTGTC
>NZ_ATJV01000132.1 GCF_000443165.1 Thauera terpenica 58Eu | reverse complement strand
AATCATCGTCCCGGCCTGGTGGTGCACACCGCCGGCTGGCCGATGGACAACGCCACCTATGGCGGCGGCTTTGTGTACCACCTCGAGGACAACCTGGTTGCGGTGGGCTATGTGGTGGGCCTGGCCTACAGCAACCCCTTTCTTTCGCCCTTCGAGGAGATGCAGCGCTACAAGACTCACCCCGAAATCCGTCAATATCTCGACGGTGGCAAGCGCCTGGCCTATGGCGCACGCGCACTCACTGCCGGTGGCCTGCAGAGCCTGCCGCGGCTGATCTTCCCGGGTGGCGGCCTGATCGGTGACGACGCCGGCTTTCTCAACGCCGCCCGCATCAAGGGCAGCCACGCCGCGATCAAGTCCGGCATGCTCGCCGCCGAAGCCGCTTTCGACGCGCTCGGCCAGGGCCGCGAGCGCGACGCGCTCACCGCCTACCCGGCCGCCTTCCGCGACTCCTGGTTGTTTACCGAGCTGCACAAGGCGCGCAACTTCAAGCCTTACATGAAGAAAGGCTTGTACATGGGCTCGCTGCTGTTTGGTATCGACCAGATCCTGTTCCGCGGCAAGGCGCCGTGGACGCTGCGCAACACGG
This sequence comes from Thauera terpenica 58Eu, assembly GCF_000443165.1. Classification (GTDB taxonomy): domain Bacteria; phylum Pseudomonadota; class Gammaproteobacteria; order Burkholderiales; family Rhodocyclaceae; genus Thauera; species Thauera terpenica. The sequence continues at coordinate 88 of NZ_ATJV01000132.1, read as the reverse complement.
CCGACCACACCACGCTCAAGCTCGCCGCCGAGTGCGAGAAGATCGACTACCCCAAGCCCGATGGCGTGCTCACCTTCGATCGCCTGTC
>NZ_ATJV01000131.1 GCF_000443165.1 Thauera terpenica 58Eu | reverse complement strand
TTACAAGTACTTCTCGTAAGTCATTGAAGGTCAACGATTATTTCGGTCGGCGTACTGAACGGGCAGAGTTGTGTATAACGAAATGGCCTAGAGTATGATCAGTCCACAATTCATATCCGGTTAGTCTGAAAAACAAAAAGAAAAACAACGAGAGAGGTACGTAAATAAATACCGCGTTCCAGGTTGCACTGGCTATGACGTGAGGACCAAACATCATCGCCACCCAGAGGAGCAAAGGAAGACTTAAGTAAACAATGATTCTCATAGAGAATTTCCGCATAGCCAATGCTCCAGAAAAACTTACAGAAATACTACGCGACGTCTGTATGCATGGCCGTCATTTTTGAAAAAACAGCGACAATACTAGACGTTATGCATAAATCGAGCCCGTAATACTATTCCGTTCCGTTTAACCGCCGCCGCCTACGCTGCTCATCAGCCCTCCTGCTCCGTAACTTGCCGCCTGTCCAACCATAAATGCTCCAACAGGTCCAACGAATGGCAAAACCATCGCTCCAACACCTGCGCCAATCAAGAACTTAGCGAGTTGCTGCCCGGAATTCGCCGAATACATTGAGCTACCAACTTGAGCGGTGAATGTGGTCGAGTGGTTGCGCATCTGTGTGGCGTTGGTGCAATAAAATGTCATCCATCCCGGCGGCGCCGGACTTCCTGACGGTTTGAGGTCGAGCATGGCAGCGCGAGCGAAG
>NZ_ATJV01000130.1 GCF_000443165.1 Thauera terpenica 58Eu | reverse complement strand
TTGCGGATGTGGCGCAACACGCGCACCTGCATCGGCACGATGTCGAGCTGTTCGCTGACGTCCTGTCCAATCTCGACCATGGGCGTGCCGCAGGCGCAGGTGCGCTCGGTCTGAGGCACGTCGTGGATGAGCTCGATGCGGGGCAGTTCGACCGGTAAGGGCTTGCGCTTGCCGCGCACCTTGTTCTTGGCAGTTTCGGCGGGTGCGTCGCCGGACGTTTCGGTGGCAGGTGGCGGCAACGTTGCAGTGTCGCCGCTGTGCGGGGCAGATTCGACCAGTGCTTCAGCTTCGTTGAAGAGCCAGCCCTGACCCGCGTGCGATTCGCTGCTGGGTCCGAACATGCGCCGACGTGCCAGGCGCAGTTGTTCGTAGATCTCGAGGATGCGTGCCTCGAAGGCTTTTTGCAGTTCGGCCTCACGCATCTCGAACGCCTTCTTTTGCTCGGCCTCGCGCACCTCGAAGGCTTTACGCTGCTCAAGCTCACGAGCGCTGAAGGCGCTTTCTTGCTCAAGTCGCAGCGTCTCGAACTGGGCGACAAGTTGCGCTTCGAAGGCACGCTGCTGCGCGAACAGCAAGGCTTTGAGCGCGGCTGGATCGTCGGGCAGCTGCGCGGGGAGGACGGATGCGCGCACGCTGTGGGCGGGGTTCGAGAGGGAGGTGTCGGTGCTGCGAGGCATGCCGACATTATACCCGAACACACTACGTAACTGATTGGTAATGCAGCGCTTTATGCGGTTTTGCAGCCCACAGATCGAAGCCTTCGA
>NZ_ATJV01000129.1 GCF_000443165.1 Thauera terpenica 58Eu | reverse complement strand
GCCGTTTTCCCAAAAAATCTTGTGGTGGCACGTTTGTAACAATGGAACTCAATCTTGACGTGGGTTTGTTCCTGGCTAAAGTGGCGGCATGCACGTCAAGATCACCACCTCCGGTTCCCGTCGCTACGTCCAGCTCGTCGAGTCCTACCGTGACGAGGCCGGGCGAGTAAAGAAGCGCACCGTCGCCACGCTTGGCCGCGCCGAGCAAGTCGATGGCTCGCTCGATGCGGTGATCAATGGCCTGCTGAAGATCACCGGCCGCGAACCGATGGGTGTGAGGCCGCCCGCGCCCACGGTGTCGTTCGAGTCGGCGCGCGCGCTCGGTAACGTGTGGGCGCTGACTGAGCTGTGGAAGTCGCTGGGGTTCTCGGCGCTGCGGCGGGTGTTTCGTCGCACCCGCCACACCACCGACGTGGAAGCGCTAATCCGCCTGATGGTGCTCAACCGTCTGTGCGACCCGGAATCCAAGCTCGGCGTACTGCGCTGGGTGCAGACCGTGGCGCTGCCCGAGTTCGGGCCGAAGGCGGTGACACATCAGCAGTTGCTGCGCAGCCTCGATGCGCTGATGGATCACCAGGACGAGGTCGATGCGGTGATCGCCGGGCTGCTGCGCCCGCTGATCGATCAGGATCTGTCGGTGATGTTCATTGAGCTCACTACAATCCGCAGCGAAGGGCTCAGCCAGACGGCCGGCGACATCCGCCAGTACGGCATGGCCAAGGAGGGGCTGATCGCCCGCCAGTTCATGCTCGGCGTGGTGCAGACCGC
>NZ_ATJV01000128.1 GCF_000443165.1 Thauera terpenica 58Eu | reverse complement strand
GCTCGCGCTGCCATGCTCGACCTCAAACCGTCAGGAAGTCCGGCGCCGCCGGGATGGATGACATTTTATTGCACCAACGCCGTTGCTCTTAAGTAACGGCCTTTCGCAGCAACAGATCGATGACCGATTCGTAGCCATTCGCGAGCAACGGATCACATCCATGTTTTACCTACCGAAAGGCGGGGCGCTAGAAGATGAGTATGTGGCACTTCTTGACGACCTACATAGCATCCCCGCTCATGCATTTGAACGAGTTGCCGAGAAAAAGAAGCTTTTCACGCTTAGTATGGTTGGTTTCTATTTATTTCTGCTCAAGTTATCTGTTCACTTCTGTCGATTTCACGAAAATGTAGCAAGATAGCACTGCGGGCCGATTGGTCCGACACACCTAATTTTAAATCTCCGCCCGTTGGTGAACGGTTTCTCGGCAGATTCTTCACCTAGGCCGCGCGGGTTTTAGAGCGTTGGCATTGGATCGTCAGTCCTCGCTAACAGGGTGGGAAATGGTGCAGCTCGTCGCAGCTTGGCGGTCGAGCGGCAGGTAACCGTCACATTGCGGCGGCGCTGGCAGTTACTGCCGAATGACGGCTGTGGCCGAGGACGAGGCGATCAGCCTGAAGAAACGACTGGCAGCTTGAGGGCCAGAAAGCCGACTTCGACCTTGCAAACATCATCAGCCAGCTCAGGGTCGGAAGTGTGAATTCGCCAAATCGGCAAGCTGCCGTTGAACTTTTAGTGGCGCGAACAGCTAGTCAGGACTGATAGCCGTTT
>NZ_ATJV01000127.1 GCF_000443165.1 Thauera terpenica 58Eu | reverse complement strand
CGTGACGGCTGGAAAGAAGACAGTGGCTACCATCGGCGCAGCCTTGCCGAGAACATGATGTTTCGCCTCAAGCAACTGGGCGACCGGCTGTTCTCGAGAACCTTCGAGCGTCAGGTGGCCGAGGCTCATGTCCGGGTGGTCATCCTTAACGGCTTCACCTACCTGGGCATGCCGCGATCGGTCCGGGCTGGGCAAATTGCGCCTGCTGCATGAAGCGGACCGGGGAAAGGGGCGAATCATGCCGAAATCTCAGAATCTAGGCCATTGTTATATAAGCGTTTGTTAATAGTGCACCAACGCCGCAAAGAACACTCTTCTCTGCGCATCGAAACAACCACAGAGATTCTGGTTCTTGACAGCAAACGAGTATCCATCGAGCAGATCAGCATCGGAAAGTGTTGTGCCAATGCGTTCGTTACGGAACACGAGCGAGGTGCCGATGATACGGAAGGCATCAAAGGGAACTAGGCTACCCGGGACTACGTCCATTTTAAGTTTTACTGAGGCACCAGAGAGCACTGCCTGATATTTCAATTTAGCCCCTTCTGCTGGCGCTGGCTTTCCGTTCGCGCTCGTTGAGTAAGCCCTCAATTCCACCGAGGACTAGTAGCATGGATAAGTTAGCTAGGGTCTCTCCGCTTAGGACGGCCGCGACGACGCTGCCAATGAACCCCGTGCCGATCATTGTCTGAAGCACGCGTTTCGTCGGGAAGCCTAGAGTCATGTCGTTATACACAACTCACGCCGTCTCATCGCGTAGCGCCTGTATGGTGGCGGCGGCATCCATGACGCGCTGCAAGCCCAGCC
>NZ_ATJV01000126.1 GCF_000443165.1 Thauera terpenica 58Eu | reverse complement strand
ATGCAGGTAGCCCAGTGCGCCGCCGAGCACCGAGGTGGGCGGTACGGTGGGGAGCACCTGGTCGAGCCATCGACGCAGCTCGTCGATTACCGTACGGCTTTGGCTCTGGCGTTGCGCCAGCCGCTCGGTGTCGTTCAGTTCGCGCGCATCCCGCTCGATGGCGTAGAGCTTGCCGATCAAGGCCAGCGCTTCGTGGGCGCGGCCGCGCTTGCCGGCAGGCAGCACCTTGCTGGCGTCGACAAAGCGGCGGCGTGCGTGAGCCCAGCAGCCGAGCCGAGTCACCCCTTCGCAGAAGGCGATCGCCCCGTAGCTCTCGAGCCCGTCGGCCATCAAGTGCCCTTTCCAGCCTTCGAGCAGGCGTAAGGGCACCGCCTGCGCACGGCTCGGATCGTACTCGAAGAGAATCACCGGTTTGCCCGGCGGGCCGCCGCGCTGCACCCACATCTGACTCTTGCTGGTTGCCGCCCGACCCGGCTCCTTGAGCACCTGGACCGGGGTCTCGTCCATGTGGATCACGTCGTGCCCGAGCAGCACGTCGCGCATCAGGTTGGCGATCGGCTGCAGGGCTTGCGCAGTGCCGATCACCCAGCGTGCCAAGGTCTGACGCGGCACGGTGACGCCGGCACGCGCCAGCACGTACTCGAAACGCGCCAGCGGCAGCCCATCGACGTACTTGGTGACGAGCAGCATCGCCAGAAGATCGTTGCTGGCGTTGCTCTTGGGCAGTACCTGCGCGGGGACAGGGGCGCTGATTGGCGCCTGGTCGCCCTTGGGGCAGCCGTAGCGTTTGCGGATGTGGCGCAACACGCGCACCTGCATCGGCACGATGTCGAGCTGTTCGCTGACGTCCTGTCCAATCTCGACCATGGGCGT
>NZ_ATJV01000125.1 GCF_000443165.1 Thauera terpenica 58Eu | reverse complement strand
CCCCCGATATCGACCAGAAGCGGGTGGACGAAATCCGCCAGGCCATCACCGAGGGCCGCTTCAAGATCGACTCCAGCCGCATTGCAGATGGGCTGATCAGCAGCGTCAGGGACATGCTCGAGTCACGCGGCTGAAGCAGCGAGGAGTAAGATTGAACTCCCGACGCCAGGACTGCCGCCCTCCCCCCAGGACGGCTTGACATGATGAAGCAATCCGCCCCGCTCCCCACCCCCGCCAGCCAACAGCGTCTCGCGCTGCTGATTGAAGCTGAGGCCATGCAGTTGGGAGAGTTCCTCGCGCTTCTCGAGCGCGAAGAAGGCATGCTGGTCAACGGCGATACCGACGCGCTATTGGGAATCGCCAAAATAAAGAACGAACGCTACCGCGAACTCCAGCGCCTGCATGACGAACGCGCTCGTCTGCTCGGGGGAATGGGGCACAGCGTCTCGGACGCCTCGATTCGCAGCATCTGCACCGGCCTGCCGCGCGTGCTGGCGCGCTGGGACGAAGTCCTGGAACTGGCCCGCAGCGCACGCGCACGCAACGAAATCAACGGCAAGCTCATCCTCGAGCGCATGGCGCACAACCAGGCCGCGCTCTCGGTGCTGCTGGCCGCAGCCGACCAGGCACCGCTCTACGACGCCGACGGCCACACGCGCACGGTCGGTGGCGGGCGCATCCTGGGCAGCGCCTGAACATTCATACAGCCCCCGCCTCTGCTATCCTTGCGCCCTTCGTGAAACCGAACGGACCCGCAGCATGGCTGGCAAGCAAGACGCTCCCAAGCAGCAGTACGACGAATCCTCCTTCCGCGTCCTGAAAGGGCTGGAACCGGTGCGCGAGCGCCCCGGCATGTACACCCGCACCGACAGCCCGGCGCACATCATCCAGGAAGTCATCGACAACGCCGCCGACGAGGCCCTGGGCGGTTTTGCCAAAACCATCCAGGTCACCCTGCACCTGGACGGCTCGGTCACGGTGGCCGACGACGGGCGCGGCATCCCGGTCGGCCTGCACGCCGAGGAAGGCGTGCCGGTGGTGGTGCTGGCCTATACCCGGTTGCATGCCGGCGGCAAGTTCGACAAACGCGAGGGCAATTCAGCCTACGCCTTTTCCGGCGGCCTGCACGGCGTGGGCGTGTCGGTGACCAATGCGCTGTCGACCCGCATCGAAGTCGAGATCCGGCGCGAGGGCAAGATTCACCGCATCGACTTTGCCGACGGCGGCGAAACCATCAGCCCGGTGCGCATCGAAGGCAGCTGCGGCCGCCAGACCGGCACCCGAGTGCGGGTGTGGCCGGACGCGCGCTACTTCGACACGCCGCGCGTCCCCCTGGGCGAACTCGAGCGCCTGCTGCGCTCCAAGGCGGTGCTGCTGTCCGGCGTGGGCGTGCGGCTCGACATCGAGCAGAGCGACGCCCCCACGCTGAGCAAGACCTGGACCTATCCGGAAGGGCTGGCGGGCTACCTGAAGGAGCTCGCAGGCGACACCGAAGCCGTGGCCCCCATCTTCACCGGCGAAAAATACGCCACCCGCGACGATCCCAGCTTCGCCGCGGGTGAGGGCGCGGCCTGGGCGCTGGCCTGGTTCGAGACCGCGGTGCCGAGCGAGTCCTACGTGAACCTGATCCCGACCTTCAATGGCGGCACGCACGAATCCGGCCTGCGCGCCGGCGTGTTCGAGGCGCTGAAGTCCTTCATCGACCACCACAGCCTGCTGCCGCGCGGGGTCAAGCTGCAGCAGGACGATGTGTGCGGACGCATGAGCTTCGTGCTCTCGGCGCGCCTGCTCGATCCGCAGTTTCAGGGGCAGGTGAAGGAGAAGCTGAACTCGCGCGAGGCGGTGAAGCTGGTGTCCTCGCAGCTGCGCGATCCCTTCGAGATCTGGCTCAACAACCACGTCGAAGCCGGCAAGGCGATTGCCGAGTTCTCCATCAAGCAGGCGCTGGCGCGGCAGAAAAGCGCACAGAAAGTCGAGAAGAGAAAGACCTCGGGCGTGGCGGTACTGCCCGGCAAGCTGTCGGACTGCGAATCCGAGGACATCGCCGACAACGAGCTCTTCCTGGTCGAAGGCGACTCCGCCGGCGGCTCCGCGAAGATGGCGCGCAACAAGGAAACCCAGGCCATCCTGCCCCTGCGCGGCAAGGTGCTGAACACCTGGGAGGTGGACCCGGACCGTCTCTTTGCCAACGCCGAAATCCACGACATCGCGGTGGCCCTGGGCGTGGATGCGCACAAGGCAGACAGCGTGGTCGACCTCTCCAGCCTGCGTTACGGCAAGGTCGTCATCATGTCCGACGCCGACGTCGATGGCGCCCACATCCAGACCCTGCTGCTGACCCTGTTCTTCCGCCACTTCCCGAAACTGATCGAGCACGGCCACGTGTATGTCGCCCAGCCGCCGCTATACCGCATCGACGTCCCCGCGCAGGGCAAGAAGCGCCCGCCGCGCCGCCTGTACGCGCTGGACGAGGGCGAGCTGCTCGCCATGCGCGAGCGCCTGGAGAAGGAAGGTTATCGCCCCGAGGCCATCGAGATCGGCCGCTTCAAGGGCCTGGGCGAGATGAACCCCGAGCAACTGCGCGAAACCACCATGGACCCGGCGACGCGCCGCATGCAGCCGGTGAAGGTGCGCCGCGGCGCCATCGAGGCCACGCTGAAGATGTTCACCCTCTTGATGGGCAAGGGTGAAGCCTCTGGCCGGCGCGCCTGGATGGAAGAAAAGGGCGACAGCGTCGAGGCGGACATCTGAGCACGAGAGGATTCAGCACATGAGCACCGACACCCCGGACCTGTTCGACCCCCTGTACGCCCCCGAGGCACCGACACCGGCGCCAACCAGCCCTGCTGCGAGCGCTGCCGCCGCGCCCCCGGAGCGCGAGCCGCAACACGGCGCCGGGCCGCCGCCTGCCCCGCCGTCCGCTGCGGAGCCCGAACCCGAACCCGAGGACGACGGCAGCCTGGCGCTGGACCGCTTTGCCGAACGCGCCTACCTGGGCTACGCCATGAGCGTGGTCAAGTCGCGCGCCCTGCCGCAGGTGGAAGACGGCCTCAAGCCGGTGCAGCGCCGCATCCTGTTCGCGATGAACGAGATGCGCCTGTCGTCCACCTCCAAGCACGTCAAGTCAGCGCGCGTGGTGGGCGACGTCATCGGCAAATATCACCCGCACGGTGACAGCCCGGTGTACGACGCCATGGTGCGGGTGGCGCAGGACTTCTCGCTGCGCTACCCGCTGGTCGACGGCCAGGGCAACTTCGGCTCGCGCGACGGCGACTCCGCGGCGGCGATGCGCTACACCGAATGCCGCCTGACGCCGATCGCCGAACTGCTGCTGGCCGAGATCGACCGCGGCACGGTGGACTTCATCCCCAATTACGACGGCGCCTTCGCCGAACCGCAACTGCTGCCCGCGCGCCTGCCCTTCGTGCTGCTCAATGGCGCCTCGGGCATCGCCGTGGGCATGGCGACGGAGATCCCGCCACACAATCTGCGCGAAGTCGTGAGCGCCACCTGCCACCTCATCCGCAACCCGCAGGCCAGCCTCGCTGAGGTGCTGGAGATGCTGCCCAGCCCCGACTTTCCCGGCGGCGGCCAGCTCATCTCCACGCCCGAGGCGATCCGCGACGCCTACGCCAGCGGCCGCGGCAGCCTGCGCCTGCGCGCACGCTGGCGCGTGGAGGAACTGGCACGCGGGCAGTGGCGGATCATCATCGAAGAGCTGCCGCACGGCGTATCGACCGCGAGCGTGCTGTCCGAGATCGAGACCCTGACCAACCCGCAGCCGCGTGGCGCCAGGAAGGAGGTGTCGCAGGAGCAGAAGAACCTCAAGCAGCTCGTGCTCGGCGTGCTCGACAGCGTGCGCGACGAGTCCAGCGACAAGGCGCCGATACGCATCGTGCTCGAGCCCAAGTCCAGCCGCCAGAACCGCGACGAATTCATGTCGGTGCTGCTCGCCCACACCAGCCTCGAGACCTCGGTGTCGATCAACATGACCATGATCGGTCGTGATGGGCGACCGCAGCAGAAGAACCTGGTGCAGATCCTGCGCGAATGGATCGACTTCCGCTATGTCACCGTCGAGCGCCGCACCCGCCACCGCCTGGACGAGGTCGAGCGCCGCATCCACATCCTCGAAGGCCGCATGATCGCCTTCCTCCATATCGAGGAAGTGATCCGCGTGATCCGCGAATCGGACGAACCCAAGCCAGCGCTGATCGCCGCCTTCGGCCTGTCCGAGGTACAGGCCGAGGACATCCTCGAGATCCGCCTGCGTCAGCTCGCCCGCCTCGAAGGCTTCAGGATCGAGAAGGAGCTCGCTGAGCTCCAGGACGAACGCAGCGGCCTGCAACACATCCTCGACAGCCGCACGGCGATGACGCGGCTGATCCTGAAGGAACTCCAGGACGACGCCAGGAAGTACGGCGACGATAGGCGCACCGTGATCAAGACCGTCGCCGCCGTGGCGCCGGCGGAGATTTCAGTGCCCGACGAAGCCTTGACCGTCATCGTGTCGAAGAACGGCTGGGTGCGCTCACGCCAGGGCCATGGCATAGACCCGGCGACGATCAGCTACAAGGCCGGCGACTTCGGCTTCGCGGTGATCGAGACGCGCAGCACCTGGCCGCTGATCGTCATCGACAGCAATGGCCGCGCCTACACGGTGAAGGTGTCCGAGCTGCCGGGCGGGCGCGGCGATGGCGTGCCGATGACGACCCTGGTCGAGTTCCAGGATGGCGGCAAGCTGGCACAAGTGCTGTCGGACGCACCCGACGCGGTCTATCTGTTCGCCAACAGCGGCGGCTACGGCTTTCTGTGCACGCTGGCCGGTGCCAGCAGCCGCCAGCGCGCGGGCAAGGCCTTCATGAACCTGGACCAGGGCGAGAGACTGCTGGCGCCGGCCAAGGCCGATGGCAACTGGATCGCCGCCGTCTCGGAGAACGGCCGCCTGCTGATGTTTGCGCGCGCGGAGATGAAGACCCAGAGCGGTGGGCGTGGCGTGATCGTGATGGCGCTGGAAGCCGGCGAAGCGCTGGCCGCCGTCGCCGTGCCGGCCGACGACGCGGTGCTGACGGTGGAAGGCATCGGTCGCGGCAACAAGGCGGTGAGCCTCACGCTCAAGCCGGCCCAACGCGAAACGCTACGTCAGCGCCGTGCGCGCAAGGGCTCGGCGCTGACGCCGAGGGTGAAGCCAGAGCGCATGGTCTGAGTCAGCAGCAGCGAGCAGAGGCGGAGGGCACACCCCCTGCCTTGAACGCCTGAGGGTCTTGGCGCCCACTCTGGAGGAACTCATTGCGACACGCTGCCACTCTCAGCCTGGCTGCCGCTGGAGACGGCGGGCGCGGTTGGAAGGATGGAGCGAATCGGATCGTTGGGTGGGATGATGGCCGGCCCGATCGGCGCGGGCTCGGCGTCATGCGATTCGAGCAGGATGGTGACACGACGGTTGCGCCCCCTGCCCGCCTCGGCCGCATTGTCAGCCACCGGGCGCTGGTCGGCATAGCCCGCGGCCGTCAGGCGGTCGGGACGCACGCCGCTATCGATGAACAGCCTCGCCACCGTAGACGCGCGCACCGCCGACAGCTCCCAGTTTGACGGAAAGCGGTAGGTGTTGATCGGGGTGTTGTCGGTGTGGCCTTCGATGGTGATCGGGAACACCGAGGCCGCCAGCACTTGCGCCACCGCGCGCAGGGCCTCGCTGGCGCTGCCGCCCAGCGCCGCCTCACCGGGCGCGAACAACAGCGCGGCGTTGATCTCGATGCTGATGCCGAAAGCCCCTTCGGACACCGTGACCTGGCCGTTCTGCGCCAGGCTCCCCATCACGCGCCGAATTTCGTCCGCCATGCTGCGCATCTGCGCGGCGGTCTGCTTGCGGCGCGCTTCGGTCGCCTCCCGCAGCTCGGCACTGGCGGGCGGCAGGGGCTTGATCACGGGCGGGACGATGAGTTGCCGACCGCTGTCGTTGATGCTGAGGCTGCGAAAGGCCTGCACGATGGAATCGGACAGCACCCGATACTGGCCTTCGTTGACCGATGACAGTGAATACATGACGACAAAAAAGGCGAACAGCAAGGTGATGAAGTCGGCGTAGGACACCAGCCAGCGTTCGTGGTTTTCGTGCTCTTCCTCTACCCTGCGCCGACGTGCCATGTGCTGCCTCGTATTGCGTCAGACCACGTAGCCCTGCATGCGGCTGGCGATGATGCGGGGGTTGTCGCCGTTGGCGATGCCCACGATGCCGTCGACGAACATTTCGCGCTGCAGGGTCAGTGCGGAGATATGCGCTACCAGCTTCTTCGCAATCGGCAGGAACACCAGATTGGCAAAGCCCACGCCGTAGATGGTGGCGACAAAGGCCACCGCGATCCCGGCCCCGAGCTTGGACGGATCGGACAGATTCTCCATGACGTGGATCAGCCCCATCACCGCGCCCAGGATGCCGATCGTCGGCGCATAGCCACCCGCTGCGTCCCAGATCCTGGCCGACTGGCGCAGCTGCGCCTCCCACACGCCGATCTCCACCTCCAGCACCTCACGCAGACGCACCGGCTCCACGCCATCGACCAGCAGTTGCAGCCCCTTGCGCATGAAGGGGTCGGGCAGACCGGCAACCCGCTTCTCCAGCATCAGCAAGCCCTCCTTGCGCGCCACCTGGCTCCAGTCCGCCACCTGATCGATCATGCGCCGGTGCTCGACACGCGGTGGCAGGAACACCCAACTCGCCATGCGGATGCCGTCGACGAAGGTGCGCAAGGGGCTTTGCAACATCACCGCGCCGAGGGTGCCGCCGATGACGATGAGAAAAGCCGTGGGCTGGACCAGGGACGAAACATGCCCGCCTTCGAGCACCTGCCCACCGACGATGGCAACCAGGGCAAGCGCGAGGCCAAAGACGCTGATGCGGTCCATATCAGGGCTGTCCGGCAGGCATGGCGTTCATCATCAACCGTGCACCTGTTTTTTGGGCGGGCGACCACGCCGCGCCGGAGTGGGCAGGGGCGCGGCACCGCTCAAGGTGCTCGCGCGCAGGCGCGCCACGGCCTGGCTGTGCAGCTGGCACACGCGCGACTCGGTGACGCCGAGCACCTCACCGATCTCGCGCAGGTTCAGATCCTCGTCGTAGTACAGCGCCATCACCATCTGCTCGCGCTCGGGCAAGGCCTCGATGGCGCTGACCAGACGCCGGCGCATGTCCGCATCCTCGAGCATGTCGAGTGGATCAGACCCCTGGTGCACCAGATGACGCTCGAGGTAATCATCGTCGCCGTCACGGCTGAAGTCCTCGAGGTAGACGAGCTGGTGACCGCGCGCCTCGTGCAGCATGTGCTGGTATTCGTCCAGCGACACGCCAAGCGCTGCGGCGAGTTCGGTCTCGGACGGCGCGCGGCCGTTTTGCTGCTCCAGGCTGTGGATGGCGGATTCGATGCGGCGCATGTCACGCCTCAGGCTGCGTGGCAGCCAGTCGTTCTCACGCAGGCCGTCGAGCATGGCGCCGCGCACGCGCTGCACCGCGTAGGTCTCGAACTGTGCTCCCAGCCCGTCCTGATAGCGGCCGATGGCATCGAGCAGACCGATCATGCCGTTCTGGATGAGGTCATCGACATCGACGCTGGCGGGCAGGCGCGACATGAGCTGGTATGCAATCCGCTTCACCAGCGGCGCATGGGTTTCGACCAGATACCCCTTGTCAAGATTAGCTTTCGCGTCGTACATCCATTGAGCCCGTGTGTGCTTGCGGCGTGCAGCAGGAAGCATGACGCCGGGAATATCCATGTGCGCGCATTGTCCCGCAGTGGCCAGGCCTTTACCAGCGTGAGGCCTCACCTTGCGTCTTGCGCTCAGGCCCGAAGGCCACGCGCACTGCGACTCAAGCCATCGATGCGACGCATGAAGGCGGCGCTCGCCGCGCGCGCCGACGGCGGCACGCTGGCCTGGGTCAGCCCCCCGAGCAGATCATCACGCTCGACCTCGCCCAGCCACACCAGCGGCAAGCCCACATGGCGCCTCACCAGCGCCTCCAGGCTGGCAAAGAAGGCCGCAGCGTCGGCCTTGTTGCGCGCCCGGCACACTGCCACATGCACCGAGCCGGCGCCAGCGGCCGCCAGGGCCTTGATCGTGCGATAGGCCTCGGTGGCGCCACTGGCACTGGCCTCGGCCACCAACAGCCGACGGGGGGCGGCATTGACGAAGGGCGAGGGTTCGGCCGCGCGCTCGCCGTCGGCATGCACGAGCACGATGCTGGCGTGGCGATGCAGGATGCGCAGCGCCTCGATGACGCAGGCACGGCGCGCATCGTCGAGCAAGGGCAGGGTCAGCGCTGCGGCCACCGTGGGCACGCGCCCGAGCAGGCCGCGCGCGGGCTGCAGCACGTCGGCGAGCGTGGTGCGCCCGTCGAGCACCTGCAGCAGATCGCGCCCCGGGTCAAGGCCCAGGGTGGCGCCCAGACCTGCTTCACCCTCGCCCTCATCCAGAATCAGCACGCGCTCGGCATGACCAGCGAGGCGATGGGCGGTGAGCACCGCGTTGTGCGTACGGTGCCGACCACAGGCATACAGCGCCACCACCTGCGGTGGCGCGCGGCGAAACAAGCGTCTGAGCCCGGCGGCCTGGTCTTCGCGTCCATCGAGCATGTCAGTCTCCTCCGCCCACCGCGGCCAGCATCATGCCGGCCTCGTCCTCGTGCAGATGCCAGGGCGACTCCGCGCTGTGCTCGCGCAGCGCACGGTGCAGCAGATAGGCGCGGTTGGGCAGGTGCAGGTCTTCGGGCACGCGCTGGCCGTTGGTCAGATAGCGGATGTCCAGTCCGTGGCGTACTGCCACGTCCAGCGCCGGGGCGAGCGAGGCCGCCTCGTCGACCTTGGTCAGGATGCAGCCCGCAAGATCCGGGCCGGCGTAGGCGCGCACCACGTCGTCCAGGGTGTCGCCGCGCGCGGTGGCGTTGAGCAGCAGCAGGCGGCGCACATCGCCCACGCCCGACAGCATCTTCGCCTGCTCGGCCACCATGCGGTCGCGCTGGCTCATGCCCATGGTGTCGATGAGCACCATGTGCTTGTTGCGCAGGCCGGCCAGGGTCTGGCGCAGGTCGGCGCCGTCGCGCACCGAGAACACCGGCACGCCGAGAATGCGGCCATAGATGCGCAGCTGCTCCTGGGCGCCGATACGATAGCCATCGGTGGTGATGAGGGCGAGACGACTGGCGCCATGACGCACCACACAGCGCGCGGCGAGCTTGGCGGTGGTGGTGGTCTTGCCGACGCCGGTGGGGCCGACGAGGGCGAAGACGCCGCCATGGTCGATGAAGTCCTCATCCGAGGCGCGCGCGCGCACCATGCGGTCGAGCGCAACACCGGCGGCCTCGCGCGCCTCGATGCGAGTGGCGTCCTCACGCACCGCTTCTGCCAGTTTGCGCGCGATGCTCGCGGAGAAGCCCGCCTCGAGCAGTTCGCCCAGCAAGGCGGCGCGTGCCGGCGCGTGGCGACGGGTTTCGCCCCAGGCAAAGCCGGCGAGCTGGCGCTCTATCATGCCGCGAATGCCGGACAACTCCTCCATCAGACGGGCGTTGGTTTCCTGCAGCTCGCGCATGCGTGCGCTGCCAAACTCGTCGCTCGCTGCACGCGCCGCAGGGGCGACCGCTGCAGGCTGCAGGGGCTGCTGACGGGGACGCGGTGCAAAGTCGGAAGTCTCGATGCGCGGCGGACTGAAGGGGCGCATCTCCTGAGCTTGCGCCGCAGCGGACGAGGCCGCAGGACGCGCGGCATTGCGCGCGGCACTGGCGGCGAGCGCCGACAGACTGACGCGAAAATCACTGTCCACAGCCTCGGCAGGATTGGAAGCCGGGGCCGCGGCGGGCATGGAGCGAGCGCTCGCGACGTTGGCCGCGGGCGGCGACTTCGCTGCCACTGCGGCGCGGTTGGCCGCCTGCAGCGCGCTGACGGCCTCGCCCGGCAAGGCCAGAATCTCGACGCCACCTTCGACCGCACGGTTGGACAGCACGATCGCATCGGGCCCGAGCGCCTCCTTCAAGGCACGCAGGGCCTCGCGGGCGGTAGGGGCAAAGTAGCGTTTTACGTTCATGGCGTTTCTCCGGGCGGTCCGACTTTGACCGCAGCTTGAGAAGGATTATGGCCACTACGACGCCATGTCCTTGGGCCGAATAAACCACCTTTCCGCCGCCTATTCGATGCGCGGGCGATGCTCGGGACGCACGCGCCGCGGTGTCGCGCCGCGTTCTCAGCCCTGCTGCATGCCCACCATCGCGGTCACCCGGATGGTGCGCGACTCGGGCACCTCGTTGTTCGAGATGACCTTCAGCGAGGGCACGGCACGGCGCAGGAAGCGTGACAGCAGCATGCGCAGCGACGCCGGCACCAGCAGCACTGGGGGCAGGCCGATGTCCTCCTGACGCTGGGCAATCTCGGCGGTCTGGCGCAGCAAGGTGTCGGCCAGTCCGGGCTCGATCGCAGCGCCCTCACCGCCCGTACCCATGGCCTGCAGCAGGATGCGCTCGAGCGCGGGCTCGAGCGCCATCACCTGCACCTCGGCGCTGCCCGGGAACAGCGCCTGCACGATCGCCCGCCCCAGCGCTTCCCGCACCTTGGCGGTGAGCTGCACTGCGTCCTGGGTGCGCGGTGCGTTCTCGGCCAACACCTCGATGATGCTGCGCATGTCGCGAATATTGACGCCTTCTTCGAGCAGGTTCTGCAGCACGCGCTGCAAGGTGCCGATGGGCAGGGTCTTGGGCACCAGGTCTTCGATGAGCTTGGGCGAGTCCTTGCTGACGTGGTCGAGCAGGGCCTGGGTTTCCTGACGGCCGAGGAGCTCGGCGGCATGGTTGAGGATGACGTGGTTGAGGTGGGTGGCGACCACGGTGCTGGCATCGACCACGGTGTAGCCCAGCGCGTGGGCGTTCTCGCGCATGCCGGGGTCGATCCACACCGCGGGCAGGCCGAAGGCGGGATCGGTGGTTTCGCGCCCCGGCAGCGGGCCCGAGACACGCCCCGGATTGATCGCCATGAGCTGGCCCGGATAGGCTTCGCCCGCGCCCACCTCGACACCCTTGAGGGCAATGCGATAGCCGTTGGGCTTGAGCTCGAGGTTGTCACGGATGTGCACCGGCGAGGACAGGAAGCCCACCTCCTGGGCAAACTTCTTGCGCAGGCCGCGGATGCGCTTGAGCAGTTCACCATCCTGGCCCTTGTCCACCATCGGGATCAGGCGATAGCCCACCTCCAGGCCCAGCACGTCGACCTGGGCGACGTCGTTCCAGCTCGCCTCGTGCGCATCGGGCGGCGGCGCGGCGCTCTGTGCAGCGGCGGCAGGTGCGCGCGCGGCGAGGGTCTCCTCCTCCATGCGCTTGCGTCGCAACCACGCCAGCGCGCCCAGGGTTGCGGCGAGCAGGAGGAAGACCAGGTTGGGCATGCCGGGGATGAGACCCAGGATGCCGATGATGGCCCCGGTCAGGATCAGGACCTGCGGATTGGAGAACAGCTGCCCGATCACCAGCCCGCCGATGTCACCGTCGTCACCGACGCGTGACACCACCAGGCCGGCTGCGACCGAGATGATGAGCGCCGGGATCTGCGCCACCAGACCGTCACCGATCGTCAGCAAGGTGTAGGTGTGAGCCGCCTCACCCACCGCCATGTCGTGCTGCATGACGCCCACGAACAGGCCGCCGATGACGTTGATGGCCAGGATGAGGATGCCGGCGACGGCGTCGCCGCGCACGAATTTGGAGGCACCGTCCATGGCGCCGTAGAAGTCGGCTTCCTGCGCGATCTCCTTGCGCCGGCGCTTGGCTTCGCTTTCATCGACCAGGCCGGCGTTGAGGTCGGCGTCGATCGCCATCTGCTTGCCGGGCATCGCGTCCAGGGTGAAGCGCGCCGACACTTCGGCAATCCGGCCCGCACCCTTGGTGATGACGACGAAGTTGATCAGGGTGAGGATGACGAACACCACCAGACCGACCGCGGTATTGCCGCCGACGAGGAAGTTGCCGAAGGCCTCGATGACCTTGCCCGCCGCATCCGGGCCGGAGTGCCCCTCGAGCAGCACGATCCGGGTCGAGGCCACGTTCAGCGACAGACGCAGCAGGGTCGTCACCAGCAGCACGGTGGGGAACACGGAGAAATCCAGGGGCCGGTTCGAGTACATCGCCACCAGCATCACCATCACCGAGATGGCGATGTTGAAGGTGAAGAACACGTCGAGCAGGAAGACCGGCAGCGGCAACACCATCATCGACAGGATCATGATGATGAGGATGGGCGCGGCGAGCTGGCGCAGATTGCTCGGCGTCAGCAGGCGGCGCAGATTCAGGGTGTCTTGCAGGGCCATGGTTCAGGCGCTCATTGGTCCGGCGAGCCGGGGTCCATGCCCGCGGGCACGGGCAGGTGGGCGGGCGGAGGCGGCGGCAATCCCCCTTCTTTCATCCAGGTATCGAGCTGGTAAACATAGGCCATGACCTCTGCCACCGCGGTAAACAGCGCGGCGGGAATGGCCTGCTCGAGCTCGCAGTGCTTGTACAGGGCACGCGCCAGTGGCGCGGCTTCGAGCACGGGCACCTTGTTCTCGCGCGCCAGCTCACGAATCTTGAGCGCGGTCTCACCGCGCCCCTTGGCGATCACCACTGGCGCCCCCATGCGCTGGGCGTCATATTTGAGCGCGACCGAGAAGTGGGTCGGGTTGGTCACCACCACATCGGCCTTGGGCACCTCGGCCATCATGCGCCGGCGCGCCATCTCGCGCTGCATGGCGCGGATGCGGCCCTTGACCTGCGGGTCGCCCTCCTGCTCCTTGCCCTCGCGCTTGACCTCTTCCTTCGTCATGCGCAGCTTCTTGTGGTATTGCCAGAGCTGGAAGGGCACGTCCATGAGCGCCAGCAGACCCAGGCTGGCCGCGATCAGCACCGCGGCAAAGATGACCGTGGAGGAGAAGTCCGCCAGCCCCACTTCGAGCGGCGTCACCATGAGGTCGAACAGGTGGTCCTTGTTCGACCACAGCACCATCGAGGCCACGCCACCGATCAGCACCGACTTCAGGATTGCCTTCACCATCTCGGCCAGGCCGTGCACCGAGAACATGCGCGACAGGCCCTGCAGCGGATTCATGCGGCTGAACTTGAAACCCAGCGCCTTGGGCGCAAACACCAGCCCGCCGAGCACCACCGGCGCCGCCAGCGCCGCCACCATCAGGGTGAGGAAGAGCGGCATCAGCATCAGCAGCGCGCCACCGAGCTGGCCGCGCAAGACCTCCAGCATCAGCGTCACGTCGAATGCGGTCTCGCGCTCGAAGGCAAAACCCGTGCGCAGCAGCGCCAGCATGCGCTCGGCCATCCAGCCACCGAGCAGCCACAAGGTGAGTACACCGGTGATGGTGACGAAAAAAGTCGACAGCTCGCGCGATTGCGGAACCTGACCTTCCTCGCGCGCCTGTTCCAGACGTCGTGATGATGGGGCTTCTGTCTTCTCGAGATCACTGTCTTCAGCCACGCCCGACTCCATCGCCGTCCCTGCGCGCAGCAAAAAGCGCGGACGCGAGACGACGTGTGCGGATTATGGGCCGCGAGCGGCAATTTCTGCCGCTCGAAGAAAGGCGGGAAAGACCCCCTATTCCTTGCTTGCGCCGACGCGATTCAGCCTGCCCGGCTCAGTTCAGCGCAGCCCTGCCGCATCGCGGCCTCAGCGTGCGGCCGGCAGGCGATCGAAGCCGCGCAGGACGTCACCGGCCTTGATGCCGCGTTCGCGGAACCAGCCCAGGTTCATTTCCAGCGCGAAGCGCGCAGGCGCTGCGGCGCAGTGGTTGTCCTCGCTTTGCGGCTGCATGTCCTCGATGTTGATCACCTTGCCCTGCGCGTCGACAAAGGCGACCGACAGCGGCAGAAAGGTGTTCTTCATCCACATGCAGTGGGTGGCGTCGTGCTCGAACACGAACACCATGCCGCGCTGCGGCGCCATCGTCTTGCGCATCATCAGCCCGACCTGGCGTGCCTGCGCGGTATGCGCCACCTCGGCTTCGATGCGATACATGCCGGCACCGAGCTCGGCGAGTGGCATGGGCTGCGCCAGGCTGGGGCCAGCGCACAGCACCGCGCCCAGCAGCGCGCCCTTCATGATCGACTGTCGCTTCATTTTCCTGATCCTGGATCGGTCCTGACGCGCCGCATCTTACCCGTGCCGGCTGCAACCCGGGGCGCACGAGCGGGCGCAGCAGGACCCGAGCCCGTGCGCCGAGCGGAAGATGACCTGAGGGCGGGCAGTGCCGGCAGCGGCGCTTCACGCCACTGCCCGGGTGCGAGGCCGGCGAGCGTCCACGGCCCGATCGCCACCCGCAGCAGACGCAGGGTGGGAAAGCCGATCCTTGCCGTCATGCGCCTCACCTGCCGATTCTTGCCCTCGCGCAGCACGATTTCCAGCCAGCTCGTCGGTACTGTCTTGCGAAAGCGCACCGGCGGGTCGCGTGGCCACAGCCAGTCGGGCTCAGTGATCAGGCGCGCCTCACAGGGCTGAGTGCGAAAGTCGCCCAGATCCAGCCCGCCACACAGCTGTGCCAGTGCCGCCGCGTCGGGCTCGCCTTCGACCTGGACCAGATAGGTCTTGGGCTGCTTGTGGCGCGGATCGGCAATGTGGTGCTGCAACGCGCCGTCATCGGTGAGCAACAGCAAGCCCTCGCTGTCGGTGTCGAGGCGGCCGGCGGCGTACACGCCGGGCACCGCGACGTAATCCTTCAACGTCGGCCGCCCGGCCTCGTCACTGAACTGACACAGCACGCCATGGGGTTTGTTGAAGAGAAGCAGCGTGGACACCAGCGCTCCGAAAACCGGCCCGGAAAAAACAAAACCCGCCTGCGCGGCGGGTCGAAAGAGGATGGCGGAAGCGGTGAGATTCGAACTCACGGACGGTTACCCGTCGCCGGTTTTCAAGACCGGTGCCTTAAACCACTCGGCCACGCTTCCTGCACAAGCTTTGAAGAGGGTGGCATTGACCCGCATTGCCACGGCTTCAGGGGCGCGGATTATAACATCGACTGCGTTGTAACGGCGCCTCTGTATTGACTCAGCGCCCGCGAGGCTCAGCCGCCCGCGCCGCCCTCGACATGCATGTCGAGTCGTTCGAGCAGGCTGCGGTCGCGCCCGGTGTGCGGGTTGGGGGTGGTCAGCAGGTGATCTCCGTAGAAGATCGAGTTCGCGCCCGCCATCAGACACAGGGCTTGCAAGGCCTCGTCCATCTGCTCGCGGCCGGCCGACAGACGAACATGGGTGCGCGGCATGGTGATGCGGGCAACGGCGATCGTGCGCACGAACTCGAAGGGGTCGATCGGCGCGACGTCGGCCAGCGGCGTGCCGGGAATGGGCACCAGATTGTTGATCGGCACGGACTCGGGATAGGGCTCGAGATTGGCCAGTTGTGCGATCAGGCCGGCGCGGTGGGCGCGCGTCTCGCCCATGCCGACGATGCCGCCGCTGCACACGTTGATGCCGGCCGAGCGCACGTTGCCCAGGGTGTCGAGGCGATCCTGGTAGCTTCGGGTGCCCACCACCTTGCCGTAATACTCGGGTGCCGTGTCGAGGTTGTGATTGTAGTAGTCGAGTCCGGCCTGCTTGAGTGACTGCGCCTGCTCGGCATCGAGCATGCCCAGCGTCATGCAGGTCTCGAGCCCGAGGGCCTTGACCTCGCGCACCATGGTGGTGACCCGCTCCATGTCGCGTGCCTTCGGCGAACGCCATGCTGCGCCCATGCAGAAGCGGCTGGCGCCCTGGGCCTTGGCCGCACGCGCGGCCTCGATCACCGCGTCCACCGGCATCAGCTTGGCCGCCTTGACCTCGGTGTCGAAGTGGGCGGACTGCGAACAATAGCCGCAGTCTTCGGCGCAGCCGCCGGTCTTGATCGACAGCAGGGTCGACAGCTGTATCGCGCTGGGGTCGAAGTGTTCGCGGTGCACCTGCTGGGCCTGGAAAACCAGATCCATGAAAGCTCGCGCGAACAAGGCTTCGATGTCCGCGACGCGCCAGCGCCCGGCTGCGCCCGGTGCAGGCGTGCTTGCCGTGCGGCGCAAGGCCTCGGGCGAAAGAGTGGCAACAGTGCTCATGGGACCTCCGACAAGATGCTTCGAGATTGGAACAGCACAGGTGCAGCGCCGCGGCCAGCGTGACCGCTGGAGCGTGAGCTCACGCCGGCCCACATCACCTACGGCACCGGCTTGAGCTGCTCGCGCGCTGACGGTGGAGGACTGACAGGGCGCGTCACAACGCCTTGTAATTCATAATTATCAATGGACGGGCCGGATTCTCGCAGCTGCAGTGCAAAATTAAAAGCCCCCACATCGCCCCGCATCGTCCCCTTCTGCCGCGCGCAAGGCCTTGTGCTGCGCTGCCCGGAACGCCTGTCCTCGACGGCACCGCGCAGCATCCGAAGCGCTCAGTCGCGCTCGAACAGCGCGATGGACTCGACGTGTGAGGTGTGCGGAAACATGTTGGCCACCCCTGCCCCGCGCAGCACATAGCCCTTTTCATGCACCAGCACCGCGGCGTCGCGCGCCAGCGTCGCCGGGTTGCACGACACATAGACGATGCGTCGCGGGCGCTGCGCTGCGCTGATGGCCTTGACCACCGCAATCGCCCCTTCGCGCGGCGGATCGATCAGCAGCTTGTCGAGCGGCCCCAGCGCCGCCAGGCTGTCTTCGGTGCTCTCGAACAGGTCCGCCGCATGGAATTCGCAGCGCGCAGCCAGCCCATTGCTTTCGGCGTTGGCCAGCGCACGCGCGACCAGCGAGGTACTGCCCTCCACCCCCACCATGGTCGCGCCCAGGCGCGCAATCGGCAGGCTGAAATTACCCAGCCCGCAGAACAGGTCGGCGATGCGCTCGCCAGGGCGCGGGTCGAGCAGTTGCATCGCGCGCCGCACCAGCAGACGGTTGATGTGCACGTTGACCTGGGTGAAGTCGGTGGGGCGAAAATCCATCCTCACGTCGAACTCGGGCAGGGTGTAGGCCAGCCCAGGACCCTCCTGCGGGTGCAGCCGCGCGGCGCTTTCCGGCCCTGCGGGCTGAAGCCAGACCTGGACGCCATGGGTGTCGGCGAAAACCGTGAGGGCGTTCAGGTCGCGCGCGCTGAAGGGCAACAGGTGGCGGAATACGAAGGCCGTGGCCGTGTCGCTGACGGCGATCTCGATCTGCGGCACCCGGTCGGCAACCGACAGGCCAGCGATCAGGACGTGCAGCGCTGGCACCAGCGCCGAGATCTGCGCCGGCAACACCACACACGACTGCATGTCGGCGATGTGGCTCGAGCGCTTCTGGTGAAAGCCGATCAACACCCCGCCCTTGCTCGGCACCACCCTTACGCTCAGGCGTGCACGATGGCGATAGCCCCAGGCTGGACCATCGATGAGCGCATGGATGATCTCTGGCTCGATCTTGCCGATGTGCCACAAGGCGTCTTCCAGCATGCGCTGCTTGGCCGCAGCCTGCGCCAACGCGTCGAGGTGCTGCATGGAGCAGCCGCCACAGCTGCCGAAATGCGCGCAAGGCGGCACAACCCGCTGCGCACTCGCCCGCACTACCCGCCTCACCTCCGCCTGCGCATAGCGCGGGCGCTCGCGCAGGAGCGCGTATTCCACCTTCTCACCGGGCAGCGCGCCCTCGATGAAGATGGCCTTGCCGTCGACATGGCTGACGCCGCGACCTTCGTGATCGAGCGATTCGATGAGTGCAACAGACATGAGGGGTTCGCCAGAAAAAGTCGCGCGATTCTACCGCGTCCGCAGGCTCCCACCCCGCAGCATCAACACCTGCCGCCTATAATCTGCACCATGAATCTACCTGCTCTCGAAACCTTGCTCGGCGGCCTGTCGGCACGCGAGTTCCTTGCCGAATACTGGCAAAAGAAGCCTCTTCTCATCCGCCAGGCCGTGCCCGGCTTTGCCGGCCTGCTGAGTCGAGAAGAACTGTTCGAACTCGCCTGCGATGAGGACGTCGAATCACGTTACATCCGCCTGCCCGCCGCCGGACTGGACGGCGAATGGACGCTCGAGCGCGGGCCGCAAAGCCGTGCCCGCCTGCGCGGAAAGAAGCAGCCGTGGACCGTGCTGGTGCAGGGCCTGAACCTGTGGCTGCCCGCCGCTGACCGACTGCTCCATCATTTCGACTTCATTCCGCAGGCACGACTCGATGACCTGATGGTGAGCTACGCGATCGATGGCGGTGGAGTGGGTCCGCATTTCGACAACTACGACGTCTTCCTGCTGCAGGGCACAGGCAGACGGCGCTGGCAGATCGCCGATCAGGCTGATCGCAGCCTGATCGAGGACGCGCCGCTGCGCATCCTGAAGAACTTTCAGCCCAGCGCAGACTGGGTGCTCGAACCCGGCGACATGCTCTATCTGCCGCCGCACTGGGCGCACAAGGGCACGGCGATGGGCGAATGCACGACGTATTCGATCGGTTTCCGCTCGCCCAGCGCGCAGGAACTGGGCACCGAGTTCCTCGCCTGGATGCAGGAGCGCATCGAGCTCGAGGGCATTTACGCCGATCCGGATCTCACGCTGCAACAGAACTCGGCCGAAATCGGCACGCGCATGGTGGAGCAGATCGAAACCATGCTGGCGGCAATCCGCTGGGGGCGTGAGGACGTGAAGGCCTTCGTTGGCGCCTATCTGAGCGAGCCCAAGTCGCACATTTTCTTCGATCCCCCGCAGCAAGCGCTCAGCATGAAGGCATTTGCACGCGCTGTGCGCAGCAGCGGCTTTGTGCTCGATGCGCGCAGTTTGCTGCTGTTCTGCGGCGAAGACTTCTACCTTAACGGCGAAGCGCTTGCACTTCCGTCCACCCTGCACACGCTCATCGCCAGCCTTGCCCATCAACGCGGGCTGCCCGCCACAAGCTTGAGCGACTGCCCGGACGAACTGCTCGAACTGCTGCATGAATGGTACGAAAACGGCTTCGGCGCACCTGCAGGGCGTTGAAAGCGCTGAGGAATACAGAGGGACCGGGGCACAGAGGCGATCAAGGTCGACGCAGCCGAAAGCGCTGTGGATGGCACCAAGGCCGCGGCCAAGGAGTCATCCTCGATCAGTAATCCTCGAGCGCAGCTCAGAATGCAGAAAAGCCGGCTTCAAGGCCGGCTTTTCTGTCTCTTGCTGGGACGTGGAGCGCGTCTGGGGCGCGCGCAGTGTCTAAATACTCAGCGCAGCTCGTTCTGCAGCAAGCCCAGGATGCGCTTGGCCGTCTCCGAGACATCCGCGCCGCCTTCACGCGTGAGCACCGTCACCTGCGAGTCCTCGCCCTTGCCTTGCACATGCAGGCGATATTCGCTGCCGCCCTGTACCGGCTTGTCGTCACTGCGCCAGAACGCAAGGCGCGACAGGAAGCCCTTGCTCGGGCTCTTGTTGTCGGCGTCCGGATCGACATAGCGCACGAAATAAAGCCCTTGCGCGCGGTCGCGGTCTTCAACCGTGAAGCCGATGCGATCGAGCGCCAGCCCGACCCGACGCCAGGCGCGATCGAAGGGCTCTTCCATGCTCAGGCTGACCTGTCCGTCGCTGCCGGCGGTGATGCGCGCGCGCTCTGCGGTCGGTGCGGAGCTCAGTGCAGCGTCGGCACGCGCCTCCTCAGCCCCCAGACGGACCATCAGGCGGCGCAGCATCTCCGCTTCGAGTTCGGGATCAGCCGGGCGCGGTTGCCAGATCGTCGAGTCCTTGGCTTCGGTGGGGTAGATCTCCATCATGCCGCGATGGCTGATGTAGATCTCCACCGTGCCGGCGTCCTTGCCTTTCTCCAGCCGGGTGCGAAACTTGTCGCGCTCGGGCGTGGAGAACATGCCGTCGAGCACCTTGCCCAGGGTGGAGCGGATGAAGTCCTGCGGAATCTTTGCGCGATCTTCGGCCCAGTCGGTTTCCATGACGCCGATTTCCGGGCTGTCGACATTGAGGATGAAGCCCAGTTCGAGCCAGAAATCCTTGATCTCTGGCCACAGCTGTTCCGGCACTCCCGCGACCACCAGCCAGCGCTGGCTGCCGGCACGCTCGATGCGCATGGTATCGGGGGTGGCGAGCACATCAGTAGCGCCCGCTGCGCTGGGCTGGCCACTGCGGTCTGCGTTGTAAGCGGAGTAGGTTGCCACCCCACGTGGCGAGACGTCAGGGACGGCGAAGCGATCGTCGCGTGTGGGCGCAGTGAGATCAGGCGGGATCTCGAGCGTTTGCGGCATCTGCTTTGCGCTCTTGTAGTCGATGCGCTTGGACTCGAACAGTGAGGTCGAGCAGCCGGCAAGCGCCAGCGACAGCGCGATGAGTGAGGCGGAAGTGCGCATGGAGCGATTCATGAGTTTCCTGCAGAGAGAGTTTCGGATCAGACCGGAATGCCGGCCTTGCGCATCGCCTTCAGCACGCGCTCGTGGCAGGACTCGGAGAGTTGGGTGAGCGGCAGGCGTATGCCATCGCCGATCAGTCCCATGCGCGCCACCGCCCACTTGACCGGAATTGGGTTGGCTTCGCAGAACAGGTCACGATGCAAGCCGGTGAGCGGAGCATTCGTTGCACGCAAGCCGTGCATGTCGCCTGCCGCGGCAGCGACGCACAATTCGTGCATCGCACGCGGCGCCACATTGGCGGTCACCGAGATCGTGCCATGTCCGCCCAGCATGAGGAAGGCCGCGCAGGACATGTCGTCACCGCTGTAGAGCGCAAAGCCCGCAGGCACGCGCTCGATGAGGTCGCAGGCACGATCGAGGTTGCCGGTCGCGTCCTTGAGACCGACGATGTTCGGCACCTCGGTCAGACGCAGCACGGTGTCGTTAGCCAGGTCGGCAACAGTGCGACCCGGCACGTTGTAGAGGATCAGCGGCAGCTCCACCGATTCCGCAATAGTGCGGAAATGACGGTAGAGGCCTTCCTGAGTCGGGCGGTTGTAGTAGGGCACGACCGACAGATGCGCCGCAGCGCCCGCCTGCTCGGCAAAACGCGCGAGCTCAACCGCTTCGGCGGTGGAGTTGGCCCCCGTGCCCGCCACCACCGGCAGCCGCCCGGCGGCATGCTCGACAGCAACGCGAATGAGCTCGCAGTGCTCGTCCACATCGACCGTAGGCGACTCGCCGGTGGTGCCGACGATGACGATGCCGTCGCTGCCCTCGGCGACATGCCAGTCAATGAGGCTACGCAGACGAGGGTAGTCCAGGCTCCCATCGTCGAGCATGGGCGTGACGATTGCGACAAGCGATCCGGTAATCATGGTCTTGAGCGGAACGTTAAAAGGCGGATTCTAACCGATCACCGTCTCGCGACCAGCGCGGCGCGTATTTTTAAGCGCGCACGCGGGACACAAGAACGTTTGCGGATATTTCGGGCTCAAAGACCTGCCAGTGCCTTGACGTGGGCGACGACCGAACGCCCCAGCGCAGACAGCGAGTAACCGCCTTCAAGCACCGACACGATGCGCGTGTGACCGCAGTCCTCGGCAACGCCCTTGAGCTGGTCCGTTGCCCAGATGTAGTCGGCCTCGAGCAAGCCCATCGAACCCATGTCGTCCTCGTAGTGCGCATCGAAACCGGCCGAGATGAAGATCATCTGCGGATTGTGGCTGCGCAACGCGGGAACGATGATGTCGCTGAACACCTGGCGGAAGCCATCACCACGCGTGCCCGCTGGCAAGGGCACGTTGCACATGTGGGCCGGCTGACGATCGGCACCGCTGTAGGGATAGAAGGGATGCTGGAAGATGCCCGCCATCATCACGCGTGGATCGTCGCTGAAGATGTCCGCGGTGCCGTTGCCGTGATGCACGTCGAAGTCCACGATCGCCACGCGCTCGAGCCCATGCACCTCAAGGGCATGGCGCGCGGCCACGGCGACGTTGTTGATGAAACAGAAGCCCATGGCCTTCCCGCGCTCGGCATGGTGTCCGGGCGGGCGCACCGCACAGAACGCGTTCTCGATTTCACCCGCGATCACCATGTCGGTCGCCAGCACCCCCGCACCGGCGGAGCGCAGAGCCGCTTTCATGGTTCCCGGGCTCATCGCCGTATCCGGGTCAAGGTGGCGTATGCCGTGCTCGGGCACGCTGCTCAGCAGTTCGTCGAGGTAGCTCTGGGAGTGGGCGCGCGTGATCTGTTCGTGGGTGGCGACAGGTGCATCGTAAAAGGAGATGTACATGTCCAGCCCGGCCGCAATCAATCGATCGTTGATCGCGGCGAGGCGGTCAGGGCATTCGGGGTGCATCGACCCCATGTCATGCAGCCAACAGTCGCGATGCGTGATGAATGCCGTGGTCGTCATACTCCTCCCTCTCCTGTATTGAACATTCGAAGCGGTGATCCCTCCAACGGGATACCTTTCATTTTTCGCCTGCTCCGCATCAAGCGACCGCGCGGAATGACGATCTTTGTCGCCTATTATCACCGCTTCACGATCAATTTCACAGTGTCGTCTGGATGCCCACAGCCCGCCTCAATCGCCTGCTCGAAGCAGCAAATCAGATCATTCTCGGCAAGGATCACGAGATCCGCCTCGCCCTCGCCTGCGTGATCGCACGCGGCCACCTGCTGATCGAGGACGTACCCGGAGTGGGCAAGACCACCCTCGCCCACACCCTCGCACAATTGATGGGCTTGCAATTCCAGCGCATCCAGTTCACCAGCGACTTGCTGCCGGCCGACATCATCGGCGTGTCGATATTCGATCGCGACACCAGCGCTTTCCGCTTTCACCCCGGGCCCGTGTTCGCGCAACTGGTGCTGGCCGATGAGATCAATCGCGCTTCACCCAAGACCCAAAGCGCCCTGCTCGAGGCCATGGGAGAGCGTCAGGTCACCGCTGACGGCAACACCTTCGATCTGCCTGAGCCCTTCTTCGTCATCGCCACGCAGAATCCGGCACACCAGGTCGGCACCTTTCCCTTGCCGGAAAGCCAGCTTGACCGTTTTCTGCTGCGTATCAGGCTCGGCTACCCCGACCCACTCGCAGAGCGTGCCCTGCTCATGGGCGAAGACCGGCGCAGCCTTCTGGAGCGACACACGCCGGCCCTTGAGGCCGATGACCTGATCGCCTTGCAGCACGCGGCTCGTTCGGTGCATGTCGCCGAGCGCCTCATCGATTATGTCCAGGCCTTGCTGTCGGCCACCCGTCACGATGCCGAACTCAGCGCCGGCCTCAGCCCACGCGCCGGGCTGGGGCTGCTGTCGGTGGCGCGCGCCTGGGCCTTGATGCAGGGCCGCGACCACGTGCTGCCGGAGGACGTGCAAGGCCTGTTCCCCCACCTTGCCGGCCATCGGCTGCACCTCGCTGGCGATGGCCGCCCGGTGACGGGCGCGACGCTGATGCGCCTGCTGCATGCGGTGGCCCTGCCCTGAACGTGGCGGCAAAACGAAAGGCCTCGCCGCGACAGACGATCACGTCCGCCTTGCCGGGCGCAGGTGCGCTGCGTCGCGTGCTGGAGCACTGGCTGCTGCGTCGCGGCCACCCTGAGTCCAGGCCGATCGAGCTCACCCACCGCCGCATCTACGTGCTGCCATCGGGCAGCGGGCTGGTGTTCGCCGCTGCCTTGCTCGTGATGCTGATTGCGTCGATCAACTACAGCTTGAGTCTGGGCTATGGACTGGTGTTCGTGCTTGCTGGCGCCGGCCTGGCCAGCATCTTCCATGCCTACCGCAACCTTCTCGGCATCCGTATCCGGCCCGGACGCTGCGAGCCGGTGTTCGCCGGCGAAGCCGCTACCTTTTGCATCGCGCTCGACAATTCACGTGCCACGCGCTTGCCGGCGCTAGGGCTCAGGCTGCGCGAAGCGAGCGCCCGCTTCGAGCTCAAGGCGGGCGAGACCCGAGTCGTCGAATTGACTTGCGCCAGCACACGGCGCGGCCGCCTTGACGCCGGTCGCAGCGTGCTCGAGACCTGCTGGCCACTGGGCCTGGTGCGCGCCTGGAGCGTGTTCATCCCTGCGCTCAGCTGCACCGTCTATCCGGCACCGGAACGCAACGCGCCGCCCCTGCCCGACAGCCTGAGCGCGAACGGCGGCGGTGAGCCCTGTGCGCAGCCCGGGCACGAGGATTTCTCCAGCCTGCGCAATTACCAGACAGCCGACTCTCCGCGCCATGTCGCCTGGAAGGTGCTGGCCCGCGGCGGCCCGCTGCTGACCAAACAGTTCGCGGGCGAACAAGGGCGCGAGCTGGCGCTGGACTGGGCCAGCCTGCCCGCGCAGCTCGATGTCGAGCAGCGTCTGTCGCGCCTGAGCGCGTGGCTGCTCGCCGCCGAGCGCAGCGGACGTGCCTACTCCTTGACGCTCGTCGGGCACCGCATCCCCTTGGCGAACGGGCGTGATCACCTGCATCGCTGTCTGAGCGCGCTGGCTCATTTCGGCGAGCGCGCTCAGCGCCTTCCATCATGATTCTCGATCGCCTGCGCGCTCACTCAGGGAAACGCCAGAAGCCGTCCGCCGAGGTCTTGCTCGGGCGCCGGCAGGGCAGCTGGCTGCTCGGCACCGCGCTGCTGACCCTGGCTCCGCATGTGAGCTGGCTGCCACCATGGATCATCGCGCTGTGCGCGGCGCTGCTGAGCTGGCGCGGACTTTTGCTGTGGCGCGGCAAGCAGGCACCGCCGCATCTGCTGCTGCTGTTGCTGACCGTGGCGGCGGCAGCCGGCGTGCGCGCCGAATTCGGGCATTTCTTCGGCAAGGACCCCGGGGTGGCGCTGCTGGCCTTGCTGCTGGGCCTCAAGCTGCTCGAAGTGAGGAGCGCACGCGACGTCCGCGCCACGGTGATGCTGTGCTTCTTCCTGCAGCTGGCGATCTTCTTCGAGGATCAGTCCCTGCCCATCGCCGCGCTCGCGCTGTGTGCGACGCTGCTCGCCCTCGTCAGCCTGGTGACGCTCATCGATCCGCGCGGACACGAGACCGGGCATGTGCGTACCGCAGCCACGCTGATGGCCCAGGGATTGCCGTTCATGCTGGCGCTGTTCGTGTTGTTTCCACGCATTGAAGGTCCCTTGTGGGGACTGCCCGCGGATGCGTTCAGCGCACGCACCGGGCTTTCCGAGACCATGAGCCCGGGGTCGATCAGCGCACTCAGCACCTCAGGCGCGATCGCCTTCAGGGCCAGCTTCGCGGGCAGCGCACCAGCGCCGGTGCAGCGCTACTGGCGGGGTCCGGTGCTGAGCCAGTTCGACGGCCGCAGCTGGCACGCAGGTCGCGTCCAGGAGGCTGCCACCCCCTTCTACAGCCCGGGCGGCGAGCGCATCGACTACACCCTGACGCTGGAAGCACACGCCAGGCGCTGGCTGCTGGCGCTCGACTTCCCGGGCACGGCCAGCGCCGAGCCGGACCCGGCGGCGGGACGGGAATCGGGCAGTGGAGCGCTGCGCTACACAAGCGACTATCAACTGCTCGACCGTCAGCCCGTGCACGTGCGCGCACGCTACCCGCTCAATGCCTACCCCGACACCGTCGTCGGTCGGGAGCAAAGCGCGGCGATCCTGGCCGCTGCCCGCCAGCTGCCACCCGGCTTCAACGCACGCACCCAGGCGCTTGCCATCGAACTCGCCGCAGGCGCCAGCTCGGACGCACAGATACTGCAGCGCGCCATCGATCACCTGCGCGACGCCGAGCTCATCTACACCCTTGACCCGCCCCTGCTTGGCACGGACAGCGTGGACGAATTCCTCTTCGACACCAAGCGCGGGTTCTGCGAGCACTTTGCGTCGGCCTTCACCGTGTTGATGCGCGCGGCGGGCGTACCGGCGCGTGTGGTCACCGGCTATCAGGGTGGCGAGATCAACCCCATCGACGGCAACCTCGTCGTGCGCCAGCTCGACGCCCACGCCTGGAGCGAGGTCTGGCTGGCCGGACGCGGCTGGGTGCGCGTCGACCCGACCTACGTTTCGGCCCCGCGCCGCATCGAGGAGGGGCTTGCGGCCGCACTACCCGCCGGCGAGTCCCTGGCTTTCAGCCTCGGGAGCCAGAACAACTGGGCGCGCAGCGTGCGTTTACGCTGGGAGGCGCTATCGAACGCCTGGAACCAGCGCGTTCTTGGCTACAATCCGGACAGGCAGCGTGAGCTGCTTGCCGGTCTCGGCATCCAGGGCGACGATGTGTGGGTTCTGGCGGGCACGCTGATGGCCTGCGCGAGCGCCTTGATGCTCGCTCTTTTCATCTGGGCGAGCCGCAAGCGCAAGGCTGAAGATGCGCTCGATCGGGCCTGGCGGCGGCTGAGCAAGCGCCTCGCCCGCCGTGGGCTGGAGCGCCAGCCCTGGGAGGGAGCGCATGACTACGCGCGGCGCGTCGCGCTGGCCATTCCCGAACTCGAGGCCGCAATGCGCACCATTGGCGACAACTACGCACGCCTGCGCTACGGGCCTGAGCCCGACGCCGCGCAGGTGCAGGCACTGATACGAAAGATCAAGACCCTTCGACTGCCATGACACTGCCACCCAGCCTTTTCCGCCGCCGCCGCTCCCGGGCGCGCGGTGAACAACCAGAACGCGCTGGCCGAGCTCGCGTCCTCGTCGCCTGCATCGCCATGATCACGGCGCTGCAGGCGGGCAGCACGTTCGCATCCTTTGCCGGGCGCGACGATGTGAGCAGCTTTGCGCAAGAACTGGCAACGCGTCACGGTTTCGATCCAGCCGCCGTCAGCGCGACCTTGGCGCGCGCCCAGCACGAAGCCGCGGTGATCAGGCTGATCACCCCCCCGACCCGCAAGGGCGCACGTTCGTGGCGGGATTATCGCGCGCGCTTCCTCGACCACAGCCGCATCAACGGCGGCATCGCGTTCTGGGACGAATACGCCATCGACCTGGAGCGCGCCGAGCGCCAGTTCGGCGTTCCCGCCGAGGTCATCGTCGCCATCATCGGCGTCGAGACCGTGTACGGTCGTCACACCGGCAACTTCGAGACCCTCTCCGCTCTCGCCACCCTCGCCTTTGACTACCCACCACGCGCTGAGCTGTTCCGGCGCGAACTCGAAGCCTTGTTCCTGCTCGCGCGCGAACAGGGGCGCGACCCGGGCGAATACAGCGGCTCCTTCGCCGGCGCCCTCGGTTACCCGCAATTTCTGCCCAGCAGCGTGCGCGCCTATGCGGTGGACTTCGATGGCAATGGCCGGATCGATTTCGACCTCGACCCGATTGACGCCATCGGCAGCGTGGCCAACTATCTGCACGTACATGGCTGGCAGGCCGACGCGCCGATCGCCGAACCAGCCCGCATCGAAGCCGGTGCAGACCTCGCCACCCTGGTGGCAGCTGGTATCGAGCCAGTGCTGGAGCCCGCGCCGCTGATGAAGGCGGGGGTGACGACGCGGCGCGGCGAGCTGGCCGCCCAGCGTGCCACCCTGGTGGACCTGGAGACACCGGGCGCTGAAACCGAGTACTGGCTGGGCTATCGCAACTTCTACGTGATCACACGCTACAACCGCAGCAGCTTCTATGCCATGTCGGTGTTCGAATTGGCCCAGGCACTACGCCAGCGCCGTCTGGTCGACGCCATAAGAGCAGATGCTCAGCGCAACGACACAGGCACAGGGCCGGACTGATCGCGCCCACACATCAGGCATCACCCTCACCTGAAGGAGCCCACACCGCAATGTCCGCCCCCAACCGCGCCTCCCTGCCACCCCTCAAGCCTGCCGCCCTGCGCTTCGCAGACATCGGCGCCTCCCTGTCTAGCGGCTGGCGTCAGTTTTCCGCCATGCCAGGGCTGAGCATGGCTTATGCGGCGCTCTTCGTGGTGCTGGGCGCCATCCTGTTCGTGGTTCTGGAGTCGCTTTCCCTGTCCCCCATCAGCCTGTCCTTCGCGGGCGGTTTCATGCTTGTCGGCCCTACCCTGCTGGCTGGCTTCTTTGCCCTTTCGGACCGCCTGCGGGCGCAACAGAAGCCGGTGGCCGCCGACATCTGGAAAGGTTTCAGGCAGATGCCGCGCGGCGGCTGGGTGGTGTCATTCGTGTGTGCGCTGCTGTTCCTGATCTGGATCACCGACGCCAGCACGCTCTACGGCTTCATGGTCGGTCGCGAGCCGACTCAGCTGGCACAGCTTTTACAGGCCGATGCAGCACTGCAGCGCTTCGTCTTCTTCAGCTCGATCGCGGGAGCAGTGCTGGCCTTCATTCTGTTCGCCGTATCCGCTTTTTCCATCCCGCTGATCTACGATCGCCGCGCCGATCTGGTGTTGGGCGTGGTGGCCAGCGTAAGGGCCGTGTTCAGCCGCTTCGGGGTGATCATGACCTGGGCCTGCCTGCTGGCCACGGTGACGATCACCAGCGCCATCATCCTGCCCTTGTTGCTGGTGACGCTGCCGGTGATGGCCTACGCCAGCCGCGAGCTCTACTTCCGGGTTTATCCACCAGCCTGAGCCACGAACACGCGAACACCCGAGCACCGGTGCTGCGGGCGTTCGCGGCTTACAGCAGGGCGTCGCGCGAAATACCGTGGCGCTTGAGAATGCGGCTCAGGCAGCCGAGGGCTTCAAGCTGAATCTGACGCACACGCTCGCGCGTCAGTTCGAGACGTTGCGCCAGCTCCTCGAGCGTCAGCAGTTCGCACTCATCGATGCCATAGCGGTGGCGAATGACAAGACGTTGCTTGACACCGAGCATCTGGATCCAGTCACGCACCAGGCCTTCGACCTCCGCCATATGGATCTGCATTTCGGGCGCGACGGCGTGCTCGTCGGCCAGCGATTCGCCGATGGACAGGCCAGGATCGATATCGAGCGGCGCATCGAGTGAGGCTGTGTGTTCGCTGAGCTGAAGGAGCTTGCGCACCTCGTCGATGGTCTTGTTCAGGCGCCCCGCGATGGCTTCCAGCGAGGATTCTCCATCGCTGGAAGCCTCGATGTTGCGCTGCGCGCGCAGGACCTGGTTGAGCTCCTTGACCACGTGCACCGGCAAACGGATGGTGCGCGACTGGTTCATGATTGCGCGCTCGATGTTCTGTCGAATCCACCAGGTCGCGTAAGTGGAAAAGCGAAACCCACGCTCAGGGTCGAATTTATCGAGCGCATGCATGAGCCCGAGATTGCCTTCCTCGATCAGGTCAAGCAGGGGAATGCCGCGATTGAGATAGTGCTTGGCAATATTGACGACAAGGCGCAGATTGCGCTCGATCATCGTCTGACGGGCGCCGAAATCACCCGCACGCACCTGACGCGTGAGCCTGAGCTCCTCCTCGGCAGTCAACAGCGGATTGGCACCGATCTCGTTGAGATAAAGCTGGGTGACATCACTGAAAAAGTCAGTCCCTTTCGCCGGCGTGCGCGCACTGGCGAATACCTCCACCTCAGGGGGAAGATCCGGTTCGTGACTTTCGATGTCATCAAGGCTTACCGGCTCCTCCATGCTCCCCCCCTTTTCAGCGTGCTGGCAGATACTTCATCGGGTCTACCGCCTTGCCCTGCTTGCGGATCTCGAAATGCAGCTTCGAGCGATCAGATTCGGAACTACCCAACTCGGCAATCTTCTGCCCCTGAACAACCTGATCGTCTTCCTTCACCAGCAGTTTGTCATTGTGGGCATAGACCGAGTTGTACTCCTGGTTGTGTTTGATCACAACCAGCTTGCCGTAACCTCGCAGCCCGCTGCCGGCATACACAACCTTGCCTGCCGCTGCCGCCAGCACAGGGTCGCCGACGTTGCCGCCAATGTCCACCCCCTTGTTCGAGGCTTCGTTATAGGCGGACAATAGACGCCCGGCCGCAGGCCACTGCCACTCTCCTGAACCGGCCGCTGCCGCGGGCGTGGGTGCCTCGGTCGCAGCAGTGGGCGGCGTCGCTGCAGGCGCAGCACCTGGCGCCTCTCTGGACCAAGCCTCATCCGAATACGGCTTGCGTCCGCCAAGCGGGCCTTGCTTGAAGGGTGCCTGGGTGGCCTCGGCACTGCTGGGCGCTGGAATCGGCAGCGCAACCGCGCCCTCCCCTGGCGTAATCACCCCCACAGCCACGCCGCCCGAGGCATCCGCCGGCCCGACTCGCAGGGACTGACCAACCTGGATCTGGTTGGGGTCAGTGAGATCATTCCAGCTCACCAGGTCCGGCAGCGTCACGCCATATTGGCGCGCGATGCCGAGCAAGGTGTCGCCCGGCCTGACGACGTGCACGCCCGGCCGCGCCAGGGGCTCGGCCACGGCGGCCGCGCCACCGACGTCACGTACAGGCGCGGTGACGGTCGAGGCGCACCCGGCCAGCAACGAACTGGCGAGCACGGCCAATATCAGCTTGGGACGAATCTGCATGCAAATTAGGTGGTTCATTCAATACCTGCGAGAAGGGGTACAAAGCGCACAGCCTCATGCCAGCTTTCCCGGAAAACATTACCCTGCCGCTCAAGCAGCAGCAGGCGCTGGTCGGCCCCACCTACGGGCACGATCAGGCGACCACCGGGCGCGAGCTGCGTCTTGAGTGCGGGCGGCAAGCCAATGGCCGCCGCTGCGACGATGATACTGTCAAACGGGGCAGCCTCAGGAAGACCCAGATTACCGTCTGCAAGTTTCAGCCTGACGTTGGGCAGACGCAGAGGACGAAGATTCGCGCGTGCACGGTCGAGCAAGGGGCGGATGCGCTCCACGGCATAGACTTCGGTTGCGAGCTGGCTCAAGACCGCAGCCTGATAGCCGCAACCTGCGCCGACCTCCAGGGTGCGGCCCAGCTCGCGACCGGCACGCAGCAGCTCGATCATGCGCGCAACAATGAAGGGCTGCGAGATGGTCTGCTGAAAGCCGATCGGCAAGGGGGTGTCGTCGTAGGCGCTGTAGGCCAGGCCTTCGTCCACGAACATGTGTCGTGGCACGCTCTGCATCGCGCCCAGCACGCGCTCGTCACGGATGCCCTGCGCGCGCAGACGCTCGACCATGCGCGCACGCGCGCGCACGGCCTGACCGGCGTCGCCCGTGCGCATATTCACCGCCGCAGCCAATCGAAAACCGGCGACAGCTGTCCGGTATGGGTCAGATCGAGCTGCAAGGGCGTGACCGACACATAGCCATTGGCCACCGCGTGAAAGTCCGTTCCCTCACCCGCATCGGCGGCACCGCCTGCGGCGCCAACCCAG
Organism: Thauera terpenica 58Eu; assembly: GCF_000443165.1. Classification (GTDB taxonomy): domain Bacteria; phylum Pseudomonadota; class Gammaproteobacteria; order Burkholderiales; family Rhodocyclaceae; genus Thauera; species Thauera terpenica. Next base: position 102,253 of record NZ_ATJV01000125.1, on the reverse strand, counting down.
TACACCGTCTCGTTGCGCGGCGTCACGCTGCGCACCACCGGCTCGGCCTTGTGACGCTTGCCCAGGCGCGTGACCTTGACGCCTTGCAGCCGATCGTAGGCGACATCCGGGACATTGACGTTGAGCAGCACCGGTTGCGGAAAAGGTTCGCGCATGAAGCGTTCAGCCAGATCACGGGCAACACGCGCGGCAGCGGTGAAGTCGGCTGCGGATTTGCTCACCAGCGACACCGCAATCGACGGCACACCCAGAAAGAAACCTTCGGTTGCAGCCGCGACCGTGCCCGAATAAACGGTGTCATCGCCCATGTTGGCGCCATGATTGACCCCCGACACCACCATGTCGGGGAGGTGATCGAACATGCCGGTGACCGCCAGGTGTACGCAGTCGGTCGGCGTGCCATTGACATGATAGAAACCATTTGCAGTCTGGCGCAGGGAAAGCGGACGATCCAGCGTCAGCGAATTGCTGGCACCGCTGCGATCGCGCTCGGGGGCCACCACGGTGACGTCTCCGAGGGTGGCGAGCGCCTCCGCAAGCGCCGCGATTCCAGGAGCAAAATAACCGTCGTCGTTACTGACCAGAATGCGCATTTGAAACCCATGGGAAAAGCCGCAGTCGCGGCCCGAAGACACAAAATGTTAGCACAGCGCCCCAGCGGGCCACCGCGTGGGCCCGGAAAACAAAAAACCGGCCGAGGCCGGTTTGTTTGATTGGTCGGGGCGGCGGGATTCGAACTCGCGACCCCTTGCACCCCATGCAAGTGCGCTACCAGGCTGCGCTACGCCCCGACACAAGCCGCCATTGTAGCAGCTAATTGAGGATTTACCAGTTTTTAATGCTGATGAGAGAAAACCCGGCACTCACCCCATCATTCACGCAGCAAAGCCAGCAGCGCCCGCAGATCCGCCCGCACCTCGGCCACCACGGCACGGTACTGATCGACCTCGAGCTTGCTCTCCTGCTCCTCAATCGCGCTTTCACCCAGGCGGTTGCGCGCGCCGGAAATGGTGAAGCCCTCCTGATAAAGCAGGCCCCGGATGCGACGGATGAGCAGCACCTCATGGTGCTGATAGTAGCGCCGGTTACCGCGCCGCTTGACCGGCTTGAGCTGAGTGAATTCCTGCTCCCAGTAGCGCAGCACGTGTGGCTTCACGCCACACAACTCGCTGACCTCACCGATCGTGAAGTAACGCTTTGCCGGAATGGCCGGCAGGCGCTCGCTGTCGATTTCAGGGTTGCTTGCTTGCATCGCTGAGTTGCTCCACCGCGGCCTTCAGTTTCTGACTGGCGTGAAAAGTGACCACGCGCCGTGCGGTGATCGGAATTTCCTCGCCTGTCTTGGGGTTGCGTCCGGGGCGCTGCGGCTTGTCGCGCAACTGGAAGTTGCCAAAGCCAGACAGCTTCACGCTGTCGCCGCACTCCAGCGCCGTGCGGATTTCCTCGAAAAAGCCCTCGACCATGTCCTTGGCTTCACGCTTGTTGAGTCCCACCTGCTCGAACAGCAGATCTGCGAGTTCCGCCTTGGTCAGCGTGCCCATGTCAGCCTCCTGATCCGCGCAGACGTGCGCCCAGCGCAGATTCGGCTTGTTGCACCAGAACGGCGACAGCAGCGTCGACCTCGGCATCTTCAAGTGTGCGCTGAGTATCTTGCATCAATATCCTGAGCGCAAGGCTCTTCTTGTCCGGGTCCACACCCTTGCCGTGGTACACATCAAACAGCGCGATCTCCTTCACGAGCGTAGGCGCCACCGCGCGCAAGGCGTCGATGACGCGCGCCGCGCTCACCTCCAGCCCCACCACCAGCGCCAGATCACGCACCACGGCGGGCATGCGCGAGATGTCGCCATGGGCAGGCATGCGCGCACTGAGGACGGCGTCAAGCTCCACTTCGAACACCACTGGCGCCGTACCCAGGTCGTAGCGCTGCACCCACACCGGATGCAGTTCACCAATGACGCCGATGGCGCGACCGTCCAGGCGCACGCTTGCGGCACGCCCGGGATGCAGGGCGGGGTGCGAGAGGCACTCGAACTGCAGCGCACGCGGTGCGAACAAGGCCTCCAGATCGGCCTTGACATCGTAGAAATCGAGCGTACGGCCGCGCTCAGCCCATTGCTCAGGCCGAACCGAGCCGGCACCCAAGCCGGCAACTCGCATCGGCTGATGGAAGCCGGCAACCGGCTCGCCCTCGGCCCTGCGCTCGAACACGCGCGCGATCTCGAACACGCGCACGCGATCGATCTGACGCTTGCGGTTGACGGCCAGGGTCGCGACCAGGCCCGCAATCAGGCTAGAGCGCATCACGCTCAGCTGGCTGGCGATCGGATTGGCGAGCCGGATGGGGTCTGCGTTGGCGCAGAAATCGCGCTCCCAGGCCTCTTCGACAAAGGCGAAGTTGACCACCTCCTGGTAACCCAGCGCAGCCAGCAGATGGCGTACTGCCCACACCGGGCGCGCATGCTCGGTACTCGGCAGCATCATCAGGCTGCCCTGCGGCGCTACCGCCGGGATGTTGTCATAGCCGTGCAGGCGGGCGATCTCCTCGACCAGATCAACCTCGATCTCGATGTCAAAGCGCCACGACGGAGGCGTGACCAGAAAGTCGTCGCCGTCGACTTGCACCTGCAGATGCACGCGCTCGAGCAAGGACCTGATGGCGGCATCGTCCAGGGTGATGCCGAGCACGCGGCGCGCACGTGCAGTGCGCAGCCGCACCGCCTTGCGCTGCGGCAGTTCATCCGCGGCAAGCGCCTCTTCCACCGCGCCCGCCGCGCCGCCGCAGATATCGAGAATGAGCTGGGTGGCGCGCTCGAGCGCACGCGGCGCGAGCTCGAAATCGACCCCACGCTCGAAGCGGTGCGAGGCGTCGGAGCCGAAACCGTAGGTACGCGCGCGCCCTGCGATCGCATCCGGGGCAAAGAAGGCGCTCTCGAGGAAAACTTCGGTGGTCTCCAGCGTGATGCCGCTGTCCTCGCCACCCATGATGCCTGCCAGCGCCAGCGCGCGCGCCTCGTCGGCGATCAGCAGGGTATCTGCGGCCGGGGTCACGGTTTGCTCGTTGAGCAGCAGCACCTGCTCGCCTTCCTGCGGGTAGCGCACGTGGATCGCACCCTGCAGCTTGGTGTTATCGAAGGCGTGCAGGGGCTGCCCGAGCTCGAGCATGACGTAGTTGGTGACATCGACCAGCGCACTGATCGAGCGGATGCCGCTGCGCGCGAGACGCCGCACCATCCAGTCAGGCGTGGGTGCACGCGCATCCACGCCGCGCAAGACGCGGCCGCAGTAGCGCGGGCAGGCCTGCGGTGCATCCAGGACGATGGCGCGACGGGCGTCGATGCGCGCAGCTACCGGCGTCACTTCGGTCGGGCGCAACGCAGCGCCGGTGATCGCCGCCACTTCGCGTGCGACCCCTTCCAGGCTCAGGCAATCGGCACGGTTCGGCGTCAGCTTGACCGTAAACAGGGTGTCATCAAGGCCGAGATAATCGCGAATATCAGCGCCGAGGGGCGCGTCCTCGGGCAAGGCGTACAGACCGCCATGGTCTTCCGACAGCCCGAGTTCGCGCGCCGAGCACAGCATGCCAAAGGACTCGACACCACGCAGCTTGGCGGGCTTGATCGCGAACTCGCCTGGCAACATGGCACCCACCTTCGCGCACGGCACCTTCATGCCGAGTGCCGCATTGGGCGCGCCGCACACGATCTGCAACAGTTCGCCCGTACCGGCGTCCACCTTGCATAGCTTGAGCTTGTCGGCATTGGGGTGCTTGTCGGCGGCGACGATCCGGGCCACGACCACACCGGAAAAGAAGGGCACGGCAGCTGTGGCCTCTTCCACCTCGAGGCCAGCCATCGTCAGCAGATGGCCCAGCGCGTCACTATCGAGCTGCGGATCGACGAAGGTCCGCAGCCACTGTTCGGAGAATTGCATGATTCGATTACCCGGATGAATTCGATGAGGTGGGCGCCACCAGCGTGCGCCCGCCCGGAACGGCTCAGCGGAACTGGCTCAGGAAGCGCAGATCGCCTTCGAAGAACAGCCTCAGGTCGTTGACGCCGTAACGCAGCATCGTCAGGCGGTCAGGCCCCATGCCAAAGGCAAAGCCGGTGTAGCGCTCGGGATCGATGCCCGCGCACTGCAGCACGTTCGGATGCACCATGCCGCAGCCGGCGATCTCCAGCCAGCGCCCCTCGAGCTTGCCGCTCATGAACGCAACGTCGATCTCGGCGCTGGGCTCGGTAAATGGGAAGAATGATGGGCGGAAGCGCACCTGCAGATCGTCAGTTTCGAAGAACTTGCGCAGGAAGTCGGCAATCACACCCTTGAGATCCGCGAAGCTGACATTCTCGCCCACCCACAGGCCCTCGACCTGATGGAACATCGGCGCATGCGTGGCATCGGAGTCGACGCGGAACACGCGGCCGGGCGCGATCAGGCGCAGTTCGGGCAGGCTGTCACAATGCTGGTAGCGCTCGACGTGTGCCTGCATGGCACGAATCTGCACCGGGCTGGTGTGGGTGCGCAGCAGCACATCCTCATGGCCTTCAAGATAAAACGTGTCGTGCATCGAACGCGCGGGGTGATTCTCGGGCGTGTTGAGTGCGGTGAAGTTGTGCCAGTCGGTTTCGATCTCGGGGCCATCGGCCACAATGAAGCCAATCGACGCAAACAACTGTTCGATGCGCTCTAGCGTACGGCTGACCGGATGCAAGCCACCCAGGCTTGCGCCACGTCCGGGCAAGCTGACGTCGAGCGCTTCGGCGGCGAGCTGGGCCTGCAAGGCGGCTTCGCGCAAAGCGCGGCGTCTGCCCTCGAGTTCGGCTTCGATTGCGGTCTTGACGGCGTTGATTGCGGCACCCGCTTCACGGCGCGCGTCAGGGTCGAGCTTGCCCAGCGCCTTGAGGCGCTCGGTGAGCAGGCCACTCTTGCCTACATAGCGCGCCTTGGCATGCTCAAGCTGGGCCCCGTCTGTCGCCGCTGCAAAATCGGCAGCCGCTTGTTGAACCAATTGATCCAGGTGTTCCATGTCCGTGCCCTACCGGTGTCGATTTACTGCGAACGCTCTGAGCTACTGCCGATCGAGCTGAATTCAGATAAAAAAAAGGAGGCCAGGCCTCCTTTTTTCGGGCTGCGTCGAATCACGCCGCGAGCTTGGCCCGGGCTTGCTCGGCGATCGCCGCAAAAGCGGGCTTGTCGAACACGGCCAGGTCGGCCAGAACCTTGCGGTCCACTTCGATCGCGGCCTTGCGCAGGCCGTTCATGAAGGTGCTGTAGGTCAGACCCAGCTCACGCGCGGCGGCGTTGATACGGGCGATCCACAGGGTGCGGAACTGACGCTTGCGCTGACGACGGTCGCGGTAAGCATACTGACCCGCCTTCATCACCGCCTGTTTGGCGATGCGATAGACGTTTTTACGACGGCCGCGATAACCCTTGGCCTGAACGAGAACTTTCTTGTGACGAGCGCGGGCTGTTACACCACGTTTAACGCGAGGCATTGTGGACTCCTATCAAGCGTAAGGAAGCATGGCGCGAATCTGCTTTTCGTCGGCAGGATGAACTTCAATCATGCCGCGCAGCTGACGCTTCGCCTTGGTCGTTTTCTTGGTAAGGATGTGGCGCTTGAACGCCTGGGACCGCTTGATCCCACCACCGGCGCGGAGCTTGAAGCGCTTTTTGGCGCCGCTCTTCGTCTTCATCTTGGGCATTGCTGAGACTCCATGTTTTTGGATGGCACCAGGTAGCGCCGATAAGCCCCGACGCATTTCATTACCCGGCACCACTTGTTTTCCGCCGCACGACTGTTCCCGTCCGCCGGTTTTGCCCTGGCAGGGCAAATTCCTTGAACCTTAGCGGTTCTTTTTCGGCGCGATGACCATGATCATCTGGCGCCCTTCCATCTTCGGCATCTGCTCGACCTGACCAATCTCGTCCAGGTCGGCCTTGACGCGCTCAAGCTGGCGCAGACCGAACTCCTGATGCGCCATCTCGCGGCCACGGAAGCGCAAGGTCACCTTGCACTTGTCGCCTTCGTCCAGGAAGCGCTTCAGATTGCGCAACTTGATCTGGTAGTCATTCTCGTCGGTGCCGGGGCGAAGCTTGACTTCCTTCACCTGCACCTGCTTTTGCTTGCTTCGGGCTTCGTGGGCCTTTTTCTGTTCCTGATACTTGAACTTGCCGAAATCCATCAGTTTGCAAACCGGTGGCGCGGCCATCGGTGCGATTTCGACCAGATCCAGCCCGCCTTCTTCGGCCAAATTCAGGGCTGCGTTCAGGGACACGATTCCTAGCTGTTCGCCTTCTTCGCCAACTAGCCGGACTTCGGGCGCGTTGATCTCCCTATTTACGCGCTGCTTCTTATCTTGAGCGATGGTTCAACTCTCCACGAAAACCAAAAATCAGATCGCCCTGGCCTTCGCTTCAACTTCGCGATTCCAGCGTTCGACCAGCGAATCGAGGGACATTTGGCCAAGATCCTGACCCCCTCGTACACGTACGGCCACAAGGCCTGCTGCTTTTTCCTTGTCGCCGATGACGATCTGGTAGGGCAGCTTCTGCACGCTATGTTCGCGAATTTTATAGTTTATCTTCTCATTGCGCAAATCAGCCTCGACACGGAAGCCCGCCTTCTTCAGGCGCGCCAGCACCTCGACTGCGTAGTCCGACTGCCCTTCGGAGATGTTCATCACCACCGCCTGCACCGGCGCCAGCCACAAGGGCATGGCACCCGCGTGGTTCTCGATGAGGATGCCGATGAAGCGCTCCAGCGAGCCCAGCACCGCGCGGTGCAGCATCACCGGAACCTTTTTCGAGTTATCTTCATCGACGTACTCGGCGCCGAGACGCACCGGCAGATTGAAGTCGAGCTGGAGCGTACCGCACTGCCACACGCGCCCCAGGCTGTCCTTCAGCGAAAACTCGATCTTCGGTCCGTAGAAAGCACCCTCGCCGGGCTGCACTTCGTACTCCAGCCCCTGCGCATCGAGCGCAGCGGCCAGCGCGGCTTCGGCAGCACTCCACTGCTCGTCGGTGCCCACGCGCTTTTCGGGGCGCGTGGACAGCTTCACCAGCACGTCGGTGAAGCCAAAGTCGGCATAAACCTGCTGCAACAGGCGGATGAAGGCGGCGGACTCGGCCTGGACCTGATTCTCCGCACAGAAGATGTGTGCATCGTCCTGCACGAAATTGCGCACGCGCATGATGCCGTGCAGTGAACCCGACGGCTCGTTGCGATGACAGGAGCCGAACTCCGCCATGCGCAAGGGCAGATCACGGTAGCTCTTGAGGCCCTGATTGAAGATCTGGATGTGGCACGGGCAGTTCATCGGCTTCACCGCGTAGTCGCGCTTCTCGGACTGGGTGGTGAACATGAGGTCGGCGTACATGCCCCAATGGCCCGATTTTTCCCACAGCGAGCGATCGACGATCTGTGGTGTCTTCACCTCTTCGTAGCCGTGCTCGTCCAGCGTCTTGCGCATGTATTGCTCGATCTGCTGCCACAGCGTCCAGCCCTTGGCGTGCCAGAACACCATGCCCGGGGCCTCATCCTGGAGGTGAAAGAGATCGAGCTGGCGCCCGAGCTTGCGGTGGTCGCGCTTCTCCGCCTCCTCGATCATGTGCAGATAGGCGTCGAGTTCGTCCTTCCTGGCCCAGGCCGTGCCATAGATGCGCTGCAGCATCTCGTTCTTGGAATCACCGCGCCAATAGGCCCCCGCCAGCTTGGTGAGCTTGAACACCTTGAGCTTGCCGGTCGAGGGCACGTGCGGGCCACGACACAGATCGATGAAGTCACCCTGACGGTAGAGCGACACATCCTCGGCCGACGGAATCGAGGCGATGATCTCCGCCTTGTAGTGCTCACCGATGCCCTTGAAGAATTCGACCGCCTGGTCACGCGCCCAGACCTCGCGGCTGACCGGGATCTCGCGCCTGGCGATCTCGTTCATGCGCGCCTCGATCGCCGCAATGTCCTCGGGCGTGAACGGCCGCGTGTACGAAAAGTCGTAGTAGAAGCCATTGTCGATGACCGGGCCTATCGTCACCTGCGCCTCCGGGAACAGCTCCTTCACCGCGTGTGCCAGCAGGTGAGCGGTCGAATGGCGGATGATCTCCAGCCCATCGTCACCCTTGTCGGTGACGATCGCCAGCGCCGCATCGGTCTCGATGCGATGGGACAGATCGACCATCTTGCCGTCGACACGACCCGCGAGCGCTGCCTTGGCAAGCCCGGCGCCGATCGAGGCTGCGACCTCGGCCACCGTCACCGCCTGCTCGAAGCTGCGTACCGAACCATCGGGAAGGGTGATATTGGGCATGAAGGTGGCCTCTGAAGGATTCAGTCCCGATCTTTACAGCGGGACAGATAGGTGAGTCAAAAATCGTGAACGAAAAAAAAGCGCGGTCTAGGCGCGCTTTTTCCTCTAGCAGACAAGCGGAGCCGACCTGTTCAGTTTCCGGCCTGAGTGGTAGTTCGGAACATGATGATCAACTCCAAAATCCTGGTAGGCGCGATTGGATTCGAACCAACGACCCCCACCATGTCAAGGTGGTGCTCTAACCAACTGAGCTACGCGCCTGCTGAAGTCACGCATTATAGGCACTCAAAAAACCTTGTCAAAGTTTTTTTGCAGTGCACACACAAAAACTATTTTCGCAGTCGGCCGACGACAAAAAGGATGAGCACGGCACCGACAACCGCACCGACGAAGCCGGCGACTTCACCCGCTTGATAGATGCCAAGAAACTGCCCGCCGTAGCTTGCCAGTACCGACCCTGCGATGCCGAGCAAGGCGGTCATGATGAGACCAAGCTCGTCCTTGCCCGAATGCAGCAGACGCGCGACGAGACCAACGATGAGGCCGATGAAGATGGTGGCGATGATGCCCATGAGCGCCTCTCCTGTTGTAGTTTGCGGTTTGCTGCTCTGGTCTAGGCTTGGGGCCAGGCCGCAAGGAACTGTTGCCAATGCGGAGCATCGAGCCGGGCAAGCGCATCCCTCACCACCTCCACCTCAGCGGCCCAGGCCTGGGCATCGAGATGTCCGCGCATGCGCTCGAAGCGAAGGTACACGAGGTAGGTGTTGACGACGTCGGTCTCGCAGTAATCGCGAATCTCAGCGATGCGCCCCTCCTGCCAGGCCTGCCATACGGCCGAGCCGTCCATGCCGAGCTTGCCCGGGTAGCCCATGAGCTTGGCGAGCTCATCAAGCGGCGCGTTGGCGCGCGGCTGATACATCGCGAGCAGGTCCATCAGATCAAGATGACGGTTGTGATAGCGACTGATGTAGTTGTTCCATTTGAAATCGCGCGAATCCTGATAATCGCCCTCGCCCTGGTCCCAGTAGCGCGGCGCCGACACCCCATGCAACATGCCACGATAGTGCAGCACCGGCAGATCGAACCCCCCACCATTCCAGGAAATGATCTGTGGCGTGTAGCGCTCAACACCATCGAAGAAGCGCTGGATGATCTGAGCTTCGTCAACATCCGGCTCAGCCAGGGAAAACACGCGGAAATGCTGGGCGTCACGCAGCACACAGGAAATCGTCACCACGCGCTGCAGATGGTGCGGCAAAAAGTCCGTGCCATGACTCGCCCGTCGCTGCTGAAACGCCCACTCCGCGGCCTCGGTGTCGGACAGTGCTGCGGGCAAATCGTACAGCTTGCGAATGCCGGCCACATCCGGAACGGTTTCGATGTCGAAGACGAGTACGGGCATCACTTCTTCACCCAGGCGCCACCACGCTGCACCCACCAGCCCGCCTGCGCGCGGTCGATCCAGCGCTGGGCAAAGGTGTTGCGGATATCGACTTCCCACTCCGGATGCTGGTTGGCGCGCGCAATCTCCCGATACAGCGCGCTGCGATCGGCGTTCTCCGCGGCCACCAGCGCACTCGCGCCGCCGCGTTGTGCCAAGGGCAGCAGCGAGGCATCGCGCAGGGCGATGCTGCCATCGGTGGCAAATCCGATTGCACCCGATGCATACAAGGGGGCGAGCTGTGCATGGCGTTTTTGCATCGACGCCTTGAGGGCGGAAATGGCCGGACTATCGACCTCGAGATTGCCTTGCGCGTGCACGGCAAACGCCAGCATGCAGCCCAGCGCCATCGCGGCCAGCCAGCGGGTGAGCTTCGTGAGTGCCTTCATTGCTCGGCTCCTTTCTCGCTTGGGCTGTGGGGCGCGTCCGGGACTGAGTTCGATCGCGGTGCAGGACTGCCCGCATCCCGCAGTTGCCAGACCTCATCAATGATGCGGTCCGCGGCCTTCTCCGCCGCCGCCGCCGGAAAATAGATGTTTATCGTGACGCAAGCCGATGCCGTGGCAGCGACGCCGCACACAAGGACCAGCGTGCGCAAGGGGGAAAATGACATGGGTGCCTCAGGCAGGCCCGACGTACGCAGGCCGGGCATCAGTGCAACTCGGGCGTGACGTTGTCGTCGATCACGCGCTGGATTCGGCCGACGAGTTCGTCCCAATCGACGCGGCGATTGTAGCCGATGACATCCAGCGCCGGAATGCCGCCTCCACGAACGATCTGAAAGCTGCCATCGGCACGTTCGCTGCCGTCGATGCCGCGCATCAGGCATACGCCGCCCGCAAGCACGCACTGAAAACCCAGCTCGCGGTAACCGAAGGTGTCGAACAGCCCGAGCAGACCTCGTTGCAGGACAGCCATCGCCCCCGCCCCGCCCAGCGCGCTGATGTTCTGCACCGCGCGCTGACTGATGCGGCGACGATAATCGCCCGCGCTGCTGACGAGCCTGGCGTCAAAGCTCGTGGGGCGCCAGCGCACCAGCTCCAGGCCACGCACATCCGCGTCCACAAAACCGGTGATGCTGCCGAAGCTGAAGGTCTCGGTGAGTTGCGCGAGGTCCAGGTGACGCGCCTCGAGGTCGGCGCGCACATGCGAGGCCACGCCGAAGGGCTCACGCACGTGCAGCTGAGTTGCCTGCACATAGCCATCGAACACCGACATCACCAGGGCGCCGTCAAAAGTGATCTCCGCCGGGCTCACGCGCACACCCGGCAGGGACGCCGACAACAGCCCCGCCATCGACGGCAAGCCGAGGGCCTGGGTCAACAGCCGCATCGACACCGGCTCCACCGCCACGCTGGCGCGCCCCAGCCAGCCCTCGGATTCGCGTCCGAGTTCGACCTCGTCCAGCACCAGCATGCCATCGAGCAAGGGGATGCGCATGGTCTCGAAGCTGGCCTGCTGTCCCTGGAGCATTGCGTTCACATCGAAAGCACCCAGCGCGAGCGCCTCCCAGTACCCGCCTTGCACCTGCAACCGGGCGCGCGAGCTCGACCCGGCCAACCACGGCAGATGCCCCGTCAGCGGCCCGAAGCCGAACCCACGCCCGCCGTCAGCGGCGGCAAGGCTGAGCTCGGCCGCATCAAACACCACATTGAAGGCCTGCACCCGCCCGTCCTCAATTTCCAGGCCAGCGCCGATCTGTCCGCCAAAGTGCAGGCGCTCAACCAGCGCCGGCGCCAGCAAGGGGGTAATCCAGCGCGGACCGAGAATGGCGAGATCGCCGCCGCTGAGCGAGAGCGCCAGATCGTCAAGGCTCAGGTCCGCGCGCCCGATACGCGCCGTGAAGGCGAGCTGTGCCACCCCCTCAAGCGCGAGCGTGGCCTTGTGAATCTCGATCTGCTCGGCGTGAAAAACCCCTGCCGCATCGAGCACCGGCCCCGCCTGAAGGTAGAGCGGATGCAGGTAGGCCTCACCCTGCTCCCACGCCACTTGCGCCTGCCAGCCCCACCCCGCGGGCGTGGGGTGGGCCGCAAGCTCGACGGCCAGGCCCAAGCCTTCCCCGGCACGCAGGCCATCATCCGTGCCGAATGCGAGCTCGCTGAAGCGGGCTGTTAAGGTCAGGCTGTCGCGCGCGCGACCGGCGCCCTCCGGTTCCCACACCAGCCGCGCATTTACCTGACCCCGGGTCAGGTATCGCAGCAACTCGCCCGCACCGGGGGGAGACAGAAGCGAGGCCAGCACGCTCAGGTCCTCAAGCCCCAATCGCGCCAGCACGGCTTCAAAACGCCCCTCATCATCAAGGCTCAGGCGCACTTGCGCGCCCGAGGACAGACGTAGCTCGACGGCCACGCGCGAAGCCGCGGGATCAGCATGAAAATCAAGCACCAAGGGCAGCCGGCGCCCATGTACACCGAGTTGAGCACCGCTGCAGTGCACGCCTTGCGCACTCAGACTGGCCTGCGGGCAGGAGAGATGGAGTTCGCGCCAGCTTCGATCACCGAGGCGCAAGCGCGCAATGTGCACCTCAAGCGTCGAACGCGCAGCCGAAAACTCGAGCTGAATGTCATTCGCGGACAGCGCCGGATGGCTGATGTCGCCGATCGCCAGGCGCAGGCCTTCGACCGCATGCGCGCGTGGTGCAAACAGCGCGATCAGCGCCAGCAAGGCGAACGCGAGCGCCCTGCCCAGGGTCTCGCGCCGCCAGAAGGACTCAGGCTGGGAACACACCCGTCGACAGGTAACGGTCACCTCGATCACACACGATGGACACAATGACCGCATCTTCGAGCTCTGCCGCCAGACGCAGCGCAACATGCATTGAGCCGCCCGATGAAATGCCGGCAAAAATGCCCTCCTCGCGTGCCAGTCGTCTTGTCATCTCCTCGGCCTCCGCCTGGCTCACCGGCTCCACCCGATCGACGCGCTCACGCTCGAAGATCTTCGGCAGATAGGCTTGCGGCCACTTGCGGATCCCCGGAATCTGCGCCCCTGGTGCCGGCTCGCAGCCGATGATCTGGATCGTCGGCGATTTTTCCTTGAGAAAGCGGGAAGTCCCCATGATGGTGCCGGTGGTGCCCATCGAGCTCACGAAGTGGGTCACACGCCCTTCAGTCTGCTCCCAGATCTCCGGGCCCGTGCCCTCATAGTGGGCGAGCGGATTATCGGCATTGGCGAACTGGTCAAGAATGATGCCCTTGCCCTCGCTGCACATGCGCTGGGCGATGTCGCGCGCCATCTCCATGCCACCCGAAGTCGGGATCAGGACCAACTCTGCGCCGAACGCGCGCATCGTCTGCCTGCGCTCCACGGTCTGGTTCTCCGGCATCACCAGGATCATGCGATAACCACGCATCGCGGCCGCCATTGCGAGCGCGATGCCGGTGTTGCCGCTGGTGGCCTCGATCAGGGTGTCACCCGGCTTGATCTGCCCCCGCGCCTCGGCCTGCATCACCATCGCCAACGCGGGCCTGTCCTTGACCGAACCCGCCGGATTGTTGCCTTCGAGTTTGGCGAGAATGATGTTGTTACGGCCCGCGTTGATGCGCTTCAGGCGCACAAGCGGGGTGTGACCGACATAGTCTTCCAGCGTCTTGAATTGCATGAAAAGGCTCGCGCAACAAAGTGAGTGAATCAAAAGGGAGGTGGGAAATGCAAGGGCTGAGCTGCAGCCATTGAGACCGATTCAGCCGATCTGGCGTCAGCGCGCGCATCAGGGGGTGAGGTCGAACTCTTCCGTGCGTCGCGGCGGATAGGTCTCCCAGCCACCACAGGCCGGGCAGCGCCAGTGAAACTGGCGCGCCTTGAAGCCGCAGGTGTTGCAGCGGTAGCGCGCGACCTTGCGCGTATGCCCATGAATGAGCTGCTTGACCAGTTCGATGTCGCTGCGCTGCTCGCTGGGCACCGTCAGCACGGCGGCCTCCAGCAGCTTGTCCAGACCGAGCAGGGTCGGGTTGCGCCTCAGTTCCTCGCGCACGAGCTCGTAGGCTGCCTTCGGCCCCTGCTGATCCATTTCCCAGCGAAAGAGCTCGTCAAGGAGGTCGATCGAGGCATGGCTGTCGAGCCACGCCCTCAGCAGCTGCTGCCCTTCATCGAGACGCCCCAGCCGGGCGCAGGCTTCCATGATGCGCTCGGCGGCGAGCGCGAGGTAGACCGGATCCTGGTTTTCGATGCGCTTCCAGGCCGCCAGGGCGTCCTGGTCCCTTCCCTGCGCCACACAGATGTCGCCCCTGATCAGGCTGGCGCGCACGCAGCGCGGATTGACCGCGAGCGCCGCAGCGACGTGAGCTTCGGCCTCGCCCAGGGCAGAACTGGCGAGCGCACCCGCGGCAAGCTCGCAGTGAAAGTTCGCCACCTCGGTTCGCCACATCAGGCTCTCATGGTCAGGCAGGGCGCCCGCGGCTTCGATCGCCTTCGCCCAGTCCTTCTCCTGCTGATAGATCTCGAGCAGATAACGCAGTGCCAACGCGTCAGCACGCGAACCACGCAGACGGACGAACACCGCTTCGGCGCGATCGAGCAAGCCCGCTTTCAGAAAATCCTGACCCAGCTCGCCGAGCGCCTGCAGACGCTGCTCCGCGGTGATGTCTTCACGATCAACCAGCAACTGGTGAATACGGATGGCGCGCTCGGTTTCACCACGGCGGCGAAACAGGCTGCCGAGGGCAAAGTGCAGCTCGATCGTTTGCGGATCGATGCGGACCGCCTCGACGAAGGAATCAATCGCCTTGTCGGGCTGCTCATTGAGCAGGAAGTTGAGACCGGAGAGGTAGGAGCGCGGCAGGGCGCGTGACTCCTGCACCACCTGGCGAATGTCGATGCGTGCGGCAAGCCAGCCCAGCGCGAAGAACAGCGGAAGGGCGAGCAGCCACCAGAACTCAATTTCCATTGAAGGCCGTGGCGCTCAGGGATGAGCAGAGATCTGGATGTCGGCCGCGGCGACGGCAGGCGCAGGGCCGGGTTTCTCACGTTCGGCGCGCTCGAGTTGGCGCCGCAGCTGGGAAATCTCGCGGCGCTGGCGCAGCAGTGAGGCGAAGGTGGCCGTGACGCCGAGCAGCGCCCCCGCAGCAAAGCTGATGAGGATGACGAACACCAGGGGTAGCTGCCATTGCCCGCCAAAGTAAAAATTCAGGGTCGCGAGATGATCGTTCTTGATCGCGAACCCGAACAGCAGGATGAACAGCAGGAGTCGGATGAACCACATGATTGCGCGCATAACCGCATTATCACCGAGCTCACGACAAAAAAGAAAGGCGGCCGAGGCCGCCTTGTGGAATTACCAGTCCAGCATGTAACCAATCGCCGCGCGGTCAGCCGCCAAGATCCACCCGTTCACGCAATTCCTTGCCGGCCTTGAAGTGCGGCACGTACTTCTCCGGCACATGCACCTTCTCGCCCGACTTGGGGTTACGCCCGACACGCGGCGGACGGTAGTTCAGCGCAAAGCTGCCAAACCCGCGGATCTCGATGCGATCCCCGCGCGCAAGCGCGTCGGTCATCGCATCGAGGATCATCTTGACCGCGTAATCGGCATCCTTCGCGACCAGCTGCGGAAAACGCTCCGCAAGCTGGGCGATCAGTTCCGACTTGGTCATGGTCGGCTTGATTACTGCTTCTGCTCGTTCAGCTTGGCCTTCAGCAGCGCACCGAGGTTGGTCGTGCCCGAAGCAGCGGAGCTATCGGAGGCAAGCTTGCTCATGACCTCGGTCTGATCGGCCTGATCTTTCTGGCGAATCGACAGATTGATCGAGCGCGTCTTGCGATCGACGTTGATCACCATGGCCTCGACGGTGTCACCTTCCTTGAGCATCGTGGTCAGGTCATCGACGCGATGAGCGGCCGCTTCGGACGCACGCAGGTAGGCTTCGACGTCGTCACCCAGCGCGATCACGGCGCCACGCGCATCAACCGACTTCACCGTACCGCGCACGAGGGTGTTCTTCTCGTGGGTGGCGATGAAGTTGGTGTAGGGATCGCCTTCGAGTTGCTTGATGCCAAGCGAGATACGCTCGCGCTCGACGTCGATGGCGAGCACCACGGCCTCGACTTCGTCGCCCTTCTTGAAGCGGCGCACGGCGTCGTCGCCCTGCTCGCTCCACGACAGATCGGACAGGTGCACCAGACCATCGATGCCGCCTTCCAGACCGATGAACACACCGAAGTCGGTGATCGACTTGATCTGGCCACGGACCTTGTCGCCCTTCTTCTGGTTGATGGCGAAGTCGTCCCACGGATTGGACAGGCACTGCTTCATGCCCAGCGAGATGCGGCGACGGTCTTCGTCGATCTCGAGGATCATCACCTCGACTTCATCGCCCAGCTGGACAACCTTGGTCGGGTGGATGTTCTTGTTGGTCCAGTCCATCTCGGACACGTGCACCAGGCCTTCGATGCCCTGCTCGACTTCGACAAAGGCGCCGTAGTCGGTGATGTTGGTGACCTTGCCGAACAGGCGCGTGCCCTGCGGGTAACGGCGCGAGATGCCCACCCACGGGTCTTCGCCGAGCTGCTTGAGGCCCAGCGAGACGCGGTTCTTTTCCTGGTCGAACTTGAGCACCTTGGCTTCGATCTCGTCACCGACGTTGAGCACTTCGCTCGGGTGACGGACGCGGCGCCAGGCCAGGTCAGTGATGTGCAGCAGGCCATCGATGCCACCGAGGTCGACGAACGCACCGTAGTCGGTGATGTTCTTGACGATACCCTTGATGACGGTGCCTTCCTTCAGGTTGGCGAGCAGCTTCTCGCGCTCTTCACCCATCGACTCTTCCAGCACCGCGCGGCGCGACACCACGACGTTGTTGCGCTTGCGGTCGAGCTTGATGACCTTGAACTCGTATTCCTTGCCTTCATACGGCGTGGTGTCCTTGACCGGACGCATGTCGACCAGCGAACCCGGCAGGAAGGCGCGGATGCTGTTGGTCATGACGGTCAGGCCACCCTTGACGCGGCCGGTGATGACCCCGTTGACCAGCAAGCCTTCGTTGAGGGCCTTCTCGAGATCGTTCCAGGCGGCGATGCGCTTGGCCTTCTCGCGCGACAGACGGGTTTCGCCGAAACCGTCTTCCAGTGCATCGATTGCGACGTGAACGAAGTCACCGACGCTGACTTCGAGTTCACCGCGATCATTGTGGAACTCATCGACGGGAACGTAGCTCTCGGACTTCAGGCCGGCGTTGACGACAACGAAGTTCTGATCGATGCGCACGACTTCAGCGGTGATGACTTCACCGGTGCGCATTTCCTGCAGGGCAAGGCTTTCCTCGAAAAGAGCGGCAAAGCTTTCTTCAAAGGCGGGGGTGGCGTTAGACATAGAGGGAAAAATCCGGAACCGTCGTGCGACGGCAAAAAGGTTAATTTGAGAAAAGCGTGCCCGGGCACTCACCCTTGCACACAGCACTTCAACCGGCGGCCAATCCTCGATCCCGCACGAGATCCACGATGAAAGCCACGGCGCCATCGATGTCCAGGTCGGTTGTATCGAGCAGCACGGCGTCCGGCAACTTCTGAAGCGGCGCCACAGCACGCATCGCATCGCGCGCGTCACGTTCCTGCAGGTCACTCAGAAGGTCGTGCATGTTAGCAGGCAATCCCTTTGCCATCAACTGCTTATAGCGACGTTCAGCGCGCGCCTCGGCCGACGCCGTGAGGAAGATCTTGAGCCCCGCATCAGGGAACACCACCGATCCCATGTCGCGCCCATCCGCCACCAGACCTGGCCTTGTCCGGTAGTCGCGCTGACGCGCCAGCAAGGCCTCGCGCACCGCGGGCAGGGCGGCAACCTGCGACGCTCCCGAGGAGCAGGCCTCACTGCGGATCTCGGTGCTGACCTCATCGCCTCCCAGCCACACCCGCCCCGCATCGAAGCGCGCCGGCAGGCGCGCAGCGATCGCCGCCACGCCGGCCTCGTCGTCTAGCGCCACGCCCGCGCGCACCGCCGCCAGCGCCACGATGCGGTACAGCGCACCGCTGTCGAGCACCTCCCAGCCCAGTTGCGCAGCGACGCGCTCGGCCACACTGCCCTTGCCCGATGCGGACGGACCGTCAATGGCGATCACCGGCACGGCTCGAACAAGCTGTGCGAAGGCGTCGAAATAGCCTGGAAAAGTCTTGTTGACGCACTTCGGGTCATTGATGCGCACCCGACAGCCACCAAGGCTGACGAGGGAGAAGCACATCGCCATACGGTGATCGTCATAGGTGTCGATGGCCGCAGCCTGCAGCTGTGCGGGCGCGGTCACGCACAGGTAGTCCGCGCCCTCCTCCACCTCGGCGCCCAGCTTGCGCAACTCGGTCGCCATCGCCGCGATACGGTCGGTCTCCTTGACGCGCCAGCTGGCGATGTTGCGCAGACGGCACGGACCATCGGCAAAAAGCGCGGCGATCGCGAGCGTCATCGCCGCATCCGGGATGTGGTTGAGGTCGAGATCGAAGGCCTTCAACACGCCCCCCGCCGGCGCTGCCGCCTCGATCCAGTTGTCGCCCATGGTGACGCGGGCGCCCAACTGCTCGAGCGCTTCGGCAAAGCGCACATCACCCTGAATGCTGCTGCGACCCACCCCTTCCACCCGCACCGGCCCGCCACCGATCGCGCCGGCGGCGAGAAAGTAGGACGCGGACGAGGCATCACCCTCAACGAACACCGTACCCGGGCTGCGATAACGCGCGCCGCCCGGCACCACAAAACGTGCCCAGCCCTGTTGCTCGACCCGCACA
The DNA here is from genome assembly GCF_000443165.1 of Thauera terpenica 58Eu. Lineage (GTDB taxonomy): Bacteria > Pseudomonadota > Gammaproteobacteria > Burkholderiales > Rhodocyclaceae > Thauera > Thauera terpenica. Next base: position 83,785 of record NZ_ATJV01000125.1, on the reverse strand, counting down.
CCGAAGCGCGCCATCAGTTCGAGGGTGATCGCGATATAGGGCTTGGAGATCAGCTCGCCGACGACCTCGATCGTGGTCTGCGCGCCGCTCAGCGGCAAGGCCATCAGCAAGGCCGTGAGGAACTGACTGGAAACATCACCACGCACCTGGACCACCCCGCCTGCACGGATGCGGGCAGGCTTGACATGCAGCGGCGGGAAGCCTTCGTTCAGCGTGCAAGTGATGTCTGCTCCGAGCTGGCGCAGGGCCTCGACCAGATCACCGATGGGGCGCTCGTGCATGCGCGCCACACCGGACAGCCGGTAATCGCCGCCCGAAAGCGCCAGCGCTGCGGTGAGCGGCCGAAAGGCGGTGCCCGCATTGCCCAGAAACAGCTCTGCGGTCTTGACCGGGAAGGGGCCGCCCGCACCCTCCACGACGTAGTCGAGCGACTCCCCCTTGCGCGTCCAGCGCACCCCCAGCGCCTGCAGCGCCTCCAGCATGCGCTCGACGTCGTCGGACGCGAGCAGATCACGAATCTCGGTGCTGCCCTCGGCCAGCGCGGCGAGCAGCAGAACACGGTTGGAGATGCTCTTGGAGCCGGGCAGACGCACCGTGCCGACGGCACCCAGCATGGGGGACAGGTCGAGAAATTCCATTCTTGCCTCTAGAAGCGGGCCCCGCCGCAGGCGGGACGAATCCATGGGCGAACGCGCATGGCGCGGCCCGGTCGATCAATCATTCAGCGGCCTGGGTGTGTACCGGCAGACCTTCCGCCCAGGCGTTGCGGGCGCGGCGGGCGCGCTCGAACACGGCCTCGAGCGCATCGCCATCGGCCGCCTCGAGCATGGCGCGCAAGCGCGACAGCTCGTCGCGATAGGCGTCGAGCTCGGCCAGCAAGGCCACCCGATTGGCAGTGCAGATGTCGCGCCACATCTCCGGGTGACTGCCGGCGATGCGGGTGAAATCACGGAAACCGCTGGCCGCATGCGAGAACAGCACGCTGGCATTGTCACGACGCGCCAGCTCGTCCACCAGGCCAAAGGCCAGCAGATGGGGCAAATGACTGACCGCAGCAAACACGTGGTCGTGTTCCTGCGGCGTCATGTCAACCACGGTCGCGCCGCACGCCTGCCAGGCGGCACGCACGCGCTCGACGGCTTCGGGGCGGCTTTGCGCGAGCGGCGTCAACACCACCTTGCGCCCGCAGTAAAGCTCGGCGAACGCGGCCTCAACCCCGCTTTTCTCCGCACCCGCGATCGGATGCGCCGGCACCACCTGCGCCAGATGCTGACCGAGGTGACGATGGATGGCGGCGACCACGTCCCGCTTGGTGCTGCCGGCATCGGTCACGACCGTATGCGGGCCCAGGTGCGGCGCCATCGCCGCCATGATCACGTCCATCTGTCCCACGGGCGCGGCCAGCAGCACCAGATCCGCGCCTGCCAGGGCCTGCGCCCAGTCGGTGGCGATCTCGTCGATGACGCCCAGCGCACGGGCGCGCTCGAGCGCTTGTCGACGGCGACCGATGCCAACCACATGGCCCACCGCCGCCGCGCGCCGCAGTCCGAGCGCAAACGAGCCACCGATGAGGCCAACGCCGCAGATCACAAGCTTGCCAATCAGGGGCCTGGTTGCAGCGCTCATCATCAGCCCTGCGCCTGGCGCAGCGCGGCGATGAAGCGCGCGTTGTCTTCGGGCAGCCCGATCGACACCCGCAGCCAGTGCGGCATGCCGTAGCCCGCGATCGGGCGCACGATCACGCCTTGTCGCAGCAAGGCGCGGTTGATAGCGGCGGCGTCACCGATCTTGAAGGTGACGAAATTACCCGCCGACTCAATCCACTCCAGGCCCAGGGCTGCAAACGCCGTGGTGAGCTGCTCCATGCCGCGGCGGTTGAGCTCGGCCGATTGCGCGAGGAACTCGTCGTCGCCCAGCGCTGCCTCGGCCGCAGCCAGCGCCACGCTGGAGACATTGAAGGGCTGACGCACACGGTTCATCAGATCGGCGACCTCGGGATGGGCAATCGCATACCCCACGCGCAGCCCGGCAAGACCATAGGCCTTGGAGAAGGTGCGAGACACGAGCAGATTGGGGAAGCGCTCGACCCAGGCGATGGCGTCGTAACGCTGCGCCGGTGCCAGGTATTCGGTATAGGCCTCGTCCAGCACCACCAGCACGTCGGGCGACACCGCGCGCAGGAAGGCTTCGATAGCCTCGCCGGGCAGGAAGGTGCCGGTCGGATTGTTCGGGTTGGCGATGAAGACGATGCGCGTGTCGACGGAGATCGCCGCAGCCATGGCCTCGAGATCATGGCCGAAGTGCTTCGCTGGCACTTCGATGCCGCGTGCGCCACGTGCGTGCGTCGCCAGCGGATAGACAGCAAAGGCGTGTTGTGCATACACCGCCGAAGCGCCGGGCCCGAGGAAAGCCTGACTAGCGATTTCAAGAATGTCGTTGGAGCCGTTGCCAACCACCAGCTGCTCGGGCTTGACGCCAAACTTGCGGCACAGCGCCGCCTTCAGCGCAAACGCGCTGCCGTCCGGATAGCGCGCAACTTCGGACAAGGCCGCGCGCGCAGCGTCACGCGCACGCAGGCTCATGCCCAGGGGATTTTCGTTGGAGGCGAGCTTGACGATGCTGGCCTCGGCAAGCCCCATTTCCCGCGCCAGCTCGGAGATCGGCATGCCAGGCTGGTAGGGCATGATGGCGCGGATGTATTCCGGGGAGTGGCTGGCAACGCTCATGACGTTCTCCTGCTGGCACGCGGCCGCGTTCGTTCTGGTTTCGGAGCGGGCCGCAAATGCCCGCTGGGAGGGTGTGAGCTGAGCTCGAACCGGATTCAGATCGCCGCGACCGGATACGAGCCCAACACTTTGACAAAGGCCGCGCGCTCGGCAAGCTCCTTGAGCGCGGCGGCGACATCAGCATCCTGGCGATGGCCGTTGATGTCGGCATAGAAGACATATTCCCACAGCCCGGACTGCGCCGGGCGCGACTGCAGCTTGGTCATGTCCACGCCATGACGGGCAAGCGGCTCGAGCAGGGTATGAATCGCGCCCGGCCGGTTCAAGGCCGAAAACACCAAGGAGGTGCGATCCTTGCCCGAAGGCCCGGCGTCATGGTCGGCGATGACGAGAAAGCGCGTGGTGTTGTTGGGGTCGTCCTCGATATTGGGCGCGAGGATGTTCAGCCCGTAAAGCTGCGCCGCCGCTTCACCCGCAATGGCACAGGACTCCGCGTCTTCCGCCGCCAGACGCGCGGCCTCGGCATTGCTCGCGACCGGGATACGCGGCAGGTGAGGCAGATTGCGATTGAGCCATTCGTGACACTGCGCCAGCGACTGTGCATGCGAGTAGATGCGCCTGGCCGCGCCGATGCCGTCAGCCTGCGACATCAGCTGCTGGTGGATGCGCAGATTGACCTCGCCGCAGACCTTGACCGGGCTGGCCAGCAGCAGGTCGAGCGTGACACTGACCCCACCTTCGGTCGAATTCTCGACCGGCACCACGCCGTAATCGACATTGTTCGCCTCGACGGCGCGAAACACATCCTCGATCGTCGCCATGGCGAGGAAGCCCGGCGCGGATCCGAACTGCTTGCGGCTGGCGCTCTCGGAGAAGGTGCCCGCCGGCCCCAGATAGGCAATGCGCTGCGGATGCTCGAGGCCAAGGCAGGCCGACATCACTTCGCGGAAGATGGTCTTGACCGCATCGGCGGGCAGCGGCCCGGGATTGAGCTCAGCCAGGCGACGCAAGACCTGCGCTTCGCGCTCGGGCCGATAGAAGGGCGGCTCGCCCTGCTTCACCTCGCCCACGCGCTGCGCGCAGCGCGCGCGCTCACACAGACGGGCGAGGATCTCTTCATCGAGACGGTCGATTTCGTTGCGCAGCTTCAGCAGTTCGTCACTCATGCTCGGTATGTCCAGTCAGGCCTTGCGCGCTGCAAAGTCACGCATGAAGTCCACCAGGGCGTGCACGCCCGCCAGCGGCATCGCGTTGTAGATCGATGCACGCATGCCGCCCACCGCCTTGTGACCCTTGAGCTGCGCCAGACCGGCCGCGCTCGATTCGGCCAGAAAGGCCTCGTTGTGCGTCTCATCGTGCAGGAAGAAGGGCACATTCATGCGCGAGCGGCAGGCCGGGTCGATGCGGTTCTGGTAGAAACCGCTGGCGTCGATGAAGTCATACAGCAGCTTCGCCTTGGCCACGTTCTGCGCTTCGATCGCCGCCACGCCGCCCTGGCGCTTGAGCCACTGGAACACCAGGCCGGCGATGTAGATCGCGTAGGTCGGCGGCGTGTTGTACATCGAAGCGTTGTCGGCCACCGTCTTGTAATCGAAGGCGCTCGGGCAATGCGGCATCGCGCGCCCGAGCATGTCGTCGCGCACGATGACGATGGTCAGGCCCGCGGGGCCGATGTTCTTTTGCGCGCCACCAAAGATCAGGCCGTACTTCGACACGTCGATCGCGCGCGACAGGATGTGTGATGACATGTCGGCCACCACCGGCACCTCACCACGGCCAATGCACGCCAGATCGGGCTCGAACGGATATTCGACGCCGCCTATGGTCTCGTTGGTGCAGGTGAAGACGTAGGCCGGATCCGCCGACAGCTTCCAGTCCGACAGCGCCGGCACGGTGGTGAATCCACTCGACTCGGAGCTGGCGGCGATATTCACCGTGGCGTACCTGCTCGCTTCCTTTTGCGACTTGGTCGACCACGCGCCGGTGACGACATAGTCGGCCACCTTCCGGTCGCCCATCAGATTCATCGGGATGAGCGCATTGTGGGCGATCGCCCCGCCCTGCATGAACAGGATGCGATAGTTTTCCGGCACCGCCAGCAACTCGCGCAGGTCGGCTTCAGCGGCCTGCGCAATGGTGGTGAAGGCCTTGCCGCGATGGCTCATCTCCATCACGCCCACGCCCTCACCCTGCCAGTCCAGCATCTCGGCGGCGGCCTGCTGCAGCACCTCCTCGGGCAGCGCCGCAGGACCAGCGCTGAAATTCCACACGCGACTCATCAAACCTCCCCTTGCTCGTCGCTGCTGCCAGCGTCCGCATCAACATCAGCGTCTGCCTGCGGCGCTGCGGCTTCAGGGCCGTTGGCGTCCGCGACCACGTCGCTGTCCTCATCAATCAGCATGCTTGCATCCGCATCCGATTCGGCCACCTTCTCGATGCTGGCGAGGAAAGTGCCTTCATCGAGGTTGATCAGGGTCACGCCCTGGGTGGCACGGCCCATTTCGCGAATGCTCTCGACGCTGGTGCGGATCAGTACGCCGCCGGTCGAAATCAGCATCACCTCGTCGCTCGGCTCAACCAGCACCGCGCCGACGAGCTTGCCGTTGCGATCGGAAGTCTGGATCGCGATCATGCCCTTGGTGCCCCGCCCATGGCGGGTGTATTCGGCTACCGGGGTGCGCTTGCCGTAACCATTTTCGGTCGCGGTCAGCACCGACAGCAACTCATCCTCGGCCACCAGCATGGCAATCACCGCCTGACCGTCTTCCAGCATCATGCCGCGCACGCCGCGCGCCTCGCGCCCCATCGGGCGCACATCGGTCTCGGCAAAACGCACCGCCTTGCCCGCATCGGAGAACAGCATCACGTCGCATTCACCCCCGGTGATGGCGACGCCGATGAGATGATCGCCGTCGTCGAGATTGACCGCGATGATGCCGGCCTTGCGCGGGTTGGAGAACGCGCTCAAGGCCGTCTTCTTGACCGTGCCCTCGGAGGTGGCCATGAACACGAAGTGCTCATCGTCGAACTCCTTGATCGGCAGCACGGCGGTGATCTTCTCGCCCTCGTTGAGCGGGAACAGATTCACGATCGGCTTGCCGCGCGAGTTGCGCGTGCCTTCCGGGACCTCGTACACCTTCAGCCAGTAGCAACGGCCGCGACTGGAGAAGCACAGCACGGTGTCGTGCGTGTTGGCGACGAAGAGGTGGTCGATGAAATCTTCGTCCTTCATCGAGGTCGCCTGCTTGCCCCGCCCGCCACGGTGCTGGGCACGATAATCGGCGAGCGGCTGGCGCTTGAAGTAACCGGTGTGCGACAGGGTCACGACCATGTCTTCGGGCGTGATCAGGTCCTCGATGTTGATCTCGGCGGTGTTCATCACCAGTTCGGAGCGACGCGGGTCGCCAAACTGGTTGCGGATCGCGGTCAACTCTTCGACGATGATCGCGGTGATGCGCTCGGGGCGCGCCAGGATGTCGAGCAGGTCGGTGATGACGTCCATCACCTCGCGGTATTCGCCGACGATCTTGTCCTGTTCGAGCCCGGTCAGGCGCTGCAGGCGCAACTCGAGGATGGCCTGGGCCTGAGTATCGGACAGGCGGTAACCCTGGGCAGACAGGCCAAACTGCGGATCCAGACCCTCGGGCCGGTAGCTGTCGGCGAGCGCACGCGAGAGCATCTCCTCGACCATGGTCGAGCGCCATTCACGCACCATCAGCTCGCGCTTGGCGTCGGCCGGGGTGGGCGCGGCCTTGATGAGCGCGATCACCTCGTCGACGTTCGACAAGGCCACCGCCAGGCCTTCCAGAATGTGGCCACGGTCGCGCGCCTTGCGCAGCTCGAAGATGGTGCGCCGGGTGACGACCTCGCGCCGGTGTTCGAGGAAACACACCAGCATCTGCTTCAGGTTGAGCAGGCGCGGCTTGCCGTCGACCAGCGCCACCATGTTCATGCCGAAGCTATCCTGCAGTTGGGTGTGCTTGAACAGCTTGTTCAGCACCACCTCGGGCATCTCGCCGCGCTTGAGCTCGACCACCAGACGCATGCCGGACTTGTCCGACTCGTCGCGGATCTCGCTGATGCCCTCGATCTTCTTCTCGTTGACCAGCTCGGCCATGCGCTCCTGCAAGGTGCGCTTGTTCACCTGGTAGGGCAGCTCGTCGACGATGATGGCCTGGCGATCGCTCTTGCCGATGGGTTCGAAATGGGTGCGCGCGCGCATGATCACGCGACCACGGCCGGTGCGATAACCCTCACGCACGCCATGCAGGCCATAGATCAGGGCGGCAGTCGGGAAGTCGGGCGCCTGGACGATGTCGATCAGGGCCTCGATGTCGATGTCGGGATCGGCCAGCAGCGCAAAGCAGGCATCGACGACTTCGCCCAGGTTGTGCGGCGGAATGTTGGTCGCCATGCCGACCGCGATGCCCGACGAGCCATTGATGAGCAGATTGGGGATGCGCGCCGGCATGACCAGCGGCTCTTTCTCGGAGCCGTCGTAGTTCGGCCCGAAATCGACCGTTTCCTTGTCCAGGTCGGCCAGCAGTTCGTGGCCGATACGCGCCATGCGGATTTCGGTGTAACGCATCGCGGCCGCATTGTCGCCATCCACCGAGCCGAAGTTGCCCTGACCATCGACCAGCATGTAGCGCAGCGAAAAGTGCTGCGCCATGCGCACGATGGTGTCGTACACCGCGGTGTCGCCGTGCGGGTGGTACTTGCCGATGACGTCGCCGACGATGCGCGCCGACTTCTTGTAGGCGCGATTCCAGTCATTGGACAGCTCATGCATCGCGAACAGCACACGACGATGGACAGGCTTGAGGCCGTCGCGTGCATCGGGGAGAGCACGTCCCACGATCACGCTCATCGCGTAATCGAGGTAGGAGTGCCGCATCTCCTCTTCGAGGCTGATCGGCAGGGTTTCCTTGGCGAACTGAGTCATGCTGGGGGCGGACAGGCCGCGTTTACCGAAACGCGCAATATTAACATGTGCCACCCTCAGCCGCTCCGGGCTGTGACCCCCGAGCCGCTGCGATCACCCTCCCCGGCATCGGCCCGCGCACGACAAGATGTGGCAGCGCGCGCGCACCATCATCGACAAAGCAAGGCCTCCCCCCTTGAAATCCCGTTTGACCGCCCCAAAATCGTGTCATCAGAGATCAACGGGAGAGCAAATCCATGCAGGAACAGACCCCCTCCACGCCACCCGCCGAAGAGCTTGAGCAGCAGCGCGCACAGGCTGGCACGAATCCCGCAGCAGCGCATGTAGACAGCATGCCAAGCCTGGAAGAAAGCCTGCGCCAGGCTGAACTGAAAGCTTCCGAGCATCACGATGCCTGGCTGCGCGCCAAGGCCGAGACCGAAAATGTCCGCCGCCGCGCGCAGGAAGAGGTCACCAAGGCCAGCAAATTTGCCGCCGAAAAATTCGCCAGTGCCATGCTGCCGGTGAAGGACAGCCTGGAGGCGGCGCTCGCCATCGACAAGCAGACCGCCGAAGCGCTGCGCGAGGGCGTTGCCCTGACTTTGAAGCAACTGGTGGCAGCCTTCGAAAGCGCCAGCCTGAGCGAGGAGAACCCGCTCGGAGAAAAATTCGATCCCAACAAGCATCAGGCCATCAGCACCGTCGACTCGGACGCCGAACCCAACACCGTCGTCACCGTGTTGCAGAAGGGTTATCTGCTCAACGAGCGCGTCATCCGCCCGGCGATGGTGATGGTCGCAAAAGCGAAGAACACGTAAGGAATCTGCGCGCCACGGCTTGAAAGCGCGCCGCAACACCCCATATTCGAATCAGACCGGACAGCCACACTGCTCCGCCAACGAATTCAGACTTGAAGAGGAACACTCATGGGCAAGATCATCGGTATCGACCTCGGCACCACCAATAGCTGCGTCTCCGTGATGGAAGGCGGCAAGCCGAAGGTCATCGAAAACTCCGAAGGCGCACGCACGACCCCGTCGATCGTCGCCTACGCCGAAGACGGCGAAATCCTGTGCGGTGCGCCGGCCAAGCGCCAGGCGGTCACTAACGCCAAGAACACCTTGTTCGCGATCAAGCGCCTGATCGGCCGTCGCTTCGAGGAAAAGGAAGTGCAGAAGGACATCGCGATGATGCCCTTCACCATCGTCAAGGCCGACAACGGTGACGCCTGGGTGGAAGTGCGCGGCAAGAAGATCGCGCCGCCGCAGGTCTCCGCCGAGGTGCTGCGCAAGATGAAGAAGACCGCCGAAGACTACCTCGGCGAGGAAGTGACCGAGGCCGTCATCACCGTGCCGGCCTACTTCAACGACAGCCAGCGCCAGGCCACCAAGGACGCCGGCCGTATCGCCGGCCTGGAAGTCAAGCGCATCATCAACGAGCCCACCGCGGCTGCGCTCGCCTTCGGCATGGACAAGAAGCCGGGCGACTCCAAGATCGCCGTGTATGACCTGGGCGGCGGCACCTTCGACGTCTCCATCATCGAGATCGCCGACCTCGAAGGTGAGCACCAGTTCGAAGTGCTGGCCACCAACGGCGACACCTTCCTCGGCGGCGAGGACTTCGACCAGCGCCTGATCGATTACATCGTCACCGAGTTCAAGAAGGATCAGGGCGTAGATCTGAAGAAGGACGTGCTCGCCCTGCAGCGCCTGAAGGAAGCGGCCGAAAAGGCCAAGATCGAGCTCTCGTCCGGCCAGCAGACTGAAGTCAACCTGCCCTACATCACCGCCGACGCCTCCGGCCCCAAGCACCTGGCGGTCAAGATCACGCGCGCCAAGTTCGAAGCGCTGGTCGAGGACCTGGTCGAGCGCTCGATCGAGCCCTGCCGTGTCGCGCTCAAGGATGCCGGCCTGAAGGTGTCCGACATCGACGACGTGATCCTGGTCGGTGGCCAGAGCCGCATGCCGATGGTGCAGGACAAGGTCAAGGCCTTCTTCGGCAAGGAGCCGCGCAAGGACGTCAACCCGGACGAAGCAGTGGCCGTCGGCGCCTCCATCCAGGGCGGCGTGCTGCAAGGTGAAGTCAAGGACGTGCTCTTGCTCGACGTCACCCCGCTGTCGCTGGGCATCGAGACCCTGGGCGGCGTGATGACCAAGCTGATCCAGAAGAACACCACGATCCCGACCAAGGCTTCGCAGGTGTTCTCGACCGCCGACGACAACCAGAACGCAGTCACCATCCACGTCTTGCAGGGCGAACGCGAAATGGCCGCGGGCAACAAGAGCCTGGGTCAGTTCAACCTCTCCGACATCCCGCCGGCGCCGCGCGGCATGCCGCAGATCGAGGTCACTTTCGACATCGACGCCAACGGCATCCTGCACGTATCGGCCAAGGACAAGGCCACCGGCAAGGAAAACAAGATCAAGATCCAGGCCAACTCCGGCTTGTCGGATGATGAGGTCGAGCGCATGGTGCGCGACGCTGAGGTTCATGCCGAGGACGACAAGAAGGCGCACGCGCTGGTCGATGCCCGCAACCAGTGCGACGCCCTGATCCACTCGACCAGAAAGGCGCTGACCGAGTACGGCGACAAGTTGTCCGAGGACGAGAAGTCCAAGATCGAGGCTGCGATCAAGGAGGCTGAAGAGGCGATCAAGAGCGGTGACAAGGACAGCATCGAAGCCAAGAGCCAGGCCCTGGCGACCGCCGCACAGAAGCTCGGCGAGCAGATGTACGCTCAGTCCGAAGGCGGCGCCCAGGGTGCAGGCGGCCCGTCCGCGGACAGCAAGGCCGAGGACCCCGATGTGGTGGATGCCGAATTCACCGAAGTGAAGGACAAGAAGTAATCGTCACTCTGGCGAACTCTTTGCGGCCGAGCCCCGCCGGAGCCCTGCTCTGGCGCAGGCTCGGCCTTTGCTTGATACCAGACTGAGCGAAGCACCATATGTCCAAAAGGGATTACTACGAAGTCCTCGGCGTCAATCGCGACGCCGGCGATGACGACATCAAGAAGGCCTACCGCAAGCTGGCCATGAAGCACCATCCGGACCGCAACCCGGACAACAAGGATTCCGAGGAGAAGTTCAAGGAGGCCAAGCAGGCCTACGAAGTGCTCTCCGATGCACAGAAGAAGGCCGCCTACGACCGCTACGGCCATGCCGGCGTCGACCCTTCAATGGGCGGCAACGGGCAAGGCTTCGAGGGCGGCTTTGCCGATGCCTTCGGCGACATCTTTGGCGATCTGTTCGGTGGTGGCGGTCGCGGCGGGCGCTCGAACGTGTACCGCGGCGCAGACCTGCGTTACAACCTCGAGATCACGCTCGAGGAAGCCGCGCGCGGTGCGGAAAAGACGATCCGCATCCCGACCGTCGAGGAGTGCGGCAGCTGCCACGGCAGCGGCGCCAAGCCCGGCACCCAGCCCAAGACCTGCCCCACCTGCAGCGGCCAGGGTCAGGTGCGCGTACAACAGGGTTTCTTCTCCATCCAGCAGACCTGCCCCAAGTGCCATGGCAGCGGCAAGATCATCCCCGACCCCTGCCGCGATTGCGGCGGCGCCGGGCGGGTGAAGAAGCACAAGACGCTGGAAGTGAAGATCCCGGCGGGCATCGACGAAGGCATGCGCCTGCGCCATGGCGGCCACGGCGAACCCGGTGTCAATGGCGGCCCGGCGGGCGACCTGTACGTCGAGATCCACATCCGCAAGCACGCCGTGTTCGAGCGTGAGCATGATGACCTGCACTGCGAGATGCCGGTCAGCTTCTCCACCGCCGCGCTCGGCGGCGAGATCGAGATTCCGACCCTGGATGGCATGGCCCGCCTGAAGATTCCGGCGGAAACGCAGAGTGGAAAGGTCTTCCGCCTGCGTGGCAAGGGCATCAAGAATGTGCGCAGCCATGCCAATGGCGACCTCCTGTGCCACGTCGTGGTGGAGACACCGGTCAGCCTCACCGAGCGCCAGAAGGAGCTCCTGCGCGAGTTCGAGGAAATCTCCAGCGGTAACGCCGACCGTCACAACCCGAAGGCGAAGTCGTGGATGGACAAGGTGAAGAACTTCTTCGCCGCCTGAGTGCTCTCGGCGCCCCCGCGCGGGGCATCCACGGCAAGCGGCCCGCGATTCACAATGAATCGCGGGCCGCGGTGTTTCATGCTGAGCGTCTTGAGGCGATCACGCCAGGCTCAGGCCTCAGCTCAGGGCCTCAGTTCAGACCCTCGACCGCGCCCGCCAGCTGCACCTGCTCGCCGTTGGGGCGATAGGCGAGCAGGTGGGCGACGATGCCACCCTGGATCGACATGATCATGGTCTCGAGCGCCTTCTGCACGGTGTTGTCGTCCAGCCCACGTCCGCCCTGCCCGCTCAGGCAGCCGACGAACATCATGTCCCAGTGCTGCCCGGTATGGCGCGACTCCTCGACCAGTTCCTCGAAGGAGCGTACTTCCTCGGGTTCCTTGTCGACGTACATCACCGGCACCAGCGCCCCGCCCTCGCCCTGCTCGAAGCCAGCGCGCTGTTCAGCGGTGGCGTCGTCAGGCAGTTCGGCGCGAGTGAATACGAGCAGCAAGCGCTGCTGCTCGGTTTGCTGGCGGGCGGCTTCAAGAAGGCTTTGAAAGTCGGTGATGTTCATGCGTGAAGCTCCTTGTCCTCAGGCGTTTGGTGTGGATTCAACTACGGTTTGGTCACGACGCGCCACCCTGCCCAGTCGAGGCAGCCAGCGGCTCAGGCCCGACGCCAGCTCGTACCCGCCGGGCCATCTTCCAGCGCAACGCCCGCCGCCGTCAGTTCGGCACGGATACGGTCGGCCTCGGCATAGTCACGCGCCTTCTTGGCCGCATCGCGCAGCGCGATGCGGGCCTCGATCGCCGCGCCATCGAGCCCCGCGGCCGTCGGCAGGCCTGCTTGCAGAAACACCACCGGGTCGCGCTCAAGCAATCCGAGCACCGCGCCCAGGGCCTTGAGCTGTCGCGCCAGCCCCGGCGACGCACTGCGATTGACCTCGTTTGCCAGTTCGAACAGCACCGCCACCGCTTCCGCGGTATTGAAGTCGTCGTTCATCGCCGCGCGGAAACGTCTGCCGTGGGCTTCGTCCCAGTCGACGCTGGCCTCGCCTTCGATGGGCACGCTCTTCAAGGCCGTGTACAGGCGCGTCAGTGCGCTGCGTGCGTCCTCGAGGTGGACGTCGGAGTAGTTCAGGGCGCTGCGGTAATGAGCGCGCAGGATGAAGAAGCGCACCACCTCCGCATCGTATTTCTGCAACACCTCACGAATGGTGAAGAAGTTGCCGAGTGACTTCGACATCTTTTCGTCGTCGATGCGCACAAAACCGTTATGCATCCAGTAATTCACGAAAGCGTGGTCGTGCGCACCTTCGGACTGGGCAATTTCATTTTCATGATGCGGAAACTGCAGGTCCATGCCACCGCCATGGATGTCGAAATGCTGCCCCAGCAGCGCTGAGCTCATCGCCGAGCATTCGATATGCCAGCCCGGACGGCCTGCACCCCAGGGCGAATCCCATTTCACCTCGCCCGGCTCTTCGGCCTTGGCGTGCTTCCACAGCACGAAATCGAGCGGGTCATTCTTGCCCTGCGCGACATCCACGCGCTCACCGGCACGCAACTCGTCCACCGACTTGCCCGACAGCTTGCCGTAGGCTTCGAACTTGCGCACGGCGTAGCACACGTCACGATTGGCCGCCACATAGGCCAGGCCCTTCTGCTCCAGGCGTGCAATCAGGCTCTGCATGTGCGGGACGTAATCAGTGGCGCGCGGCTCATGGTCGGGAGGCAACACACCGAGCGCTGCGGCATCCTCGTTCATGGCGGCAATGAAACGGTCAGTCAAGGCGCGGATCGGCTCGCCATTTTCCGCGGCACGACGAATGATCTTGTCATCAATGTCGGTGATGTTGCGCACGTAGGTCACGTCCAGCCCGCTGGCACGCAGCCAGCGCGTCACCATGTCGAACACCACCATCACGCGCGCGTGGCCGAGGTGACAGAAGTCGTACACCGTCATGCCACATACATACATGCGAACCTTGCCAGGCTCGATCGGGGTGAAGACTTCCTTGGTACGCGAGAGGGTATTGTAGATGGAGAGCATGGGCGGGGCGGGATGCGCGATTGTGAGGGGTGGGGCTTGTTGCTAGAATCCTGCGTGCCCTGCGGCTCAGGGACGAACGCTGACAAGGGCGCAAATATACCACGGTCGCCCCCGTGCCCCTTTGTGGGCCGACTGGTGAGACTCGTGGCGGGCACGTTGGCAGGCGCTGGCAGGCCTGTTGGCAGACTCGGCAAGCACTGCCCGCCCGCCATTTCGGCCTTGTCCTCACCCCCGCCGACGCCCTCGAAACACCCACCCCAACACCCGCCACAAAGGCAGACGCGCGGCCACACCCGGAGATTTCATGAAAAAACACCTGATCGCCTTTGCCCTGCTGGCCTCGAGCGCACTGAGCGCCCTCGCCGCCAACCCCATGGTCGAACTGAAGACCAACCAGGGCGACATCGTCGTCGAGGTGTTTGCCGACAAGGCGCCCAAATCGGCCGACAACTTCATCCAGTACGTCAAGGATGGCTTTTACAATCGCACCGTGTTCCACCGTGTCATCGACGGCTTCATGATCCAGGGCGGTGGCTTTGATGCCGACATGAAGCAGAAGAGCACACGCGCGCCGATCGAGAACGAGGCCAGGAACGGCCTGCGCAACGAAGTGGGTACGCTGGCGATGGCGCGCACCGCCGACCCGCACTCGGCAAGCTCGCAGTTCTTCATCAACCTCGTAGCCAACACCGCCCTCGACTATCCGTCGCGCGACGGCTGGGGCTATGCGGTGTTCGGCAAGGTCGTCAAGGGCCTGGAGGTGGTCGAGTCAATCGCCAAGCAACCCACGGCCAACCGTGGATTTCACCAGAACGTGCCGGTCGAGGCCGTCATCGTCAACAGCGCGCGCGTACTTGAAGCCAGTGCAGAAAAACGCGGCGCAAAGTAAGCCCCCGCAGCCCCCATTCAACTTTCCCCAGGAGAAACACTCATGGCAGTCAAACTGCACACCAACCACGGCGTGATCACCCTTGAACTCGACGCCGACAAGGCGCCGCTCACGGTGGCAAACTTTCTCGCCTACGTCGAGTCGGGCCACTACAACAACACTGTCTTTCACCGTGTCATCGACGGCTTCATGATCCAGGGCGGCGGCTTCGAGCCCGGCATGACGCAAAAGCCCACCGGCGAGCAGATCAAGAACGAAGCCGATAACGGCCTCAAGAACGAGCGCGGCACGGTCGCCATGGCACGCACGCAGGACCCGCACTCGGCGACCGCACAGTTCTTCATCAACGTCGCCAATAACGACTTCCTCAACTACCGCTCACCCGACCTGCAGGGCTGGGGTTATTGCGTGTTCGGCAGGGTCAGTGAGGGTGAGGACGTGATCGAGGCCATCCGCAAGGTCAAGACCGGCTCGAGCGGCTTCCATCAGGACGTACCGAAGGAAGACGTGATCATCGAGCGCGCTGAAGTTGTCTGACTCTGCCCCTGACGCTGCGCACACGCGCGGCACGGCCCTCGCCCCCGGCGAGGGTCCTCAGCCCATCGAGCCCATGCCGGAAGCGCTGCAAGCGACGCTTCCGGCATTGTTCATTTCGGACCTGCACCTCAGCGCTGAGGAGCCCGCCAACGTCGCCGCCTTCCTCGATTTCTTGCAGGGCAAGGCACGCGAGGCGGCGAGCCTCTTCATCCTCGGCGACCTGTTCGAATACTGGGCGGGCGACGACGACCTCGCCACCCCCTTCAACGCGCGCGCCGCCGCCGCGATCCGTGCCCTCGCCGACGCCGGAACAGCCGTGTTCTTCATGAGAGGCAACCGCGACCTGCTCGCCGGCCCCACCTTCGCCGAGGCCATAGGCGCGCGCCTGCTCGAAGACCCGACGCGAGTCCGGTTCGATAAGGACGCAGACGCCCCGCCCTTGCTGCTCTCACATGGCGACGCGCTGTGCACCGACGATCTCGCTTACCAGGCCTTCCGCCGCCAGGTGCGCGACCCCGCCTGGCAGACCGGCTTCCTGGCTCAGCCGCTGGCTGCACGCAAGGCCTTCATCGCCTCGTTGCGCCAGCAGAGCGAAACCGCCAAGGCTGAGAAGGCCATCGAAATCATGGACGTCAACGCCGATGCAGTCGCTGCGCTGCTGCGCACGCACGGCTACCCGAGCTTGATTCACGGCCACACCCATCGGCCTGCCTGCCACCTCGCCGAAGTCGATGGTCACAGCTGCACACGTCACGTTCTATCGGACTGGCGCGGTCAGGCCAGCTGGCTGCACTACGACGGGCGGGTATTCACAAGCGGATCGGGCGACACTGCCAGGGGCTGATGTCACCCTGCATGACCCTCAATTCGGCACCCATCAGCTCATTCCGGGCGCCTGAGAACAATGCTCAAGCTCTTGATTTGTTGAAATTCCGGGCTTCTCTCCATGCGTGGGCCGGCTCCAAGCATGGCGTTGGACGCAGACTTGGGATTCGAGATGGAAGTCAGCCTTCCCCTATCCCGAAATGACGTCGAACACGTTTCTCCAGCAATCCACGCGCGCCCGCTTCGTCGCTCTCGGCAAGGGTATCGAACACATCCCTCGCGAGCGGGCGAAAGGCGGCCATCACCGCCGGGTCGAAGTGGCTCCCAACCCCTCTTTCCAGAATCTCCATGGCGGCATCGAAACCGAGTTCAGCCTTGTAAGGTCGCTTCGAGCAGAGGGCATCGAACACGTCGGCAAGCGCGAACACACGGGCTGAAAGAGGAATATTCTCTCCTGCAAGCTGACGTGGATAGCCCGTGCCATCCCACTTCTCATGGTGAGCAGAGACGATGTCATGGGCTTCATCAAGCCAGCGGATGCCGGCGACGATTTCTTCGCCCTGCTGCACATGGCTACGCATGATCTCCAGTTCATCGTCGTCCAGTGCGGCGGGCTTGTAGAGGATGGCATCCGGGATCCCGATCTTCCCGATGTCGTGCAGCAGGCTGCCCACGATCATGGATTGCATCGCCTTACCCTGCAGCCCCATGCGCTCGGCAATGCGCGCAGCAATCCAGGCAACGCGGTAATTGTGTGCGCCGGTATCGGAGTCGCGTTTTGCGATCGCCTGACCGAGGGCCTCCATCAAGGAGAGGTGGGACGCGAGCACTTCAGAGGCCTTGCGTTCGTTGTCGGCCGCAAGCCGGACAACGACTGGATAGATCGCAGCGCCACACAGGAGAGAGGCGAGCCCCGCCATCAGGGCTGCGCGCAAGCCGTGCTGAAACATCTGCTCCAGCTGCCAGTCCGGAATCGCACGCACACCCTCGAAATATCCGGCTATCTCGTCCGCGGAAACACCCTCAGGGTTTTTCAGCGGCACGAAGACACGGATCACCCAGCGCCCGTTCGTGTGCCCCAGATCCCTGTGCGTTTCAACGGTGTAATCCGGGGGACGGTGAGTGGGCAAAAGCCTTTCGATCTCGGCGCCCACGCTGGTCATCGCGGTGGCAAGCCGGCTGCCCTCCTGATCATAGATTTCGGCAACGTCGAACAGCCCGCCGACGATCGCATTCGCAGCGCTTTGAGCGTGCACACTCGCTTCTGGCCCGCGCAGTGCAGTGGCGTCGAAGTGGCGCGCCAGCCGCTGCGACTCCTCCACCGCCATCGACACGGTATTGGCCTCTGCCGCTTCGTGCGCGACCATCCAGGCAAGTGGGCTGGCAATCGCTGCCAGCAGCACACTGACTGCCGCGATCCGGAAGGCTGCGCGTCGGTTGAACGGATTCACGCCTTCTCCTGTGGAGCCAGTCCAGCCTCGATCATGCGGCGACTTTCTGCTTGTGGCTGCCATCAGGCGGCGATGACGTCAGCCGCATGCTTGAATTCGGCTTCATTGTTCATTACCGAGAGCCGCAATCGATCATGGCGCCGCGCCAGGACGCCAGAACCGCTCCATTGAGATATAGGTGAAGGACGCTGACCAGCCGATGAGCAGCAGCCCGTTCAGGGCCTCCACGCCCGCCAGCAGTCTGACGGGGCCGATGGGAGTGAGATCACCGAAGCCCAAGGAGGTGTATGTCTCCGCGGAGAAATACAGGCAATTCGCCAGTGAAAAGCTCGTGCTGCCGGTGAGACTGCCCACGCCGAGCCATTGAACGAGCATATAAAGGGTAGCACCGTAAAAAGCCATCTCCATCGCGTGAGCGACAAACGCAGCGAGGATGACAACGACGAGCTTCGAGCGGTCAGGAACTCTGAGAGTCGGCAAGCGCGTGTTCAGCGACCTCAAGACCTCGTAGTGCAGGATCGTGGTGGTGACGACGAGGACGCAGCAGGCGAATATTACGAGCGGCATTCAGGTATGGCTTGACTCTTACTGAGCGCCAGTCCGCGCGCCAGGTCGGCCTTCAGATCCTCGACCGACTCCAGCCCCACGGCGATGCGCAGCAGGCTCTCACCGATGCCGGCGGCGGCACGGGCTTCAGGCGAGATGCGCCCATGCGTGGTGGTGGCGGGATGGGTGATCGTGGTCTTGGTGTCGCCCAGGTTGGCGGTGATCGAGAGCAGCCGCGTCGAATCGATCACCCTCCACGCCGCCTCGCGCCCACCTTCGACATCGAAGCTGACGATGGCGCCGCCCGACTTCTGCTGGCGCATCGCCAATGCATGCTGTGGATGTGAGGACAGACCGGGGTAATACACCCTCGCCACTCCCGGCTGAGCCTCGAGCCAGCGCGCGAGTTCGAGCGCAGCGGCTGACTGCGCATCCATGCGAATACGCAAGGTCTCCAGGCCCTTGAGGATGACCCAGGCGTTGAAGGGTGACAGACTAGGCCCTGCGGTGCGCAGGAACTTGAACACTTCGTCGGTGACGACCTTGTTGCCGGCGACCGCTCCCCCCAGTACACGGCCCTGGCCGTCGAGGTACTTGGTTGCCGAATGCACTACCACATCGGCGCCAAACTCCAGCGGACGCTGCAAGGCCGGCGAACAGAAGCAGTTGTCCACCGCCAGCAGCGCCCCGGCCTCGTGCGCAATCGCAGCCACCCCCGCGATGTCGACCACTTCGGTAAGCGGGTTGGAGGGCGTCTCGACGAAGAACAGCCTGGTCCGCGGCCTGATCGCTTCGCGATAGGCGTTGAGGTCGGTCGCAGGAACGAAGCTGGTCGCTATGCCGAACTTCGACAGGATGTTGCCAAACAGCTGCTGGGTGGCGCCGAACAGGCCGGTAGACGCCACAATATGGTCGCCCGTCTGCAGCACCGCCATCGCCAGCGACAGGATGGCCGACATGCCCGAGGCGGTGGCCACGCAGGCTTCGGCGCCCTCAAGTGCCGCCAGCCGCGTCTGCATCGCGCTCACCGTCGGATTGGAGAAACGCGCATACACATTGCCCTCCTCCGCACCCGAAAATCGGGCCGCAGCCTGGGCCGCACTATCAAACACGAAGCTTGAGGTGAGGTACATCGCTTCGCTGTGCTCACCAAACTGACTGCGTTCGATACCGGAACGGATCGCGAGCGTATCAGCATGGAAGACCGGGTCTTCGGGGAGGTTCATTGCAGTCTGAGCGTCCATACAGGTGGGCACAAGCGCCGATCAGTTGTCGGTGTCCGAGGCGAGGTTGAGATCGAGCTGGCCGTCCTCATCGTCATGCAGGTCGCCCCTGGAGGGCTTCAGTTCCCCGCGCTGGTTCTCGACCCCATTGAGGTACTCGGTCGTGATGTCGCCGGTCACGTAGGAGCCGTCGAAACACGAGGTCTCGAACAGGCTGATCGCCGGATTCAAGGCCCGCACCGAGGCCTTGAGGTCATCCAGGTCCTGGTAGATCAGGCCGTCGGCACCGATCTCGCGGCAGATCTCGTCCTCGGTGCGGCCCGAGGCGATCAACTCCCCGCGCGTCGGCATGTCGATGCCATACACGTTGGCATAGCGTACAGGGGGCGCTGCGGAGGCCAGATAGACCTTGGCCGCACCCGCCTCGCGCGCCATGTTCACGATCTCCTTGCTGGTCGTGCCGCGCACGATGGAGTCATCGACCAGCAACACGCTCTTGCCCCTGAACTCCTGGTGGATGGTATTGAGCTTCTGGCGCACCGACTTCTTGCGCGTGGCCTGCCCCGGCATGATGAAGGTGCGGCCGATGTAGCGATTCTTGACGAAGCCCTCGCGGAAGGGCAAACCGAGGCGCTCTGCCATCTGCATGGCCGACGGCCGGCTCGAGTCGGGGATCGGGATGACGACGTCGATCTCGACCTGCGGCATCATCCGCTTCATCCTGTCCGCAAGATATTCACCCATCTTCATGCGCGACTCGTACACCGACACCCCGTCGATGATCGAGTCGGGCCGCGCCAGATAGACGAACTCGAACATGCACGGCGCCTGCACGGTCTTGCTCGCGCACTGGCGGCTGTGGAAATTGCCCTGGGTGTCGATCAGCACCGCCTCGCCCGGCGCCACGTCACGCAAGAGCTTGAAACCCAGCACATCGAGCGCCACCGACTCGGACGCCACCAGCCATTCGGTGCCGTCCGCGGTGTCCTTGCGCCCGATCACCATCGGCCGAATGCCGTAGGGATCACGAAAGCCGAGCAAGCCGTATCCCGCGATCATCGCCACCACGGCATAGGCACCGCGGCAACGGCGGTGCACACCGGCCACCGCGCGAAACACCGCGTCCTCGTCGAGCTTGAGCCCGTTACAGGAGGCCTGCAATTCGTGCGCCAGCACGTTGAGCAGCACCTCCGAGTCGCTGCCGGTGTTGATGTGGCGCAGGTCCGACAGGAACATCTCACGCTTGAGCGCTTCCGAATTGGTCAGGTTGCCGTTGTGCGCCAAAAGCAGGCCGAAGGGCGAGTTGACGTAGAAAGGCTGCGCCTCGGCAGCATGGCTGGCCGAACCCGCAGTGGGATAACGGACGTGACCGATGCCCCAGTTACCCTCGAGGCTGCGCATGTTGCGCGTTCGGAACACGTCTCGCACCAGGCCGGAGCCCTTGTGCATGTGAAAGCGTCCGCCTTCGGAGGTGGCAATGCCCGCCGCGTCCTGGCCACGGTGCTGCAGCACCTGCAGCCCGTCGTACAACAACTGGTTGACCGGAGAGGTGGCAACGACCCCGAGAATTCCACACATGGAAATTTCGCCTATCTGAATCGAATCTTGTCGGCCACCACAGCGGGCAGCCAGGGTTTAGCGGCAACGACCGCCATTTCAAGCGGAGGAGAGAACAGCGCCTGCGTCCACCAGGGCGCCCGGGACAGACCGGCGACACCACCGATCAAGACCACTACCACGGCCACAAGCAGACCACGTGCGACACCAAAAAGCGCACCAAAGAAACGGTCGGTGGCGCCCAAGCCTGCCGCCTGTAACAACTGGCGCAGCAGGTAACGGATGAGGCCAGCGAGAATCAGCACACCGACCACCACCAGCGCGGCACCCGCCAGTTGCCGCCACAGCGGCTCGGCGATGAGCCCGACAAAGGCCTCGGCCGCCTGTTCGTTATAGCGCCAGGCGGCAAAAAGCGCGACCACCCATGCGATCACGGCCATCACTTCACTGATCAAGCCACGCCACAGACCGACAAGCGCGGAGAGTCCCAGGATGGCGAGGAAGACGTAGTCGAAAACCGTCATGGCCAATGATCAGCGCGCCGTGATGACGGTGCTGAAGCCCAGGGCCTTCAACTGCACCGCCGCCTTGTCCGCCGCCGATCGGCCCGCGACGGGACCGACACGAACACGCACGACCTTGCCGGCGGGCTCGGTGTAGGCGGCAAAGCCTTGCTTCTTCAGTTCGGCAGCAAGACGTTCGGCCTTGTCCGCATCGGAGAACGCCCCGATCTGCAGCACAAAGCTGTCGCCGCGTGGAACTTCCTTGCCTTCAAGGATCGCCCGCGCACGCGCCGCCTCGGCCGCCGCACTCTCGGCGCGGGCGGCTTCGGCCTTTCCGGCTTCGGGCCTGGCGGTCTTGCTGGGCGGTTCGGCGTCGGGGGCTGGCGTCGCCGCCGTGGGCGGCACGAGCTCAGCCGGCGCAGGCGCAGGCTCGGCCACGGCCCCAGGCATCTGCTCCTCAGGGCCGGGAACCACCGTTGGAAAGCTCGTCCCATCGGGCAAGGCGGTGGCTGGGCGCGACGGCTCTGCGCCCGCATTGCGGTCTGGAATGGTGATCTGGATGTCGGCCGTGGTCGGGCGCGGTTCCTGCTCCATCATCACCGGCAATACGATCGCAGCCAGCAGCGCAAGCGCAATCGCCCCCACCAGGCGGCGTCGGGCGCGCTTCTTGATTTCGAGATGTTCTGCGTCGCTCACGGAAAGGTCTCGTCAGTGCCGGGCTGCCTTCACCGCGGCAAGCACATCAGCCACCGTCATGAAGGATCCGAAGACGACGATTCTATCACCCTCTTGCGCGCCTTGCTGCGCCGCAACATACGCTTCCATAGGCGACGCGTGGCAGCGTATGTCGCCCTCGATGCCGGCTGCGCGCATGCGCCCTGCCAACGCCTCCGCACCCAGGCCACGCGGCGCGGGCAGAGCTGCGAGCAACCAGTGATCAACCCGATTCTTCATCAACGCCACAACACCTTCAACATCCTTGTCCTCGAGCATGCCGAACACCGCCCAGGTTTCGGGATGGAAGCCCATGTTGCCCAGGTTCTCCGCGAGCACACCCGCCGCCTGCGGGTTGTGCGCCACATCCAGCACGACCACGGGTCGACCGGCCAGGGTCTGGAAGCGTCCGGGCGCATCGACCAGCATCAACCCTTCGCGAATGGCTTGCATCGATACCGGAACGCGGTCACGCAAGCTGTCGAGCACGGTCATGACCGCCGCTGCGTTGAGCAGCTGGTTGGCCCCGCGCAGCGCCGGATAGGCCAGGCCACCGCGCTTGACCAGCGCGCCGTGCACCGACGGTGCCGGGTAGCGCCAGTAGCCCCATTGCTGGCGGTCACCGCCAAAACCGAAGTCGCGCCCGCTCACCCACAACTGCGCGCCGACGGCCGCAGCATGAGCGAGCAGGGTCGCAGGGGGTTGCGGGTCACCACACACCGCCGGCCGGCCGGCACGGAAGATTCCCGCCTTCTCGAAGCCGATGGCGTCGCGCGTGCTGCCGAGATAATCCATGTGATCAAGCGCAATGCTGGTCACCAGCGCGCAATCCGCGTCGAACACATTGACCGCATCGAGACGCCCACCGAGGCCGACTTCGAGGATGATGACCTCAGGCTTTGCCGTGCAAAATATCGACCATGCGGCCAGCGTGCCGTGCTCGAAGTAGGTCAGCGGCGTGTCACCACGCGCGGCCTCGACCGCAGCAAAGCCGGCGATCAGCGCGTCGTCTGCGACGTCCTTGCCGTCAAGGCGGACCCGTTCGTTGTAGTGCAACAGATGGGGAGAGGTGTAGCAGCCGACTCGATAGCCTTCGGCGAGCAGGATGGCCTCGAGCATCGCGCAGCACGAACCCTTGCCATTGGTGCCGCCGACCGTGATCACGACGGCTTCGGGGTCGGGTCCAAGTCTTGTGCGCACTTCGGCGACACGCTCGAGTCCGAGCTGAATGGTTTGCGTGTGACGCTGCTCGAGCAGTTCCAGCCACCCCTCGAGGGTGAGCGGCAAAGCGGGGTTCGATGAGTCCATCAGGCGGTAGACGCGGCGGGTTGGCGCAGCAGAAGGTTGAGCAGGCGGGCGAGCTCCTGACCCAGCTCGCGACGATCAACGATCATGTCGATGGCGCCTTTTTCGAGCAGGAACTCGGCGCGCTGAAAACCTTCAGGCAACTTCTCGCGCACGGTCTGCTCGATCACGCGCGGTCCGGCGAACCCAATCAGCGCACCGGGTTCGGCAATCACGACGTCGCCCATGAAGGCGAAGCTCGCCGACACGCCGCCCATGGTCGGGTCGGTGAGCACGGTGACGAAAGGCAGGCGACGCTCGGCCAGGCGCGTGATCGCCGCCGTGGTCTTGGCCATCTGCATCAGCGAGAACAGACCCTCCTGCATGCGCGCCCCGCCCGAGGCGGTGATGCAGATGAAGGGCACGCGTTGCTCGTAGGCGGCCTTGGCGCCGCGCACGAAACGCTCGCCAACGACCGAGCCCATCGAACCGCCCAGAAACTCGAACTCGAAGCAGGCCACCACGACCGGCACGCCCTGGATCGAGCCCTGCATCACCACCATCGCATCGGCCTCACCGGTGTCCGATGCGGCAGCCGACAGGCGCTCGGTGTATTTGCGTGAATCCTTGAACTTGAGCGCATCGACTGGCACCACCTCGGCGCCGATCTCGAACCGGCGTTCGGCATCGAGCAGGAGGTCGAGGCGCTGGCGCGCACGCAGGCGATGATGATGGCCACACTTGGGGCAGACACCCTGGTTGCTGTCCAGGTCGGAGCGATAGAGCACCGCTTCGCAGGCCCCGCACTTGCTCCAGAGCCCTTCGGGAATGGACGACTTGCCGCGTCCGTTGCTGTCGCTGCGCTTGATCTTCGGCGGCAGCAGTTTCTCCAACCAGCTCATGAGTTCACTCCAGTTTTCGGGATCGCATCAAGCGCAGCACGGATCTCACGCATGAAGGCCGCGACCCGCGCCGCCTCTTCTCCGCGCGGGCTGAGCTCGATCTCCTCGATGATCCGGCTGCCGATGACCACCGCGTCGGCAACCGCGCCCACGCGCTGCGCGCTTTGCGCATCGCGGATACCGAAACCGACGCCGACGGGCATGCCGACCGCCTCACGAATGCGCGGTATGCGGCGCGCCACCTCATCGATATCGATCTTGGCGCTGCCGGTCACACCCTTGAGCGAAACGTAGTAGATATAACCACTGCCCACCGCGGCCACGTCGGTAAAACGCTGCTCGGTCGATGTCGGTGCCAGCAGGAAGATCGGATCCAGGTCTGCGGCCTTGGCCGCGCGGGCAAAGTTGACGCACTCTTCGGGCGGGTAGTCGACCACCAGCACGCCATCCACGCCGGCGGCCTGTGCAGCCGCGGCAAAGGTATCGACCCCCATGGCCTCGATCGGGTTGGCGTAGCCCATCAGCACCACCGGGGTGTCCGTATTTTCGCTACGGAAGCTGCGCACGATGTCGAGCACCTTGCGCAGGCTCATGCCCTGCGCGAGCGCGGTCTCGGAGGCACGCTGGATGGTGGGCCCATCGGCCATCGGATCGGAGAACGGGACGCCGAGCTCGATGATGTCCGCCCCGCCGTCGACGAGGGCACGCATCAGCGGCAGCGTCATCTCCGGCGCGGGAAAACCGGCAGTAATGAAGGGGATCAGCGCCTTGCGCGAATCGGCCTTGAGGTGCTGGAAAACGGTCTGGATTCTTGACATGTCTCGATCACACTGCGGGCCGCAAAGCGGCCCGGGGCAGGTTCAGAACTGAAGGCCGGAGCGCTCGGCGACGGTATGCATATCCTTGTCGCCACGGCCGGAGAGGTTGACCAGCAGGATCTTGTCCGCAGGCAGGGTCGGCGCCAGCTTGGCGGCGTAGGCCAGCGCATGGGCGGACTCAAGCGCCGGGATGATGCCCTCAAGACGGCACAGATCATGAAAGGCCTGCAGCGCTTCGGCGTCGGTGATGCCAACGTAGTCGGCCAGCGCAGTGTCCTTGAGCCAGGCGTGCTCGGGGCCGACGCCAGGGTAGTCGAGACCGGCAGAAATCGAGTGCGTCTCGATGATCTGGCCGTCCTCGTCCTGCAGCAGATAGGTGCGGTTGCCGTGCAGTACGCCGGCGCGGCCCGCGGTCAGCGAGGCGGAGTGGCGCCCGGTCTCCAGGCCCTCTCCCGCCGCCTCGACACCGACCAGCTTCACACCCGGCATGCCGATGTAGGGATGGAAGATGCCCATCGCGTTCGAACCGCCGCCCACGCAGGCCAGCACGTAGTCCGGCTGCCGCCCGGCCATTTCGGGCATCTGCACCAGACACTCCTTGCCGATCACGGTCTGGAAGTCGCGCACCATCATCGGATAGGGGTGCGGGCCAGCCACCGTTCCGATGATGTAGAAGGTATCCGCGACGTTCGTCACCCAGTCGCGCATCGCTTCGTTGAGCGCGTCCTTGAGCGTACGCGAGCCGGATTCGACCGGCACCACGGTAGCGCCCAGCAGCTTCATGCGGTAGACGTTGGCGGCCTGGCGCTTGACGTCCTCGGCCCCCATGTACACGACGCACTCCATGCCGTAGCGCGCGGCGACGGTCGCGGTGGCGACGCCGTGCTGGCCGGCACCGGTCTCCGCGATCACACGCGGCTTGCCCATGCGGCGGGCGACCATGGCCTGGCCGATGCAGTTGTTTATCTTGTGCGCGCCCGTATGGTTCAGGTCTTCGCGCTTGAGGTAGATCTGCGCGCCGCCGAGCAAGGTCGACCACCGCCTGGCGTGATAGATCGGGCTAGGGCGGCCAACGTAATGCTTGAGTTCGTGCTCGAACTCGGCGACGAACGCTGCATCGGCCTGGCAGGCCGCGTAGGCTTCCCTCAGCTCGGTCAGCGCCGGCATCAGGGTTTCGGCAACGAAGACGCCACCATAGGGGCCGAAATGCCCACTTGGATCGGGGAACTGGTAAGGCGTGTCAGCCATCTGCATCTCGAACTCCGGCTATGAACGCGGCGATCTTCGCCGTGTCCTTGATTCCCTTGTCACTTTCGACACCACTCGACACATCGACCGCCCACGGGCGGATGCGTCGCACGGCATCGACCACATTGTCTGCATCGAGCCCGCCGGAAAGCACGAGCGGCCGCCCGAACCCCCGCGGGATCAGCGACCAGTCAAAGGTCTTTCCGCCGCCGCCATAGCCCTCGACAAAGGCGTCGACGAGGATGCCACTGGCGCCAGGATGTAAGGACGCGAATTCTACCAGATCGACTCCGGCACGCATTCGCGCCGCCTTGATCCAGGGTCGGCCAAAGCGGGCGCAATCAGCCTCCACTTCGTCACCGTGAAACTGCAATAGTTGCAGGGGTACGCGTTCGAGAACGCAATTTACTTCGTCTGCGGTGGCGTTCACGAACAGGCCCACGGAAGCGACGAAAGGGGGCAGCAAGGCAACGAGCTCGGCGGCCTGCGCGATGCTCACCGCACGTGGGCTGGACGCATAGAAGACAAAGCCGATCGCGTCGGCACCATGGGCGACAGCCGCACGCACATCTTGCGCCCGGGTCAGGCCGCAGATCTTGATTCGGGTACGGGACATTCAGACGAGGGGTAGCTGGGGCAGCGCGATGATACGCCCATCGTTGGGGAGCGACCAGCGCGATGGGTAGCTGACACCGCACAGATAAAGGCCGTCCGGTGAAAAGGTCGGTGCCGCCCCGCTGCGATCGCGCGCCTCGAGCACCTCCTGCATCCAGCCTACCGGACAGCGCCCCTTGCCGATATAAACGAGCGCACCCACGAGCTTGCGAATCATGTGGTGCAGAAAACCATTGGCGCGAAAGTCGAACAGCAGATAGTCACCCTGGCGCATGACGCGGGCCTCGCGCATGATCCTGACCGGGGTTTTGGACTGACAGCCGGCGGCGCGGAAGGACGAGAAATCGTGCGTCCCGACCAGACAGGCCACTGCTTCGGCCATGCGCAACTCGTCCAGCCGCACATGGAACCATCCAACACGTCCCGCCAGCATCGCCGGGCGGGTGGGCGCGTTGTGCAGGATGTAGCGATACTGACGCTCATAAGCAAGAAAGCGCGCATGAAACGCATCATCGACCGGCGCGGCCCAGCGCACGACAACGGCGGACGGCAACAGTGCGTTCACGCCGCGCACCCAGGCGGTCAAGGGCCGATCCGCCATGGTGTCGAAATGGGCGACCTGAGCACTCGCATGCACCCCGGTGTCGGTACGCCCGGCACAATGCAGCCTGACCGGATGAGCAGCAATCTGCGCCAGGGCCTTCTCCAGCACATCCTGCACCGTACGCCCGTGAGCCTGGCTTTGCCAGCCGCAAAAGGCATCACCGGCGTACTCCACACCCATCGCGATGCGCGTCATGACAGGCTCCAGCTCAGCACCACAAGGAGCACACCGAGCGCGACCACCACATCCCTTGCCCCCAGGCGCTCACGCATGAGCACGATCGGCTGCAGCTCGACGCCGTGCTCATCATCGCGCAACCAGTCCTTCCAGTGCACCGCCCCCTGCCCGCGCGGCGAAGCATCGACAAAGCGCAAGACCAGCATCAGACGCAGCGCAAGTTCGCTCGCACGCAGGCCGATCAGGGAAAACGGACGGCACAGGCTGTAGAACCCACCCACAAGGCGCTCCAGTGACAAGCGCTCGAGCAACAGCGCCACGGCCGACACCACCACCAGCAGACGCCCGCCATGGAGCGCGGCGAGCACGATACCCTCACGGCTTGGCGACCATTGCGGCCAGTGCACAAGCAAGGCTTCGCCAGGAGTGAACCAGCCGAACAGGATGAGGATCGCGAGCATCAGCACCCTCACCCGCCGCAGCAGGCGCAGCGCCCTCGAACGCGCGCACACCAGCGCCAGAAGGAGACTGGCAAGCACAGCGCACGCGAGCGCGACAGGCGCAAGAAACTGCACCGACGCCACGCCAGCGAACCATAGCAAGAGTAGAAATCCGGAGTGCATGGGTGTTGACCCCCTTGCCGCCGCGGAGCCGGGGCCCTGCGGCGGCAAAGTGAGAAGTCCTCAGGACAGGCGTGCAATCATCTCACGCGCGCGCGCCTGCTGGGCCTCTGAGCCCTCTCGCAGCGCCTCTTCGAGAAGTTCCAGCGCGCCTTCCTTGTCACCCATGTCATCGTAGGCACAGGCCAGCTCGAGCTTGGTGTCGACCTCGTCAGAGGACGCCTCGAAGCTCGATTCAGCCGGTTTCAGACCGGTCCCGAACTGCTCACCTTGAGTTGTCTTGACCGCTTCCGGCCTGGTTTCACTCGCCTCTTCTGCGGGCTCACCAAAGCCATCCAGATCGAGATCTATGGAGGTCAGATCCAGCCCTGCAGCACTGGCAGGCGAAGACTCCATCGGCATGTCGATATCGAAATCAAAATCCAGAAGACTACTGTCGAAGCTCGTATTCTCGAGATCCACAACCGCAGCCGCCTCCGCCACACCCTCTCCTTGCGCGCCATCAGACTCATTCTCGCTCATCAGTGCATCAGCCTGCACGAGCGTCTGATTGAGGTCCATGCCTTTGGTGGGAGATGCCTGCAGGTCCAGATCGGGCAATTCGAACTCCAGACTGGCGGCCAGGTTGCCGTCGGCACCGACCATCGTCACCGCAGCGCTGTCGAACGCCGCCGTGGCAGCTGGATCGGTGTTCACGTCCGGGCGCGGATCCGCCTCTGCTGTGAAGGCAAGCTCATCTGCGCTGGCAGCCGCCTCGGGCTCGTCGATTTCGAGATCGAAACTGAGGTCGGCATCTTCGGTGGGCTGTGCCGCAGGCGCCTGCGCGACGGGCGAAGATGGCGGCTCAGTCGAGGACTCCGGCACCGGCTCCTCATCTACCGGCTCCTCATCTCCCAGGTCGAGATCGAAGTCGAGCGCGCCGACATCGAATGAGGTGCCGGTTTCAAAGTCGGCCACTGGCTCAGCTTCCAGCGCGGCAAGCGCCATGTCCAGGTCCGGCAGGCCAGTGTCCTCATCGCCCTCCTTGTCGCTGGAAAATTGGCGCAGATCGCCCGGCACGGTCCAGGTGTCGCGCATCTGTGACTGGCTCGGCCCCATCGGTGCGGAGCTCGTGAAGTCCAGGCTGGCCAGTGAAGCCGGCTGCTCTGCCGGCTCCTCTGCCTGCTGCTCGTGGTCGGCGCCGAGCTCAAGATCAAGGTCGGGTTCGTGCTCGGTGCTGGGTTGCTGCGCCCGCCCATCACCGCGACGCGTCTGCGCGCTCGCCGCCGCCACCGCGGCACCGGCTGCAAATATCGCACCCGCAGGCAGCTCGGTGCGCGGAGCGCCGACATCGTCCCCGCCACCCGACTCTGCGTACAGCAGATTATCCGCATCAAGCGTACGTCCCAGCGCAGCGGCCTTGTGCCATTCACTCCCCTGCCCGTTGGTACGGCCAAACAGCTCACTGGCGATGGTTTCGAACTGGCGTATGTCCTGGCGCTGCGCATAGATCTCGAGCAACTTGAGATAAATCGCGGCACGCTCAGGATCAGCCTTGAGCGCATCCTGCAGGATCTCTTCGGCCTGGATATCGCGTCCATAGGCCATATAGACGTCTGCCTCTGCAACCGGATCGACACCTTCGTCACTGTCGATCGGAGCAAAGCCGGACTGGCTGAAATCGGTTTGCATGATGCTGCTGGCGCCGGTATCGACGCTCTGCCCGCCGGTCGCAATGAACACCCCCTGCCCGCCCGGCGCCGGCTCACCCAGCGCGCCCGCGCTGGTGGCCAAGGACTGCTTGCGGCGCTGGGCGGCCTTGATGCCCAGATAAGCAAGCAGCAGCGCGAGGATGCCGGCGCCCCCTGCGATCACGGTCGGGTCACCCGCGAGCGACTCCATCATGCTCGGTTCCGGCTCTGGTGCGGGCGGCGGCGGCGGACGACGCGGGCGCTTCGCCGCAGTCGGCTCGGCCACTTTCGCAGCCTCGGGCGCCGCGGCAGCTTCCGTGGCCGGCGTCGTGCCAGGACCAGGAGATGCAGGGACGGGCGCGGTGACATCGGCAGCCTGGGGAGCAGGTGCCGGCTTTTCTGCGGGAGGCGTCTGCGCTGCAGGCGCTTCCGATACGGGCTTCTGCGGCGTCGCAGCCTCCGAGGTCTGTGGATCGGGGGCAGGAGCGGGTGTCAGTGCGGCGGTTGCGCCCTGCTGCAGCTGCGCCAGGGTATCGCTGCGCAACTCCAGCAGTTTCTGCATGTCACGCATGCTCGCCTCCAGCTGGGCCAGCCTGGCAGAGGCTTCTTCAAGTGCCTTTTCCCGCACCGCGAGCTCTTCTTCGAGCGCCTGCAAGCGAGCGCCGGCATCTGCATCGCCCGCCCCCCCCTCGGGCTGGCTACGTGAGACCTTGAGCTGATCACCCGCATCCACGGACGGCCGCGGCTCTTCTACCCGCGGCACGATGCGCCCTGCGCTCTGCTGCTCGCCCGCGACCTCTGGCGCGGCGGCGCGGCGTGTGCTTGCCGCCGCCAGGCCACGCCGGTAGGCGTCGAAGTCAAGCGACTGCGCGCGAATTTCGCGCCTGGCTTGTGCCGTATCAATGCTGCGTGCTGCATCGGCGTCAGGAATGGTCAGCACTTCACCGGCGCGAAGTCGATTGATGTTTGCGCCGTCAAAGGCATTGCGGTTGGCACGATACAAAGCCACCAGCATCTGGTCGAGCGTCACCCCCGGCAGTGCATGCGCAGCCGCAATCCGATTCAGGGTGTCGCCGCGACCCACAGCGTAGGTATCGGGCGCAGAGCGCGCCGCCGCCGCCGAGCGCCTGGGTGCTGGCGCCTGGCGGGTTGCTGGCGCCAGCGCCGGCACATTCACGGGTGCGGCGAGGGGGCGTTGCGCGACGAGATCGACCGGGTCGAGCAGAAAGGTATATTCACGCGCAATGCGTCCATTGGCCCAGTTGAGCTCGACCAGCAGATCCACAAACGGATCATTGATGGGACGATCGCTGGACAGTCGGATGACCGGACGCGCGGCGCGCGTATCGACGCTGACCCTGATCGCCGCCACCGCAGCGGAATAAGTGATGTTGGCCTGTCGAAACGCATCGGGCGACCCGATGCGTGCCAGCATTGATTGCAATTCCTGTGGCGTTGCCGTGACCTGTATTTCTGCACGCAGCGGCTGTCCCAGCCCGCTGAAGACATTGATCTGTCCGAGGCCTGCGGCCTGCGAGCCCAGCGGTATCGAAGCAAGCGCAAGCGCGATCAGCGATGCCTTGAGCGAAGTCTTCATCATGGTCTTCAAGCTGCTGTTCTCCCCAGGTGCCGAGCGCTCATATCGAACAGCGTCGTCGTTTGGGTTAGGAATCTAGCATTTTCCGGGACTAGCCGCAGCAATCCACCGGGATTCGCCACGTATCGTCGTGAATTTGTTCCGCAAAACGCCTTGGCCGCAAAACGCCAAGGGGGCCTCAGGCCCCCTTGGTAACGGCAGACCAAGCCGCTTCTTAACGCTCGAGCAGGATGCGCAACATGCGGCGCAAGGGCTCGGCCGCACCCCACAGCAACTGATCGCCCACCGTAAAAGCGGCGAGGTACTCCGGCCCCATCGCCATCTTGTGCAGACGCCCGACCGGGACCGACAGTGTGCCCGTGACTGCAGTCGGTGTCAGTTCGCGCTCGCTGATCTCCCTATCGTTCGGCACCACCTTCACCCATGGGTTGGCGGCTGCGATGATCGCGCTGATCTCGTCGAGGGGCACATCCTTCCTGAGTTTGATGGTGAGCGCCTGCGAGTGGCAGCGCATGGCCCCGATGCGCACGCACAGGCCATCGATCGGAATCGAGCCCGCCGCGCGGAAGGGCGCATTACCGAGGATCTTGTTGCACTCCGCGCCGCCCTTCCATTCTTCCTTGCTCTGCCCATGCTCGACCGGCACATCGATCCACGGAATCAAACTGCCCGCGAGCGGGGTGTCACGGAAATTCTTTTTCGGGAACGCGTCCGAACGGATGGTCTCGGCAACCTTGCGATCAATGTCGAGGATGGCCGAGGCCGGATCGGCAAGGAGATCCTTGACCGAATCGTGAATGACGCCCATCTGACTGATCAACTCGCGCATGTTCTGCGCACCGGCGCCCGAAGCCGCCTGATAGGTCATCGCCGAGATCCACTCGACCAGATCGTGCTTGAACAACCCACCCAGGCCCATCAGCATCAACGAAACCGTGCAGTTACCGCCAATCCAGTCACGCCCACCCTTGGCCAGCGCCGCATCGATGACGTCGCGGTTGACCGGGTCGAGGATGACCACCGCGTCGTCGTTCATGCGCAACGCCGAGGCGGCGTCGATCCAGTGACCATTCCAGCCGGTGGCGCGCAACTTGGGAAAGACTTCCTTGGTGTAATCACCGCCCTGGCAGGTGATCACGATGTCGCAGGACTTGAGCGCGTCAATGTCCATCGCATCCTGCAGCGACGTGGCCGCGTCCTTGCCTCCGAACGCCGGGGCCCTGCCACCGGCATTCGAGGTGGAGAAATACACCGGCTCGATGAAGGCGAAATCGCCCTCTTCCACCATGCGCTGCATGAGCACGGAACCGACCATGCCACGCCAGCCAACCAGACCCACTCGATTCATCTTGATCACTCTCAAAAAATAAGGATTGTCCTGAAACCCGGCGGATGCGTCGCGCGCTTAGAGCGCGGCAAGCACCGCATCACCCATCGCCCGCGTGCCGACCTTTTGGGTACCGGGCTCGTAGATATCGCCGGTGCGGAAACCTTGCGCCAGCACCTTTCTGACCGCAGCTTCGACGCGCTGTGCGGCCTCTTCATGATTGAAGGTATAGCGCAACATCATGGCTGCAGACAGGATGGTCGCCAGGGGGTTGGCCAGGTCCTTGCCGGCGATGTCGGGCGCCGAACCGTGTGAGGGCTCGTACATGCCCTTGTTGTTCGCATCCAGCGAGGCCGAGGGCAGCATGCCGATCGAGCCAGTGAGCATCGACGCCTCATCCGACAAGATGTCACCGAACATGTTCCCGGTGACCATCACGTCGAACTGCTTGGGCGCGCGCACAAGCTGCATCGCGGCGTTATCGACAAGCATGTGACTGAGTTCGACGTCCGGGTAGTCCCTGGAGACCTCAATCGCGATGTCGCGCCACAGCTGGGTGCACTCGAGCACGTTCATCTTGTCGACCGAGCACAGCTTCTTGCCGCGCTTTTGTGCCGCCTCGAACGCCACCTTGAGGATGCGGCGGATCTCGTATTCGGCGTAGATCATCGTGTTCCAGCCCACACGCTGCTGCGTGCCCTCGACTTCACGCACTTCGATCCCGCGCGGCTGGCCGAAGTAGATGTCGCCGGTGAGCTCACGCACGATCAGGATATCGAGGCCGGAGACGATTTCCGGCTTCAGTGAAGAGGCGTTGGCCAGCTCCGGATAGAGGATGGCCGGGCGCAGGTTGGCGAACAGGCCGAGGTCCTTGCGGATGCCGAGCAAACCGCGCTCTGGCCGCTGTTCGCGCGGCAGCGAATCCCACTGCGGCCCGCCAACCGCACCCAACAACAATGCATCCGCTTCGCGCGCGAGCTTCTGCGTCGCTTCCGGGTAAGGCGTGCCGGTCGCATCGACCGCACAGCCACCGAGCAGCGCCTCTTCCATCTCCAGTTTCAGGCCGAGCGCATTGAGCACACGTATCGCCTGCGCCATGATCTCAGGACCGATGCCGTCACCCGGCAACACGCAAATCTTCATTGAATCGTTTTCCTTGTTTGACCGAATCCGTGGGACTCAGGCGAAGTAGTAGGGATGCTGGGCGCGACGCTGGGCTTCGAAGGCGCGGATCTTGTCCTCGTGGCGCAGGGTCAGGCCGATATCGTCCCAGCCATTGAGCAGGCATTCCTTGCGGAAGGCGTCGACTTCGAAGTGGATCACCTTGCCATCGGGGCGGGTGACGGTCTGCGCCGCGAGGTCAACGGCCAGCCGGTAGCCTTCATTGGCTTCACACTGGAGAAACAGCTCGTCGACTTCGGCCGCATCCAGCCTGATCGGCAACAGCCCGTTCTTGAAGCTGTTGTTGAAGAAGATGTCGGCGAAGCTGGGGCCGATCAGCACGCGCAGACCGAAGTCTTCAAGCGCCCACGGCGCATGCTCGCGCGAGCTGCCACACCCGAAGTTATCGCGCGTCAGCAGGATCTGCGCACCCTGATAGCGCGGCTGATTGAGCACGAAATCAGGGTTGAGCGGACGTTGGCTGTTGTCCTGGCCGGGCTGGCCGACATCGAGGTAACGCCATTCATCGAACGCGTTCGGGCCGAAGCCGCTGCGCTTGATCGACTTCAGGAACTGCTTGGGGATGATGGCGTCGGTGTCGACATTGGCGCGATCAAGCGGCGCCACCAGACCATCGAGCTGGGTAAACGGATTCATCATTTCACTGCCCTCTGGAT
Organism: Thauera terpenica 58Eu; assembly: GCF_000443165.1. Lineage (GTDB taxonomy): Bacteria > Pseudomonadota > Gammaproteobacteria > Burkholderiales > Rhodocyclaceae > Thauera > Thauera terpenica. The sequence continues at coordinate 49,090 of NZ_ATJV01000125.1, read as the reverse complement.
GGCCTCGCCACCCGCTTCAATGTCGCGCCCCACACCGTGCACGGTGTTGCAGGCAATGGAGACGAAGCCTGCGATCAGCGCGGCGGCAATCAGTGCAAGTTTTTTCATTGCGTGCTCCGGAATCTGCCGCCGGCGCTCAGCTGAGCTGGCGCACGTCGGTGAAGTGACCCATCACGGCGGCAGCCGCGGCCATCGCGGGGCTGACAAGATGGGTGCGACCACCCGCGCCCTGACGGCCTTCGAAGTTGCGGTTCGAGGTCGAGGCGCAGCGCTCGCCCGGCTCCAGACGGTCGGCATTCATCGCCAGACACATCGAACAGCCCGGCTCACGCCACTCGAAGTCGGCCGCCATGAAGATCTCGTGCAGGCCCTCTTCCTCAGCCTGGCGCTTGACCAGACCCGAGCCCGGCACCACCAGCACACGCTTCACGTTGGCCGCCTTCTTGCGCCCCTTGGCCACCGCCGCCGCCTCGCGCAGATCCTCGATGCGCGAGTTGGTGCACGAACCGATGAAGACCTGATCGACTGCAATCTCGGTGATCAGCGTGTTGGGCGCCAGGCCCATGTACTTCAGCGCGCGCTCCATGCCTTCACGACGCACCGGATCGGCAACCGTGGCCGGATCGGGCACCCGTCCATCGACGGTGGTGACCATCTCCGGCGAGGTCCCCCAGGTGACCTGGGGCTGGATGTCGGCCGCGTCGAGCTCGACAACCTTGTCGAACTGCGCGTCATCGTCGCTCTTGAGCGTGCGCCAGTAGGCCACCGCCTGCTCCCAGAGCTCGCCCTTGGGTGAAAATGCCCGCCCCTTCAGATAATCGATCGTCGTCTGATCCACACCGATCATGCCCGCACGTGCGCCGGCCTCGATCGCCATGTTGCATACCGTCATGCGGCCTTCCATCGACAGCGAGCGGATGGCGCTGCCGCCGAACTCGATCGCATAACCGGTACCGCCGGCCGTGCCGATCTTGCCGATGATGGCCAGCACAATGTCCTTCGCGCTCACGCCCCTGCCCGGCTGACCATCGACCCTGACCAGCAAGGTCTTCGACTTCTTCTGCAACAGACACTGGGTCGCCATCACGTGCTCGACCTCGGACGTGCCGATGCCGTGCGCAAGACAGGCAAAGGCGCCATGCGTCGAGGTGTGGGAGTCGCCGCAGACGACGGTCATGCCGGGTAGCGTGGCGCCGTTCTCCGGGCCGATGACATGGACGATGCCCTGGCGCGCGTCCCGGAACGGGAAGTAAGCGAGCGAGCCGATCTCACGCATGTTGGCATCCAGGGTCTCGACCTGCTGGCGCGAGACCGGATCCTCGATGCCGCGCTCCCAGTGATCGGTCGGGGTGTTGTGATCGGCGGTGGCGACGATGGAGCTGACTCGCCACGGCTTGCGCCCAGCGAGCTTCAGGCCCTCAAAGGCCTGCGGGCTGGTGACCTCGTGCACAAGGTGACGATCGATGTAGATCAGTGCCGTACCGTCGGCCTCTTCATGGACGACGTGACTGGACCAAAGCTTTTCGTACAGGGTTCGAGCTGCCATCCCGTGTATTCCGCGCAAAAAAAGAAATCGATTATTTCACAAAGCCGTGAAAACTGGCCAGTTGCCGCAGCGCACGCTCAGCGTCGTGCGGCCTGGTACAAGGGCATCACACGCTCCGCGTAGGCGGCGAGGTCGCGCTGACGGCTGGTGTGCGAGGGGTGGGTGGACAGCCACTGCGGCGGCGCACCTGCCGACTGCGAAGCCATCTTCGTCCACAGGCTCAGCGCAGCACGCGGGTCGTAGCCTGCGCGCGCGGCCAGCTCCACCCCGATGCGATCGGCTTCGGTCTCGTGCTCGCGCGAGTTCGGCAACTCGAAGCTCACCTTTGCCACCGTACCCATCAAGTCCTGTCCGGCCTGGCCGACGCCCAGCAAGGCTCCCGCGACCGAAATGCCCAGCCCGGTTGCCATCGATTTGGACACCCGTTCGCGCGCATGTTCACGCAGGGCGTGCGCAATCTCGTGCCCCATCACCGCGGCGATTTCGTCGTCGCTGAGCTTGAGCCCGTCCAGCAGCCCGGTATAGATCGCCATCTTCCCACCCGCCATGCACCAGGCGTTGAGCTCCTTCGAGCTCAGAACATTGACCTCCCACTGCCAGGCGGGCGCATCGGCACGGAACACCCCGGATTGCTGCGCGAGCCGCGCCACAATGCGACGCACACGCTGCACGCTGGCGGCATCGCGATTGAGGATCTTGTTCTTGCGCGCCTCGGCCATCATCTCGTCGTACTGCTGGCGCGATGCCTGCTCCACCTCTTGCGCCGACACCATCATGAGTTGCGAGCGCTGAACGCCAACCGCCCCCCCGTGGGTTGTCTGCACGGTCTGACAGGCAACGCTGGTGAGCGCGACCAGCAGCACGGGCAACACGCGCCTGAACATCAAACTCATTGCTTGCTCCTCAAGAATTCACCGTTTCGGCGGGCGCAGACGCCGGCCAGCCGCGCACCAGGCAGACCAGTCCCGCCAGCGCAAAACCCGAGCCCAGGGTGAAAGTCCATTCCGGGCCCAGGCTGTCCCAGGTGTAGCCACTCAGCAGACCGCCCAGCATGCCTCCCGCGCCGAAGGACAAGCTGCCATACAGCGCCTGCCCTTTCGATTGGAGTCGCCCGGGAAACCAAAGGTTCACGACCGCGATCGCGGCCGCATGATAGGCACCAAAGGTCGCCCCATGCAGCAACTGGGCAAACAACAATACCGCCAGACTGTCGGCGCCCCAGCCGATCAACACGAAACGCAGCACCGCGCAGGCAAAGGAGAAGACAAGGATCGCGCGCAGGCTGAAGCGTCGCGTGAGGCGCGGCATCAGCATGAAGACCAGGATCTCCGCGGCGACGCCCAGCGTCCACATCCAGCCCACCAGCGCCTTGTCGTAGGCCTTGTCGACCAGATAGATGGAATAGAAGACATACAGCGCACCATGTGCCGCCGACATCAGGAAACAGGCTGCAAGCAAGGCTCTCACCTCGCGCCGGCGCAAGGTCTCGAGCATGCTTGACGGCTTGCGCTCAAGCGCGGGTGGAGCCGATTCGGGAAGGGTGAAGGAACAGGCGAGGATGCCGGCCAGGATGCTCGCGGTGACCCACAACACTGCCTCGATCGGGACGCTGTCCAGCGCCTGACCGAGTCCGAGCACAGCCACGATGAAACCGCAGGAGCCCCACACCCGGATGCTGCCATAGCGATGCGTGTCCGCGCCCAGATGCGAGAAGGTCAGACCTTCGATCAAGGGCAGCGCCGCACTCCAGAAAAAAGCCATCACGGCCATCGCCGCCAACAGGCCGCCGAACTGCGTGCTGAGAAAGAAGCCAGCAAATCCGACCAGACTCATCAGCGCCGACAGACGCAGGATCGTCACCCGCCCGCCAAAGCGCTCCACCAGCCAACCCCATAGGTTGGGTGCCAGGATGCGCATCAACTGCATCAGCGACATGAGCAGTGCGATCTCGGTCGCGGTCAGCGACATGGCCTGCAGATAGAGCGTGAAATAGGGTGAAAACGCCCCGACGAAGGCGAAATAGAAGAAGTAATAGGTCGACAGGCGCCAATAGGGGAGCATCGCGGACGCTCAATCCTTGCCCGGCGTGGGCACGATGCCAGCGCCTGCCGAGCGCCACGCCCTCACGCACCAGGCGCGCGCAGCCCTGCCCACCAAGCGGCGTGCCGCGCTCAGCGCGGCGAGGGCAAGCGCTGCTGCCCGTCCGGCGCCAGCGCTGCAATGCGCGGCGTTGTGGTGAGGACGTCGGCGCACTGCGCGCGATGGCGCAGAGCATGATCGATGAGCACCAGCGCCAGCATGGACTCGGCAATCGGCGCCGCGCGGATGCCGACGCAGGGATCATGGCGACCATGGGTATTGACGATCACTGGCGCGCCCTGGCGATCGATCGAGCGCCGGTCCAGACGCAGACTGGAGGTGGGCTTGATGGCGATGCTGGCGATGATGTCCTGCCCGGTGGAGATGCCGCCCAGCACGCCACCGGCGTTGTTGGACAAGAAGCCCTGGGGCGTGATCTCGTCGCCATGCTCGGTGCCGCGCTGCGCGACCGAGGCAAAGCCCGCGCCGATCTCGACCCCCTTCACGGCGTTGATACCCATCATCGCGTAGGCGATATCTGCGTCGATGCGGCCGTACACCGGCTCACCCCAGCCGACCGGCACGCCGCTTGCGACCACGTCGATGCGCGCACCGATGGAGTCACCCGACTTGCGCAGTTCGTCCATGTAGGTCTCGAGTTGCGGCACGATGTCGGCGTTGGGGGCAAAAAAGGGATTGCGATCGACCTCGTCCCAGCACACGAAGGGAATGTCGATCGGCCCCAGCGCGCTCATGCAGGCGCGGATCAGCACACCGTAGCGCTCCCGCAGCCATTTTTTTGCAATCGCGCCCGCCGCAACCCGCACCGCCGTTTCGCGCGCCGACGAGCGCCCGCCGCCGCGCGGGTCGCGGATGCCGTACTTCTGCCAGTAGGAATAGTCGGCATGCCCCGGACGGAAGGTCTCGGCGATGTTGCCGTAGTCCTTGCTGCGCTGATCCTGATTGCGGATCAGCAGACCGATCGGCGTACCGGTGGTGAAACCCTCGAACACGCCGGAGAGGATCTCGACCTCGTCCGGTTCGCGCCGCTGCGTCACATGGCGCGAGGTTCCGGGCTTGCGACGGTCGAGCTCGATCTGGATGTCGGCTGCCGTCAGCGCCAGCCCCGGCGGACAACCATCGACCACGCAGCCGATGGCAGGACCATGCGACTCGCCGAAGGACGTGACGGTGAAGAGGGTGCCGAGAGTGTTACCGGACATGGCTTGCCTGCCTGATCAATGATGAACGTGCGAACTCAGCGGCCGCGCGTGAACGAAAAAGGGATGGGGCGCGAGTCTAGCATGCACGCCCCATCCCCTTCGACCGCAGCGCAGCGGGCGCCACGGCGCTCAGCGGAAGAAGTCCTCCAGGCGCTCAAACACCTCGTGCTCGGCGCCATGTCGGCGCACGCCGAGCACATCCTCGAGCTTCTCGAGCTGGCGAATCATCTGCTCCAGGCGGGAATCCTCGCACACCAGCAGCCAGATGCGCGAGCGCGTGCCGTCAGCTACCGGCATGCACAGAATGCCTTCGACGTTGAAGGCGCGACGCGCAAAGAGGTTGCAGATGTGACTCATCACGCCGGGGTGGTTATTCACACTCAGCTCGAGAATGACCTTGGTGCAAGCGATTTGCGGCAAGGGGTCGGCAACTTGTTCCATCATCATCAGCCTCCGATCATTTCAGTGTTGGCGCCGCCCGGCGGCACCATGGGATAGACGAATTGTTCGCGATCGATGGTCGCGTGGATCAGGCAGGGTCCAGGCGTATTGAGCGCCTCAGTCAGGGCTGCACACAGATCCTCGGCCTTGTCGAGGTCAAGTGCCGGCACACCGAAGCCCTCGGCGATCTTGACGAAATCAGGTTCGGTACGGTACTTCGAGGCAAACCGCCGCTTGCCATAGAACAGACTCTGCTGCTGGTACACCAGTCCGAGCGCGTTGTTGTTCATCAACACGATCTTCACGTTGAGGCCTTCTTCGGCCAGCGTGGCGAGCTCCTGGATGTTCATCTTGAAGCTACCGTCGCCGGTGAAACACACCACCGTGCGCTCCGGTTCGGCGAGCGCGGCACCGATGGCGGTCGGAAAGCCGAAACCCATCGTCCCCAGACCACCCGAGGTCAGCCACTGGCGCGAACGACGGAAGGGGTAGGCCTGCGCAACCCACATCTGATGCTGGCCGACGTCGGTGGCGATCACCGCCTCATCGTCAAGCGCATCGGCCACTGCCTTGATCAGACCGTAGTGGCTGCGCGGATTGTCCACATCGGGAAACAGCATCGGACAACGCTGCTTGAGCTCGGCGACCTGCGCCAGCCAGTCAGTGCGCAGGGTCACCTTGACGCGCGGCAACAAGGCCTCGAGCGCGGTGGACACATCGGCATTGACGGCGACGTGAGCGTTCTTGATCTTGTGCAGCTCGGAGCGGTCGATGTCGATGTGGATGATTTTTGCATTGGGGCAGAACTGCGCAGTACGCCCGATCGCACGGTCATCGAAGCGTGCGCCCACGCAGATCAGGAGGTCGGCCTCTTCGAGCACGAGATTGGTGTAGCGCGCACCGTGCATGCCGAGCATGCCGACCGACAGGGGGTGGTCCATCGGCATCGTGCCCAGCGCCATCAGCGTCATTGTGGTCGGCAAGCTGCTCTGCTCGGCCAGATGCACGGCCAATGCAGCGGCGCCGGAATGCACCACACCACCGCCAAGGTAGAGCACCGGGCGCTGGGCAGCGTTGATCATCTGTGCCGCAGCCTCGATGGCATCCATGTCCAGCTTCGGCCCGGCATCGGGCACGGCTGGCGACGGCAGCTCGTCGAAGTCGACAAGCTGGTTCTGAACATCCTTGGGCACATCGATCAGCACCGGACCGGGGCGACCCGACATGGCGATGCGGAAGGCCTCGGGCACCACGGTGAGCAGCTCCTGCGCGGAGCGCACAAGGAAGTTGTGCTTGGTGATCGGCACCGTGATGCCGTAGATGTCCACCTCCTGGAAGGCATCGGTGCCGATCATCGACAGCGGCACCTGGCCAGTGATGATGACCATCGGAATCGAGTCCAGTGAGGCGTCGGCGATCGCGGTGACGAGGTTGGTCGCGCCCGGGCCGCTGGATGCGATGCACACCTGCGGCACGCCGGACACGCGCGCCATGCCCTGGGCCATGAAGCCCGCGCCCTGCTCGTGGCGCGCCAGCACGTGGCGAATCAGCTCGCTGCCCGAGAGGGCGTCGTAAAAAGGCAGGATGGCGCCACCGGGAATACCGGCAATGGTACGCACACCCTGGCGTTCGAGGAGACGCACAAGCAATTGTGCGCCGGTGAGTTGAGTCATGATGCTCTCCTTGGTTTTGACTTCAGCGGCATCACCGGCGCGGTTCCAGAATGCAAAACCCCCGCCGGGCTTGCGCGCCGACGGGGGTTTGGAATCCTGCAGTTCGAGTGTTCTGTCCCGTTACGACGCGCGCATGCCTACGCCTACTACGCGTACGATTACAGCAAGAAGGAAACGGGCGACAGAGTTCATGATTGCTCGAAATGAATTACGAATTGGATTTGACAATAAAAACTCGATCGACGCAAGCGCGCGTGCAGCTTTTTTGCACCCGGACCGCTACGCCTCCTGCGCTGTCGCCTCGTCACGCAGCTGACGGCGCAAGATCTTGCCCACGTTGCTCTTTGGCAACTCATCGCGGAACTCGATGCGACGCGGCACCTTGTAAGCGGTCAGGTTCTCGTGACAATAGGCGAGCAGCGCCGCCTCGGTCAGCTGCGGATCCTTGCGCACCACGAACACCTTGACCGCCTCGCCACTGCGCTCATCCGGCACGCCGATCGCCGCCACTTCGATCACCCCGGGATGGCTGGCGACGACGTCCTCGACCTCGTTCGGATAGACGTTGAAACCCGACACCAGAATCATGTCCTTCTTGCGATCGACAATCGAGACGAAGCCCTTGTCGTCAATCACGGCGATATCGCCGGTGCGCAGGAAACCATCGGGCGTGAAGGCGCGCGCGGTGTCATCCGGGCGCTGCCAGTAAGCGCGCATGACCTGCGGTCCACGCACGCAAAGCTCGCCGCGCTGGCCGATTTCCTGTTCGACGTCGGCATCGTCACGGATGCTGACCTCGGTCGAAGGCACGGGCAAGCCGATGGAATGATTGAATTCGGGCAGATCGAGCGGGTTGATCGTGACCGCAGGCGAGGTTTCGGTCAGACCATAGGCCTCGACCAGCGCAACCCCGGTGACCTTGCGCCATTTTTCCGCCACTGCCTTCTGCACTGCCATGCCACCACCCAGCGCGACATGCAGATGGGAGAAATCGAGCTTGTGAAAATCAGGATTGTTCAGCAGCGCATTGAACAAGGTGTTCACGCCGGTGATCGCGGTGAACTTGTGCTTGCCCAGCTCCTTCACGAAACCCGGGATATCACGCGGGTTGGTGATGAGGACGTTGGCGGCCCCGATCTTGAAAAAGGTGAGGCAGTTCGCCGTCAGCGAAAAGATGTGATAAAGCGGGAGCGCGGTGATCACGACCTCCTCGCCCTCTTGCAGGAAGGGGCGAATCCAGGCGTGGGCCTGCTGCAGATTCGCAATGATGTTGCGATGGGTCAGGATCGCCCCCTTCGCCACCCCGGTGGTACCGCCGGTGTACTGTATGAAGGCGATGTCCTCATGCCCGACCTCAACCGCCTGCAGGCGATGGGCCGCACCGCGCGACAAGGCATCAGAAAAGCTCACTGCACCGTCGAGCTGCCAGTCAGGCACCATTTTCTTGATCCGGCGCACAACGAAATTGACCAGCAAGGACTTTGGAAACCCCAGCATCTCGCCAAGGCTGGTCACCACGATGTGCTTGACCGCGACGCGAGCACGCACCTGATCGAGGGTATGGGCGAAGTTCTCGACAATGACCACCACCTCGGCACCGGCATCACTCAACTGGTGCTCGAGCTCACGCGCGGTGTAGAGCGGATTGACGTTGACCACCGTGTAGCCGGCACGCAGCGCGCCGAACAAGGCCACGGGATACTGGAGCAGGTTCGGCATCATGAGCGCAACCCGCGTACCCACGGGCAGCTTCAACTCGCCCTGCAGATAGCTCGCGAACTGCGCCGACAGACGGTCGAGTTCAGCATAGGTCATGCTCTTGCCCATGCAGACATAAGCGGTGCGCGAGGCAAATCGGCGCACCCCGCGCTCGAACAGATCACCGATCGAGCGGAATTCATCCACGTCGATTTCGGCAGGCACGCCAGCGGGATAGCTCTGCAGCCAGATCTTGTCCACGTCATTTCCTCCCTGGGTTGGAAAAACGTCTACCGACTCTCACTTGACCAGCGCCCTCATCACAAGACTTCTTGCCGTCTCATGCAGCGCCCCGCTTCAGCGCCCTTCCTCTTCCTGCGCCGGCCAGTTGCGGATGTAGTTCTTCAACATCCGGTTCTCGAAGCTCTGCTCCTCTAGCACCGCCTTGGCCACGTCGTGAAAACTGACCACACCGAGCAAGGTGCGCCCATCCATGACCGGCAAGTAACGCTGGTGATGTTCGACCATCATGCGTCGCAACTCGTCCATTTCCATGTTGGGCGACGCCACCTGCGGGTTACGGATCATCACATCGTCGATGGCCAGCGTCTGCCAGTCCGAGCCCGTGCGCTGAACCCCTTGCAGCACCTCACGAAAGGTGAGCATGCCGACCATCTCGCCACGGGAAAACACGACAAGCGAGCCCACATCCTGCTCGTTCATGATTTCAACCGCTTCGGCGACATGCTTGTTGGGCGAAATGGTGAACAGCACCTTACCCTTGATTGCGAGAATTTCGCTGACCAGCATGTTGCTCTCCTGCCTTGATCGTGTTTTTCACTTGCGTTGTCGCCCATCGCGCCGACGCTGCCGTACCCGCGCCACCCCATCTTAGTGGATAGGGCAAGGACCGGGAAGGTGCGCCGTTCAAGCCCTGAATGCTCAGCGCAACAATTCGCCCAGCTTGCTCTTCACCTTTGCCCACTCCTCGGCATCGGCCAAGGCCTCCTTGCGCTCGACGATCGGCTTCCATTGCATGGATAGCTCGGCGTTCAGAGCGATGAAGTGCTGCTGGTCGGTTGGCACATCATCTTCGGCGTAAATCGCCTCCACCGGACACTCGGCCACGCACAAGGTGCAGTCGATACACTCTTCCGGATCGATGACGAGGAAGTTCGGTCCCTCGCGAAAGCAGTCCACCGGACACACGTCAACACAGTCGGTGTACTTGCAGCGGATACAGGATTCAGTTACCACATAGGCCATTGTTTTCTCTCCAGCCGGGTTCATCCTCGCCGATGGGCGAGTGCATGTGGACAGCAATATAGTGCAGACGTTTGCGTTTTTGCCACGATGTGCACGCGGACAGCGTTTTCGCCGCACTGATTCTCTTGACGTGCGCTGCGTCATGGCATAAGTTTCCATGGAATTCTTCAGAGAAGGTCATCTGCCTCTCTTCAAGGCGCACGGCCCCGTCCGCCTTGTCCCTCCCTACCCGTAGCACCCAACGAGGCAGCTTTGCCTCGCCAATCTCCGCCACCCCTGATGTGAGGAATCATGAGCGAGCATATTCACTATGTGACCGACGGCAACTTCGACGTCGAAGTACTGCAGTGCCAGACTCCTGTGCTGGTCGACTACTGGGCTGAATGGTGCGGGCCGTGCAAGATGATCGCGCCCATCCTGGACGATGTCGCCAAGGACTATGCCGGCAAACTCAAGGTCGCCAAGCTCAATATCGACGAAAATCAGGACACTCCCGCCAAGTTCGGCATCCGCGGCATTCCGACGCTGATGCTGTTCAAGGGTGGTAACGTAGAAGCGACCAAGGTGGGCGCCCTTTCAAAATCTCAACTGACGGCTTTCATTGACAGCAACATCTAAGCCGGACCAAGCTCCGGCCCGTTCTCGCGGTGCTTCGCGCGCTCGTCGCCGCGGCGCGCGCAACCGCGACGGTAATTCCCCCCAGAATCCGCAGACCGAAGACGATCTGTTCGACGTTGAAAACTCCGGCGAGGAAGTCTCTTCCGCTCCCCGTGATGCCAACGTTCCAGCCCTTCACCTTTCCGAACTCAAGGCCCTGCACGTCAGCGAACTGCTGCAGATGGCGCTCGAGACCGGCGTTGAAGGCGCAAACAGGCTGCGCAAGCAGGAACTCGTTTTCGCACTGCTGAAGAATCGCGCGCGCAAGGGCGAACCTATTTGTGGCGATGGCGCACTTGAAGTGCTGCCTGACGGCTTCGGTTTCCTGCGTTCCCCAGACACCTCGTATCTCGCGGGCACCGACGACATTTACGTGTCGCCGTCGCAGATCCGACGCTACAACCTGCGCACGGGCGACACCATCGAGGGCGAGATCCGCACGCCCAAGGATGGCGAGCGCTACTTCGCCCTGACCAAGCTCGACAAGATCAACGGTCGGCCGCCGGACGAATGCAAGACCAAGATCCTGTTCGAGAACCTGACGCCTCTGCATCCGCAGGAAGTCTTCAAGCTCGAACGCGAGATCCGCGGTGAAGAGAACATCACCAGTCGCATCATCGACATGATTGCGCCGATCGGCAAAGGTCAGCGTGGCCTGCTCGTCGCACCGCCCAAGAGCGGCAAGACGGTGATGCTGCAGCACATCGCGCATGCGATCGCGACCAATCACCCCGATGCTGCCCTGATCGTGCTGCTGATCGATGAGCGCCCGGAAGAAGTGACGGAAATGCAACGCTCGGTGAAGGGCGAGGTCGTCGCCTCCACCTTCGATGAACCCGCCACCCGCCACGTCCAGGTCGCCGAGATGGTGATCGAAAAGGCCAAGCGCCTGACCGAGCACAAACGTGACGTGGTCATCCTGCTCGACTCCCTGACCCGTCTCGCGCGCGCCTACAACACCGTGGTGCCGGCGTCGGGCAAGGTGCTGACCGGGGGCGTGGATGCCAACGCCCTGCAAAAGCCCAAACGCTTCTTCGGCGCAGCGCGCAACATCGAGGAAGGCGGCTCGCTGACCATCATCGCCACCGCGCTGATCGACACCGGCAGCCGCATGGACGATGTGATCTACGAGGAATTCAAGGGCACCGGCAACATGGAGCTCCACCTCGACCGACGCATGGCAGAAAAGCGCGTCTATCCGGCGATCAACGTCAATCGCTCCGGCACCCGGCGCGAGGAACTGCTGCTCAAGTCCGACGTATTGCAGAAGGTGTGGATCCTGCGCAAGCTGCTTTACGGCATGGATGACATCGATGCGATGGAATTCCTGCTCGACAAGGTCAAGGCCACCAAGAGCAACGCCGAATTCTTCGACGCCATGCGTACCGGTCGCGGCTGAGCAGAAGATCGGGATATCTGAAACACAAACGCCACCCTCGCAGGTGGCGTTTTTTTCTGCGCCCGGTAGCGGCGCAGGTACGACTGAGTTGACCTCAGCTATAGTCGAAGAAGCCCTTGCCCGACTTGCGACCCAGGTAGCCTGCCTCAACCATCTCCACCAACAGCGGTGCTGGGCGGTATTTCGGGTCCTTGAAGCCGTCGAACAGCACCTGCATCACGGCCAGTTCCACATCGAGCCCGATCAGATCGCACAGCGCGAGCGGACCGATCGGATGATTGCAGCCCAGCTTCATGGCCTCATCGATTTCTGCCGCTGTCGCCAAGCCCTCGCCGAGGGCAAAGATTGCCTCGTTGATCATCGGGCAGAGCATGCGATTGACCACAAAGCCCGGATGGTTGCGAACCTTCACCGCCGTCTTGCCCACTGCCTTCGCAATCTCTTCCGCCCTGGCGTAGGTGGCTGCGCTGGTCTGCAGACCGCTGATCAATTCCACCAGGGCCATGATCGGCACCGGATTGAAGAAGTGCATGCCGATGACCTGGCTCGGTCGCTTCGTGGCCGCAGCGAGCTTGGTGATCGAGATCGAGGAAGTGTTGCTGGCGAGGATTGCATCGGGCTTCATCGCCGCATCGAGATCAGCAAAGATCTTGAGCTTGAGCGCGAGGTCCTCGGTCGCCGCCTCGATCACCAGATCGCTGTCGCTCAGCGCTGACGTGTCGGTAGCGGTCGAGATGCGGGCCATGGCGGCATCTTTCTGCGCGGCCGTCATCCTGTCTCTCTTGATCAGTCGGTCCAGGCTTGCACCGATCGTCGCCAGCCCGCGCTGCACCTGCGCTTCGCTGACGTCCATCATCACCACGTCCTGGCCTGCGACGGCAAACGCCTGGGCGATGCCGTTGCCCATCGTTCCAGCACCCACTACACCGATCTTGCCAATAGTCATCGCGCTCGTTCTCCGCATGGAATTTGGTCGACACAGCGATTGTCAGGCATCGAAGCCCATACCGCTGCGTATGGTCCACGACTTTAGCGGATAAATCGCCAGGGTGCCAGCATCGTGACGAGCGCGACCGAAACGAGCGCTCGGCGATGCCAGCAACGACCCTGTCGCTAATTGCCCTGCAACTGGCGCATCAGATCGCTGGCACCATGGTCTTCCGGCGCGGCCGCGCCACCGCCACCGTGCAGCAACTGGTCGAGATTGAGCTCCTGCTGCACGCCGGGCTTCACATGCCCCCCATCATGCGAGACCAAGCCCGGAAACATGATGATCAGCCCCACCGCAAGCAGCTGGATGATGACGAAAGGCACGGCCCCCCAATAGATCGAGGCAGTCTTCACCTTCTCCGACGCGACCGAGCGCAGGAAGAACAAGGCGAACCCGAACGGCGGATGCAGGAAGGAGGTCTGCATGTTGACCGCCAGCAGCACACCGAACCAGATCAGATCGATGCCGAGCTTGTCCGCAACCGGCGCCAGCAAGGGGACGATGATGAAGGCAAGCTCGAAGTAATCGAGGAAGAAGGCAAGGATGAACACAAGGATGTTCACCGCGATCAGGAAGCCCGTCTGCCCCCCCGGCAAGGAGGTCATCAGATGCTCGACCCAGAGATCTCCGTCCACCCCGCGAAAGGTCAGACTGAACACGCTCGAGCCGATCAGGATGAAGATCACGAAGCAGGACAGCTTGGTGGTCGAGTCCATCGCCTGCTTGAGCAGCGGGAGCGACAGGCGCGCACGCAACAAGGCCATCAACAGCGCACCGCTCGCGCCCATGGCCCCGCCTTCGGTCGGCGTGGCGACACCGATGAAGATGGTGCCAAGCACAAGGAAGATCAACCCCAGCGGTGGGATCAGCACGAAGGTGATGCGCTCTGCCATGCGCGACAGCAGCCCGAGGCCAAGGATGCGATTGAGAATCGCGATGACGAAGGCGATGCCGATGCCGACCATTGACGACACCACCACCAGCTTATCGCGCGGCGCGTCCGCACTGTAGACCCGGTTGGCAAACAGCCACGCGCCGGCGACCGCGATGGCGAACAACCAGGCCAGCGAACGCAGCCCGCTCGCGCCGCTGTCCTCCCTCAGCGTGCGCGCCTCGAGCGGCATCGCTGGCGCCAACGCGGGGCGGAAAATCGCCACCAGCCCGACATAGCCCAGGTACATGCCGGTCAGGATCAGGCCGGGCAGCAGCGCACCCTGGTACATGTCGCCCACCGAACGCCCGAGCTGATCGGCCATCACGATCAGCACCAGCGAGGGCGGAACGATCTGCGCCAGCGTACCGGAGGCCGCGATGACGCCGGTTGCCAGGCGATGGTCGTAACCGTAACGCAACATGATGGGCAAGGAGATCAGCCCCATCGAGATCACCGACGCCGCCACCACGCCGGTGGTGGCCGCCAGCAGCGCGCCGACAAAAACCACCGCGAAAGCCAGACCGCCACGAACCGGACCGAACAACTGCCCGATGGTATCGAGCAGGTCTTCGGCCATGCCGCTGCGCTCGAGTATCAGGCCCATGAAGGTGAAGAAGGGCACGGCAAGCAGTGTGTCATTGGCCATGATGCCGAAGATGCGCTCGGGCAGGGCCTGGAACAGGGCGCCGTGCAGCAGACCGAGTTCGATACCGATGAGTCCGAACAGGATGCCGTTGGCGGCCAGGGAAAAAGCAACCGGAAAGCCGCACAGCAGGAACACGACCAGCGACGCGAACATCAGCGGCGCCATGTTGGCGATCAGGAACTCCGTCATTTCACGACGCCCCCGCTCCCGCCCCCTTCCTTGCCTCCAAGCTTGTCCTGAGCCTTGATCGCGGCCATCAGCTCCTCGGCTGCAGCGACTGCCGCACCGCGTTTGAGCAAGGGATTGGGCCCATGGCCGGAGAGGAAGGCGATGCGCTTGATGAGCTCCGACAGGGCCTGGAGCAGCAACAGCCCCAGACCGAGCGGCAGCATCATCTTCACCGGCCAACGGATGAGGCCGCCCGAGTTCTGCGACATTTCACCCGATTGCAGCGAATTCATCACGATCGGCCATGACAGCCACAGGATCAGCGCCGCCATCGGCATCAGAAAGAGGATGATGCCGACGATGTCGACGATGTTCTGCATGCGCGGCGACAGGCGGCTGGTCAGAACGTCGATGCGCACATGTTCGTTGCGCAGAAAGGTGTAGCCTGCGGCGAGCATGAAGATCGCGGCAAACAGGTACCACTGGATTTCGAGCAGGGCGTTGGAGCTTGTGTTAAACAGCTTGCGGACGAGCGCATTGCCGGCACTGATCAGGACCGCAATCAGCACCAGCCACATGACACTACGGCCGACCCGCTCGTTGATCCAGTCAATCAAGCGGGAAATACGCAGCAAAAAGGGCACGGAGAACTCCAGAAACCGTACCGTGACCTTAACGGCCGAAGACGCATGAAAAGGCGCGACGGTACCTCAGCAAATCCGGATTATTCCACAGCATGCCACTGCCGCGTGCAGTGGCTCTGCCAGAATCGATGAAAACGACACAGCCAACAGTCCACGCCGCGCGCTGCACGATCTGCCTCGTACGCCACGGCGAGACCGCCTGGAACGCAGAGCGCCGACTCCAGGGCCATATCGACATCCCGCTCAATGACAGGGGGCTTGCCCAGGCCGAAAACACTGCGCGCCACCTTGAGCTCCAGGGGCAACGCTTTGACGCCCTGTACTGCAGCGATCTGCAGCGCGCGCGCCAGACCGCCACCGCGCTCATGCGCAGGCAAGGACTGGTCGCGACCCACGACCTACGCCTGCGTGAGCGTCACTATGGTCTCTTTCAGGGCCTGACCCACGCCGAAGCCGAGCGCCTGCACCCCGAGCTCTATCACCGCTTCAGGCAGCGCGAGTTCGAGCTCGCCTTTCCAGAACAGGGGGAAAGCCTGGCCGCATTCTCCCGGCGGGTGCATGAGGCAATGCACGAAATCGCACGCCGGCATGCGGGCGAGCGGGTTCTGGTGGTCACCCATGGCGGCGTGCTCGACATCGTGCATCGCCTGGTCACGGGCGGATCAATGGCCGCCGCGCGCAGAGTGGCGATCCCGAACGCTGCACTGAACTGGATCGAGCACACTGCCGGGCAATGGCAGTTGCTCGCCTGGGCCGATGAAACCCATCTGCGCGACGCACTTGACGAACTCCCGTAGGCCTGAATCCGGGCGCGAATATGACAAATACGGCGAGCATTAGGGTTATCCGTGGATTACGAGCACGGATCAATGCTTCCTATAATTCAATTCAACGATTCGATTCCACCCGCACGCAACGAGGAGACACCATGGAACGTCGCAAATTTCTGCACGGCGCCGGCATCGCCGGCATTCTGGCTGCAGGCACCGCCCCAGCCATCGTCCACGCCCAGCAGCAGATTCGCTGGCGCCTGGCCTCGAGCTTCCCGAAGTCGCTCGATACCGTATTTGGCGCGAGCGAGGCCTTTGCCAAACATGTAGCGGACGCCACCGGCGGCAAGTTCGTCATCTCGGTTCACCCCGGCGGCGAGCTCGTTCCCGCTTTTGGCGTGGTCGACGCCGTCCAGCAAGGCACCGTCGAATGCGCACACACTGCGCCCTACTATTTCTTCGGCAAGGACGAAACCTTCGCCTTCGACTGCACCATTCCCTTCGGCATGACCTCGCGCGCAATGACCGCGTGGATGTACGAAGGCAACGGCCTGAAGCTGCTGCGTGAGTTCTACGCCCAGTACAACATCGTGAACTTCCCCTGCGGCAACACCGGCGCCCAGATGGGCGGCTGGTACCGCAAGGAAATCAATTCGGTGAAGGACATCGACGGCCTCAAGTTCCGCGTCGGGGGCTTTGGTGGGCGCGTGCTGGCCAAGCTCGGCGCCGTACCGCAGAACATCCCGGCCGGTGACATCTACCAGGCACTGGAAAAAGGCACGATCGATGCCGCGGAATGGATCGGCCCCTACGATGACCTGAAACTGGGTCTGCACAAGGTCGCCAAGAACTATTACTACCCGGCGTGGTGGGAAGGCAGCACGCAGTTCTCGCTCTACATCAACGACAAACAGTGGAGCAGCCTGTCACCCGAGTATCAGGCCATCGTTTCGCAGGCGGCGGCCGCGGCTCACGTGGGTTGCCAGGCGCGCTACGATGCCCGCAACCCGAGCGCACTCAAGCAGTTGATCGCCGAAGGGGCCAAGCTCTCGCGCTTCCCGAAGGACTTCATGGACGCCGCCTTCAAGGCTTCGCGCGAGGTCTATGCCGAGCTCAACGACAAGAACCCGAACTGGAAGAAGATCTACCCCGATTTCAGTCGCTTCCTGGCCGAGCAGGTCCAGTGGGAGTCGGTCGCAGAGAGCAACTACTCGCAGTATCTGGCCTCACAGAAGCTGTAACACCCTGACCATCGAGAGCCACGCGCCGGCTCTCGATGGTCTTCCCGTTTCCGCAGCGCAAAAATTCTCGCAGCCGAGCGCGCCACACGCCCAGCTCGGCATTTTTGTGCTCGAAAGGTTCCAGGTCATTCCTATGGACACCCTCCTCCGCCTCTCAGGCGTCATCGATGCCGTGAGCCGACTCTTTGGCAAATTCATCATCTGGCTGGTGCTCGCCGCCACCGTGATCAGCGCTGGAAACGCCATTGCGCGCAAGGCATTCAACCTCGGCTCCAACGCCTTCCTCGAGATCCAGTGGTACCTGTTTGGCGCTGTATTCCTGCTCGGCGCGGGCTTCACCTTCCTGCAGAACGCCCATGTGCGCATCGACGTCGTCGCCTCCAGGCTGTCGATGCGCACGCGCATGTTCATCGACATCGTCGGCATCCTCGTCTTCCTGCTGCCCTTGTGCTGGTTCATGATCGACTTTGCCTGGCCCATCGTCAAAGGCGCCTACATTTCGGGCGAGATGTCTTCCAACTCCGGCGGACTGATCCGTTGGCCAGTCTATGCCCTGGTGCCCGCAGGCTTCGCGCTGCTTGGACTGCAGGCCGTTTCCGAACTGATCAAGCGCATCGCCTTCCTGCACGGCAAGGGACCGAACCCGTTGCTGCTGGGCGGACATGACGACCAGGCCGCAGCAGTGGCTGCGCACACGGACAGCACGGTGGAGGAGCCGAAATGACAGAGCTCTTTGCCGCCCATGTCCCCGAACTCATGTTCGGGTCGCTGATCCTGTTCCTGCTCACCGGCTTCCCGGTGGCGTTCTCGCTCGCCTCCTGCGGCCTGCTGTTCGGTTTCCTGGGCATGGAGTTCGGTCTTTTGCCGGCCAGCCTGTTCCAGGCCCTGCCCTTGCGCGTATTCGGCATCATCCAGAACGAGACCCTGCTCGCCATTCCCTTCTTCACCCTGATGGGGCTGATCCTCGAGCGCAGCGGCATGGCCGAAGACCTGCTCGACACGGTGGGCCAGGTGTTCGGACCCATTCGCGGCGGTCTGGCCCTTGCCGTGCTCTTCGTCGGTGCGCTGCTGGCTGCCACCACCGGCGTCGTCGCCGCCTCGGTGATCTCGATGGGGCTCATTTCGCTGCCCATCATGCTGCGCTTCGGCTATAGCCCGGCGGTGGCATCCGGCGCCATCACTGCCTCGGGCACGCTGGCACAGATCCTCCCGCCCTCATTGGTGCTGATCGTGATGGCGGACCAACTCGGCCGCAGCGTGGGCGACCTCTACAAGGGCGCCTTCATCCCGGCGTTCGCGCTCGTTGCACTCTATGCCCTGTTCATCATCGGGCTGGCGATCTTCAAGCCAAAGCTGGTCCCGGCCCTGCCACCCGAAGCCCGTCACTACCGCGAACCGAACGGCCACTCCGGGATGCGCTCGCTGCTCGTGTTCGGCGCCCTGGTCACGACCGTGTCGGTGGTCTTCGGTCTGAACTACAGCGAGATCCTGAGCGCATTCAAGGGCGAGGAGATCTCGGCACCGCTGGATGAAACCATCGTCCTTGCGCTCACCTGCGGCACCCTGCTCGCCTTCTTCGGCGCCCTCATCAACAAGGCCCTGGGGTTTGGCCTGCTGTCGCGCATCACCGAACGCGTCACCTTCGTGCTCATCCCGCCACTGGCGCTGATCTTTCTTGTGCTCGGCACGATTTTCCTCGGCATCGCCACGCCGACCGAAGGCGGCGCAATGGGCGCGATCGGCGGCATGGCCATGGCTTTTGCACGCGGCAAACTCGACCTGCCCCTGCTCCGCAATGCACTTGAATCCACCGCACGCCTGTCCTGCTTCGTGCTCTTCATCCTCATCGGCTCGACCATCTTCAGCTTCACCTTCACCGCGGTCGATGGCCAGATCTGGGTCGAACACCTGTTCGACAAACTCCCGGGCGGCCAGATCGGCTTTCTGGTGTTCGTGAACGTGGTGATCTTCTTCCTGGGCTTCTTCATCGACTTCTTCGAGATCGCCTTCATCCTCGTGCCGCTGCTGGCGCCGGTGGCCGACAAGCTGGGCATCGACCTGGTGTGGTTCGGCGTGCTGCTGGCAATGAACCTGCAGACCTCCTTCCTCACGCCGCCTTTCGGCTTCGCGCTGTTCTATCTGCGCAGCGTCGCGCCCGCGAAGGACTATCTCGATCGCATCACGGGGAAGAATGTCGCGAGCGTGAAGACCATGGACATCTATCGCGGCTCCATCCCCTTCGTGATCATCCAGATCGCGATGGTCGCAGCGCTCATCGCCTTCCCCGGACTGGTGACATCCGGTCTCGACAAGGCGGTCAAGGTCGATCTGGACACCATCGAGATCAATGTCCAGAGCGGCGACGACGGTGGCTGGGGGCAGCAAGAGGACGCCTGGGGCGGTGGCAGCCCTCGGCCGGAGGGTGACCCAGCGCTCGACAGCAAGCGCCCGCAAGATGGCGAAACTCCGCCCGACAGTGGAGACGGAGGCAGCACTGGCTTCGGCAACACGCAGCGTGGATGGTAGGACCGAGCGCAGCAGCGCCGCTCCTGGCGCGCCGCCTATTCAGGCGCGCCTGCATGCTAGAATCCATCGCCGTAGCCTCATCTCCCTTTCAGGTACGCTCGCAATGTTCTCTTCCCAAGACTCTCTCGCCAAAGTTGATCCCGAACTGTGGTCCGC
Organism: Thauera terpenica 58Eu; assembly: GCF_000443165.1. Classification (GTDB taxonomy): domain Bacteria; phylum Pseudomonadota; class Gammaproteobacteria; order Burkholderiales; family Rhodocyclaceae; genus Thauera; species Thauera terpenica. The sequence continues at coordinate 29,032 of NZ_ATJV01000125.1, read as the reverse complement.
CATCCAGGCCGAAAACAAGCGCCAGGAAGACCACATCGAACTGATCGCCTCCGAAAACTACGTCTCCCACGCGGTAATGGAAGCCCAGGGCACCCAGCTCACCAACAAGTACGCTGAGGGCTACCCGGGAAAACGCTATTACGGCGGTTGCGAGCATGTCGATATTGCCGAACAACTGGCCATCGAACGCCTGAAGACACTGTTTGGCGCTGAAGCGGCCAACGTGCAGCCGAACTCCGGATCGCAGGCCAATCAGGCGGTGCTGATGGCTTTCGCCAAGCCGGGCGACACCATCATGGGCATGAGCCTGGCCGAAGGCGGCCACCTCACCCATGGCATGCCGCTGAACATGTCGGGCAAGTGGTTCAACGTCGTCGCCTACGGCTTGAACGACAAGGAAGAGATCGACTACGACCAGATGGAAGCGCTGGCGCGCGAGCACAAGCCGAAGATCCTCATCGCCGGCGCCTCTGCTTACTCGCTGCGCATCGACTTCGAGCGCTTCGCCAAGGTCGCGAAGGAAATCGGCGCCATCTTCTGGGTGGATATGGCGCATTATGCCGGCCTCATCGCTGCGGGCTTCTATCCCAACCCGGTGCCGCACGCCGACGTTGTCACCTCCACCACCCACAAGACCCTGCGCGGCCCACGCGGCGGCATTATCCTGATGAAGGCCGAACACGAGAAGGCGCTGAATTCAGCCATCTTCCCTGGCCTGCAGGGCGGCCCGCTGATGCACGTCATCGCCGCCAAGGCAGTCGCCTTCAAGGAAGCGGCCAGCCCTGAATTCCGCAACTATCAGGAGCAGGTGATCGCCAACGCCCGGGTGATGGCGCGTGTGCTGTCCGCCGAGCGCGGCCTGCGCATCATTTCCGGGCGCACCGAGAGCCACCTCTTCCTCGTCGATCTGCGCCCCAAGAACATCACCGGCAAGGCGGCCGAGGTGGCGCTGGGCAACGCCCACATCACCGCAAACAAGAACTCGATCCCGAACGATCCGGAAAAGCCCTTCCTCACTTCAGGCATTCGTATCGGCTCGCCGGCGATGACCACCCGCGGCTTCACCGAGATCGAAGCCGAGAAGGTTGCTCACCTCATCGCCGACGTGCTCGACGCCCCTGAAGATCAAGCGGTGATCGAGCGCGTACGCGGCGAAGTGTCCGAGTTGTGTGCTCGCTTCCCGGTGTACGGCAAGTAAGGCGACGCGCCGGGGGTGTCAGTCCGCTTCCACGTGACCGACACCTCCGGACCGCTTCCGTCCTCCCGCCATGAAATGCCCTTTCTGCGCTGACCCGAACACGCAGGTCACCGACACGCGCGAAAATGAAGATGGCGACGTCGTCAGGCGGCGGCGGCGCTGCGTGAAATGCGACAAGCGCTTCACCACCTATGAGCGCATCGATCTCAAGATGCCTCACATCGTCAAGCGCAACGGTAATCGTACCGAATTCGACCACAACAAGCTCGCGGGCAGCTTGAAGCTCGCGCTGCGCAAGCGTCCGGTGACGATCGAGGCCATAGACGCCGCCGTCGACCGCATCGAGGCGCGCCTGCTGTCCCTGGGCGAACCCGAGATTCCCAGCGCGCAGATCGGTGAAATGGTGATGAAGGAGCTCAAGAAGCTCGACAAGGTCGCCTACATCCGCTTCGCCTCGGTGTACCGCAACTTCACCGACGTGGACGAGTTTTCCGAAGTCATCCGCGAGGTACAGACCCGCCCCCGCCGCAACAAGGCCGAAAAGCCCGGCCAGGACCCCGAACATGACCTTTTCGGCAGCTGATCATGCTGCCATGGCGCGCGCACTGCAGCTTGCCGCGCAAGGGCTGAACACGACCTCGCCCAATCCGCGCGTGGGCTGTGTGCTCGTGCGTGACGGAGCGGTCGCCAGCGAAGGCTGGCATCACCGTGCAGGCGAGCCCCACGCCGAAATCCACGCCCTGCGCCAGGCGGGAGCGGGCGCACGCGGCGCCACCGCCTATGTGACGCTGGAACCGTGCTCGCATTTTGGCCTTACCCCGCCCTGCGCGGATGCGCTGATCGCAGCTGGCGTGGCGCGTGTCGTCGCCGCGATGGAAGACCCCAACCCGCTCGTCGCCGGACGTGGCATGGCGCGGCTGCGCGCGGCCGGCATCATCACCGAACATGGTCTGCTGGAAAGCGAGGCGCGCGAACTGAACATCGGCTTCGCCTCACGCATGACCCGAGGCCGCCCCTGGTTACGACTCAAGCTCGCCGCCACCCTCGACGGCAAGACTGCACTGGAAAATGGTGTCAGCCAGTGGATCACGGGGCCGGAGGCGCGCCGCGACGGCCACGTCTGGCGCGCGCGCGCGTGCGCGATCCTGACCGGCATCGGCACGGTGAAAGCCGATGACCCCCAGCTCAATGTGCGCGAGCTCCCTTGCGAGCGACAGCCCCTGCGCATCCTGCTGGACGCAAGACTCGAGGTGTCGGACAGCGCTCGCATCATGCAGGGTGATCCAATCCTGATCGCCACCGCGAGTACCGACACGGAGCGCATTGCCCGCCTGTCGGCTGCAGGGCACCGCGTGCTCGTGTTGCCCAATGCCGCCGGCAAGGTTGACCTTCAAGGCCTGATGAGCACGCTCGGCAGCCTTGGGCTCAATGAGGTGCATGCCGAGGCCGGCTTCAAACTGAACGGCTCGCTGCTGCGCGCAGGCTGCGTGGACGAGCTGCTGCTCTATCTGGCGCCGATGCTGGTCGGCGACGCAGCGAACGGCCTGTTCAATCTCGCACCACTGGCCCGACTGGAAGACGCGACCCGGCTGGACATACACGACCTGCGCCAGGTGGGACGCGACATCCGCATCCTTGCACGCTGCATCAGCGCCTAGAGCGCCACGCCACTTCCCTCACCCCGGCCGCCGCACACTGCACAGCCCGAGTCACGGCCAAAGGCGACGCTGCGCCACTCCATCGCCAGGCCGTCCAGCAGCAACAGCCGCCCAGCCAGCGGCGTACCGCAATTGAGGATGAGCTTGAGCGCTTCTGCCGCCTGGGTAGTGCCGACCATGCCCACGATCGGCGCAAACACGCCCATCACTGCGCAGCGCACTTCTTCGATGTCCTCGCCTTCCGGAAACAGGCAGTGATAGCAGGCCGCGTCAGGCGCACGCAGATCGAACACCGACACCTGGCCATCGAAACGGATGGCCGCCCCCGACACCAGCGGCTTGCGATGCTTCACGCAGGCACGGTTGATCGCGTGGCGGGTGGCAAAATTGTCGCAACAATCGAGCACGAGGTCTGCCGCTGCCACGTGCTGATCCATCGCAGCGCCCTCGAGACGCATCTGCAGAGGAATGATATTGGCGAGCGGGTTGATGCGGTGCAGGCTGATGCGCGCCGACTCGACCTTGGGCAGGCCGACCGTATCCGCCGAGTGCAGGATCTGACGCTGGAGATTGGTCAGGTCCACGGTGTCGTCATCGGCAATCACGATCGTGCCGACGCCCGCCGAGCTCAGATACATGGCCACCGGAGAGCCCAGCCCGCCGGCACCGATGATGAGCACCCTGGCGCCAAGAATGGCCTCCTGCCCCTCCACGCCGATCTCGGGCAACAGGATGTGGCGGCTGTAGCGCAGCAGCTGGTCGTCGTTCATGAGGTCTGCTTTACTTGTACTCGCGCAGTTCGACCGGGGTGTCGTCACGATCGCCATGCGGATGCTGATCCCAGGCCTGGATATAGACCTCCTGGGACTGCTTGATCAGGCGCTCCGGCGAGTCGAGATTGTGGCGCTGGGTCTCTTCACAAAAATAGATCAAGGCACGCACAAGCTTGGTATAGAGCGCGTTGTCCAGTGCACAGCCCGCATCACGCAAGGCGTCTTCCAGCGCCTCGAGCGAATAGTCCAGCACCGAATAGCGCACGCGCAGACAGAGTGGGTCGCCCGTGCGCTCGATCTGCAGCCCTTTCAGCACATGCAGGACTTCCCACGCACGCTCCAGCTGCCCGGGCGGCAAGGCCTTGAAGCGGATCTCCCGCTCCTTGGCAATTCCTGTTCCGGGCGCTGGATGGTCGTGGCGTCTGCCAGCCAGTTTGTAGGCAGTCTCCCGGCGCATGACCTACCCCCGACGCTGTTATGGTTTTTTATTCTGGACGATCTGCAGGCCCTTGAGAAGGTTGATCGCCTGCGTCAGCTGATGATCGTCCTTGCCTGCCAATTCAAAACGCACCGGCTCCGCCTCTTCGTCGGCCGGAATATTATCTCCGCCAGCCTGTTTGGCCGCGCGTTCAGCCTCCGGGTCCTTGTCATTTCCAAGGTGCCCCTGCAAGTCGGCCTCGCGAACCCGACGGCTGGAACCGTTGGCGCTCTCTTCGACGACGATGTCCGGCTCGATCCCCTTGGCCTGGATCGAACGCCCACTCGGCGTGTAGTAGCGCGCGGTGGTGAGCTTGATCGCAGTATTGTTGTTGAGCGGCAGGATGGTCTGCACCGAACCCTTGCCAAAGGTCTGAGTACCCATCACCACCGCACGCTTGTGATCCTGCAGCGCGCCAGCGACGATCTCGGAAGCCGAGGCCGAGCCCGCGTTGACCAGCACGACCATGGGCATGTCCTTCGCACCCTCCGGAAGCTTGCGCAGGAAATCCTCACGCGTGCCACGCAGGTAATCCTCGGGCGTCGCACGGTACTCGCGCTTGGCATCTTCAGTGCGCCCGTCGGTGGATACGACCAGTTCGCCCGCAGGGAGGAAGGCCGCAGACACGCCCACCGCACCATGGAGCAGGCCACCGGGGTCGTTACGCAGGTCAAGCACCAGGCCCATCAGCGGGGCCTCGGCCGTCAGCTTGGTCAGATGCTGCACCACCGCTGCCGCCGTGTTCTCCTGGAACTGGGCGACGCGCAGGTAAGCATAGCCGGGCTCGAGCAGCTTGGACTTCACACTCTGCACCTTGATGATTTCGCGCTTCAGCGTCAGCACGACGGGTCGCGCCTCGCCCTTGCGCATTATCGTCAACACGATGTCGGTGTCAGGTTTGCCACGCATACGCTTGACCGCGTCGTTCAGGCTCATGCCCTTGACCGGCGTTTCATCGAGCTTGACGATCAGATCGCCGGCCTTAACCCCGGCACGAAAGGCTGGGGTGTCCTCGATCGGCGAGATCACCTTGACGAAGCCGTCCTCCATGCCGACCTCGATACCGAGGCCGCCAAACTCGCCCTGAGTGCCAACCTGAAGATCCTTGAAAGCTTCGGTGTCGAGGTAGGCCGAATGCGGATCCAAGCCGGACAGCATGCCGCTGATCGAATCAACGATCAGCTTCTTGTCTTCGACCGGTTCGACATAACCCTGTTTTATCGCATTGAAAACGTCGGCATACGCACGCAGTTCCTCGACCGGCAGGGGAACCTGGGTCGTACGATCGGCGTTCGCGGAAAAATTGAGACTTAGCATCACGCCGGCGAACACACCGGTCATGACGAGGCCGAGCTGCTTCAGCTTGCTACGCATGAAAACTCCATCGGGGAAGCGGCTCTTGCCCTTCACGCCGGATTGTCTAGTTGAGTCGCACCCATTGCATCGGGTCGAGAGGGCGACCCTGATGACGGAGCTCGAAGTATAAACCTGATTCCCCGCCCCCTCCGCTACTGCCCACACTGGCAATTGCATCGCCACCGGAGACCGAATCGCCTACTTCCTTGAGCAATGCGTCGTTGTTGCCATACACCGAAAGATAGTCGCCACCATGGTCGACGATGATCAGGTTGCCATAGCCGCGCAACCAGTCCGAATAGACGATTTCGCCGCTTGCGACCGCTTTCACATCTGCTCCCCCCCCTGCGCGGATGAAGACACCTTTCCAGGTCGTGCCACCTTCCGCCCTTGGAGCACCAAAACGCCCCACGAGTTCGCCACGCACCGGAAAACGCAGCTGCCCCCGCAACTGGGCAAAGCGCACGCCGGTCGGCGTCGCGCCCGCACTGCTGCGCGCCTCACCCACCACCGGCTCGGCACGACGCGCGGGGGTACGCTCGGGACTGCGTTCAGGCGCGACCGCAACACCGCTTTCCTGCGCCTGGATCCGGGCCTGTGCCTGCGCAGCCGCGGCCCGCTCTTCGGCTGCGCGCAGCTCTGCCGCACGCTGCGCCGCCAGCAGACGCGCAGCCTCGCGCGCTGCCGCCGCCCGCGCCCGCTGCACCAGCGTCTCGATCACGCGCGCCAGACGCTGCTCATCGTCACGCAGCGTCGTCACCTCGCGCTTCTGCGTTTTCAGGCGCTGCGACAGCGCAGCCACCGCGTCCTTGCGCTGCACCAGGCTCAGCTCGAGTTGCGCACGCTGAGCGCTCTGATCGGCCTCCAGCGCAGCCACGCGATCACGCCGGCGCGCAATTTCCTGCGTACGTTGTTCGGTTTCACGCAGCGCGGCGCGCATGCCCTCGATCAGGCTCAGGCGCGCACGACCGAGCTGCTCAAGGTAGTAGACATCGCGTGCGATCTGGTTCGGGTCGCGTGCCGACAGCAGCGGCGCGACGCCATCGGAGGCGCCATGGACGTAGTGCCGACGCAGCCACTGCGCCAGCTCATCGCGGCGCGATGCAATCCCCGCCTGCGCCTCACGCTGCTCGCGCTCCAGCCCGGCCAGTTGCGCCTCGGCCTCGGCGCGCTCGCGCTGCAACTGCATCACGCGCCGCCGCACCCGCGACACTTCGCGCTCGGACGCGGCAAGTACCTTCTCCGCATCGGAGCGATCAGCCTCTGTCCGTGACATCTCCTTTTGCAACTCACGAATACGCTGCTTCAGCTCATCGAGGTCGGAGCGCTTGTCGACAATGTCGTCACCCGCCTGCGCGTGAGCCGGATCAGTGACTGCGCCCGACGCCAGCACACAGCCAAGGACGAGGGCTGCCAGGTAGCGACGACCAGCGAAGCTCATGAAGCGATGATTCCGAGTGAGATTGCGAGGAATGATGAAGGCCACGGCGCCCGCTGCGATCAGCAAGCGCCCGGCGCAAGGGCAGAGAGCCGTCAATACGCCGCAGCGGGCGATCAATCCGGCATCGATCAAACAAGACTACAACACCTTATTTTATACTACTGCTTTATCTCCATCGGCCCGGCCGTGAACCAAGACGACAACTTCTCCCTGATCGACAAGAATGAGCATATCGAGACGGCCGCGCGCGCCCTCAAGGCGATCGCCCATCCGCTGCGCCTCAAGATCCTGTGCGTGCTGGGCGAGAGCGAGCTGTGCGTGCAGGACATCGTCGAAGCCGTCGGCACCTCGCAGAGCAACATCTCCCAGCATCTCGCGATCCTGCGTGACAAGGAGGTCCTGCAAACACGCAAGGATGCAAACCGCGTCTACTACCGCGTCGGTGACCGTCGCACCCTGCAGCTCATCGTGTTGATGCGCGAGCTGTTCTGTGGCATCGACCGCGAAGAAGACTGATTCAATCCCCACCCCCAACCGGAGCACCCCTTTCCGTGGAATTTCTGCAACATAACTGGTATTGGGCCGCACTGGCCGTGGCAAGCGGCGGCTGGCTCAGCGTCGAGCTGATCCGCAGCCGTGGCGACACCAGCCAACTGTCGCCGGTCCAGGCCACCCTGCTGATCAATCGCGAGGACGCCATCATCCTCGACGTACGCGAACAGGGCGATTACGCCAAGGGCCACATTCCCAATGCCCGCCACATCCCGCTCAGCGAATTCGCGCGCCGCAGCGCCGAAATGGAAAAATGGAAGGGGCAGCCGCTGATTCTTTGCTGCGCCAGCGGCGGGCGCTCGGAATCAGCAGGCGCGCAGCTGCGCAAGGCGGGCTTTGACAAGGTCTACAACCTGCGCGGCGGCATGATGGAGTGGGAAAAGGCCGGTCAACCGATCAGCCGCAAGAAAAAATGAGCAGCAAACCTCCTGTCCGCATGTACGCCACCGCGTCCTGCCCCTACTGCATCCGTGCCGAGCAACTGCTGCGCGAACGCGGTGTCGTCGACCTTGAAAAGATCCGCACCGATCTCGCCCCCGAGCAGCGCGCGCTCATGATCAAGGTTTCGGGGCGGCGTACGGTTCCGCAGATCTTCATTGGCGACTACCATGTCGGCGGTTGCGACGAGCTTTTCGCCCTCGACCGTGCCGGCAAGCTCGAACCCTTGCTGTGCGGCACTGCTTCCTGAAGCCTCACCCCCCTTCCATTTCTACCGGATCACACCCCATGTCTGAAAACGCGCAACCCGTCTTCTCGATCGAAAAGCTGTACGTCAAGGATCTGTCGCTCGAAGTCCCCGGCGCCCCGCAGATCTTCCTCGAACGCGAAGCCCCGCAAGTCAACGTGCAACTGCGCACCGAAGCACAGAACATCGATGAAGGTGTGTATGAGGTCGTCCTGACCGTCACCGTATCCGCCTCGATCGGTGAAGACCGCACGCTGTTCCTGGTCGAGGTCGCACAAGGCGGCATTTTCCAGATCCGTAACGTGCCCGAGGCCGACCTCGAGCCGGTGATGATGATCGGCTGCCCGAACATCCTCTTCCCCTATGCGCGCGAAGCGGTGTCCGACGCAGTGACCCGCGCCGGCTTCCAGCCCGTGCTGCTGTCGCCGGTCAACTTCGAAACCCTGTATCAGTCGCAGCGCCAGCAGGCGGTGCAACAAGAAGCGGGCGACGTTCCTATCCAGTGACAAGGCCTGCTGTCATGCCCCTCCTGCGCCGCAAGCTCCTGCCCAGTCTCGCCACGACATTGCTCGCATTCAGCGGCCTGACGGCAGGTGCGGCACAGGCGATCGAATTTCGCTCGCTGACCGAAGCGGCCATCGTCTATGACGCGCCGTCGACAGAAGGCAGACGTCTTTTCATCCTGCGCCCGGGCACACCGGTCGAGATCGTGGTGACGCTGGATCAGTGGATCAAGGTGCGCGAACCGAGCGGCTCACTGAGCTGGATCGAACGCCGCGTGCTGGCCAAACGCCGCACCCTGCTGGTCACCGCCGAGCGCGCGGCAATCAGGCGTGAAGCGCGTGACGATGCCCCACTGAGCTTCGAAGCCGCGCGTAACGTCGTCGTCGAACTGATCGAGGCGCCCACGCTCGGCTGGGCCAGGGTGCGCCACGCGGACGGACTCGAGGGCTACATCCGCGCCAGCGACGTCTGGGGCCTGTGATGCACACCCCCAGGCCGCGACGTATCGCGGTGTTCGGCGCGGGCGCGTGGGGAACGGCGCTGGCACAAGCCTTCAGCGCCACCCACGAGGTCTGCCTGTGGGGTCGCGACCGCGCGCATCTGGACACGATCGCACACACGCGCGAAAACCAGCGCTACCTGCCCGGCGTCCGTCTGCGCGAAAGCCTGCGCGTGGAGAGCGACTTCACGCGCGCAGCGCAAACCGCCGACCTGCACCTGGTCGTCACCCCGCTCGGCGGCCTGCGCGACACCGTACGCCAACTGCACCGTGTGCAGCCCGCCACCCCCTTGCTGTGGGCGTGCAAGGGACTGGAGGCGGGCAGCGGCCGCCTGCCGCATGAGATCATCGCCGAAGAGCTGGGCCCGAGCTCGGCCAGCGGCGTGCTCACCGGCCCCAGCTTCGCCGTCGAGGTCGCACGCGGCCAGCCCACGGCGATCACGCTCGCTGCGGAGGATGAAGGCTTCGCCCGCCACTGGGTGGCCACCCTGCATCAGCCGCACCTACGCATCTACGCCAACACCGACCTGATCGGCTGTGAAATCGGCGGCGCAATCAAGAACGTCATCGCCATCGCCGCCGGCGTATCCGACGGCATGGGCTTTGGCCTCAACGCCCGCGCCGCGCTGATCACCCGTGGACTGGCGGAAATCGCCCGTCTTGCCGTCGCTCTCGGCGGGCGCGGCGAGACCCTGATGGGCCTGGCCGGCATGGGTGACCTGATCCTGACCTGCACCGGCGACCTCTCACGCAATCGTCGCGTAGGCCTGGAACTGGCCAGGGGCAGCACGCTGGACGACATCTTGCGCACGCTCGGTCATGTCGCCGAAGGCGTATCGACCGCACGCGAAGTGGTCAGGCTTGCCCAGCGCAGCGCAGCCGAGATGCCCATCTGCGAAGCAGTGGACGCGCTATTGCATCAGGGTCTGGACGCACGCGCCGCGGTAGAAAGACTCCTGGCGCGCGACCCCCGCCACGAATAAGCGCCACGCCCCCGCCGCCACTCCAGGCCCGCCGCTTCAGCGCTGCATCACAACGCACCGGCAAAGCCCTGCTGCCGCCAGGCTTCGTACACCACGACCGCCACCGCGTTGGACAGATTCAGGCTGCGGTTGGTCGGCTGCATCGGGATACGGATGCGGGCATCGGGCGCGAAGCACTCCAGCACCTGCGCGGGCAGACCGCGACTCTCGGGTCCGAACACGAATACGTCGCCGCTGCGGTATTCGACATCATCGTGGCGGCGCGATGCGCGCGTGGTGAGCGCAAAAAAGCGCCGGCCCTGCAGCGCCGCGCAACATTGCTCCCAGCTCGGATGCACGGTGACCCGGGTCAGGTCGTGATAGTCCAGCCCCGCGCGGGCCAGATGCTTGTCCGTCAGATCGAAGCCCAGCGGCTCGATCAGGTGCAGGGCGCTACCGGTGTTGGCCGCAAGACGAATGATGTTGCCGGTGTTGGGGGGAATTTCGGGCTGGTAGAGAACGATCTCGAACATCGAAACAGAATTACCGAGGAGCGCCTTGGGCGCGAAGCCGGCACTGTAGCTCAGGCGGGAGTGGGCGTGCGCGCCACCACCAGATTGGTGACCCGACTCGCCCCCTGACGCTTCAGACAACGCGCCAGCTCGTTCAGGCTGGCGCCGGTGGTCATCACGTCATCGACCACCAGCACATGTCGCCCCTCCAACGCCAGATCACAGGCAAGTGCCCCGTGCTGATTCACGATGCGATCTTCGCGCCCGAGCGAGGCCTGGGCCGGCGTATCACGCACCTTGCGCACCCCTGCCAGCTCCATCGACACGCGGTTTGAGTGGCTCAACACGCGCGCGATTTCCACTGCCTGGTTGAAGCCCCGCTCTGCCAGGCGGCGCGCATGGAGTGGCATCGGCACGATCAGATCGACCTCGACCCGGAGTGACTCGGCAAGCGCACACACTTCGCGCGCGAAGAAGCGGGCCACCGTCAGCTGACACCCGTACTTGAGTGACTGGACGAGCTGATCGACCGGAAACGCATAGTCGAACACGGCACGGGTGGCGTCGTAGGCAGGTGGCTGACGCAGACACTGCCCGCAAGGCCCGCCATTCAGGCTGGGCAAGGCGCACACAGCACAGGCCGCCAGCGGACGGCGCGGCAATTCGGCCAGGCAGGGCGCGCACAGTGCGTGCTCGGCAGCCAGCTCACCACAGACCAGACAATCCTGCGGCATCAGGACGTCGAGCATGCGGGCAAATAGCCGGCACGAGTTTCGGGCAAGGTTTGACAAGGTTTCAGGCAATGGCAGAACATGCACACCCAGTCATTACAGCGCGTGCCGCCGGAAATAACAATGGCATCAATCGACGCCAGCCCTGCGCCGCGGCCAAGCGGCCGCGCGCGGGCGCTCACGCCCGCCATCGGGGGTGCCCGTCAGCGCGCTGCGCAGCGTGCCCTGAGCGCCATCGTGGCGGCCCTGGCTGCCGAGGCAAGCTCATGACCGCAGCGCCCATGAACAAAGAGTTCAGCCTTGATCGCGCCTTGCTGCGTCGCCGCTTCGCGCGCGCGGCTGCGACCAGCGATGGCGCCGATGTGCTGGCACGCGAGGTCGCACAGCGCATGGACGAGCGTCTCGACTACATCCGCTGTGAGCCGCGACGCGTGCTCGATCTTGGCTGCGGCACCGGCGCCGATCTGCCCCGGCTCGCGCAACGCTTTCCACAGGCCTGCTTGCTCGCTGCCGACTTCGCGCCTGCCATGCTGGCGCGCGCGGGCGCACGCCAGCGTGGCGCAGCGTCCGCGCCAGGCCTGCTGCGGCGCATGCTGGGTCGTGGCCCCGCGCCGCTGCCGCACGTAGTGGCCGATGCCCGCGCCCTGCCCTTTGCCCGCGGCAGCCTCGGTCTGGTGTGGTCCAACCTGATGCTGCCCGCCGTGGACGACCCGCTCCCGGTGCTGCAGGAAATTCACCGCACACTGGAAGTCGGCGGGCTGCTGATGTTCTCCACCCTCGGCCCCGATTCGCTGCGCGAATTGCGCGCTGCACTGCCCACCGACGCAGGCGAACGTGTGCATCGCTTCATCGACATGCACGATGTGGGCGATGCCCTGGTCAAGGCCGGCTTTGCCGACCCGGTGATGGACATGGAGATGCTGACCCTGACCTACACTGAGCTGGACGGACTGCTGCTTGACCTGCGCGCCACCGGCGCCAACAACGCAGCCAGCACGCGTGCGCGCGGACTTGCCGGACGCCAGGGGTGGGCCAGGGCACGCGCAAGCTACGAAAGCCTGCGTCGGGATGGCCGGCTTCCTGCCACCTTCGAGATCATCCAGGGCCACGCCTGGAAACCCGCTCCCAAAACCCTGGATGATGGCCGCAGCATCGTCCACTTCCAGCCCCGCCCGCCCGCGCGCTGAGCACGGCTGCCGGCAAGGACCTCATTGATGCACGCTCATCCCGTCTGGCTGTTCGATCTGGACAACACCCTGCACAACGCCAGCCCGCACATCTTTCCGCACATCCACCGCAGCATGGGCAGCTATCTGGAAAAGCACCTCGCGCTCTCTCCAGAAGCGGCCAACACGCTGCGCATGCAGTACTGGCATCGCTACGGCGCCACCTTGCTAGGCCTCATGCGCCACCACGGCACCGACCCCCAGCACTTCCTCGCCGAAACCCATCGTTTCGAGCGCCTGCACGAGATGATGGTGTTCGAGCGCGCCCTGCACGGCATGCTGCGCAAGCTGCCCGGGCGCCGCTTCGTGTTCTCCAATGCCCCGCGCCATTACGCCCTGGCCGTGCTCGACGTCATGGGAATACACGCGCTGTTCGACGACGTGATCGGCATCGAAGACCTCGATTACCACCCCAAGCCGGGTATCCGCGGCTATCGCAAGCTGCTCTCGTCACGTCGTCTCAACCCGGCGCGCTGCATCATGCTGGAAGACTCGGCGGTGAACCTGCGCACCGCAAAACGCCTCGGCATGCGCACCGTGCTGGTCGGCCGCAACCTGCGCACGCCAGCGTATGTGGACGTGAAGCTGGCATCGATTCTCGACCTCAGGCGCCAGGTCGGACGCCTGACAGGCTGATCCTCAGTTGCGCCGCATGAAAACCGCGCCCGCACCATACGCCGCGGGCAGCGGCGTGGGCGTGGCGACGAAGCCCAGGCCACACCAATAGGCGCGCGCATCGGCCAGCGCTACCAGCCGCAGGCCGCGCAAGCCGCAATGCTGCGCCCAGGTCTGCACCTTGGCGAACAAGCCCGCCCCCACTCCGGCGCCACGCGCGCGCGCGCTCACCGCGAGGTCGTGCACAAAGCCGAATTCCGCACCCGCCGGCAAGCGCTCGATCGCGGCATGCAGCGGTGGGGCGTTGTCGGACCAGGGGTGGGCGATGATGTAGGCGAGGCCACGCCCCTCACGCTCGGCAAGCCAGCACGCTCCGGGCGCAAGGCTGAGCTTGCGGCCGAGCACCTCAGCCGACTCCTGATAGCCATCGGCATAGGCCTCACGCTGAATGCTCAGCACGGTGTCGATGTCATCGCTGCGCAGCGCCCGCAAACATACGGCCGAGGACGGTGCGCCCAGGCGCGTCAGGCTCATGCGTCCGTTTTCATCCAGCGCGCCGCATCAAGCGCGTAATAGGTCAGGATGCCGTCAGCACCGGCGCGCTTGAAGGACAGCAAGGCCTCCATTGCGCACGCCTTCTCGTCCAGCCAGCCATTGAGCGCGGCCGCCTTGAGCATCGCGTACTCACCACTGACCTGATAGACGTAGGTTGGCACCTCGAGCTCGCGCTTCACACGGCGCACGATGTCCAGGTAAGGCATGCCGGGCTTGACCATGAACATGTCAGCGCCTTCGGCGATGTCCATCGCCACTTCGCGCAAGGCTTCGTCGCTGTTGGCCGGGTCCATCTGATAGGTGTACTTGTTGCCCGAGCCCAGATTCCCGGCCGAGCCCACGGCGTCGCGGAAGGGCCCGTAAAAGCTCGAGGCATATTTGGCCGAATAGGCGAGGATGCGCGTATGGATGAGGCCGGCCCGATCGAGCTGGGTGCGGATGCGGCCGATACGTCCATCCATCATGTCCGATGGCGCCACCACGTCGGCACCCGCCTGCGCATGACACAGCGCCTGCCTGGCCAGGGCCTCGAGCGTCTCGTCGTTCATGACGTAGCCTCTCGGGTCGCGGGGGTCGATCAGACCGTCCTGACCATGGCTGGTGTAAGGATCAAGCGCCACATCGGTGATCACCCCCAACTCGGGAAAGCGCGCCTTCAAGGCCTGCACGGCGCGCGGCACCAGCCCCTGCGGGTTCCAGGCCTCCTCCGCGCCATCGCTCTTGCCGGCGACATCGATCACCGGAAACAAGGCCAGCGCAGGCACGCCCAGGCTCAGCGCGTCTTCGGCAATCTTCAGCAAGCGGTCGATCGACACGCGCTCGACCCCCGGCATCGACGCCACCGACTCGGTGCGCTGCTCGCCATCGAGCACGAACACCGGATAGATCAGATCATTCACGCTCAGTACGTTCTCGCGCATCAGGCGACGGGAAAATTCATCACGGCGCATGCGGCGCAGGCGGGTGGATGGAAAGACTCCGGTTGGACGCATTTCTTGATCTCTCATATCAGATTTCAGGATAGGGGTTTCAAAACAGGTTTCCAAACGCCTGTGCCCGGCATTCACGGACACATGTGGTAACGCATCGCGTGCGGAACTTTCAGGCGCAGCACCTCATCTCAGCGTGCAGACGAGGGCGCGCGCTTGCGTTACCTCATCTCCCGCTTCACCTCCCTGAGCGGGCGCCTCACGCCGGTGAGGACTTTCGCCCCCGACCGCCCCCTGGTCGGGGGCTTTTATTTTGCGTCGGATGTATCGTGACCAAGGGGCGGGAGCGGGACTTCCTGCGCCTGCGCCACCGGGCCCAGACCGAGCCAGCCGGCGATGACGTGCTCGGCTTCTTCCACGCCGGTCTTTTTCAGGCTGGAGAAGAGCTGCACCGTCACCTGAGGCCCAAGCGGGGCCAACTGACGCCGCACATCCTGCAAGGTGGCCGTGGCCGCGCCGCGTGACAACTTGTCGCTCTTGGTCAGCAGCACATGCATGGGCCGCCCCGAGGGCACGAACCAGTCGATCATCGTGCGGTCCAGAGGCGTGAGTGGGTGGCGCGAATCCATGATGAGCACCAGCCCCGCCAGGCTTTCCCTGTGCTTGAGGTAATGCTCGATCAGGCCCTGCCAATCACGCCTCACCTTTTCCGGTACTGCGGCATAGCCGTAACCGGGGAGGTCAACCAGCAAGGCGCCGCTGTTGAGGCGGAAAAAATTGATCAGCTGGGTGCGGCCGGGGGTCTTGGAAACATAAGCCAGGCGAACATGACCTGCCAGCGTGTTGATCGCGCTCGATTTTCCGGCGTTGGACCGACCCGCGAAGGCGATCTCCGCGCCAGACGGGGGCGGCAAGCCGGACGGCTTGGCGATCGATATCTCGAATTGTGCGTTGCGGAAAATGGGCATGAAAAGAAGGACAAAAGGCCGGCTGAATGCGCTACAAAGCCCACGCCGCATCGCGCAACGCGGGATTCCTGTTATAGAATACCGCGTTTGAAACAATCACTCACGGCTTTCCGAGGACATCATGATCAAGCGTTCCCTGCTGCTCTCGTCCCTGCTGCTTGTCTCCGGAGGCCTGTTGGCCCAGGACCAGGCCCCGGACCTCGCCAAGGCAAAACAGACTGCCGAATCGGTTTGCGTCGCCTGTCACAGCGCAGATGGCAATAGCCTGCTACCGGAAAACCCGAAGCTTGCCGGGCAGCACGAGGACTACCTCTACAAACAGATGCGCGAATTCAAGGGCTGGAATGGCGCAGCACCGGTTCGTGAGAACGCGATCATGGGCGCCATGGTTGCTGGCCTCGAAGACGAGGACATGAAGGGACTGGCCAAGTATTTCGCCTCCTTCGAACTCCAGCCCGAGACCTCGAAGAACCTCGAGACCATGGAACTCGGCCAGAAGATATGGCGTGGCGGCATCGCCTCCAAGGGCGTGCCAGCCTGTGCGTCCTGTCACGGCCCGGCAGGCGCCGGCCTGCCGGCGCAATATCCGCGCCTGTCCGGCCAGTTTGCCGACTACAGCGCAGCCCAACTCAAGGCCTTCCGTGACGGCGGACGGGCGAACGACCCGAACCGCATGATGCGCATGATCGCGTTGAAGATGACCGACGCCGAGATGAATGCGGTTTCAGACTACGCCGCCGGCCTGCGCTGAGCGTTGCGGTTTTCGCTGCGAGCGCTGAGACCCGAGGGGGTGGAGCATTCCACCCCCTTTTTCATTCGCGGCGCTGGCGCGGACGTGACAAGTGCTCCAGTTCGGCAGCGCTGAAGCCCGCCGCCAGTCGCGCTTCAATATGCAGCGGCGGCTGCGGACGCGGTGCGCGAAAATCGTCGATCAGCTGCACATAGGTGGCTTCCGGCTCGAGCCCGCGCACCGCGCACTGCGCACGAAACCAGCGATCACCGATGGCCACATGGCCGATCTCGTCACGCAGGATGATCTCCAGCACCGCGACGCTGGCCTGATCGCCCGCCGCGCGCAGCTTGTTCATGATCGGTGGCGTGGCGTCCAGCCCACGCGCCTCCAGCACGCGCGGCACCAGCGCCATGCGCGCCAGCAAGTCGTGCGCAGTGCGGCATGCCATGTCCCACAGCCCATCGTGCGCGGGAAAATCACCGTAAGCGAATCCCAGCGCGGCGAGGCGCTCGCACACCAGATCGAAGTGATAGGCCTCCTCCGCCGCCACCTTGATCCAGTCATCGTGAAAAGCCCGCGCCTGCGAGCGGAAACGGTACACGCAGTCGAGCGCGAGGTTGATCGCGTTGAACTCGATATGCGCGATCGCATGCAGCAGCGCAGCATGACCTTCACGATGAGCGGTCTTGCGCCCGGCGAGTTGCGCCGGCGCGACCAGCTGTGGCCGCGTGGGACGGCCAGGCGCACGCAAGGGTGCATCGATATCGGCCGCCGTCACCCGATCCAGCCCTCCAGCCAACCAGTGTTCGCGCAGCGCAGTTGTCGCCGCACACTTCCGTGACGGATCGCAGATCATCAGGGCGGCGAGGGCCGCCTCATGGACACAGGCATGCATGGGCGCGAAGTCTAGCAAATGCCGAGGGAACAAGGGCATTGCGGCAGCGCCACAACATCGGCCCCGATGTGGGAAAATGCCCTTCGTCACGACCCGGACGGGTCGTATTTCCCTGGACTCTCACAGATGACTCAGTCCTCCCCAGGCGGCGACGCGGAGCGCGCGCTGCTGAGCGTTGGCGCCGCGCGCAGCCTGATCCTCGACACCCTGTCACCCATCGAGGGCTGGGAGTGCGTGGCGGTGCGCGCTGCACTCGATCGCGTGCTGGCCCGCGACGTGATCGCCCCCTGCAACGTGCCGGCCTACGACAACTCGGCCATGGACGGCTACGCCGTGCGCGCAGCGGATCTGGCCAGCGACGCTGAGACCGCGCTGGCGCTGGTCGGCACCGCCTTCGCCGGCCACCCCTTCGCGCACACCGTGGGCGCTGGCGAGGCGGTCCGCATCATGACCGGCGCGCCCGTCCCCGAGGGCGCTGACACCATCGTCATGCAGGAGCTCACCCGCCGCGAAGGCGAGCAGGTGCGTGTTCCTGCAGGATTGAAGAAAGGTCAGAATCTGCGCCGTGCTGGCGAAGACCTTGCCGCCGGCAGCATTGCGCTCGCCGCCGGGACGCGTTGCGGCCCGGCCGAGCTGGGCCTGATTGCCTCCCTCGGCATTGCCGAAGTGGTGGTGCACCGGCCACTGCGCGTCGCCTTCTTCTCTACCGGCGACGAGATCACCTCCATCGGCCTGCCCCTCGCCCCAGGCAAGGTGTACGACAGCAACCGCTACACCCTGTTCGGCGCGCTCTCGCGCCTGGGTTGCGAGCTGCTCGACATGGGCGTCATCCCGGATGAGGCCGCGGCGCTCGAGGCCGCGTTGCGCGATGCCGCGCAGGCGGCGGACGTCATCATCACCAGCGGCGGCGTGTCGGTCGGCGAGGCCGACTTCATTCGCGAGATGATGGCGCGCATGGGTGAGGTGTCCTTCTGGAAGCTGGCCATCAAGCCCGGCCGGCCGATGGCCTTCGGTCGCATCGGCGATGCCGTGCTGTTCGGCCTGCCCGGCAATCCGGTCGCGGTGCTGGTGAGCTTCTACCAGTTCGTGCAGGACGCACTGCTCAAGCTCCTGGGCGTCAACCCCCTGCCACCGGCCGAGCACTTCGCAGTCCGTGCCGACTTCGTCCTGCGCAAGCGCCCCGGCCACGTCGAATACCTGCGCGGGCGCCTGCAGCGTGATGGTGCCGAGCTCACGGTGGCGATGGCCGGCGCACAGGGCTCGGGCGTGCTGCGCTCGATGTCCGACGCGGACTGTTTCGTCGTGCTGCCCGAAGACTGCACTGCGGTGCAACCGGGCGACATGGTCTTCATTCAACCCTTCAACGGCCTGGTCTGAAGACCAGGATGCACCCATGACTCAGGACGAACTCAAGAAAGCGGCCGCGCTCGCCGCGCTCGACTACATCGAAGACGGCAGCATCGTAGGCGTCGGTACCGGCTCAACGGTCAACCATTTCATCGACGGCCTCGCCAGCGTGCGTGCGCGCATCCGCGGCGCGGTGTCCAGTTCGGAGGCGAGCTCAAAGCGTCTCGCGGCACTCGGCATACCCGTGTTCGATCTCAACGACATCGACCGCATCCCGGTCTACGTCGACGGGGCCGACGAGATCGATGGCAGCTTCGCGATGATCAAGGGCGGCGGTGGCGCGCTCACGCGCGAGAAGATCGTGGCCGCGGTGTCCGAGCGCTTCATCTGCATCTGCGACGCCAGCAAGCGCGTGCCCACCCTGGGCCACTTTCCGCTGCCGGTCGAGGTCATCCCGATGGCGCGCAGCCACGTCACCCGCGAACTCGCCCGCCTCGGTGGCGAGCCTCGCCTGCGCGCGGGCTTCGTCACCGATAACGGCAACCTGATCCTGGACGTGCATGGCCTGACGATCAGCGACCCGGTCGACACCGAGACGCGCATCAATCAGATCGTCGGCGTCGTCACCAATGGTCTGTTTGCCCGGCGCGGCGCGGACCTCCTGTTGCTTGCCGGCAAAGCCGGCGTCGAGCGCATTCCAAGGCCCTGAGGCAGCAACGGGAGATGGAGCTGACGAGGGCCTGCGTCCAGCACTCAGATGAAGCGGGTGCTCACGCTGCCAAGTGACTGGATACGCAGCGTCACGTTGTCGCCCGCGCTCACCGCGACGGCCTCGGTCACACCGCCGGACAGGATCATGGTGCCGGCCGGAATCTCCTCGCCACGTGCGCCGAGGTGGTTCGCCAGCGCTGCGATCGCCGCCGCCGGGTGGCCGAGCACGGCGGCACCGGCACCGATGGCCACCGCCTCACCATTCTTCTCCAGCACCACGCCCAGGGTGCGCAGGTCCAGCCCCGTCACCGGCGTCAGCTGACCGCCGAGTACGAAGCGCGTCGACGAGCAGTTGTCGGCGATCACGCTCTTGAGGTCGAACTTGAAATCCTTGTAGCGCGAGTCGATGATTTCAATGCCGGGCATGACGAAGTCGGTCGCCGCCAGCACGGCAGCGATGTGGCAGCCCGGGCCCTTGAGCGCACGCTTGGTGACGAACACGATCTCGGGCTCGACCTTGGGGTGGATCAGCTCACTGGTCTTGATTTCGCCGCCGTCGGGCACGCTGAAGTAGTCGACCAGCCAGCCGAATACCGGCGTGTCGACGCCCATCTGCTTCATCTTGCCGCGTGAGGTCAGGCCGGCCTTCAGACCGACCACACGATTGCCACGCGCCAGCTTGCGACGCAGGATCTCAGCCTGGATCGCGTAGGCATCATCCCAGTCCATGTCGGGATGGGCGTCGGTGATCTTCACCACTTCATGCGCTTGCAGTTCGGCGTTCTCGAGGAGTTCGGCGAGTTGTTCGATCGTCTTCTGATTGAGCTTCATGGGGGTGTTTCCTGTCAGAGGTTATGGGGATCAGATGAAGCGCACCGAGCAGCCGCCGATGCCGCCGATGGTCATGCGCAGGTTGTCGCCCTTGACCACCGGCACCATCGCGCCCATCGCGCCCGAGAGCACGATGTCGCCCGCCTTGAGCGCGATGCCCAGCGCACCGAGCGTGTTGGCGAGCCACACCATCGCATTGACCGGATGGGCCATGGTCGCGGCACCGGCGCCGGTGACGACGATCTCGCCGTTCTTCTCCAGCACCATGCCGGCCAGCGCCAGGTCCAGGTTGGCGATATCGACCAGTTGGTCGCCGAGCACGAATACGCCACACGAGGCGTTGTCGGCCACGGTGTCCTGGATGCGGATCTTCCAGTCCTGAATGCGCGAATCGACGATCTCGAAGCAGGCCATCACGCCTTCGGTGGCGGCGAGCACATCGGCTGCGGTGACACCGGGCCCCTGCAGATCCTTCTTCAGCAGGAAGGCGATCTCACCTTCAGCCTTGGGCTGAATCAGCGCGTCCATCTCGACCGACTCGCCTTCGTTGTACACCATGCTGTCGAGCAGATAGCCGAAGTCGGGCTGATGCACACCCAGCATGTTCATCACCGCCGTGCTGGTGACACCGATTTTCTTGCCGATGACGCGGTCGCCCTGCTCCAGGCGACGCGCGATCATGCGCTGCTGGACGTGATAAGCGTCCTCGATCGTCATCTCCGGATGCGTCGCCGTCAGCGGTGCAATCGGGGTACGGCTGCTCAGCGCGTCGAACAGCCTGTCGCCCAGGGCTTCGATGATTTTCTGGTCCATGTTTGCGCCCCTCACAGCTTGATGCAGATGTTTTTGAGTTCGGTATAGAACTCAAGCGAGTGCACACCGCCCTCACGGCCGATGCCCGACTGCTTGGAGCCACCAAAAGGCGTGCGCAGGTCACGCAGGAACCAGCTATTGACCCAGGCAATGCCCACTTCCATCTTTTGCGCCACACGGTGGGCACGCGACACGTTGGTGGTCCAGATCGCGGTGGCCAGGCCGTACTGGTTGTCGTTGGCTTTCTCCAGCACTTCCTCGACCGTGTCGAAGGGGGCGATATGGCAGCAGGGGCCGAAGATCTCCTCCTTGATGACGCGTGCGCTCTCGGGCAGCCCCGTCCAGATCGTCGGCTGCACCCAGCAGCCCTCGCTCAGCTCGCCCGCCATCTCAGGCACACCACCGCCGCTCACGACCGTCGCGCCCTCTTCCACCGCGAGGCGGTAGTAGGACAGCACCTTGTTCTGGTGCTCCTTGCTGATCAGCGGTCCCATGCTGGTGGCGGGGTCGTCGGGCACACCCACCTTCATCGCCTCGGCACCGGCCTTCATCGCCGCCACGAACTTGTCGAAAATCGGACGCTCGACATACACCCGTTCGGTACCCAGACAGACCTGGCCGCAGTTGGCGAAAGCCGAACGCAGCGTGCCCTCGATCGCAGCATCGAAGTCGCAGTCGGCGAACACGATCGCGGCGTTCTTGCCGCCCATCTCGAGCGAGACCGGGCGCGAGCCGTTGGCCGCCGCCTTCATGATGATCTCGCCGGTGCGGGTTTCACCGGTGAAGGTGATCGCATCAACACCCGGGTGTGAGGTCAGGAACTCACCTGCCGAGTTCGCGCCGAAGCCATGCACCACGTTGTACACCCCCTTAGGGATGCCGACCTTGTTCATGACTTCACCGAGCAGCGCAGCGGTTCGCGGCGTCTCTTCCGAGGGCTTGACCACCACCGTGTTGCCACAAGCCAGCGCCGGACCGACCTTCCACGTCATCAGCAGCAGCGGCAGATTCCACGGGCAGATCACGCCGATCACGCCCACCGGGCCGCGATAGCCGTAATTGATGCAGGAGCTGCCGTCAGGCGTAGCCATCTCGAAGAACTCGCTGGGCACGTTCTTCACCATGTCGGCAAAGATCTTGAAGTTTGCTGCGCCGCGCGGAATGTCGATGTGCGAGGCGAGGCTCTTCGGCTTGCCGGTGTCGGCACATTCGGCCTCGAGGAATTCGTCGAAGCGGTTGTTGATCTCGGCCACCAGGGCCTCAAGCAGCTCGACGCGGCGTGCCAGCGTCATCGTCCCCCAGGGTCCCTTCAGTGCGGCCCGGGCGGCGCCAACAGCCGCATCCACTTCGGCCTTGCCAGCCTCGGCGACCTGGCCGATGACGGCGTTGGAGATCGGCGTGCGGTTATCGAACCACTTGTCGGTGGCAACGAATTCGCCGTCGATGAAATTGAGGATCTTGTCTGCAAGCATGGTTACTTCCCCCAGCTCCGAGGAGCGCTTAAATGTTGATTGGCAGTCTCAGCTCGCGGACCGAAAAGGCCACGAACTGGCTGTGCAGGTTCACGCAGCACGCACTCGGACGACGGCCTCGAAGAGGCGCCCGTTGAGCTTGCGCGCTTGCTGAAACGGATTGCTGATCTGCACCCGGGCTCAGGCGCAGACCTTGATCTTCATCTTTCCCAGCACCCGCAGGCGGATGTCCGACAAGGGTTTCACCCGACACGCGAGGACGATGCCGTTGGCCTCTTCCTCGGCGCTGACGTGGTCGCGGCTCATCACACGCTTGCTGCACTCACCCGCCTCGAGCTGGACCTTGCACACGCCGCAGCCACCGCCCCGGCAGCCCACCGGAATGCCGCGCTTGCCAAGGCGCTCCATGCCGGACAGCAGCGTCTCGTCCGCGCGGCAACGGAACACCTCGCCAGTGTCGGCAATCGTTACCGCAAAGAAAGTCTTGGTCGCAACCATCGTCATCTCAGGCCACCTGTCTCTCTTGCTGCGGCGCGAGGAAGGCCCGCAGACGGGTTGCCTGCAGTTCGCGCGCGACGGCCAGGCTCTTTTCCTTGACGTGACCATAGCCGCGAATTTCGTCAGGCACGCTGGCCAGGGCGACGGCAGCGCCATGATTGACCGGACTGAGCTGGGCGATGATCTGCTCGAGCAACTGGAGGTAGTCCTCGATCAGCTGGCGCTCCATGCGTCGCTCAGCGGTCTTGCCAAACACGTCGAGCGCAGAGCCACGGAAGCGCTTGAGGCCAGCCATACGCTTGAACGCCTTGAACATCCACTCGCCGTACTGCTTCTTCTGCAGATGGCCGGTGGCCGGATCGGTCTTCGCCAGCAGCGGAGGTGCGAGGTTGTACTTGACCGAATAGCCGTGCGGGAACTGCGCATCGAGCTCGGCGATGAAGGCCGGGTCGGTGTGCAGGCGAGCGACCTCGTACTCATCCTTGAAGGCCATCAGCTTGTACAGGTAGCGCGCAGCCGCCTCTGACAACGCGCTACCTGGGAAGACGCGCTGCTCGGTGGCGACGACGCGCTTGATCGCGTCTGCGTAGCGCCGCGCATAGGCTTCGTCCTGGAAGGCGATGAGCTCGGGCACCCGCACTTCGACCAGGCGCCTGACCTCGGCATCAGCCCCGATCGAATCGACGATGTTGCGTGCGACCGCTGACAGTTGCGGCGCCCTGTGCAGCGTGAGCACAGCGCCGCTCGCGTGCTGCCGTACGATTTCGGCGTCCACGAAGCCACGATCGATCACCGCCATGCGGCCCCAGCGGAACGCCGCCAGACTCATGTCCACCGCTACCCCGGACTCGCGGATGGCGGCTTCGATCGATTCGGCTTGAAGGGGAATCGTGCCGGCCTGGAATGCCACGCCGACCATGAAATTGTTGGTCGCCATCGCATCACCGAACAGACCCTCGGCCAGCGCCTGGCCGTCGAGAAAGACGTTGTCCGACTTGCGCGTTACGCGGTCGATGCCTGCAGTGAGACCACCGCTCGCCGGGAACAGCACCTTGCGGTTGGCAACCATCTGCCCGGTCGGCGTCTCCGTGGTCGACACCACGGCGATGGTGCGCTCCGGGTTGCACTTGTCGAGGTTTTTCGGATCGGTCGCGTTGAGGATGTCGAAGCCAAGGTACAGATCGGCGCGGCCGTCCGAAATCTTGTTCGAGCCCTTGAACGGCGCGTGGGTGATCTTGATGTCGGAGATCACCGCTCCGCCCTTTTGCGCCAGACCGGTCTGGTCGAGACCGATGACGTGCTTGCCTTCGAGACGCGCGGCCTTGGCCAGCGTTGCCACCACGGTGACCGAACCGGTACCGCCAATACCCATGACGTGAATGCCGAAGCCCAGGCTGTCATCGACCTTCTTGACTGGCGCGGGCAGCGCGCGCTCGAGCGCCGGGATACGGCCCTTTTTCTTCCGGGGCGCGCCATCGGTGGCAGGCGCGGGGTGCGGTGTGATGGTGAGGAAAGACGGGCAAAAGCCCTTCACGCAGCTGTAGTCCTTGTTGCACGACGACTGATGGATGCGCGTCTTGCGTCCGAACTCGGTGTGCACCGGCTCGACGCTCATGCAGTTCGACTTCTCGCCGCAATCGCCGCAGCCTTCGCACACACGCTCGTTGATGACGATGACCTCAGCCGGCTCATCGGCCTTGCCACGGCTGCGCGCGCGGCGCAGCTCAGCGGCGCATTCCTGATCGTGCAGCAACACGGTGGTACCCGCGATCGCGGCCAGCACACGCTGTGCCTCATCCAGACGGTCGCGGTGCCAGACTTCGGTGCCACCAGGCAGCTGCACGGCATTGAAGCGCGACGGGTCGTCGGTGGTGACGATGACCTTGTTGACGCCATTGGCGAGCAGCTCGGCGACCATATTGACCACCGGCACTTCGCCCTGGATGGCCTGACCACCCGTCATCGAGGTGTGGGCGTTGCGCAACAGCTTGAAGGTGATGTTGACTCCGGTCGATGCAGCATAGCGGATCGCCAGGCTGCCCGAGTGCGCATAGGTACCGTCGCCCATGTTCTGGAAGATGTGCTGGGCTTCGGTAAAGGGCGCCATGCCGATCCACTGCGTGCCCTCGGCACCCATGTGCGTGCCCATCACCACATTGCGCCCCATCCACATGGCCATCGTGTGGCAGCCAATACCCGCTGACACGATGCTGTCATCAAGCGCGGTGGTGGACGTATTGTGCGGACAGCCCGAGCAGTACCAGGCGGTGCGTACCGCGGTCGGCAGCTTGTTGCGCGAATGGATCTCGTCCAGGCGCTTGAGCCAGTTCTCGGCCGATTCGATACGTGTCTTGCGCGACAGACGCTTGAGCAGTGCGCGCACGATGATGTCGGACTCGAGCTCGCCGTAGTGCGGCAGGAGTTCCCTTTCCTCTTCGTCGAACTTGCCGACAATGCGCGGCGCATTGCTCATGCCGTACAGCACCTGCTTGGCGAACATCTCGAGGAAGGGACGCTTTTCCTCGATGACGAAGATCTCTTCCAGACCTTGTGCGAATTCGCGCACGATGGTCGGCTCCATCGGGAACAGCATGCCCATCTTCAGGATACGGATGCCGTAGTGGCGCAAGGCGGCGTCGTCCAGACCCATCTCGAGGAAGGCCTGGTTGAGATCGTTGTAGGTCTTGCCCGCGGTGATGATGCCGATCCAGGCGTCCGGATTGGAAAAGACGACGTTGTTCAGATTATTGGCACGTGCGTAGCGCTTGGCCACTTCCAGGCGGCGGGTGTAGAGCGACTGCTCCATCTGCAGCGCCTCGGCACGTACGTTCATGCCCATGTTCATGGTGGGCGTGAAGATCTCGCCATCAAAGCTGAGGTCGGGGGTAATGAAATTGAGCCGTTCAGGCGAGACACAGGCCGTGCCACTGCCATCAGCAACATTGGTGACGATCTTCATCCCCGCCCACAGGCCGGCAAGGCGCGACATCTGGTAGCCGTGCAGGCCGAAGTCGAGGATTTCCTGGACGTTGCCCGGATACAGCGAGGGAATGCCGACGTGATAGAGCATCGGCTCGGACTGCGAGCACAGCGACGAACTCTTGCAACTCGGGTCATCACCCGCAATCGCCAGCACGCCACCGTTCTTGCCGATGCCAGTGTAGTTGGCGTGCTTGAGCGCGTCCCCCGAGCGATCCACACCCGGCGCCTTGCCGTACCACATGCCGGTGACACCATCGAACTTCTGCTTGCCGACGGTATGCAACATCTGTGTGCCCCACACTGCGGTGGCCGCAAGGTCCTCGTTCACGCCATCGACGAAATGGATGTGATGCTGCAACAACAGCTTTTGCTGCTTGATGAGCGCCGCATCCAGCATGCCGACTGGCGAGCCACGATAGCCGGACACGAACATCCCGGTGGTCAGCCCGCGACGCGCATCGGTACGCACCTGATCGAGCGTGAGGCGGACGATGGCATCGATACCGCCCAGATGGATGTCACCCTCTTCCTGTGTGAATGCGTTGACCGTGTTCTTGCCCGATGACATGTGCGTGCCCCTTCATCTATCCGAATCACGTGTGTGAATCCGGTTCATCTCCGTTTGGATCCTTTACGACCGAACGCGCACACCGGAACGATGTGGGAGCACGCTCGGCGCTGCACGCAGGCCGCACTGTCCAGGCCGCTCAACTGCTTGCGGCAGCTCCACCTGTAGCTGAGCTTGCGGCTACAAGCTCGGCAATATTTATAGCACAATAAACTCGAGATTTTTAGATTATTTCGACAAACCCGGCCGGCGTATGAGGCATGCCGGGATGTTGTCGGTCAATTGATGAGCTTCCAGCCCTGGAGGCTTACAGAGGCATGATCAGTTTCAGAATGAACTTGTCGCCTTCAAAGCGGTTCTCGACCTGGGTCTCGTGATTCCACTGGGCGGTAAGATGAACCCCTGACGGCGTGGTGTAGCTCACCGTCGGCCCGATGGCAAAGACCTGTCCGCGGCGCCCTTCGGACCAGAAACCGCCGAGTGCGGCAACAGTCTGGCCGTTGATCTTGTCGTCCGTGGTCTGCTTCAGGTAATAGCCCGACAGGCCCACGCCCCACGGACCGATGCGCTTGCCGACCAGGTAATCCAGGTGGAACTCGTCGCCCGAAGCGTAGCTGCCCACTCCAGCAGGGCCGGCGTAGTCCTTGTTCTTGGTCTTGATGTTGTACATCAGCTTGGACGAAAGCTCCCAGCCGGTGTCACCCATGTAGCTGACCCCGAACAAGGGTTCGAAGCTCCAGTAGTTGGCGCCGATGCTCTGACGCGCATCGCCTTCCTTGTAGCGCCCGGTCGGCAGGTTGACGTCAAGACCGACTGCCCAGTGCCAGTTCTTGGCATGCCAGGACACGATGAATGGGTTGATCGTGATGTCGCCGAGGCCATCCGCCGACTTCGAGCCAAACAGATCAACCTTCTGGTGCACCAAGGGGACGATCACATGCCAGCCCCAGTTGCCACCCATGATCTTGTGCTCGGTCGTCTGCACGAAGCGGAAGGCGTTGAACCAGGCATCGACCTCCCCCGAGGCGGCCTTGTTGCCGTTGCCATCGCGGAGCTCGCCACCGTAATAGCCGAAGTAGTTGATGAAGTAGTTTCCCGGGGGCGGGACTGCCCCTCCTAGCCAGGTTTCTGCGCCGTTCGGGTATTGATCGCCCCCGTCCTTGGCCTGAGCACCCGCACACATGACCAGGCCCAGGCCCAGCGCCGCAACAATCCTTCTGATCTTCATGTCCTTCTCTCCTCAATGGTGATGCTGCTGTGGTGTAGGTTTGCTGCGTCAAGGCCGGCGCCCTCTGCGGGGCCCGCGGCAAGAATTTGATTTTCTTCAGCGCTCGGTCAGCGTCCAAGGTCTTTCGCCGACACCCCGCCAATGCCCCAGTTGGTTTTCGGCACTTCGCTGATCAGCACGCGGACCGCTTGTTGCGGCGCATCCAGGGCCTCGATCAACGCCTGGGTGACCTTTTCGATCACCGCGCGTTTCTGCTCTTCGGTACGACCTTCAAGAATATGAATCTGCGCAAACGGCATTGTTTTCTCCCATAAGGGTGTGGGGGTGAATAGTCGCGTTCAGCGCTGCTGGATGTCACAGCACTACACACCTGACAGTTTCATGCCGCAATCCCTTTGGCTTTGGCCAGATTGAGCGCCGTATCCTCGATCATGTCTTCCTGACCGCCGACCATGCCGCGCCGGCCCATCTCGACCAGAATCTCGCGTGCCGGCACGCCGTACTTCTTCTCGGCGCGCTTGGCAAACAGCAGGAAGGAGCCATACACGCCGGCATAGCCCAGGGTCAGTGCGTCGCGGTCGATGCGGATCGGGAAGTCCATGATCGGCACCACCAGGTCTTCGGCCACGTCCTGGATCTTGAACACATCCACCCCGGTGTCGATGCCCATCAGGTCGCACACCGCGATGAACACTTCCAGCGGCGTGTTGCCCGCGCCCGCGCCCAGACCGGCGGCCGCAGCGTCGATGCGGGTGGCGCCCACTTCGAGCGCGGCGAGGCTGTTGGCCACGCCCATGGCGAGGTTGTGGTGACCGTGGAAGCCGAGCTCGGTCTCGGGCTTGAGGGCGTCGCGCACGGCGGACAGGCGCGACTTGACCGAGTCGGGCAGCAGGTGGCCGGCCGAGTCGGTGACGTAGATGCAGTTGGCGCCATAGCTTTCCATCAGCCTGGCTTGCTGCACCAGGCCTGCGGGGCTGTTCATGTGCGCCATCATCAGAAAGCCGACGGTGTCCATGCCCAGCTTGCGCGCATAGCCGATGTGTTGCTCGGAGACGTCGGCTTCGGTGCAGTGGGTGGCGACGCGAATCGTCGATACCCCCAGCTCATGCGCCATCTTCAGGTGCTCGACGGTGCCGATGCCCGGTAGCAGCAGCGCCGAGACCTTGGCCTGCTTCATGAGCGGGATCACCGCGCCGAGGTATTCCTCGTCGCTGTGGGCCGGGAAACCGTAGTTCACCGAGCTGCCACCGAGGCCGTCGCCGTGGGTGACCTCGATCAGCGGCACGCCCGCTTCGTCCAGACCGACGGCGAT
>NZ_ATJV01000124.1 GCF_000443165.1 Thauera terpenica 58Eu | reverse complement strand
TGCTGGCCGGCATCGTGCATGGCACCGGTGATGCTGCCATTGCGGAGCATCAGCGCCAGCGTGTCCACGGTGCGGTAGTGGTCGACGGGCTTGCGGTCATCGTCCTCTTCCCGCACGTAGCGGATCACGCTGCCGTCGGGACGGATGTGCTCCTCGCCGATGCGCGGCTTCTTCTCGGCTCGGGCCTTGGCGCGTTGGGCTTTCGTGTGAGGGTGTTACTAGTAATGGTAACGACAGGCGATCACCACCAGGGCCCGCTCATCCACGCAGTAGACCAGCCGGTGGGTGTCGTCGATGCGGCGCGACCAGAAGCCCGAGAGGTTTTCCTTGAGAGGTTCGGGTTTGCCAATGCCCTCAAAGGGGTGGCGCAGGCAATCCTTGATCAGGGCATTGATGCGCTTGAGCGTCTTCCGATCCTGGCCTTGCCAGTATTCGTAATCGTCCCAGGCGGCCAGGGTCCAGGTCAGTTTCAGCAGTTTGTCTTCAATCGGCATCGACCAGGTCCTGCTGCTTCACCTGTCCCTGGCGGTACTGCTCGATGGAGCGCGCCAGGTGGGCGGCGTTCGCCGGTGATTTGAGCAGATGGACGGTCTCCATCAGTCCATTGAAGGTGTCCAGCGACATCACCACCGCATCGGGGGCATCCCGGCGTGCGATGACCGTGTAGTCGGCATCGTCAATGACCTGATCGATCACGTTTTTGAGGCTGTTTCGTGCCTCAGAGAAATTCACCACACGCATGACGATGGCTCCTTTTAAATTGTGCTATTTACTGTACAAGTATAAGCCATTGCGTGCAGGCTTGCAAGGCAGCTGCCCATGACCCTCGAACAACTCAAGGCCCAGCGCGAGGCGCTGCAGGCGGCGCGCTTCAATGGGGTGCTCACCGTGAAAGCCGGTGACAAGACCGTGACCTACAAATCCAATGTCGAGATCCGGGC
>NZ_ATJV01000123.1 GCF_000443165.1 Thauera terpenica 58Eu | reverse complement strand
TGTTTAGTCCCACGGTGTGCTGGACTGGATTGATTTTGAATCTGTCCGGCGTGTTTTGCCATGCTTTGCAGATGAATTCGTAGGGGGTTAAGCCCTTCAAGGTTTTTAGTCTTCTGGCGAAGTTGTAGGCCATCAAGAAGGTCTGCAAATGGGATTTCAGCTGGTCGTGGGATCGATAGTGGTAACGCTTGACCGTTGCTTCCTTGATCGTTCTGTTCATGCGCTCGACCTGGCCATTGGTCCATGGGTGGCAGATCTGGGTGAGTCGGTGCTCGATACCCTGAGCCCGGCAAACACGGTCGAAAGGGATTTCCCGATAGCCTTCGGTTCCTTTGCGTTTAGCGAACTGAATGCCGTTGTCGGTGAGCAGCGTGTGAATGACGTAAGGTACGGCGTTGATCAGGTTGTTCAGGAAGTCTCGGGCCACCATGCGCGTGGCCTTCGGATGCAATTCGGCGTAGGCGAACTTTGATGTCCGGTCGATGGCTACGAACAGGTAGAGACGGCCTTCGTCGGTCTGAACCTCGGCGATGTCCACATGGAAGTAGCCGATCGGATAGGGCTTGAATTTCTTCTTGTCCGGTTTATCGCCTGCCACTTCCGGCAACCGCGATATCCCATGCCTTTGCAGGCAACGATGGAGTGAAGACCGTGTCAGATGCGGGATGCTCGCTTGCAAGGAGTACAAGCAGTCATCCAGCGGCAGCAAGGTGTATTTGCGGAAGGCCACGATGGCCGCTTCTTCCTCCGCAGTGAGCACCGTCGACTGGACGTTTTTTGGCCCCATCGGGGCATCCTGGGTGCTCGCTCGCTGGCGCCATTTCGCTACCGTCTTGGGATTGATTCCGTACTGGGACGCCAGTTGGCTCAGGCTCGCTTGACTATGCTGTATCGCTCGACGCACTGCCTCTGTTGTGCGGGCGCATCCGTGAAGTACCTGTCCCATAGATCTTCCCTCCGTAGCTGGCTATAAATTACACCAGCACACCGTGGGACTAAACA
>NZ_ATJV01000122.1 GCF_000443165.1 Thauera terpenica 58Eu | reverse complement strand
TGCTGGCCGGCATCGTGCATGGCACCGGTGATGCTGCCATTGCGGAGCATCAGCGCCAGCGTGTCCACGGTGCGGTAGTGGTCGACCGGCTTCTGGTCGTCATCCTCCTCGCGCACATAGCGGATCACGCTGCCGTCCGGGCGAATCACTTCATGGCCGATGGACGGTTTGCGTTCGGCCCTGGCCTTGACACCTTGCGTCTTCTTGGTCATGCGCGAACTCATCACCGCCCGCACCCGCGCCGGCCTGACTCAATCCGAGCTTGCCGAGCGCATGCACACGACGCAATCGACCATCGCCCGCCTGGAGGAAAACCGTGGTCTGTCCCCTATTTTCTGGGTCTGTCCCCTATTTTCTGTATTTTCTGTGTCCCCTATTTTCTGCGAGCTTGCGGACCGATTCATACGCTGCACTCAACCCAGAACCCCAGGTTCACTGAGCAGCTTCTTCAAGCGCGGCTTGGCTTGCACGGGGCGATCCAGCGCCTGCTGGAACGCCTGCCACTGGTCATCATTCAGCACAAAGTGACGACGATCCGCCAGTGCTTGGTTGGCCGCGATCACCCCCGCATCCAGCAGGAATTCGCTGACGTTTTTGTGACATGAACGCGCAGCCTCCTGCAGCAGCTGCTTGACAGAGCTACTGGCGCGGACATCGATCCGTTCGGTTTTGGAGAGGTTCAAGGTGCTCATGGCAACCCCCATGTTCTGAAACTACCTCCATAATAGCGTCCGGACGATGTCCTGACAATTCAGGCGTGCATTGATGTCTCTCGCCGAGGCCTGGGCGCTCGTTCATAGCCGTAGTACCGGGCCAGCACGCCGAGTGCTGCCACTAGGATGCCCTTGGCCTCGCTTTTCTCGACACGCTTGCCGTTCCAGCCATCGCGCAATGCCCAATCGCGGATCGACATCTGCAGCCCGGCCACGTACCACAGCGCCGATCCCGCCGGACTGCCACTGCCACCCACCGCATCCAGCGCATCTCGAACCGCACGGGCAGCGCCGGC
>NZ_ATJV01000121.1 GCF_000443165.1 Thauera terpenica 58Eu | reverse complement strand
ATATGGCAAAGAGCAAGTTTGAGCGGACGAAGCCGCACGTAAACGTCGGCACCATCGGCCACGTTGACCACGGCAAGACCACGCTGACGGCTGCGATCACGACCGTGCTGACGAAGAAGTTTGGTGGTGAAGCCAAGGGTTACGACCAGATCGACGCGGCGCCGGAGGAGAAGGCGCGCGGCATCACGATCAACACCTCGCACGTCGAGTACGAGACCGGCGCGCGCCACTATGCGCACGTTGATTGCCCGGGTCACGCGGACTACGTGAAGAACATGATTACCGGCGCGGCGCAGATGGACGGCGCGATTCTGGTGTGCTCGGCCGCTGACGGCCCGATGCCGCAGACGCGCGAGCACATCCTGCTGGCGCGCCAGGTCGGTGTGCCCTACATCATCGTCTTCCTGAACAAGTGCGACATGGTCGACGACGAAGAGCTGCTCGAGCTGGTCGAGATGGAAGTGCGCGAGCTGTTGTCCAAGTACGATTTCCCGGGCGACGACGTGCCGATCATCAAGGGTTCGGCGCTGAAGGCGCTCGAGGGTGACCAGTCCGACATCGGCGAGCCGGCGATCATGCGTCTGGCCGAAGCGCTCGACACTTACATCCCGACCCCGGAGCGTGCGATCGATCGTCCCTTCCTGCTGCCGATCGAAGACGTGTTCTCGATCTCGGGCCGTGGCACGGTGGTGACCGGTCGTGTCGAGCGTGGCATCGTCAAGGTGGGTGAAGAAGTCGAGATCGTGGGCATCAAGGCCACGGTGAAGACCACCTGCACCGGCGTTGAGATGTTCCGCAAGCTGCTCGATCAGGGTCAGGCCGGTGACAACGTGGGTGTGCTGCTGCGCGGCACCAAGCGCGAAGACATCGAGCGTGGTCAGGTGCTGTGCAAGCCGGGTTCGATCACCCCGCACACCCACTTCACCGGTGAGATCTACGTGCTGTCGAAGGAAGAGGGTGGTCGTCACACGCCGTTCTTCAACAACTATCGTCCGCAGTTCTACTTCCGTACCACGGACGTGACCGGTTCGATCTCGCTGCCCGAAGGCACCGAGATGGTGATGCCGGGTGACAACGTGTCGATCACGGTGAAGCTGATTGCGCCGATCGCCATGGAAGAAGGTCTGCGCTTCGCGATTCGCGAAGGTGGCCGTACCGTGGGTGCAGGTGTTGTCGCCAAGATCATCGAGTAATTCTCG
>NZ_ATJV01000120.1 GCF_000443165.1 Thauera terpenica 58Eu | reverse complement strand
TTGACACGAAACCGGGCAGAGAATATACTTTAGTCATGGTGATCGAGACGAATCGCCAGCAAATAAAAGCCTCAAGTCAACGTAAGGAACCAATACCGTGAATAGCTACGAAGCCAAACAAGCCGCCCGCAAGGCCCGCTTTGAAGAACGCGCCGCGAAGGCCAGCGCCGAGAGCGCGAGCACCTACAAGCGCGCCCGCAGCATGGGTGAGGCCATCCCCTTCGGCCAGCCCATCTTGATCGGGCATCACAGCGAACAGCGCGACCGTAACTTCCGCGGACGCATCCACAACACCTACGGCAAAGCCTTCGCCCTGCAAGACAAGGCTGCCCACTATGCGAGCAAGGCGGCCAGCGTGGGCGCTGGCGGGATTTCGAGCGACGACCCCGAGGCCATCGAGAAACTGCGCGCCGAGCTGGCGAGCATCGAGCAATCGCAGGAGCGGATGAAGGCTGCGAACAAGGCCATTCGTGCCCACAAGACCCCGGAAGACCAGGCCGCCGCGCTGGTGGCGATCGGCTTCACCGAGGCGCAGGCCGCCGAGGCAGTCAAGCCGGACTTCTGCGGGCGTGTCGGCTTCCCGTCCTATGCCCTCTCGAACAACAACGCCAATGCGCGACGCATCAAGGCCCGCATTGCCGAATTGGAACGGCGCAGCCAGCGGGAGGACGTGGAGCAGGAAGGCAACGGCTACACCTACCGCGAGGACACCGAGGAAAACCGCGTGATGTTCATTTTCCCCGGCAAGCCCGATGAAGACACCCGCAGCCTATTGAAGTCGCATGCCTTCAAGTGGTCCCCGTCGCGCGGGGCGTGGGTGCGCCAGTTGAATAACGCCGGTTTGTGGGCGGCGAAAACCATCCGCGCCGTTCTCGACGAAACCAAGTAAGCAAGGAGTCGCACGATGGACGATTTTCAAACCGTCATGAAGTGGGTGACGCTTCTCCCCGAGGTCGGAACGCCGATCCTCAACGACTGCGAAGCCATCAGTGGCTTGGTGCGTGAGGCTGCCGAGCTTGAGCGGCAAGTGAGCGCGAAGCGTGGCGAGGCGTAGCGGGCTTCCCTGGCGCTGGAAGGCCGCATTCGCGGCCAGTGGAGTGACGCCGAGATTCAGGAGGCCAAGACCAAGGCCGAGCAGTAAGGAAACCGCCCTTGCCTTCGGGCAAGGGCTCCACACGCGCCCAACGGCGACACGATCCGGGTTCGCGTGAACCTGATGCCTTCCGGGCGCTGACCGGCCCGGAGTTCCACCCGAACCACCATCACAAGCCCGCTGCAAGCGGGCTTTCGTTTTCGCGTCCGCGAAAACATGAAAGGCAAAGGCATCGCTCGCCGCTATGCGTCGCCGGGGGAATGTGCGCCTGCGGCTTCCTTCCCCCGGCCTTGCCGGGAGCTTG
>NZ_ATJV01000119.1 GCF_000443165.1 Thauera terpenica 58Eu | reverse complement strand
CCATTTCGTTATACACAACTCTGCCCGTTCAGTACGCCGACCGAAATAATCGTTGACCTTCAATGACTTACGAGAAGTACTTGTAAACCCTGCGAAAAACGCGTCTACTCTTGCAATTTGGGTGACCGGTTGGCAACGAAGAGCTGGGTGGCGGAGGAGTTTTCGGGGATGGCGCTGGGCGACGAGCGGCTCAATAAGCGGGCGAAGGTGTTGATGGAACGGTTGTCGGCCAAGCCGACGGCGAGCATTCCGATGGCGTGCCGGGGCTGGGGCGAGACGGTTGCCGCGTACCGCTTCTTGGGCAACGACGAGGTCGACTGGCAGGCGATTCTGGCGCCGCATTGGGCGCGTACCCGCGCGCGCATGCATGCCTATCCGGTGGTGCTGTGCCTGCAGGACACGACCGAGCTCGATTTCAACGGGCAGGGCATCGAGGGTCTGGGGCGACTGAACTATGAAGCGCGCCGCGGCATGTACCTGCACCCGACCTATGCGGTGACGGTCGAGCGCGAACCGTTGGGCGTGCTCGATGCGTGGATGTGGGCGCGCGAGGACGCCGATGCGCCAGGCGATCATGTCCGCATCAAGGAGAGTGCGCGCTGGACCGAAGGCTACGAGCGGGTGGCGGAGTTGGCCCAGGGGATGGCGGCCACCCGCCTGGTGTATGTCGCCGACCGCGAAGCGGATCTGCTGGAAATGATGCTGCGCGCCCAGACGCTGGGCACGCCGGCCGACTGGCTGGTGCGGGCCAAGCACAACCGCTGCCTGCCCGAGGGCGCGAAGCTGTGGTCGCACGCCTGCGCGGGCGAGCCGCTGGGCGAGATCGTGTTCACGATGGCCTCGCGGCACGGCCAGAGGGCGCGCCAGGTGCGTCAGCAGCTGTGGGCCCGACGGGTCAACCTGCCGGCGGGCAGGGCGGGCACGGTATCGGCCACCTGCATCGTGGCGCGCGAGATCGGTGCGCCGGCCGGCACCAAGCCGGTCGAGTGGCGGCTGCTCACCAACCGTGAGGCGCCGACCGCGGCTGACGTGGTCGAACTCATCGACTGGTATCGGGCGCGCTGGGAGATCGAGACCTTCTTTCATGTGGTCAAGAACGGCTGCCGCATCGAGGCCCTGCAACTGTCTGCCGTCGAGCGCCTGGAGCGCGCGATTGCCTTGTTCATGGTCGTGGCCTGGCGTATCGCCCACCTGATGCGCACGGGTCGAACCTGCCCCGATCTGGACGCGACACTCTTCTTCGAGCAAGACGAGATCCGCGGCGCGTATCTGCTCACCAAGAAGAAACCGCCCGCGACCCCGCCCACCGTCAACCAAGTGCTGCGGCTGATTGCCACCCTGGGCGGTTTCCTCGCTCGCAAGGGCGACGGCGAGCCGGGAGTGAAGACCATCTGGCTGGGCTTGCAGCGCGTCATGGATGCCGCCGCCACCATACAGGCGCTACGCGATGAGACGGCGTGAGTTGTGTATAACGACATG
>NZ_ATJV01000118.1 GCF_000443165.1 Thauera terpenica 58Eu | reverse complement strand
TTTGGGAAAACGGCCTGTAACCCGCATGAACACTAGCGCGATTTCTCAAAAAACGGCTTTTTGGAAGGCGAACTGTCGAACTCGGGTGAACTGGGAAGGACGGAACTCTCGTTCCCCAGCAGGTTCACGGATCAGCTCACGCTAGCGGGCTGGGGACTCGCCCTCAGCGCTGCTGCGGCCCTCGAGAACCACGGATCACCTTGTCCAGCTGGTAATGCGCTTGTTTGCGGGCACGCTCCGATTGTTTCGTCAGTGCCTTTTGCACCAGATCCGCAAATTCGATCAAACCCTGCCGTGGATGATCCTCCAGCACGCCGCCATCCTGAAAGAAGGCAGCGATCCAGTGTGCATCCAGCTCGTCTTTCCCGGTCTCCTGCAAATATTCCGTTGCAGCCAGCTCGACGTATTCGCTCAGCTTGGGCATCACAACTCCCGTAAAAACAAAATTGCCCATGTACCTCGAGCCCCCAATCCACCTCCTCATGCGCAAACGCGGCTCGAGCATGCAAGAGCGATCAACGCGTTGACTCACTGCAATGCAGATCCACCCTCACCGAAGTCGTGCAGAAAGTGCTCAGAGCGCACTCTTGATGATCACATCGCTTTGGGCTTCATCGATGCTTTCCAGGGTCTTGAGCAGAGCAGACTTCTTTTCGTCCGGATCATCCGCCAGCGCATAATCCAGAAAGGCCAGCATGATCTCATTCGATAGTGTCTTTTGACGATCGGCAGTCATCACCCATCCTGACGGCACCGAGTACTGACAAGGCGCGGGGGCGCCGAAGTCACCCACGCCGGTATCGGGCGTGCGATTCTTGAGGTCTGCTTGAAAATGGATGGTGCCGTCATCCTTCAGCTTATCAGCCGCAAACCAGCACGGCAGATTGTCAAAGTTGAAGGCGATGCTGCGAATATTGCTATGGCCCATATGCGTGCCGCCGACCAGCTTGACCAGGACACGTGGCACATCAGCACGCTGATAAGTTTGAGCGCTGGTTCCGTCATACTCAACCAGCCGATCCTGATCGCCATGGATCATCAGCATGGGAAGCGGTCGAGTTTTATAAAAGAGCGGATAAAGTATATCGCCAACACCGGCAGCGAGCAGAATCGCCGCCTTCAGACGCGGCTCCATCAACTCCCTGTCGTAAGCTGCCAGGTAAGTGGTCAAACCGCCAAATGAATGACCGGCCAGTGCCATACGGGAACCGTCGACGGCGTCCTTCAATCGATCTGGCAGCCCCGCTTTCAGTCCGGTGGCGACATCAATCACCCAGCTGATGTCACCAGGTTGATTGAGCAGATCATTCATGTCCATATTTTCAAGGTCGCTCCCATTTGTTTTCGGGAAACGGGGAGCAGCCACAATAAAGCCGTGGCTGGCGAGATACTCCCCCGCCCAGCGGCTGTCTTCAACCTGAATCCGTGTTCTCTTCAGCGCGCACCCGTTCCGCGAGCCCCCGCGCATGATTTTTCCGCTGCCTGACCCACAATCTCAGTT
>NZ_ATJV01000117.1 GCF_000443165.1 Thauera terpenica 58Eu | reverse complement strand
TTCACGGCCCGGCGCCCCGGCAAGCCGGATTTCCGGCGCGTGTGCGACGTCATGGTGCGGCTCCCGCGCATGCGCCCTCCTTCCGCCGCAGCGAAATGATCTCGAGTCAAGGCGTTCGGTAACCGGATTCGCGTCATGGCGAAGCCACCGCACACAGGCGCGCCTGGACGGTGACGAACACCTTCACATGCGCGGCGACGCCGCGCCCGAAGTCCAGCACCAGGCGGCGAGCGTGTTCGACGAACTTCGCCGCCCGGTACATTACCTCCTGCAACACCGTCTTGATGCGCCGGCGCTTGGCCGGGTGGCGGATCGGCGAGATGTCGCCGGTCAGCCCGAGCTGCCCGATCAGGCGCAGGCAGTTGTAGGCGAATGCGGCCAGGTGCACGACCGCGTCGTTGGTGTCGAACTTGCCCGAGGGCAGACGCTCGAGGTCCAGATCGGTCTTGATCTCGGAGTGGAACTGCTCGTGGGTGCCGTGGTGCTTGTAGAGCTCGATCACGTCGGCCATCGGCACATCGAGGCTGGTCCACCAGCCTTCGATCTCGATCTCGGGGGCCAGCAGGTGCTGGCCCTTCTTGTCGATCGTGCGCTCGGTCACCCGCACCACCAGGCGCAGCGTGCGCTTGGCCTTCTTCCAGGCGCGCTCCACCTGCAGATCGAGCAGTCCCACGCGCTTGCCCGCGCGGACCTCCTCGAAGACGCCGGCGGCCTCGGCGCGGGCGACCCAGGCGGCCTTGTTCTGGCGGCGCGGATTCCACTTGGTGAGGTAATCGAACGAGCGCTCAAGACCGGCCCAGCGTTCGCGCTCGGCCGCCAGCGCGAACAGCAGCCGGGCGCTGTCGAAACCGCTGTCGGCGCGCCACAGCACCTTCGCGTGCGCGGCGCACACGCGCTCGAGGCGCGGAAAGACCCGCTCGAAGAAATACTCCGTCTCCAGCGCCGAGTGGTGAGACCCCGCGCGCAGCTCCAGGCCCAGGTTCCAGCCCTCGTTGCCCAGGTAGAGCGCGATCGGCGTGTAGCCGTCGACGCCCTGGTAGGTGCGGCTGACCGCTTCCTTTTTGGTGTCGGAATTGTCCATCACGAAGGTATCCATGTCGGCGCACACGTAACCCTTGTGCGCCGTGATCGGCGCCTCGGTGCGCTCGAGCAGGCGCAGGCTCAGCTCGTCGGTCAGCTCACGCAGCTCGGCCGCACGGGCATCGAGCCGCTGGCGCATCCACACGCTGCCGGGCACCTTGGCAAGCCCGAGCGCCTCCTTGAAGAAGCGATCGCTGCGAAACGGCTCGATCGCCTCGAAGTCGCTCTTGCCCAGGCTCAGCAGCCCCACCATCGACTTGACCAGATCCGATGTGCGCATGCCCTGCGACACCGGCAGCCTCGGGTCGATCACCGCCTCCACCTGCGCCGCCTGGCAGCACTGCCCGATCAGCGCCAGCCCCGAGTAGGAGGTCAGGTTGAGCTTGGCGGATTGCTTGACTTCGAAGCGCGGCATGGTCGGTTGGGTGAAGGGTTCGGATGCGTAATTATACAATTACATCAATGCGTTAGGATGGAATCCGGGCTGAGCGAACACGGATTCAGG
>NZ_ATJV01000116.1 GCF_000443165.1 Thauera terpenica 58Eu | reverse complement strand
TGGGAAAACGGCTTGAAACCCGCATGAACACTGGCGCGATTTCTCAAAAAACGGCTTTTTTGGAGGCGAACTGTCGAACTCGGGGGACCAGAGACGCTGCATCGGCGGTTCCCAGCAGCCGCATCGGTCGTCTGGCCCGCCTCGGTTCGCTGGCAAGCGGGGTTGCCGGGGGCATGCTGGCCGAGGGAGCGCGTCAGCTTGCTCAGGGCAAGAAACCACGCATGGGCGACCTGCTGCTGACGCCGGCCAACGCTCAGCGCGTTGCGGACCAGCTCGCACAGCTGCGTGGAGCCGCGATGAAAGTGGGGCAACTGCTGTCCATGGATGCGGGCAGCCTGATGCCACCCGAGCTCGCCGAGATTCTCGCCCGCCTGCGTGAAAACGCGCGCACGATGCCGATGAGCCAGGTCGTCGAGGTGCTGGAAACGCATTGGGGAAAGGGCTGGGAGAAACATTTTTCACGCTTCTCCTTCACCCCGGCCGCAGCGGCCTCCATCGGTCAAGTGCATCGCGCATGCGACAAGGGCGGGCGTGAGCTGGCGGTGAAGATCCAGTACCCCGGCGTACGCCGCAGCATAGACAGTGATGTCGACAACGTCGCCACCTTGCTGAAGCTGTCCGGTCTGCTGCCGAAAAATCTGAACGTCGCGCCCCTGCTCAACGAAGCCAAACGCCAACTCCACGAAGAGGCCGACTATCATCACGAGGCCCAGTGCCTGCAGCGTTTTCGACAGCTGCTTGATGGCGATGCTGATTTCTTGCTGCCTGAAGCCATCAGCGCGTTGACGAGCACGGACATTCTGGTGATGAGCTGGGTTGAAGGCGTGGCAGTGGAGTCACTCGACACAGCGCCACAAGCCGTTCGTGATCGCATCGCCAGTCGGCTCATCGGTCTTTTCTTTCGCGAACTGTTCGAGTTTCGACTGATCCAGACCGATCCCAACTTTGCCAACTATCGCTACGTTGCAGAACACGAGCAGGTCGTACTACTGGATTTTGGCGCCACCCGTGTGTATCCATTGGATACCGTGGAAGCTTATCGCGATCTGATGCAAGCCGCGGTGCGCGGCGATCGCTTCGCCATGACTGCAGCCGCGCGTGCGATCGGTTACTTTGACGAACACATCCACGATCAACAACGTGACGCGGTCGTCGACCTCTTTGCCCTGGCCTGCGAGCCCTTGCGCCATGTCGGCAGATACGATTTCGCAGGTTCGGACCTACCCCTGCGCCTTCGAGACGCTGGGATGAAGCTCAGCATGGACCGTGATTTCTGGCATACACCACCTGCAGATGCCTTGTTCCTGCACCGCAAACTGGGTGGGCTATACCTGCTTGCCGCCCGACTGAAGGCACAGGTCGATGTCCGGTTGCTGGCACAGCCACACCTGCTGGCTTTGTCCATGGAATCCACTTGAACGCCTTGTAAGTCGCAGGCCGGCAAGCTCCAAACCATAAGGCATAGCGCTGGTGATCAATGCGCTTGCGAGCGTAGCTCCATCAGGCGACACCTGTTGCACGCGTTGACGCAAAAACCCCCTTGTACATTTTTTTGCACAAGGGGGTTTTTCATATAATTAGTCTGACGATGACCTACTTTCACGAGGGCGGA
>NZ_ATJV01000115.1 GCF_000443165.1 Thauera terpenica 58Eu | reverse complement strand
GGGGAAAGGGGCGAATCATGCCAAAATCTCAGAATCTAGGCCATTGTTATATAAGCGTTTGTTAATAGTGCACCAACGCCCATCTGTGTGATCGTCAGCGAGGCACCGGAGGGTAACTTGTAGGTTGTTGAGCCGGATCCGTTAACCTGTTGAATTTCGGAATCTGTGAGTTTTCGCATGGAACTTCCTTTCTAATTAAACTTGGCGGGGTGCTCTATAAGACAATTGTGATCACCGTCAATAATGGGAGTGCTGGAAGATTTAGGTTGGCATGGACTGCGGCTCTTCTAATGCCGCACGGCTAGACATCGGATTAGAGACGACGAAAATCTCACATCCGAGCTCCCCGTTCAGGGCGATGACCCGCTGGGCACAGGCGACGGTCTCAGCGCGATGAGCGACCTGTATTTTGGTTAGGTTTAGGGGGGCAATTGCTTGGACGATGCGCTGCTCGTTCAGCGCATCGAGATGACTTGTGGCCTCGTCCAAGATGAGCAGCTTCGGTTGCTTGTACAAAGCCCGCGCCAGCAGCACTCGTTGCTTCTGCCCGCTCGAGAGGCTACTGCCCATCTCCCCGACAATGGATTGATAGCCCATCGGCATGGAAAGAATCTCTTCATGGATGGCTGCCGTGCGGGCGCAAGCCTCCATGCGTCCCTGATCGAAGTCCGGAGCGAAGAAGGAGATGTTCTCGGAAATCGACCCGGCTAGCAGGCTGTCGTCCTGGATCACTGCGCCGATCAGCTGCTGATAGACCGACAGGCCAAGCCGCCTGATCGGGATGCCATCGATGAGAACCTCCCCCTCCGTCGGAGGGAGAAGGCCAAGCAGGATCTTGATCAGCGTGCTCTTACCGCAACCCGAAGGGCCGACGATGGCGATCGACTCGCCGGCGGCGATCTCGAAATCGAGATGCCGCAGGATCCACGGCTCGCCTTCCGCGTAACGAAAACCAATGTTGCGCAACGCAATGCAAGGTCGGATCCGCTGCAGGTCGGTCTCGACCTCTGCCAGAGGTTCCGCTTCCTCGAGGGCGATGTCCGCCAGGCGTTCGCCGTGTAGCCCAAGCATCTTCAACTCGACTGCATGGCCGATCAGATTGGTGACACGGGAGGAGAAAGTTCCCGCGTAGCTGCTGAAGGCCATCAACATGCCGACGCTGAGCGTATTCTCCATCACCTGCGCCGCCCCCTGCGTAAGCAGCCATAGGGCCGCGCCCCCGGTAATGAGAGCCGATGCGGTGGTGAACAGCAAATCGAGCTTCTGTGTCCTCACGTCCCGGTCAATGACGTCGACCATCAAGTTCTGCCAGCGAACGCGGCGTGCTGCTTGTTGGCCGGAAAGCTTCATTGGCACGATGGTCCGTAGCGTTTCCAGGAAATGGCTGTTCTCCTTGGCTGCCAGCACCAGATATTCGGCGTTTGCTTCGCGCAACGGCGCGTAGGACAACCACCGCAGTGCGGCATAGGCAGCCACCGCGGCGACGGCGATGAGCGTGAGCGATGGACTGTAGGCGAGCATGATGCCGAAGGACATCATCCTGAATCCGTGTTCTCTTCAGCGCGCACCCGTTCCGCGAGCCCCCGCGCATGATTTTTCCGCTGCCTGACCCACAATCTCAGTTC
>NZ_ATJV01000114.1 GCF_000443165.1 Thauera terpenica 58Eu | reverse complement strand
GGAACAGGGAGGTTCCGTCGCAGCCGTCCCATCCCTCTGCGGGAATCCTTAGCGTACGTTTTTTTCCATTTCGTGAGCTGACCCCTTGTATGCAGCCCGGTTGGTGCTGCCGATTGCCTGCTTCAGAAGTAATGGCGCCAGCGCAGGGTGGCATTCGTGGGGGTGGCACCAAATTCGGAGCGTGGCCGAGCCTGGGCATCCAGCCCCCTGCCGGTGCCGAGCGACATCGATAGCAGCAGGTCGGACTCGTTGCTCAGCGAATACACCAGGCTCAACTGGTGCAGCAGCGAGCCGTGGTAGCTGCCCGCGGCGTCCTTGAGCGGCGTTGCCAGCAGGGTGTAGCTGGCGCTGATCAAGGGCGTGATGTCCTGCTGCACCGACAGGCCCAGCACGCGCTGGCTGAGCTGCGGCTGCAGGCCTGATGTCACCAGACGGTCGGTGAGCAGGACTGGAAGATCCGCCTCGTTGCTGGCGCCGCGTCCGTTGTGGTACCACTCGGCCGAGACCAGCGTGCCCTTGTCGAACTGGTAGTCCACACCCGCGATCCAGAACAGGGTGTTCCCGCCTGTCTGTTTCGCCTGGGTGTGCAAGGCCTCGATGCGCCAGCCGATGCCGCGCCAGTCGCTCTCGAAGGACGCACCCAACTGGCGCTGGCCGATCACTTCGCCAGCGAGCAGGGCGAACTGCGATGTCTGGCCGACCTGGCGCTGGTAGTGCAGCGCGCCGCTGTTCTTGATCGTCCTGTCGTCGTGCGGCGCCAGCGCGTAGACGGCGGTGAGCGAAGAAAAATCGGACGGATACCAATTGAACACCGCAGCGTCGATGCCCGGCTTGTAGTCGGTGTCCAGAGCGGTGGGGGCGAAGGCGCCGAACACGTTCAGCGGCTGCCAGAAGCGACCCGCACCCCAGTCGATGGGTTGGCGGCCCACCGACAGGGATGTGGCGCCGAGACGCTTCTTGTAGGCGATGCGGTCCAGCGCCCAGTCGAGTCGGGTCTGGCGACGCACGCCGTCACCTGACGTGCTCTCAGCAGCCAGACGGCGGAACCGAAAGAGATCGCTGGAGTGCGCGGTGGAAGCGGGCACGCCACGGAAATTCTGGCGTGTGGCCACGGCATGCACCGACCATTCAGCGCCGCCACCGTGGTCTTCAAGCATCAAGCGCAGGCCTTGCTGGTCGGCGCTGGGGACGGATATGCCGGGCACGCCGTCACCGACATCGCCCGCGCCTGGCGAGGCGGCAGTGCCGAGCACTGAGACGCGTCCCGTCAGATCAGCCGCATGGGCAGAAACCACCAGGCAGGCAAGGCCCATAACCAGACCAGGAGCCAAGTTGCGCCGGCGCAGCTGCGCCTCAGGCCAGCGCTCGGGCATGGCTGCTCTGCTCCCTGCGTTCATCCGATTCGATCCGACCGTCGCGCAGCGTGATGATGCGCTGGGCGCGCTCCATCACGCGCGCGTCGTGGGTGGAGAAGAGGAAGGTGGTTTTTTCCTCCTTCGACAGCTTGTACATGATGTCGAGCAGTGCGGTGGCGTTCTCGGAATCGAGGTTGGCCGTGGGTTCGT
Organism: Thauera terpenica 58Eu; assembly: GCF_000443165.1. Lineage (GTDB taxonomy): Bacteria > Pseudomonadota > Gammaproteobacteria > Burkholderiales > Rhodocyclaceae > Thauera > Thauera terpenica. The sequence continues at coordinate 137,325 of NZ_ATJV01000114.1, read as the reverse complement.
CGGCCAGCACCAGGCGCGGGCCGGCGGCCAGTGCGCGGGCCACGGCCACGCGCTGTTGCTGGCCACCACTCAAGGCCGAGGGTCGGCGGTCCATGACCTTGCCCAGGCCGACCAGTTCAAGGTAGTGGCGCGCGCGCTCGCGGCGCTCCCTTTCAGGGCGGCCTTGCAGCACCATCACCAGCTCCACATTCTCCAGCGCGGTGAGCACCGCCACCAGGTTGTAGGCCTGGAAGATGAAGCCCAGCTCAAACAGGCGAAAGCTGGACAGCACGGCTTCGGGCATGGCGGTGATCTCCTTGCCGTTGACCAGCACCTTGCCTTCGCTGGGGGCGTCTAGCCCGCCGATGATGTTGAGCAGCGTGGTCTTGCCTGACCCCGAAGGCCCGACCAGGGCGGCGAACTCACCTTCCGTCACGGTGAGCTCGACATCGGCCAGGGCGCGCACTTCGAGCTCGCCCTGGCGGTAGCGTTTTCCTATGCCTTGCACTTGCAGCAATTGCATGCGGTGTTCTCCGGTTCAGTGCTTCAGGTGCGCAGCGCTTGCACAGGGGTGACGCGGGCGGCCTTGATGGCGGGGTAGATGCCGCTGGCGAGGGTGGCGATGAAGATGAGCAGGGTGAGCTGCTGCACGCGCTCCCAGGAGAGCTCGCTGTAGACGATCGGGTCCATGAAGGTGCCCATCATCTGGGTGTTGTCACCCATCAGCGCACCGATGTTCACGCCTTGATACGCGAACCAGAGGTGGGCGCCGCCGCCCAGCAGCCAGCCCACCGCCACCGCCAGCAAGCCCAGCAGCAGCGACTCAAGAAACACCAGCAACAACAGGTGGCGCCGACCCAGGCCCAGCGCGCGCAGCAGGCCGAATTCGCGCGTGCGTTCCAGCACGCTCATGAGCACGGTGTTGACGATACCGAACACGACCAGGACCAGGATCAGCAGCAAGAAGATGTAGCTGCCAGCGGCGTCGATGAAGAGGAACTGCACCAGCTGCGGCATCATCTCGCGCCAGTCCAGCGCCACCACGGTGTCGCTGTCCAGGCCGGTCTTGAGCTTCTGTGCCCAGACGGCGAGGGCGTCAGGGTCGTCCAGGAAGATGGCGAAGCGGGTCACCGGGGCCAGACTGGCGTCAGCGCCTTCGCCTTGCAGGAACAGGCGTGCCAGACCAATGTCGGCCAGCACCAGAAAGTCGTCCATCTCGTCGACCCTGGAATCGAAGATGCCACGCACCCGGCCCAGCTGGGCCTGAGAGTCACCGCCTTGCGTGCCCGCCATCAACACCACCTTGGCTCCGACCCTGGCCTTGAGCTTGCGCGCCATGCCGTCGCCAATGACGATGCCGCGCTCGTCGCCGGGCTCGAACCAGCTGCCATCGATCAGCCGGGGCTGCAGCATCTTCGCGCGCGCGTCATCCACACTGGCCAGACCTTCCAGGCCGGCGCCCACCGAGTTGGCGGGTGTGCTCGCGAGCACCTGCAGCGAAATGCGCGGCTCCACGCTGCCGGGCACGCCCAGCGCCTGGATCTGACTCGCCAGCGCCTTGCCATCGGCCAGGTAACGGTGGTTGGCGGGGTTTTCGAGGTAGCCGCGCGGCTGCACCGTGATGTGGCCTTCGCCCAGCTTGATGGCGTTGCGGATCATGTTGTTGTGGCCGCCGTCGGTGAAGCCGATCATCACCACCGCCAGGCCAAAGCCGAAGGCGATGCTGACCAGGGTGACTACGGTGCGGCGACGGTGCCGCCAGAGGTTGCGCCAGGCCAGCATCAGCATGGTGGCAAGGGGCAGACGGGCTTTGCCCGGCGCGGTGGTGTGCAGGGTGCGGGTGCTCATCGCATGGACTCCGCTGGCTTGACGCGCATCACGCGCCAGGACGGCAACAGCGCGGCGATCATGGTGATGGCGATCACCAGCAGGGCGGCGTAGATCACGTGCATCGGCTCCAGCTGCATGGGCATGAGCGGGTCGATCACGATGCCCACCATGTCAAAGCCGTCCGGCATGCTGGCGCTGAGGTCGATGCCGTCCTTGAGCAGGCCCTTGATCAGCACCAGCGCCGCCACCACGCCCAGCACCGCCGAGATGAGGGCGAGCAACAGCGGCTCGATCAGCACCATCACCAGCAGCCAGCGCTTGTCCATGCCGATGGCGCGCAGCACGCCGAACTCGCGCGTGCGCTCGTGGATGGCCATGATCATGGTGTTGACCATGCCGAGCGCGGCCAGCGCGACCACGATCAGACCGATGACCCAGACCACGCCGTCGTACATGCTGATCATGTCGGCCAGGGCAGGGGCAATCTGGCGCCAGTTGCGCAGCAAGGGCGGGCCACCGAGCTTGTCCAGCGGCTGCGCGGCGGTGAGCGCCTGGACTTTGGCCGCCACCGCGGCTTGCACCGCGTCGAGCTGCGACACATCCTTGAGCTTGAACGAGAGCTCGTGAAAGCCCTGGTCCATCACCATCAGCGACTGAAAGGCGGCGATGGACATCAACACGCCCTGGCGGTCGAACGCCGGATCGATGGGTTTGAGCACCCCCGCCACCTGGTACAGGGCGTTGCCGATACTGGCATCGGCCGCCTGCGTCACCAGAATGAGTTCGGCACCGGGGGTGATGTTCATGTTCCTGGCCAACTGCGCGCCGATCAGCACATGGTGACGCGGCAGGCCGGCGTCGGTCGGTGGCGCGGGACCGAGATCGGACGTGCCTTCGCGCACTTCTTCAAGCAGGCGTGTCACCCGCGGCTCACGCTGGGGGTCGACCGCCTTGATCAGCACACCGTTGGAGGCGTCGCCCGCGCTGGCCAGGGCGGAAGCGTAGAGGCGCGGCGCCATCGACAGGTCGGGAAAGGCCGTTTCCAGCTCCTTCAAGGTGTTCCAGGGCAGGGTGGCGTACAGGTCCTGGTCGTCCACGAAGGCCTGGCGGTGCAGCTGCATGTGGCCCAGCGCCAGGTCGGTGGCGTGATCGACCATCTGGCGCGTCATGCCTGCTACCAGCCCGAGGTAGAGCAGCAGCAGCACCAGGCTACCCGCCAGCGCCGCCACGGTGAGGCCGCTACGCGCCGGGTTGCGCCAGATGTTGCGCCAGGCCATGAAAATCAGGGTGGGCAGGCGGCTGCCGCCCGTCGTTCGGGTCGAGTCCCCTGATGTTGATGTGCTCATGATCAGCGCTTGCGCTGCAGGCTTTGCAGCGAAAAGAAGCTGTCTTCGATCGGGACACCAAAGCGGATGTCTTCGTAAGTGATGACGGTGGATTCGTCCGGCTTGTCTTCGGGTTGCAGACGCATGCGCATGGGCACGAAGCGCTCACCAATCTGTTTGACCTCGTCGAAGCGCAGGGTGCGGATCAGCTTGTCCTCTTCGTCGTAGTAGCGCGCCACCGTGGGGGCCAGGGTTTTCTGATCGACCACGTTCACCACCTTGCCCCAGACGACCGCGGCATCGGGTTTGGCCACTGAGGTGATCTCATAAATTTTCTGGCCGTCGCGTACACCATCGAAAGTGATGGTTGAGCTGTAGTCGTCTGCGAAGGTGCTGTCCTTGACCAGATCGTCGTTGGTGAAATGGCTGCCCATCCACGAGCCCGACATCATGCTGGAGGGCACCTTGGTGACGCGGTTGATCTTGGGCAGGTAGTTCCAGATGTTGTCGTCCACCTTGAGCGTGGCCACGCCCCGGTCCTTCACCGGCTCGCGGATCACGACCAGCGAAGCCTTCTTGCCGCTGGACCAGGACTCCAGGGTCATGCTGCGCTCATAGCGCTGTGTCTTGACCGCCATGCTCATGGTGGCTTGCGAGGTCTCGCCGCGCCACAGGTCGTCGATGTGGCGGATCAGCTCGTCGACCTTCATCGCGTGGGCGCACAAGGACAGCGGCATCAGGACGAAGGCCGTCAGGGCCTGGACCAGCTTGCGTCGGCTGAAGGTGTGGGATGTCATGGGCTCTCTCCGGTGGGCAGCCAAGGGCGTTCACTTGCGCTGGCCGCTGCAGCGCCAGCGTGTGGCGCACGGTGGTAATCTCCTCGCTGGCCACACCTTCGGCCCGCATTCGACAGTCGAAGCTCCTCGATGATCCTCCAAGACACGTCAGATTCTCCGCTGGGCAAGGCGGCGCTGCCGATGGTGCAGGCACACCCCGGCAAGTCGGGCGTGTTCGCCCTGGCCGACGGACGCGACGCCTTTGCCGCACGCGTGCTGCTGGCCGATGCCAGCGAGTGCTCGCTCGATGTCCAGTATTACATCTGGAATGGCGACAAGACAGGCACCTTGCTGTTCGAAGCGCTGCGCCGCGCCGCCGACCGTGGCGTGCGCGTGCGCCTGCTGCTCGACGACAACAATACCGCCGGTCTGGACACCGTGCTGGCTGCGCTGAATTCCCATCCCAAGATCGAAGTGCGGCTTTTCAATCCGTTCATGCACCGACGCTGGCGTGTCCTGAGCTTTCTCACCGATTTTCGGCGGCTCAATCGGCGCATGCACAACAAGTCCTTCATTGCGGACAGGCAGGCATGCATCATCGGCGGTCGCAACGTGGGTGACGAATACTTCGATGCCGGGCAGGGCGTCTCCTTCGTCGACCTTGATGTGCTGGCGATTGGCCCGGTGGTCGAGGACGTGTCGGTAGATTTCGAGCGCTACTGGAGCAGTGAATCGTCCTATCCAGCCGAGCGTGTGTTGGCCCGTGTGAGCCAGACCGCCATTGCCGAGGTCAGCGCCGCCGCTGCGCGGGTGGAGAAGGATCCTGCGGCCGTCGCCTACATGCGGGCAATCGCCAATTCAAAGTACGTCCAGCAGGTGCTTGCCGGTGAATTGGCTTTCAAATGGTCCACCGTGCAGATGGTCAGCGACAATCCGGCCAAGGGGCTGGGCCTCGCCAGGGACGAGGAGTTGATGTGGACGCGGCTCAAACAGGTGCTGCAGACGCCGCGGCTCGAGCTGGAGCTGGTCTCGCCCTACTTTGTACCCGGGAAGGAGGGGGTTGAGTACTTCAGCGCTCTGGCCCGACAAGGGATCAAGGTCAGGATACTGACGAACTCGTTGGCGGCCACCGATGTTGCCGCCGTGCATTCCGGCTATGCCAGACGACGCAAACCGATGCTCGAGGCGGGCGTTGAGATCTTCGAGATGGAGCCCGAGTTCTCGTTTGCGCCCACCAAGGCCCATGGGGCGCTGGGCAGCTCGAACGCCAGCCTGCACGCGAAGACATTTTCCATCGATCGCTCACGCGTCTTTGTCGGCTCGTTCAACTTCGATCCCCGGTCGCAAAGGCTCAACACCGAGCTCGGCTTCGTGATCGACTGCCCGGCCATCGCGCAGGCGATCGCCGACGCCTTTGCCAGCATCATTCCCGCGCGCGCCTACCAGGTTCGGTTGAGCGCGGCGGCAAGCCTGCAATGGGTGGAACAGCGAGACGGCGAGGAGGTTGTGTACGATCGGGAGCCTCGTGCCGGCTTCGCGCTGCGCGCCTTCGTGGGCATGCTGTCCATGCTGCCGATCGAATGGCTGCTTTGACGACCTCCTGGAGAGACCGACCTGTGCCTTCACCGACACACGACCATCCTGCAGCAACGAAGGGCGGCGAACTCATCGTCGCCCCCGCCCGAGCCATGCCGACAAACCCCGGCCCTGCCCTGATCCACCGCCTGCCATGAGCGCTTACACCCGTCTGCATGCGCTGCTCGTCGACGACGACCCGATGGCGCAGGTCTGCCGCGATCTGCCCGAATCCGCGTGCCGCGCGCAGCCGCGTAACTACGGTGTGCATATCGTGTCGCTGGGTCTGACGAAGGTCGGCGAAGGCCTGGCCGATCCCAAGCTCGTGCTCGCCTGGTTGCTCGACGCCATCGGCACGCCGACCTGGGCACTGGGCTTGCTGGTGCCGGTGCGCGAATCGCTGGCGATGCTGCCGCAGCTGGCGATCTCGGCGCGCATCCGCCAGCTCGCCATTCGCAAGACCGTGTACGTGTTCGGCTGCCTCGTCCAGGGCGCGGCGATCATCGGCTTCGGCTTCATGGGCTGGTTGGCGCAGATGTTCTCCGGCACCGTCGCCGGCATCGTCGCAGTCTTGCTGATCGCGGTCTTCGCGCTCGGGCGCAGCCTGAGCTCCATCAGCCACAAGGACGTGCTCGGCAAGACCGTGGACCGGGGCCGGCGCGGTTCGGTCAGCGGCACGGCGGGCACCGTCGCCGCGCTGGTGACGCTGCTGCTCGCGCTCGCCTATTCAATGGGCTGGATTGCGCTCACGGTGCCGGTCGTCTCAGGCATGGTCGCGCTCGGCGGCCTGTGCTGGTTGCTGGCGGCGTTCGTGTTCGGATCGATCCGCGAAGAGCCCGGCGCCACCGAAGGCGGCATCGACGGTCTGGCTGCGGTGATCGCGCAACTTGGTCTGCTGCGCAGCAATGCGCCGCTGCGCCGGCTGATCGTGACGCGCGCCTTGCTGTTGTCGTCGGCGCTGGCGCCGCCGTTCTACATCGCACTCAGTGGCGACAGCACGGTCAGCGGCCTGGGTACGCTGGGCCCGTTCATGATCGCGTCAGCGTCGGCGAGTCTGGTCAGCGCCTACGTCTGGGGGCGGCTCGCCGACCGCTCGAGTCGTCGCGTACTGATGCTCGCTGCCACGCTCACCGCGCTGGCCAACGCGATCGCCGCCTTTCTTGCCCTGGCGATGCCGCAGCTGCTGGGTGGCTCGCTGCTGCTGCCGGCGCTCTTGTTCGTGCTGATGATCGCCCACCAGGGCGTGCGCCTGGGGCGTTCGGTGCACGTCGTGGACATGGCAGACCGTGACAGCCGGGCGACCTACACCGCGCTCAGCAATTCGGTGGTGGGGCTGATCCTGCTCGCCGGCGGCATCTTCGGTGTGATCGCGCAGTGGCTCGGCATCGGCGCCGTGCTGGCGATCTTCACCCTGATGGCGGCACTGGCGATACGCGCGGCAGCCGGCCTGGACGAGGTTCAGGACGCGTAAACCGCTACACCGACGACGACTCTTGCTCGCCGTCAATGCCTTGCCGTCGCCGGAGTGCAGCGCATCGGCGTGGGGGGGCAAATCGGGGCCGGGTTATACTCCGCGCCCTTGTTCAGCCCCGATCACGCAAGCTCCGCCATGGCCCTCAATCGCATCGATCCCGCCCAGTACGAATCGCAACTGGCCACCAAACTGGCTGCCTTCAAGGGCGGTTTTGTCAGCCTCGCGCTGCCCGAGCCCGAGGTCTTCCGCTCGGCGCCTCTGCATTACCGCATGCGCGTGGAATTTCGCATCTGGCATCACGACGGGCGCATTGACTATGCCATGTTCGAGCGTGAGGGCGATGAGAAGAAGGTGGTGCTGATCGATGATTTTCCGGTCGCGGTAAAGCCGATCTGCGATCTGATGCCGCGCTTGCGTGACTACCTGCAGGACTGTGAGCCGCTCAGAAACAAGCTGTTCCAGATCGAGTTTCTGGCCACCGATAGCGGCGAGCTGATGCTCTGCCTCATCTATCACCGCGCCCTTGACGAGGAATGGACCGCCCAGGCCCAGCTGCTGGCGGAGCGCTTTGGCGCGCAGGTGATCGGCCGCAGCCGCAAGCAGAAGATCGTGCTCGGTCGGGACTGGCTGCTCGAGCGTATCGAGCTCGATGGACGAACGCTGCATTACCAACAGATCGAGGGCAGCTTCACTCAGCCCAATTTTGGCGTGAACCGCCACATGCTGGGCTGGGCCTGTCGCCAGGTGAGCGATGCAGGCGGTGATCTGCTCGAGCTCTACTGCGGCAATGGCAACTTCACCATCGCGCTGGCGCCGGCCTTTGACAAGGTGCTCGCCACCGAAGTCAGCAAATCCTCGGTCGCTGCGGCGCGCTACAACCTCGACGCCAATGGCGTGGAAAACGTCACCCTGGTGCGCATGTCGAGTGATGAGATCAGCGATGCGCTGGCGGGCGGGCGTGAATACCTGCGCATGAAGGAGGTGGAACTGGCCAGCTACCGCTTTTCGACCCTGTTCGTGGACCCGCCGCGCAGCGGACTGGATGCCGCAACCGTGGAGCTGGCGCGCGGTTTCGAGCGCATTCTGTACGTGTCGTGCAATCCGGCAACGCTGCGCGACAACGTCGCCGCCCTGCACGACACGCATGAGATCGCAGCCGCCGCCGTGTTCGATCAGTTTCCCTACACCGCTCATCTCGAAAGCGGTCTGCTGCTGCGTCGGCGTTCCTTGCCTGCATAGGCGGGCGTTCGGGCCACGTCGCGTCAGTGTGAGGTTGTGACTCGCGGCTGCGAGTCGACCTCCATCGCCCGGGGTGGTAAACATGAGCTTCCCGACCCCACGCTGTACGTGGGGCGTCAACCGGACCCATGACCCGATGCCCGCCTTGCCTGCCGTCGAATACCGTATCTGCCCCGCCCAGCCCGGCGCCCACCTGTTCGAAGTCAGCTGCACGGTGCGCGACCCCGACCCGCAAGGGCAGATCTTCCGCCTGCCGGCGTGGATTCCGGGCAGCTACATGATTCGCGAGTTCGCGCGCCACATCGTCACCTTGCGCGCGGAGCTCGATGGCGAGCCCTGGCCCATCGACAAGCTCGACAAGCACAGCTGGCGTGCCGCGCCGACGGCAGTAAAAGGCACGCTCAGCCTGCATTACGAGGTCTATGCCTGGGATCTTTCGGTGCGCGCTGCCCACCTCGATGACAGTCACGGCTTTTTCAATGGCACGAGCGTGTTTCTCGCCGTCGACGGGCGCACAGACCGGCCCTGTCTGGTCGACATCGAGCGACCGTCCGGCACCGCCTATCGCGACTGGAAAGTGGCCACCGCCCTGGCGCTGGCACGGGGCGTGCGTGGTGCCGCGCGCCCCTACGGCTTTGGCGTGTATCGCGCCGCCGATTACGACGAGCTCATCGATCACCCGGTGGAGATGGGCAACTTCACGCTCGGCCATTTCGAGGCCGCGGGGGTCACCCACGACATCGTGCTCAGCGGTCGCCATGACTGCGATCTCGAGCGCCTCGGCGAGGACCTGCGCCGTGTCTGCGAATGGCAGGTCGCGCTCTTTGGGGCGCCGCCGCCGATGGACTATTACGTCTTTCTCACCATGGTGGTGGGCGAGGGTTATGGTGGCCTCGAGCATCGGGCCTCGACCGCGCTGCTGTGCAGCCGGGCCGATCTGCCGTGGAAGGGGATGGCGGGGGGTGCGGAGACCTTGCCGGAGGGCTACAAGACCTTCCTTGGCCTGTGCAGCCACGAGTATTTCCACACCTGGAACGTCAAGCGCATCAAGCCCGCCGCCTTCACGCCCTATGACCTGAGCGAGGAGAACTACACCCGCCTGCTGTGGGCCTTCGAGGGCTTCACCTCGTATTACGACGATCTCGCGCTGGTGCGAAGCGGCGTCATCAAGCCCGAGGAATACCTCGAACTGCTCGCCAAGACCGTCTCCAATGTCTTGCGCGGCAGCGGGCGCGGCAAGCAGAGCGTGGCGGAGTCGTCCTTCGATGCGTGGACGAAATTTTACCGCCAGGACGAGAACGCGCCCAACGCCATCGTCAGCTATTACGCCAAGGGCGCGCTCATCGCCCTCGCGCTCGACCTGCAGTTGCGCGCCGGCAGCGAAGGCCGCAAGAGCCTGGACGATGTCATGCGTCTGCTGTGGCAGGCTCATGGACAGAGCGGGATAGGGGTGGCGGAGGACGGCATCTTCGCAGCGGTGCGCGAGGTCGGCGGCGGCACGCTCGGGCCCAGGCTGGCACGCTGGCTGGAGAAGACGGTAGAGGGCACTGAGGACTTGCCGCTGGCACGATTGCTGAAGGGTTTTGGCGTTGATTACCATGTCGAGCCCGCGGGCAAAACGCCGGAACTGGGGGTCAAGCTCGCCACCGGTAATGGCGATGAAGTCAGGTTGGCGACGGTCTACGATGGTGGCCCGGCGCAGGCCGCCGGGCTGTCGGCCGGCGATGTCTTGCTGGCGCTTGACGGCCTGAAACTCAGCGCCAAATCGATGGATGCGATGCTCGCCCGCCGCCAGGTCGGTGATGAGGTCGAGATTCACGCCTTCCGTCGCGACGAACTGCGGCAGTTCAGGCTCACCCTCGCCGCACCCGAGGCCAGCAAGGTCAGCCTCAAGCTCGCAGCCCGCGCCGGAGCCGCGGTGCTGAAGCTGCGCCGGGGCTGGCTGGGCAGCACGAAATAGCGATTCCTGTGCGCTCCCTGCGGCTGGTCCTTTCTGTGCGCCCTGCTCGTGCGCTGGTTGAGGTGCGAGGGTCGGGTCAGGGTTCGAGCTGAGTCCGCAGCGTTTCAGCCTTTCGATCGGACGCCCCCATAGGCTTCCGCCTTGCGCCTCAACACCCGCCGCAACAGCAGACCGAACAGCAGCGCTGCGAGCACCGTGGCGGCGACGCTGGCTTCCCAGAAGCCGCTGATCGAGGGCGCGGCCTCGCGGCCGAAGGCGTGATAGGTGGCCCAGTAGCCCCCGCCCAGGCCGATGCCCCAGAAGCTGAGCGTGTGCAGCGCCATCGGCAGCAGAGTCACCTTGAAGCCGCGCAAGGCATACGAGGCCACGGTCTGAATGGAGCCGGTGAGTTGATAGAGGCAGACATACACGATGAGCCCGAGCGCAATTGCGCGCACCGCCGGATCTTCGGATGAGAGCGCGAGCACCGGTTCGCGCACCAGCCACAAGCCGATGCCGATCAGCGAGGCCGAAGCGGCGCTCAGATACAGACTGATCCTGACCGTCGCGCGTGCGCGCGCCCAGTTGTGGGCGCCCGCCGCCTGTCCGACCAGCACCATGGTTGCGATCGACATTGCCAGCGGCAACATGTAGACGAGGGAGGCGATGTTGGCAACGACGCGGTGACCGGCGACGGCTTCGGTGCCGAGGCGGGCGATGAAGAAGGCGATGAGGGTGAAGGAGGTGATCTCGATGAAGCTCGAGAAACCCATGGGCACGCCCAGTCGCAACAGCTTGCCGATCTCGCGCAGGTGAGGCCGGCGCCAGTGCGAGAAGATCGCGTAAGGTTTGTAGGCGGCGCTGCGGCGCAGATGGAGCAGGCCACCGATGGCGCCCAGCCAGCTCACGATGGCGGTGGATATGCCGCAACCGGCACCACCGAGCGCTGGCAGGCCAATGAAATCCAGGTGGCCGTGGGTCAGCGCTGAGGCCAGGGGGATGTGGGTGCTGGCAAGCAGCAGGCTGATGATGATCAGCACGCGCGGCCGGCCGACGGCGTTGTTGAAGGCGTAGAAGGTGCGGTACAGCAGTGCTGCGGGCAGGCCCAGGGCGGTGGCACGCAGATAGGCAGCCGCGCCTTCGGCGATCTCTGCGGGGACGCGTGCCAGGGTGAGCAGCGCCTCGGGGTAGGCGAGGATGAGAGTCCCTGGCACCGATAGCAGGAGCGCGAGCCAGATGCCTTGCTGCAGCGCGGGGCCAATCGCGTGTACACGGTTCGCGCCGAAGTGCTGCGCGATCGTCGGAGCCACCGCCTGCAGGATGCCGACCAGCAACATCACCACCGAGACGTAGAAGCTGCTGCCGATCGCCACCGCCGCGAGATCGGTGGTGCCGTAGCGGCTCGCGATCAGGGTGTCGGCGATCATCATGCTGATCGACAACATCTGGGCTACCAGTACAGGCCAGGCGTGGTGCAGCAGTTGGCGGGCGATGACGCCGGCGGACAGGTTGTTTGTTGCGTCGGCCAGGCTGGAGTTGGGGTCTGGGCTCAATCTTGCGCTGCGGGGGTCAGCAGCAGGCGCGGTCGCCAATAGCGCCAGGCGAGGAAGCTGAACAGCCCGGACATGATCAGCCAGAAGCCCACGCCCTCCCAGAACGCGATCGGGTCGGTGGCAAGAAAGTAATCACGCGGCGGACGCACGAAGTGAATGCGACCTTCATATATGGCGCGTCCGGCGGTGACGACACCGAACAAGGCCGGTGAGAACCACACCACCAGGGCGACTGCAACAATGAACTGGTCGAGCAGGCGGCTGGCGCGGCGCTTGGCCATGTATACGCTATCCACACCAAACCAGATCGCCAGCACGAAGCCAATGATCGCCACCAGCGGCACCACCGCGAGCACGGCGCCGAGCAAGGTGGCGGTGGCCATGAAGGTGAAACCTTCCAGGGGCATGATCCGGGTCCAGATCGGCTCGAGCTGGCTGAACAGCGCCCAGGAGATCGGTACTGCAATGAGGAAGGCGAGCAGGCCCAGACGGGCGCGGCGACGGGCGATGTCACCCGCCAAAGGGGCAGGGGTGGCGGGGTGGGCCGGATCGGGAAAGGTTGAGGACATTGTTCGGTGATGCCCGGCAAGCCGGGTAAGAGTGAGCGCGAGGAAGAGTCTACTACGTTAGTTCGTGGCCTCCGTCGGGGCTGCCTGTCCGCGCGGCTGGAATCAGCCGAAATACCCTTGCACATACCAGCCCCCCGGGGGGTCGAGTTGGTGGAAGATCCAGCACAGGCGGTGGTCGCGCTCATGCGCGAGGTAGTAGTCGCGACGAATGTCGCCACCGTCCCACCAGCCGCTCTCAATGCGCTCGGCGTCGCCAAGCAGGGTGAACTGACGGGCGCCTATGGCCCTGGGCTCGGGTAGCAGCCAGAACGGGCGCCTGCGCCCGGGCAGCGCCAGCGTGGCAGGGCGACGCGGCGCTGGTGAGGTGGCCGCGCTGTTTGCGGCGCAGACCTGCCAGGCGGCTTCAGGGCGGTGATCGGCGACCGCGTCCAGGCGGCAGATGGCGTCCTTGCCCAGGCGCGCCCGCAGGCGCTCGAGCAAGCGCCAGGCCTCGTCCCTGAGTTGTGCGGGCGTCTCGAACAGCTCGCCGGCAACAAGTGGGTGCTCGAGCACATGTTCGGCTTCCAGGCGCAGGGCGCACACTTCGTCTGCCAGGACCTGTGTCGCCAGCAGTTCGCGTGCGATCAGGGCAATGTGTTTGTCGTCGTCGCTGGGGTGGCCGAGCACGATGTCGAGCGCGCTCGTCGCATGGCGTTCGTGCACCAGCACCAGGCGGCAGTGATCGATGGCGGTATGTCGGGCGCGCAGCCAGGCGCTCAGGCTCGCGAACAGGCGGCGCGCGGCGAACAGCAAGGCCTCGCTGTGATGACTGGGGGCAGGCAGGACGAGTTCATTGGCAAAGCGGGCAGGTGGTTCGAACCAGGGGCGCGGATCGGGCTGTTCGCCACGGGCACGGGCGATGAGCAGGCTTATGGCCCCGGCCTGGCGCAGTGCCAGGCCGGCGGCGGGCAAGGCGCGTACCTCGCCAAGACTGCGTATGCCCAGCCCGGCGAGCAGCTCCAGGGCGGCGGCGGGGCAGGCAGGGTTGTTGTCGAGTACCGCCAGCGGCAGCCGCTCCAGGGCTTGCCGCCAGTCGCTGCCGGCAACAGGGCCCTGGCCGCAGACAGCAAACCAGTGGGCGGCGAGGGGAGTGGGGGCGCAGGCGACATGGGTGACGAGGCCGAGCAGCTCCAGGCCTTCATGCACTTGCTGCTCGACAGCGGCCATGCCGCCGAAAAGGCGCAGGCTGGCGCTGATCTCGAGCAGCACCGCGTTGGGCGGCGCGAGGCTGATGCGGGGTGTGAAGCAGCCTGCCCAACAGGCGATTTCAGCCAGCAGCGCCGTCTCGCGTTCGGGCTGGCGCGGCTGCAGACGCAAGGCCGGAGCGATGGCCTGCGCTGCCGCCACCGCCTGGTCGGCGTTCACCCCCTGGGCGCAGGCGGCGTCATTGGCGAGCAGGATGCGTGCGCTCGCGCGCGCGTCGAGCACGGCCATCGGCAGTTCGGCATCGAGCTGCGCGCGGGTGAACACCTGCAAGGGCAGGGCGGGGACGAAGATCGCGAGCCACAGCATGGGGCATCAGTCCACGAGGCTGAGGTGGCGTGCGCCGTGCGGATTCTGTGCCTTGGTCGCCGGATCCGCCTGCGTTGGCGCAATACCGTTCAGCTCGTCCCAGCACAGCTGAATCGGCCCTGCGGCCGGCGGGCCGCGGCGTTTCAGGATGTCGATCTGCAGGCCATCGAGCGTCGGTGACAGCGCCAGACGCAAGAGCGCAGGCGAGGCGTGACGCACTGCGCTGCGCGCGCGCAGCAGGAACAAAGGTGTGGCGCCTTGTTCGGCAGCCAGCTGCAGACGTCGCAGCGCCGCGGTGTCAAGGCGCGCAAGCCAGGCCATCACCAGAGCGCAGCTGCCGCTGGCGCTCGCCTGGCGCGTGGCCCACAAGGCCTCGGTGGGGGTGGACGGGCGGATCAGCAGCAGGCGCTGCAGCGCCACGCCGGCGGCCTCGAGCGCGGGCGCATAAGGCAATAGCGGTGGGGCAATCAAGGCCATCCAGCGCTCATCGGCAAGCTCGCGCAGCAGCGGCAGCAGCAAGGAGATTTCGCCCACCCCGGGGTGTTCGGTGAGCAGCTCGATGAGGGCGCCCGCGGGCCAGCCGCCGCCGGGCAGCGCTGCGTCGAGCGCGGCAAAGCCGGTCGGCAGCGTGTTGCCTGGCGCCTGTGCCAGCTGCGTGGCCTGCCACACGAGGCCTGCCGGCAGGCACTCGAGTCCCTGGGCCACTGTGAGCTCCGTGAAAAGGGTGTTCAGTGATCCTTGCGGATCAGGCCGACCATGACGCCTTCGATGCTCAGCGCGTCGCGCCGGGTGTCGACCACGATGGGCTTGAAGTCGGGGTTGGCTGGCAGCAGTTCGACCAGCGCGCCCTTGCGTTGCAAGGTCTTGACGGTGACGTCGTCTTCCAGACGGGCGACCACGATCTGGCCGTTACGCGCTTCCGGGCTGCGATGCACGGCGATCAGGTCACCGTCCAGGATGCCGGCGTCGCGCATGCTCATGCCGCGCACGCGCAACAGGTAGTCGGCGCGTGGTGAAAACAGGGCAGGGTCGAGCTGGTAGTGGGCCTCGACGTGTTCGGCGGCGAGGATGGGGCTGCCGGCGGCGACGTGGCCGATCAGCGGCAGGCCCAGTGCTGCGACCAGGCGGATGCCGCGCGCACGGCCTTCTTCGAGCAGGATCGCGCCCTTGGCGGCGAGCGCACGCAGATGGGTTTCGGCGGCATTGGGTGAGCGAAAGCCGAAGGCGGTGCACACTTCGGCACGGGTGGGCGGACGACCTTCGCCTTCGACGGTGCTGCGGATGAAGTCGAGAATTTCCTGCTGACGGGCGGTGAGGGTTTCGCTACGGGCACTCATGACAGCCTCCTGATGTTGCCTGTAATTTTAAACAGTTATTCGTCCTCGGCAAGCCCTGTTGCGGGAAAAGCCTTGCGCGTGTGCGGGCGCGGCTGGCCTGAAATGATGCAGTGCGTCTTGAGCCCGCCCCACTTCTGCGCTATTGCTGCAGCGAGGCGTCCGCATGAGGCGTCCGTCAGCTTGTCCAACCCGGGAGAGAGATCATGTTCGTCCAGCCCCAAGTCAGGGCAAGACCAAGGTCCGGTAGAGTTCGCAAGGGCTCTCGGCTAGAATCCGCCACACGTCAGGAAGACCTCATGCTGCAAAGCGGCGATATCGCACCTCTGTTCTCGTTGCCGGATGCAGATATGGAAACATTCGATCTGGCATCGGTGGCCGGCAAGCATCATCTGGTGCTTTATTTCTACCCTCGTGACCGTACTCCGGGCTGCACCCTGCAGGCGGCCGACTTCAGCGATCGTGAGGGTGAGTTTGCTCGCCATGGTTGCATCGTGGTCGGCGTGAGTCCGGACGATTGCATGACCCATGCCGACTTCCGTGACGAGGAAGGTCTGTCCATCCGTCTGTTATCGGATCCCGACAAGGACGTTTGCAAGCTGTACGGGGTGTGGCGGCAGAAAGAGGTCGATGGCGTGAACCGAATGGGGGTGCGGCGGTCGACTTTCATCATCGACAAGCAGGGCACCATCCGCCACACTTTCTACGATGTAGTTCCCCGCGGCCATGCCGCGGCGGTTTTTGAATTGGTCAAGAAACTGGAATCTGACAATGCAGAATCAAATCGCAAAAAATAGCGTCGTGACGCTCAACTACACTGTGCGCGACACGGACGGCGCCGTCATCGATGATGGCGAGCACCCGTTGGTGTATCTGCATGGCGGATACGACGGCATCTTCCCGGTACTGGAAGAGACCCTGCACGCCAAGAAGGTGGGCGACGTGCTGCAGATCAAGCTGCTGCCCGAAGAGGCCTTCGGTGACTACGACGAGGAATTGATCCTGGTCGAGGATGCCAAGCTGTTTCCGGAGAACATCGAAGTCGGCATGAGCTTCGAGCGCGTGTCTGAGGATGGTGAAGAAGAAGTGGTCTACCGTGTCACCGACATTGCCGATGGCAAGGTCGTGGTCGATGGTAATCACCCGCTTGCCGGGGTCGCGCTGGTGTTCGACGTGACGGTTGCCGAAGTGCGACCCGCGACCACCGAGGAAATCAACCATGGCCATGTCCATGGTGCAGGCGGACATCACCACTGATTGTTTGCGGGGGCCGCGCAAGCGGCCTTTTTTTCGTCCCTCGTCTACCATCCGCAGCGTCCGACCCTGCGTTCTTCTGTCCCTTGCTCTGTCTCACTGCCCTCGCCGCTGTGCACCCATGAACTCCACCGATCCCGCCGTGCCCCCCTCCGGCGGCTCATCGCCTTTGCCTTCACCCGTGCCCTCGTCTCCGCCCCTGCTGTGCGTGACCGACCTTGGAGTTGTCCTCGATCGGGGCGACACCGAGCTGCGCCCGGTCGATGGTGTCGATCTCAGCATTGCCGCGGGTGAAACCTATGCGCTGCTGGGTGAATCCGGTTGCGGCAAGTCGATGACTGCGCTCGCGCTCACGCGCCTGCTGCCCGACAGCGGACGCATCGAGCGCGGCGAGGTCAGGCTGGACGGTGAGGATCTGCTGCGCCTGCCGGAGTCGGCCATGCGTAAGGTGCGTGGTGGGCGCATCGGCATGATCTTCCAGGAACCGGCGACCAGCCTGAATCCGGTGATGACGGTGGGCGCGCAGATTGTCGAGGCTCTGGCACGACACGGCCTGCGCGCTGCGCAAGCCCAGGCCGAAGCCTGCCGTTTGCTGGAGGCGGTCGGCATTCCTGATCCGGTGCAGCGCCTGCGCGACTATCCGTTTCAGTTCTCGGGTGGCATGAAGCAGCGCGTGATGATTGCCATTGCGCTCGCCGGGCGGCCGCAGCTGCTCATCGCCGATGAGCCGACGACGGCGCTCGACGTCACCATCCAGGCGCAGGTGCTGGACTTGCTGGCGCAGATCCAGCGCGAGCGTGGCATGGGCATGTTGTTGATCACCCACGATCTCGGCGTGGCGGCACGCATGGCGCACCGGGTGGGCATCATGTACGCGGGTGAGGTGGTGGAGACCGGGCCGCGCGCGGCCTTCTTCCGTACGCCGCTGCATCCCTATGCGCGCAAGCTGTTTGCGGCGCTGCCCGGCAGTGGACGGCGTGGCGCGCCGCTCGATGCGCCTCATGGCGCGGTGCCGGCGCTCGACCGCGATTTTACCGGCTGCCGTTTCGCCGAGCGCTGCGCGCTGGCCTTCGATCGCTGCGATGACGAGGCGCCGGCCTGGCATCAGCTGGGTGAACAGGCCGTGCGCTGCCATCTGTATGAGGGCGTGAACACGCCGCACGCACACCCGCCTGCGCTGGGTGTGGCGCTGGCGGCGGCGCTGCATCGCGGACGCAGCGCGACGCCGGTGCTGGAAGTGCAGGATCTGAGCGTGCACTTCCCGGTGCGCAAGGGCTTGCTGCGACGAACCGTAGGCCACGTGCGCGCGGTCGATGGGGTCAGCCTGCGGCTGGCTCCGGGGCGCACGCTGGCACTGGTGGGCGAGTCCGGCTGTGGCAAGACGACGGTGGGCAAGGCCATACTCAAGCTGATCAAGGCGAGCACCGGCGAGCTCTTCCTGGATGGCGAAAACATCAGCGCATACCACGGCGAACAACTGCATGCGCTGCGTACTGCGGTGCAGATGGTGTTCCAGGATCCGTTCGCCTCGCTCAATCCGCGCATGCGCGTGGGCGACATCATCGAAGAAGGCATGATCAGCCTCGACGTCGAGGCCAGTGCGCGCGCGCGCCAGCTGCGCATCGCCGAGCTGCTCGAGCGTGTGGGTCTGTCCGCCGACATGCGCTGGCGTTACCCGCACGAGTTCTCCGGCGGTCAGCGCCAGCGCATCGCCATGGCGCGCGCGCTGGCGGTGTCACCACGGGTGATCGTGTGTGACGAGCCCACGAGTGCACTCGACGTGTCGGTGCAGGCGCAGCTGCTCAACCTGATGCGCGAGCTGCAGGCCGAACAAGGGCTGGCTTACCTCTTCATCACCCACAACCTGGCGGTGGTCGAGTACCTGGCCGATGAAGTGGCGGTGATGTACCTCGGCCGCATCGTCGAGGAAGGGCCGGTCGACAAGGTGTTGCGTGCACCCGCCCATCCCTACACACGCGCCCTGCTCGCTGCGGTGCCGCGCGTCATGGAGGACGCAGGCGCGAGCGCATCACCGTCGCCGGGGAAAGCTGACCCGGCACCCGCTGCGCTCGATCTGCCCTCGCCCCTGAACCCCCCGGGCGGATGCCATTTCCATCCGCGCTGCCCGCATGTGACCGATGTCTGCCGTGTGAGCTATCCGCCGGTCACCGAGTTCGGCCAGGGCCATCGTTTTCGTTGTCACTGGCCACGCCTGATCCCCTGAGTCCCTGAGCCCCTGAGCCCCTGAACTCAGCGCGCCCGTGATTCAACGTTGCCTGGAGTCGGCTGCTTTGGGTTTGGCTTTGGCGGCGGGTGCCGCCGTCGGTGAGGGTTTTTTTGCGGCCTTGGCGGCAGGGCTCCCCTTGCCGGGCTTGGCCCCCGGTTTGCCTTGAGTCGGGGCTGCTTTGCTGCGGGCCGCTGCGCGTTGTGGTGCAGACCTGACGGCTGCAGGCGCGCTTCGCACCGGCGCCTTGAGCCCGGTGCCGCCCGCAGCGCCTGCCGTACGTCGGATCTTCAGGCCTTGCTGACGCGTTGCAGCGCCGGCGAAGGGCAGCATGCTGCTGAGTTCGAGCGCGCCTTCAGGGTCGCTGCCAGCCGGTACGAGCAGGGTTTGCCCGGCTCCGGAGGTGTTGCCCGCGAGGCCGTTGATCTGCCTCAGCTCGGACACGGTGAGCCCATGTTCGGCAGCGATCTCGCTGAGCTGCTCGCCGCGTTCCACGGTATGCAGGCGCCACACCTTGCCACTGCGCTCGAGCTCTTCCAGGCCTTCGCGCAGCCTGCGCGCGCGGTCGGTGGGCACGATGAAGCTCTGCCCGGCCATTGTCGTCACCGGGCGATTGAAGCCGGGGTTGAGCGCGAGGAACTCGTCCACCGGCATGTCCGACAGTTCCGCCGCGGTGGCCAGGTCTACGCCGATCGGGGCATCGACGGCGACGAAGTGCATTTCGTTGGCCACATAGGGGAGCTCGAAGTGGAACAGCTCCGGTTCGGAAACAATGTTCTTGATCGCCTGCAGCTTGGGCACGTAGTTGCGGGTTTCCTCCGGCATGCGCAGATGGCTGTATTCGCCCGGCAGCCCCTCGTCGGCGTTGCGCTTGAGTGCGCGCTGCACGGCGCCTTCGCCCCAGTTGTAGGACGCCAGCGCAAGGTGCCAGTCGCCGTGCATCTCATAGATCTTCTGCAGATAGTCGAGGGCGGCGTTGGTGGAGGCGATGACATCGCGTCTTTCGTCCACCCAGGAGTCCTGGGTGAGGTTGTAATACTTGCCGGTCGAGGGGATGAACTGCCACAAACCGGATGCATGCGAGCGCGAATAGGCGAGCGGGTTGTAGCTGCTTTCCACCATCGGGAGCAGCGCCAGTTCGGTAGGCATGCCGCGGCGTTCGAGCTCGTCGACGATGTAGTAGAGATAGCGGCCGCCGCGGGCAAAGACCTGCTTGAGGAAGGCGGGGCGGTTGATGTAGAAGGCCTGCTGCTCGCTGACGCGCTCGCTGTCGAGGTCGGACATGCCGAAGCCGCGGCGGATGCGGTCCCAGATGTCGTTGGCGTCGCGCGTGAGGTCGAGCGTGAGCACCCGCTTGGGCGGCGCCAGCGCATCGGCCTCGGTCACGATGAGCTCGGACACCACGGCTTCCGGCACTGCGACCGCGGGCGCATTGAGCTCAGGTGTGTCGGTCGCGGCCAGGTCGGCTCCCAGGTCGGCTCCAGACCCACTGGTCTGTCCTTCAGAACCGCTGGTCTGTCCTTCAGGCCCGCTGGTCTGTCCTGCGCTGGTGGGCGGCTGTGCCGCGTCCTCGGCGTGGATCAGGGTGCTTGCGCCCAGCATGTACAGGCAGCAAGCAGTAGAAAGAAAAAGGGCGAGGCGTGTGCGCATGCTCGTGGGGCCGCCTTGTGTCCCGGACGATAAAACGCGCCAGTCTATCGATCGCGCGGATGTGACGTCAATTTTGTGGCGTGCGCGCCGGCGCAGCGTGAGCGCTTGCCCGCTGTCCGCCCGGTTGCGGGCGCCGACTTCAGAAATTGTCTTTCCAGGCCCGCAGCGCGGTGAGGCACTCGAGCGCGTTGGCGGGCCGGGTTCCGTGATGTGCCGCAATTGCGTCGTGGATGCCGGGCTGTTCGCTGCGCAGAAAGGGGTTGATCGCCTTTTCGAGCCCGATGGTGCTGGGCAGGGTGGGTTGATTGGCTGCGCGCAGTGCCTTGCAGCGCGCGGCGTAGGCGTCGCGAGCGGGGTTGTGGGGTTCGGCTGCGTGGGCGAAGGCCAGGTTGGACAAGGTGTACTCGTGAGTGCAGTAGACCTGGGTGTCGTCGGGCAGGGCCGCGAGCTTGGCCAGCGAACTTGCCAGCTGGCTGGGGCTGCCTTCGAACAGGCGCCCGCAACCGGCGGAAAACAAGGTGTCACCACAGAACAGCACGCGCGCCGCGCCGTCGGGCGTGACAAAGGCAATGTGGCCGGCGGTGTGGGCCGGGATGTCGAGCACGTCGAAGTCAAGATTCATGGGGGCGATGTGCACCCTGTCGCCCTCGACCAGACGGTGGTCAACGCCGTCGATGTCCTCGTGGGCCGGTCCGAACACGGGTACGGGCGCGTGCGCGAGCAAGCTGCGCAGGCCGCCGACGTGATCGGCATGATGATGGGTGATGAGGATGGCTGCGAGCTGCAGCTGCTCACGCTCAAGGTGGTCGATGACGGGCTGGGCGTCGCCCGGATCGACCACCAGGGCATGGCGGCCGTCGTGCATGAGCCAGATGTAGTTATCGCGAAAGGCGGGAAGAGGGATAATGGTCATCCCTGAATTGTGGAAGCCTGGACGCCGATGTCAATGCCGGACCTCTCCGAGTGGTTGAAAACACCGCTGGGGCGTTACCTGATGGACTGGGAAAGGGCCGGGCTGGAGCGCATGGTGGCGGACATCTTTGGCTACCGGGCGGTGCAGATCGGCTTGCCGGGGGTGGATCTGCTGGCCGCCAACCGCATGCCTTTCCGTTTTCGCTGCGCGCGCGTGGGTGCGGCGGCGGTGCTGGCGCACGAATTCGAGCTGCCTTTCGCAACGGCCAGCATGGACCTGGTGCTGATGCCGCATGTGCTGGAATTTTCGGCCGACCCGCACCGGGTGCTGCGCGAAGTCGAGCGTGTGCTGGTGGCCGAAGGCAGCGTCGTGCTCAGCGGGCTCAATCCACTCAGTCTGTGGGGCCTGCGCCGCATGGCTGCACGCACCGGCGGGGTGCTGCCGTGGCGCGGGCACTACCGTTCGGTGATGCGCATCAAGGACTGGCTGACCCTGCTCGGCTTCGAGGTGCTTGAGTGCGAATCAGGCTGTCACGTCCCGGCTGTCCGCTCTGCCGCCTGGCTGGAGCGCTGGCGCTTCATGGACCGGATCGGCGCGCGCTGGTGGCCGGTGCTGGGTGGCGCCTATCTCGTGCATGGGGTGAAGCGGGTGCAGGGGGTGCGGCTGATCACGCCGCAGTGGCGCGATGGCAAGGCGCGCGCAAAACGACTATCCACCGTTGCTCAGCGCAACGATGACACACGGAAGACGCAATAGATGCAAGAAGAAGTGGACATCTACACCGATGGCGCCTGCAGCGGCAATCCCGGGCCCGGCGGGTGGGGGGCGATCCTGCGCTCAGGGGCGCATGAAAAGGAAATCTGGGGCGGCGAGCCCGCCACCACCAACAACCGCATGGAGCTGCTGGCGGTCATCCGCGCACTCAACACGCTCAAGCGCCCGGTGAGCGTGCGGGTGCACACCGACAGCCAGTATGTGCAGAAAGGCATTTCGGAATGGATCCACGGCTGGAAGGCACGGGGCTGGAAGACTGCGGCGAAAGCGCCGGTGAAGAACGCCGACCTGTGGCGGGCGCTGGACGAAGCCCGCGAGCGCCATCAGGTGAAGTGGCTGTGGGTGCGCGGCCATTCGGGCCATGCTGAAAATGAGCGTGCGGATGAGCTCGCGCGTCGCGGCGTGGACGCCGTGCGCAAGACTGGTGCTGCGGTTGAGCCCTGAGCCTTCAGCTCTGACCCTTCTCGCCCTTGGCGGCTGACTACAAAATCATTTCAGGAAAGATCATGCGACAGATTGTGCTCGACACCGAGACTACCGGGCTGGATTGGCGTAACGGCGATCGGGTGATTGAAATTGGCTGTGTGGAGCTCGTCAATCGAAACCTCACCGGTCGCCATTTTCACGTCTACCTCAACCCTGGGCGGGGTATTGATGCCGAAGCGGTGGCGGTGCACGGCATCACCGAGGAGTTTCTCGCCGACAAGCCGAAGTTCGCCGATGTGGCGGCCGACTTCGAGGCTTTCGTGCGCGACGCCGAGCTGGTGATTCACAACGCCAGCTTCGACGTCGGCTTTCTCGACAATGAGTTCGAGCTGCTGGGCCGCGAACATCTGCGTGGCCTGTGTGCGGGCGTGATCGATACCTTGAAGCTGGCCAAGGAGCAGAACCCGGGCAAGAAGGCCTCGCTCGATGCCTTGTGCGACCGCTACGAGATCAACAACGCCCATCGCGAGCTGCACGGCGCGCTACTCGACGCCGAGCTGCTGGCCGATGTCTATCTGGCCATGACCCGGGGTCAGGAAAGCCTGATCATGTCGCTCGATGAGGAGTTCTCTGCCCAGGAGAACGACGCCAAGGGCGTTGCGCGGGTGCGAGTGCCGGTCAAGGTGCTCAGAAGCACCGACACAGAGCGCCAGGCGCACGAGCGCGTGCTGGCGGACATCGCCAAGGCGAACAAGGGTGCCTGTCTGTGGCTGGAGGCGGCAGAGGCTGTCGCCAGCTGAATCCGACGCTGCGGCGCGATGCGCGCAGCAATCAGCGCAGCCTTTCCAGCCCTTTCAGGATATCGTGACGCGAGATCTGGCCGACGAGGCGCGCGCCCTCGACCACCGGCAGGCGCGAGAAGCTGCTGCTGACGAAGATCTGGATGGCGTCGATCAGGGTCGCATCGGTCGATACCGCGACCACGTCCGTGCTCATGAAGTCGCGCACCAGACCTTCCTCGCTACGGAAATAGGAGGCGTCGAGCGCGGCCTTCAGGCAATCCTTCTCCGACAGGAAGCCGATCAGGCGTGCGTTCTCGTCCACCACCGGCGCGCCGCTGAGGCGGTGTTCAAGCAGCTTGTGCACCGCCTTGAGCAGATTGGTCGCAGGCGTGAAGGCGAGCTGGTCGCCAATCATGTAATCCTTCACGAGCATGGATCGCAGCATGGTGCCTCCGCATGGGCGCTAAGGTGATGGGGGTGTTCAAGAAGCCGCGTCGGTGCTGGCCTTGAGCCGCGCCGCACGCTTGCTGCACGGCTTCTTGCAGCCAAATTCGCACTCGTCGCCGAGGGTGGCCAAGCCGCCACAACTGCCGGCAATCGGTTTGCGACCGAGGATGACGCCGATCGCCATGGCGCCGATCACGAGCACGATGACGCCAAGAGTAATGAGAAAAGTACTCATGATGCTCCTACCTTTTTTGGTCCGCTGTCAGCGCTTCCGTGGACAATAACGTGCGCACGGTTGTTCTGACCATGTGTTCGGCGGCTGGTGTCGGGTTCAGAGGTGCAGCACGCCGCCCGGGACGCTGCCCGATTGTTCCAGCCGGGCGATGGTCGGGCCCAGATCGAGGCCGCTTGCGAGCTTGAGCGCGCGCGCGCGTTCGCGCAGCTCGCTCAGAGCGCGCTCCACCGCCTCGCCAGCGGCGCCAAAGGCGACCACATTGCCGCTGTCGCAGGACGGAAAGGCGAGCGCGCGCCCGTCGAAAGCTTTCAGCACGCGCTCCACGCTGGCCTTGTAGCCGCGCGAACGGCCAAACAGGTTGACCGCCATCAGCCCGCGCGCGGACAGGCGCGAGTGCAGGGCCTGATAGAAGGGCAAGGTGTCGAGTGCGCCCGCGCGCGCATTGCGGTCGTAACCGTCGACCAGGATGTAATCGTAATAGTGGTCGTTTTCCATTACGTACTGGGCGCCGCAGCCGACATGGATGGAGAAGCGCGCGTCTTGCTCGGGCAGCTTGAAGAACTGGCGTGCGGCGGCGATCACCGAGGGCGCGATCTCCACCACCTTGACCCGCGCCTGGGGGCAGTTGTGATGCACGAACTTGGCCAGGGATGCTGCGCCGAGGCCGATGATGAGCACCTTTTTTGGCCATTGCCCGGCGTCTTCGGCGAGGCCATCGCGCAGCAAGAGCCCGGCCATCATCTCGCGCGTATAGGCAAGCTCGAGCGCATTGGGTTTGCGGATGCGCATCGCACCCTGTATCCAGTCCGAGCCAAAGTGCAGGTAGCGCACGCCGGCGGCTTCTGAAATATCGATCGGGGTCGTCATCAGGGAGTCTCAGGAGGCCAGGCGCTTGAGCGCATACAGGCGCTCGAGCGCCTCGCGTGGGCTCAGCGCGTCGGGGTCGATGCTGGCGAGTTCGCTCAGCACCGGGTGCGACAGCGCCTCGGGCTCGGCTTCGGGCAGGTCGGCGAACAGGTCGGCCTGCGGCCCGGCGTGGATCTCACGGTTTTCCAGCGCGCGCAGACGGCGCCGCGCGTCGCGGATCACCGCGGCTGGAATGCCGGCCAGTGCCGCCACTTCGATGCCGTAGCTCTGGCTGGCCGGGCCTTCCTCGAGGGCATGCAGGAAGACGATGCGGTGGCCATGCTCGACCGCGTCGAGGTGCACGTTGGCGCACTCGGGGTAGTCGGCATTGAGTCGAGTGAGCTCGAAGTAATGGGTGGCGAACAGGGTCAGGCTGCGGTTCTTTTCCAGCAGCTGGCGCGCGATCGCCGCCGCCAGCGCGAGGCCGTCGAAGGTCGAGGTGCCGCGGCCGATCTCGTCCATCAGCACCAGGCTGTGTTCAGTTGCACCATGCAGGATGGCGGCGGCCTCGGTCATCTCCACCATGAAGGTCGAACGCCCGGAAGCGAGATCGTCCGAGGCGCCGATGCGGGTGTAGATGGCGTCCAGCGGGCCGATCTCCGCCGCCTCGGCCGGCACGAAGCTGCCGACATGGGCGAGCAGGCAGATCAGCGCCACCTGGCGCATGAAGGTCGATTTGCCGCCCATGTTGGGGCCGGTGATCATCAGCATGCGGCGATGCGCGGCGAGGCGGGCGTCGTTGTGGATGAAGTTCTCGACCTGTCGTTCGACCACCGCATGACGGCCACCACGGATGTCCACCCCGACGCCGTCGCGAAACTGCGGGCGGCAGTAGTTGTAGCGCAGCGCGGCGTCGGCGAAGGCGGCGAGGCCGTCTGCCAGCGCCAGCGCGCGGGCGATGCGCTGCAGGGCCGGAATGTGCGTGCACAGCGCGTCGAGGATGGTCTCGTAGAGCAGCTTCTCGCGCGTCAGCGCGCGTTCCTGCGCCGACAAGGCCTTGTCCTCGAAGGCCTTCAGCTCGGGCGTGATGAAGCGTTCGGCGTTCTTCAGGGTCTGGCGGCGGCGGTAGTCGTCGGGCACCTTGTCGGCATTGCTGCGGCTGACTTCGATATAGAAGCCATGCACGCGGTTGAACTCCACCTTGAGGCCGGGAATGCCGCTGCGCTCACGCTCGCGCGCCTCGAGTGCGAGCAGGAACTCGCCGCAATTGGTCTGGATGTCGCGCAACTCGTCCAGCTCGCTGTCGTAGCCGGGGGCAATGACGCCACCGTCGCGCACCATGGCGGCGGGTTCGCTGGCGATGGCACGCTGCAGCAGTTCGAGCGCATCGGGCGCAATGGCGAGCGCGGCGCAGATTTCGACCAGCAGCGCGGCGTGGCAGCCGCTCAATGTCTGCTCCAGCGCGGGCAGGCGGGCGAGGGTGTCGCGCAGGGCGGACAGGTCGCGCGGGCGCGCACTGCGCAGCGCGACACGGGCGGTGATCCGGTCCACGTCGGCCACTCCGCGCAGGGTGCCGCGCACGGCGGCGGCGCTGCGGCCGGTGCTGGCCTCCAGGCCCGTGATGGCGAACGCGTTGTCCTCAGCGCTCAGCGGCTCACCGACGAGCTCGGCAACTGCCGCCTGGCGCGCGGCCGGCAGCGCGCGCTCGCGCAGCGGATGGTGCAGGGCATGGCGCAGCCAGCGTGAGCCCATGCTGGTCATGCAGGTATCGAGCAGCGAGAGCAGGGTGGGCGAGGCTTCGCCGCGCAGGGTCTCGGTCAGCTCGAGGTTGCGCCGGGTGGCGGCGTCCAGACGCAGGTACTCGGATTCGCGCTCGACGATGAGACCGGTGACGTGGGCGAGGGTCTGGCGCTGGGTGGCCTGGGCATAGTCATAGAGCGCCGCCGCGGCGCCGAGAGCGACCGGCAGGTCTTCGACGCCGAAACCGACCAGGTCGCGAGTGCCGAAGTGGTTGGTCAGCAGCCGGGCGCCGGTCTCGGCATCGAACTGCCAGTCCGCGAGCCGACGCAAGGCGGGCGCCAGGGTCTCGAGCAGGGGCAGCGCCAGCCCGTCGGCGATCAGCACTTCGGCCGGGCGCAGGCGCTCGAACTGCGCCTGCAGGGTTTCGGCCGGGCACTGCATCAGGCGCAAGTCGCCGTTGGCAAGGTTGAGCCAGGCCAGACCGAGCACGCCGTGATGCAGGTTGGCCGCGAGCAGCAGGGCGTCGCGACGGTCATCGAGCAGCGCGGCATCGGTGAGCGTGCCGGGGGTGACGATGCGGCTGACCGCGCGCTCCATCGGCCCCTTGGTCGCGCCCGGCTCGCCGACCTGTTCGGCGATGACCACCGCTTCGCCGAGCTTCACCAGGCGCGCCAGATATTGTTCGACGGCGTGAAAGGGCACGCCCGCCATCTTGATCGGCTGGCCGCTGGACTGGCCGCGCGTGGTCAGCGTGATGTCGAGCAGGCGCGCGGCTTTTTCCGCGTCGTCGAAGAAGAGCTCGTAGAAATCGCCCATGCGATAGAGCAGCAAGGTGTCCGGGTGCTGCAGCTTGATGCGCAGATATTGCTGCATCATTGGCGTGTGCTGTGCGATTTCGGCTTCGCTCAGTTCGCGGGGCTGGGGCTGAGACGTCAATGCAACCTCTGGATCGGGACAGTCCGGGCGTGCGGCAGGCCGGCCCGGTCATGATCGAAAAACGGCCGCGCCACGGGGTCTGCGGCCGCTGTCTGCACCGGATCAGGTCTGCAGGGTGGACGGCCGGTAGGACTGGATGATGGGCAGCAGCTGAGCGAAGATCTTCGGCGTGCCAGCGACCATGTTGCCGCTGCTCATGTAGCCGTTTTCGCCCGACAGGTCAGACACCAGGCCGCCTGCTTCCTGAATGAGAAGGGTGCCCGCTGCCATGTCCCAGGGGGCGAGGCCGATCTCCCAGAAACCGTCCAGGCGCCCGCAAGCCACGTAGGCGAGATCAAGCGCTGCCGCCCCTGGGCGACGGATGCCGGCCGTTTTCTGCGCCAACTCCTTGAGCATGGCGAGATAGGCATCGACGTGTTCGAACTGCCGGTAGGGGAAACCGGTGCCGATGAGTGAGTCACCCAGGCGGGTGCGGCGCGACACGCGCATGCGGCGATCGTTGAGGAAGGCGCCGCTGCCGCGCGAGGCGGTAAATAGTTCATTGGTGTTGGGGTCGTAGACCACGGCGTGTTCGAGCACGCCGTTCTTGGTCTGCGCGATCGACACTGCGTACTGCGGAAAGCCGTGGATGAAGTTGGTCGTGCCGTCGAGCGGGTCGATGATCCAGTTGAACTCGCTTTCAGGTCCGGACTCGCCGGACTCCTCTGCTAAAATCCCGTGCCCTGGAAAGGCGTCGCTCAGCACTTCGATGATCGCCTTTTCGGCCAGGCGGTCCACCTCGGTGACGAAGTCGTTGGGCGACTTGGTGTTGACCGTCAGCAGGTCGAGCTGCGTGGATGCGCGAGTGATGATGCTTGCGGCGCGACGAGCGGCCTTGACGGCGATGTTCAGGGTGGGGTGCATGCGGAGCGGTCTCTGTTAAAGAAGCGGGGGGCAGCGCCAATCGCAGTCGCGAACACAGCCTGCCAACCCGACAAAATACGTACAACGCGGAATTTTAATATGAATCGCCCTCTTGCGCTTGACCGTGTCCGGGTCGTGCTGTCGCGTACCAGCCATCCCGGCAATATCGGCGCTGCTGCGCGCGCGATGAAAACGATGGGCCTGCGCCGCCTGTGGCTGGTGGCGCCGGCGTGCTTTCCCGACGAGGTGGCTACAGCGCGTGCGTCCGGTGCGGCAGACGTGCTGGAGTCGGCGCAGGTGGTCGGTACGCTGCAGGAGGCGCTGGCCGACACGGTGTTCTCGGCTGCGATCACCGCGCGCCGGCGCGAGTTGTCGCTGCCGCGCATGCACGCGCGTGAGGCGGCGGTGGAGATCGTCGGGCGCACGCTCGATGGTGAGGTGGCGCTGGTGTTCGGCAACGAAACCAGCGGCATGAGCAATGAGGAGGTCGGCTTGTGCAGCATGCCGGTGACGATTCCGACCGATGCCGAGTTTTCATCGCTCAATCTCGGTGCCGCGGTGCAGTTGCTGGCCTACGAGCTGCGCCTGGCGGCGTGTACGCCGCCGCCGCCGCAGGATGCGCAAGCCGAGGCGGCAACCCATGCGGACTTCGAAGGTTTCATGGTGCACCTGGAGCATGCGGTGACCATGAGCGGTTTTCATGATCCCAAGAATCCGAAGAAGCTGTTGCCGCGCATGCGGCGCATGTTCAACCGCGTGCGTCTGGAACGCGAGGAGGTCGCCCTCCTGCGCGGCATGCTGACCACCTTCGAGCAGCCGAAACGGCGTTGACCGTCCAGCGCTGCTGCAGGCTGAGTGCGGGCTTTGCTTGCGAACGGAGCGGGCTTGCAGGCGCTGCGCGGTTTCAGGATTGCGGCTAAGTCGATTAAAATGGTCGGGATTCGAGCCTCCTCGCCCAAGTTCGCCCCGCAGGCTCGGCTCTTTCGTCAATCTTTCCCGGAGTACTTTTCGAATGTTCAGTCGCCTGCGTGAAAACCTGGCCAGCGTGCGCGAGCGCGACCCTGCCGCACGCTCCACGCTCGAGGTGCTGACCTGTTACCCCGGCGTGCATGCCTTGATGTTTCACCAGCTGGCACATGGCGCATGGCGCCGACGGTGGTTCTGGCTGGGGCGCTTTCTGAGTCATGTCAGCCGCTTCCTGACCGGCATCGAGATCCATCCGGGTGCGGTCATCGGCCGCCGTGTGTTCATCGATCACGGCATGGGGGTCGTCATCGGCGAGACGGCCGAAATTGGCGACGACTGCACGATCTATCAGGCGGTCACCCTGGGGGGTACCTCCCTTTATCGCGGCGCCAAGCGCCATCCCACCCTGGGCAAGGGTGTGGTTGTGGGCGCGGGCGCGAAAGTGCTGGGCGGTTTCAGTGTCGGTGACGGGGCGAGGATAGGTTCCAACGCAGTGGTGGTGAAGCCGGTGCCCGCGGGTGCGACCGCGGTCGGCAACCCGGCGCGGATCATCGATGCCGAGCGCGACGCCGAGCGCGCGCAAAAGGCGCAGCAGATTGGCTTCAGCGCCTACGGCGTGACTCGGGACATGGATGACCCGGTGACCAAGGCCTTGCACGGCCTGCTCGATCATGCGGTCGAAACCGACCGCCGCCTGAAGGCGATCAGCGCGCGCCTGGAAGCGGCCGGGATGAAGCCTGATCCCTCCACCAATGCCACCGATGACTTCGACGCCGCCAGCCTCTCGCGAGGCGTCGATTGAGTGCGAGCGCCGCCGTGATCCTGCCGAGTAGTTGACCGTTTTTGTCGGGTTAAGTATAGTTGACCGAAACGTTCAGGTATTAGGCTCGACGGGCGTGCCCGCAAGCGAACGGCATACGGATTTCGAGAGGTGGCAAGATGAGATTGACGACCAAAGGGCGCTTCGCCGTCACGGCAATGATCGATCTGGCCGGGCGTCAGAGCGATGGGCCAGTAACCCTGGCGGGGATTGCCGAGCGCCAGAAGATTTCGTTGTCCTATCTTGAGCAGTTGTTCGGCAAGCTGCGCCGCCACGGCCTGGTCAACAGCGTGCGCGGACCCGGGGGCGGTTATCGCCTGGCGCTCGATAGCAATGCGATCACGGTTGCCGACATCATCATTGCCGTGGATGAGCCGCTCGACGCGACGCAGTGCGGCGGCAAGCAGAATTGCCACGATGAGCAGCGCTGCATGACGCACCACCTGTGGTCCAACCTCAACAAGCGCATGTACGCCTACCTCGACTCGGTCAGCCTGAGCGCGCTCGTCAAGCGTGAGGTCAAGCCGGATGCCGATATGGCGGTGCTCAAGAGTATTCGCCGTCGCGCCATCGTGCAGGTGCGCGAAATCGCCGCTGTCTGAGGCCGGGTATGAGTTTTGCACCGGTCTATTTCGACTGGAACGCGACGACGCCGCTCGAGCCTTTGGTGCGCGATGCCATGCTGCCCTGGTTGGGTGCGTCAGAGACGGTGCGTTTCGGCAACGCTTCGAGCCGGCACGACTACGGCCGGCAGGCGAGGGCGGCGATCGACGAGGCGCGGGCGCGCGTGGCGACGGCGGTCGGCGCCCATCCCACCGAGGTGATCTTCACCAGCGGTGGTTCGGAAGCAAACAATCTGTTCGTCAAGGGTGCGGCTGCGTGTCTGAAGCCTGGGATGCTGGCCTTCAGCGCGATCGAACACCCTTGCGTGCGCGAACCGGCTTATCAACTGCGACGCACCGGCTGGACCTTGAAGGAAATTGCGGTCGATGCGCAGGGCGTGATCGACGGTGAGGACTGGCAGCAGACCTTGCTGGCGCGACCGACTCTGGTGTCGGTGATGCTCGCCAACAACGAGACCGGCGTGGTGCAGGATATCGCCCGCCTCGCGGCGGAGGCGCGTGCGAGCGGGGCGTGGTTCCACACCGATGCGGTGCAGGCCCTGGGCAAGCTTGAGCTTGATTTTCGCGCCCTTGGGGTGAGTGCAATGACGCTGTCCGCGCACAAGATTGGTGGCCCGCTGGGCGCGGGTGCCCTCGTGCTCGACAAGCGCGTGGAGCTTGCGCCCTTGATCGCGGGCGGAGGCCAGGAGCGTGGTTTGCGTTCCGGCACCGAGAACGTGGCGGCCATCGTCGGCTTCGGTGTGGCCTGCGAGCGTGCGGTGGCGCGCCGTGAGTCGGAGTCGCAGCGGTTGGCGCAGTTGCGCGCTGAACTCGAGGACCAGCTCCTGGCTCAGGGCGCGGTCGTGTTTGCGAGGGCTGCCGAGCGCTTGCCGAACACCGTGTTCTTCGCCTTCGACAACATTGACGGCGAAACCCTGGTGGCCAAGCTCGACCGCGCAGGTTTTGCCTGTGCCAGTGGCTCGGCGTGCTCGAGCGCCCAGCCCGAGCCTTCGCATACCCTGCTGGCGATGGGAGTGGACCCGCTGCTGGCGCGCGGCGCAGTGCGCGTCAGCCTGGGGCGAGACAGCACGGCGCAGGAGCTCAGCCGCTTTGTCGGCGTGCTGGCGCGCGTGGTGGATGATTTGAACAAGCTGGCGTCGATCGCGGTCTGAACCGCGACCACGCTGACTGAATTAAAAGAGAAACAACCCCTCTGCGGAGAGATTCAATGCTGAAGTTCCCGATTTACCTCGACTATTCGGCGACCACGCCGGTAGACCCACGCGTCGCCGCGAAGATGATTCCGTGGCTGACCGAGCATTTCGGCAACCCGGCCAGCCGCTCCCACGCCTACGGCTGGGATGCCGAGCAGGCGGTCGAGGATGCACGCGAGCAGGTCGCGGCCCTGGTCAATGCCGACGCCAAGGAGATCATCTGGACTTCGGGTGCGACCGAATCGAACAACCTCGCCATCAAGGGCGCAGCCCATTTCTATCAGGGCAAGGGCAAGCACCTGATCACCCTGAAGACCGAGCACAAGGCGGTGCTCGATACCGTGCGTGAACTCGAGCGCGAGGGCTTCGAAGCCACTTACCTCGACGTCAAGGAAAACGGCCTGGTCGACCTTGAGGTGCTGAAGGCGGCGATTCGCCCGGACACCATCCTGGTGTCGGTGATGTTCGTGAACAACGAAGTCGGAGTGGTGCAGCCGATTGCCGAGATCGGCGAGATCTGCCGCGACAAGGGCGTGATCTTTCACGTCGATGCGGCGCAGGCCACCGGCAAGGTGGACATCGACCTCGCCCAGCTCAAGGTGGACCTGATGAGCTTTTCGGCGCACAAGACCTATGGCCCCAAGGGCGTGGGCGCGCTCTACGTCAGGCGCAAGCCGCGGGTGCGCCTGGAGGCGCAGATGCACGGCGGTGGCCATGAGCGCGGCATGCGTTCGGGTACGCTGGCGCCGCATCAGATCGTCGGCATGGGTGAAGCCTTCCGCCTGGCGCGTGAGGAGATGGCGAGCGAGAACGTGCGCGTGCGCGCGCTGCGCGACAAGCTGCTCAATGGCCTGACCGAGCTCGAAGCCACCTTCGTCAATGGCGACACCGAACAGCGCGTGCCGCACAACCTCAACATCTCCTTCGCCTATGTCGAGGGTGAGTCGCTGATCATGGCGGTCAAGGATATTGCCGTGTCCTCGGGTTCGGCCTGTACCTCGGCCAGCCTCGAGCCGTCCTACGTGTTGCGCGCGCTCGGTCGCAACGACGAACTCGCGCACAGCTCGATCCGTTTCAGCATCGGTCGCTTCACCACCGAGGAAGAGGTGGACTTCACCATCGATCTGTTGCACAAGAAGATCCACAAGCTGCGCGAACTGTCCCCGCTGTGGGACATGTACAAAGAGGGCATAGACCTCGACACCGTGCAGTGGGCAGCGCACTAAATATAACGAAGCTTCAACACAATTCCCCTGGAGATACGACATGGCATACAGCGACAAGGTGCTGGATCATTATGAAAACCCCCGCAACGTCGGTTCCTTCGCCAAGGACGACGAGGGTGTGGCGACCGGCATGGTGGGTGCGCCCGCCTGTGGCGACGTGATGAAGCTGCAGATCAAGGTCGGTCGTGACGGTGTGATCGAGGACGCGAAGTTCAAGACCTATGGTTGTGGCTCCGCGATCGCCTCGAGCTCGCTGGTGACCGAGTGGGTCAAGGGCAAGACGATTGATCAGGCGCTCGACATCAAGAACACCCAGATTGCCGAAGAGCTGGCCTTGCCGCCGGTCAAGATTCACTGTTCCATCCTCGCCGAGGATGCGATCAAGGCCGCGGTCGCCGATTACCGCAAGAAGCAGCAGGCCTGAAGCGGCCACCAGCAGGAGGTAAAGATCATGGGCGTGACCCTGTCCGAAAGCGCTGCCCGCCATGTGGCAAACTTCATCACCAAACGTGGCAAGGGCTTCGGCATCCGCCTCGGGGTGAAGACCTCGGGCTGTTCCGGGATGGCATACAAGCTCGAGTTCGTCGACGCGACGCAGGATGAAGACCTGGTGTTCGAGAGCCATGGCGTCAAGGTCATCATCGACCCCAAGAGCCTGGCTTATCTTGAGGGCACCGAGCTCGACTTCGTCAAGGAAGGCCTGAATGAGGGCTTCCGCTTCAACAACCCCAACGTCAAGGATTCTTGCGGCTGCGGCGAAAGCTTCAACGTCTGATCACCTGAGAAAGCATGAGCATAGACCTCACCCAGGACTACTTCAGCCTGTTCGAGCTGCCGCGGGCCTACGCCGTGGATGATCGCGCACTGGAAGCGGCCTGGCACCGCCTGCAGTCGCAGGTGCATCCCGATCGCTATGCCCACCTGCCCGATGCCGACAAGCGACGCTCGATGCAGTGGGCCACCCGCGTCAACGAGGGCTTTCGCACGCTGCAAAAGCCGCTCGCGCGTGCGCAATACCTTCTCGTGCTGGCCGGTGTGGATGCGGGCGTGGAGACCAATACCGCGATGTCTGCCGAGTTCCTGATGGAGCAGATGGAGTGGCGCGAGGCGGTCGAGGAGGCGAGGGCAGCGGGTGAGGTGGGGGAGCTTGAAAAACTGCACACGCGTCTGCTGCAGCATGCGCGCGAGGTGCGCGCGGCGCTCGAGCGCCAGCTCGATATTGATCACGACTACGCACAAGCAGCCGACACCGTGCGTCGGCTGATGTTCATCGAAAAACTACAGCACGAGATCGACGACGCCCTGCTCGCGCTCGAAGGCTGAAAACAAGAGGCACGGATTCCCTGATGGCCCTGTTGCAGATTGCCGAACCCGGCATGTCCACCGCGCCGCATCAGCATAGGCTGGCGGTCGGTATCGACCTTGGAACCACGAACTCCCTTGTCGCCACGGTGCGTAACGGTATCGCCGTGTGTCTGCCGGACGAGGCCGGGCGCTCGATGCTGCCTTCGGCGGTGCGCTATCGCGCCGATGGCGGCATAGACGTGGGGCAGGTGGCGCTCAAGGCGCAGACCACTGACGCGCGCAACACCATCCTCTCGGTGAAGCGCTTCATGGGGCGGGGCGTCAAGGACGTCGCCCATGTGGAGACCATGCCCTACGACTTCGAGGATGGGCCGGGCATGGTGCGGCTGCGCACCGTGCAAGGTGTGAAGAGCCCGGTGGAGGTCTCGGCGGAAGTGTTGCGCGTGCTGCGCGCGCGCGCAGAGGCCAGCCTTGGGGGAGCGCTCTGCGGCGCCGTCATCACCGTGCCGGCCTACTTCGATGATGCCCAACGTCAGGCCACCAAGGACGCAGCGCGCCTTGCCGGCGTGGACGTGCTGCGCCTGCTCAACGAACCCACCGCAGCGGCGGTGGCCTACGGCCTCGACAATGCGGCCGAGGGCGTGTATGCAGTCTATGACCTCGGCGGTGGCACCTTCGATCTGTCCATTCTCAAGCTGTCGCGCGGGGTGTTCGAGGTGTTGTCGACCAACGGCGACGCCGCGCTGGGCGGGGATGACTTCGATCATCGACTGTTTTGTTCGATCCTGGAACGCGCCGCGATTGACCCGCCTTCGCTCGAGGATGCGCGTCGGCTGCAGATGAAGGCGCGCGAGGCCAAGGAGTTGCTGACCTCCTGCGAGGAGGCGCCGATCCATGTACGCCTGAGTTCGGGAGAGCTCGTGGATATCGTCATCACACGCGAGGACTTCGCCGAGATGACCCGACACCTGGTGCAAAAGACGCTGACGCCGGTGCGCAAGGCGCTGCGTGATGCGGGGCTGGCGCCGGACGAGGTCAAGGGCGTGGTGATGGTGGGTGGGGCGACGCGCATGCCGCATATCCAGCGCGCGGTGGCGACTTTCTTCGGGCAGGAGCCGCTGACCAATCTGGACCCCGACAAGGTCGTCGCCCTGGGTGCGGCGATGCAGGCCAATGCGCTGGCCGGCAATCGTGCGCAGGAGGACGACTGGTTGCTGCTCGACGTCATCCCGCTCTCGCTCGGTCTGGAGACCATGGGCGGGCTGGTGGAAAAGGTGGTGCCGCGCAATTCCACCTTGCCGGTTGCGCGCGCGCAGGAGTTCACCACCTTCAAGGACGGTCAGACCGCCATGGCCTTCCACGTCGTGCAGGGTGAGCGTGAACTGGTCGCCGACTGTCGTTCGCTGGCGCGCTTCGAGTTGCGGGGAATTCCGCCCCTGGTGGCGGGAGCGGCCCGCATCCGGGTGAGCTTTCAGGTGGATGCGGACGGGCTGCTGTCGGTGTCCGCGCGAGAGATGTCTTCGGGGGTGGAGGCGAGCGTGCTGGTCAAGCCGTCCTACGGGCTGTCCGATGACGAGATCACCCAGATGCTCAAGTCGGGCATCGAACATGCCGGCGATGACATGATGTCGCGCGCCCTGCGCGAGCAGCAGGTCGAGGGCCAGCGCATGATAGAAGCCGCCGAGCGCGCGCTGGCCAGCGATGGCGATCTGCTCGACGTCGAGGAGCGCGGCGCGATCGATGCCGCCATCGCCGAGCTGCGCGCCTTGTGCGCGGGCAGCGACCATCGTGCGATCAAGACCGGTATCGATGCATTTGCGCGTACCACCGATGAATTCGCCGCCCGGCGCATGGACAAGAGCATCCGCAGCGCGCTGGCCGGCCACAAGGTAGACGAGTTGGAACTGTGACCCCATCATGACCCAGATCATTGTCCTTCCCCATGTCGAACTCTGTCCCGAGGGCAGTGTGATCGAGGCCCGCCCGGGCCAGACCATCTGTGAAACCCTGCTCGAAAACGGCATCGACATCGAGCATGCCTGCGAGATGTCCTGTGCGTGCACGACCTGCCACGTCATCGTGCGTGAGGGCTTCAACACCCTGGCCGCCGCCGAGGACGAGGAAGAGGACCTGCTCGACAAGGCCTGGGGGCTGGAGCCGCAGTCCCGCCTGTCCTGTCAGGTGCACATTGGCGAGGCGCCCCTGGTGGTGGAGATTCCGCGCTACACGATCAACATGGCTCGCGAAGGAAAGCACTGAAATGAAGTGGACCGAGGTGCAGGAGATCGCCATTCAGCTGGCGGATGCGCGTCCGGAGGTGGATCCGACGCGGGTGAATTTCGTCGACCTGATGAACTGGGTGATGGCCTTGCCCGAGTTCGATGATGACCCCAAGCGCTGTGGCGAGCGCATCCTCGAAGGCATTCAGCAGGCCTGGATCGACGAGCTCGCCTGAGCCGTTCGCAGCGCAAGAGACGCACGCAGAACCGGGGCCATGAGCTCCGCTTCTGCGTTCAGTGCTCGCTCGGTGGCTGCTCAGTAGCCGTTGTTCGTACTGGCTTCCACGCTCTCGTTGATGTTCAGCCAGTATTCTCCGAGCACGCCGACGAGGTGCTGGAAGCGCTCGAAGTCAACCGGCTTGCGCACGTAACTGTTCGCGCCGAGGTTGTAGGCCTGCTGCAGATCCAGGATTTCACGCGAGGTGGTGAGGATCACCACCGGCAGCAGCGTGGTCCGTGACTCGGCCCGAATGCGACGCAGCACCTCCAGCCCGTCTATGCGCGGCAGCTTCAGGTCGAGCAGCACCACCGCAGGCAGTTCGGGCGTGCAGCCGCTGAATACACCCGTTCCAAACAGGTAATCGAGCGCCTCCACACCGTCGTGTGCGACGATCACCTGATTGCCGATGCGATTCTTGCTGAAGGCGTGAAGCGCCAGCGCTTCATCGTCGGGATTGTCTTCCACGAGGAGAATGGGACGTTCCTTGCTCATCGCGCGGCCTCGCTCAGTGATTGCTGGTTCAGGCTCCGGAGCTGGTTCTTCCACCCGGCAGGTCTTCGCGACGCAGCACGAACACCATGTCCTCCCCGCCCCGAGTACCAAGCCAGTTGAAGGGCAGCTCCGGGAATGCGTGCTCAACAATGGCCCGATTATGGCCGACTTCAACGGCGAGGATGCCGCCCTCGTTCAGATGCGCCGCGCTCTCCGCGATCAGGCGTCTGACCAGATCAAGGCCGTCATCGCCCGCAGCCAGCGCCATGCGCGGTTCATGCAGGTATTCGGCGGGCAGGGTGTCCATCGCAGCGCGCGTGACGTAAGGCGGATTGCTCAGGATCAGATCGTAGCGACGACCCTCGAGCGCCGAGTACAGGTCGGTGTGCACAAGCTCGATGCGAGCTTCCAGACCATAGTCGGTCACGTTCTGCAAGGCGACGTCGAGCGCATCTTCGGACAGGTCGGCAGCGGTGACTTCGGCATTGGGGAAGGTGTGGGCCATCAGCACCGCCAGGCAGCCCGAGCCGGTGCACATGTCAAGCACCGCGGTCACCGCGTCGGCGTCCTCGATCCAGCCCGCGAGCGCGTCTTCGAGCAACTCGGCGAAGAAGGAGCGCGGCACGATGACGCGCTCATCCACGCTGAAGCGGAAGTCACCCAGCCAGGCCTCACCCAGGATGTAAGCAGTCGGCACGCGGGCGTCAGCGCGGCGTTCGATCGCCTCCAGCAGGGCAACGCGCTCTTCACCCGGAATGCAGGCGTCGAGGAAGGGCTCGAGGCGGTCCAGCGGCAGCGCGAGTGAGCCCAGCAGCAACCACACAGCCTCGTCATAGCTGTCGCTCACGCCGTGGCCGCAGAAGATGCCGGCGCGGTTGAAACGGGTGACGGCGTAGCGCAGCCAGTCACGCACCGTCACCAGTTCGGCGAGCGGGCCATGGTCATGTTCGTGCTCGTGCTCGTGCTCGGCATCGTGTTGTTCAGCGCTGTGGGCGTGTTCGTCATGCGACATCATTGAGGTTCTCTTCTTTGAGCAAAGGTTCAGGCGGCAAGCAGGGCGTGCAGGGTGCGTTCGTAGATCTGCGCGAGCGGCTCGATCGCGCTCACCTCGATGCACTCGTTGATCTGGTGGATGGACGCATTGATGGGCCCGAATTCCACCACTTCGGCACAGATGTCGGCGATGAAGCGCCCATCCGAGGTTCCACCGGTGGTGGATAGTTCAGTGTCGACATCCAGGGTTTCCTTGATCGCGCCCGAGAGGGCGGCGACCAGTTTTCCGCGGCCGGTGATGAAGGGCTTGCCCGACAGATGCCAGTCGATTTCATGGTCGAGACCATGGCGCTCGAGCACCTCGCAGCAGCGCGCCTTGAGACTGTCGGGGGACGACACCGAGCCAAAGCGGAAGTTGAACATCAGCTCGCACAGCGCGGGAATGACGTTGTTCGCGCCCGTGCCGGCATGGATGTTGGAAACCTGCCAGGTGGTCGGTGGAAAGAACTCATTGCCCTCGTCCCAGCGCATGGCCGCGAGCTCGGCCAGGGCTGGCGCAAGCGCATGGATGGGATTCAGGGCCAGATGGGGGTAGGCGACGTGGCCTTGCCTGCCCTTGATGCGCAGGTTGCCCGACAGTGAGCCGCGGCGGCCGTTCTTGATCGTGTCACCGAGGCGTTCGACCGAGGTCGGCTCGCCCACGATGCAGTAATCGAGGCGCTCACCGCGCGCGGCCAGGGCCTCGACCACCTTGACCGTGCCATGGGTGGCGATGCCTTCCTCGTCCGAGGTCAGCAGCAGGGCAATGCTGCCGCCGTGGGAGGGGCAGGCGGCGACGAAGCGCTCGATCGCGGTGACGAAGGCCGCGAGCGAAGACTTCATGTCGGCCGCGCCGCGACCATAGAGCACGCCGTCGACAATCGTCGGTTCGAAGGGGGGCGTTTTCCAGGCCTCGAGTGGCCCGGGTGGTACGACGTCGGTGTGGCCGGCGAAACACAGCAGCGGCGCGTCGCTGCCACGGCGCGCCCAGAGATTGGACACCCCGCCCAGGTCGATGCGTTCGCAGGCAAAGCCCAGCGCGCGCAGGCGCGCGGCGATGAGCTCAAGGCAGCCGGCATCGTCCGGCGTTACCGAAGGGCGAGCGATGAGTGCGCAGGCAAGCGCCAGCGTTGGGCAAGGTGCGCGCTCATCAGCGCGGCTGTCAGCCTGGGGGTTCGGGGTGTTGGCGTGAGGCATGCGGTGAGCTCTTCTTGTTGAGGCTGGCAAGCGCTGCGCGTGTTCAGGCGGCGCTCAGTTGTCATCGACGTGCAGGGTGAATTCCTGGAATGAAGCGCCATCCGCAGTGTCCTTGTCAAAGGCGAGCAGGCTGGGTGGCTGTGACGAAGCCGAGGGCTCGTTGGCGTTGCTCGGGGCGTTGTTGATCAACCAGTGCAGGTTGGTCGGCGAGTCGGCGTTGGCGAGCGCCTCCTCCAGCGAGATGACCCTGTCCGAATAGAGCTCGTACAGGTGTTGCTCGAAGGTCTGACAACCCGGCGCCAGGCTTTGCTCCATCGCCTGCTTGACCTCGTTGATATCGCCACGCTCGATCAGATCGGCGATATGACGCGTATTCATGAGGATCTCCACCGCTGGCACGCGAACATTGTCGGGCTTGCGAATCAGGCGCTGCGAGATGATGCTGCGCAAGGCGACCGCGAGGTCGAGATAGAGCAGCTGGCGGTTCTCGAGCGGGAAGAAGTTGATGATGCGGTTGAGGGCGTGATAGGCATTGTTGGCATGCAGCGTGGCCAGGCATAAATGGCCCGACTGGGAATAGGAAATCGCCGCCTGCATGGTTTCGCGATCACGAATCTCGCCGATGAGGATGCAGTCCGGCGCCTGGCGCATCGCGTTGCGCAGGGCTTCGCCCCAACTCAGGGTGTCGATGCCGACTTCGCGTTGATTGACCACCGACCTGCGATGGGCGAACAGATACTCGATCGGGTCCTCGACGGTCAGGATGTGGCCGCTGCGATTGCGGTTACGATGGTCGAGCATGGACGCCAGCGTGGTTGACTTGCCCGACCCGGTCGCCCCCACCACCAGCACCAGGCCGCGCTTTTCCATCACCACTTCGGTCAGCACCTCAGGAAGCCCGAGCTCTTTCACGCTGGGGATACTGCTCTGGATGTAGCGCGCAACGATCGCGATCGAGTTGCGTTGCCAGAACAGGTTGACGCGGAAGTTGCCCAGATCGCGACGACCAAAGGACAGGTTGAGCTCGCGGTCGCACTCGAACAGCGCGATCTTCTCCGGCGTCAAGGCTTCTTCGATCATGCGGCGGATCATGGGCGGCTCCATGACCTGCTGATTGATCGGCATGGTCTCGCCCTGGATCTTGATGTGGATCGGCGCGCCCGCGGTGATGAAGATGTCCGAGGCCTTCTTGTCTGCCATCAACTGGAAAAGACTGTCGAAAATCATCGCGCTCCACCCCCGCTCGTGATCGCAAAGCGGGTCCGGTCCCCGCTCTGTTTGTGTCCTGCTTCGCGCAGCGAATCAGGCGTTGCGCAACAATTCATTGATGCCCGTCTTGGCACGTGTCTGCGCATCCACTCGCTTCACGATCACCGCACAGTAAAGACTGTACTTGCCGCATGCCGAGGGCAGGCTACCCGGCACCACCACGGCGCCCGATGGCACGCGGCCATAGCTCACCGTGCCCGTCTCGCGGTCATAGATCTTGGTGCTCTGACCAATATACACGCCCATCGACAGCACCGCGTTCTCCTCGATGATCACCCCTTCGACCACCTCCGAGCGCGCGCCGACGAAGACATTGTCCTCGATGATCACCGGGCCGGCCTGGATGGGCTCGAGCACGCCACCGATGCCGACCCCGCCCGAAAGATGCACGTTCTTGCCGATCTGGGCGCATGAGCCGACGGTCGCCCAGGTATCGACCATCGTGCCTTCATCCACATAGGCACCGATATTCACATACGATGGCATCAGCACCACGTTCCTGCCAATGAAGCTGCCCTTGCGGGCGACGGCCGGCGGCACCACGCGAAAGCCGCCTTCACGGAACTGTTCAGGCGTGTAGTCGCCGAACTTGGTATCGACCTTGTCGAAGAAGTTGAGGCCGCCAGCCTGTACCTGTTCGTTTTCGCGCAGACGAAAGGAAATCAGCACCGCCTTCTTGATCCACTGGTTGAGCATCCACTGTCCGTCCTTTTTTTCGGCGACACGCAGGGTGCCGGCATCCAGACCGGCGATCACTTCTTCCACCGCATCGCGGATCTCGGCCGGGGCCGAGCTGGGGGACAGGCTGGCGCGGTTCTCGAAGGCGTCGTCGATGATCGTTTGTAGCGCTTGCATGGGGTTTTCTCTCACTGATTTGGGCACAAGCCGTCGACACGCCTGGCTGCCTCGACGCACTAGGGCGTATCGGCAGTCCGCGCGCGCAGCTTCTCTGCGGAACAGGGCTGACAGCGGGCGAGGCCAGGATTCACTCTGCTACACAATCCGGGCGACACAAGGCCGCTGCAGCCGAGTGGGGAGGGTCGGCGATGTTATCATGTCGGGCCTTGCCAGCGCCTGTAGTTGGGCTGGCAAGCGCCATCGCGCTCCCCCTGCGTTTCACCCCCTCCGGGTGCAGTTCCGAGTCCCGTCACGAC
This sequence comes from Thauera terpenica 58Eu, assembly GCF_000443165.1. Classification (GTDB taxonomy): domain Bacteria; phylum Pseudomonadota; class Gammaproteobacteria; order Burkholderiales; family Rhodocyclaceae; genus Thauera; species Thauera terpenica. The sequence goes on along the minus strand of NZ_ATJV01000114.1, from coordinate 95,275 downwards.
GTGCGCCTGTCCAAGTTAAAACTCGCCGGTTTCAAGACCTTCGTCGACCCCACCACGGTGCTCACCCCCGGCAATCTGGTGGGGGTGGTCGGCCCCAATGGCTGCGGCAAATCGAACATCATCGATGCCGTGCGCTGGGTGCTGGGCGAGACCCGTGCCTCCGCCCTGCGCGGCGAGTCGATGCAGGACGTGATCTTCAATGGCTCGACCACGCGCAAGCCGGTGTCGCGTGCCAGTGTGGAGCTGGTGTTCGACAACGCCGAGGGGCGGGCGGCCGGGCAGTGGTCGCGCTACAACGAAATCTCCGTCAAGCGCGTGCTCGACCGCGCGGGCGAGTCGACCTATTACATCAACAACGTGCATGTCCGGCGCAAGGACGTCATCGATCTCTTCCTGGGCACCGGTCTGGGACCGAGAGCCTACGCGATCATCGAGCAGGGCATGATCTCGCGCATCATCGAGGCCAGGCCAGAGGAGATCCGCGGTTTTCTCGAGGAAGCCGCGGGGGTGACGAAATATCGCGAGCGCCGCCGCGAGACCGAGGGTCGCCTGCGCGATGCCCGCGACAACCTCGCCCGTCTCGACGACATCCGCATGGAACTCGGCGAGCGCATCACCCACCTCGAGGCGCAGGCCGAGGTCGCGACCCGTTACAACGCCCTGAACGCGGCGCATGTGCAGAAGCAGCAGCTCTTGTGGCTGCTCAGGCGCAATGAGGCGCAGGCCGAACGGGCGCGTCTGAGCGCCGAGCTCAATGCCGCCAGCCTGCGCATCGAAGCCGATAGCGCGCGCCTGCAGGAGCTGGAAGCGGCGGTCGACAGCGCGCGTGCAGCGCATTTCCAGGCCTCGGAGGCGGTGCATGTGGCGCAGAGCGAGCTCTTCGCGGTGAGCGCCGAGGTGGCGCGCCTCGAGACTGAATTGCAACACCTTGGCCAGGCGCGTAGCCGACTGGAGACGCGTCTGGCCCAGCTCGAACTCGACCGCGAACACTGGCAGGGGCGCAACGCAGCCCTGCAGCACGATCGCGAGCGCTGGCTGGGCCTGGCCGACAACGCCGCACTGCGCGCGGAGCGCGCGGAGGCGCGTCACCTTGAGATCGCCGAGCGCATGCCCGAGCTCGAATCCGCTCGAGTGGCAGCGGACACGACCGTGGCCGCAGCGCGACGTGAGCTGACGCAGACCGAACAGCGGCTGCGGGTGGAGGAAGCCCATCGCGCCAGTGCGACTCGCGCGCTCGAGGCCTTGCAGCAGCGCCGTGGCCGGCTCGAAGGCGAACGCGCGACCATCAGCGGGCCTGACGCGGCCGAACTGGCCGAGCGTGAGGCCCGCCTCGAAGCCATGCAGGACGCGCTCGCGACCCAGCAGCACGCGCTTGCCGCCTTGCAGGAGCAGCTGCCGGATGCGCAGGCGGTGCTGAAGACCGCGCTCGAGCACGAACGCGCCGTGCAGCGCCGCCTCACCGAGCTGCGCGCACGCCGCGACGCCTTGCAGCAACTGCAGGCGAGGGTGCAGGCGCAAGGCAAGCTGGGCGACTGGCTCAAGCGCCACGGCCTGGAAACCCTGCCGCCGCTGTGGCGCAGCCTGCGTGTGGCCGCGGGCTGGGATGCGGCGCTGGAAGCGGTGCTGCGTGAGCGTCTGGCCGCACTCGTCGGCGCCGACACCGAGGCCTCGGCGAATGCGGCGCAAGCCATGCTCGCTGAGGCACCGCCCGAGTCGCTGGCGATCGTGCTCGGCATGGGGCTCGGGCTTGGCGCTGATGCCATCACTTACGACGACACCTCGCCCGCGCTGCTGGATGCGACGTGGGTGCCGCTAATGGACAAGATCGAAGTGCTGACCCCGGCGCTGCGCCCGCTGCTGGCCAGCTTGTTGCGCGGGGTGTTTGCGCTCGAGCGGCTGGAGCCCTGGCTGGCACGCCATGCCGAGCTGCCGGCGGGGGTGGTGCTGGTCAGCGCACAAGGCCAGATTCTGAGCCGCGAGTTGCTCTGTCACGCGCTCGCCGACAGCCGCACCCAGGGCGTCATCGAGCGCCAGCGCGAGATCGACCTCCTGGCCGCTCAGCAAGAGGCGCTGGAGGACGAAGCCAGCCTGGCGCAGGAAGCCCTGGTCGCCGCCGAAACCGGGAGCGCTGCGCTGCAGGAGCAGGTCGGCGTGCTGCGGCGCGAGATCCAGGGCACTCAGGCGCAGGTGCACAGCGAGCAGGTCGAGGTGCTCAAGCTCGCACAGGCACGCAGCCGCGCTCAAGAGCGCCAGCTCCAGCTCACGCGGGATCTCGAAGACCTTGGGCACCTCGAGCACACCGAGCATGAGCACCAGGCGCGCGCCGAAATCGAACTCGCGCGCGCCGAAGAGCTTGCCGATCTGCAGCGTGCAGGCCTGGATGCGGGCACGGAGGTGTTGCGCGAGCGTGAACAGGCTGTGCGCGAGGCGCGCGCGCTGGAGCAGGCGGCGGCGCGTGAGTTGCAGGAGGTGAACTTCTCCGCACGCGAGTGCGTCACCAAGCTCGACGATATCGGGCGCAACCTGCAACTCGCCGCCGAGCAGCTCGAGCGCGTCATCGCCGAGACGCAAACCCGCGATGCCGAGCTTGCCGCCACCGACGACAGGCGCAGCGCCGATGCGCTGCAGGCAGCCCTTGAGCTGCGCCACAGCCGCGAGCGCGCGCTGGCGGCGCGGCGTGATGCGCTCGAAGAGGCGAGCGCCGCGCTCAAGCACACCGAGGAGACGCGACTGCGCGTCGAGCACGACGCGGCGCCCGCGCGCGCGCGCGTGTCCGAGCTGCGCCTGGCGCTGCAGGCGAGCGAGCTCGCCGTCACCCAGTTCGTCGAACGCCTGCTGGAAGTGGAGGCGGACGAGGTGGCGCTGCAGCCCATGCTCACGCCCGAGCTCAAGGACAGCAGCCTGCAGCGCGAAGTGTCGCGGCTGGCGCGTGAGATCTCCGAGCTGGGTGCGGTCAACCTTGCCGCCCTCGACGAGCTACGCAGCGCCGCGCAGCGCAAGGGCTATCTCGATGCACAGACCGAAGACCTGCTCCAGGCTATCGACACACTCGAGGACGCCATCCGCCGCATCGATCGTGACACGCGCGCGCAGCTGCAGGAAACCTACAATACGGTCAATCGCCAGTTCGGCACCTTGTTCCCGCAGCTGTTCGGCGGTGGGCGGGCAGAGCTGGTGCTGACCGGCGATGAAATTCTGGACGCGGGCGTACAGATCGTCGCTCAGCCTCCGGGCAAGAAGAACACGTCCATTCACCTCTTGTCGGGCGGCGAGAAGGCGCTCACCGCGATTGCGCTGGTTTTTTCGATGTTCCAGCTCAACCCTGCGCCGTTCTGCATGCTTGACGAGGTCGATGCGCCGCTGGACGATACGAATACCGAGCGCTACGCGAACCTGGTCAAGCGCATGTCCGCACAGACGCAGTTCATCTTCATCAGTCACAGCAAGATCACGATGGAATTTGCGCAGCAGCTTGTGGGCGTGACCATGCAGGAGCAAGGGGTTTCACGCGTGGTGGAAGTGGATATCGAAGAAGCGCTGCGCCTGGCCGAGCCGGCGGCAGCCTGAAGAATTGCAAGGAATTGTGGAAACTCTTATGGACAGCGAACTACAGATCGCCCTCATCGCCGCCGGACTTGGCGCGGTGGTGCTGATCGTCGGCTACAACAAGTGGCAGGAGCGCAAGCACCGCAACAAGGCGGAAAAGGCCTTCAAGTCGGAGCATCGCGACGTGCTGCTCGAGTCACGCGCAGGTGGGCCAGAAGACGCCGCCGAGCGCAAGCAGCGGCGTGAGCCGGGCATGGGGGCGACGGAAGCGGCGGGCGCTGGCGCCCGTCCGGTGCGTGAGGCTGCGCTCAAGCGCTCGGTGCCCGAGGTGCCCGAGCTCGTCGACGCGCGCGCTGACTGCGTGATCCGCCTTGAGGCGATCGAGGCGCTCGACGTGCAGCGTGTGTGGCAGGCCCAGGCCAGCGAGCTTGCCGGGCTGTCCAGGCCGGTGCGCTGGTTTGGTTTCAATGATGCGCAAAACCTGTGGTTCCCGCTTGGCCCCAACAGTGCGGGCGCCTGCCATTGGTTCTGCGCAGCGCTGCAGCTCGTGGATCGCAAGGGCTCGATCGGCGAGACCGATTTCATGCGTTTCTCGGGCGGTGTGCAACGTGTGGCCGACACGGTGGTGGCGCTCCCGCCCAGCGTGCCGGCGCGACTCACGACGCTGAACAACGCGACCGAGCTCGACCGTTTCTGCGCCGACGTCGATGTCCAGATTGGCGTCAATGTCCTCGCCATCGAGCGCGCCTTCGAAGGTCGCGACATCCAGCAATTCGCCACTCGCCACGGGCTGAGCCTGGGCGCTGAGGGCAGCTTCCATGCCCTGGACGAGGACGGCGCGACCCTGTTTGCGCTCTCCAATCTTGAAGCCGGCGTGTTTGTCGGAGAGGCCATGAGCTTGATGAGCACGACGGGGGTGACGCTGGTCCTCGATGTGCCTTGCGTGCGCGACGGCGTCACCGCCTTTGACCGCATGATGGAGTTCGCCAACGACTTTGCGCGACAGTTGGGCGGGGTGGTGGTGGACGATAACCGGGCGCCCTTCGGCACCGAATCGAGCGATCTGATTCGCGCCCAGATCCGGCAGTTCCAGGACCGCATGGCGGAAACCGGCATCGCCGCCGGTGGCCCGCTGGCGAGGCGGCTGTTCGCACTGTGAGCGCACCGTCAGTGTTGGAGGCGCAGCAGCGTGTGCAGGCGCTGCGCGCGCAGATCGCCCACCACGATCATGCGTATTACGTTCTCGATGCGCCCAGCGTGCCGGACGCCGAATACGACCGCCTGTTTCGTGAGCTGCAGGCGCTCGAGAGCACGTATCCGGAGTTGTGTACGCCCGATTCGCCGACGCAGCGGGTGGGCGGTAAACCATTGGCGCAGTTCCCCGCCGTGCGCCATCGCCTGCCCATGCTCTCCATCCGCACCGAGACCGATACCGAGGCCAGCGGAGCGCAGGCCTTCGATGCGCGCGTGCGCCGTGAACTTGGCCTGGGCGAGGTGGACTCGGGCGAGCGCAGCTCGGGTGATGCCGAGGTGGAGTACGCTGCCGAGCTCAAGTTCGACGGCCTCGCCATCAACTTGCGTTACGAGCACGGCGTGCTGGTGCAGGCGACGACGCGTGGGGATGGCGAAACCGGTGAGGATGTCAGCAGCAATGTGCGCACCATCCGCGCCGTACCGCTGCGCCTGCGGGGCGACGCGCCCGCGGTGCTGGAGGTGCGCGGCGAGGTCTACATGCGCCGCGACGACTTCGAGGCCCTGAACCGGCGCCAGGCCGAGCGCGGCGAAAAGACCTTTGTCAATCCGCGCAACGCGGCTGCCGGCAGCATTCGCCAGCTCGACCCTGCGATCGCCGCGCGCCGGCCGCTGTCCTTCTTTGCCTACGGCCTGGGCGAGACGCAGGGCTGGGCCGTGCCCGATACCCATGCTGAGGTGCTGGACGCCATCGCCGCCTTCGGCCTGCCGGTGTGCGAGCACCGTGCGGTGGTGCGCGGTGCGGCCGGCCTGTCCGAGTTTCACCGCCACATTGCGGCGTTGCGCGAGCGTCTGCCCTTCGATATCGATGGCGTGGTGTACAAGGTCAATGCGCTCGCGCTGCAGCGCGAGCTGGGCTTTGTGACGCGTGAGCCGCGCTGGGCCGTGGCGCACAAGTACCCCGCGCAGGAGGCGCTGACCCTGCTGCGCGGCATCGAGGTGCAGGTCGGGCGCACCGGCGCGCTCACGCCGGTCGCCCGCCTCGAGCCGGTGTTCGTCGGCGGGGTGACGGTGACCAACGCCACCTTGCACAACCAGGATGAGATCGACCGCAAGGACGTGCGTATCGGCGATTGGGTGATCGTGCGCCGCGCCGGCGACGTCATCCCCGAAGTCGTCGCGCCCGTGCTCGAGCGCCGCCAGGGTGAGTTGCCCCGCTTCCAGCTGCTGGAGCACTACCCGAACTGCCCGGTGTGCGGCTCACATGTGGTGCGGGGCGTGGACGAGGCGGTGGCGCGCTGCACCGGCGGTCTGTTCTGTCCGGCCCAGCGCAAGCAGGCCTTGCTGCATTTTGGCGGACGCCGGGCGATGGACATCGAAGGCCTGGGCGACAAGCTCGTCGAGCAAGTGGTGGACGCTGGCATCGTCAGGACGCCGGCCGATCTTTACCGGATGGGCGTTCTGGCCCTCGCCAGTCTTGAGCGCATGGGCGAAAAGTCCGCACAGAACCTGTTGGCTGCCATCGACAGGAGTCGTGCGACCACGCTCGCGCGTTTCATTTTCGCGCTTGGCATCCGCAACGTTGGCGAAGCGACGGCAAAGGAGCTTGCACGCCATTTCGGCAGTCTTGATCGCCTGATGGACGCGGATGTCGGGAGCTTGCAAGAGGTGGCCGATGTCGGCCCGATCGTGGCGCAGTGCATCGCCGAGTTCTTCGCCGAGCCACACAATCGCGAGGTCATCGAACAGCTGCGTGCAGCCGGCGTGCACTGGGCGGAGGGCGAGGCGGCGAGCACCACCGTGGGTGGCCTGACAGGGCAGACCTTCGTGCTCACCGGCAGCTTGCCCACGCTGTCGCGCGATGAGGCCAAGGCGCTGATCGAGGCCGAGGGCGGAAAGGTGGCAAGCGCGGTATCAAAAAAGACAAGCTATGTCGTGGCGGGCGCCGAGGCGGGTTCCAAGCTGCTCAAGGCGCAGGCGCTGGGGGTCGACATCGTCGACGAGCAGGGCTTGCGCGCGCTGTTGAACAAGATCGATACAAATGCCTAGTGCCTGCGGGGCCGGCTGCGTGCATCATGCGCGGCGCTGCCTGGCTGTCGGGGGCACAAGGGATCCAATACAAGCATTCAAAGTGGAGTGAAAAAAATGAAGAAGGTCACCAAGGCGGTCTTTCCTGTTGCCGGCATGGGCACGCGCTTCTTGCCAGCGACCAAGGCCAGCCCGAAGGAAATGCTGCCCATCGTCGACAAGCCGCTGATCCAGTACGCTGTCGAGGAGGCGGTGGCCGCAGGCATCACGGACATGATCTTCATCACGGGCCGCACCAAGCGCTCGATCGAGGACCACTTCGACAAGGCCTATGAGCTTGAGACCGAACTCGAGGCGCGTGGCAAGAAGGAACTGCTCGAGATCGTGCGCAAGACGGTGCCCAAGGGTGTCAATTGCATCTACATCCGTCAGTCCGAAGCGCTCGGCCTTGGCCACGCCGTGCTGTGTGCCAGCCACGTCGTCAGTGACGAGGCCTTCGCGGTCATCCTGGCCGACGACCTGCTCGACAACAAGGATGAAAAGCCGGTGCTCAAGCAGATGGTGGAGGTGTTCAACTACCATCGCTGTTCGGTGCTGGGGACGATGAATGTGCCGCGTGAACAAACCGGCAGCTACGGCATCGTCAGCACCGAAGCGCAGATCGGCCAGGTGCAGCGCATGACGGGCATCATCGAAAAGCCGAAACCCGAAGAGGCGCCGACAACGCAGGCGGTGGTGGGGCGCTACATCCTGACCCCGCGCATCTTCGATCACATCCGCGCGCTCAAGCCGGGTGCGGGCGGCGAGTACCAGCTCACCGACGCCATTGCCTCGCTGCTCAAGGAGGAGGCGGTGCTGGCCTACCAGTTCGACGGCGTGCGCTACGACTGCGGCTCCAAGCTGGGCTATCTCAAGGCGACGGTCGAGTTCGGTCTGCGCCATCCTGAGACGGGCTCCGATTTTGCCGCCTATCTCACCCAGCGCTTCGGTGCCGAGGCGGCGAACCTTGCGCTGCGAGACGCTGAGGGAGCGGGCACCCAGGGCAGCGCCAGCAAGAAGAAATAGGGGCCGCCACAGCCACACTCATAAAAAAGCCCCGGCAGCTTTGTGCTGTCGGGGCTTTTTGTAATCAGCGCTGCGTGCCGTGGATCAGGCGGCGCTCGCCTTCGCGGCGCGCTTGCGATCAGTTTCCTTCAGGTGGCGCTTGCGCAGGCGGATGCTCTTGGGCGTGATCTCCACCAGCTCGTCGTCAGCGATGAACTCGATGGCCGACTCCAGGGTGAGCGCAATCGGCGTGATCAGGCGCACGGCTTCGTCGGTGCCGGAGGCACGTACGTTGGTGAGCTGCTTGCCCTTGATCGGATTGACCACGAGGTCGTTGTCGCGGGTGTGGATGCCGATGATCATGCCTTCGTACAGCGCCGCACCCGGGCTGACGAACATGCGGCCGCGGTCCTGCAGGTTCCACAGTGCGAAAGCCACGGCCTCGCCGTCGTTTTGCGAAATGAGCACGCCGTTGCGGCGCTCGGCCATTTGGCCGGCCATCGGCCCGTAGTCGTCGAACACGTGGCTGGCAAGGCCGGTGCCGCGCGTCATGGTGAGGAACTCACCCTGGAAGCCGATGAGGCCACGCGCGGGGATGCGGTACTCGAGGCGCACGCGACCCTTGCCGTCCGGCTGCATGTCCTGGAGGTCGCCGCGACGGCGGCCAAGCTCTTCCATGACGCTGCCCTGGTGGTCTTCCTCGACGTCGACGGTGAGCATTTCGTAGGGCTCGGACTTCACCCCGTCGATGTCCTTGTACACCACGCGCGGGCGGCCGACGGCCAGCTCGTAGCCTTCGCGGCGCATGCTCTCGAGCAGGATGGTCAGGTGCAGTTCGCCGCGACCGGCGACTTCGAACACGTCCGAGTCCTCGGTGTAGGTCACGCGCAGGGCGACGTTCTTGAGCAGTTCCTTTTCCAGGCGCTCGCGAATCTGGCGGCTGGTGACGTACTTGCCCTCACGACCGGCCAGCGGCGAGGTGTTGACCATGAAGTTCATGGTCAGGGTCGGCTCGTCAATGGCGATCGGCTTCATGCCTTCGAGGCAGTTGGGGTCGCACAGGGTGACGCCGATGTTGACCTGCGAAATGCCTGCGATGAGCACGATGTCGCCGGCTTCGGCGAGCTCGGAAGGCGAGCGCTCGAGGCCCTTGAAGGTCAGGACCTGGCTGATCTTGCCCTTGCCGCGGTTCTCATCGCCGTACATGACGACGACTTCCTGGTTCGGGCGCACGCTGCCGCGCTTGATGCGGCCAATGCCGAGCTGGCCCATGTAGGTCGAATAGTCGAGCGAGCAGATCTGGATCTGAAGCGGACCGCTGGCATCGACTTCGGGTTGCGGCACGTGCTCGAGGATCGCCTCGAACAGCGGGTTCATATTGACGCGCTCGTCGTTCTCGTTGATCACCGCGAAGCCGTTCAAGCCGGAGGCGTAGACAACGGGGAAGTCGAGCTGCTCGTCGGTGGCGCCGAGCTTGTCGAACAGATCGAAGGTGTGATTGAGCACCCAGTCAATGCGCGCGCCCGGACGGTCGATCTTGTTGATGACCACGATCGGCTTGAGCCCCATCGCGAGCGCCTTGCGCGTCACGAAGCGGGTCTGCGGCATCGGACCTTCGACGGCATCGACCAGCAGCAGCACACTGTCGACCATCGACAGCACGCGCTCGACCTCGCCGCCGAAGTCGGCGTGGCCCGGTGTGTCGACGATGTTGATGTGGGTGTCGCCGTACTGGATGGCACAGTTTTTCGACAGGATCGTGATGCCACGTTCCTTTTCAATGTCTCCCGAATCCATCACCCGTTCGGCGACTTGCTGGTTGTCGCGGAAGGTGCCGGACTGGCGCAGCAGTTGGTCGACGAGAGTGGTTTTGCCGTGGTCGACGTGAGCGATGATGGCGATGTTGCGTATGGCGCGGGACATGGGAGCGGGAAGTCTTTGAAAGGGCACGGATTCTACCATGTGCTGTGGCGCCGCAGCATTTAATGTCAAGCGCCGCCGGCGCCGGGTTTGCGCAGCGCGGCGCTGCTGCGGTGCATGATAAAATCCGCGGCCCCATTCAGCGGAGCGACCGAATGCTCGCAATCATCGGCGGTAGCGGCCTTACCCAACTCTCGAACCTGGCCATCGTGCGCCGCGAAGTCGTGCGTACGCCTTATGGCGAACCTTCGGGCGCGCTCACTTACGGCAGCCTGTGCGAGGAGCCGGTGGTGTTTCTCGCGCGCCACGGTTACGGCCACACCATCCCGCCCCATCTGGTCAATTACCGCGCAAACATCTGGGCCCTCAAGCAGGCCGATGTCAGCGGCATCATCTCCGTGGCTTCGGTAGGAAGCATTCGCGCCGACCTCGCCCCGGGGACGCTGGTCGTGCCTGATCAGATCATCGATTACACCTGGGATCGCAAGAGCACCTTCTTCGAAGGCGGTGAAACCCCGGTGAAGCACGTCGATTTCACTCATCCCTATGACCCCTCGTTGCGCCAGCGCCTGCTGCTCGCGACCGCGGCGGTGGGCGAGCTCGCCGTCGATGGTGGAGTGTATGCCGCCACCCAGGGGCCCCGGCTTGAGACCGCGGCCGAGATCAACCGCTTCGAGCGTGATGGTGCGGACGTGGTGGGCATGACCGGCATGCCCGAGGCGGTGCTGGCGCGTGAGCTCGAGCTGCCTTACGCAGCGCTCAATGTCGTGGTCAATTACGGCGCGGGGCGCGCCGACAGCGCAGCCGGCATCATCTTTGACGACATCGAGACCGTACTGCAGACGGCCATGTCGCGCGTGCGGGTGATTCTTGAAAGGCTCTGCCAAGTGTGAGGTGTGGGGCCGGGACCATGAGGCAGGAGGCGCGGGCTAGACCTGCAGGCGTTGCAGCAGCTCGCGTTCCACCCGCAGCCGCTGCGCATCCTGCGCGAGGATGGCGCCGGTGAGCAGGAAAGTGTCCTCCACGCGCTCGCCAAGCGTGGCGATCTTGGCGGTGTGCAGACGTATGCCGTGGCTGGCGAGCACTTCGGCGATGTCGAACAGCAGGCCGGGGCGATCGGCGGCGGTCAGCGACAGGATGTAGTGGCGGCCAGCTTCGTCCGGCCGGATGCTGACCTGCGGCGTGATCGGAAAGTGCTTCACCTGACGTGACATGCGTCCGCGCGACGGGCGGTCGATGACGTCAGGATGGGCGAGGTAGCGCGTGAGCTCATGCTCGATCAGGGTGATGACGTCGCGGTAACTGGACTCGCCGCCGGGGTCTTGCAGCATGAAGCTGTCGAGCGCGTGGCCGTGGCGGGTGGTGTGCACCTTGGCGTCGATGATGGTGAAGCCGAGGCGACCAAAGAAGCCGGTGAGGCGAACGAAGAGCTCCTTCTGGTCGGGGGTGAAGATCATCACCTGCACCCCGTCGCCTTCTTCGGCCACGCGCGCCTTCACCACCGCCTCCTCGGCATCCGCACGGAAGTAGAGCACCCGTGTGTGCCAGGCGATCTCCTCGGCCGAGTGGCGCATGAAATAGACCGAATCGAGCTCGGACCACAGCCGCTCCTCGACGCCGGGGCGCAGGCCGTGGAAGCGCAGCATGCGCCGCGCGTCTTCCAGTCTGTCGTCCAGGCCCAGCGCCTGCTGTGGCGTGGCGCCGCGCAACAGGCGCTGCGAGGCGAAAAAGAGGTCTTCCAGCAACTTGCCTTTCCAGCCGTTCCAGACCTTCGGGCTGGTGCCGCGGATGTCGGCATGGGTGAGCAGGTAGAGCGCGACCAGGTGGCGCTCGTCACCGACAATGGCGGCAAAGCGCTGCACCACCTCGGGGTCCGAGGTGTCTTCCTTCTGGGCAAAGCGCGACATGCTCAGGTGCTGCTCGACGAGCCACACGACGAGGGCGCTGTCCTCCTCGTCGATGGCGTGCAGCACGCAGAACTCGCGCGCATCCGCCATGCCCAGTTTGGAGTGATCGCCGCCGCGGCCCTTGGCGATGTCGTGGAACAGCGCTGCCACATACAGCAGCCAGTGGCGATCGAAGGCCATGATGAGGCGCGTCATCAAGGGGTATTCGTGTGCGTGCTCACCCATGGTGAAGCGGCGGATATTGCGCAGCACCATCAGGATGTGCTGGTCGACCGTATACACATGGAAGAGGTCGTGCTGCATCTGGCCGATGATGCGGCGCCACGGCGGCAGGTAGCGCGACAGGATGCCGTACTCGTTCATGCGCCGGAAGGCATGCACGATGCCGCGCTTTTGCTGCAGGATCTGCAGGAACAGCGCGCGGTTGTGAGGGTCGGCGCGAAAGGCGGCGTTGATGCGGTTGCGGTTGATCCACAGGGTGCGCAAGGTGCGCGCGGTCATGCCCTTGAGTTCGGAGCGCTGTTGCAGCAGCAGGAAGCACTCCAGCAAGGCGGAGGGGTGGCGTTCGAAAACCTCATCGTGGCGCAGGTCGAGCAGCTCGCGCACGACCTGAAAGCGCGGGTTGATGACGATCGCGGCGCCGCGGTCGGGAAAGATCACCGTGCCGTAGTTCTGCAGCAACACGGTGTTGAGCTGCGTGACCATCTTGGCGTTGACGTAGTAGCGCTGCATCAGCGCCTCGGAGGCACGCCGGTTGGCAGTGGCTTCGACCCCCATCAGACGTGCCAGTTTTTCCTGGTGATCGAACAGCACGCGGTCTTCGGCGCGCCCGGTGAGGTAGTGCAGGCGAATGCGCAGGTGTTGCAGGAAGCGCTCGACACTGCGCAGCTCGCTGGCCTCGCCCCCGGTGATCAGGCGGCGGCGGGCGAGATCGCGCCAGCTGTGGCCAAGGCCCGCGGCGCGCGCGATCCAGCCCAGCATCTGCAGGTCGCGCAGGCCGCCCGGGCTTTCCTTGCAGTTCGGCTCGAGCGCGTAAGGGGTGTCGTCGAAGCGCGCGTAGCGTTGCTGCTGCTCGAGCTGCTTGGCCTTGTAGAAGCTGCGGACGTCGAGCGCGGCGTGGTAGCGCTCGTCGAGCTCGGCGAACAAGGCCTTGTTGCCGGCGAGGAAGCGCGCCTCGAGCAGCGTCGTCTGCACGGTGATGTCGTCGTTGGCGACTTCGATGCATTCGTCCACCGTGCGTACCGCATGGCCGATCTCCAGTCCGATATCCCACAGCGCGCCCACCATGTCCGACAGGCGCTCGCGCATGTGGGTGTCCGCGGCCTGTGGCAAGAGCACCAGCACATCGACATCGGATGCCGGAAACAATTCGCCGCGCCCGTAGCCGCCCACGGCCAGCAAGCTGGCCTGCGCCGGCATGGCACAGGCTTGCCAGATGCGGACGACCTCTCTGTCGACGAGCTTCGCACGCCCCTTGAGCAGTGCCGCGGTGCGCGGCTGCGCCTCGTAGGCGCTGCGCAAGGCGGCTGAGCCGTCGATGAGGCGCTGGCGCGAGTCCGCGATCAGGGCCTGGAGGCTGGTGTTGAGCGCATCTTGCATTCGACGGGACTCATCCGAGCGGCGGTGGAGGCGGTGGCCAGGAGGTGCTCCGCGTTGATCAGGCCAGTTGTGCGGCGAGTTGTGCGGCAACCACGGTCGGTGCGGGCGGGCTCTTGGCGGATACGGTGAGCACCTCGACGCCGGTCTCGGTGACCACGACGGTGTGCTCCCATTGTGCTGACAGGCTGCGATCCTTGGTGATGATGGTCCAGCCATCGGGCAGCTCGGAGATCGCCGCCTTGCCGGCGTTGATCATGGGCTCGATGGTGAAGATCATGCCCGGCTGCAGTTCGGCACCGGTGCCGGCCTTGCCGTAGTGCAGTACCTGCGGGTCCTCGTGGAACTTGCGGCCGATGCCGTGGCCGCAGAACTCGCGCACGACGGAAAAGCCGTTGCGCTCGGCATGCTTCTGGATCACCTCGCCAATATCGCCGAAGTGCGCCCCGGGTCTGACCGCAGCGATGCCCAGCCACATGCACTCGAAGGTGATCTGCGACAGGCGCCGCGCCGCGATGCTGGCGGCGGCTTCCCCGCCCACCAGGAACATGCGGCTGGTGTCGCCATGAAAACCGTCCTTGATGACGGTGATGTCGAGATTGATGACGTCGCCCTTCTTCAGCTTGCGGTCGCCGGGTATGCCATGGCAGACCTGATGATTGACCGAAGTGCAGATGGATTTCGGGTAGGGCGTGTAGCCGCTCGGGGCGTAGTTCAGCGGTGCGGGAATCGTAGCCTGCACATTGACCATGTAGTCGTGGCAGAGGCGGTCGAGTTCGGCGGTGGTCACGCCAGGCTTGACGAAGGGTTCGATATAGTCGAGGACCTCGGCGGCGAGGCGTCCGGCCACGCGCATCTTTTCGATTTCTTCCGTGGTCTTGATAATGATGCTCATCTTGATGTCTGTCGGGCTGGGGCTGAAAAGGCCTTAAAGGTATCGCATGCGCAGGGCCGGCGGCAAACGCAATGCACGGTCGTGCTTGAGTGGCATAAAGTTGGCGTGCTAATATCGCGGGCTTGTCTGCCGTTGCAGGCAAAATCCACACGTCCTGTGGCATGGGGTCCGAGGCGCGCACCGAACAACAGCGAGTGCGCGTGGCGGCAAGATGCGAGGCCTGTGATGTGCGCAACATGCGTGTGTCACGCAGCCGGACATCCCGCGGGACGGAGGTCAAACCCTTTGATTAGTTTGGAGTAACACATGTCAGTCACAATGCGTCAGATGCTCGAAGCGGGCGTCCACTTTGGCCACCAGACCCGCTTCTGGAATCCGCGCATGGCCCCTTACATCTTCGGCCAGCGCAACAAGATCCACATCGTCAACCTCGAAAAGACGATGGTGAAGTACACCGAAGCGATGGATTTCGTGCGCAAGCTCGCTGCCAATCGCGGCAACATCATGTTCGTCAGCACCAAGCGCCAGGCGCGCGAGATCATCGCGGAAGAGGCGCGTCGTGCCGGCATGCCCTTCGTTGACGAGCGTTGGCTCGGTGGCATGCTGACCAACTTCAAGACCGTCAGACAGTCGATCAAGCGCCTGAAGGAAGTCGAGGCCATGGTCGAGGACGGCTCGGTCGAGCGTCTGTCGAAGCGCGAAGCGCTGACCGTCAGCCGCGAGCTCGCCAAGCTGCAGAAGTCGATCGGCGGCATCAAGGAAATGGGCGGTCTGCCCGATGCCTTGTTCGTGATCGACGTCGGCTATCACAAGATCGCCATCACCGAAGCGCAGAAGCTGGGTATTCCAATCGTGGCAGTGGTCGATACCAACCACTCACCCGAAGGTGTGGATTACGTCATTCCGGGCAATGATGACTCCTCGCGCGCCATTCGTCTCTACGCCCGTGGCGTGGCCGACGCCGTGCTGCAGGGCCGCAGTCAGGTGTTGCAGGAGATTGTCGACGCCAGCGGCGATGAGTTCGTCGAGGTCGAGGAAGAAGGTTCGCAAGAGCAGGCCTGACCTGCAGCTTGCCGGGGCCTCGAGGGGCCCCTTTTTGTAAGTCTGTTTTGTACAGCCTGAACACCTGCCGCAGCGCGCACTCGTGCGCTGCTGGCATCAGCTGAAATTCGAGGAGTTAGCATGGCGGAAATCACCGCAAGCATGGTCAAGGAACTGCGCGAAAAAACCGACGCACCGATGATGGAGTGCAAGAAGGCGCTCACGGAAGCGGCCGGCGACATGGACAAGGCCGAAGAAATCCTGCGCGTCAAGCTCGGCAACAAGGCCTCCAAGGCTGCCGCCCGCGTTACCGCTGAAGGCATCGTTGGCATCGATATCTCCGCCGACGGCAAGCTGGGCACGATCATCGAAGTCAACTGCGAAACTGACTTCGTCGCCAAGAACGACGACTTCCTCGCCTTCGTGCGCAATTGCGCCGAGCTGGTGTCGGCCAACACGCCCGCTGATGTGGCGGCGCTGTCGGCCTTGCCGCTGGGCGAGGGCAGCGTCGAGACCACGCGCGCCGCGCTGGTGGGCAAGATCGGCGAGAACATGTCGATTCGTCGCTTCAATCGCGTCGAAGCCAAGGGTCAGCTGTTCAGCTACATCCACGGCGGCGCCAAGATTGGCGTGCTGCTGGATCTGGTTGGTGGCGACGAGCAGCTGGGCAAGGACATCGCCATGCACATCGCCGCCTCCAAGCCCAAGGCGCTGGATGGCTCCGGGGTGTCGCAGGACCTGATCGACGCCGAGCGTCGGATCGCGATCGAAAAAGCCCGTGCCGACAACAAGCCCGAGGCGATGCTGGAGAAGATCGCTGACGGCACCGTCAACAAATTCCTCAAGGACGTCACCCTGCTGGCGCAGGTGTTCGTCAAGGCCGAAGACGGCAAGCAGACCATCGAGCAGTTGCTCAAGGCGCGTGCTGCTTCGGTTGCCGGCTTCACGCTCTTCATCGTGGGCGAAGGCATCGAGAAGAAGGTCACCGACTTCGCTGCCGAAGTGGCCGAGCAACAGGCGGCCGCCGCCGCAGCAAAGAAGTAAGGAGCCGATAATGTCCGCCGCCTATAAACGCATCCTGCTCAAGCTCTCGGGCGAGGCTCTGATGGGTGACGACGCCTATGGCATCAACGAGGACGTCGTCAACCGCATCGTCTCCGAGATCGCCGAGGTCACGCGTCTCGACGTGCAGGTCGGAGTGGTGATCGGCGGCGGCAACATCTTTCGTGGCATGAAGGGGGCGGCTGCCGGCATGGACCGCGCCACCGCCGACTACATGGGCATGCTTGCCACGGTGATGAACGCAATGGCGCTCGCAGATGCGATGCGCCGCATGGATGTCGAGGCGCGCGTGCAGTCGGCGCTGCGCATCGATCAGGTGGTCGAGCCTTACATCCGTGGTCGTGCAATCCGCCATCTGGAGGAGGGCCGTGTGGTCATCTTCGCGGCGGGTACCGGCAACCCCTTCTTCACCACCGACACCGCTGCCGCCTTGCGTGGCTCCGAGATTGGTGCGCAGATCGTACTCAAGGCGACCAAGGTGGACGGGGTCTACACGGCAGATCCGAAGAAGGATCCGGATGCGCAGCGTTATCATCGCATCAGCTTCGACGAGGCGATCGGCCGTAATCTGGCTGTGCTCGATTCGACCGCGTTTGCGCTGTGCCGCGACCAGAAATTGCCGATCAATGTGTTCTCGATCTTCAAGCCTGGCGCGCTCAAGCGTGTTGTCATGGGCGAAGATGAGGGTACGCTGGTTCATTCCTGATGCTCTGGAGAGTGCGCTAATGATTTCCGAACTGAAGAAAACCCTTGAGCACAAGATGCAGAAGTCGGTCGAGACCCTCAAGACCGATCTCGCCAAGGTTCGCACCGGGCGGGCCCACACCGGCTTGCTCGATCACGTCATGGTCGAGTATTACGGCTCCATGGTTCCGGTGAACCAGGTCGCCAACATCAGCCTCATCGATGCGCGCACGATCGGCGTGCAGGCATGGGAAAAGCCGATGCTGGGCAAGATCGAGAGGGCTATCCGCGATAGCGACCTTGGTCTGAATCCCGCGAACATGGGCGAATTGCTGCGCGTGCCGATGCCCGCGCTGACCGAAGAGCGTCGTCGCGACCTCACCAAGGTGGTACGCAATGAGGGCGAGTCGGCCAAGGTTGCAGTGCGCAATCTGCGCCGCGATGCCAACCAGCAACTCAAGGACGCGGTCAAGGACAAGGAAATCTCCGAGGACGACGAGCGTCGCGCCGAAGAGGACGTGCAGAAGCTCACTGATCGCCATGTCGCCGAAATTGACAAGTTGCTGGCAGCAAAAGAGCAGGAACTGATGCAGATCTGATCCGCCGGATCGGCTGTTCCCTTACGGGCAGGACAGGAGGCGGGTCATGGCAGAACGAAAATACGCGAGCTCCACGCGGGATATCCCCGAGGTGTCCGCCGTTCCGCGGCATATCGCGATCATCATGGATGGCAACGGGCGTTGGGCGCGCAAGCGCTACATGCCGCGCGTTGCCGGCCATGCGCGCGGGCTGGAGTCGGTGCGCGCAGTGGTCAAGGCCTGCGTCGAGCGTGGTGTCGAGTATCTGACCCTGTTTGCCTTCAGCTCGGAAAACTGGCGCCGTCCTCAGGACGAGGTCTCCTTCCTGATGCAGCTCTTCATGAAGGCGCTGCGCAAGGAAGTGGCGCGTCTCGACCACAACGAGATCCGCCTGCGCGTCATCGGTGACATGACACGTTTTGATCCGGAGCTGGTGCGCATCATCCGCGAATCGGAAGAGAAGACCGCGGGCAACACCAAGCTCACCTTGTGCATCGCCGCCAACTACGGCGGGCGCTGGGACATCGCCAATGCGGTGTCCGAGCTCATGCGCAGCCAGCCTGAGCGCCGTGACGGTTTCAGTGAGGACGAGATCGCCGATGCGCTGTCGATGAGCTTCGCGCCCGAGCCCGACCTGTTCATTCGTACGGGCGGCGAAAAGCGCATCAGCAACTTCCTGCTGTGGCAGCTTGCCTATACCGAGTTTTACTTCACCGACGCCTTGTGGCCCGATTTCGATGCGGACGCGCTTGACCAGGCGATCGAATCCTACCGCAGCCGCGAACGGCGTTTCGGACGCACCAGCGATCAGCTGGTTGAGCGCAGCGCGCAGGAGCGGCATGCTTAAGGCCCGCATCATCACCGCAGTCCTGCTCCTGGCTGGACTGCTGGCGGCGGTCTTTCTCCTTCCTGCATCGGGCTGGCTGGTGCTGTGCGCACTCGTGTGTGCGGCGGCAGCCTGGGAATGGGGCGCGCTGGCGGGCTTCGCGCAGCCCGTGCGTCTTGCCACCGCGGTTTCCTTCGGCGGCGCCTGCCTGGTGCTCGGCTTCATCACAGGCTTTGCTGCGCCGTCTGCGGCCGGGGGCGCACTCCTTGTTCCGCTCTACATTCTCAGCGCACTGTTCTGGCTGCTGGTCGTGCCGCTCTGGCTGGCGCGCAAGTGGACGCTGTCCAACCCCATGCTGGCCTCGGTCACAGGCTTCGTCGTGCTCGTGCCCACCGCACTCGCCCTGGTGCATCTGCGCGCAATCAGCCCGTGGTTGATGCTGGGCGTGATGGCGGTGGTCTGGGTGGCCGACATTGCCGCCTATTTCTCCGGTCGGGCCTTCGGGCGGCACAAGCTCGCCCCCTCCATCAGCCCGGGCAAGACCTGGGAAGGGGCGATCGGCGGGGGGCTCGCGGTGCTCATTTTCGGCTTCGGCGTGCTCACCTGGCAGGGCGCGAGCCAGCCCGGCGGGGCGCTGGTGGTCGGCGCCGTGCTCGTCGGATGGACGGCAATCAGCATCATCGGCGATCTCTACGAATCCTTGCTCAAGCGCCAGGCCGGCATCAAGGACAGCGGCAACATCCTGCCCGGCCATGGTGGCATTCTTGACCGCATCGACAGTCTGACGTCGACGCTGCCCATGGTGGCCCTCGGCACTGTGCTGCTGGGGCGCTGAGCCCTTGCGCGCTGCTCTCATCTCCGCTCAGGCATCACCCCAAACCATGTCCCAACACGCCATCCAGCACATCACCGTCCTGGGGGCGACCGGCTCCATCGGTCAGAGCACGCTCGACGTGATCGCCCGTCATCCGGATCGCTTCTCCGTTTTTGCCCTCAGCGCGCAACGCCAGGACCGCAAGCTGCTCGAGCAGGTGTTGCGTTTCGCGCCGCGCTACGCGGTCATGGTCGATGCCGATGCGGCGTTGCGCTTGCAGTCGGCGCTGCGTGCTGCGGGCAGTCGCACCGAAGTGCTCAGCGGTAGCGCTGCGCTCGAGCACGTCGCCGCAGCCGACGAAGTCGATATGGTGATGGCCGCCATCGTCGGCGCCGCCGGCTTGCGCCCGACCCTGGCCGCGGCGCAGGCCGGCAAGAAGGTCCTGCTCGCCAACAAGGAGGCGCTGGTGTTGTCCGGCCAGCTCTTCATGGACGCGGTGGCCGACAACGGCGCACTGCTGCTGCCCATCGACAGCGAGCACAACGCCGTGTTCCAAGCGCTGCCTGCAGGCTATGCACGCTCACCGGGGGTGTCGGGTGTGCGCAAGGTGTTGCTCACCGCATCGGGTGGGCCGTTTCGCGCCCGCTCGATCGAAGAGCTGCGCGCGGTGACGCCCGATGAGGCCTGCGCGCATCCGAACTGGGTGATGGGACGCAAGATATCGGTCGACTCTGCCACGATGATGAACAAGGGCCTCGAGGTGATCGAGGCGCACTGGCTCTTCGGTGCCCCGGCCGACATCATCGAGGTCGTCGTGCACCCGCAGAGCGTCATCCACTCGATGGTCGAATATGTTGATGGCTCGGTGATCGCGCAACTGGGCAATCCCGACATGCGCACGCCGATCGCCCATGCGCTGGCCTGGCCCGAGCGCATCGACGCTGGCGTACGCTCGCTCGACCTCTTCGACATCGCCCGGCTCGATTTCGAGCGTCCCGACCTGCAACGTTTCCCCTGTCTGGCGCTCGCCTTTTCCGCCCTGCGCGCGGGCGGAGCGGCGCCTGCGACCCTCAACGCCGCCAATGAAGAGGCGGTCGAAGCCTTCCTCACGCAGCGCATCGGCTTTCTCGATATCGCTCGTGTCATCGAGGCCTGCCTGGAACGCTCCCCGGACTTTGCGGTCGATTCACTGGATGCGGTTTTCGCCGCCGATGCGCAGGCCCGGGACCGGGCGCGCACCGAAATCCGTAAACTCTCGGCTGCCTGATGAATCTGCTCAATTACCTCATTCCCTTTGTACTCGCGCTCGGACTGCTGATCCTCGTCCATGAACTCGGGCATTACCTGGTGGCGCGCTGGTGTGGCGTCAAGGTCCTGCGCTTCTCGCTCGGTTTTGGCAAGCCCTTGCTGGTGCGCAAGGCCGGGCGTGATCAGACCGAATGGGCGCTTGCCGCTTTCCCGCTCGGCGGCTACGTCAAGATGCTCGACGAGCGCGAGGCCCCGGTTGCGCCCGCGGAGCTGCATCGCGCCTTCAACCGCCAGTCCGTCTATCGCCGCTTCGCGATTGTCGCCGCGGGGCCGATCGCCAATTTCCTGCTTGCAATCGTGCTTTACTGGGGCTTGTTCGTCGTCGGCTCGGACGAGTTGCGGCCGCGCCTGGCCTTGTCGGACACGCCTGCCATCGCACAGGCCGCGGGGGTCAGGGATGGTGATCTGGTGCTTGCCGTCGATGGTGAGGTGGTGCGTTCGTGGCAAGACTTGCGCTGGGTCTTGCTGCGCAATGCGCTCGATGAGCGTGAAGTGGTGCTTCAGGTGCGCACCCTGGAAGAGGTCGAGGCCTTTCGCCGGCTCGATCTGGCCGGGCTGCCGATTGAGGACGCCAGCCAGGATCTGATCGTGCGCATTGGCTTGAAGCCCTGGCGTCCCGAGATTCCGGCGGTGATCGGACGGGTTGCAGACGACAGCGCTGCGGCACGCGCGGGCCTGCGCAGTGGCGACGAGGTGCTGAGCATAGAGGGCGTGGGCGTCGCGGGTTGGAGCGATCTGGTTGCGCGCGTGCGCGACGCTGCGGGGCGCAGCCTGCGCTTCGAGCTTCTGCGCGCGGGCGAGCGGCTCAGCGTGGACGTGACGCCCGATACGGTCTCCGATCAGGGCGAGCGCTTCGGACGCATCGGCGTCGGCGTTGCCGAGCCTGTTCAGGGCACCCTGTCGATGTTCGCCGAGGTGCGCTACGGGGTGGGCGAAGGCCTGGTGAAGGCCGTGCGCCAGACCTGGGAGACGAGCGTGCTGAGCCTGCAGATGATTGGCCGCATGCTCACCGGCGAAGTGTCGTGGAAGAACATCTCCGGGCCGGTGACGATCGCCGATTACGCGGGCCAGACGGCGCAGCTCGGGCTCAGTCACTATCTCAAGTTCGTCGCCCTCATCAGCATCAGTCTGGGAGTGCTCAACCTGCTCCCCATCCCGGTGCTTGATGGTGGGCACTTGTTGTACTATACGGTCGAAATCATCAAGGGCGGTCCCATCCCCGAGCGCATCATGGAAATCGGTCAGCAGATCGGTCTGACTCTCCTGATAATGCTCATGGCATTCGCCTTCTACAACGACATCAACCGTCTCATTTCCGGCTGAACTCCTGCATGAATCGCAAGCTCCTGCCCGGGCTCCTCATGGCCCTTTTTGCCGCTGCGCCGGCTTTCGCATTCGACTCTTTCGTGGTCAAGGATATCCGGGTCGAGGGCATCCAGCGTACGGAGGCGGGCACGGTGTTCAACTACCTGCCCGTACGTGTCGGCGAGCGTTTCGACGAAACCCAGGCCGCCGATGCCATTCGCGCCCTGTTTGCCACAGGTTTCTTCAGCGACGTCCGCATCGAGACCGAAGGTGAGGTGATCGTCGTCGTTGTCGACGAACGCCCTGCAATCGCTCAGATCGACTTCGTCGGCGTGAAGGAGTTCGACAAGGACGCACTCAAGAAGGGTCTGCGCGAGGTCGGTCTGGCCGAGTCGCGCATCTTCGATCGCGCGCTGCTCGAGCGTGCGGAGCAGGAGCTCAAGCGCCAGTATCTGTCGCGCGGCAAGTATGCGGCCCAGGTCACGACCACGGTGACGCCGCTCGAGCGCAATCGCGTGGGCATCAACTTCAGCGTGCAGGAGGGCGAGGTCGCCAAGATTCGCCAGATCAGCATCATCGGCGCGAAGGCCTTCGACGCGGACGACCTCATCGACCAGATGCAGTTGACCACGCCGGGCTGGCTCACCTGGTACACCAAGAACGATCAGTATTCGCGGCAGAAGCTCGCTGCCGACCTCGAGACCCTGCGCTCGTACTATCTCAATCAGGGCTATCTCGACTTCAACATCGACTCCACCCAGGTTTCGATCACGCCCGACAAGCAGGACATCTACATCACGGTGAACGTCACCGAAGGTGAGCAATACACCGTCACCGGCGTGCGCTACACCGGTGATCTGATCATTCCCGAGGCCGAATATCTCGCGCTCACCACGCTGCGCCCGGGCGATACGTTCTCGCGCGAGCGGCTCACCGAAACCACCAAGGCGGTCACCGATCGGCTCGGCAACGAAGGCTATGCCTTTGCCAACGTCAACGCCGCGCCCGAGGTGAACAAGGAAAAACGCGAGGTCGCGTTCACCGTGTTTGTCGATCCGGGCCGCCGGGTATACGTGCGTCGCATCAACGTGGGCGGCAACACCAAGTCGCGCGACGAAGTGATCCGACGCGAAATGCGCCAGCTCGAAGGCGGCTGGTATGACGCGGCGGCCATCAACCGCTCGAAGACGCGCATCGACCGGCTTGGCTTCTTCGATGAGGTGAACGTCGAGACGCCGGCTGTACCTGGCTCAACCGACCAGGTCGACGTCAACTTCACGGTCAAGGAACGCCCGACCGGAAACCTGATGCTGGGCGCGGGCTTCTCCAGCTCGGAGAGCATTGTGCTGTCGGCGTCGATTGCACAGCAGAACCTGTTTGGCAGCGGCAATTCACTGAGCCTGGGCCTGAATACAAGCAAATCCAGCCGTACCCTGGCGCTGTCCTTCACCAACCCTTACTACACCGTCGATGGCGTCAGCCTGGGCTGGGATCTGTATCACCGCACCTACGACCCGACCGACTTCAACACCGTATCGCCTTACAAGACCGTGTCCACCGGCGCCGGACTGCGCCTGGGCTGGCCGATCGCGGAAGATGACCAGATCAACTTCGGCCTGACTGCCGATCAGACCAAGATCACCACTTACGTCGACAGCCCCCGGCTCTATCAGGACTTCTGCAAGGACTTCGGTTGCAGCGGCCCGCAGGCAGCGGCGGGTATCGGCGAAGTCAGTGTCAGCAGTCTGCTGCTGACCGTAGGCTGGTCGCGCGACAGTCGTGACAGCTTCATCTACCCGCGCAAGGGCGTTTATCAGCGCGTCTATGGCGAGGTCACCGTGCCTGCCGGCGATCTGCGTTATGGCAAGCTCGGCTACCAGTATCAGCACTGGTTCCCCATCGGACGCGACTACGCCCTCATGCTCAATGCCGATGTCGGCTACGCCAAGGGCTTCGGTGGCAAGGAAGTGCCGTTCTACAAGAACTACTATGTGGGCGGCATCGGCTCGGTGCGTGGCTTCGACCAAGGCACGCTGGGACCGAAGTTCACCGACACCGATGGCGACATCACCTCGACCGGTGGCACACGCAAGCTGGTCACCAACGCCGAGTTCTTCTTCCCGATGCCGGGTGCGGGCAGCGATCGTTCGTTCCGCATTTCCGCCTTCTTCGATGCGGGCTATGTGTGGGGCGAAGACCCCGCCACGGGCGACAAGCAGAAGATTGGACTCGACGACCTGCGCTACAGTACCGGTCTGTCATTCGCCTGGAGCTCGCCGATCGGACCGCTGAAGTTCAGCTTCGGGCACCCGCTCAAGAAAGAGAGCGACGACGAGATCCAGCGATTCCAGTTTCAGCTCGGCAGCGTATTCTGAGCGCTGTACAAAACAAGATTCATCCGGAGGCATAAGTGAAAGTTAGTACCCTCTCCCTGCTGGCAGTGGCGCTGATAGGTATTTCCCAGGCGGCGGTCGCCGATACCAAGATCGGCTTCGTGAACTCCGATCGTGTCATGCGTGAGGCCGCACCTGCGGTGCGTGCGCAGCAACGCCTGGAGAAGGAGTTCGAGAAGCGCGATGAAGAGCTCCAGCGCATGGCCAAGGATCTCAAGGCCATGCAGGAGAATCTCGAGCGCGACGGCGCGACGATGACCGAGAGCGATCGTCGCAACAAGGAGCGTGCGGTCAACGACATCAACCGCGACTTCCAGCGCAAGCAGCGCGAATTCCGCGAAGACCTCAACCAGCGCCGCAACGAAGAGCTGGCGTCGGTGCTCGACAAGGCCAATCGTTCGGTCAAGGACATCGCCGAGAAAGAGAACTACGACATCATCTTCCAGGAAGCGGTGTTCGCCAATCCGCGCATCGACATCACTGACAAGGTCATCAAGGCCCTGTCCGACGCCAAGTAAACCGGCTGCGGCATGTTCCGACTCGACGAACTGGTCGCGCGCCTCGGAGGTGAAGTGTGTGGCGACGCCAGCGTCGAGGTGCGCAGGGTCGCGACCCTGGATCAGGCCGAGAGCGGTGATCTGGCCTTCGTCGCCAATCGCAGGTATTTTTCGCGTTTGCACAGCAGCGCCGCATCTGCGGTGATTGTCGGGCTGGATGCGCGGGCGCTGCTCGATGGGCGCTCAGGCATCCTCACTGCCGACCCCTATCTGTATTTTGCCCGCGTGGCGCAGCTCTTCAATCCGCCGCCCGCCGTGCGTCCCGGCGTCCATCTGCTGGCGGTGGTGAGCTGTTCGCTGCCGTCCACGGTGGAAGTCGGAGCGGGGGCGTCGATCGACGAAGGTGCAGAGATTGGCGAGGACGTCATCATCGGCCCCGGCAGCCACATCGGCCGCGGCACCCGCATCGGTCGCGGCACGCGGCTCGCAGCCAACGTGACGATTCAGCATGACTGCGTGGTGGGCGAGAACTGCATCATCCATTCGGGTGCGGTGATTGGCGCGGATGGCTTTGGCTTCGCGCGCGAGAAGGATGGTCGGTGGGTGAAGATTCCGCAGGTGGGGCGGGTCGTGATCGGCAACGAGGTCGAGATCGGCGCCAACACCACGATCGACCGTGGCGCACTTGACGACACCGTGATCGGCAATGGCTGCAAGCTCGACAACCAGGTACAGATCGCCCACAACGTGCGCATCGGGGAGAACACCGCCATTGCCGGCTGTGTCGGCATCGCCGGCAGCACCACGATTGGAGCGCGCTGCATGATAGGCGGGCAGGCGGGCATCATCGGCCACCTGCTGATCTGTGACGACGTTGTTGTCTCTGCCGGCACGCTGGTGAGCAAATCACTCACCAGGCCCGGTGTGTACACCGCCAACCTGCCGCTCCAGCCGCACGCTGACTGGGTGCGCAACTTCGCCCATCTGCGTCACCTCGACACACTGGTCGTGCGTGTTCGTGCGCTCGAAAGCGAACTCGAAAACCAAAACCACAAGGGCGGTCCTGACGACCGCAAGCTGGGCTGAACCCAATGATGAACATCAACGAGATCCGCGACTACCTGCCGCATCGCTATCCCTTCCTGCTCATCGACCGTGTGCTCGAGATGGAAGAGGGCAAGCGCATCCTGGCGCTCAAGAACGTGACCATCAATGAGCCATTCTTCCCCGGGCACTTCCCGCATCACCCGGTGATGCCGGGCGTGCTCATCGTTGAGGCCATGGCACAGGCGGCTGCAGTGCTGTCGTTCAAGAGCATGGGCGTGAAGCCCGACGAGAGCTCGGTGGTGTACTTCGCCGGCATCGACAAGGTGCGCTTCAAGCGCCCGGTGGTGCCGGGCGACCAGCTCATCTTCGAGGTGGAGATCACGCAGAGCAAGCGCAATATCTACAAGTACAAGGGGGTCGCCCGCGTTGACGGTCAGGTGGCGACCGAAGCCGAACTGATGTGCGCGCTCAAGACCCTATGATTCATCCGACCGCCATCGTCCATCCGGGCGCCCGGCTCGGAGAAAAGGTCACGATCGGAGCCTATTCGATCATCGGCGAGCACGTAGACATCGGAGCCGGAACGCAGATCGGCCCCCATGTCGTGATCGAGGGCCACACCCGCATTGGTGTCGACAACGAGATCTTCCAGTTCTGCTCGATCGGTGCCAAGCCGCAGGACAAGAAGTACGAGTCCGAACCCACGCGGCTGGAGATCGGTGACCGCAACACGATCCGTGAATTCTGCTCGTTCAATCTTGGCACCAGCCAGGACGTGGGCGTCACCCGCGTCGGCGACGACAACTGGATCATGGCCTACGTACACGTGGCGCACGACTGCCAGGTGGGCAACCACACCATCTTCGCCAATAACGCTACCCTCGCCGGGCATGTCCATGTCGGCGACTGGGCCATCCTCGGTGGCTTTACCGGCGTGCATCAGTTCTGTCGGGTCGGCGCGCACAGCTTCTGCGGCGTGGGCACCGTGCTGCTGCAGGATCTGCCGCCCTTCGTCACCGTCGCCGGCAATCCGGCCAAGCCGCATGGCATCAACAGCGAAGGTCTCAAGCGGCGTGGCTACAGCGCCGCCGGGATCGCCGCCATCAAGCGTGCCTATCGCGCGCTTTACCGCTCCGGCCTGAGCCTGGACGAGGCGCGCCAGCGCGTCGCCGAGATCGCCACGCAAGAGAGCGAGGTTGCGCTCCTGTCCGATTTCATCGCCCGATCCGGCCGCGGCATCATCCGCTGAGGGCTGGCCGAAGTCATGACCGTCCGTATCGCGATGGTCGCCGGGGAGACCTCGGGCGACCTGCTTGCCAGCCACCTCATCCGCGCCCTTCGTCAACGCATCCCCGACGCCGAGTTCTTCGGTATCGGCGGGCCCAAGATGCAGGCCGAGGGCTTCGATGCGCGCTGGTCGAGCGAACTGCTGGCGGTGCATGGCTATGTCGATGCGCTCAAGCGTTATCGCGAGCTCTCGGGCATTCGCCGCAGCCTGCTCGCGCAGATCCGCAAGGAGCGCCCGGCGGCCTTCATCGGCGTCGACGCACCCGACTTCAATCTGTGGCTGGAAGGCAAGACCAAGGACGCGGGCATTCCCGCGATCCACTTCGTCAGCCCCTCGATCTGGGCCTGGCGCGGCGGACGCATCAAGCGCATTGCACGCTCGGTCAGCCACATGCTGTGTCTGTTTCCGTTCGAGCCCGAGCTCTACGAACGTGCAGGGGTGGCGGTGAGCTATGTCGGCCATCCACTGGCCGACGTGTTTCCCCTGCATCCAGACCGCGAGGGCACGCGCGCGCGACTGGGGATAGGGCTGGAGCGCCGCGTGGTCGCGATGCTGCCCGGGAGCCGTCAGTCAGAGGTGCGCAACCTCGCCGACAACTACATTGATACCGCCCAGTGCATGCTCGCGCGCGACCCGGCGCTCATTTTCCTGGTGCCACTGGCAACGCGCGAAACGCGTACGATCTTCGAGCACGCCCTGCGCCGCAAGCAGGCCACCGAACTGCCCATTCGCATGTTGTTCGGACACTCGGTGGAAGCGATGACCGCCGCCGATGTGGTGCTGGTGGCGAGCGGCACCGCCAGCCTCGAGGCCGCCTTGCTCAAGCGCCCGATGGTGATCACCTATCGCATCGGCGCGTGGCAGTATCGTTTGATGAAGCACATGGCTTACCTGCCCTGGGTGGGCCTGCCGAACATCCTGTGCGAGGAGAGCTTGGTGCCCGAGCTGCTGCAGGACGAAGCCACTCCGGACAAGCTGGCACTCGCACTCGAAGCCTGGCTCAACGAGCCCGAGCGCTGTGCTGCACTCGAGTGTCGCTTCACCGAGCTGCACCTGACGCTGCGCCAGAACACCGCACACAAGGCGGCCGAGGCCATCCTGCCTTACCTGAGTGGTGCAGCGCCGTGAACGCCGATCTGTTCATGCCCGCCGCTGCCGGTAGCGGTCTGGTGCTGGTGTGCGGAGTGGATGAAGCCGGGCGCGGTCCGCTGTGTGGCCCGGTGGTCGCGGCGGCGGTCATTCTCGACCCGGCACGCCCGATCGAAGGCCTCAACGACTCCAAGAAACTCAGCGAACGCGCCCGCGAGCGCCTGGCGCCGCTGATTCGCGAACGCGCGCTGGCGTGGGCGATTGCCGAGGCGAGCGTGGAGGAGATCGACCGTCTCAACATCCTGCACGCCACCATGCTCGCCATGCAACGCGCGGTGCTCGGCCTGGGACAGGCGCCGACTCAAGTCCTGATCGACGGCAACCGCTGCCCCACGTTGCCTTATCCCACCCTTGCCATCGTCAAGGGCGACGCCACCCAGCCCGCCATCTCGGCAGCCTCCATCCTGGCCAAGACAGCGCGCGACGAATCCATGCGTGTCCTCGATGCACTGTGGCCGCAATATGGGCTCGCCGCGCACAAGGGCTACCCCACCGTCGCTCACCTGCAAGCCTTGCACGAACATGGCGTGGCCGATTTTTACCGTCGCAGCTTCGCACCGGTGCGGCGACTGCTCGAGAATGCCCCGCAGTCACGATGAAGGCCATCAGCTCGCGTGACAACCCTATGGTGAAGCGCCTGCATGCGCTTGCCAACTCGGCACGCGAGCGGCGCAAGCTCGGCGAGACCTTGCTCGATGGCGCACATCTGCTCGACGCCGCGCTGCAGCAGCAGTGGCCGCTGAAGGCAATCGTCGTCTCCGACAGCGGCTGTGCGCAGTTGGAAATCGAAGACCTGCTCGCGCGCTGTGCCCACGATATTCCGCGCTACCAGTTGCCCGATGCGCTCTTTGCCCATATCAGCCCGGTGGACAGCCCCTCGGGCGTGATCGCAATCATCGATCTTCTGCCCGAGCCGGACCCCGCGCGTCTGGCCGATAGCGCAGCCTTGTCCGCGCACAGCCTTGTGGTGCTCGATGGGGTGCAAGACCCCGGCAACCTCGGCACCATCCTGCGCACCGCAGCCGCGGCCGGGGTGCGCGACGTACTGCTCACCCCTGGCTGTTCCGGTGCCTGGTCGCCCCGTGCGCTGCGCGCGGGCATGGGGGCACATTTTGGTCTGCGCATCCACGAGCGCGTTGATGCCGTGGATGTGCTCGGCGCTTTCCGCGGTGCCATCCTTGCGACGGCACTCGGCGAGGGCGCGCGCAGCCTCTACGAGCTCGAGCTCGATGCGCCGGTGGCCTGGCTGTTCGGTGCCGAAGGGCAGGGCGTATCACCTGCCTTGCTCGCCTGCGCCTCGCAGCGCGTCATCATTCCGATGGCGGGCGACGTCGAATCGCTCAACGTCGCGGCTGCAGTGGCGGTATGCCTGTTCGAGCAGGCACGGCAGAGGCGCCGGCGATAACTGCGTCACGACTGCCGTGCGCAAGCCATTGACATGAATCTGGCTGAAAAACGACTCTAGTGCTGGATTCTGACCCGGGCCGCTGAGGCCGGCCCCTGTGCTGCACGCTTGACTGTGGCATAAGTGACGCACACAATCCGGGCCGCTGCAGGCACCGTAAGCAGCCCGCACGACGCAGACAAAGACGGCACCACGCCGCATGCGCAAAGGAGACGATAGATGACGGTGTACACCAAGACCGCACGCGGCCTGGACGAAATTGCCCACCGTAGCAATGCCATTGGCCTGCGGGCGAGACGGGTGCTGATCCTGATCGATGGTGCGCGTACCCTGGACGCGCTGCAGGCCTTGTCCGGCGATGCCGAGCTGGCTGCGACCCTGGCGCAGCTGGAGGAGGGTGGCTTCATCAGCGCACAGGCCGCGCCTGCGCCCACCGTCGACGTCGAGCTGCGAACGCCGCCGGCGCCGGCGCCGGCAAAAGCATCGGCCACGCCCGCCCACGCCGCCCCGGGGATGCAGATGGCGCGTGATTTCATGATCAACACCTTGCGCACCTTCCATGGCCCTTACAACAAGCTCGGCCTCATGAAGCGCATTCAGGACTCGCAGGAACGCCCTGATATCGAAGCCCTGATCGAAGAGTGGCTGAGCTCGATCAGCGAGACTCGTCTCGGGCGCAATCGCGCCCAGGAGCTGAAGGAGCGCTTGCTCGCGGTGATGTAGCGTGCGCACGCCCTCGCGACCGTGCCCGTGGTGAGTTTGCTAACATCAGGCTGCCTTGCTTGCTGCGCGCCCCTCAGCGCGTGCCGGCTGCCGCCCCCCACAGCCCCTCACTTGCCTTGCACAGTCGCCCATGATCATCGTCATCTCCCCCGCCAAGGCGCTCGACTACGACACGCCGCCGAACACGGCGCAGTTCACCCAGCCCGCCTTCCTCGATCACGCCGCCGAACTCATCGACATCCTGCGCCAGCGCTCGCCGGCACAGGTCGCTGCGCTGATGTCCCTGTCCGACCCGCTCGCCAGTCTCAATGTGGCGCGCTATGAGCAATGGTCACCCCCCTTCACGCCGGACAACGCCAAGCAAGCCGTGCTCGCCTTCAATGGCGACGTATATGCGGGGCTGGACGCCCCCAGCCTGCAGCCCGATGAGCTCGCCTGGGCGCAGGACCACCTGCGCATCCTGTCCGGCCTCTACGGTGTGTTGCGCCCGCTCGACCTGATGCAGGCCTACCGCCTGGAGATGGGCACGCGACTGGACAATGCCCGTGGCAAGAATCTCTACGCCTTCTGGGGCGAGCGCATCACCGACGAGTTGAACCGCCTGCTCACCGCCGAGGCCGAGGCCGATGCCGGTCGCGAGCCCATCCTGTTCAATCTGGCCTCGGAGGAGTACTTCAAGGCGGTCAAGCCCGCCAAACTCAAGGGCAGGCTGCTCAGCGCCGCGTTCGAAGAGTGGAAGGGCGGGCGCTACAAGATCATCAGCTTCTACGCCAAGCGCGCGCGTGGCCTGATGAGCCGCTACGTCATCCAGAACCGAATCGACGACATCGAAGGCCTGAAGGGCTTCGCAGCCGAAGGCTACGCCTTTGCCGCCGAGGCTTCGGAGCCCGATCGCCTGGTGTTTCGCCGCCGCGAGGCCTGAGTTCGATGCGAATCAGTTCTGCTTTTGACGCGGGCGCCATCGAGGTGCTCGAGCTCGATGGTCCGCAAAACATCCGCCTGCGCCTGCGCGCCGACAACGCGGCGGATATTCGCCAGTGGTTCCATTTCCGCCTGCTGGATGCGGCGCACAAGCCGGTTCGCATGGTGTTCGAGAACGCCGCCCAGGCCGCTTACCCGGATGGCTGGCCGGGCTACCGCTGCGTCGCATCGTATGACCGCCAGCATTGGTTTCGTGTCGCCACCACAGGCTACGAAGGCGGGCAACTGATCGTTGAGCACACGCCCGAACGCAACAGCGTCTACTACGCCTATTTCGAGCCCTATTCGCACGAGCGCCACCTCGATCTGCTCGCGCGTGCCGAAGCGTCGTCCTTCGCCGACGTGCGCAACCTCGGCGCCACCGTCGATGGCCGCGACCTCGACGTCGTCGTCGTTGGCGAGCCGGCGCCGACCCGCAAACCGATCTGGATCATCGCCCGCCAGCACCCCGGTGAGACCATGGCCGAGTGGTTCGTCGAAGGTCTGCTCGAGCGCCTGCTCGATGGCGCCGACGCGGTCGCGCGCAAGGTGCGCGAGCAGGCAGTGCTCTACATCGTGCCCAACATGAACCCGGATGGCGCCGCGCGCGGCAACCTGCGCACCAATGCCGCCGGACGCAACCTCAATCGCGAATGGCGTGCGCCCGAGCTGAGCGCCAGCCCGGAAGTCTTCCTCGTGCGCGAGGCCATGCAGGAGACCGGCTGCGAGCTGTTTGTCGACATTCACGGCGACGAGGCCCTGTCTTATGTGTTTTTCTCCACCGCCGAAGAAGTGCCCGGCTTTACCGCCCGCGCGGCGCGGCAGCAGGCCCGCTTCATCGACAGCGTTCGTCAGGTAGCGCCCGACTTCCAGACCGCGAAGGGCTACATGCCGGGGCGCTTTGGCGAGGAACTACTGACGCTCGCCAGCAAGTGGGTCGCCAATCATTTCTCCTGCGTGTCACTGACCCTGGAGATGCCGTTCAAGGACAACGCCAACCTGCCAGATGAGGCGGTGGGCTGGAACGGCGCGCGCAGCAAGCGCCTGGGCGCAGCGATGCTCGATCCCATCCTGCACCATCTGAGCGACTCAAGCGATCCCGGCTCAAGTCGCCCGGACTGAAACCGCCCGGCCGATCAAGCCGCTGGCAGCCGCAGCACGCAGCGTCTAGAATGGCTCGCTATGGCCGTGCCTGCATTCGACTTCGACCTCGTCGTTCAGCGCCTGCTGAGCGAGGCCTACGGACTGATCGCGGCCTTGCCCCTGCTGGCGCTGGCACTGGTGGCGGTGTGGGTGTGCTGGATGCTCGGTGGCTGGTTTTCGCGGCGCACGTTCCTGGACCGCGTGTCGCAGCGCAACCCCTTCATGGGCGACCTGGCGCGCACCACCGTGCGGTGGGGGGTGACGCTGCTGGGCGTGCTCGTGGCGCTGGAGATCTTGAACGCCACAGCGCTCGTCGGCGCGATGCTCGGCACCGCTGGCGTGCTGGGCGTAGCGATCGGCTTTGCGTTCAAGGACACGCTCGAGAACTATCTCGCGGGCATCCTCATGAGCTTGCGCCAACCCTTCTCGCCGCACGATCACGTCGTGATCGACGGCAACGAGGGCGTCGTGGTCTCGATGACCTCGCGCGCCACGATCCTGATGACGCTCGACGGCAACCACTTGCGCTTGCCCAACGCGCTGGTGTTCCGCAGCGTCACGCTCAACTACACGCGCAATCCGAGCCGGCGTTTCGAGTTCGACGTGGGCATCGGGGTCGGCGAAGACCTGGTGACGGCACAGCACATCGGCACGACAGAACTGTCACGCCTGCCGGGAGTGATGCAGACGCCGCCGCCGCGCGCCTACATCGCCGCGTTGGGTGATTCGAACGTGCATGTGCGGTTTCTCGGCTGGGTCGACCAGCGCTCGCACGATTTCCTGATGGTCCGCAGCGAAGCCATCCGCACCGTCAAGCTCGCGCTCGAAGCGGCCGACATGGACATGCCGGAACCGATCTATCGGGTGCAGTTGAGCGAGCGCGCCGAGCTGGCAGCCGCGCCGCCGGCACCGCCGCGGCCTCCGCGTGCGCCGTCGACCACGGCCCCGGTCGACACCCGCGTCATCGACGACCTGACACGGCAAATCGCTGCCGAACCGAAGTCGCGCAGCGCGCCCGACCTGCTGGACCCGAGCGCGCCGAAGGAGTAGTGGGCGTCTCCGTGCATGCCGCCGCGTTTGACGCTTCGATGTCATCAGTCCCGCGATACGATGCAATTGCCGGGTTAATGATTGCCCCATCCGAGCTCCGCCAGGATGGCGGCGGCGCACGCGGTGCCTGAACGCACCGCGGATTCGAGCGTGGCGGGGTAGGGCGAATCGAGATAGTCGCCCGCCAGCCACAAGCCGCGCAGCGGCGTGCGCATGCCAGGACGCGAGATGTCGGGTCGGCAGGCGATGGTGGCGCGCTTTTCGACGATCACCTGTGACCACAGCGGTGCGGGCAGTTCTCGCCCCAGCTGCTGTTGCAGCTGGCGATGCACCGCCTGGATGAGCGCGTCGCGCGCCAGATCCTCGTGTGCACCGCGCGCGCTGATCACGCACGACATCAGCCCTTCCGGCCCCCCCAGCTGGCCACGATCGAAAGCCCACTGCGCCGGGGCCGTAGCGCTGCCGCCGACCAGTCCGATCATGGTCTCGGGCAGTCTCTGGCCCTTGCCCAGGGCCAGGTACACCGACACGATGGGCTCGTGGGGCAGGGCGTCGATGTGGGCTGCGAGTTGATCGCATTGACCGGTCGAGGCGAGTAGGGCGCCGGCGTGATAGGGCGCGGTGGCGATCACGACGTTCGGCCAGGGCTGGCTGCCGGGGTCGCCCTCGAGGCGAAAACCTCCGCCCGCGACGGGCTCGATCGCGTCGATGGCATTGCCGGTGCGCACCCGGCCGCGCCGGGTGGCGAGATAGCGTGCGGCGGGCACGGGGAAGAGCTCGGACAGATCGGTGCGCGGGATCAGCAGCTCGCTGTCCGTCGCCGAGGCTGCCAGGCTGTCGCGCAATACGTTGGCAAACACCTGCGCGGCGGCTTCATCGGCCGGTGTGTTGAGCGCGGCCACACACAGAGGCACCCACACCAGCTCGATCATGGCCGGCGTCTGGCGGGTGTGCTGCAGCATCGCCGTCACCGTCATCTCTGGCGGGGTGCGGAAGTCCTGCTTCCTCAGCCAGCGCATCAGGCGCAGCATGGCGAGGCGGTCGCCCCAGGACAGGCCGCGCGCGCGCAACAGGCCCACGGCGAGATGAAAGGGTGCCGGCAGCGCTGCGGCCTTCAAGTGCAGGCGGCCCGGCACGTGCAGGGTCAGGGGCAGGTGGGCGAGTTGTTTGGGCGAGCAGCCAGTGAGGCGCAGCAAGCGGGTCAGTTCGGTATAGGCGCCCAGCAAGATGTGCTGGCCGTTGTCGACCCGCCAATCGTGGTCCTTGTGCACCACCCGTGCGCGTCCGCCCATGGTGTGCGAGCGCTCGAACACGGTCACATGCACGCCGGCGCGGGCGAGCTCGACCGCGCACGCCATGCCGGCATAGCCCGCACCGATCACCGCAACGACGGGCACGGCCATGGTCTCAGCCCTTGAACCAGGTGCTGCCGGCGATCCACACCTTGCGCACCGGAGTGAGCGAGATGCGGCGGTCCAGCACCTGGAAACCATCGGCGGCGATCTCGCGCAACAGGGTGCGGTAGATGGCGGCCATCACCAGCCCGGGGCGCTGTGCCTTGCGATCGCCCGCGGGGAGCTGGGCGAGGGCCTGCTCGTAGAAGTGTTCGGCGCGCTCGGCCTGGAATGCCATCAGCTCACGGAAGGCGTCGGAGTAGCGCGCCTCGAGGATGTCCTTGGCCGGCACCCCGAAGCGCTGTAGGTCTTCGATGGGCAGATAGATGCGGCCGCGGCGGGCGTCTTCGCCGACGTCGCGAATGATGTTGGTGAGCTGCAGGGCCAGGCCCAGGTCGTGGGCGTACTTCAGCGTCTGTCGATGCTCGTGGCCGAAGATCTCCGCCGAGAGCAGGCCGACCACGCTGGCGACGCGATAGCAGTACAGCTGCAAGCCCTTGAAGTCGAGGTAGCGCGTCTGCGACAAGTCCATCGCCATGCCGTCGATGATCTCCAGCAACTGCTCCTGCGGCAGCTTGAAGCGCCTCAGCACGTCCTGCAGCGCAAACCCCACCGGATGCGTGGGCGTGCCGGTAAAGATGCGCTCGACCTCCTGTCGCCACCACTCGAGCTTGATCTGCGCCAGCGATACGTCGTGGCATTCGTCCACCACATCATCGACTTCGCGACAGAAGGCATATAGCGCAGTGATCGCCTGGCGCTGCTCGGGGGGCAGAAACATGAAGCTGTAGTAGAAGCTCGAGCCGCTCTTGGCAGCCCTGTCCTGGCAGTAGTCGTGCGGATTCATGCAATCTTCCGATAATTCAGGGCACGCCATCCCAGGCGCAGCCAGTCGTGTTTGCCCAGCACCGGGCGGTGGCGAAAGACGTCGTAGCTGGCGGCTTCGATGGCTTCGATGATGCGCAGCCCGCCGAGCACGATCAGGCGCAACTCCCAGCCAATGCGCCCCGGCAGGGCGCGCGCGAGCGGAGCGCCGTCGAGCATCATCGCGCGTGCACGCCCGAGTTGAAAGCTCATCAGTGCCCGCCAGCGCTCGTCACAGCGCCCGGCGGCGATGTCGTCCGCGCTCACGCCAAAGCGCGCCATGTCATCCTGCGGCAAATAGATGCGCTGCTTTTGCCAGTCTATCGCCACGTCCTGGCAGAAATTGATCAGCTGCAGGCTGGTGCAGATGGCGTCCGAGCGCCGCAGATTTTCCGGCGTCCCGGCGGTGTACAGGCACAGCAGCAGGCGCCCGACCGGGTCGGCCGAACGCCGGCAGTAGTCCTTCAGTTCGGCAAAATCACGATAACGCGTCTTGCCCACATCCTGCGCGAAGGCGTCGAGCAAGTCGCGCAAGCGCTGCACGGGCAACTTGTGCGCCCGGATCTCACGCCCCAGGCGCTCGAACATCGGCGCCAGGCTGGCATCGGCCACCGCCGCGCCGTGTGCGCAGGCCTCGAGCGCCTGACGATAGTCGTGCAGACGCGCCAGCCTTGCCTCCGGCGCCGCATCGCCTTCGTCGGCGACGTCGTCCGCACTGCGCGCAAAGACATAGATCGCCTCTACCGGCTCGCGCAGATGCGAGGGCAGCAGCAAGGACGCGACAGGGAAGTTCTCGTAATGGTCGACCGGCATGCCTGACACAAGAGGGAGAGAGCCGCGGGGGACACCCGCGCCTGCGGGCGGGCGGAGTATAGGGGCTCGTCCGTGCAAACGGGAAGGGCTGCGCCCCTTGCGCCCCGACTAGCGCAACAGCAGGGTCGGAATCGTCGCCGAGCGCAAAAGTTCGGCGGTCTTGCTGCCAAACAGCAGGCTGCGCAGGGCAGAGTGGCCGAACGCGCCCATGATCAACAGGTCGATCGCCTCGTCCTCGACGCTGCGCGCGATGGCGCTGTGCGCATTGGCCGCGGTGAGCACGGCGCTGACCTCGAAGCCGGCGTCCTTGAGGCGCGTGCTGGCCCAGTCGAGCTGCCTGGAGGCGTTGGCGTTGTCCTTGCCCGACATCAGCAGATGAATCGGCAAGCCGCGAAACAAGGGGCTGGTGGCGACCATGTGCACGCCGCGCCGGGTGACAGTGCCACCATCGAAGGCAATCATCACCCGTTGCGGTGTCTTGAAGCCTTCGGTGACGGTCAGGATGGGCTTGCGCAGCGCCCGCACCACGCGCTCGACGTTGCGTCCAAGGGCGCGCTGGCTGGCCTCGGCGGACTCGCCGCGGCGGGCGAGCACCAGCAGGCGAACGCCTTCTTCCTGCTCGGCCAGGGTCTGCTCCAGTTCGCCGTGGCGCAGACGCATGTCCACCTGCTTGACGCCGGCGGCGCTGGCGCGCTGGCGCAGGCGGTTGAGGAAGATGCGGCCCTGCTCGCGTGCCGCGCGGCTGTGGGCTTCATCTGCAGCGGACAGGCGATCGAGCAGATGCTCCCGGGCGTCGATGCCGATCGCACCGCTATGGTCCTGGCCCGTGCTGCGCTCGGGATGGCGCTCGATGACGTGGAGGAACTCCAGCGGCGCATCGAGGCGCTGCGCCGCCCACGCTGCATAATCAGCCACATGGTCGGCGAAACGGGACTGGTCCACACAGGCCAGCACCTTGTTGGTGTTCTTCATGGCGCTTCTCCTCTCAGTGGCCCGCCAGCATGTCCGCGGCGGCGTCCTTGTCGTGGACGGCGAACTTGTCCACCAGTGTGGCGCTGGCCTCGTCGATGCCGATCACCTCCACCGCCGTGGCTTCGCGGCGAAACTTGATCACCACCCGGTCCAGCGCACTGATGGCGGTGATGTCCCAGAAGTGAGCGCGGCTGACGTCGATGCGCACGGTGTCGATGACTTCCTTGTAGTCGAAGGCATTGATGAAGCGCTCCGCCGAGGCGAAGAACACCTGGCCAGTGATGGTGTAGGCGCGCGTGCGACCCTCGTCCTCGGTGCGCGAACTCACATGCAGCACCTGGCCCACCTTGTGCGCAAAGAAAAAGCCCGACAGCAACACCCCCACCAGCACGCCCCTGGCCAGATCGTGGGTGATCACCACCACCACCACCGTGGCCAGCATTACCACGCTGGAGCTGGCCGGATGGGTACGCAGGTTGCGGATCGAAGCCCAGCTGAAGGTGCCGATGGACACCATGATCATCACCGCCACCAGCGCGGCCATCGGGATGCGCGCCACCCAGTCGCCGAAGAACAGCATCAGCAGCAGCAGGAACACGCCCGCGGCCAGCGTCGACAGCCGCCCGCGGCCGCCCGATTTCACGTTGATCACCGATTGCCCGATCATCGCGCAACCGGCCATGCCGCCAAGAAAGCCGGAGGCGATGTTGGCGATGCCCTGGCCCACACATTCGCGGTTCTTGTTGCTGCTGGAGTCGATCAGCTCATCGACGATGGAGGCCGTCATCATGGATTCGAGCAAGCCCACCGCCGCCAGGGTGGCCGACACCGGGAAGATGATCGCCAGCGTCTCCAGGTTGAGCGGTACATCGGGCAGCAGGAAGATGGGCAGGCTGTCGGGCAGTTGGCCCATGTCGCCCACGCTGCGGATGTCGAGCTCAAGGAAGATGGCGACGGCGGTGAGCACCACGATGGCGACCAGCGGCGAGGGCACGGCCTTGGTGAGGTAGGGGAAGAGGTAGATGATGCCCAGCCCGGCGGCGGTCATCGCATACACCTGCCAGCCCACATTGGTGAGCTCGGGCAGCTGGGCCATGAAGATCAGGATCGCCAGCGCGTTGACGAAACCGGTGATGACCGAGCGCGACACGAAGCGCATCAGCCCACCCAGCCTGAGCCAGCCGGCGATGATCTGCAGCACGCCGGTGAGCAAGGTGGCGGCAAGCAGGTATTGCAGGCCGTGTTCCTTGACCAGCATCACCATCACCAGCGCCATCGCGCCGGTTGCGGCCGAGATCATGCCCGGGCGGCCGCCGGTGAAGGCGATGACGATGGCGATGCAAAATGAGGCATAGAGCCCGACCTTGGGATCGACCCCGGCGATGATCGAGAACGCGATCGCTTCGGGGATCAAGGCCAGCGCGACCACCAAGCCGGCGAGCAGATCGTTGCGGACATTGGACAGCCAGTCCTGGTGTAAGGCTTTGAGCATTCTTGGGTTCCGTTCTGGGGCTGGTCAGCGGGCGCAATCAGGGCGTGATCAGGACGCCATCGGGGGGCGTAAACCTGTCTTCCTGGCCAACGGAATATGCAAGGAACCCCCGCGTGATCCGGGGTCGGCAAGACACATTGAATCGGAGCTGAGGCCGCGTTCAAGCGCGGGCCGGCTTGAGCGCTGAAGCGCAGCGGCCAGTGAACTGCGGACAGAGGACTCGACGGATGGACACCCTGATTACGGTCTGAACCGTATTCAGCAGGCGCCTCTTTTAACCCGGCGGCAAAGGCGGTGTCAATCCGCGCCCTCTGGCCTCCGCCTCGCATCCGCGCGCAGGCGCATGCAACCAATCACGGCCAAGGGTGACAAAATGGACTGTCATTTCCTGCTGCTGCCGCCCATGCTCACTGCCCACGCCCTGCGCAAGACTCTGCCTGGCACGCCGCCACGCGTCCTGTTCGATACCCTTGAGTTGCAGGTGGGCGCCGGCGAGTGCGTGGCGATTGTCGGTGAGTCGGGCTCGGGCAAGTCGACCCTGCTGAACTGTCTGGCCGGACTGGAGCCGGTCGATGGTGGCCGTATCGAAGTGGGCGGCCAGCGCATCGAAGGCCTGGATGAGGATGCGATGGCGCGCTTGCGCCGCTCAGCCTATGGCTTCGTGTTCCAGGCATTCCACATCCTGCCGCACCTGTCACTGGTGCAAAACGTCGCGCTGCCGCTGTGGCTGCTCAGGACTGACGACAAGGAGGCCGAGGCGCGCGCGCGCACCATGTTGACGCGTGTGGGGCTCGGCACGCGCGCCGACGACCCGCCGCATGAGCTCTCCGGCGGGGAGATGCAGCGCGTGGCGATCGCGCGCGCACTGGTGCACCGTCCGCGCCTGGTGCTGGCCGATGAGCCCACCGGCAACCTCGACCCGGTGCGCGCAAGCGATGTGCTCGACCTGCTGCTGGAGCAGATCCGCGACAGCGAGGCCGCCGGGGTGCTGGTCACGCACTCGCGCGTGGCCGCAAGGCGCGCGGACCGCGTGCTTGAGCTTGGCGTGCAGGGGCTGGTGGACATCACGGAGCGCGCATGAGCGCCACGCTGCACCGGCTGTTTCTTGCCAGCCTGCTGCGTCGCCGCCTGGCAACGGCTTTGTCGCTATTCGCGATCGCGCTCGGGGTGGCGCTGGGCCTGGCAGTGCAGCTCATCCACAGCGCTGCCATCGATGAGTTCGGGCGCGGCATGCGCCTGATCGCTGGCGAAGCCGATCTGCAGCTGGTGGGGGCGCGCGATGGTTTTGACGAAGCCATCTACCCGGTGCTGGCCGCGCGCGCCGAAGTGGCCGAAGCCAGCCCGGTGCTGGTGATTCAGGCGCGCCTGCCGGGGCGCGAGGATGCGCTGGAGATCCACGGCGTGGACCTGTTTCGCCTTGCGCGCGTGCAGCCCATGCTGCTGCCGCGCGCGGCTGCGGCTGCAGACGCTGCGGACACACGTTTCGCGGCCCTGCAGCCGGACAACATCTTTCTCAGCGACGAAGCGCGCGCGCACTTGAGTGAGTCCCAGCAATTGGAAAGCGGCGAGTTTGCAGCACCCGCACTGCGTGGCGGCGAACTGGTGCTGCAGTCCGGCGTGCGCAGCTTTGCACTGCGGGTTGCGGGTGAAGTCCCTGCCGCCAGCGCCAGTCTGGCAGTGATGGATATCGCCGGCGCGCAGCAGCACTTCGATCGCATCGGCGTCCTGAGCCGCATCGACCTCAAGCTCGCCGCGGGGGTCAGTGCGCAGATGGCCCGTCAGTCGCTGGCGACGTTATTGCCACCTGGCCTCTCGCTACGCGTGCCCGAGGCTGCCGCCAGTGAGCTCAGCACGCTGTCACGCGCTTACCGGGTCAATCTCACCATGCTCGCCGCCATTGCGCTGCTCACCGGCGGCTTTCTGGTGTTCTCGACGCAACTGCTGTCGGTGGTGCGACGGCGGCGTGAGTTCGCCTTGCTGCGGGCGCTCGGCATGGAAAGGCGCCAACTGCTGCGCGGCCTGCTCGCCGAAGGCGCGGCGGTAGGGCTGGCGGGTGGGCTGTTGGGCGTGGCGCTGGGCCATGGGCTGGCAGCGGCGGCGTTCAAGTTCGTGGGGGGGGATCTCGGCGCAGGTTTTTTCCGCGGTACGCAGCCGCAGCTGCAGTTCGACGCCATGCTGGTGGTGGGCTATCTGCTGCTCGGTATCGCAGCGGGCGTGATCGGCACCTGGTTGCCGGCACGCGAGGCCTCGCGCGTCGCCCCGGCGCGGGCCTTGAAAGCGGGCGAGGGCGAGTACGCGGGCCTGCCCCAGGTGCGCGGCGGGTGGCGGCCCGGCGTGGGGTTGCTGGTGATTGCCGGACTGGCGTGCATCCTGCCGCCGCTCAATGACATTCCGATCGGCGGCTATGGCGCCGTTGCGCTCACGCTGGCGGCCGCGGTGCTGTTGCTGCCGACGATTGCGCGTGGGGTCTTGCCCGTGCTGCGCCGGGGCAGGGCGCTGAGCTGGCGTCTTGCCCACGCCCGCCTGTCCGCCACCCCCGGCCAGGCGGTGGTGGCCGGCGCCGGGGTGGTGGCCAGCGTGGCGCTGGCGGCGGCGATGGCGATCATGGTCAGCTCCTTTCGGGTCTCGGTCGATGACTGGCTGGCGCAGGTGTTGCCGGCGGATCTGTATGTGCGCGCTTCGGTGTCGTCCGGCAGTGGATATCTGGATGGCGACGCGCTCGCACGCATCGCCGCCGTGCCCGGAGTGGCCACGGTCGACACCACGCGCCAGGTCAATCTGCGCATTTCGGACGAAGAGCCATTGTTCACCGTTCTTGCACGCCCGGTACGCGGCAACTGGGGCTTGCCGCTGATTGCGGGAAGCAGCGAGCGTCCGGCCAGGGTCAACGCGGCCGACGCGGCAGGCGAAATCGACGCTGACTTGCCCCCGGCATGGATTTCCGAAGCAACCGCCGACCGTCGGCAGATCGGCGTTGGCGATCGCCTGACGCTGCCGCTGGGCGGGCAGCTGCGCCATTTCATCGTCGCCGGCATCTGGCGCGACTACGCCCGCCAGCACGGCGCGGCGCTCATCGAGAGCGCGGACTACGTCGCCCTTACCGGCGACCAGCGCATCAACGACGCGGCCATCAGCCTGGCGCCAGGTAGCGACGCCGCTACGGTGGCGGCTGCCCTGCGCGCCGACTTTGGCGCCGAGCACCTCAGCATCGCCTTGCCGGGCGAGATCCGCGCGCTCAGTCTGCAGATCTTCGACCGTACCTTCCTCATCACCTATCTGATGGAGGCGGTGACGGTGATGATCGGGCTGTTCGGCATCGCCACCACCTTTGCCGCGCTGGCGACCACGCGCGAGGGTGAATTCGGCATGCTGCGCCACCTTGGCTTCACCCGCGCCGACATCGGTCGCCTGATCGCGATCGAAGGTGCGCTCACGGCGAGCCTGGGCGTGATCGCCGGTCTGCTGGCCGGCGCGGCGATTGCCTGGATCCTGATCGAGATCGTCAACCGCCAGAGTTTTCACTGGAGCATGGATCTTGCCGTGCCCTGGGGCGCGCTGGCGCTGTTTGCCAGCAGCCTGATCGTGCTCGCGGCCCTGGTCGCTAGGCTGGCGGGGGCGCGGGCGATGCAGCGCTCGGCGGCGCTGGCGGTGAAGGCGGATTGGTGAGCTCGGATCAATGAGGGCAGGGCGATGATGGACACACGAAAGGACGCTCAGCAGCGCGGGTTCTGTAATGCAAGTGCCGTGATCGGGCGCCGCTGCGCAGCCCTGCTGTGGGCTGCGCTGCTGGCGGTGCTGGTCCCGGCGCCGCTGCTGGCGGCCGATGTCGCCCCGGCGCAAGCGTCGTATCCACCGGTGCTGGCCGGCAAGGCGCTGAGTTTTCCGCACGATCTGGGCGCGCACCCCGACTACCGCACCGAATGGTGGTACATCACCGGCTGGCTGCACGACGCTGCGGGGGAGGAGCGTGGCTTTCAGCTCACCTTCTTTCGCGTGCGCACGCTGATCGGCGAGGACAACCCCAGCCGCTTCGCCCCCAGCCAGCTCATTCTTGCCCACGCTGCGGTGGCCGACCCGGCGACCGGCCGGCTGCGCCACGCCGAACGCGCGGCGCGCGCCTATCCCGAGTTGGCCGAAGCCGCCACCGGCACGACCCAGGTGGGCGTCGGTGGCTGGTCGCTGCGCACTGACGGAGGCGCGCCCGACTCCGACCGTGCCCCCTATCGCACCCATATCGACGCGCAGGACTTCGCCTTCGATCTCGTCTTCGAGCCCGGCCGTGCGCCTCTGCTCAACGGCCGTGAGGGTTTCAGCCAGAAGGCGCCCGATCCGATCAATGCCAGCTATTACTACAGCCGGCCGCAGCTGCGCACCGCGGGCACGCTGCGTCTCGATGGCGAGCGCTTCGCGGTCAAGGGCCACGCCTGGCTGGACCACGAGTGGTCTAGCGAGATTCTGCCCGCCGCCGCGAGTGGCTGGGACTGGATCGGCATCAACCTGCATGACGGTGGCTCGCTGATGCTGTTCCAGATGCGTGATGCCGAGGGGCGGGCAATGTGGGCGGCCGGCACCTTGGGCGACAAGGCCGGGAAGGCGCGCAAGTTTGCCGCTGACGAAGTGCGCTTCGAGCCCTTGCGGCACTGGACTTCGCCGCGCACCGGCGTGCGCTACCCGGTTGAGTGGCGCCTGCACCTGGCCGATGGCCGCACTTTGCAGCTACGCCCGCTGCTGGACGACCAGGAGCTCGACAGCCGCAGTTCGACCGGTGCGGTGTATTGGGAGGGTGCGGTGCGCCTGTTTGAGGCGCAGGCAGACGGTGGCGAGCGTGAAATTGGTCAGGGTTATCTTGAAATGACCGGCTATGCCGAGCGCCTGAACATGTAGTGCCGCGCCCGGGATGCGATAATCCGCCGCATTCGACTGAGGCGGAGAAAGACCTTGATTCTAGTGACTGGCGGTGCGGGCTTCATCGGTGCCAATTTCGTCCTTGACTGGCTGGCCAGCAGCGACGAGCCCATTGTCAACCTCGATCTGCTGACCTA
This sequence comes from Thauera terpenica 58Eu, assembly GCF_000443165.1. Lineage (GTDB taxonomy): Bacteria > Pseudomonadota > Gammaproteobacteria > Burkholderiales > Rhodocyclaceae > Thauera > Thauera terpenica. The sequence continues at coordinate 51,298 of NZ_ATJV01000114.1, read as the reverse complement.
CGCCGGCAATCTCGAGACCCTGTCCAGCCTGCGTGACGACGCGCGCCATGTGTTCGTGCAAGGCGATATCTGTGATCGTGCGCTGGTGGACCGCCTGCTGGCCGAGCACAGGCCGCGCGCCATCGTGCATTTCGCTGCCGAGAGCCATGTGGACCGCTCCATCCATGGTCCGGGCGATTTTGTGCGCACCAATATTGACGGCACCTTCACCCTGCTCGAAGCAGCGCGCGGCTATCGCGCCACGCTCGACGCTGCCGGGCAGGCGGATTTTCGCTTCCTGCACATCAGCACGGACGAGGTGTATGGCTCGCTCAGCCCCAGCGATCCGGCCTTCACCGAGACCAAGGCCTACGAGCCCAACAGCCCGTATTCCGCCAGCAAGGCCGCCAGTGACCACCTGGTGCGCGCCTGGCATCACACCTACGGCCTGCCGGTGCTGACCACCAACTGCTCGAACAACTACGGGCCCTGGCAGTTCCCGGAAAAGCTCATCCCCTTGATGATCGTCAACGCCCTGGCCGGCAAGCCCTTGCCTATCTATGGCGACGGCCAGAACGTGCGCGACTGGCTGTACGTCAGCGACCACTGCAGTGCCATCCGCGAAGTGCTCGCGCGTGGCACGCCGGGCGAGACCTACAACATCGGCGGCTGGAACGAAAAGACCAATATCGAGATCGTGCATGCGCTGTGCGCCTTGCTCGACGAAATGCACCCCCGGACCGAGGGCAGCTACTCGCAGCTCATCACTTATGTCACCGATAGGCCGGGTCATGACCGTCGTTACGCCATCGACGCACGCAAGATCGAGCGCGAGCTGGGCTGGCGCCCGGCGGAGACCTTCGACACCGGCATTCGCAAGACGGTGCAGTGGTATCTCGACCATCCGCAGTGGATTGCGGACGTGCACAGCGGCGCCTATCGCGCCTGGGTGGCGACCAACTACAGCACGCGGGGGCAGGGCGCATGAAAATCCTGCTGCTGGGCAAGAATGGCCAGGTGGGCTGGGAGGCGCAGCGCGCACTGGCGCCACTGGGCGAACTGGTGGCGCTTGACCGCCACGGCAGCGACGGCCTGTGCGGTGACCTCGAGCAGGTCGACGCGCTCGCTGACACCGTGCGCCGTCTCGCGCCCGATGTCATCGTCAATGCCGCGGCCTACACCGCGGTGGACAAGGCCGAACAGGAAGCCGAGCGTGCCCGAGCCATCAATGCCGACGCGGTTGCCATGCTGGCCCGGCAGGCGCATGAGTTGGGCGCGCTGCTGGTGCATTACTCCACCGACTACGTTTTTGATGGCAGTGGCGCGCAGCCCTGGCGCGAGGACGACGCACCTGCGCCGCTGTCGGTCTACGGCGCCACCAAGCTCGCTGGCGAGCAGGCGATTCGGCACAGCCACTGCGAGCATCTGATTTTTCGCACCTCGTGGGTGTATGCGGCACGCGGCGGCAACTTTGCCCGCACCATGTTGCGTCTGGCGGCCGAGCGCGAGCAGCTCAGCGTCATCGATGACCAGATTGGCGCCCCGACCGGCGCCGAGCTGATCGCCGACGTCAGCGCCCACGCCATTCGCAGCACGCTGAAGGATCGCAGTCTGTGCGGCACCTACCACCTCGCGGCGGCCGGCCACACCAGCTGGCATGCTTACGCCAGCTTCGTCATCGACCGTGCTCGCCGCAGCGGCGCCGCGCTGGCGGTGCAGAAGATCACGCCAATTCCGACCACCAGCTATCCGACCCCGGCCACGCGGCCGCTCAATTCCCGCCTCGACACCCAGCGCCTGCGCAGCCGCTTCGGTCTGCATCTGGCCGACTGGCGCGACGGCGTGACACGCATGCTGGCCGAGATTGGCTGAGGCCTTGAAGCGCCAAGGCCTTGAAGCTCCGAAGCCGCAAGGCTCCTCATTCATTTCAGGAATTTCCGTGGACAAGCGCAACATGATCATCAAAAGCGTCATTCTCTCCGGCGGCTCGGGCACCCGGCTGTGGCCGGCTTCGCGCGAGAGCTATCCCAAGCAGCTGCTGCCGCTTACCGGTGAGCGTTCGCTACTGCAGGAAACCGCGGTTCGACTGGATGATTTTGTCGGCGCTGAAGTTGATCCGCGCCCGCTCATCGTCACCAATGAAGAGTACCGCTTCATCATTGCCGAGCAATTGCGCCAGATCGGTGTGAGTTCGCCACAGATCGTGCTCGAACCCTGCGGCCGCAACACCGCGCCGGCGCTGACGCTGGCGGCACTGGCTGCGCACGGGGAGGGCGACCCGGTGCTGCTGGTAATGCCGGCCGATCACGTCATTGCTGATCCTGGTGCCTTTCAGCGCGCCATTGCCGAAGGCGCTGAGCTTGCCGCAGCGGGCGCTCTGGTCACTTTCGGCATCGTTCCCGACCGCGCGGAAACCGGCTACGGCTATATCCGTGGCGGAGCCATCCTGGCCGAGGGCAGTCAGGGCCGCGTGCTCGCCGAGTTCGTCGAAAAACCCGATCGGGACACGGCGCAGCGCTACCTGGAAAGCGGTGAATATTTCTGGAACAGCGGCATCTTCATGATGAAGGCCTCGGTGTGGCTGCGTGCCATCGAGCGCTTCAACCCAGCGATGGCCAGCGCGTGCACCACGGCCTACGCCGGTTGCACGCCCGACGCCGATTTCATCCGTCTGGCGCAGGGCGCTTTCGAGCGCTGCCCGAGCGACTCGATCGACTACGCCGTCATGGAACGCCTGGCTGACGCACCCGAACTGGGGCAGGGCGTGGTCGTGCCTATGGCAGCGGGCTGGTCCGACGTCGGCGCTTGGGATGCGCTGTGGGCGGTATCGGACAAGGACAGCGACGGCAACGCCGCGCGCGGCGAGGTGATGTTCGAGGGCTGCCGCAACACCCTGGTGCATTCGGCCAGCCGCCTGGTAGCCGCCATCGGTTGTGAAGACATGATTGTGGTCGAGACCCCCGATGCGGTCATGGTCGCGCACAAGGACCACACTCAGGACGTGAAGAAGGTGGTCGCGCGCCTCAAGGCCGAAGGCCGCAGCCTGACTCAAAGCCACCGCAAGGTGTATCGCCCCTGGGGCTGGTACGACTCGATCGACGAGGGCGAGCGCTTCCAGGTCAAGCGCATCGTCGTCAACCCGGGCGCCAAGCTCAGCCTGCAGATGCACCATCACCGCGCCGAACACTGGATCGTGGTCAAGGGCACGGCCGAAGTCACCAACGGCGAGCGCAGCTTCCTGCTCGGTGAAAACGAATCGACCTACATCCCGCTCGGACACACGCACCGCCTGGCAAACCCGGGCAAGGTGCCACTGGAAATCATCGAAGTGCAGTCAGGGAGCTATCTCGGCGAGGACGACATCGTGCGCTTCGAGGATACGTATGGGCGCGGTTGCGCGTGAGTGTCCTGGGGGGCGTCAAATCAGGCCCTTCGTGCCTCGCTGCACCCTTTGCACCGGTGTATGTATAATTCGCCCCGCTTCAAAGCCATCACAGATGCGGGGGTGGCGGAATTGGTAGACGCACTGGATTTAGGTTCCAGCGCCGCAAGGCGTGAGAGTTCGAGTCTCTTCCCCCGCACCACCATGGCGCAATCAGGCTCCGTCATCGATCAAGCGCACTTGACCGATGACGGTTTGAAGGAAGATCGAGGCATTGGCGCCACCGATTCGCTCGCCTGAAAACACGATAATTTGTGTTATGTAAACTTCAATATCAGAGTCAGGTCAGATACGGCCACACACCCCAGTCCATCAGCGCGGTTGCGAGCCAGAACTCGGCGGAGGTGAACTCTGCCGGCAATGCCAATGGAAACGAGCCGAGTCTACAAGCACATCCCGTCATGGCAGGCATGTGCCGACACGGCGCGGCAACAAGCGAAGCCAAATGACCGCCCCGTCCCGGTTAGAATCCGTCGCCATGTACCACAAGCCTGCAGCTCCCCGCACCTCCGCTGGTGGCAATCGAGATCGATCAATGCACAACAAACAAACGCACTGGTGGTGGCTGATGGCCGCCTGGGCGCTCGCGCTGGTATCCACCCTGAGCGCCTTGTTCCTCGGTGAGGTGATGGGCATGACACCCTGTGTGCTGTGCTGGTATCAGCGGATCTTCATGTTTCCGCTCGCCATCATCCTGGGCATCGCCGTGTTTGCCGAAGACCGGCGCGGCGCGCTCTACGCCCTGCCCTTCGCCGTGGGCGGTATCACCCTGGCGGGCTATCACACCGCCCTGGTCGCCGGCTGGGTGCCGCAGTGGTGGATACCTTGCGGCAGCGGGCCTTCGTGCAGCCAGCAAGCCCTGGTCATCTTCGACGACATCCAGCTGCCCTGGCTTTCGCTCGCCGCCTTCGTGGCAATCACCCTTACCCTCACGCTTTATCTGCAAAGGACTCGTACATGAACGCAAGAAAAATTGGGGCACTCGCCGTGCTGGTTGTCCTCGGCCTGGTCTTCTACTTCGGCATGAACGCCTATCGCGATCAAACTCAAGCCGAGCAGGACGCCCGCGTCGTGGTGGAAAAGAGCCGCCTGGTGCGCATGCACAGCCCGATCATCGGACCCCAGAGCGCGCCGGTCACGATCGTGGAGTTCTTCGACCCCGCCTGTGAGACCTGCCGCGCCTTCTACCCCATCGTCAAGCAGATCATGGCCCAGCACCCCGGCCAGGTGCGCCTCGCGCTGCGCTATGCGCCCTTCCACCAAGGCTCGGACCAGGTGATCAAATTGCTCGAAGCTGCGCGCAAGCAAGACCTCTACACCCCGGTACTGGAAGCGCTGCTGGGCGCGCAGCCGGAGTGGGCCGACCATGTGGCGCCCAATCTCGATCTTGCCTTCAAGATCGCCCAGGACGCCGGCCTCGATCTGGCGCGGGCCAGGCAGGACATGGAAACGCCCGAGATTCAAGCGGTGCTGGCACAGGATGTGGAAGACCTGACCGCGCTCCAGGTCAGGCAAACGCCCACCTTCTTCGTCAATGGCAGCAGCCTGCCCAGCTTCGGTCCGGAGCAACTTGCACGCCTGGTGGACGAAGCGGTGATGAGGACGGGGCGGTGATCGGAATGCTTAAGGTCGCCGACCTTTTTGCATCGACCACCGTCGCGAAGATTCGCGCTTAAGACTCGGTCGCTTCCTCATGTCCCGGAAGGTGCTTGTCGAAGCGGCAAGCTGATCGTGAACGTGGTCACCCCCGCTTTCGAGCTCGCCACCACCTCACCGCCGTGCGCGCGCGCGATCAAGCGCGTGATGGCCAGCCCCAGCCCGGCGCCTTCGCCATGGCGCTCGCGCAGGCTGCTGCCGCGGTGGAAGCGGTCGAAGATGCGCTCGAGCTGATCGGGCGCGATCGGATCGCCGACGTTGCTGACGCTGAGCCCAAGCGCAGCGCCGTCCGCTGCGATGTCGATGGCGATGGTGATCTGTCCGCCGTCGGGGGTGTGGCGCAGCGCGTTCGACAGCAGGTTCGACAGCGCGCGCCGCAGCATCAGCCGATCGCCCGCCACCACCGCCGAGCCGTGCCGCTCAATGCGGATGTGGTGCTCCTCGGCCAGCGCTTCGTAGAAATCGATGAGCGCATCGGCCTCGCAGGCGAGGTCTATCGGTGCGCTGGCTTGCGCCAGCGCGTTCTGCTCCGCCTTGGCGAGGAAGAGCATGTCGCTCACCATGCGTGCGATGCGCTCGTACTCCTCGATGTTCGAAGCCAGGATGTCCTGATACTCATCGTTCAAGCGCGGCCGCGAGAGCGCGACCTGAGTCTGGGTCATCAGGTTCGAGATCGGCGTGCGCAGTTCGTGGGCAATGTCGGCCGAATAGTCGGCGAGGCGCTGAAAGGCCGCCTCCAGGCGCTCGAGCATGCCGTTGAAGGCTTCGACGTGCTCACGCACCTCGCGCGGTGCATCGTTCTCGTTGAGTCGCTGTCCCAGTTGCTGCGCCGAAAGCGCGCTTGCGGTTGCGGTCACCCGACGCAAGGGGGCAAGCCCCCGATGCGCCGCAAACCAGCCGACCAGGGCGGCAAGGAAGGCCGCAATCGCCACGCCCGCCCAGGTCGCGTTGCGAACCGAGGCCAGGAAGTGGGTGTGATGCGACAGGTCGAGGGCGACGAGCACGTCCACGGTGTCTGGGGCACCCACATCCGTCGGGTGCTGCGGCAGCGTGATCCGAGCCGCCAGCCCGCGGTGTGGGTGTCCATCGACCTCCCAGCTGCTCACAGCCTGGGGCGGATGGCTTGCGCCTAGTTGTTCGGGCGCCAGTTGTTCGGAGCTGAGCTGCTCGGGGGTGAAATGCTCGGGATGGATGACTTCAAGCACGCGACCATCGAGCGCGCGCAACAGGACGCCGACGTTGTCGTGGCCGACGAAGGAATTTTCCAGTGCTGCCATCCGCCCCGAGCTCGCACTGGGCAGGCCATCACCTTGCAAGGCAGTACGGATGAGTGTGAGCTTGCCCTGCAGCTCATGCACATCCAGTTCCTGGAAGTGTGTCTCCAGCATGCGCCCGAAGAAAATCCCTGCAATGACGAGCAAGCCTGCGCTCAGCGTGGCGAACAGGATCGCCAGGCGCGCGGTCAGCGATACCGGTTGCGACAGCGATCGGCGCATGCTCAGACCGGCTCCATCGACTCGAGCACATAGCCCATGCCGCGTACGGTACGGATCAGCTTGGGCTCGAAGGCGTCGTCCACCTTCGCCCGCAGTCTGCGCACCGCCACCTCGATGACGTTGGTGTCGCTGTCGAAGTTCATGTCCCACACCTGCGAAGCGATCAGGGAGCGCGGCAGCACTTCGCCCTGGCGACGCAGCAGCAACTCAAGCAGCGCGAACTCCTTGGCAGTCAGATCGATGCGCTGACCATCGCGGCTTACGCGCCGGCGCAGCAGATCCAGCTCCAGGTTGGCCGAGCGCAGGGTCTCGGGCTCACTGATACGCCCGCGGCGCAGCAGGGTGCGCACACGTGCGAGGAATTCCGCGAAGGCAAAAGGTTTGACGAGGTAGTCGTCCGCCCCCAGCTCAAGACCCCGCACCCGATCCGCCACCTCATCACGCGCGGTCAGAAACAGCACCGGCGTCTCGCGCCCGCTGCGCCGCAGCTTCTGCAGAACGCCCCAGCCGTCCAGCGACGGCAACATGATGTCGAGCACGATCAGGTGGTAGTCGCCATCCAGTGCCAGGTGAAGCCCATCGAGGCCGTCGCGCGCCAGGTCGACGACGTATCCCGCCTCGGTCAGGCCCTGGCGCAGATAGTCACCGGTCTTCAATTCGTCTTCAACGATCAGGATTTTCATGTCCGTGCTCCCGCATCCGACGCATCGAGCACTTTGGCCTCGCCCGATGGCACTGGCCGCATTGAGCCCCGTTCCGCTGCGCCAGGCCCATCGGTGCGCTCGAGAGCGGCATCCTCGTCGCCGCACACGCAGGCCTGGGTACTCCCGCCCAATGCATCGACAGCGCTGAACACCGGCGCAAAGCCACCGCCGGGCGTGCGAAAGTTGGTGGTCTGCCCCTGATACAGCCGGGCGGCCACCCACTGCACCGCGCCGTCGTAGGTGTAGGCGCGAAGGTCGAACTTCATGGGCTTGGTGGCCAGCTCATTGTCGGCGTCGTCCACCCATCTCTCCCCCGGCGCGGCAATGGCCTGCGCGACGTAGTCACCGGCCAGGATGTCCTGCCACACGCGCTTCGTCAGCTTGTCGCCGCGGTAGGTCGCGCGGCTGCCAAAGCCGGCCACGGGTTTGAAGAACAGCCCGCGGCGCGCCTCCCACAGACGCTGTGCAGCGTCGGCAGCAACCACTTCGGTGCGCGGTACATGCTCGAGCAGGATCTGCTGCGTGGCTGGGGGCACGCCCAGTGCCTGCAGTCGCGCGGCATCGCTGAACAGCGCGAGGTGGCGCTTGTCGGCATACAGTGCATGGGCCTGCGGGTGCGGCGTCAGCACGATCGCGTGCTGCAGATACGCTTCGCGCAAGGCGGCGCTACTGGCCTGCTCGAGATAGAAATCGGTGAGTCGGTTGTACACCAGATCGATGGCCAGCTCGTCGTGCCACAGCACGCCGTCGCGCCATTCCAGCGCGGCGGGGTCGGCGATCACCGCGCGCAGGCCATGGCGCTCGAACAGCTGCTGGAAAAGCAGGAACTCGGGGTAAAGGTACTGCCCTTCAGGCGCCTCATCGACGATGGCGATGCTCGCCAGCGGCCGCGTCGTGGCGTTCGGACCGGCCAGACCGGACACACGCCATTCATGGCGAAACATGTCGACGATGCCTTGCTCGAACGCAGCCACGTCGGCCAGCGTGGGCGCCATCTCACCCACCTCCGCGCAGCACGCTCGTTGTGCCCGCGCCAGCACCGCGTTGAGCATCGCCCCGCCGGCGTTGGTATTGATCTCGATCAGCCCCAGGCGGCCTTGACTGAGGTGAAAGTCGTAGCCGAAGAAGACTCCCAGCGGCCCACCGGCTCCGATGCGGGCGATCGCCGGCGCGCCAGCGAGCACCTGCTCCCGATACGCCGGCATGGCCACCACCGCTTCAACGGCCTGCATCACCTGCGCCATGCGCTGCAACTGCGACCTCGCCACGAACACCGGTCGTGCCGCAAAGAGGAATGGACAGCGTTGTCGAACCATTTCCATAAGGCCCGGCTGTCCGAGTTCGGAATCGAGCGCGCTCGCCAGCGCGTCGGGGTCGAGGCTGAGGCAGAAGCACGCGCTGTTGAGTGCGTCGATGGGCGAGCCAGGCTGCGGTGATGGCATGACAGTGTTCAGGCTTGGGTGGGAGTGCTGATTGTGGGGGAAGTTGGGCGCCGATGTCGTTTTCAGAAGACGAAGTATCGAACGCCAGACGTCAAGCATGGCGCCAAACCAAGCGAGGTACGCGCCCGGTTTGTAGCTTTACGCCAGCACGCCTCGTGCGTGCACTCAATTTTGCGCTTTGGGTCCGGGCAGCACGCGGAATTACAGAAATGTAATTCTCAGGTCACGCGGACGACAGGCGCGAACGCGCAGGATGCACTGCGTGGCACAAGGATCCGTATCACCACAGAACCAGCTTGTAACCGATGGGAGATCGATCATGAAACACAGATTGCATCGTCTTGGCCGGCTCTTGCCGGTCGTCGCACTGCTTGGGGTCATGTATGGCAGCCCGGCTGTCGCACAGACGACGGATCAGGCGCAAGCGTCGCCACCAGCATCGAGTGTCGCGGCGCTTCAAGCGCGCATGAAGTCCATCCGTGAAACGACCGATCCTGCGCACCGCATGGTCCTGATGGAAGAGCAGATCAAGGCCCTGGAGGCCGCATCACAGGGTGCGCTCGCAGGGTGTCCGATGATGGGCGGGCAGATGATGGGCGGGCAGATGGGCGCAGGCCCGATGATGAAGGGCGGTGGGGCTGGACCCGGGGCTGGCCCGATGGGCGGCATGATGATGGATCCCAAGCTCATGCAGGAGCACATGAAGACGATGCAAGAGCACATGAGCATGATGCAGAACATGATGAAGATGCATCCGGCCGCCAAGCCGGCGATGCCCAACTGAGCTTCTCGAGGCGGAGCGGTGATCTCGTCGATCGCCCCGCGTCCGGTTCCCCACAAGACCAACAAAGAGACATTCCCCATGCAGAGACGACTCATCCACCTCGGTGGAGGATTGGCCGTTGCCGTGGCGCTCGTGTCGGGCGCGCAGGCCGAGCCCCCTTCGCCACCCAACCCCGCTGACCACGTGCCTGCCGAGACCCGCCCTGCCGCAGCGGTTGAGCAGTCCAAGCCACAGGCCCTTCCGCTGTATCGCTCGCCCCTGAGCGAATATCGGTCCTACCGTGTCGACGAGCCGCTGCGCTCGTGGAAGGACGCCAACAACGAGGCCGGGCGCCTGGGCGGGCACATGGGTCACCTCACGCCGTCTTCGAAAGGGGGCGAGCGATGAAAACGAGCCTTCCGCTATCGCTGCTGGCGGCCACCGTACTGACCGGATGCGCCAGCGTTGCGATCGACCAGAACTTCGCCGAGGTCGAGCGCTTTGCCCGCGAGCAAGCGGGTAGCGAGGTGCGCTGGCTACGCTCGGATAGCGAGCGCGAGGCAATGCGCGCCGAGGTCGATCGCCTGCTCGCCCAACCGCTGACGATCGACGATGCGGTGCGCGTCGCGCTGGGCTACAGCCCGGCGTTCCAGTCCCTGCTGGCGGAGGCCGCCATGGCCTCGGCGGATGCGACCGGCTCGGCCCGCATCGGCAACCCCGTGTTCACCTTCGAACGCCTGTTCCGCTCGGGCGCCGAGGGGCGCGAACTCGACATCGGTCGCTCGCTCGGCCTGTCGCTGTTCGACCTGCTGTTCCTGCCCGCGCGGCTGGAGCAGGCCGAGTTCCGCCAGCAGCAGACCCGGCTGCAGTCGTCCATTGCACTATTGAGCACCCTCACCGAAGTGCGCCAGGCCTGGGTCGATGCAGTCGCGGCGCGACAGGTCGCGCGCTACCGGGAGGATGTGGCCACGGCCGCAGGTACCGCTGCCGAGTTGGCGCGCCGCATGCAGACCACGGGCAATTTCAGCCGCCTGCAACGCGCTCGCGAGCAGGCGCTGGCCGCCGAGGAGACCGCCAACCTGATCCGCGCGCGTCAGAACGCCACCGCTGCCGGTGAGGCCTTGATCCAGCGTCTGGGCCTGACCCCTGGCCAGGCGCAGGCGCTGCGTTTGCCGGATCAATTGCCGACCGTACCTGCGGCGCCGATGGACGAAGCCACCGCCGGTGCGGCGCTGCTCGAGAACCGGCTCGACGTGCGCATCGCGCGCACCGACCTTGATCGTACGGCGAAGAGCCTGGGCCTCACGCGCGTGACCAGCGTCGTCAACGGCCTGCATGTGGCAGGCGTGCGCATTAGTGCCACGGGTGAATCGACCCAGCGCGGCTTCGAGATCGAGCTGCCGCTGCCCCTGTTCGACTTTGGCGACGCCGCGCGCGCCGGTAGCGAGGCGCGCTATCTCGCCGCCTTCAATCGCACACTCGAGGTCGCCCGTAATGCGAGCTCCCAGGTCCGGGTGGCCTACGACAGCTATCGCAGCGCCTACGACCTCGCGCGCCATTACCGTAACGAGGTCGTGCCGCTCTATCAGAACATCACCGAGGAATCAGTGCTCCAGTACAACGGGATGCTGATCGGGGTGTTCGACCTCCTTGCCGCCGCACGTGCCCAATCGGCCAGTGTGTTGCAGGCAATCGAGGCCGAGCGCGATTTCTGGCGCGCCGATGCCGCGCTCAAGGCCAGCCTGCTCGGCCAACCGATTGCCCCGCTCACCCTTTCATCACCCGCATCACCGGCGCAAGCCGGCGGTGGCCACTGATCCTTGCGGAGATGCTCATGACCACTCGACGCCGATTTCTCGCCGGGGCAGGCCTGCTGGCCGCTGCCGGAACCGTCAATCGCTCCGCGCTCGCCGCGCTACCCGAACCCGTGATCCAGACCAGTGCCGCAACGGCGGCCCCGCTGAGCCCGCCCAATGGGCGCCCGTACGACCCGGTCGTCACCTTGAACGGCTGGACCGCCCCCTGGCGCATGAACAATGGCGTGAAGGAGTTCCACCTCGTTGCCGAGCCGGTCGAGCGCGAAATCGCCCCTGGCATGGTGGCGCGATTGTGGGGCTACAACGGCCAGTCGCCCGGGCCGACGATCGAGGTTGTGGAGGGCGACCGGGTGCGCCTGTTCGTCACCAACCGCCTGCCCGAACACACCACCATCCACTGGCACGGCCAGCGCCTGCCCAATGGCATGGATGGAGTCGGTGGTCTCACCCAGCCGCAGATTGCGCCGGGCAAGACCTTTGTCTACGAATTCGTCGCCCGTCGCCCCGGCACTTTCATGTACCACCCACACGCGGACGAGATGGTGCAGATGGCGATGGGCATGATGGGCTTCTGGGTCACGCACCCGCGCGATCGGCATCCGCACATCGCGCGCGTCGACCGCGATTTCTGCGTCCTGCTCAACGCCTACGACATCGAGCCGGGCAGCTACGTGCCGAAGATCAACACCATGCTCGAGTTCAACCTGTGGACCTGGAACAGCCGTGCCTTCCCGGGCATCGACTCGCTCAACGTGCGCAAGGGCGATCGGGTGCGGGTACGCATCGGCAACCTGACGATGACCAACCACCCGATCCACATCCATGGTCACGAGTTCGAGGTCACCGGCACCGACGGTGGCCCGACACGGCCCGAGTCGCGCTGGCCCGAGGTCACCACCGACGTGGCGGTCGGCCAGATGCGCCAGATCGAGTTCGTCGCCGACGAGGAAGGCGACTGGGCGATGCATTGCCACAAGGCGCACCACACGATGAACGCGATGGGCCATGAAGTACCGACCATGATTGGCGTCGATCATCGCGGCCTGGTCGAGAACATCCAGAAACTCGTGCCCGACTACATGTTGATGGGCGAGCGCGGCATGGCCGACATGGGCGAGATGGAGATGCCCCTGCCCGACAACACCTTGCCGATGATGACTGGGCAGGGGCCGTTCGGTTCGATCGAGATGGGCGGCATGTTCACCGTGCTCAAGGTGCGCCGCGAGCAAAAGCGCGACGACTACAGCGACCCTGGCTGGTTCAAGCACCCGCAGGGGACGGTGGCTTACGAGTGGGCGGGCGCGGGGCTGGCGGAGCCCGCGCGCAGCGACTCGGCCGGACGCTCGAGCATGCCCCGCACCGAATCCGAACAATCGATCGAGATGACGGTCCGCAAACCCACCGGCCATCAAGGCCACTGAAGCAAATCGCCCTGTATTCGGCGCAAGTAACAACACCAACACAGCAACGAGATTCAAGCAACAGAGATGGAGACCCCCATGAACAACCGTCGTCGTTTTCTTGCCTCCGGCCTCGCCGCCGGTATCGGTGTGCTCGCCTTGCACCGCACCGCATTCGCCCACGGCGAAATGGGGCACGCAGCCAAGGCCGATGTCGATACGCCGAGAGAACAGCAGCTCTGGGGCATTGCCGGGGACGAGAAGGCCGTCTCGCGGACGATTCCGTTCGTGATGACCGACGAGATGCGCTTTGTGCCTGACCACTTCGAGGTGGGTCTTGGGGAGATCGTCCGCATCACGCTTGAGAACCGGGGCGCGGTGATGCACGAAATGGTGATCGGCACGCCCCAGACATTGAAGGAACATGCAGAACTGATGCAGCGCTTTCCCGGGATGGAGCACGACGAACCGTGGATGGCCCACGTCGCGCCGGGCGGACGGGGCGAAATGATCTGGGAATTCAACCGCGCCGGCGAATTCGAGTTTGCCTGCCTCATTGCCGGGCATTTCCAGGCTGGCATGGTCGGCACGATCAGGGTTGGCTGACAGAAATGTAATCCGCGTGTCAGCGTCCTGTCGGTGAATGCTCCACATAATCCGTCGACTTTTCGCCATTTACTCAAAGCCCTGACCCTGGAGAAACCCAGCATGAAGAAGATCATTGTCACCTCCACGCTCCTGGCCATGCTCGGCGCCGCTGCCCCTGCAGCGTTTGCGCAGGCCGAGCACGGCGTGCACCACGGCAGTGCGAGCGCCCCGGCCGAGGCGGAGGCCAAACTGGCCGAGGGCACGGTCAAGAAAATCGACAAGTCGGCCGGCAAGCTCACCATCGTCCATGGGCCGCTCGAGACGCTCGGCATGCCGGCGATGACCATGGTGTTTCGCGCTGCCGATGCGGCCATGCTCGACCAGGTCAAGGTTGGCGACAAGATCCGCTTTGCAGCGGAAAGCGTCGGTGGCGCGCTGACGGTGACGGCGCTTGAGGCGGCGCCGTGATTTGGGGCGTGCTTGGGAAAAAGCTCGCGGCTCGCGCCGCTCCTACAGGGGCCCAACGCGGCTTCAGCGACGTGCTTGGATAAAAGCTCGCGGCTTGCGCCGCTCCTACGGGGGGGCGCTGCGGCGTTAGCGACGTACTGGGAAAAGGCTCGCGACTTGCGTCGCTCCTACGGGGTTCCGACGTGGCTTCAACGACGTACTTGGAAAATGGCTCGTGGCTGGCGCCGGAGCCCGAAGCGGCTTCGCTCCCATGTAGGAGCGGCGCGAGCCGCGAGCCTTTCGTCTTGTCCGGCCGTGATCACGCCCTCGTGCTGCCGCCGAAAGCGATGGCGGTGCGATGACGGCCCCTGCGCTAGAGGCGGTGCCGTGATTTGGAGGCGGTGGAGCACTGCGAAAGAGCTCGCGGCTTGCGCCGCTCCTACAGGGGCCCGGCGCGGCGTCAGCGATGTGCTTGGATAAAAGCTCGCGGCTTGCGCCGCTCCTACAGGGTTCCGACGGGGCTTCAACGACGCACCTGGATAAAGGCTCGCGACTTGCGTCGCTCCTACAGGGTCTCGGTGCGGCTTCAGCCTCATGTAGGAGCGGCGCGAGCCGCGAGCCTTTCGCTTGTCCCCCGCGCTCCACACCACGCTCCTTACCACGACTCACCCCGCCTCACCCTCCACCCCACCACCCAAACCTAAACCTGCCGGCCCTGTTCGCCATGAAACCGCGTCTGTCCCCTCTTGCCAATCACCTCGCTCGCCGCTCGGCGTTCGCCCTGATCTTCGCCATCTGCCTTGGTAGCGCGAACGCTTTTGGCCAGGACCCGGCCGCCGCGCCCGCGCTCGGTGCCAGCGCTCTGTCCCTGATCGAGTTTGCCCGCCAGAGCAATCCCGGCTTCGCTGCCGCCCGCGCCGAAGCTGCCGCCGCGCATGAGCGCACGACGCCCGCGGGCGCTCTGCCTGACCCCACTTTCGAACTGGAGTTGATGGACGCCACCAACACCATGAACAAGCGCTCGGCGTCCTTGCTGCCCGGCCAGGTGGGCCAGACGCGTTATCGCATCACCCAGCCCCTGCCCGGCTGGGGCAAGCGCGAGCTGGCGGTGAAGGCCGCGGTGGCGCAGGCGACGCAGGCCGATGCCATGGAGGACATCGCGTGGGTCGAGTTGGCGGCCAGGATCGAGACGCTGTGGCTGCGCTATTACGCGGCCGATCGGGAGCTCGCCCACGGCCGCGAGGCCCTCGCCCTGCTGCAGGGGCTGGAAGACATCAGCCTCGCACGCTACAAGCTGGGTCTGCTGCCGCAGCAGGCGGTGCTGCGCATGCAGCGCGAAATCACCAGCCAACGCCTCGCGCTGGTCGAGATCGAGCAGCGCCGCAAGGGTCTGGCTACAGGCCTGAACGGACTGCTCGGTCGCGCACACGATGCGCCGCTGGCCCTGCCGCTCGACCCTGAACCGCTACCCGAGGGCCTCGAGGCCAGCGCCCTGTTCCAGGCGGCGAGCAGCGCCAATCCCGAGGTGATCGCCGCTGCCAACGGCATCGAGGTCGCACGTGCCGAGCGTGAGCGCACCTATCGCGATCGCCTGCCGGATTTTGCCGTGGGCCTGACCAACAATCGGCCCTACGAGGGCAAAGCCTCATGGGACGTGATGTTCGAAGTGATGATCCCCTTGCAGCAGTCGAGCCGACGCGCGAAGGAGCGCGAAGCGGAGTACCTGCTGATGGCGGCCGAGGCGCGGCGTGAGGACGCCAGGGCCCGCGCCACCGGCGAACTCGGCAAGGCCTGGTCGACTTACACCCAGGGCCGCGAGACCTTGCGCCTGCTCGATCACACCTTGCTGCCGCAGGCGCAGGCCACCCGCGATGCGAGCCGCGCAGCGCTCTCCAGCGGCACGGTCGATTTCGACAGCGTGATCGAGGCCGACCGTCAGCTCATCGACATCCGCACCCGGCGGCTTCTTACCGAGCTCGATACCCGCCTCGCCCTTACCGAAATCAAGAAACTGACAGGGGAATCACAATGAGCGCTGCTGCCCAAATCACCGCGATCGCCGTGGGCCTCGCGATCGCGGCGGGTGCCGGATACTGGGCCGCACAGCTGCACCAGAGCGCCCCCCAGGCGCCACTGGCCGGCGCGCCGCAGGCAGCCGCCGAGACCGAATCGCCATCGACCGGCGAGCGCAAGATCCTCTACTACCGCAAC
The DNA here is from genome assembly GCF_000443165.1 of Thauera terpenica 58Eu. Lineage (GTDB taxonomy): Bacteria > Pseudomonadota > Gammaproteobacteria > Burkholderiales > Rhodocyclaceae > Thauera > Thauera terpenica. The sequence continues at coordinate 35,353 of NZ_ATJV01000114.1, read as the reverse complement.
CCGATGGGCCTGCCCGACACCTCGCCCGAGCCCAAGAAGGATTCGATGGGCATGGACTACGTCCCGGTCTATGCCGACGACCGCGCCGACGATGCGGGCGTGGTCGTCGTCAGCCCGGCGCGCATGCAGACGCTGGGCGTAAAGACGGCCGAAGTCGAGATGGGCGCGGTGGACGCCACGGTGCGCGCGAGCGGGCGCATCGAGATCGACGAGCGCAGCCAGGTGGTGGTCGCACCGCGCTTCGAGGGCTGGATCGAGCGCCTGCACGTCAACGCCGTCGGCGACCCGGTGAAGAAGGGCCAGCCGCTATTCACCGCCTACAGTCCCGAACTGCAGGCCGCAGGCGAGGAACTACGCATTGCCGACCGGCTGGCCGAGCAAAGTGCGGCGCACGATGCGCTCGCGAGCGAATCCGCCCGCCGTCTGGCGGCGGCGACGCGCACGCGTTTGCGCAACCTCGAAGTGGCCGGCCAGACCGGGGCGCGTCAGGTGTTCCATGCGCCGGTGAGCGGCGTCGTGCTCGACAAGCCCGCGATTCAGGGCGGGCGCTTCATGCCCGGTGAGGCGCTGTTTCGCATCGCCGACCTGTCGAAAGTGTGGGTCATCGCCGACGTCTACGAACAGGATCTGGCCCGCGTGCACGTCGGCCAGAGCGCCTCGATCACGCTCGACGCCTTTCCAGGGCGCAGCTTCGAGGCCCGTGTCGCCTTTCTCTATCCCAGCCTCGATGCCGCCACGCGCAGCACGCCGGTCAGACTCGAGCTCGACAATGCGCAAGGGCTGTTGCGCCCCGGCATGTTCGCCCAGCTCACCCTTGCCGTTGGTGACACGAGCGCAAAAACGGTGGTGCCGAGCTCGGCCATCATCGACGACGGCGCGCGCCAGATCGTGCTCATGGCGCTCCCCGAGGGCCGCTTCAAGGCGCAGCCAGTAAAACTCGGGCAGCGCGGTCGCGACCGGGTCGAAGTGCTCGAAGGCCTGACGGTGGGCGAGCGCGTCGTCGTGTCCGCCAACTTCCTCATCGATTCGGAAAGCCAGCTCAAGGCGGCCTTGTCGAATCTGGTGGCGGCCGATGGCGCCGATGCGTCGGGGGGCGCTGATCGCGCCAGCGCCACGCGCTACGAGGCAGAAGGCACGCTCGATGCCGTCGACGCCGAAACCGGCAGCCTCACCCTGACCCACGGCGAGATCCCCGCATTGAAGTGGCCTGCCATGACCATGGACTTCGCCATCGCCGCCGCCATTGCCGATTCAGGTCGGGTGAAGGACATCGCGCCCGGCACGGCGGTGCGTTTCAGCTTCGAGGAGGGAGAGCCGGGCGAGTACATCATCACCCACATCGAAGCGGCCACCGCCAGCACTGCAGCGCCCGCCGCTGACGCCGCCGCCCACAGCGGAGGCCACTGAGATGCCCACTCCAGTGCCGAACCCCTCCCCCACCCCCACCCCGCCTGCTGCCACGACAGGCCTGCTTGATCGCGTTATCGACTGGTCGGCGCACAACGTCTTTCTGGTGGTGCTGGCGACGCTGTTCCTGATCGGCGGCGGGCTGTATGCGGTCAAACAGACCCCGCTCGATGCCCTGCCCGACCTGTCCGACGTGCAGGTCATCGTGTACACCGACTACCCCGGCCAGGCACCGCAGGTGGTTGAAGATCAGGTCACCTATCCGCTCACCACCTCCATGCTGGCGGTGCCGCGTGCGAAGGTGGTGCGCGGTTTCTCCATGTTCGGCGCGTCCTACGTGTACGTGATCTTCGAGGACGGCACCGACATCTACTGGGCGCGCTCGCGCGTGCTGGAATATCTCAGCTCGGCCGCCGGCCGCCTGCCGCAGGGCGTGGCGCCGCAGATCGGGCCGGACGCCACCGGCGTGGGCTGGGTCTATCAGTACGCGGTGGTGGGCAAGGACATGAGCCTGGCCGACACGCGCAGCCTGCAGGACTGGTACGTGCGCTACCAGCTCACCAAGGCGCACGGCGTGTCCGAGGTCGCGAGCATCGGCGGCTTCGTGCGCGAGTACCAGGTCACGGTCGATCCGCTGCGCCTGGCCGGCTACGGCATCGCGCTCGACCAGGTGACGCAGGCCATCCGCGCCTCCAACCGCGACGTCGGCGGCAGGGTGATGGAACTCGCCGAGAAGGAATACATGGTGCGCGGGCGCGGCTACCTGCGCAGCGCGGCAGACATCGGCGACATCGTGCTCAAGGCCGATCGCGGCACACCGGTGCGCGTGTCCGACGTCGCTCGCGTCGAGCTGGTGCCCGCCGAGCGGCGCGGCATCGCCGAGCTCAATGGCGAGGGCGAGGTCGCCTCGGGCATCGTCATGGCGCGCTTTGGCCAGAACGCGCTCGACGTGATCGCCAGCGTCAAGGACAAGATCGCGGAGATCACCCCCGGCCTGCCCGCGGGCGTGGACATCGTGCCGGTCTACGACCGTTCCGAGCTCATCGAGCGTGCGATCGCCAACCTCAAGTGGACCCTGTTCGAGGAGAGCCTGATCGTCGCCGCCGTGTGCGTGATCTTCCTGCTCCACGTGCGCAGCGCACTGGTGGCCATCATCACCCTGCCGCTGGGCATCCTGATCGCCTTCATCGCCATGCGCAGCCTGGGCCTGGGTTCGAACATCATGAGTCTGGGCGGGATCGCGATCGCGATCGGGGCGATGGTCGATGCGGCGATCGTGATGATCGAGAACGCGCACAAACACATCGAGCACCTGCCCGCAGGGGCCACCCAGAAGGAGCGCGGCGCGGCGATCGTGGCGGCCTGCAAGGAGGTCGGGCCGCCGCTGTTCTTCTCGCTGCTGATCATCACCGTCTCCTTCCTGCCGGTGTTCGCGCTCGAGGGTCAGGAGGGTCGGCTGTTCTCCCCGCTCGCCTTCACCAAGACCTTCGCCATGGCCGGTGCTGCGCTGTTGTCGGTCACCCTGGTGCCGGTGCTGATGCTGTTCTTCGTGCGCGGGCGCATCCTGCCCGAGGCCAGGAACCCGGTGAACCGGCTGCTGATCTGGCTATACCGGCCCATCATCCAGGGCGTGCTGCGCTTCAAACTGGTGACGCTGCTGCTCGCCGTGCTGGCGATGGTCGCCACGATCGTGCCCGCGCGCCAGATCGGCTCCGAGTTCATGCCGACCCTCAACGAAGGCACGCTGTTCTACATGCCGGCCGCCCTGCCGGGCATGTCGGTGACCGAAGCCGGGCGCCTGCTGGCGACGACCAACCGCATCATCAAGACCTTCCCCGAGGTCGACCTGGTCTACGGCAAGGCGGGCCGCGCCAACACCGCCACCGACCCGGCGCCGCTGGAGATGTTCGAGACGGTGATCAAGCTCAAGCCGCAGGAGCAATGGCGCCCCGGCGTGAACACCGACACGCTCATCGCCGAGATGGACGCTGCGCTCAAGTTTCCCGGCCTGGCCAACTCGTGGACCATGCCGATCAAGGCGCGCATCGACATGCTGTCGACCGGCATCCGCACACCGGTGGGGGTCAAGGTCTTCGGCAAGGATCTGGAGACACTGGAGAAGGTGGCGCAGTCGGTGGAGGCTGCGGTGCGCAAGGTGGCGGGCGTCAGCAGTGCCTATGCAGAACGGGTCGCGGGCGGCTATTACGTGGACATCGTGCCGCGCCGCGAGCAGCTCGCCCGCTACGGCCTCACCACCGGTACGGTGCAGGACGCGATCGCCACCGCACTCGGCGGCGAGACGGTGACCACCACCGTCGAGGGCCTCGAGCGCTACGGCGTGTCGGTGCGTTATGCGCGCGCTCTGCGTGACGATCCGCAGCAGCTCGCGGCCGACGTCTTCGTGCCGACGGTCAACGGCCCGATCCCGCTCGGCCAGGTCGCCGACGTGCGCCTCACCCGAGGCGCGCCCGCCATCCGCACCGAGAACGCGCTGCTGGCCGCCTACGTCTATGTGGACACCCGCGACGCCGACCTCGGCGCCTTCGTCAAGCGTGCGCAGCAAGTGGTCGCCGCCGAGGTCGAATTCCCGCAGGGCTACTACGCCACCTGGAGCGGCCAGTTCGAGAACATGGAGCGTGCCAAGGAGAAGATGAAGATCGTCGTGCCGGTGACGCTGGCGCTGATCTTCGTGCTGCTGTACCTCAACTTCCGCCGCCTCACCGAAACGCTGATCGTGATGCTGTCGGTGCCCTTCGCGCTGGTGGGCGGGGTGTGGCTGATGTGGTGGCTGGGCTACCAGATGAGCGTGGCGGTGGCGGTGGGCTTCATCGCCCTCGCCGGGGTGGCGGCCGAGACCGGCGTGATCATGCTGATCTACCTCGATCAGGCGTGGACGGAAGTGCGTGCGCGCAGGCAGGCTGAGGGCCGTGAGGCGGGCGTCGGTGATCTCTACGAGGCGATCATGCATGGTGCGGTGGAGCGCGTGCGGCCTAAGATGATGACCGTGGTGGCGATCATGGCCGGCCTGTTGCCCATCATGTGGAGCACCGGTACCGGCAGCGAGGTCATGAGCCGCATCGCTGCACCGATGGTAGGCGGCATGGTGTCGTCGACGGTGCTCACGCTGGCGGTGATCCCGGCACTGTATGCGCTCGTCAAGCAGTGGGAGTTGCGTCTCGTCAAACACTGGAGCGTGTGATGAAACCTATTGACACCGAATACACCTGCCCGATGCATCCGGAAGTGCAGCAGATCGGCCCTGGCACCTGCCCGAAATGCGGCATGGCGCTCGAGCCGATGATGGTCAGCCTTGAGAACGAGGAAAACCCCGAGCTCATCGACTTCCGCCGCCGCTTCTGGTGGACGCTGCCGATGACGATGATCGTGACGGCGATTGCGATGTCCGGCGGCTTCTTCGATCCGATGCTGGGCGCAGCGCGCCCCTGGGTCGAGCTGGTGCTGACGACACCGGTCGTGCTGTGGTCGGGCTGGCCGTTCTTCGTGCGTTGTGTGCAGTCGATCCGTAACGCGAGCCCCAACATGTGGACCTTGATCGGCCTGGGCACGGGCGCCGCCTACAGCTATAGCGTGGTCGCCACCGTCGCCCCGCAGGTGTTTCCGCCCTCGTTTCGCACGGGCGCGCACGTCGCGGTGTATTTCGAAGCGGCGGCGGTCATCATCACCCTGACCCTGTTTGGCCAGCTGATGGAGCTCAAGGCGCGCGCACAGACCAGCGCGGCGATGAAGGCCTTGCTGAGCCTCGCGCCCAAGACCGCCCGTCGCATTCGCGCAGATGGCAGCGAAGAGGATATTCCGCTCAACCACGTCCATGAGGACGACCGCCTGCGCGTTCGTCCCGGCGAGAAAGTGCCGGTCGATGGCGTGGTCGCCGAAGGCGAAAGCGCGGTCGATGAATCCATGCTCACGGGCGAATCGATGCCGGTCCACAAACGGCCCGGCGACAAGGTGATCGGCGCCACGCTCAACACCAGCGGTGCGCTGATCATGGTCGCGGAAAAGATCGGCGCGCAGACCATGCTGTCACAGATCGTGCACATGGTTGCCCAAGCCCAGCGTTCGCGCGCGCCCATGCAGCGCGTGGCAGATGTGGTCGCGGGCTGGTTCGTCATCGTCGTCGTCCTCGTCGCGGTCGTGACCTTTCTCACATGGGGTTTCTTCGGGCCGCAGCCGAGCTGGGCCTACGCCCTCATCAACGCAGTGGCGGTGCTGATCATCGCCTGCCCCTGCGCGCTCGGTCTGGCCACGCCGATGTCCGTGATGGTGGCGACCGGAATGGCTGCGAGTCACGGGGTGCTGTTTCGTGATGCAGCCGCAATCGAGTCACTGCGCAAGGTCGACACCCTGATCGTCGACAAGACCGGCACCCTCACCGAGGGCCGCCCCCACTTCCATAGCGTGGTGGCCGCTGCGGACTGGACCGAGGCTGAGGTGCTGCGCATTGCAGCAAGCCTCGATCAAGGCAGCGAGCACCCGCTCGCCCAGGCCATCGTCACCGAGGCGCGTGAGCGCGAGCTCGAACTCAGCACGCCGGAGAACTTCGAGTCCTCGTCCGGAATCGGGGTGCGTGGCAGCGTTGACAGCCGTCGCGTGACATTGGGAAACACCGCTCTGATGGACGACGACAAGATCGACTGGAGTGCGCTCGCCGAGCGCGCCGAAGCCTTGCGTCAAGAGGGTGCGAGCGTGATGCATCTCGCCGTCGACGGCGTTCTTGTCGGCCTGATCGCGGTAGCCGATCCGATCAAGGCGTCGACCCAGGAAGCGCTCGACTCGCTGCGGGAAAGCGGCCTGCGCATCATCATGGCCACCGGCGACGGCCTCACCACGGCGCGCGCGGTTGGCGCCCGCCTGGGCATCGATGAGGTCCACGGCGAAGTGAAGCCCGCCGACAAGCATGAACTTGTCGGCAAGCTGCAGGCGGAGGGCCGCATCGTCGCCATGGCCGGCGATGGCATCAACGATGCGCCGGCGCTGGCGCGCTCGAATGTCGGCATTGCCATGGGCACGGGCACCGACGTGGCGATGAGCAGTGCGCATCTGACCCTGGTCAAGGGCGACCTGCGCGGCATTGCCACCGCACGCAACATCTCGCTCGCAACCGTACGCAACATGAACCAGAACCTGAGCTTTGCCTTCCTTTACAATGCCTTGGGCGTGCCGATCGCGGCCGGCGTGCTCTACCCCGCTTTCGGCCTGCTGCTGTCGCCGATGATCGCGGCGGTGGCGATGAGCTTCAGCTCGGTGTCGGTGGTGGGTAATGCCTTGCGCTTGAGCAAGGCGAAGGTTTGACTGTTTGCTGCGACTGATCGACACGGACTCCGACTTGTTGGCACGGCTTCGCCACCGTCACAAATGTGAATGAGCTCAGACCGTGACCACGAAACCACCCGCAGAAAGCGCACCCGCAGGGCTGAGGCAGATACCCGCCGGGGTATGGACGCTCGGCTTCGTCAGCATGCTGATGGATCTATCGTCGGAGATGATCCACAGCCTGCTGCCGCTGTTCATGTTCACGGCACTGGGTGCCAGTGCCTTCACCATCGGCTTGATCGAAGGGCTGGCCGAAGCCACCGCCTTGATCGTCAAGGTCTTCTCGGGCGCGCTGAGCGACTTTCTGGGCAAGCGCAAGGGGCTGGCGGTGTTCGGTTACGCGCTCGGTGCGCTCAGCAAGCCGCTGTTTGCCGTCGCTCCCGTCCTCGGCATTGTGGTGAGCGCAAGGCTGCTTGATCGGCTCGGCAAAGGCATCCGTGGTGCGCCCCGCGATGCGATGGTCGCCGACATGACCCCCTCGCACCTGCGCGGCGCCGCCTTCGGACTGCGCCAGTCACTGGATACGGTGGGCGCTTTCCTCGGCCCCTTGCTGGCGGTGGGCCTGATGCTGCTGTGGGCCAATGATTTTCGCGCCGTGTTCTGGGTCGCGGCGGTTCCGGCCCTGATTGCAGTCGCCCTGCTCGCCTTTGGCTTGCGCGAACCAGACCGGCCACGCGCCGAAAAACGTCAGAACCCCATCTCTGGCGAAAACCTGCGCCGCCTTGGCACCTCGTACTGGTGGGTGGTCGGCGTGGGCGCGGTGTTTACGCTGGCGAGGTTCAGCGAGGCCTTCCTGGTTCTGCTCGCGCAACAAAGGGGCGTGCCGATCGCCCTGGTGCCGCTCGTCATGGTGGCGATGAATATGATCTACGCGCTCTCGGCCTACCCCTTCGGCAAACTCTCGGACCGCATGAGTCACCGCAGTTTGCTGGCCCTAGGGCTGGGCGTGCTCATCGTGGCCGATCTCGTGCTGGCCATGGCCGGTCACTGGAGCACTGTGCTGGCCGGGGTTGCGCTCTGGGGCTTGCATATGGGCATCACCCAGGGCCTGCTGGCGACCATGGTGGCCAACACCGCCCCTGCCGATCTGCGCGGCACGGCCTATGGCTTCTTCAATCTCATGAGCGGCATCGTCATGCTGCTGGCGAGTGGGGTCGCCGGCCTGTTGTGGGACCGGCTCGGGGCCTCATCCACCTTCTACGCCGGGGCGCTGTTCTGCCTGCTTGCGCTCCTTGTCCTGGCATCAGCGCGCAGCCTAGAGTTGGAACCCAAGCCATAGCAGCATGCCCTCGGCAAGGTCGCGCATCAGCCCGGGTGGCTGGCCGACGTATCGACGCGCAGGGCCGCATTCCTGTGCAAACCAGCGGGCGAAGTCCTGCACGTCGGCTTTGCCATGAAAAGCCAGCATGAGTTCATAGTTCAGAAAAAGACTTCGGCTATCCAGATTTGCGGACCCTGCGAGCGCCAGCGTGTCGTCGATCAACGCCAGCTTGCCGTGCATCATGTCCGGCGCCAACCAGATGCGCCCGCCGGCCTGCTCCAGCGAACGCAGCGCGCGGTTGCGGGCAAAATCAGATAGCCGATGGTTTGATCGCGCGGGCAGCAGCAAGTTGACTTCGACCCCCCGCTTCGCAGCCATGCACAAAGCCATCGACAGGGCCGAATCGGGAACGAAGTAAGGCGTCGCCAGGGCGATGCGCCGACGAGCCCGATAGGCCGCGGTGACCAGCAGCGCGTGGATCGTATCATCTCGCTCATCGGGCCCGGAAGCCACGACTTGCGCAGCGGCAGCACCGTCACCAGCCAAGGGCTTCGCGCCGTGCCGTATGACTGTGCGCCCGGTGGCAAAAGCCCAGTCACGCTCGAACAGCTCACTGGCCTGCGCAACGACAGGGCCACGCAGGTCGAAGCTCAGATCTCGCCACGGCGGCTCGCCATCCTTGCCCTCGAAGTATTCCGCCGCCAGATTGCGACCCCCGCACCACAGCCGTGCCGCGCCCTCGGGAAAATCGACGATCAGCAGTTTGCGATGGTCGCGCAGGTTGAAGCGACCCTTCAATGGCGAATGCAGCGGCGGCACGAACAGCGCAAACTCTCCGCCCGCGCTGGCAAGCCGTTTCAGATTCGGCCGACCTGCCATCCAGCGCCCCATCCCGTCAAGCAGCAGACGAACGCGGACGCCAGCGCGTGCCTTTTCGCTCAAGCGATCGATGACGCAGTCGCCGAGCGGATCACGTCCCAGGATGAAAGTACATATCTCGATCGAGCGGTTGGCCGAATTGATCGTATCGATCAATGCCCGGCATGCGGCATGGCCGTCCATATGCACATGCAGATCATGGAACGCGACCGGCGCGGGCTGGCCGAGCGCCGCAATGGTCTCCACGGCCCACGCGTCTTTCCGTGTGCTCGCGAGTGAGGGGGCGGGTGCGCCATCAGGGGGGCGCGACAGTTTTCTTGAACCGAACAGGGCGAATGCAGGAAGGGCAAGATAAGGCACCAGGGCGATGAACAGAATCCACGCGATCGCCGCGGAAGGATGGCGTCGCTGATGCATGACATGTGATGTGATCACATAGAAGAGCAATGCGATCACGGTGACCAATGCGTGCAGCGTGAGCCAGTGCACGGGAAATGAATCAGCCATCAGTCCACACGGTCAATATTTGCGGTCGCGCGGCGCCGATGCCATAGCCAGATCCCGACTCCGGCGACCAGGATTGCAAGCAGCAAGACCTCCTCGATCTTCTTGATGTCGGTGAGAATGGCTTCCAGGGCTGCGCCGAAGAACCAACCGACGCCGGCGATGATCACCGCCCACAGCGCAGCGCCGATCACATTGAAGAGTGCGAAGCGGCCCATGGACATGCGACTCGACCCCAGGATCGCCGGGCCGGCAATGCGCAACCCGTAGATGAACCGCAGCGACAGGATGAACAGCACGTCGTAGCGCGCCAGCAGACGGAACACCTTTTCCTTGCGCTGCGCGAGGGCGGGAAAGCGGGCAAACAAGGCCTCGCCGCGCCAGCGCCCCAGCATGAATGCGAGCTGGTCGCCGAGGGTGCCGCCGGCCATTGCCACCACCACCACCAGCGGCCAGTCGAGCAGACCACGGTGGGCCGCGTATCCCGCAGCAATCAGGATCGTTTCGCCTTCGAGCAGCGTGCCGATGAAAACTGCGAAATAGCCATAGGACGCAACCAGTGCACTGATCATTCTATTGTCCGGGGCGGCGCCGGTGACCGGGCCGATATGGAAGTGCCGTCGAATCCACAGCAGCGCATCGCCGTTGCCATGCCGCAGCTTTGCCTGAGCGCGACCGCCACCGGTCAGCGCCGTCGTGAAGCATAGCACCGGGCAAAAACAATGCCGCAGCGATGGATTGATGGGTGTTTTTACACGTGTGCTGCGCGCTCAGTTTCAGCTAAGTCTGGCTGCGTACTCTTTGAATCACGCAAGCCATGTCTTCGGGAGAACATCATGAATGCCCTGTCACGCGAAGATGCACACCGCATGCTCAACAAGGTTCCGGAAGTCACACTGTTCTTCTGGATCATCAAGATCATGGCCACCACGGTCGGTGAAACGGCCGCCGACTTTCTCAACGTGAATCTCAATTTCGGCCTGACCGGCACCTCTGCGGTGATGGGAGGGCTGTTGCTCGTCGCGCTGCTGGCACAGCTCAGATCGAGAAAATACATTCCCTCGATCTACTGGGTCGCGGTCGTTCTGATCAGTGTGTTCGGCACGCTCGTCACCGACAACATGGTCGACAACTTCGGCGTCTCCCTGAACACCACCACCGCCCTCTTCAGCGTCGCCCTGCTGGCGACCTTCGGGCTGTGGTACGCGAGCGAAAAGACGCTCTCGATCCACACCATTTTCACCACCCGGCGCGAACTGTTTTATTGGGCTGCCATCCTGTTCACCTTTGCGCTCGGCACCGCCGCCGGTGATCTTGCCGCCGAGGGCTTGCAACTGGGTTACACCGTCTCGGCGCTGATGTTCGGCGCAATGATCGGCGCGGTGACGATCGGGTATTACGTATTGCGCCTCAATGCCGTGCCGGCCTTCTGGATTGCCTATATCCTGACCCGACCGTTCGGCGCCTCGTTCGGCGACCTGCTCTCGCAACCGGTGGCCAATGGTGGGCTCGGCCTGGGTACAGTCGTCACCAGTGCCATCTTCCTACTCACCATCCTCGGCCTCGTCGCCTACCTCACGGCGACCGAACGTCGAGTCGCCGGCGGCGCCTGATCGACACAAGGTGGGTTTCAATCCGCGTTCCGTCGATAAGTTTTCGATGGCATCTGTCGCCGCGACCCTGGCGTTCTGGCACGTTGGAGTTTGCCGGGCGCCCGGGGGTACTCTGAAGCGTTTCACGGAGAGAGTCCGATGCGAGTCCTGCTGGTCGAAGACGATCGAATGATTGGCGAAGCCGTGGAAGCGGCGTTGGTGGACGCCGCCTACGCTCCCGATTGGGTACGCGACGGGCAGTCGGCGATCGAAGCCGTCGCCGCTCAAACCTACGACATCGTGCTGCTCGATCTGGGTCTGCCAAAGACAGACGGAATTCAGGTTTTGCGCACCATTCGTGGGCGCAACAATGCCGTGCCGGTGCTCATCATCACCGCACGCGACGCCGTCGAGAGTCGCATTCAGGGGCTCGATCTGGGCGCCGACGACTATGTTCTGAAGCCCTTCGAGATGGCCGAGTTGCTGGCACGCATGCGTGCGGTAGCCCGACGCAAGGGCGGCGTCGCCGGTCCGCTGCTGTGCAATGAGGTGCTGTCGCTGGATGTCTGCGCAAGAACCGTTGCGCTCGACGGCCAGGAGATTCACCTGTCGGCGCGCGAATTCGCCCTGCTGCATGCGCTGATGATCCGCCCGGGGGCAATCCTGTCGCGCGGCGAACTGGAGGATCGCATGTATGGATGGGGCAGCGAGGTGGAAAGCAACGCCGTCGAATTCATCATCCACGCGCTGCGCAAGAAACTCGGCAACGACGCAATAAAGAACGTGAGGGGCGTGGGATGGCTGGTGCCCAAAACCCGCTGAGGCAGTCGCTGCAGTTCAGGCTTTCGGCATGGGTCAGCGCCCTCTTGCTGGGGGTGGCGGTGGTCGCCGGCGCGTTCTCCTTCATCACCGCGTTTGAAGAAGCGAACGAACTTCAGGACGACACGCTACGGCAGATCGCCGCCCTCATCGACCGCAATCACTTGCCGGTCACCACTGCATCCGAACAGTTGCCCGAATTTGCTTCCGATTCGGACGTGCAAGTGGTGGTGCAGATGCTGCCCAACGTGCGCGAACAAACGCCGCGCTCGTCCGCAACGCCACTGCGGCTCCCTGCCGAACTGCCCGACGGGCTGCAGACGGTGATGGTCGAGGATGAATCCTGGCGCCTCTTCGTCACCACCCTGGCTGCCGACAGGCGCTTTGTCGTCGGCCAACAAACGGCGGTACGCGACGAAACTGCGCGCGACGGCGCTTTGCGTACGCTGATGCCGTTTGTCATCCTGATTCCCATCTTGCTGGTGGTGCTGCGCGACGTCATCCGCCGCATGCTCAAACCGATGCGCGATCTCGCCACCGAACTGGACGGGCGAAGCGATCAGGATCTCGGCGCGCTCGGCGCAACGGGTCTGCCGACCGAGGTTCGCCCCTTCGTCGTCGCCATCAACCGCATGTTGATGCGGGTCGAGCAGTCCGTCAGCCAACAGCGCCGCTTCCTCGCCGACGCGGCGCATGAACTGCGCTCACCGCTCACCGCGCTCTCGCTGCAGGCCGAACGGCTGGCCGGTACGCTGATGTCCGACGCGGCGGGCGAGCGCCTCGCGGCGCTGCGCCAGGGGATTCGCCGTGCGCGACTGCTACTCGATCAGCTCCTCACCTTGGCGCGAGTGCAGGACGCGCCAAGCGCGGCGGCCACGCCGGTGTCGGTCCTCGGCGTGTTCCGCCAGGTCATCGAAGAACTGCATCCGCAAGCCACGGCAAAGTCCATCGACATCGGGGTCACCAGCGAAGAGGACGTGAGCATCGCGCTCACCGAATTCGATCTGCAGACGCTGGTGCGCAATCTCGTCGACAACGCAATCAAATACACGCCCGTGAGGGGGCGGGTCGACCTTGCGGTCGGCGTCGATGTCGGCGTCAGTGTACGCGAGGTGGTGGTGCAGGTCAGCGACAGCGGACCCGGCATTGCGCCGGAAGCGCGTGCGCGCGTGTTCGAGCCGTTTCACCGCCTGTTGGGAAATGACGAGATCGGCTCCGGCCTCGGGCTCTCGATCGTCAAGGCGATCGCCGATCGCTGCGGCGCTACGGTGGCGCTGGACTATACGGACGTCGCGCGCTCAACGGGATTGCGGGTAACGCTCACCTTCAGCAGGCCAGTCGAGCTTGACTCGACATGACGGGTGTCGCGCGTCCAAGTGCTTGAATTGCCGCAGTGAAGTATGGAGCGCCAAAAGCACCATTACGCTCGCCACTCAGGGTGTGCCTCCGGGCACCGGGCGTCCGTGTTTTTCGTGCCGCGCAAAAGTCGATGCGCTTTGACCACGCTCGCCGGTTCGACTAGACTGCGCGCCGTCATTGGGGAGTAGCCGCCCTCCGGCGTTCGGGAGGGGTGCGTGTCAACATGCTCGGTCGAAAGATCGTGGTGCGCACGGGTTTCAGATCTGGCAAGACCTTTGACCCTGCCGCCGCCATTCATGGCCGGGGAGGCGCAGGGTCATCGGTATGGACCGGCCTGGAACCAGAATCGAATGGATGCCTTCCTCGTCTCCACCGCCATCGTCGCCCTCGCCGAGATCGGCGATAAGACCCAACTGCTCGCTTTCATCCTCGCCGCCAAGTTTCGCCGACCATGGCCGATCGTGGCGGGCATCCTGATCGCGACCCTGCTCAACCACGCATTTGCCGCAGCGCTCGGCACCTGGTTGACTTCCTTGATGGCGCCACAGACCCTGCGCTGGGTGCTCGCCCTGTCCTTCATCGCGATGGCGGTCTGGACGCTGATTCCCGACAAACTCGACGAAGACGATGCGAAGCTGCCGCGCTTCGGTGTGTTTGGTGCCACCCTGATCGCCTTCTTTTTCGCCGAAATGGGTGACAAGACTCAGATCGCTACGCTCGCGCTGGCGGCGCAATATCAGGCGCTGGTCGTGGTGGTGGCGGGAACCACGCTCGGCATGATGATCGCCAACGTGCCGGCGGTGCTGCTCGGTGACCGCATTGCGACACGAATGCCGGTCAAGTTGGTGCACGCCATTGCGGCAAGCATTTTTCTCGGGCTGGGTATCGCGACCTTCTCGGGTGCCGGAGCAGCGTTCGGCTTGTAGGGACAAATGATCGACACGCTTGCCACTTTCATCCTGCCGTCCATTGAGGATTTCCATCTGCGCGCTTACTGGCAGGACATCATCGCGCTGGACCATGCAGTGGCCCAGTTCATCGCCGCCTTTCGCGAGCCGCCGGTCCTTCCTGCATTGCTCTGGATCACCAGTCTGGGCGAGCCGCGGGTGGTCGGCGCCCTGCTCCTTGTGGCATGCCTCGTGCTCTGGCTCACGCAGCGCAAATACGCGATCGCAGGTTTGCTGGCATCAAGCCTGGGGGCGGCGGTTTTCGTCACCCTGGGCAAGCTGGCCTTTCAGCGCCCCCGCCCGCTCGAAGCGGTCCTGATCGAAGCGTCCTACTCCTTCCCCAGCGGCCACGCCACCATCGCCGTCGCCTTCTACGGCTTCCTGGGCTATGTGCTGATCCGATGCACGGCCCGGCGGGCGCTGCGTATCACGCTGCTGGTCGCGAGCGGCGTGCTCGTCCTCGCCATGGGCCTGAGCCGCATCGGGCTCGGCGTGCACTACCTGAGCGATGTATGGGCGGGCTACCTGCTCGGAACGCTTTGCCTGCTCGTGGGCATCGCCCTGAATGAATGGCTGAGCGCGCGCGGCAGAATCGTATGGAATGGCACGACCACAGCGCGCCGAAGGACGGTGGCGTTTGCGCTGGTGTTTGCTGCGGTCGTCGGCGTCCTCATCCACGCATCCACCCGCAGCCTGGCTACCGATGCTCACCCTGGCCGCTTGGGGAAAACACCGAGCTTTCTTCTTCGCGCCTGAGGCCCATAATCAGCCAAGGACTTGGGCGTTTCATTGTTCAGCGCAAGCCTTCCGGTGTGGCCAATGCAGACCAGCCGGGCATGACGGTCCATCATAAAAAAACCAAGGAGAGAGAGATGACTGCAAACACGACGGGCGGCTGCGAACATGTACACACGCGCCTGCATGCCGGCCCCATCGACAATCACACCTGCCACTGTTCGGTGTGCAAACGCGTCACCGGCCAGGACACGACCCATGTGGTGTTCTACAGGCATGCGGACGTCGAGGTCGACAACCCCGCGGGCCTGAAACGTCAGCCCTTCAATGATCAGAACCCGAACGGCCCGCTGGAGCTGTGCACCTGTGCCAAGTGCGGCACCCCGATCATGCTCGACGACAAGGAGCGACGCATCCGGGTGATCGTCCCCAATCTCATGGGCCTAGACGCAGCGGCGCTGTCACCGACCTACCACGCGTTCTACGATCCCGCGACCGGCGCACCCAAGCCCAGCGACGGCCTTCCGGTCTACGCCGGACTACGCCCCGACTTCGTCTGGCCTCAGCCTGCCTGACCTCAGCCGGTCTGACCCGCGCTTCAGTATCCATACATCGACCCGAACAGGCCCCCGCCGCATTGCGGTTCGGGCCTGTTTTTCATCTTGCGCGCTTACACCCTTGCCCGCGGCGTAAAGCAACAGCGCCTGCCCTCATCATCAAACCGTACCTGACAGGCTTCGATCAGCTGCGCGCGTAATCTTTGGCGGGCGCGTTGAATACGCGACTTTGCGGCGGGCAGTGAGAGGGCCTTGATCCGGGCGAACTGGGCCTGGGTCATGCTGCCAAGGTCGCACAGCTCGATCACTTCGCGGTCCGCCTGGGCGAGCTCGGACAGCACGCGTGGCAGGCAGTCCACCAGGCCGTCGGCGATGTCGAGCTCGGGCTCGGGCGTTGGCAGATCATCAGGGACAGGGCGGGTGTCGCGCTTGCGGCGCAGTTGGTCGTGCACCAGATTGCGCGCCACCTCGAACAACCACGCACGCGGATTTTCGATTTCACAAAAAGCGCGGTCCTTGAGCAAGGCCTTCAGGAACAGATCCTGGAGCAAGTCGTCGGCGCTGACGCCTTCGGGCGCGCGGTGGCGCAGGAAGGCGTGAAGTTCGCGCTCGCAGGCTTGCCAGGCGCTCATCAGGCAGGGTGGATTCATCGCCTGTCGGCCATTCGTTCAGCACAGCCGCAGGCCCAAAACCCGCGCTTCATATCGACGCCTTGTCGCCCGCGCTGGCGAGGGCGTCGCGCTGGGCCTGGGACAGGATCTCCAGCAAGGTCTCGGGCGGCCGGCACAGACGGGTGCCGAGCGGCGTGACCACGATCGGGCGGTTGATCAGGATCGGATGCGCCATCATGGCGTCGATGAGCGCTTCGTCGCTCGTGTTGGGGTCGCCCAGGCCAAGCTCAGCAAACAGCGCCTCTTTCGCACGCATGATCCCGCGCACCCCAAGGCCGGCGGCCTTGATCAGCTCGATGAGCTGCGCGCGGCTGGGCGGGGTCTTGAGGTATTCGATGACGAGCGGTTCGGCGCCGCTGCTGCGGATCAGCGCCAGGGTGTTACGCGAAGTGCCGCAGCGCGGGTTGTGGTGAATCGTGATGTCGCTCATGGCTTGTTTCCTTGTTGAAGACGCCCTGCCTGTCGGCGGCAGTCAGCCAGGGACGAATTATCGGGTAATAATTCGACGAAGGTACGCGAACGTAGGCCCTGGCCACGCACGCCAGGCCGACAAGCGCCACCACCCAAGACCGCGGCACAATGGTTTTTTCGCTCCAGGCTGCATCCTTTTGCCTCCTGCTACGTCTCCCTGAGTGAGTCGTCGTACAGCTTCAAGCGGCCAAGCACTGAACCCTGCAAGCGGAGCACGCAATGAGCAGCACACCCCCTTCCACTCCCAGCTTCCAGCCTTCTTCACCCCGCCTCGGGCGCTGGGCGGCGACGATCCTGGTCGCGGCCGCCGCATGGGTGGCTGCCTACACCCACCTGACCGATTTTGCCGATGTGTTCGTCGGCCTGCTGGGGCTGGCACGGGGCACGCACGCGGCCGAAGCCGTGCATTTCTTCATCTACGACACGCCCAAGGTGTTGCTGCTGCTGGTAGCGGTGGTCTTCATCATGGGCGTGGTGCATACCTTTTTCACGCCCGAGCGCACACGCAGCCTGCTTGCCGGGCACGCAGCCATCTTCAACTACCTGCTCGCCGCCTTGCTGGGCGCGGTGACGCCGTTCTGCTCGTGTTCGGCGGTGCCGCTTTTCATCGGTTTTCTGTCGGCAGGCGTACCGCTGGGCATCACCCTCACCTTTCTCATCGCCGCGCCCATGATCGACCAGATTGCGGTGGTCATGCTCGCGGCGATGTTCGGCTGGAAGATCGCCGCGCTCTACTTTGCCTTTGGTATCGTGGTGGCCATGCTTGCCGGGCTCATCCTCACGCGCATGAAGCTCGAGCGCCATCTGGAAGACTGGGTGCTCAACATCCAGCGCGGCGCGGCCGCCACCAACATCTCGCAGACGCGCCCGAGCTGGCCCGATCGCTTCGACGCCGCCTGGGCCAGCGTGAAGGAGATCGTTGGCCGGGTGTGGCCGTATGTGATGGTCGGCATCGCCATCGGCGCCGGCATCCACGGCTATGTGCCGGCCGAGTTCATGGCCCAGATCATGGGCAAGGAGGCGTGGTGGGCGGTGCCGGCCAGCGTCGGCATTGGCGTGCCGATGTACACCAACACCGCGGGCGTCATCCCCATCGTCGAAGCCTTGTACGGCAAGGGCGCGGCCATGGGCACCTTGCTGGCCTTCATGATGAGCGTGGTCGCCCTGTCACTGCCGGAGATGATCATCCTGCGCAAGGCGCTCAAGCTCAAGCTGATCGCGATCTATGTTTCCATCGTCGCCACCGGCATCATCCTGGTCGGCTACATCTTCAACCTGATTCTCTGAGGAAGGCACAGCATGAAAAACATCAAGGTTCTGGGCTCGGGCTGCGCAAACTGCCGCAACACCATCCGCCTCATCGAAGAAGTCGCCGCCGCCAATGGCGCGCAAATCATGCTTGAAAAGGTCGAAGACCTGCAGCAGATCATGACTTACGGCATCATGGCCACGCCCGGCGTCGTCGTCGATGGCACCGTGGTGCACGCGGGCGGCATGCCGGCGCGCAGCAAGGTCGAGAGCTGGTTCTGAACCGGCCCGCATCGGCAGGCGCCACCGTAGGTCAGAGCAGGTCTGCAGCTGCCGCGTTCAGCAGCACCCAAAAGGCTTGTCGGAAAACTTTACACTCGCGCTCTTCCAGGCTCGTCTTGCGATACAAAACAAATCAAAATCAATGACTTGAAAAACTGGCATCGATATTGCTTTAGTCTGCACAGCGACTACCTACACGTTGCGACGAAGTTAAACCCGCACTCTGGCCATACACCAGCCGTGACGTACTGACAGGACTCAAATCATGAAAAAGACTGCCCTCATCGCCGCCGCAGCGGCTCTGGCCACGATCAGCACCGGCGCCTCGGCTGCTTTCGTGAGTAACATCAACTCCCTCAAGGGCGACTTTCTCGTTGAGGGCTTCGCTGATGGCACGCCCGGTACCTACTCGGTCAAGCTCACAAGCCTGCTGGGCAGCGGCAACCTGAGCACAGGCCCCTCGAGCACTTATGCCGTGAGCGTCGGCCCGGGTTCAGCCGGCCCGATTGGCTCTGGTTGGGTTAATTTTGGTGCTGGCAACATCAATCTCCCCCCCGTCACGAGCAACACCCCGGTCTATAACGGCAACATCAGCATCGCTGGCCTGACTCCCGGGTCCTATCCCTTCGTGTTCGGCTCGGGCCTCGTCCTCGGTACGCACAATTTTGGCTTTAGCGGCTCGTACAATGGCAATACCACCTCGGGTGTTCTGGGCTTTCTGAACGGCCTGCTCGGCACCGGTTTCGTTAATACGAACGGCTCCGGCACCTTCGCTGTCACGGGCAACTTCACCGACACCACCGTCACCATGAACATCACCGAGACCGCCACCGACTGGCCGGGTCTGGGCGCACTGATGTGGGCTGCCGACGGCGGCCCCGTGCCCGGCAAGCTCACCAACGACTCCGACAACAAAATTGACGGCAAATTCTCCCTGAACAATATCGCCGTCACCGCCGTCCCCGAACCCGCATCCCTCGCCCTCCTGGGTCTGGGTCTGGCCGGTCTGGGTGCAGTTCGTCGTCGCAAGCAAGCTGCTTGATCAGCTCGCTTGATCGGGTCAGTCAGCGCGGCCTTGTCTGCGCTGCTTGATCGGCAACATATCTAAAAAAACCGATGCCCCTGAACCGGGGTGTCGGTTTTTTTTACGCCAAGGCCATGTTCGAAAAAATTCTCATTCTGTGCACCGGCAACATCTGTCGCAGTCCGCTTGCCGAAGAGCTGATCCGTCAGCGTGCACTCGCCGCGGGCAAGAAAGTCCTGGTCCGCTCCGCCGGCATCGGTGCGCTGGCAGGCCACGGCGCTGACAAGATCACCCAGCAGGTTTCCAATCAGCACCAGGTGGATCTCTCCGCCCACCGCGCCCAGCAGCTCAACCTCGAGCTCACGCGCTGGTCGGATCTCATCCTCGGCATGGAAAAGCACCACCTCGACTACGCCAACGACCTCGACCCCACCACCCGCGGCAAGACCTTCCTGCTCGGGCACTGGACCAGGACCGAGGTGCCCGACCCCTACCGCGAGCCCGAAGACGCGCATCAACTCGCCTACGACATCATCTCCGAGGCGGTCGATCACTGGGTAGGCAAGATCTAAGCCGCAAAAAAGCAAAAAAGGGAAAGCAAAAAAGGGGACAGACCACGATTCCCGCACAGGATCGTGGTCTGTCCCCTGCATGCATTGAGGCTTGGTTTAGCTCATGCGGCGCCGGCGCACCATGGCGAAGGCCGCCGCGCCCGCCGCCAGCAGCGCAAGCATGCCCGGCTCGGGCACAGACGCCGTCGTAGACTGAATGACGCGCTCGCCGCTGAAAGCCACTTCGCCCACCGCATACAGGTTGTCGCCACCGGTCGCCATGATGCGGGCAAAGCGCGCTTCAACCGGGGCAAAGTCCAGCTGGCTGACGTATTCCAGATCGCCACCGTGCGTGGACATCGTGTCCATGCCCCAGAACACTTCACCGTAATGCCAGGCCACCGCAAACAGCGTGGTCCAGCTCAGGTTGTCGAGCGAATATTCCAGCAAGTAGCTGTCGTTGTTGTCGACCGACAGGCGCACATCGTCGACACGGTAGAGATCGCCAAAAGAAAACGTGAAGGCCTTGTCCGTGCCTTTCCAGGACAGCGTCTTGTCCGAGCTCCACACGCTCATTTCGGCCGGAACGATACCGTCGTTGAGCACCTGCAAGCTGCCGTTGAAGCCGGTGCTGGCAGTGCTCACCACCGTCGGAATCGGCGCTGCGCTCGCAAGGCTTGCGGACAAGGCCAACACGGCGCCAAGGACAAGTTTCTTCATCGGTATTCCTTCAGGACATTTGAGCGGCTGTATCAGCGTGCCTTGCGAGCGCGGCGGGGTCGTGCCCCGCTCACCGCATCGCTGCGACAGGGCGCCTCGGTTCGAGGCCTGCCGACACTGTGTCTCAAATGGCCAGGCGTGCATGTGACCTGCTGCACGACCGGTGGCGCAGGGCTGTGGACGGCGTGCACTGCATCACGCTCGCGCGCCCAATGCAGCCTCTCCCAGGCTCTACTCAGGGCTTTTCAGCACTCGACGCTCGTCCAGCGTCTGCACCAGTTCGCTCAGATCGCCCAGCTCCACATGCGGCCTCTCCGCATGCTCCCACGCAGCTTGTTCGCGATTCACCCACGCCGCCTGCATGCCCGCGGCGCGCGCACCCAGCACGTCCTGCAGCGCATGGTCGCCGACGTGCAGGACCTCGTCGGCATGCACGCCGGCGGCCTGCGCTGCGGCCTCGAAAATGCGCCGGTCGGGTTTGGAGACGCCAAACTTGAACGCCGACACGCTGCCCACAAACAGCGGCGCCAGCGCCATGCGCGACACCTCGGCGTTGCCGTTGGACAGGCTCACCAAGGGATAGCGCGCGGCGAGAAATTCCAGCGCAGGCAGCGCGTCGGGATAAAACGTGACGTTGTGGCGTTCGGCAATGAAGACCTCGAACGCCGGTTCGGCCAGCTGCGGATCATCGCCTGCGTTGTTCAGCGCAAAGCGTAAGGATTCGCGGCGCAAGCTCGTCATGTCGTGGGCCAGGTCGGGGCGCTGCTGCGCGAGCGCATCACGCACCGCGCGCAGCGCCAGTGGGCTGGCGTACAGGGTCGCCGTCTGCGGCGCGTTGAGGGTAAGCCAGTCGTAGAGCACGCTCTCGGCACGCGCGATGGTGGGCCAGATCGGCCACAGCGTGTCGTCCAGATCCAGCGAGATGGCCTTGATTCGATTCAGATTCAGCATGATGGCGATGTTACCTGAAGCCAAGCACCCTGAGCGCAGCCAACGCCGCTGCTGGCACGGTCGTTACCAGGAACACTAGATCCAGCGCCGTGCATCCTTGGGCAGCAGCAGCAATTGCTGCTCACGCAAGGGCGATGCGATGAAGCCAAAGCGGGTGTAAAAGCGCGTCGCTTCAGCGTCGATGGGGTGAGTCAACAGCGCACGGATGCCGGCCTGCTCTGCAATCAAAACTGTACGACGGATCGCATCCTGCATCAGTCCGATGCCAATGCCACGCCCCTGATGTTGCTGTGACACGGCCAGACGCGCGAGGACCACCACTGGCAAAGGGTATTGCCCCATCCCTTTGCGGGCACGTTCCGGCGCCTCCAGCGTATTGATCTGACCGACGGTCAGACTGAAGTAAGCCACCACGCGATCATCGTCTGTTACGACAAAGGTCTTGGCTGACCCCGCGCTTTGCGCTTGCCGAGCGTGTCGCAACAACCATTCGCTCAGCGCCGGCTTGCCACACTCGAAACCTTCCAGCCGATGCTGTGGCCCCAGAGGCTGAGGGCCACGCAAACTCACTTTGAGTCCCAGGGGGCTTTGCGCGAGAAGAGATCCTGCAGCCCCCTATTGGGCTGATCGGCTTGGTCCAACAGATCCATCAAACCCTGATACTGGCTGCCCGAGACCATGAACAAACGCTGGTCCAGCAAAGTCTGCTCAGCAGCCAGACAGGCGCTATCGAGGATGAAGTCGGTCAAGGATTTATGGGCTACATCGGCCGCGCGACGCAGGACGGCCTCCTGTTGTGGCGTAGCACGCAGTCCAAGACGGGCAGAGCGGGCGCTAGCAGACGCAGTGGCAGTCATGACGGAACCTCAACCTATTTGATCAACTGCTATAATGTTAGTACAAATGACGCACAACGTCATGCTATCTCACAGTCTATTAAGCCCGCAACCAAACCATAGATACCGTTCGCCCATTGGCGCAACCCCCAAGGAGACTGATCATGAACGACTGCGTGATCCTGCGCGAAATCCCCACCGCCTGCGGCCGGCGCTTTGGCCACGCCACGCTCAACGCCCCCCAGCGCCTCAACGCGCTGTCGCTGGAGATGATCGACCGCCTCGCGCCGCAGCTCGCGGCCTGGGCGGAAGACTCCGAGATCGTCGGCGTGCTGCTCGACGGCAGCGGTGACAAGGCCTTTTGCGCCGGCGGCGACGTCGCCGCGCTCTACCGCGCCATCAAGGCCGCACCCGCCGGACAGGTCGCGCCCGAGATCGCCACCTTCTTCGAACACGAATACCGCCTCGACCACCTCATCCACACCTATCCCAAGCCCCTGCTGTGCTGGGGCCAGGGTGTGGTCATGGGCGGCGGCCTGGGGCTGATGGCGGGTGCCTCACATCGCGTCGTCACCCCCAGCACGCGCATGGCCATGCCCGAGATCACCATCGGCATCTACCCCGATGTCGGCGGCAGCTGGTTTCTGCGCCGCATGCCGGGGCGCGCCGGCCTCTTCCTGGCGCTCACCGGCGCCCCGATCAACGCCGCCGACGCGCGCTTTGCCGGCCTGGCCGACTACCTCATCGACGAGCGCGAACGCGCACGGCTGCCCGCGCTGATCGGTGCCACCCACTGGCAGGCAGCGGAGGATGGCGGCAGCGCCGCTAACCATGCACGCTTGGACGCCCTGCTCCACCCGCTCAGCGCACCTGCGGACAGCATCCCCACCTCACGCCTGCGCACCCATTTCGACCGCATCGAAGCGCTCATCGGCAACGACCGCCTGGTCGACATCGCCCACCGCCTGCGCGCCCTCACCGACGATGAAGACAGCTGGCTGGCCACCGCCGGCAACACCTTCGCCCACGGCGCCCCCAGCTCCGCCCGCCTGTCCTGGGAGCTGTGGCAGCGCACCCGTCACATGTCGCTGGCGGAAGTGTTTCGGGTGGAATACATCGTCTCGGTCGCCTGCACCAGCAAAGCCGACTTCGCCGAAGGCGTGCGCGCCCTGCTGATCGACAAGGATCGCCAGCCGCGCTGGCGCCATGCCGACCTTGGCGAAATCAGCGCCAGCGAAATCGCCGACCACTTCCGCCCCCGCTTCAGCGGCGCACATCCGCTGGCGGATCTGGATTAGGTGATGCTTGCCCAAAACCCTTGCAGGTAAATCCAGGGGCGTCTCGCAGATCAGGCGCTTGCAAGCGTCAGATGCCCGAGCGGCTCGGCAGCGGGTCGCACCTTTATCTCGATGTCGTAGCCAAGGCGATTAAGGCAGTCCATCAGCTTGCGCTCGGACAGGTTGGTGAAGTCGCCCCGCATCATGCCCGAGACTTTCGCTTGCGAAATGCCCATGCGCTTCGCTGCCGCCTGTTGCGTCAGCCCGAGCGCACGCATTGCCTTCCTGATCTCAACCACCAGGCCGGTTTTTATCTTCAGGTTCTCGGCTTCGGGGAGTCCAAGATCGGCGAAGACGTTGCCCGAACTGCGTTGAACCTCGACGCCTTCAATGATTTTCTTTTCCATCTCGTAGCTCCTGTGCCAGTGCCTCGGCCACCTTCAGCCGGGCGCGGATGATGTCCATGTCTGCCTTTGGCGTGGCGATTCCGCGCTTGCTCTTCTTCTGGAAGCAGTGCAGGACGAACACCGCTTCTGCAAACTTCACCGTGTAGACAGCTCGATAGGTGCCACCGGCATCGTCTTCGACGACCTCTAGCACCCCAGCGCCGCCGAAACCCTCGAGCACCTTCGTCGCGTCATCCTGATCGCCAATCTGCGCCAAGGACAGCGCGAAACCAAAACGTCGACGCACGTCGGGCGGCAAGGCCATCAGATCCTTGTAGCTGCTCGCGATCTACTCAAGCGGTTTTTCTTTGACGGCCATCGTTCGCAGATTATACCTGTTCAGGTAATTAAAAAATATCCACTCGCTGTTCAGCGAATTGGTGGCAAGGGTTTCTCCGTATTGTCTTAAAAACGACATTTATCGTTTAATTACCACAACTACAGATCAGTCCTCTCCTCGAGACCGCGCATCATGACGACCGACGCGCTGACCATCGTCATTCATCTTGTCTCTGCGCTGGTCGCAGGCGGCGTCATCGGGCTCGAGCGCAGTTTTCACGGGCGCCCCGCCGGCTTCAGAACCCACGCGCTGGTCTGCCTCGCCTCCAGCCTGCTGATGCTGGTCACCGTGTATCAGGACAAATGGATCCTCGATATCCCGCTGGAGACCATTCGCACCGACCCCACCCGAATGGCGCAAGGCATCATGACCGGCATCGGTTTTCTGGGCGCCGGCGTCATCTTTCGCGAGGGCCTGTCGGTGCGCGGGCTGACCACCGCGGCCTCGATCTGGATCACCGCGGCCATCGGCATCCTGATGGGGGTCGGCTTCTATCTACCGGCCATCCTCGCCACCGTTTTCACGCTGTCCATCCTGTCGGTGTTCCGCTGGATCGAATCCAGGCTGCCCGCGCACTATTACGCCCAGCACAGCGTGCGTTTCGAGCGCGACAAGGTCATGCCAAAGTCCGAGTTCGACAGCTTCCTGCTGGGCTACGGCTTCACCGCCAGCAACCTGAGCTACCGCTTCTCCGATGACGAGCTGTTCTTCGAATATCGCATGGTGATCCGCACCAACAACCAGGACAACCTGGCCCGGCTCGCCGCCGCCTTGCGCCAACTACCCACCGTGCGCGCCTTCCGCATCTCACCCACGGGTGACTGAATGGGCGATGGGAAGCACGGCCAGACGCCTCCATCTCCCATCTGATTGCAGCGCGCGCTCAACTCACACCGCATTTACTGGCCGGCGCCCAGGCGCATGCGTCGCTGCAAAGCGCCGTCCAAACGGAAACCAAGCGCACTTGATTCCGGCAGTAGGAGGGGCGCGAGCCGCGAGGGTTTCTGGTCGCTCCGTAGCGGCATTGCCGCCCGATCATTGTGAAAGGCTCGCGACTTGCGTCGCTCCTACAAAAAGCCGATGTGCGTGCGGGAGTCGGCGTGCGTGCGGGAGTCGGCGTGCGTGCGGGAGCCGATGTGTGTGCAGGAGCCGGTGTGTGTGCGGGAGCCGGTGTGTGTGCGGGAGCCGGTGTGCGTGCGGGAGCCGGTGTGCGTGCGGGAGTCGGTGTGTGTGCGGGAGCCGGTGTGTGTGCGGGAGTCGGCGTGCGTGCGGGAGCCGATGTGCGTGCGGGGGCCGGCGCGTCTATGGTGGGGTGATGTGGGGTGATCGGTTTCGTCGTGGTGTTGAGGCAGCTGGCTTTTCATTCTGGCAGCCAGACGGTGTCCCAATGCGGGTAGGCGCGCACGCTGGTGACGATGCCTGCGCGCAGCGGGTTGGCGATGACATAACGTGCGATGGCTGCTATGTCTTCTTCTGTTCGGAGTGCATGGTCGTGGAAGCCCGTTTGCCAGCGGCGCTGACCGGGCGTTTGCAGGATACGGTTGATCGACGACGCCGATCCCGCCTTGAAGCCGGCAACAAGTCTGGACAGTTCACCGTCTGCGAGTTGCACGAGCCAGTGAAGGTGGTCTGGCATGAGCACCCATGCGAGTGTTTTTGAGCGCCCGTGTGCATCGGCATGGCGCAGGTGGGCGATGGTGGTGCGCGCCAGCGCCAGATCCTCGAAGAGCGGTACGCGGTCGAGGGTGACGGCGGTGATCAGATAGATCCGCCCAATCTCGGAAACCCGGCCGCGGCGGAGGTCGATGGCGCTCGGAGGCATGCACGGAGCTTACCGGCAAATGCGCCTGGCATGAAGTCGGCGTGCGGCGATAGTGCTGCGGAGCTGAAAACCCTCGCGGCTCGCGCCGCTCCTACAGCCAGATCCACGGGTGGGTGGCATTCCTTGGCGTGGTCGGTATCCGCATGCGCGACGGCTCCCCTATACGATGCGGTTTTTTGTAGGAGCGACGCAAGTCGCGAGCCTTTTACGGCGATCGGGCGACAATGCCGCTACGGAGCGACCGGAAACCCTCGCGGCTCGCGCCGCTCCTACGGCCAGATCCACGGGTGGGTGGCATTTGTTGGCATGGTCGGTTTCCGTATGCGTGGTCGGTATCCGCATGCGCGACGGCTCCCCTATACGATGCGGTTCTTTGTAGGAGCGACGCAAGTCGCGAGCCTTTTACGGCGATCGGGCGGCAATGCCGCTACGGAGCCACCGGAAACCCTCGCGGCTTGCGCCGCTCCTACAGCCAGATCCACGGGTGGGTGGCATTTGTTGGCATGGTCGGTTTCCGTATGCGTGGTCGGTATCCGCATGCGCGACGACCCCCTATACGATGCGGTTTTTTGTAGGAGCGACGCAAGTCGCGAGCTTTTTGCGGCGATCGGGCGACAATGCCGCTACGGAGCGACCGGAAACCCTCGCGGCTCGCGCCGCTCCTACAGCCAGATCCACGGGTGGGTGGCATTCCTTGGCGTGGTCGGTATCCGCATGCGCGACGACTCCCCTATACGATGCGGTTTTTTGTAGGAGCGACGCAAGTCGCGAGCTTTTTGCGGCGATCGGGCGACAATGCCGCTACGGAGCGGCTGGAAACCCTCGCGGCTTGCGCCGCTCCTACAGCCAGATCCACGGGTGGGTGGCATTTGTTGGCATGGTGGGTATCCGCATGCGCGGTCGGTTTCCGTATGCGCGACCGCTCCCCTATACGATGCGGTTTTTTGTAGGAGCGACGCAAGTCGCGAGCTTTTCGCGATGCTGGCGCGGCACTAGCGACACGGGGCGGTGGGCTGGCGCGGCTTTGGTTGTTAGCCTTTGATGACCGCCAGGGGTTGCAGTTCGATTTGCACGTCGACCAGGTCGACCTGGTTTCTCATCACCTCGTCGATGTCCTTGTAAGACCCCGGCGCCTCGTCCAGGTCTGTGCGGTGGCGGATGGCGTGCAAGACGCCGAGCTCCTTGAGGGCTTTGATCTCTGCTTTCAGGTCCAGCGTCTTGCGGGCCTTTGCGCGGCTCATGATTCGTCCGGCGCCATGGGCGCAGGACTCGAAGGACTGTGCCTCGCCTTTACCCTTCACCAGAAAGGAGCGCGTGCCTTGAGAGCCGGGGATCATCCCCCATTCGCCTTTGCGGGCGCGGGTCGCGCCTTTTCGGTGCACGATGACGGTTTCGCCGAAATGCTCTTCCACGGCGGCGAAGTTGTGCGGCTTGTTGATGAAATCGGCGAATTCGACCTCGGGCAGGACTTGTCTGAATGCCGACTTTGCCCGTTCCATCATCAGCTTTCTGTTGGCCAGGGCAAATTCGAGGCAGTAGTTCATTTCATTCCAGTACAGCTCGAACTGATCCGAGGATTCCGGGATGTAGGCGAGGTCCTGCGACACATCCACGCCGGCTGCGGTATTCAGCTGCTTGGCGACGTCGTCGTAATGATTGGCCACGGTGAAGCCGACGTTGCGCGAGCCGGAGTGGATCATGATCCAGATGTAGCCGTCCGATCCTTTCTGTATTTCGATGAAATGGTTGCCGCCACCCAAGGTGCCGAGCTGATACAGGGCGCTTTCGTACTCTTGCTCGACGATGGGCAGACTGCCCTTGCGCTCGGGCATCCAGGCTTCGTCCTGGGGGGTCTTGTGGTGATTGAAGCCCACCGGAACGGTGTCGCGGATGATGCCCATGATGGCCTTCAGGTCCGCGGTTTCGACCTCGGTCAGGTTGGTGCGCAGGGAGCACATGCCGCAGCCGATATCCACACCCACGGCGTTGGGCACGATGGCACCCTGGGTGGCCAGGATGGCGCCGATGGGCATGCCGTAGCCTTCGTGGGTGTCGGGCATGATGGCGATGTGCTTGAAGGCAAACGGAAGGTTGGCCAGGTTGCGCGCCTGCTCCAGCGCGCCTTCGTCCATCTGCTCCTCGTCAAGCCAGAGCTTGATCGGGATTTGCTCTGTCTCAATGATTGCCTTGCCGCTGGTGTGCATGAGCTCTCCGTGTTTCGCCGAGTTCGATGGTCATCGCCCAGTGTAGGGTGAAGGGGCCTGCAGCTTTTCCCGGCGCACCTGGCATGCAAAGCAGCGTTTGGCGGTCGGGTAGGCATCAAGCCGTTTGTAGCGGATGGCCGTGCCGCAGTCGGTGCACAGGCCGTAGCGTCCGGCCGCGATGCGCTGCTCGGCCTGAACGATGTCGCGCACCTCGCCCACGTCGCGGATGATCTCGGCCTCGGTGATGTCGCGGAGCAGGGAGGCGGTCGCCGCATCGGCAGAATCGCCCGATCCGCCGATGAGGTCGACATAGTGTTCGCCGCTGGAGCGGTCAAGCACCTGCCGAATTTCTTCCAGCAAAAGGGCTTTACGCGCGTCGATGCGCTGCGCGAAGTGGGTGATCTGTTCGTTCGTAAGGGAATTTTCAGGGGTAGTCATGGCGTCATGGTCCGCAGTTTGAAAAAACAGGCACGATTCATGCCAGCGCACACCCTCGATCCCCCGGGATGCCGGTCGAGCGTAGCGACTGGGCAGCATGAAGGCAAGGGACGGCGGGTTTCCATTGACGCGGGATTCCTGTACGCGCAGCGAATCTCCGCACGCACGCCGCTTCCCGCACGCACGCCG
The DNA here is from genome assembly GCF_000443165.1 of Thauera terpenica 58Eu. Lineage (GTDB taxonomy): Bacteria > Pseudomonadota > Gammaproteobacteria > Burkholderiales > Rhodocyclaceae > Thauera > Thauera terpenica. The sequence goes on along the minus strand of NZ_ATJV01000114.1, from coordinate 6,492 downwards.
GCACCCGCACGCACACCCGCTTTCTGTAGGAGCGACGCAAGTCGCGAGCCTTTCACAGCGATCGGGCGGCAATGCCGCTACGAAGCGGCCAGAAACCCTCGCGACTTGCGTCGCTCCTACAGCCGGAATCAAGTGCGCTTGGTTCCCGTTGCTGCAGTCCGTTTCCGTTGCCACAGCGATTCTCCGTTAGCCCGACAACTCCCCCATGCGCAACGGTTTTCTGTAGGAGCGACGCAAGTCGCGAGCCATTTGCGGCGATCGGGCGGCGCGAACCGTAGGTCTGCGTGGGCCCTCAGCGCAAGAAGAACAAAACCGTCATCACCAGCCCGGTCAGCACAATGCCCGCGCGCATCAGCGGCGCCGGTATGCGCCGTGCCAGGCGCGCGCCGAAGTAGCCGCCCGCGGTCGCGGCGACCATCATCACCAGCGCTTGCGGCCATGCCACCACCCCGCCCCAGGCATAGATCGCCACCGCAATCGCGGTCAGCAAGGCCGACACCACGTTCTTCATGCCGTTCATGGCGTTGAGCTTGGTCTGGCCCAACAAGCCGAACAAGGCCAGCAGCAAGATCCCCAGCCCGCCGTTGAAGTAGCCGCCATAAATCGACACCGCCAGCATGCCCGCTGCCGACTTGCCCGCCGACGCCTGCGTGCCGCCGCCGCTGCCCTTCAACCGGCGTAGCAAGCTCGGCCCCACCGCAAACAAGACCGTCGCCAGCAACAACAGCCAGGGCACGATCTTGCTGAAGGTCTTGTCGTCGGTCACCAGCAGCAGCGCGGCGCCGATCGCGCCACCCACCAGGCTCAGCACCGTCAGCGCGCGCAAGGTCAAACCCGGCGGCGCCTCCAGGTCTTCGCGAAACCCCAGCGCGCCCGACACATAGCCAGGCAACAGCGCCACGGTGCCGGTCGCGTTGGCCACCACCGGCGGCATGCCAACGAACACCAATGCCGGCAAGGTCAAGAAGCTGCCGCCGCCAGCAACCGCGTTCAGCGCACCCGCAACAAACGCCGCGGCCAGCAAGAGGATGAGGTGAAAGGGGTCGTTCAGCATGTGTGGCTCAGAGCGAATGAATCGGCAAAAAGTAACAGAAAGATATCGACGGCGCTCAGTGGTGATGGCGCTCATCGTCGCCTTCACCGCGCCCACGTAGGCTCAACCGAAAAGCTCGCGACTTGCGTCGCTCCTACAAAATGCCACCGTGCGAACGGGAACGGGCCGCGCTGGGTCTGGCGGTGTGCTGGCTCAACCGAAAAGTTCGCTGTGCGAGCCAAGCCGTGCAAGCCTGAGCGTGTCGGTATCCGACTTGCGATAGATCAGCAGCAGGTCGGGCTTGATATGGCATTCACGGTAGCCCGCCCAATCGCCACTCAGGTCATGGTCGCGGCATTTGGCGTCGAGCGGCTGATCGGTCGCAAGCGCCACGAGAACAGCCTTCAAATCGTTATCGAGCGTAGCCCGGTGCCGGCCCTTGGCCTCGCGCTTGTAGTCACGTTTGAACGCTGTGGCGCGGTCAATCGTCCGCATGCAGGTCTGCCATCAGATCATCGACGCTGCTGAACCGCTTGCCCTTCCCGGCCTCGAGCTCAGCAATTGCCTTGCGCGTGGTCGCGTTAGGGGCCTTCACATCGAAGGGCAGCCGGCGCTCATCGGCAATGCGCAGCATCAGCAAGCGGATAGCGTCCGAGATGGACAGACCCATTGCTTCGAGTGCCTCAGCGGCACGCTCCTTGGTGTCGGTGTCAATGCGAGCGCGGACATAGGTATCGGCGGTGCTCATGATGACTTCCCTTTGAGGTTTCAGAGGCTCCATTGTAGTCACACTGCGACTACGTCTCAAGGCCATGTCGCATGGCTGGCTTAACCAAAAAGCTCGCGACTTACGTCGCTCCTACAAAAAGCCACCGTGCGAACAGGAACGGGCCGCGCTGGGTCTGGCTGTGTGCGGGCTTGACCGAAAAGCTCGCGACTTGCGTCGCTCCTACAAGAAGCCACCGTGCGAACGGGAACGGGCCGCGCTGGGTGTGGCTGTGTGCGGGCTCAACCAAAAAGCTCGCGACTTGCGTCGCTCCTACAAAAAGCCGTCGTGCGAACGAGAACGGGCCGCGCTGGGTCTGGCGGTGTGCGGGTTCGACCAAAAAGCTCGCGACTTGCGTCGCTCCTACAAAAAGCCGCCGTGCGAACAGGAACGGGCCGCGCTGGGTCTGGCGGTGTGCGGGTTCGACCAAAAAGCTCGCGACTTGCGTCGCTCCTACAAAAAGCCGTTGTGCATACGGGAGTTGCCGCGCCAACGGAGACTCGCCGAACCAACGGAAACCGACCACGCCAACAAAACCCACCCCTGCTCGATCTGGCTGTAGGAGCGACGCAAGTCGCGAGCTTTTCCACTCGTTCCGCCGCCCCATTGCCGCCCTACCGCCCCCTACCGCCGAAAAACCGCTTCAACCACCCGCCCCCCAGCGCTCATTGGTGATACCAATCATCGTCGCCTTCACCGTGCCCACATAGTCAGCATCGTCGCGGCGGATGTGGCTCACCAGGCGGTGGCGTTCGACGTGGTCGCCCACGCGGTGCACAAATAAAGAAGACTGGACCTCATTTCATCAGCCTAGTAGGATTAAATCCTACTCACGCTACAGGAGCCACCCATGCGAACAACCCAGCAACTAAGCATTACGCTGCCAAACGATATGGCGGACATCGTGAAGGCCAAGGTGCGCACGGGCGAGTACGCCAGCGAAAGCGAGGTGATCCGCGACGGCTTGCGGGCACTGATGGCGCAAGAGCGTGCCGTTGAAAGCTGGCTGCACAACCAGGTTGGCACCGTCTATGACGCTCTGAAGGCCGACCCAGCCCGCGCAGTCACCCCGGACCAGGTGCGCGCCCATTTGGCAGCCGAGCATGCGAAGGCCCGATAGCCGCACTCTGCCTCAAAGCACTATGCGGCTATCGGGCTGTAGCCTCGGCCTCGGGTTCGGAAAGCGTCAAGCCTTCGTCAGCATATGCTCGAGATGCCGTTGCTTCAGACGCTCGGGCAGCTCCTTTTGAACGTAGTCGGCGATCGATTTCTTGCTCTGCTGCAGCAAGACGATTTCGGATGGCGTCAATTGATTTGAAGCCATCCAGATACCCTGCCTCGTTGACCGTGAGCGCGTCTGGCTCGATGCCGAAGGCTTCTTTGATTTCATCGCTGAATCGCTCCTTGTTTGATCAGTCGCACAAACTTCTTGCCAGCTACAAGCGCAGGGTTGCGTCCAGCGCTGTACAGCACGACCACATCCTCGACTACACCGTGCCCTTGGCCTTGCGCTCATAGACACGTTTGTGGTGGCGCGGTCAATCGTCCGCACGCAGGTCCACCCGCCCTCTTGCTTCTTCTCGTGGCGCTCAGTGGTGACGCCGCTCATCGTCGCCTTCACCACGCCCACGTAGGCTCGACCAAAAAGCTCGCGACTTGCGTCGCTCCTACAAAATGCGGCCGTGCATACGGGAGTTGCCGCGCCAACGGAAACCGACCACGCCAACAAAACCCACCCACGCTTGGATCTGGCTGTAGGAGCGACGCAAGTCGCGAGCTTTTCCACTCGTCCCATCACCCCATCACCGCCCTACCGCCCCCTACCACCGAAAAAACCGCTTCAACCACCCACCCCTCAGCGCTCATTGGCGATGCCGACCATCGTCGCCTTGACCACACCCACATAGTCAGCATCGTCGCGGCGGATGTGGTTCAGCAACCAGGTGGTCAGCAGTTGGTACAGCCCGTCGGCCCATCATACGAATGGCATCGGATCCAGCGGGTCGCTGCGCAGGGACAGATGCTCAAGTGGAAAGCGCCTATACGACCGGACAGTGGCGTAGGAAATCTCGCTTTCCAGCGCCACCGCGCTGAGCACCTCCATATCGACCAAACGCATCAACGCTGCGAGTTTTTCCACCGTCTCATGCACAGATACCCGTTGAGTTTCATGCGAATCAGGTACGAGCGCGAGCAGGTTGACGCTGTAACGCTCGCCCGTCCTGAGGTCACGATCGGGGCTGATCTGCGCATATAGCCCCGACACATCGGGCGAAAGACGTTCATGCAACTTCTTTTGCTTTTTTCGGGCGGCTTCAAGAAGATCGTTGAAGTCATCCGGAAAGGCTGCACGGATATAGCGCTGGGCCAGCCAGTTGGTCACGACATCCAGATCAACGCTAAAACAATTGCGCTCGTGGTCAGGAGTGATATCGAGGAATGCTGTGCGATCGACCGCAAAACGATTCCACGGTACGAACTCGAACCAAACTTCACTACCCCCGTACTGAATCGGCATGTGCAGGCACCGAGGGTGCTTGCCACCGGTACAGTTGCCCCGCTTCTTGATGGCGTCTTCAGTCTCTGCCTTCAGGCCAAGAAGAAGCTCCGCACACGGCTCGCCTTCCAGCCAGTCGTAAGTCAGATCGCACGACTGGCTCACCACCAAGCCAATCACATCCGCGACACGGTGCATCTTGAACGAATAACGCTCACTCAACGAGCGCAAATCATCATCACGCAAAACGCTTCCCTGAAGCCACCCGTTGGCCGCAATCCGCGCGCCGATAGTCGACATCGGTCTTCTGTCTCTCAGCGAAAAGGATCGGCCAGCTTCCGCCGCATGGAGAGTTCGCGCATCAGCGCGACACGCCCGCCTGCAAACTGGATCGCCTCGAAGTCCAGTGGCTCGGTACGCAACAGATCGAGCAAGCTTCGTTCGTGGATGATCGGCGTGTGCAATGCCGCGCCCGGTTGACCAAAGCCGGAACGCTCCCAGTTACGCGCTGCACGCTGCAAGGCGTTAATTCGCGCCAGGGTCGCAGGCCGCGGAACGGCTCCCTTGCGCCAGTCATAAACCGGCTTACGGGTGCTTATTCCGCAAATTTCTGCCAACTGTTTTACGTTCAGCGCAAAAACACGCTCGATCAGGTCAAGCGCGGCAGCGACACCCGGACTCCCATGAGCGGGTTCGCTGCCCCTCGCCACTTCAGGAAGAGAGGGAAACTCGCGCAGCTTTCCCGCACCGCCCGTGGTGTCCGAAAAGAATCTCATCGCGACGCCACCGCTCGCGTTAACGATGACTTCACCCAAGCCCTGCACAAACCCCGCCAAGCGGTCTACGCCAAACTGATTCGACGCCACCTGAAACCGAAATTGGGTCAGTTCCATCGCTCTGTCCTCGCAAAGTCCGTCGTCACTTTCCAGAAAGCCTCGCGCGCAGGTTCATGCAGATCGGCGAGGCGACGGCTGGCCACATCAACACTGAACGGCTCGCCTTCGAGTTCGGGCAACTCCCAGAAATGGTCGAAATCCAGCACCGCAGTCGTTTTATCGGTGGGTACCTTGATCGCCAGTGGCAAACCAAACTGCCCTTGGAGATCGGGCATCATGCCCAAACCGTGCATCCCTGCCAGAGCGCGCACCACCAGCGTACCTGCCGCTGTCTGCACCACCGTCTCGCTCAAGTGTCGAACCACCTTGCCACCGTTGTCCGATAGCGGAACAAAAGGCAAAAGCGGCGCATAAACGTAGTCTGCAAGCGCTTCATCCTGCATGGGTACGACAACGTCATTGTAGCGCAGCCCTACCCGATGCAATGACGACGGCCTTAACGTTTCAAGCAAAGCCTCTACCACCGCCATGCTGTCGCGTAAAAATCCATCAAAGCGCGGATACGTCGTCGTGGCATAGATGATTCTGTCGGCCTCAAGATGCACCGACTTCCCCAGCAAGGGCGCACGCCAGACGATATAAGGCGCTGACACCACCGTCACCCCCCGATCGCCAAGCTGCACCTGCTGGGTCACGCCCTCGGTCAACTCAGAGAACAAGGGCGCAAATCGCTCTTTCAGGGCGGCGATCGCCTGGGGTTCGAACTCGACCGACTTGAAGCGGAACTCCGCCAATACAAGCGTCAGCGGTTGCCGCTCAAGCTTCGGACAACGCTCATCCCGTGCCATGTCAACCTCCCCATTGCGACGTGCATCTATACACGAAACTATACACTTCGATCGCAACTTACCGGGGAATTCTCACACCCTCACGCGCGCGGTGTGAGGCAGCGGCGTGTGCAGCCCGCCCTACCGCCGAAGAAAACGGTTCAACCATTCGCCCCTCAGCGCTCATTGGTGATGTCGGTCCGAAAAGCTCGCGACTTGCGTCGCTCCTACAAAAAGCCACCGTGCGAACGGGAACGGGCCGCGCTGGGTCTGGCGGTGTGCGGGCTCGACCAAAAAGCTCGCGACTTGCGTCGCTCCTACAAAAAGCCGCCGTGCGAACGGGAGTTGCCGCACCAACGGAGACTCGCCGAACCAACGGAAACCGACCACGCCAAAGAAACCCACCTACGCTTGGATCTGGCTGTAGGAGCGACGCAAGTCGCGAGCTTTTCCACTCGTCCCACCACCCCATCACCGCCCTACCGCCCCCAACCGTCCTACCGCCCCTACCCACCAACCGCCCAACCGTCCTA
>NZ_ATJV01000113.1 GCF_000443165.1 Thauera terpenica 58Eu | reverse complement strand
CTGCAGGCGGCGCGCTTCAATGGGGTGCTCACCGTGAAAGCCGGTGACAAGACCGTGACCTACAAATCCAATGTCGAGATCCGGGCGGCGCTGTCGGATCTGGAGCGCGAGATCGCCCGACTTCAAGGTCGCCCACGAGCACGACGTATCCGCACTGTCTGCGGGAAAGGACTGTGATGAAACCCAAGCTGATGGCAACCCTGCGCCGCAAGGTGGGCGCGATGATCGGTGGCGTAGTCGGTGGCTTCGATGGCGGACTGTCGAAGCGGCGGCTCAAGACGTTTCATGCCAGCCGCGCGCATGTCAACACGCTGATCCAGGCGGCCGGCGCCGACATGACCGCGCGTGCCCGCTACCTGATCCGCAACAACGGCTACGCCGCCAATGCGGTCGAGTCCTGGGCGGGCAATGCGGTGGGCACCGGCATCAAACCCTCGTCGGGTATTACCGATGCGGTGCTCAAGGATCGGGTGCAACGGCTGTGGCTGCGCTGGACCGACGAGTCCGATGCCGAAGGGCTCACCGACTTCTATGGCCAGCAGCGCCGCGCCGCTCGCGAGCTGTTCATCGCCGGCGAGGTGTTCTTCCGCATCCGACCACGCCGGCCCGAGGATGGCTTGTCCGTGCCGCTGCAGTTGCAGATGCTGCCGGCCGAGATGTTGCCCCTGAACCACAACCAGGCACTCGACAACGGCCACCGTATCCGCCAGGGCATCGAGTTCGACCGCATTGGTCGGCGTGTCGCGTACCACTTCCTGCGCCGCCACCCAGGCGACATCACCGATCCAGGCCTCGCAGGGGAAACGGTGCGAGTGCCGGCCGAATCGGTGCTGCACATCGTCGATCCGGTAGACGCCGGGCAACTACGTGGCGTGTCGCGCTTCTCCCCGGCGCTGGTGAAGCTGTTTCTGCTCGACCAGTACGACGACGCTGAGCTGGACCGCAAGAAGGTCGCCGCGATGTTCGTCGGCTTCGTGCGCCGGCCCGAGCGGGAACTGGACAACACCGCCGACCGCGATGACCAAGGCGAGCCGCTGCTGCCTCTGGAGCCGGGGCAGTTGCAGATGCTCGATGACGGGGAATACATCACCTTCTCAACACCAGCCGACGTGGGTGGGAATTACGAGTCCTTCCAGTACCGCACCCTGCTGCAGGTGGCCGCCGCGCTGGGCTTGCCGTATGCCAACCTCACTGCCGACATGCTCAAGGCGAACTACTCCAACACCCGAGCGGCGCTGCTCGAATTCCGCCGGCGGATCGAGTCGTTTCAGCACTCGGTGATCGTCTATCAGATGTGTCGCGCCGTCTGGGCGCGTTGGATGGATATGGCCGTAGTCTCCGGGCAGCTTGCCCTGCCGGACTACGAGCAACGTCGAGCCGACTATCTGGACTGCAACTGGCTGCCACCGCGCTGGGATTGGGTCGATCCCCTGAAGGACATCCGGGCGGAGACCCTGGCGATCCAGTCGGGCTTCAAGTCACGCACCCAGGCCATTGGAGAGCGCGGCTTCGATGCGGCCATGGTGGACGCCGAAATCGCCAGCGACCGGGATCGCGAGGCACGCCTGGGTCTGGCCTTCACCCGATGCGTACCACCGGCAACACCGCTGCATTGAGTCCTGACAGCCATCTTTTGCCCCCAATCTCATTGGTGCTGACCGGTGGGGTTGGGGGCTTTTGTCGTTTACGCCGTGGTGCAAATTTGCAGATTGGTGTCAGGGGTAAATCCGCCCATTGGCGGATTTACCGAACAGTCACACCACCTCCACTACCTCCCGCAGC
>NZ_ATJV01000112.1 GCF_000443165.1 Thauera terpenica 58Eu | reverse complement strand
AGCTTGTTGCCCGCCGCATCGAAGCGCTGGCCGTAAACACCCCAGGTGCTGGCACTGTCCTGGTCGTAGGACGACCACACCACCACGAAGCCACCGTCGGCGAGCACCGCCACGCTGGCAGCATGCTCCCCATAACCGTTGTAGGACTGGTTGCCGGCCGTTGTGGTATTGACCAGGAAGCTGCTGCCGAAGCTAGCCGTGCCGGGATTGTAGATACGCGCAAAAACACCGTCGCCGCTGCCGTCGTTGGCACTCGCGTCGGTCCACACGACGACGTAGCGTCCATCGGCCCAGGCGGCCACGTCCGGCACGTACTGGGCACCCGATTGCGCCGAGGCGCTGCCCGGCGCAGTGCTGACCAAGGTCTCGCCGCCCTGCTTGGCGCCGACGTTGTCAAAGCGCTGCGCGTAGATGTCGTTGCCGTCGGACCACACCGCAGCAAAACCGCCGCTGTAGCCCGCCACGTTGCTGTGGTACTGCGTGCCCGAGGTCGTGGTGTTGAGCAACAGCTGCGCGCCCTGCGCTGCCCCCGTCGCATCGAAGCGCTGAGCGAAGCTGCCCCAGCCGCTGCCGTCATTGCCCGCGCTGTCCTGCCAGCTGATGACGAAGCCGCCGTCCGACAAGGCCGCGATCTGCGCCCAGCTCTGGTCGCCATTGACCAGGGTATTGACGCGGAACTCCGCCCCCAGCGCCTCGCCGTTGTTGGCGAAGCGTTGGGCGTAGATACCCCCCTGACTGCCATCCTGAGCGTTGGAGTCCCAAGTCACCACATAGCTGCCATCGGCCAGGGTCGCCACCGCCGGCCACTCCTGCGTGCTCGCGGTGTAGGTGTTGACCACCTCTTCGGCCCACACCCGCGCCACGCCATCCACGTTGGGCGTGACGTTGATCGTGAGCACGTTGGGGTTGCTGGTGCCGCCGTCGCCGTCGCTGACGCGCAAGCCCAGCGTGCGGCTCAGGTTCGGATTGGCATCGGTGTTGCCGTAGCCCAGGCGCTGGATCAGCGCCTCCACCGCGTCCACGGTGGCCGCCGCAGCGAGGTCGATGCGCAGATTCGCGCCACTGGAACCACCACTGACCGTGCCGATGACCACGCCGCCGTAGCTCACCGTGTTGCCCGCCACCCCGATCTGCCCGGCGCCATTGCCCTGATCGACCACGCCGAGCTGATCCTCGGCGCTGCCGCCCTGGATGTAGTACAGATCGAGCCGGCCACCGCCAAAGTTGGCCGAGTCGATGTCGCTCAGCCCCACCGCCGCATCGATCACCTGCAGGCCGGCATTGACCGCGTTCTCCTCGAACGTGACCGTGCCGGTGAAGTCCGCCAGCTGCGGGCTGGCCGAACGCGCCAGCTCAGTGGCATCACCGAACAGTTGCTGACGGATCTCGTGGGTGTTGTTGCCGCCATTGGCGCTGGTCGCGTAGCTGCTGTAGATCACCGCGAAGTTGCCACTGCCCAGGTCAGCCACCACCGGCTGGTAGGCGGTGCTGTTGTCGGGCGACTCGAGCTTGCGCTGGCCGTCGACCGCCGCGCCGGTGGCATCGTATTCGCGGATGTAGACGTCGGCCGTGGTGCCGCTGCCCGCTACGTCGTAGTTGTCATTGTAGAAACTCACCACGAAGCCGCCGCTCGACAGCGCGCTCACCTCGGACATGTACTGACTGCCCGCGGTGCTCTCGTTGACCTGGAACTCGCCGCCGAGCTTGTTGCCCGCCGCATCGAAGCGCTGGCCGTAAACACCCCAGGTGCTGGCACTGTCCTGGTCGTAGGACGACCACACCACCAC
>NZ_ATJV01000111.1 GCF_000443165.1 Thauera terpenica 58Eu | reverse complement strand
GGCCCTCCTGCCCTGGAATCTCAAGGCCGAGCATCTGATCACGGCCTAGCGAATCCGGGAAGAATGGGGTTTGTGGAGCGCTTACGATGCGAAAGCAGGTTGATCGCGCGAGGCGGATAGCGGCCTTCGATGTGCCCGTGCTCGTTCTGGGAGAAACGGGCACGGGCAAGGAGCTGTTCGCCCAGGCGGTCCACGCCGCGAGCAAGAGGGCGAATCGACCCTTCATTCCTGTGAACTGTGGTGCCATCCCCCGTGAGCTCGCCAACGCAGAGCTATTCGGCCACAAGCGAGGTGCCTTTACCGGCGCAGACCGCGACCGTGATGGTCACTTCAAGGCTGCAGAAGGCGGCACGCTGTTTCTCGATGAAATTGGTGATCTGCCGTCCGACACCCAGGTGCGTCTGCTGCGTGCCTTGCAGGAGAAGGAGGTCACGCCGGTCGGTGCATCGAAGCCTGTGAAGGTGGATGTGCGCATCATCGCGGCTACGCACCGCGACTTGCAGGCCGATGTGACCGCGGGGCGATTTCGGGAAGACCTCTTTCATCGCCTCGCCGTCGGCATCATCCATTTGCCCGCTTTGCGCGAGCGCGATGGCGATATTGAGCTGCTCATCGATCACTTTCTCGACCAACTCAATGCCGGAGCGGGATTCGAGCCCGAGGTGCAACACAAGAAACTTTCTCTGGAAGCAAGGAATTTTCTTCTTGCGCACCCTTGGCCGGGTAACATCCGCGAGCTGTATCACACGCTCGTCCGGTCGGTGATCTGGTCCGACGGCGATACGATCACCGGAGATGAGGTTCGCGAGGCGCTGCTACAGGTGGCGCCGCGCAGCCAAGGTGTCCTCGACAGGCCTCTTCACAAGGGCTTTGATTTACAGGCGCTTCTCGACGAAGTTTCGCGCCACTACCTCGGGCGCGCCATGCAGCAAACAAGCCATCGGAAGAAACTGGCAGCCGAGCTGCTCGGATTTCCGCACTACCAGACGCTCACCAATTGGCTCAGGCGTTTCGGCCTCGAAAGCGCTGAAGACAAGGAATAGGACGCTGGCCCGGTTTTCGCTGCATAGGGTGACCACCGCACGAGAACGCCAGACATGTGGATGCAGGAACGCTCATCGCTCAACTTCGAACCGCTACGCTCTCATCATGCCGAACTTGCGAGCATGGGCGGATTTGCCGAGCACTATGCGTTCTCTGATCCAGAGAGCGCGCTCGTCAAACTCCGGATCTCTGCCGATCTACTCGCGAGTGCCAGTTTCACGATGCTGGCCGATCGCCTTGTGCTCGACAAGTTTCAACTCCATCGTAAGCTCAGTAGCTCTTTCTTGGCTAAGTCGCGTACCTCTCATGGACATCATCTATTACTGGAAAGACTATGCGGATGACCTCAAGCATGGCCGCCTTGGTTATTTCCGCTCCGCTTCGCCCAAGCTTTCGGAGCTTGTTATGGACGCGCCGGATTACATCTGGGTGGTCAAGACGCCCGCAGGGCTGAAGGGAGAGCTTCAGCTGCTCGCCCGATTGCGCTGCGTGGATAGTCCGACGGTCCCGTTCACGCGTCAGACTGGCGAGCACTACGCTTTTTACGATCCGTCCCATTCGGCTTCGGTGCGGTTCATCGATAGCGGGACTCCGCAGGCAATCGAGGCGGTATCGAGCTGGATGCGCAGGGCGTATCCCAAGGCGATCAGCGGAAATTTTCAGGGACCACTCGGGCAGCAGCCGCTCCGTGGCGATGTTTTGACCGAGTTGCGACGCATCGCAGCGCGATTCGGCATCGAACCGTTTCTGGCCTCCAATCCACTCTGATACCGAGTTACCCAAAGAAGAAGGCGCGATCGAGCGCCAGAACAAGGTTTTGCCATGCAGCCATCGAAGACCTTCGCAGCTCAGCTGTTTTCTCAACCCGTCCAGTATGTGATTCCCGTCTTCCAGCGCGGATACGTTTGGACGGCGTTGGTGCACTATTAACAAACGCTTATATAACAATGGCCTAGATTCTGAGATTTTGGCATGATTCGCCCCTTTCCCCCGTC
>NZ_ATJV01000110.1 GCF_000443165.1 Thauera terpenica 58Eu | reverse complement strand
GGACGGGGGAAAGGGGCGAATCATGCCAAAATCTCAGAATCTAGGCCATTGTTATATAAGCGTTTGTTAATAGTGCACCAACGCCAAGAGCAACTGCGAATAATTTGTCAGCTTGATAATGGGAGCGAACGTTATCTTAGGCGGTGTGTCACGCTTATTATCAGAACTGATGTCACACGAGTTTGAGAGGACGATTCCCTTGATCCGGCCACGAGCACCGTCTTCGAAACGAATGACCTCCAATTGCTCCCATCCGTCACCCTGCAACATCTCATTTGAATACAGTCCGATGTAATATTGAATCTGCCTCGGAAAGTCCCCTAGGGCCTTGATGAGCCCGTCTTTTTGATCTTGCGTTAGATAAAATGGAATATGCGTCTGAATCGCTTCCGTGCTGATGGGCATATTGGGCGCTAATTACCGTTCGTACAGATCCCAAAGATTTTCATGAAGAACGCGCGAAAACTCAGCGCCGAGTGGCTCTTGACTTGTCACCAACTTTGCGTAGAAATTCGAGATGCTCTCCACGAACGAGTCAGGCCTCTCGTTCAAGTCGCCACCAAAGATATTTCGTATATGATCGAATGACGGGAGAGCAGACTTTGTGCGGTACGGAGCATTAAGAATCGAATCTCGAGCGTCGTCCATTGGGGTAGAAATGGCATAGCCAGCCAGAAGGTGGCTCGCCAGTATCCCAGCCATAACCATGGTGCCCGTTGTATGAGATGTTTGGTTGATTTGGTAGTTATTCATAGATCGGCTCCAATGAAACAATCGTTTCAGGACGCAAACACTCAAAAAACATTGCCTTGTTGGCCAAATGCATCAATTCCAACTGATCAGGCAGCCGCTCCAGCCAATTACCAAAATCCAAGCTACCAAGATCACTGATTGAGTCAATATCTACAATAATACCTTCTCTGCTCGATCCGTCTTGCAGGGTCGCAGTGGCTGAAGAGGTGATCTGAACAGCGTGCAGCAAACCCTCTTTGGGGATCTCAACCCGCAATGAAAATATTTCCTGTTTCAGCTTGTGGTTTCCGAGTACAACAGTTCCATTGATGGCCATTACCTGATCTGATGGGCTGCTTGCAGGAATCAGGTCAATGTACTTCATCGAAAACCGATGTACCGCCTGAATAATCCCGATCTCCCTAAGTTGTTCCACGACATTCAAGATGGCAGGTTTGAACGTTCCCCAGCCCGGATAGGGCATCTTGCAACTGACCGCAAGACTGCGGTCGCCGATCGAAATCAGAAACTTGTCCCAGTGGAGCCGAACCAGGGGCGCAAAGCGCAAATTCGGTTCGGATTCGAGAAGAGCCTTCGGAAGTTGCTCTGTCGGAAGCCGCTCGATAGTCTTGTCATGTGGAAGCTTGCTGAACAAGACTCCAGGAAAAACGCTTGACGCTGGTATGACGCTTGTGAACCTCATCTCGAACAGCGCGTCGATGAGGGGCTCCTTCTTTAGCTTTGTCGGTAACTTGTCGGTCATAGGTTGCTCCACGGCAACGACATCCTATCATGCTGCTACCAGAGAAAGGAGAGGTCAAATGCCGAGTGACCTTTCACTACTGCTACGACCAGACGTGGGCGCAGAGCTATCTACGAACGAGTTGCCCATTGCCGCCCCTCTGCTCGCCCTGGTTCGCCATGAAAATTGTAGGATGTTCTGGTGGACGAACTGCCTGCAAGCGGCGTCGTGGCACAAATGCTTGTGGTGCAACTCATCTTCCAGAACTGATGCTTGATTAGCGGCGGGTGATAGCCGCGACTTCCATTCATCCCGCGTCGACACCTGTTACAGGCCATCAACTTCGCCGCACTTGGCGGTCGAGCGGCAAGTAACCGTCGCATTGCGGCTGCGCTGAAAGCTGCATACGAATGACGGCTGAGGCCGAGGTCCTTCCGTAGGTCGTCCGGCAGGTTTCAGCGGCAACCGGATTTTTGGTCGACGGCTTCGGAGAGAAGATGACGGGCAGGTCATGGCCGATACGACCCTTCCAGCATCCCGCCGGAAAGCAGCCGCCCGTCGCGTCGAAGGCTTTCTTCGGGCAGCCGCCGGGACACG
>NZ_ATJV01000109.1 GCF_000443165.1 Thauera terpenica 58Eu | reverse complement strand
CATGTTCGTGCTCCCTGAGAAACGGAAGCCTGAGCATGCCGCCTCACCCGCGGCTATGTAAGGATGGGGTTCGTGGAGCGCTTACCGCCTACCAGTACGATGCGGCAGGCAACCGCACGCGACTGACCTGGCCCGAGACCGCGTTTTACGTCACCACCACCTATGACGCGCTCAACCGCCCGAGCGCGATCCAGGAGTTGGGTACGACCCACCTGGCCACCTACGCCTACGACGACCTGTCGCGGCGCACGACCGTCACGCTCGGCAATGGCACCACCACCAGCTACGGCTACAGCCCCCAGGGCGCGCTCGCCAGCCTCGCGCACAACCTGACCGGCACCGCACAGGACCAGACCCTCACCTACACCCGCAACCCCGTGCAGGAAATCGTGGGCCAGAGCTGGACCAACGACCTGTACCAATGGACGGGCTACGCCAACGGCACCCAGAGCTACACCGCCAACGGCCTGAACCAATACACCGTCGCCGCCGGCGCCACGCTCACCCACGACGCCAAGGGCAACCTCACCGGCGACGGCGTGTGGACCTACGCCTTCGACGCCGACAACAAGCTGAAAACCGCCGCGAAGACCGGGTACAGCGCTGCACTCACGTACGACGCCGAAGGCCGGCTGCGCCGTACCACGCTGGCTGGCACGATCACCGATCTCGCCTACGACGGCGTCGATCTGGTGGCCGAGTACGACGGTGCGGGCACGCTCCTGCGCCGCTATGTGCACGGCCCCGGTGTCGATGAACCGCTGGTGTGGTACGAAGGCAGCACGACCGCGAACAAGAGCTGGCTCTACGCCGACCACCTGGGCAGCATCATCGGCACGGCCAACAGCGCGGGCACCAGCACCGCGATCCACAGCTACGGCCCGTTCGGCGAACCCAACGTCACCACCGGCGTGCGCTTCCGCTACACCGGGCAGCAGTACCTGGGTGGGCTGAACCTGTACTACTACAAGGCACGGTTCTACTCGCCGGCACTCGGACGCTTCCTGCAGACCGATCCGATCGGCACGGCCGATGACCTGAACCTGTATGCGTATGTGGGGAACAACCCGGTAAATCGGTTCGATCCGCTGGGGCTGAGTGCTGTTCAGAGTGATCAACTCAACGGTGGGGTGGGTGGGCTGCAGTTGGGGGCAAGCTTCACAGGGGAGCGCATCCAAGTTGCGTACTGCATTCCATGCGTACCACCCGCAGCCTCAGCTGTTGGGCAGGCGGCTACCGCTGTTGGAGGCCTGGCCGCAGGATGGTGGCTAGGGAGCAAGGCCAATGCTATCTACAATGAGAGCGATAATGAGGCGGGCAATGGGACTGGAAGTAGCGGACAACGTCCTTCAAAAACGCCAAATACCGGGACTCCTGGTTCAACGGTGGTGAATCCGGGCAGCGGTCAGGAACGTAAGTACGGCAGTGACGGGAAGCCCGAGTACGACATTGATCGGGATCATGACCACGGACAAGGAATGCCTCACGCTCATAACTGGGATCGTGGTTCAAATGGCGAGCCGATTCGTGGTCCCGGCGTGCCCATCTCTCCATGGCCGCGCGATCGGTAGTTCTGGAGGTCGATAATGAGCATATGTGATAGTTCTGAGTTTCATGATGCGGAGATTCTTGTGGTTGCAATTGATAGGGAGAGTGCTCGTGCTCAGTTGAAATGCCGTCTGGAGGACGGTCAGATTCGTTCGGTCAGGTTTGAGGGGCTTAAGGCATTCCGCAGTGAGGACTTGACGTTGCAGAATGTTGTGAGTCGGGTATTGCGATCATCCAGGGCGCAGATTTCACGTGACGGGGTGGAGTATTGGCTTCAATGGGCGACCAGCCTTTCCGATGCCGATTCTTGGTTGACCGATGAGCGCAAGAGTGAATGGCTTACTGCTTGTGAGGCAGGCCTACTAGATCTAGTTGTGGTCGAACCTTCCGCTGGCGCCCAAATTGTGGCTTTGTGCGAAAGGGTGGACTGCAACTGATTGGCCGTGGTGCGCCTGACTATACCGGCAAGCTTCTGAAGGCCTGGGGCCCGGCAGTGACCGCTGTGGCCACCACCTGCCCGACGGCGCTGCCCCAGCAGGACAATAGGGGACAGACCACGGTTTTCAGTCGCTGCCCCTGTCCATCGGCTGGCTGCCGCTGGGCGCACCTGAGCCGGGAGCAGCTGCGGGAGGTAGTGGAGGTGGTGTGACTGTTCGGTAAATCCGCCAATGGGCGGATTTACCCCTGACACCAATCTGCAAATTTGC
>NZ_ATJV01000108.1 GCF_000443165.1 Thauera terpenica 58Eu | reverse complement strand
CTTGACGGTGCGTGTCAATCAATTCTGAAGGCGACTCTATTCTGACGCTTTCGCGCCGGATGGTCTGACGCCATGTTAGGGTATAGTTCAGACGGACACTCCACCGATCAAGCGTCGCGTTTCACAGCGAAAAGGGGGGCGTCAGGGAACCGGCGGGAACGCGACTTGTTGCACGGGCTGCGCCGTTTGCCGCGCAAGCGCTTTGGTGAGGAAGCCCTCGACCGACTGGATATCTACCTGAGCCAGTAGCTGCGCAAGGCTACTTTCGAGCAATGTCCGGATGTTCGGCAGATCTCGTGCGTGCCCCGCCACGGTGGGGGGGATGACGCCGAGCGCGGGGGATTAACCCCCAGCCGAGATCAATGCTACTTCCCGGCAGCGTGGCGTGAGGCGCGGCCGATGTCGGATCCACCGGTAAGCGCATAGCTCGACAAACGCCTACGGAAGAGGCGAACTCTCCCCTTTGTCGTGGACTTCCCGTGGCGGATCCATTTCGCCTCTCGTGCGCGGCCAAACAGATTTGTCTTGAGGTGCCGAACGATGTCGGCAGTGTGACCCTCGGGTGAGCAAAGATCCAGAATCCACAGCCGGTCACCCTCATTCCATTCGGACGGGTGCAACAGGCAGTCGCCCTGTTCCATGAGTTTTTTTTCCACCTCATCCGACAGGTAGGCCCAGGTGACATAGCCAACCGGCGCCCCAAGATCATTGAAGAAAAACCTGATCTGGTTGTGCAAAATTGCCTGCTCGGTCCAGACTTTCAGGCACAAGACCTGCATCTCGCTGTATGTCTTATCCTGCAACATGAGCATGACCGCCAATCCGAGTTGTCGCGCATGGCCTCGGATATCCTTCGAATTACATTTCAGATGAGTTGTCATACAATGAACTCCAAGAAGGACGGCCCAAAATGGCGGCACAGCTGTCGCCCGGTGTGCGAACTCTCGATACGAAACGCCAAGTTTTGCGTGCGAAAGCGCGTATTCGTCCCCGCCCCAGCAAGTTGCCATTCCCCCGTCTCGAGATTGAACCGCAGCGATTCAATCTCGTCGGACCACAAAACGAGTTTCAAGTCCTCACTGTCGGTCAACAGCGCCCCGCTAAGGCTGTGGATCGTGTCCAGAAGTCGAGTGACGGAAGCACGCAGGGATTCCGGGCAGGTTGAAGTGCCAATGCATTCTTCGATCTGCCGCAATAGCTTTGGCCGATACATGAAGTATGGATATCTGGAGAAGCGCAGCGCGTTGATCCTGATCGCGGTTAATAGATCGGTTGGCGATAGACCACGATGCGCCGCCACTGCGACGGCCTGGTCGATGAAGTTCAAATACGTCTTCAACAGCACGTCCTGGCCAACGCGCCCCATCACGTACGGAGCGATCCGGGATTCGCAGGACGGATCCTGGAAGTAACGTGCGAGGATCAGGCAGACTGCGCCGACCGTGCTGTCTGCGACCGGATCGGAAATGTCGGACGGGGGCTTGAAGCCGCCGTGGAGCATCGTCGCAATGAGTCCGGCCAAGGTGTTCGCATGCGCGTTGTCGGCCGGCATCCAATGAAGGACCGCCCTCGGCAGACCGGTTAGGAGCAGAAGCCGGTCACGGGTCTCGGTCGACAGCCGAGCAATGTAGGCGGAAGACATCGCGTTGAAGGCTTGGCTGCCTCCGGGTCGGAAACCGTCGATGTACTTTTCGGCGTAGAAGAGTAGTTCCTGCACGCCCTGCATTACTGTATCCGGCTCATGCCAGAAGGGCAGATGATCAGAGTTGTCTCCAAAACCGTCCAGCGGCAGGCACGTTGTCGCGCCGAAATCCAGCCACCGTCCGTCCAAGGCCAGGTTCGAGGAGGTCAAGGAGCCATGCATGATGCGCTTCGCCTTCGCCGCCGCCACTTGAGTCGCGAAGCGTTCAGCGAACGCGACCAGCCCGTTGATCACGAGATCACGCGGGCCTACGAGATCACTGCCGGCCAGGAAAGCGTGGCGCAGAATCCCGGGCAGCCTAGACAGGGCATCCGCTGTGCGCCGCGCATCATGTGGTTGGGCCAACGAGAGGAAATGGCGGCTTGGCGTGAAATACACTGCACGTTCGAAATGGGCGGGCCTCAATGCGGCTTCGCGGATCAGCAGTCCCCGCGCGACGGCTTTACCCTGGCGTTGCAGGGACGTCGCGGCTGTGCCAACTATGCCGACCGCCCGAACCGCACCGAAGGGAAGAATGCAGTTTGCGATCTCTCCCCATGCGGCTTCAAATATCGCATCGCATAATGCAAGAACGCCATCCGCATAACTTGAAGCAACTCCGCGACCGACCAACGGAGTCCGCCCGATGCCCTTGATCTGGAACTCGCCGTCGTAGCCGCAGCGCCCAGAGCCACCATTACGCAGAAGGCCAGCGCCGCCATAACGATCCGCAAAGAACGGCGTTGGTGCAATAAAATGTCATCCATCCCGGCGGCGCCGGACTTCCTGACGGTTTGAGGTCGAGCATGGCAGCGCGAGCGA
>NZ_ATJV01000107.1 GCF_000443165.1 Thauera terpenica 58Eu | reverse complement strand
GTTGAACTAAACCGCTGACGCGGTGGCCGCGAACCCAAGCGCCACCGCGTTTTTCATGACGTCTGCGCCGACGACCTACCTTGAAACCGGGGATGTCCCCGTGTTCAAGGAGAAGTGTCATGAGCCCCTTACGTCAGCAGATGATCGACGCGATGGTGCTGCGCGGATTGGCACGGCGCACGCAGCAGGCCTACCTGTCGGTGGTGGCGCAGTTGGCCGCGTACTACCACTGCAGTCCCGACCGCCTCGATGCCGCGCAGGTGAAGGCCTGGCTGCTGCACCGGATCACCGAGCGGCACCTGGCCTACACGACCGTGAACCAGGCCGTGTGCGCCCTGAAGTTCTTCTTCGACATCGTGCTGGGCCGCACGGCCGAGGCCATCACGATTCCCTACGCGCACACGCCGCAGCGTCAGCCGGAGATCCTGTCGCGCGAGGAACTGGCGCGACTGTTCGAGGCGGCCGCCAATCTGCGCACGCGCACACTGTTGATGACGGCCTACGCGGCCGGACTGCGGGTGTCCGAGGTGTGCGCGCTACGCGTCGCCGACATCGACAGCGCACCGGATCGCATGTGCATCCGGGTGGTGGCGGGCAAGGGTGGCAAGGATCGCTACACGCTGCTCAGCCCGAGCCTGCTCGAAGCGCTGCGCGTCTATTGGCGCATCTGCAAACCCCGCGTCTGGCTGTTCCCTCGCGCCACCGACGCCGCCCAGCCGTTCGACATCAGCAGTGCGCAACGTGCGTACTACCGTGCCCGCGACCGGGCTGGTATCACCAAGACGGGCGGCATCCACACGCTGCGCCACGCCTTCGCCACCCATCTGCTCGAGGCCGGCGTCGATCTGGCCACGCTCGCGAAGCTCCTGGGCCACGGCCACCTGTCGACCACGCAGCGCTACCTGCATCTGGCGCGTCCGGGTTCAATCCCCCACGACAGCCCGCTCGATCTGCTGCGCCGGCTCTGAGGCCGAGCGGCCATGGACCGGCCCACGCTGGCCGGCATCCTGCGCACGCACGGCAGCACCTACCGCCGGAGCCATGCTCTGTCGCCCACCCAGGCGCGGGCCTGGCGGGCGATCGTCGACTGCCGTACGGCGGCGCTCGGCGGCGTACGTGAGCGTTGTGCAAACTGCGGCGCCGAGCGCCATGTCTGGCGTTCGTGTCGCAACCGCCATTGCCCGCAGTGCCAGACGCGGGCCAAGGAGGCCTGGCGCGCGGCGCGCCTGCGCGAAGTGCTGCCGGTGCCCTACGCGCACTGGGTGTTCACGCTGCCCCACGCGCTCAATCCACTGGCGATCCGGCATCCGCGCTGGCTCTACGGCGCGTTGTTCGACAGTGCGGCGGCCACCTTGCTTGAGCTCGCCGCCAACCCGCGCTGGCTGGGCGCCGTGCCTGGCTTCAGCCTCGTACTCCACACCTGGAGTCAGGATCTGCGCGTGCACCTGCATGTGCACGCCCTGATCACCTGTGGCGGGCTCGACGCCGAGGGCAGATGGCGCATACCGGCACGCGGCACGCACTTCCTGTTTCCGATCCAGGCCGCCTCGAAGGTGTTTCGCGGCAAGTTCCTCGCGCGGCTCGACGCTGCCCACCGCAGCGGCGAGCTGCCCGACGATCCGCAAGGTGCGCCGGGTGCATGGCAAGACAGGCGCCGTGCGCTGCTCGTGCATGACTGGGTGGTCTACGCCAAGCCGCCGCCGGGCGGGCCCGCCCAAGTGCTCGACTACCTTGCCCGTTACACGCACCGCGTGGCGCTCTCGAACGACCGCCTTCTCGGCTGCGAGGTGGGGCAGGTGCGCCTTCGGGCGCGCGACAACGCGACCGGCGGCAAGCGTACGGTCAGCCTGCCGACCGACACCTTCATCGGACGCTTCCTGCGCCACGTGCTGCCGGCCGGCTTCAAGCGCCTGCGCCACTACGGGCTGCTCGCCTGCGGCCACAAGCGGGCCCGGCTTGCCGCCGCCCGTGCGGCACTCCAGACGCCGGCACCACAAGCGGCGGTGATCGAAGCAGCCGAGGACTTCCTCGCCCGCGTCAGCGGGGAGGATCCGCGATGCTGCCCGCACTGTAGGGTCGGGCGTTGGCAAACGGTCGAGATCGTCATGGCTCGCCGGTACGATCCGCCCGCACCGGCGCCGCGCTGTCGGGATGGGCCGCGATGAACACTCACGCGCCCCCGTCTCAATCCTCGCTGATGCGGCTTTCGCACCGGCAGGCCGTGGCACGTTCCCAGACTGGCGAACGCGACCGACACCGCACACCCGACGCACGCCCGGCACTCGATTACGGCCGATTACGGCGATCGTCGCGAGCGCTGAGCCGGGACCGGCCACTCGCTGATGCCAAGATCCAGTCGCGCCCTATCCAATGTGGATGAGGCGCGCGTAGAATCCCCAGCATCACCGCCTAAGCGGCGGTTCAGTTCAACAAGGCTTATCCCTCGCGGCAGGCGCCCGCGCACTGAACGGCGCTTGCGGCGCGAGGGATAAACCCTATTCGTTA
>NZ_ATJV01000106.1 GCF_000443165.1 Thauera terpenica 58Eu | reverse complement strand
GCCGCACCATGACGTCGCACACGCGCCGGAAATCCGGCTTGCCGGGGCGCCGGGCCGTGAAAAGACGGCGCTCGGGGCTGCGGTGAGCTGAGATTGTGGGTCAGGCAGCGGAAAAATCATGCGCTGGAGCTCGCGGAACGGGTGCGCGCTGAAGAGAACACGGATTCAGGACTAAGCTTCCCCATTCGATTGGCCCGCTCCTCGTCGACGAGCCAGACATTTCGCGAGCTTGGGCCAAGGCCGTGCTCCACGTTATTGATCACGCTGGCCCCGAGATATCGCCGCTTATCCTGAGCGTGACCGGCTTCGATGAACGTGGTGTAGTGCAGGAAACACCGGCCATCCGCTCGACGCTTGACACGTTGTTGGCGGCCAAACGTATGCGCAGCGTTGACGATGTGGCTTTCACGATCTTTCCACAGCGCTTGTGGCAGGTAGCTCAGGGCGATCGCGCTGCGCTGTTCCGATACTACAAGGATGCATTCCCGCGCTATCAGGCGATGAACGCGCGAGACAACCGGCGCGGTCTCTACTTCGAGCGAATGACAGGGTACGGCCGCGGGCCCTGCGATGGCAATCAGCTCGAATGGATCCTGTCTCAGTTTGAAGGACGGGAGGGTGTAAGGCGGTCGATGTTCCAGGCGAGCGTATTCGATCCAGCCCGAGATCATGTCGCCGATGCTCAACTCCAGTTTCCCTGCCTCCAGCATGTCAGTTTCGAGCCCACCAAGCAGGGTCTTGTCATCAACGCTTTCTACGCAACGCAGCAGCTGTTCGTGAAGGCATATGGCAACTACCTCGGCATTGCCCAGCTGGGGGCCTTCATGGCCCATGAAATGAAAACCAAGCTTCTAAGAATGAATGTTGTTGTCGGCGTCGCGAAGTTCGAGCGCATTTCCAAGTCCGATGCCGATCTGCAGCCGTTGATCACGGCGGCACGCGCAAGTTTAGCTCTGCAGCCGGTGGCGGTGAATGCAGAGGTGCCCGCGCCAGTTGTCGAGACTGCAGCGTGAGGGTTGGCATCAGCAAGAGGTACCAGCCTTCGGAAAGTGATTCCATCACCGTGCCTGCGCCGACCGTCAGTCCATCGCACTTGCTGCCGGTCAAAGTGACGCCGGTATTCGACAGCTACTGGCGGTTCGCTGTGGAGCGACAGAACGTGTTCTGCCAAAGGTTGAAGGGGAAGTCGGCGCCGTGGACTACCGATCCCGTGATCTCTGTTCACAAGTTTACGAACGCATATCGTGCTTCGGATCGTGTCAGCCAGTACTTGATCAGGCATGTGATCTACCGCGACGATCTTCCAAAGTCACCGTCCGAGGTGCTGTTCCGTACTTTGCTCTTCAAATTGTTCAATAAGATCGAGACTTGGAAGTTGCTTGAGCACACCTTCGGTGAGGTCACCTTCAAGAACTACAAGTTCGAGCACTATGACAAGGTTCTGAGTCAGGCCATGAGGGCAGGGGGGCGGATCTACTCGGCCGCCTACATCATGCCACCCGGCGGCTCTGCCTTCGGGCATACGGCCAAGCATCAGAACCACTTACGCTTGCTAGAGCGAATGATGGCTGATGACCTTGCAGGCCAGATGGCACAGTTGAAGAAGATGCAGACTGCGTTCGAATTGCTCAGAAGCTACCCAACGATTGGGGACTTCCTGGCATACCAGTTCGTGACTGACATCAACTACAGCGAAGTCACAGACTTCTCCGAAATGGATTTCGTCATCCCAGGTCCAGGTGCACGCGATGGCCTGAGAAAGTGTTTCGCCGACAGCGCGGGTCTCAACGAAGCGGAACTGATCCGATTGATGGCCGACAACCAGGAGCGTGAGTTCGAGCGGCTAGGGATCACGTTCCAATCCCTTTGGGGACGTCGGCTGCAATTGATCGATTGCCAAAACCTCTTTTGTGAGGTCGACAAGTACGCGCGGGTCGCTCACCCAGACGTGGCCGGAATCTCCGGGCGCACGCGCATCAAGCAAAAGTTTTCTCCCACCGGACCTTTGGACCTGCCTTGGTATCCACCCAAATGGGGTATCAATTCAAAAATCGAGGCAGATCTTTCAGGCCGCGTCAGCCAGATGCGGGATGAGAAATCCGCGAACAGGTCAACTGCCCAGTCAACCTTGGACTTAGGAAACTCGTGATGAACTTGAACACCTACCAGCGGGAAGCACAGAAAACCGATCGCGTGCCGTCGCGACGGAAAAGCGGCGATGCAGGAAACGATCTCATGGTTCCTTTGCTCGGGCTGGCGGGTGAGACGGGCGAACTGCTTAGTGAGTACAAGAAGCACCTTCGAGACGGCGATTCTCACCTCCTGTTCAGGGAGCGAGTGTCGGAAGAGTTGGGCGACTTGCTTTGGTATGTCGGAAACGTCGCTGCAAAGTTCGATCTAAAACTTGAGGATATTGCGCAGGCAAATCTGAAGAAGACCAGGGACCGCTGGGGGCCGCAGGATACGGGGTCCATCGCTTTCGATGCCGAGTTCGAAGAGCACGAGCGGTTGCCTCGACGTTTTGAAGTTGAACTCAGCGAGGTCGTCGTTGACGGGCGCAAGAAGATTCGAATGCGCGTCAACGGCAAGAAGATTGGTGACGACCTGACCGATAACGCTGATGACCCTGATGGCTATCGGTTTCACGACGTGTTCCATCTCGGTTATGTCGCCGTACTTGGCTGGTCGCCGGTTATTCGAAAACTCTTGAAGAGGAAGCGCAAGAGCACCCCTCAAGTGGACGAGGTGCAAGACGGTGGCCGAGCCCAGGTTTTGGACGAGGGCGTCGCGGCGCTGGTTTTTGACTATGCGAAGGAACACCGGTGGCTCGAAGGTGTCGGTGATTTGGACTACAAGGGGTCAGCTCACGAAACGGAAAAAATCGTACGCTATGCCTTGTCGTGCCAGCCCAGCACAATGATTGACATGCCCAGTAGCGCGA
>NZ_ATJV01000105.1 GCF_000443165.1 Thauera terpenica 58Eu | reverse complement strand
CCCCCCCCCCCCCCAGCGTCTCGACCCGATCCACTGCCGCCGTTGAGCTCTCAGGGAAGCTGTCACTCAACGTTGGAATTCAGCGGCTGCCGTAGGCAGTCCGCTGGAATGACTTGTTGAACGAAGCCGCTACGCGGAGAGGTCGCCCACCCGGACCCCACGAACTATTCTGCATGACGGCCCCATCGCGGTGATGGCGCTGATTCTGCACGACTTCGTGAGGAGCGACCAGCATGACGACGAGCTTTCCAGCGCACTTTGCCCGCCAGTACGACAGCCATCTCAAGCACCTGAAGTTGAAGGGTCTGCAGCCCAAGACCATCGACGCCTACGCCCGCGCCATCCGGCGCCTGGGCGCGTATTTCGACTACCGCATCGAGGCGCTCACCGAGGCGCAACTCACCGAGTATTTCAGCGACCTCATCGGCACCCACTCGTGGAGCGCGGTCAAGCTCGATCTGTACGGTCTGAAGTTCTTCACCACGCATGTGCTCAAGAAGCCGTGGGCGATGCCCGACCTGATCAAGCCGCCCAAGACGCAGCGCTTGCCCGACATCGTCACGGTCGATGAGGCGCAGCGGCTGTTCCTGGCCACGCGGGTGCTGAGCTATCGGGTGTTCTACTTCACCCTCTACAGTCTCGGCCTGCGGCTGGGCGAGGGCCTTGCGCTCACGGTGGCCGACATCGACGCCGAGCGCATGCGCGTGCAGGTGCGCGATGCCAAGGGCAACCGCGACCGCTTGGTGCCGCTGCCGCAGGCCACGCTCGCGGTGCTGCGCCGGTTCTGGCTGACGCACCGTCACCCCGAACTGCTCTTCCCCAATCGCAGCGCGGGCCTCAAGGGCGCGCAGCGGGCGAGCTCGCCGCTTGATCGCGGCGGCGTCCAGCTCACCTTGCGCAAGGTCGCCACCGCGTGCGGGCTAAAAAAAAGATCACCCCTCACAGTTTGCGCCACAGCTATGCCACGCACCTGATCGAGCAGGGCGTCGATCTGCTGGAAGTCCAGAAGATCCTCGGCCACCATTCCATCCTCACCACCGCCCGCTACACCCACCTCACCAGCCACACCACCGAATCGGCACGAACCCGCATCGATGCCCTGATGCAGCACTTCACCCTGGACTGGGGGACGGTCCGGTGATCACGCTCGCGCAGATCATCGAGCGCTTCGAGCCCGACTATCGCGCTCGCTACGGCCACACCCTGGGCCCAGAACGCGCCCAAGCGTTGCGGGCAATGCTGTGTTGCCGCAGCCGCATGGCCCCGCAACTGCTCGCGGCCTGCCCCGAGTGCGCCGAGCAACGGCTCATCCCGCACTCGTGCGGGCACCGGCTCTGTCCGCACTGTCAGCATCACGAGGGCGAACAATGGCTCGAGCGCCAACGGCGTCTGCAGGTGCCCGCCGAGTATTTCCTGCTCACCTTCACCTTGCCCGCTGAGCTGCGTGCACTGGCCGCACGGCACGCGAAGTGCGTCTACGGCGCTCTCTTCTCCGCCGCCTGGAGCACGGTGCGGACCTTCTGCCGCACCGACCGCCAGCTCAAGGGCGAGGCCGGGGCGGTGGCGGTGCTACACACCCACTCGCGCCGGCTCGACCTGCATCCACACGTGCATCTGGTCATGCCCGGCGCGAGCCTGGATGCGCGGAGCCGACGCTGGCGCACGAAGAGCGGCTATCTCTTCAGCCACAAGGCGCTCGCGAAGGTGTTTCGCGCCAAGTTGCTGGCGGCGCTCGCGCAGGCTGGCCTCCATCCGGCCGAGCCGTTGCCGGGGAAATGGGTGGTCGACTGCAAGCGTGTCGGCAACGGCGAGAAGGCCCTCGTTTATCTGGGTCGTTACCTCTATCGCGGCGTGATCCGCGAGGCCGACCTCCTCGCCTGCGATCACGACGGCAGCGGCCAGGTCAGCTTCCGCTACCGCGACAGCCAGAGCGGGGAAAGCAAGGTCCGCACGCTGCCCGGTGCCGACTTCCTGCGCCTGCTGCTGCAACACGTCCTGCCCAAGGGGTTTCGGCGGGCAAGGAACTACGGCTTCCTGCATCCGAACAAGAAGGGCCTGATCGCCCTGCTGCATCTCGTGCTCAGGATCGCACCCCGCCCGCCAACGCCGCACAAACCCCGGCCGGCGTTTGCCTGCCCTTGCTGCGGCAAGCCGATGCGGATCCTGCGGCGGCGACTTCCGCCGATGGCGGTCAGCCGACCCGATTCGATGCAGGCAACGGAGACGGCCGTGTAGGCCTGCGCCTTCGCCACGACGGTGCGCCTCACCAGCGCCACGGCCGCGCTCGGCCCGAAAGTGCCGAAAAACGGCCGATGAACGCGAAATTGCGGGCATCAGCCGGCCTCAGGCGCTGATTCCGGCGTCACCCGCTCATTGAGCGGGCCTACCGGCCCGATTCCGGGCTCGGGAACAAAAAGCTATTTCCAGGGAGACGGACCGGGCTTGTTCAACAACCGGTTCAGATCGTGGCTCGCTTCGCGATCACGATCTAACCTTAATCGTTAGGCAACAACTCCACTGCCTATGGGTTTATAGCGGATTTACTTAGGTTGGTACTCCAATGATGAATGGTGAAGGTTAATGCGCAAATTTCCCGCATCGTCTTTAACGTAACCCCACGTTTTGTCAACGGTAGTCACTTTCCCATTTTTATCTGTGAAGTGAACTTTCCCCATAGTAATTGCGCTATTGCCATCAAGAAAAATAGCAGAAGTGACAGGCTCACATTTTTTCCAGCCTTTTAGAGCAAAACCTGTGTCGGCAGGGAAGGATGGGTCACCGCCAACGAAATAAGATAGCGCACCGGCACGTGTGGGGCGAAATGTTTGAGGGTTCACCGTGAGCGTAGGCTTAAAGAGTACTGCGCCCATTTGGTAGGCGTAAGCGGAATCTATGACTTTCTCGGCCAATGCTCTCGCTGCTACTTTTCCATCCTTTTCGTATGCGGCGTTGATATCAAGAAGAGCAGCACACCATGCTTGCTGAGCTGTTAATGCTTCCTTCTCTGTTACTGCCTGATTTACAACGATGGGCTCGTTTGCGTTCGCAATATTTGAGGTAAGTGCGACTAATGCTGTTAATGCTACAAGTTTGACTTTCATAGTTGGGAGACCTCTGGGTTGAAAGAATTGGATTGTTGCGTGTTTGACTGTGCCTAACGAATAGGGTTTATCCCTCGCGCCGCAAGCGCCGTTCAGTGCGCGGGCGCCTGCCGCGAGGGATAAGCCTTGTTGAACTGAAC
>NZ_ATJV01000104.1 GCF_000443165.1 Thauera terpenica 58Eu | reverse complement strand
AGCCTGACCTTCACCGGCGAGGACTCGCCGATGGCGAACCTGATGCTGTCGGTGATGGGCGCGTTCGCCGAGTTCGAGCGCGCCCTGATCCGCGAGCGGCAGCGCGAAGGCATCGCGCTCGCCAAGCAGCGCGGGGCCTACCGGGGCCGCAAGAAGGCGCTCGCGCCGGAGCGGGTGGCCGAGCTGCGCCGTCGCGCCGCTGCCGGCGAGAAGAAGGCGCAGCTCGCCCGCGAGTTCGGCATCAGCCGCGAAACCCTCTACCAGTACCTGAAAACGGACGACTGACCATGCCGCGCCGCAATCTGCTGACGACCGCCGAGCGTACCGGCCTGCTGGCCTTCCCAGCCACTGACGATGAACTCATCCAGCATTACACCTTCGCCGAACCCGATCTTTCGGTGATCCATCAGCGGCGCGGCAGCCACAACCGGCTCGGCTTCGCTGTGCAGTTGTGCTACCTGCGTTATCCCGGCTTTGCCCTGCCGACGGATGCAGAGCCGCCCGCCTCCCTGCTGAACATCGTCGGTCGCCAGTTGCGCATCGAACCGGACATCTGGCCGCAGTACGCGCAGCGGCCGGAAACGCGACGCGAGCACCTATTGGAGTTGCAGGCGTGGCTGAAGCTGACGCCGTTCGCTGTCGCGGACTATCGGCACTTCGTCCACCAACTCGCCGAGCTGGCCCAGCAGACCGACCGGGGTATCGTGCTGGCCGAGGCACTGGTCGAGTTGCTGCGGCAGCAACGCATCATCCTTCCGACCCTCGATGTCATCGAGCGCGTGTGCAGCGAGGCGCTGACACGTGGCACACGCCAAGTCTATGAAGCGCTCACTGCGCCGCTCGGTGATTTCCACCGCCGCTTGCTCGATGGCCTGCTGGCGATCCGCGAGGGCACCAAGGGCAGCGGGCTGATCTGGCTACGCCAGCCGCCCGGCCCGCCGAAGCCCAAGCATGTGCTGGCCCACCTGGAACGGCTGAAGACCATCCGCGACCTAGCGCTGCCGGGCGACCTGGAACACGCCATTCACCAGAACCGCCTACTGAAGCTCGCCCGTGAAGGCGGACAGATGACGGCACAGCACCTGCGCGACCTGGAGCCGAACCGTCGCTATGCCACCTTGGTCGCAGTGATCCTCGACACCCGCGCCACGCTGATCGACGAAATCATCGACCTGCACGACCGTTTCATGGGTTCGCTGTTCAGCAAGGCCAAGCGCAACCATGCCGACCGCTTCCAGCAGTCCGGCAAGGCGATCAACGACAAGGTGCGGCTGTACTCGCGCATCGGTCGCGCCCTGCTGGAAGCCAAGCAATCGGGCGGCGATCCGTTCGCCGCCATCGAAGCAATCATCCCCTGGGATGCGTTCAGCGAAAGTATTACCGAAGCGGAAACGCTGGCCCGGCCGGAAGACTTCGATTTCCTGTCTCTGGTCGGCGACGGCTTCACCCAGCTCCGGCGCTACACGCCGACCCTGCTGGAAGCGCTGACCATGAAGGCCGCGCCGGCAGCGCGCGAACTGCTGGCCGGCGTAGAAGTGCTCAAAGGGATGAACGACCGTCAGGCGCGCAAGGTGCCGGAAGACGCGCCCACATCCTTCGTGCGCAAGCGCTGGGAAAACCTGGTACGTACGGGAGATGGATTTGACCGGCGCTTCTATGAACTGTGCGTGCTGTCCGAACTGAAGAACTCACTGCGCTCCGGCGACATCTGGGTGCAGGGCTCGCGCCAGTTCAAGGACTTCGAGGACTACCTGTTGCCGCCGCCGCGTTTCGCGGCGCAGCGCGATCAGCGTGAATTGGGCCTGGCCGTCGATACCGACTGCGAACACTTTCTGGAAGCCCGGCTTGCGGTGCTGCAAGAGCAACTGGCGACCGTGGAGCGGCTGGCCGCCGTCAATGAATTGCCCGATGCAGCCATCACCAGCACCGGGCGAATCAAGATTACGCCGTTGGACAACGCCGTGCCCGACGAGGCCGAGGCGCTGATGCAGCAGGCGTACAGCCTGATGCCGCATCTGAAGATCACCGAACTGCTTTTGGAAGTCGATGGCTGGACCGGCTTCAGCCGCCATTTCAAACACCTCAAGAGTGGCGCGGCAGCCGAAGACCAGCATCTGCTGCTGACGACCATCCTGGCCGATGCCATCAACCTGGGCCTCTCCAAGATGGCCGAGTCCTGCCCCGGTGTGACCTACGCCAAGCTGACGTGGTTGCAGGCGTGGCACATCCGCGACGAAACCTATTCGGCGGGTCTGGCCGAGCTGGTCAACGCCCAGTTCCGCCAACCCTTCGCCGCCTACTGGGGCGACGGCACCACATCGTCATCGGACGGCCAGAACTTCAAGGCCGGCGGCCGTGGCCAAGCTGCCGGCCAGGTGAACCTGAAGTACGGTCAAGAGCCGGGCGTGCAGTTCTACACCCACATCTCCGACCAGTACGCGCCATTTCACACCAAGGTCATCAACGCCACGGTGCGCGACGCCACCCACGTCCTGGACGGGCTGCTGTATCACGAATCCGACCTGCGCATCGAGGAGCACTACACCGACACGGCGGGCTTCACCGATCACCTGTTCGCACTGATGCACCTCTTGGGCTTCCGTTTCGCTCCGCGCATCCGCGACCTGGCCGACAAGCGCCTGTATATCCACGGCGACGCCAAACAGTACCCGACGCTCACCGGCCTGATCGGCGGCAACGTCAACGTGAAGCACATCCGCGCCCATTGGGACGAAATCCTGCGGCTGGCCGCCTCAATCAAGCAGGGCACGGTCACGGCCTCGCTGATGCTCAGGAAGCTCGGCAGCTACCCGCGCCAGAACGGCCTGGCCGTGGCCTTGCGTGAACTGGGGCGCATCGAGCGCACGCTGTTCGCGCTCGACTGGATGCAGAATGTCGAGCTGCGCCGCCGCGTGCAGATCGGCTTGAACAAGGGTGAAGCCAAGAACGCACTGGCCCGCGCCGTGTTCTTGAACCGGCTCGGTGAAATCCGCGACCGCAGTTTCGAGAACCAGCGCTACCGTGCGAGCGGCCTCAACTTGGTGGTGGCGGCGATCATCCTGTGGAACACGGTCTACCTGGAACGGGCAGTCCAGGCGCTGCGCGACACGGGCAAGAACACCGACGAGCGGCTGCTACCGCATCTTTCGCCGCTGGGCTGGGAGCACATCAACCTGACCGGCGACTACATCTGGCGGCAGAACAAGCAGGTTGAGCAAGGCAAGTTCCGGCCGTTACGAATGCCCGGCGAGGCTTAGCGTACGATTTTTTCCGTTTCGTGAGCTGACCCC
>NZ_ATJV01000103.1 GCF_000443165.1 Thauera terpenica 58Eu | reverse complement strand
CAGCGTGGTCTTGCCGTGGTCAACGTGGCCGATGGTGCCGACGTTTACGTGCGGCTTCGTCCGCTCAAACTTGCTCTTTGCCATATCGTTATCCTTACAATCAGAACCAGAAAAACCAGTGCGGCGCCCAATCGCAATCGAATTGGCCGCCGCGACAGGCCAGGCAGAAAATGAGTGGTGCCCTTGACGTGGATTGAACACGTGGCCTCTCCCTTACCAAGGGAGTGCTCTACCACTGAGCTACAAGGGCGCCGAAAACGGCACATCTGGAGCGGGTGAAGGGAATCGAACCCTCGTCATAAGCTTGGAAGGCTTCTGCTCTACCATTGAGCTACACCCGCGCCTACCACCGCAAGAAACTTGCAGCCGATTCCACAACCCGCTACAAGCCTCACGTCGACCGCAACAACAGCGCAGCGCGACGCCATGTATTTCTGGTGGAGGGAGAAGGATTCGAACCTTCGAAGGCTGAGCCGTCAGATTTACAGTCTGATCCCGTTGACCGCTTGGGTATCCCTCCACGCGGGAGCCCCGCACTATAGGCAAGGCACCCTACCGTGTCAAATACTTTTTCTATTTCTGCGCCGGAACCTACATGAGGTGGTCGGCGTCTTCCTCCGCAAGGGGCTCGGGCGTGCATTTTTCTCCCTGAGTACTTACTGATGGCGCGGCCTTGGTGATCAAGCCGCAGTCCAGTCCTTTGCATGGCCAGGCGCGGGCCACCTGACCCAGGTCCGGAAGGGCCCGCGCTGGAAGGAGACCGTGTCATGGCCGACGGTGATCAAGAGTCACACATGCCCACTCCCAGCCTGGATGACAGATACACGTCCGGCACTGGCCGCGTCTATCTGACTGGTTACCAGGCGCTGGTGCGCTTGCTGATGATCCAGAAGAGGCGCGACGAGATGGCCGGGCTCAACACCGCCGGCTTTGTCTCAGGCTATCGTGGCTCACCACTCGGCGGTCTCGACCAGACCCTGTGGAAGGCGCGTGCCCATCTGGAAGCCCACGACATCGTGTTCCAGCCCGGGATCAATGAAGACCTTGCGGCGACTGCAGTGTGGGGCAGCCAGCAGGTGCAGCTCTCTCCGGGCGCGCGCTACGCCGGGGTGTTTGCCCTCTGGTATGGGAAGGGGCCGGGGGTGGACCGCTGCGGCGACGTGTTCCGTCATGCCAACGCGGCAGGCAGCGCGCGCTTTGGAGGCGTGCTGGTGGTGGCGGGCGACGACCACGCCGCAAAATCCTCCACCCTGCCACATCAGACCGATCACTTCTTCAAGTCGATGATGATGCCGGTGCTGGCGCCGGCAGGGGTGCAGGAGTACATCGACTTCGGCGTGCACGGCTATGCCTTGTCACGCTACTCGGGCTGCTGGGTGGCGTTCAAGGCGCTCGCGGATTCGGTGGAGACTTCAGCTTCGGTCGATATTGCCCCCGAGCGCATTGAAGTGGTGACACCCACCGACTTCACGCTGCCCGCCGACGGACTCAACCTGCGCTGGCCGGATCCGCCGCTGGTGCAGGAAAAGCGCCTGCTGCACTTCAAGCTCTACGCCGCGCTGGCCTACGCGCGCGCCAACCAGCTCAACCGCCTCATCATCGATTCGCCCAGCCCACGCCTGGGCATCATCACCAGCGGCAAGAGTTACCTGGATGTGCGCCAGGCGCTCGATGAGCTCGGCATCGACACCGCCCTCGCCACCGCGATCGGGCTTCGCCTTTACAAGGTGGGCATGGTGTGGCCGCTCGAGGCCGACGGTGTGCGCCGCTTCGCCGAGGGGCTGGACGAAATCCTGGTGGTGGAAGAGAAGCGCCAGCTCATCGAGTACCAGCTCAAGGAAGAACTCTACAACTGGCGCGAGGATGTGCGCCCGCGTGTGGTCGGCAAGTTCAACGAAAAGGGCGAATGGGCGCACGCGCTTCACCCCGACGGCTCCATCGATCACGGCGACTGGCTGCTGCCGGCAGCGGGCGAACTCACCCCCGCGATGATCGCACGCGCCATCGCATTGCGCATCGGCCGCTTCGTCACCTCGGAGCGCATCCAGGCTCGCGTCGCCTTTCTCGAAGCCAAGGAGCAGGCCCTGGCACAGCGCTCGTTCAGCGCCGATCGCGTGCCCACCTTCTGCTCCGGCTGCCCGCACAACACCTCCACACACCTGCCCGAAGGCAGCCGTGGGCTGGCCGGCATTGGCTGTCACTACATGGTGACGTGGATGCCCGAGCGCCGCACCGGCACCTTCACCCACATGGGTGGCGAGGGCGTGCCCTGGGTCGGACAGGCGCCCTTCACCGACGAAAAGCACATTTTCGCCAACCTCGGCGATGGCACCTACTTTCACTCCGGCCTGCTGGCCATCCGCCAGGCGGTCGCGGCCAGGGTGAACATCACCTACAAGATCCTCTACAACGACGCCGTGGCCATGACCGGCGGCCAGCCTCACGACGGCCCGCTCAGTGTGCCTATCATCGTGCGCCAGTTGCAGGCGGAGGGGGTGCACAACATCGTCGTCGTCACCGACGGCACCGCACGTGCCTACGGGCCGGCCGACATCCCGCACATACCCATGCGCCACCGCGACGAGCTCGACACCATCCAGCGCGAACTGCGCGACTCCGGCGGCGTCACCGCGCTGATCTATGACCAGACCTGTGCCGCGGAGAAGCGCCGCCGGCGCAAGCGCGGCACCTACCCCGACCCGGCACGGCGTGTGTTCATCAACACCGCGGTGTGCGAAGGCTGCGGCGACTGTGGCGAACAGTCGAACTGCATGTCGGTCGTGCCGCTGGAGACCGAGCTCGGGCGCAAGCGCCGCATCGACCAGTTCTCGTGCAACAAGGACTATTCCTGCCTGAAGGGCTTCTGCCCCAGCTTCGTCACCATCGAAGGTGGTGGCCTGCGCAAGGGCGAGGCCCGTGGAGGCGACGACACGCATTTCGCCACCCCGCCGGCACCACAACTTCCACCCACCACCCGCCCCTTCGCCATCCTCGTCACCGGCGTGGGCGGAACCGGGGTGGTCACCATAGGCGCGCTCATCGGCATGGCCGCCCACCTCGACGGCAAGGGCGTCACCGTGCTCGACATGACCGGGCTGGCGCAAAAAGGGGGCTCGGTCTATAGCCACATCCGCATCGCCGATGAGCAGGAAGCACTCCACGCGGTACGCATCGCCGCCGGCGAGGCCGATGCGGTGATAGGCGGCGACCTCATCGTCAGCGCCAGCGTCGAGGCGCTTGCCAAGATGGCCAGCGGACGCACGCGGGCGGTGGTCAACACCGCAGAAATCCCCACCGCGGAATTCGCGCACAACCCCGACTGGCGCTTCCCGCGTGCGCAGATGATCGCCGCCGTGCGCGCGGCCAGCGCCGCGGACAGCGACTTCATCGATGCACAAGGCATGGCGCTGGCGCTCCTTGGCGACGGCATCGCCACCAATCTGTTCCTCCTCGGCTTTGCCTGGCAGCGCGGCCTGGTGCCGGTGTCCGAGCACGCCTTGCTGCAGGCGATCGAGCTCAATGCCACGGCCGTCGACCTGAACAAGCGCGCATTCCTGTGGGGGCGGCGGGCGGCGCACGACACCGACGCCGTCGAAGCTCACCTCACCACAGGCGCCGTGGAAACCGCTCTCGAACCCGGTCTGGACGCGCTCATCGAACGCCGTGCCGCGATGCTGACGGACTACCAGGACGCGGCCTATGCCGATCGATTCCGGCGTCTGGTGCACCGCGTGCGCGAAGTGGAGAGCGCCCGGGTCGGTGCCGACAGCACCCGGCTCACGGAGACCGTTGCCCGCAGTTACGCCAGACTGCTCGCCTACAAGGACGAATACGAGGTCGCCCGCCTGTACACCGGCCCCGCCTTCTGGCAACAACTGGAGGCGACTTTCGAGGGCGACTATCAGGTGCGCTTTCACCTCGCCGCCCCTCTGCTGGCACGGCCAGATCCGAGCACGGGCCGCGTCACCAAGCGCAGCTTCGGGCCGGGCATGATGCGCGTATTCCACCTCCTTGCGCGCCTCAAGGGCGTGCGCGGCAAGCGCTGGGACCTGTTCGCCTACAGCGCGGAACGCCGCGCCGAGCGCGCGCTGATCACGCAGTTCGAAGCCGACCTCGAGGAAGTGCTGAGCACGCTCGACAGCGAGCGCTTGCCGCTGGCCGTGGCGATTGCCGGGCTTGCCGATCAGATCCGCGGCTTCGGCCACGTCAAGACCAGAAACATGGCGCGGGTGGCGGAGCAGCGCAAGGCCCTGCTTGCACAATGGCGTCGCCCGCACGCACCCGCAGCGGCGCGCGCGGCCACCGTCACCAGCAAGGAGCCCGGCACGCAGGCGTTCAGCGCATGAGCCGGGGCTGCGCTGCGCGCCGCACAGCACAGCGGGCGGCTATGATCCGGGGCTCAGCTCCATTCACGCCCCGCCCGATGCCACCCGCCCTCAAAGCCCTGCTCGCCCAGATCCTGGGTGCGGCGGGCGCGCTCGCCCTTGCCCGCAGCGGCCTCCTGAGCGGGCTGTGGCCGCTGCTTGCGGCACAGGCCACGCTCGCCGCCGGCACCGCGCTGTTGCTGCGCAGTGCACGCTGGTGGCTGCCGATCCATCTCGGCTTTCTGCCGCTTGCGGTTCTTGCCCACGGGCTGACACGGCACTTCGGCCTGCACCCGGGCTGGTACCTGGCTGGCTTCGTATTGCTGCTGCTTGTTTACTGGACGAGCTTTCGCACCCAGGTCCCGCTCTATCTCAGCAACCGCGCTACCGCCAAAGCGGTGCTCGACCTGCTGCCGCCCACGCCGGCGCGCGTGCTCGACATCGGCGCAGGCACAGGCTCCTTGCTGCGTCCGCTGGCGCACGCACGCGACGACTGTCGCTTCACCGGCATCGAGCTGGCGCCAGCACCCTGGCTGCTCGGGCGTGTGCTTGGCGCGCGTCAGCCGAACATCGAGTGGCGGCGCGGGGACCTGTTCAGCCTGTCGTGGTCGGAGTATGACGTGGTGTATGCCTTTCTCTCACCGGTACCGATGCCTGCCGTGTGGGCCAAGGCCAGGACCGAGATGAAGCCCGGCAGCCTGCTCATCAGCAACAGCTTCGCCGTCCCCGAGCGCACGCCGGAGCAGGTGCTCGAAGTGCAGGACCGACGCGCGACCCGACTCCATGCATATCGGATCAGCGAGGGCGACAAGACCTGCCAATAGTCTGAAATGAGCGCACGAAGCCTCGCTTTTCCACCGCTTGCGGAGATCGATGTGCCGCGATAATCCTCATCCTGCGGTCAAGCATTGACAGCAAGAAAAGGACGGACGCATTCATGGCTGAGATCATCTGTGTGATCGGCAACAAGGGGGGCACCGGCAAGACCACGCTTTCGCACATGCTGTGCCAGGGCCTGGGCCTGCTGGGGCAGCGCGCCGCGTGCGTGCTCACCGACACCACACGCGAACCGCTGCTGCCCAACGGGCGACGCTACGTCACCGCCGACGCGCGCACACGCGACTCGCTCACCAAGGTGGTCGACAAGCTACGTACGCTGGACGACTGGATCGGCGTCATCGACGGCGGCGGCAACCGCACCGAGATGGACCGCAAGTTGTACGCCATGTCGGACATCGTCCTGCTGCCCTTTCGCGAGTCGCACGAAGACATCCGCACCGTGATGCGCGACCTTGAGATGTTCCCGCGCGCCTACGCGGTCCCCACCCAGTGGCCTACCAACGCCTGGCAGCGCGAGGCCGCCGATCGCACCGTGGCGCTACTGATGGGCGCGTATCGCCACCGTATCCTGCGACCGGTCAATGCGCTGTCGGCGTCGAAATTGCTGCTGCA
This sequence comes from Thauera terpenica 58Eu, assembly GCF_000443165.1. Classification (GTDB taxonomy): domain Bacteria; phylum Pseudomonadota; class Gammaproteobacteria; order Burkholderiales; family Rhodocyclaceae; genus Thauera; species Thauera terpenica. The sequence goes on along the minus strand of NZ_ATJV01000103.1, from coordinate 140,571 downwards.
GAAACAGGTGCCGGATCAGCTGCCAACACCCCTTGCCAACGCCTGTCGTGCGGTCGCCCGTCAGGTGTTGCAGGTGCTCGAGATCGAGTTCATCGATCACGACGAAATCGAACACATCGGCGAGACCGAGCCCTTGCCCGACACCGAGATGCCGCTGCGGCTGGCAGGTGGGGCGCGCCGCGCGCACTGAGGCGAAGCTCGCCCGATGGGGCTGCCCTCACTTCATCAAACGGGTACCGTGCCGCGACATGACCACCAGAGCCTGGGCGCGGCTCGAGACCCCCAGCGCACGAAAGATCGCCGTCATGTGTACCTTGACCGTGCCTTCGGAGACATCGAGGAGGTCGGCGATCTCGCGGTTGGATTTGCCCGCGGCAAGCAGTTCCAGCACACGCCCCTGAGCCGCCGTCAGCTCATAGCGTTCGCACGCCGGCATGCTTGCACGCTTCAAGGGAGGCGCGACCGAGCGCGCCTCCGGCAGATGCACGCCACCGTCGAGCACCACGCGCAAGGCCTGCAGCAAGACCTGACTCGAACTTGACTTGGAGACGTAGCCCAACGCCCCGGCCTTGATCGCACGCCGCACGGAAGCCTCGTCATCGATCGCCGAGACCACCACCGCCGGCACGGCCGGGAAACGCTTCCCCAGCACGGCCAGCAGCGAAAACCCATTCATGTCAGGCAACATGAGGTCGATCACTGCCAGATCGAGCTCGGCATCCCTCTCCAGACAGCTCAGAGCCTGATCGGCACTGCTTGCCTCCACGCACACCAGACCGGGTTGTAGCCGCGCCAGACTCTGCGCCATGGCTTCACGCACCAGCGCATGGTCGTCGACGATGAGTATCCTGCTCACATGTCGCTCCCACCGGAACCCCGGCTTGATGCCTTATGATGCGCGAAGCATAGCACGCAGGGGTCGACGCGCCCTCCCATATCCACGGCCTGAGCGCCGACCATGCTGTGCACGCCGCCTCTCCCATTGACACGGCCATTTTACGTCATGCGCCAACTCCTGGCCCCTGCCGCTGCACCCGCTTTCAGGCGCCCCCTCGCAGGCGGGCGTAACCTGGGTGCGGCGGTGCATCAGGCGCGATGATGCAGCGCGCCCTCCCTGCCTGGCTGCGCCTTCTCGTTTTCAGCGGCATGCTGGCAATCTCCAGCGTGGTGTCGGCTGCGCCGCGTGTGCTCATCATCACCCAGGCCTTCGAGGGCCCACATGCCGAGACCCTGGCCGCGCTGCGTCATGCACTGGCCGGAACCGAGGTCGAGCTCAAGGTCCAGCTTGCCAGCGCCCCCAGCCTGCAGCATGAGCCAGCGTCGATCGTTGTCACCATCGGCAGCGAGGCCGCAGCCCTTGCCGCAGCCTCGCCGAGCCATACCGACACCCCCATCCTCCATACCTTGTTGCCGGCCAGTGCCGTCCCAGCGCCGACTGAGGGTCGTGCGCAGACGATCGCCATCGTGCTCGATCAACCTGCTACCCGGCTCGTCACCCTGTTGCGCCTTGCGCTGCCGCAGACGCAGACGATCGCGCTCATCGCCGGACCGAGCAGCGAACTCGCCGTAGACCGCGTGCGTGCGGCTGCACAGGACGCTGGCCTGAAGGTCAGGCAAAGTCACATCGACAACAGCGACGCCCTCTTCCCCGCGCTGCAGCACGTCCTGGTGGAGCCAGCGGTGCTGGTCACCATCCCTGACGCCGTCGTTTTCAATCGCTACACGGTACAGAACATCCTGCTTACCACCTTCCGCCGGCGCTCACCGGTGCTGGGGTTTTCCGCCGCCTACGTGAGGGCTGGCGCCCTGCTCGGCCTGTACTCGACACCCACCCAGGTCGGCGAGGACGCCGCTGATGCCGTGCTCGATCTGATCGCCGGCAGACCACGGCCTGCGCTCAGTCCACCACAGCGCTTCGAGGTCGGCGTCAACAACACGGTCGCGCGCGCGCTGGGCCTGGAGCTGCCCACTGCAGAATCACTCATGCGCGAGTTGCGCCGCGTGGAGGCCAGCGCACCATGATCACGAACTGGGGCGTACGCGCACGGGTGATGCTGGCCGCAGTGCTACCCATGCTGGTGCTGGCGGTGATCATGACCACCGTGTTTACCGCCCTGCGCCTGGCGGATCTGAACGACACCCTCGGCGCCCGTGGACGCGCCCTCGCGCGCCAGATTGCGGCGACCAGCGAGCTCGCCACCTTCGCTGGCGACCGCGGGGCCTTGCGCCAGATCGCAAGCGCCGCGACCGGCATGGACGATGTGCTTGCAGTGCGGATATTCGATCGTAACGGCACCCTGCTCGCGGCCAGCGGCGAAACGGATACCGCCGCCATCCTGCCCACCCTGCTCCCCAGCGCCAGCCAGTTGCCCGATCGCGCCTTGCTCCGCTTTGCCGAACCGATCCGCCCGCCTGCGATCGAGATCGAGGATGGACTGCCACTGGTGGCGAGCGCCGCGGCGGGCACCGACGGCGCCCCCCAACAGGGTGCGGTGATGGTGGACCTGTCGCTCAAACCCTTGCACAAACGCCGCCTGCAGTTACTGCTCACCGGCGCAGGCTCGATGTTGATCGTGCTGCTCGGCAGTGTGCTGCTGGCCGCACGGATGAGCCGCGGGGTGAGCGGACCGATTCGTGCTGTGGCCGATGTGGTGCTGCGCATCGGCCACGGTCAACTGCACGAACGCGCAACGTCACGCGCGGGCGGCAGCCTGCAACGCCTGGCGCAGGGTGTCAATGAGATGGCCGAGCGCCTTGAGCATGCTCACCAACACCTGCGCACCCAGATCGAGGAGGCAACCGCGGAGCTGCGCGCGCGCACGGCGGAAGCCGAACACGCCAACGTCGCCAAATCGCGCTTCCTCGCCGCTGCCAGCCACGACCTGCGCCAGCCCATGCACGCTCTCGGCCTGTTCATCTCTGAGCTGTCGCAACAGGCGCTAGACGCGCGCAGTCGTCAACTCGTCGAGCGCATCACCACTTCGGCGAGCGCGATGGACCAGCTGCTCGACAGCTTGCTCGACATTTCACGCCTGGACGCAGGCGTACTCACACCCGAGTTGCACACCTTCGACCCTGCACCCATCCTTGCGCGCATTCACGCTGAGCAGGCCGCTACGGCAACCGCACACGGAATACGACTGCGCTTGCGACCGGGCCGCTCGCACAATCACGTGTACAGCGACCCCATGCTGTTCGAACGCATCGTGGGCAATCTCGTCGGCAATGCCGTACGTCACACGCGCGACGCCACGGTACTGATTGCTTGCCGCCGCCGTGGTGACATGCTGCGGGTGGAGGTGCGTGACAGCGGCCCGGGTATCGCGCGCGAATCACAGCAGACGATCTTTCAGGAGTTCATCCAGCTCGGCAATCCCGAACGTGCGCGCGACAAAGGGCTTGGCCTGGGGCTTGCAATCGTGCGCCGTCTGGTGGACCTGCTTGACCATCGCCTCGAGTTGCATTCAGCCCCGGGACGGGGGTCGGTCTTTGCGCTCGAACTGCCACTCAGCATCGCCCCTGCTGACACGCCGCCCAGCGATGAGGCACGCTTGCTTGGCAGCCTCGCCGGCATTCGTGTGGCGGTGGTGGAGGACGATCCACTGGTGCGCGATGCAATGCTGGGTCTGCTCGCTTCCTGGGGCTGTGAGCTGACGGTGGCGAACAACGCCGAACGTCTCTTTGCGCAGCTTGCTGACGCGGCCACACAACCCGAAGTGCTGATCACCGATCTACGCCTCGGCGGCACTCTGGACGGCATCGAACTTGCGCTGGACATGCGCGCGCGCTCAAGCGCACTGCATGTCGTGCTGATCAGCGGCGACACCGCGCCCGAGGCTCTGGCACGGGCCCGTGCCGCCGGCCTGCCCTTGCTGCACAAACCGCTGCGCCCGGCGAAACTGCGCGCCCTGCTGCATCGCATGCTGGGCGCTGCACGCGCATCCGGGCTACAGCAGTAAGGCTGTGATCGGTTACCATGAGGAATCATCAACGGCGCTCGGGAGTATCCCAATGTCTCAGGATCAAAACGCGCAGGACCCGCTCGAATTCGTCCGCGGCATGTGGAGCAACATGGGCTTTTCCTTGCCAGGCATGGTCACGCCCACCCTCGACGTCGAAGAGCTCGACAAACGCATCAAAGACATGAAGGCGGTTGAGGGCTGGTTGAAGATGAACCTGAACATGCTGCAGATGAGCATTCAGGGCCTGGAGATGCAGCGCGCCACCATTGCGGCGGTCAAGGCCATGAGCCAGCATGCTGCAGGGGGCGAGGGGGCAGCGGAAGGGGCCGCCAACCCCTTCGCTTCGGCAGCCACCATGTGGCCGTGGAATCTCATGAGTGGCGAGCAGGGCCAGAGCGATGCTGCCACCAAGGCCGACACCGACGCCGCCAGCAAGTCGCGCAGCACGCGGCGCAAGTCAGGCGACGACAAATAAACCACGCCGCGCAAAACACCCACGGCCTGTACGTGTGACAGGCCGTTTTCGTTTCTTCAGCCTGACTAGATGATGCCGCCCTGGCGCAGATGATCGATGTCGGCCTGAGCGAAGCCCGCCTCGCTCAGCACTGCATCGCTGTCAGTCCCGGCCACGGCTGGCGCTGGGCGGGTGGCCATGGCCGGCATATCCGACAGGCGCAGCACAGGCCCGAACTGACGCACGCCGTCCACCTCGGTGACCATTCCACGCGCCTGCAGCTGGGAATTTTCGAGACTCTCCTGCAGCGTCAGGACCGGCGTCACGCAACAATCCACGGCGTCGAAAACAGCCACCCATTCCGCCTGGGTGCGCGCACCAAAGATCTCTGCCAACTTCGCCTTGGCGCTCTCCCCGGCCCCGCCCGTCGCCAGATGGAAAGGCTTCAGATCAGGACGGTCGAGGGTGTCGCACACAAGTCCCCAGAACTTCTCTTCCAGGGCACCGACCGCCATGTAGCGATCGTCGGCCGTGCGGTACACGCCGTAGCAAGGCACCGCACCGGTGAGCAGATCCTCACCGCGCGGGCGTACCTGCCCCTGCGCCAGCACCTCGATGAGCGGGAAGATCGCATGCGCCATCACGGCGTCCGTCATCGCCACGTCAACGAAGCGGCCCTTGCCACCCGCGCGCGCATCCACCAGCGCGACAAGGATGCCGAACAAGGCCGTCATCGTGCCGCCGAGCAGGTCACCGAGCTGCAGATTGGACATCGCGGGCGCGCCACCCGTACTGCCGATCTGGTCGAGCACACCGGCATAGCCGATGTAGTTGATGTCGTGCCCGGCGCGCAAGGCGTAGGGTCCGGTCTGCCCGTAACCGGAGATGCTGCAGAACACCAGACGCGGATTGAGGCGTGCCAGCGCTTCGTAGCCGAGGCCGAGCTTGTCCATCACGCCGGGCCGGAAGCCCTCGACAAGGATGTCGGCGGTCTCCACCAGCTTCTCGAAGGCGGCCTTGCCGGCCGGATGCTTGAGATCGATACGCAGGCTGCGTTTGTTACGGTTGACGACCTGATACAGGTAGCTGGTGTCGCCGCCCATCGCACCCAGGCTACGAGCATAATCGCCGGCGCCGGTGTCTTCGATCTTGACCACGTCGGCACCGTAGTCGGCAAGATGCTGGGTGGCGAGCGGACCGGGCAGCAAGCGAGTCAGGTCGAGCACGCGCACGCCTGCCAGCGGCAGGCGTGCATTGGTTTCAATGTCGTGGGTCATGGGCAGCAAAGCGACGGCCGACGGGCCTCGCGTGGAGTGAAGGAATCAGGGTTCAGGCGTAGCTACGCACGTCGTCGATCATCTTGCCATCATTTGCGAGCGCGCCCTGGGGCATGAAGGCAACATCGCCTCGCAGCTTGGTCAGCTCGCGGATACTGGCGCCGATCGCCGCTGCCAGCGCCTCACTGCCGCCACCCGCGACTTCGCACATCAAGGTCATGCGATCGTTGAGCTCGGGGTTGTCAACCACCAGACGCGCACGCCGGATCGCGGGATGACGCTGCATGATCTGCGCCACCTGGCCCGGATGGACGAACATGCCTTTGACCTTGGTTGTCTGATCGGCCCGCCCCATCCAGCCCTTGATGCGCAGGTTGGTGCGCCCGCAGGGCGAGCCCCCCGCCAGCACGGCCGACAGGTCGCCGGTGCCGAAGCGGATGAGCGGATAATCAGGGTTGAAGGTGCTGACCACGACCTCGCCCACCTCGCCCGCCGCCACCGGATCACCAGTGCCAGCACGAACGATCTCGAGCACGATGTCTTCGTCCACCACCAGGCCCTCGCGCGCCTCGGTCTCGTAGGCGATCAGGCCAATGTCAGCGGTGGCGTAGGCCTGGTAGGCCTCAATGCCACGTGCAGCAAAGGCATCGCGCAAGCTGGGCGGAAAGGCTTCGCCCGATACCAGCGCCTTGGTGAACGAGGCCTTCACCCCCATCTCGTCGGCCTTGTCGAGCAGGATGCGCAGGAAGGACGGCGTTCCCACATAAGCATTGGGCTGCAGGTCGATCATTGCCGCCAACTGCTGCTCGGTCTGACCGACACCCGCCGGAAACACCGTGCACCCCAGCGCGTGTGCCGCGGTTTCCATCATCGAGCCGGCCGGGGTGAGGTGATAGGAGAAGGTGTTGTGCACCAGATCGCCGGCACGGAAGCCCGCTGCGCGCAGCGCACGCGCGAGACGATAATAGTCCGGTCGTGCGCCTTCGGGCTCATAGAGCGGGCCGGGCGAGGCGAACACCCGGCGGCAGGCCGCGCCCCAGCCCACCGCCGAGAAGCCGCCAAAGGGTCGCGCCGCCTTCTGCAACTCGAGCAATTCGGACTTGCGTGTCACCGGCAGCGTGGCGAGTTGCTCACGCGTGCACACTGAGTCCGCATCGACGTCGGCAAGCAGGCGGCCGAAAGCCGGTGCCGTGGCACGGGCATGCGCAATCTGCGCCGGCAGTCGCGCCATCAGTTCGCGCTCGCGCGCCTCTGGATCGCGGGTCTCGCGCGTGTCGTGAAGGTTCATTTCGACTCCCTGCCTGAGGCCTTGTTTGCTTGCGATCAGTGCCGTCGTTGTCAGCCCGTTGCCGCCAACGCGCGCGTCAGCTGAGCCAGCGCTTGCGTCGGCGATAGTGCTTGACGTCGCGGAAGCTCTTGCGGCCCTCGCCCGACAAGCCAAGGTAGAACTCCTTGACGTCCTCGTTGGTGGCGAGCTCCTTCGCTTCGCCCTCCATGACAATGCGGCCGTTTTCCATGATGTAGCCAAAGTCGGCGTAGCGCAGCGCGACCATGGTGTTCTGCTCGGCAAGCAGAAAGCTCACGCCCTCCTTGCCGTTGAGATCTTTCACGATTTCGAAGATTTCCTCGACGATCTGCGGCGCCAGGCCCATCGACGGTTCGTCGAGCAGAATCATCTCGGGCTTGGCCATCAGCGCCCGCCCGATCGCACACATCTGCTGCTCACCACCGGAGGTATAGCCGGCCTGCGAGCTGCGCCGCGTCTTCAGGCGCGGAAAGTAGTGGTAGACCTTGTCGAGGCTGTCGCGCAACTCGGTGCGCGATATCTTGCGTGTGTAGGCGCCGGTGAGCAGGTTTTCCTCGATCGTGAGGTGACCGAAGCAGTGCCGCCCCTCCATGACCTGGATCACGCCGCGGCGCACAAGTTCGTTCGGCGTCATCTGGTCGATGCGCGCGCCCTTGAACTCGATGTTGCCCTTGGTGACGTCACCGCGCTCGGCGTGCAGCAGGTTGGAGATCGACTTCAGCGTGGTCGACTTGCCAGCACCGTTGGCGCCCAGCAAGGCAACGATTCCGCCTTGCGGCACCTGCAGCGACACGCCCTTGAGCACCAGAATGACGTGGTTGTAGATCACCTCGACGTTATTCACGGCAAGGTAGGGGACCGCAGTCGCGGCAGCTTCGGTGGCGTTCATGCTGGTCATGTGCTTGTCGTCTCCATCCAATCGTTCACCCAGTAGCGCTCGGTGAAGGCCTGTGCAGGCACCGCCGAACACGGCGCAGGGCCTGTGCAGGCCGCCCCTCGCGAGGCAGCCGGCCGCCACCGCCCCGTACGCCGCAGCACACGGGGCGGCGGGCGATTTACTCCTTCGAGCAGTCGCGCGGGGTGATGCCCTTTTCCTTCGCGTACTTGTCGGCCCCAGCTTTCACCAACGGATCGATGACGCTCATGTCGGCTTCGTACCAGTCCGAGGTGGTCTCGTACTTGTCGCCGTTCCAGGTGATGATGCGGGCCCAGCTCGAACCCATGTGGTCGGCACACGAAGTCTTGACCGGGCGCATCAGGTTGCCAAAGCCGAGCTCATCCAGGCGCGCCTGGCTGATGTCCAGATTCTCCAGACCCCAGCGCACCTGCTCAGGCGTCACCGCCTTGCCCTTGCCGTACTTCTCCTGCGCAGTACGGATGGCCTCGACCGTCAACATCTGGATCATCATGCCGCGGGTATGCGCCACCGTGCCCACCTCGGCACGCGAATCGGCCGAACCCTGATTCTTGTCGTAGACGTACTTGAGGATGTCGTCGTGCGCCTTGCCATAGTCGGCCGAACCCTGGATGGCGATCGCGTTATAACCCTTGGCGGTGGCGCCGAGGTCACGCACGTCGGACTCCGATCCCGCCCACCAGATGCCGTAGATCTTCTCGCGCGGGAAACCGGTGGCCTGCGCTTCGCGGATCGAGGTCGGCGTCATGATGCCCGCCGCCCACAAGATGACGTACTCGGGCCGCTGCTGGCGAATCTGCAGCCAGGTCGACTTCTGCTCCACGCCCGGCGCAATCACCGGCAGCAGCATCAGTTCGAAGCCGTGCTTCCGTGCCAGAGCCTGCAATGCGGTGATCGGCTCCTTGCCGTAGGGCGAGTCGTGGTACACCAGCGCCAGCTTCTTGCCCTTGAGCTTGTCGACGCCGCCCATCTTCTTGGCGATGTCCTGCACGATGATGTCAGACGCGGTCCAGTAGGTGCCCAATAGCGGGAAAGACCACGGAAACACCGACCCGTCAGCCGAGTCCGAGCGCCCATAGCCCATGGTCATCACCGGCACCTTGTCCAGCGGCGCCTTGTCCATCACCGCATAGGTGATGCCGGTGGACTGGGTGTCGAACAGGCTACCACCGCCGCCCTTGGTTTTCAGGCGCTCGTAGCACTCCACGCCGCGGTCGGTGTTGTAAGCAGTTTCGCACTCTTCATAGACCATCTTCACGCCGTTGATGCCACCGTCACGCTCATTGATCATCTTCAGATAATCGAGCTTGCCATTCGCCCACGGGATACCAAGCGGCGCGAACGAGCCGGTGCGGTACACCAGCAAGGGAATGAACTGCTCGGACTGCGCCGCCGCGATCGACGGCGCGGTCAGCGCAAAGGCCATGGTGCCGGCGACGGCCAGGCCGCGAATACCGTGTGCAAACTTCGTGTTCATCGTCTTCATCTCCATTCGATGTGGCCAACGGTGGTGGCGCGGAGCAGGCGGATGGCCTGCCTGTGCGCTGATTTGCCGATCTGTGCCGGCTCATTCGTATCAATATTCGGCAGGCGCTCAGTACGGGAAGGGCCACAGCCGCAGTTTTTCCCGGCCTATGCTCCAAAGGCGTGCCAGACCGTGCGGTTCGGCGATCAGGAAGATCACGATCAGCGAACCGAAAATGATGTGCTCCAGATGGACTGCGGTATCGACCGAGAGCGGCAGTCCAAACAAGGCGGGCACGTTGGTGAGCACGATCGGGAGCAGCACGATGAAGGCGGCACCGAAGAAGCTGCCGACGATCGAACCCAGGCCGCCGATGATGATCATGAACAACAGCTGGAAGGAGCGATCAAGGCTGAAGGCCAGCGGCTCCCACGCCCCCAGATGCATGAAACCCCACAGCGCACCGGACACACCGACGATGAAGGAACTCACCGCAAACGCCGTCAGCTTGGCGTAGGCGGGGCGGATGCCGATGACGCCGGCGGCAATGTCCATGTCGCGAATCGCCATCCACTGCCGACCGGTGGTGGTACGCACCAGGTTCTTTGCGATGACGGCAAACACCACGACGAAGCCCAGACAGAACAGGTATTTCTGCCACGCCGACTCCAGCGGCAGGCCGAAGAAGCTCAGCGTACCCACCGACACCGAGCCCGAAGCGGAGTGATTGGTGAGCGCAGGGATGCGCAGAAAAGCCCAGTCGAGGAAGAACTGCGCCGCCAGCGTGGACACCGCCAGATACAGGCCACGCAGGCGCAGGCTGGGGATGCCGAACACCACCCCCACCGCGGTGGCGCACAGACCACCGAGCAGAATCTGCACCAGCAGCGGCACCTCCGGGATGCGCACGCCGATGTTCCACGCTGCGTAGGCACCCACCGCCATGAAGGCGCCTGTACCCAGCGAGATCTGCCCGCAGTAGCCAACGAGAATGTTCAGGCCGATGGCCGCCAGCGACAGGATGAGGAAGGGGATCAGCACCGCACGCAACAGATAGTCGCTTGCCAGCATGGGCACGAGCAGGACGGCGATCGCCACCAGGGCCAGGACCGCAACACGATCCTGAGTGACCTTGAAGATACGCAGATCTTCAACGTAGCTGGCCTTGAATTGTCCGTTTTCACGATAGAACATGAGTCAAATCTCCAGGCGCCGTGCGCTCAAACGCGGTCGATGTGCTTTTCGCCGAACAGGCCTTCAGGCCGTACGAGCAGGACAAGCAGCGCGAGCGCGTAGGCAAACCACACTTCGATGCCGCCGCCCACGAAGGAACCGAGATAGACCTCGGACAGCTTCTCGCCCACGCCGATGATGAGGCCACCGAGAATCGCGCCCGGCACCGAGGTCAGGCCACCGAGGATCACCACCGGCAGCGCACGCAAGGCCACCGTCGACAAGGAAAACTGCACGCCCAGCTTGGAGCCCCAGACGATGCCGGCCACCAGCGCGACCACGCCCGCCACCGACCACACCACCACCCAGATGCGGCCCAACGGAATACCGACCGACTGCGCTGCCTGGTGGTCATCGGCCACCGCGCGCAGGGCACGTCCCACCTTGGTGTATTGGAACAGCAGCGCAAGCGCCGCAACCAGCGCAGCCCCTACCAGCGCCGCGATCAAGTCGTCCGGGTTGAGCAGGATGCCGCCCTCGAACACGTCCTGAAACAGGAACAAGGGCTCCTTGGGCATGCCCACATCGATCGTGTACACCGAACTGCCGAATACGGTCTGGCCAAGACCGTCGAGCACGTAGGTGATGCCCAGCGTTGCCATCAGCAGCGTGGTCAGCTCCTGATTGACCAGATGGCGCAGCACCAGGCGCTCGATGGCGATCGCCAGCGCGATCATGAAGGCCACGCTCATGAAAAAAGCGATCACGTTGCCGAACAGCATGCTGCCGGTGAGCTCGATCGCCCACGCCGAGAAGCGCGCCATCGCCAGCGCGGCGACCAATACCATCGCCCCCTGGGCAAAGTTGAACACGCCCGACGCCTTGAAGATGAGCACGAAGCCAAGGCCGATCAACGCATACAGCACGCCGGTCATCAGGCCGCCGAGCAGGGTCTCGATAAAAAATCCCATGATTGCGTCCTCTTCGGGTTCAGTGACTGGTGCCGAGGTAGGCGGCAATCACATCGGGGTTGTTCTTCACTTCGTCGGGCGCACCGTCGCCGATCTTGCGACCGTAATCGAGCACCACAACGCGGTCGGAGATGTCCATCACCACCCCCATGTCATGCTCGATGAGCACGATGGTGGTGCCGAACTGGTCATTGACGTCGAGGATGAAGCGGCACATGTCCTGCTTCTCCTCCACGTTCATGCCCGCCATCGGCTCATCAAGCAGCAGCAGTTCGGGTTCGGCCGCCAGGGCACGCCCGAGTTCGACGCGCTTTTGCAAGCCGTAGGGCAGTCGACCCACCGGCGTATGACGGATGCCCTGGATCTCGAGAAAGTCGATCACCTCTTCAACCTTGATGCGGTGCTCGATCTCCTCCTTTTGCGCACGTCCCCAGAACAAGGCGTGCTGGAACAGGTTGCACTTCATCTTCAGGTTGCGCCCGGTCATGATGTTGTCGAGCACGCTCATGCCCTTGAACAAGGCAATGTTCTGAAAGGTGCGGGCAATGCCCTGAGCGGCGGCCACCTGCGGCTCCATCTTGCGGCGCTCTTCGCCGCGGAAGTGGATCCTGCCTTCCTGGGGGTGATACACGCCGTTGATCACATTGAGCATCGAGCTCTTGCCGGCGCCGTTGGGGCCGATGATCGAGCGGATTTCGTGCTCGCGGACGTTGAAGCTGATGTCGGTGAGCGCCTTCACCCCGCCGAAGCGCAAGGAGATGTTCTGCAGGTCGAGGATGACCTCGCCCTGGCCGCGTGCCGGCGCTGTGACGGTGGCGGAGTTGATGTCGGTCATGTTCACTCTTGGTCTCCTCAGGCCGCGCGCTGGCCGGTCTGCGGCGCAAAGGTCTTCACTTGCTCGATGCGCAGATCCGCCGAAACCTTGCCGCTGCGCCCGTCTTCGTACTTGACCTGGGTCTCGATGAACTGGCTCGTCTTGCCGTCGAACATGGCATCGATCAGCACGCCGTACTTTTCGGCGATGAAGTTGCGCCGCACCTTGCGCGTGCGTGTCAGCTCACCGTCATCGGCATCGAGCTCCTTGTGCAGGATGAGGAAGTGCTTGATCTGCGAACCGCTCATGTTCGGGTCCGTCACCAGGTCGGCATTGGTCTGCTCCACACAGTCGCGGATGAGCTCATAGACTTCGGGCCGGGCGGCGAGATCGGTGTAACCCGAATAGGCCATGCCCTTCTTTTCGGCCCAACTGCCGACGGCCTCGAGGTCGATGTTGATGAAGGCGGTGGCAAAGTCCTTGCCGTTGCCGAAGCTCACCGCCTCCTTGATGTACTGGAAGAACTTGAGCTTGTTCTCGATGTAGTTGGGCGCGAACATCGAGCCATCGGTCATCTTGCCCACGTCCTTGGCACGGTCGATGATCTTCAGGTGGCCGTCTTCGTCAAAGAAGCCAGCATCCCCGGTCATGAAGTAGCCGTCGGCGTTGATCGATTCGGCAGTGGCGTCGGGGCGCTTGTAATAAGCCTTCAACAACATCGGCCCCTTGACCAGGATCTCGCCGTTGTCGGCGAGCTTGACCTCGACGAAGGGCGCGGGCTTGCCCACCGAATCGAGCTTGATCTGGCCATCGGGTTGCAGGCAGACGTAGGCGCAGGTCTCGGTCTGGCCGTAGAGCTGCTTGAGGTTGATGCCGATCGAGCGATAGAAGCGGAACAGGTCCGGGCCGATCGCCGCACCTGCGGTATAGGCCACCCGGATGCGGCTCATGCCCAGCACGTTCTTGAGCGGGCCGTACACCAGCAGGTCCCCCAGCCAGTACTGCAGCCGATCGGCCGATGAGACCGATTTGCCATCGAGAATGTCGGCGCCACAGCGGCGCGCGACTTCCATGAAGTGATGAAAGAGCTTGCGCTTGAGAGCACCGGCATCTTCCATGCGGATCATGACCTGGGTGAGCAGGTTCTCGAACACGCGCGGCGGAGCGAAATAATAGGTGGGACCGATTTCACGCAGATCGGTCATCACCGTTTCACCCGACTCCGGGCAATTGATGGTGAAGCCGGCCACGGTGCCCTGGGCGAAGGAGAACAGATGATCGCCCACCCAGGCCATCGGCAGGTAGGACAGGATATCTTCGCGGTCGGTGAGCGTATCGAACTGGATGCCGCCGCGCGCCGCCGAAATGAAGGCTTCGTGGGTCTGGCACACGCCCTTGGGCTTGCCGGTCGTGCCCGAGGTGTACAGCATCACCGAGATGTCCTCGGGGGCGCCCTTGGCGATCTCGCCTTCGATGAAATCCGGCTGGTTGCGGTCGTGGATGCGCCCCATCTCCTGCAACTCATCCAGGCCCATCAGCAGGGGCTGGGTGTAGTGACGCATGCCGCGCGGCTCATCGTAGATGACATGTTCGAGCAGCGGCGCTTCGCCCGCAATCTCGAGCATCTTGTCGACCTGCTCCTGATCCTCGACGATCGCAAACTTGATCTCGGCATCCTGCAGCACGTAGACCATCTCCTGCGCCACCGCGTCCTGGTACATCATCACCGGAATGCCGCCCAGACACTGGCAGGCGGCGATCGACCAATACAGCCGTGGCCGGTTGTCGCCGACGATGGCAATGCGGTCGCCACGCCTGAAGCCGAGTTGCGCCAGACCACAGGCGATCGCGCGCACGTTTTGGGCCACCTGCGACCAGCTGTAGGTTTGCCAGATGCCGTACTTCTTCTCGCGCATCGCCGGCCGCTGCGGCCGCACTTGCGCATGGTGCATCAGGTAACGCGGAAAGGTGTCCAAGTCCCCTTCCTGGCCTGCAGTGCGCCCGTCCATGTCGGCCATGCCCCATTCTCCTTCGGTGTCGTGCTGCCTGTACCCTCACCCCGGCCCTGGCGGGCGGGGCGCCACGGCGCGCTTACCGTGTCGATTCAGGCTGCAGTGTCGCAAGCCATGTTTGCGCAACTGTTGGCAGAATGTAGTCAATTGTTCCAAGTCCGGAGGCCGTGCCGCCCAGCGCGGCTTGTTCCGGTGGCATGCCACGAATCGCGCTAGACTGCAGGCCACGCCAAACGTCTCGCGGAGCGCTTGTCCATGGATTACAAGGTCTTCACCAAGCCCGTCCATGTCACCACCTGGATGGGTCTTTTCCTCGCCCTCGTCGCCGCCCTTGCGGCCTTTCTCGTGCCTCAGCTCAAGCACGCCTTCATGGCCAATGCGGCGTTCAATGGCGTGATTGTTTTCGTGCTGGCGGTGGGAATCGCCGTCAATCTGCGTCAGGTGTGGCGGTTGCAGCGCGAGGTGCTGTGGATCGAGTCCTTTCAGCAGCGCCCAGACATCGATGGTCTGCGCCCGGTATTGCTCGCGCCCATGGCACGTCTGCTGGCCAGTCGCAAGCGCGGTCAGATTCATCTGTCGCCCGCCTCGATGCGGACCCTGCTCGACAGTGTGCAGATTCGCCTTGAAGAACAGCGCGACCTGTCGCGCTATCTGATCGGACTGCTGATCTTTCTCGGGCTGCTCGGCACATTCTGGGGCTTGCTCGTCACCATCCGCTCGATCGGCGAGATCATCGGCGGCATGAGCGTCGGCACCGACCCGGTGGCGATGTTCGAAGCTCTCAAGAGCAAGCTCGACACCCCACTCGGCGGCATGGCCACCAGCTTCTCGACTTCGCTGTTCGGCCTGGCGGGCTCGCTCATCGTCGGCTTCCTTGATCTGCAGTCGGGCCACGCGCAGAACCGTTTCTACAACGAGCTCGAGGAATGGCTGTCGCACATCACCCGCCTGCCTTCAAGCACCGGCATCGAAGGCGATGGCAATGTGCCGGCCTACGTGCAGGCCTTGCTCGAACAGACCGTCGAAGGCCTGGACCGCATGCAGCGCTCGGCGCTCGACTCCGAGCGCGAGCGTCGTACCACGGCCGACCACCTGGCCGAGCTCAACACCCAGCTCGGGCGCCTGGCCGAGCTCGTCGGCCGCGAATCACGCGACCTCTCCGCACTATCGACCTCGCAGGAAGACCTGCGCACCCTCATCCGCCAGCTCGCCCAGCAGCCGGCACAGGGCGCGCAGTTCTCCGAAGACCTGCGCGCCGAGCTGCGCCTGCTGTCGCGCACCATCGCCGCCGCGCTGGGCGGCAGCGGCACCAACAGGGCGCAGTGAGCCATGGCACGTCTGTCTCGCCGCCGGGGGCTGGATTTCTGGCCTGGCTTCGTCGACGCCCTCGCCTCGCTGCTGATGGTGCTGGTGTTCGTGATCCTGATCTTCGTCATCGGTCAGTTCGTGCTTGCCGATGCGGTGAGCGGGCGCGACCGCGCCCTGGCCCAGCTCAATGCCGAACTGAGCGTGCTCGCGCAAACCCTGAGCCTGGAAAAGACCGCACGCGAAGCCGCCACCAGCCGCGTCGGCGAGCTCAGCGCCTCGCTCTCGAGCTCCGAGCACGAACGCGAAGCCTTGTCGACCGAGCTGCAGACCGCCCGCGTTGAGCTCCACACTGCGCAGGACGAGGCCGCCGCCCGGCGTGACGAAGCGGCGCGACTGAGTGCCGACATCGCCGCGCTGCAGCGCCTGAAGGCCGAACTGGAGGCCGAGGCCGCGCGCCTGGCCGGCGCACTGGATACCTCGGACAGGCAGCTGCAGGCGCAGACCGTGGCGTCCGAACAGGCCATCGCCCAGGTCGAACTCCTCAACCGCCAGCTCGCCGCAGTGCGCAGCCAGCTCGAACAGCTCAACGCCGCGCTCGCCTCCGCTGAAACCGCCGCGCGCGACAAGGACCTCAAGCTTGAAGAGCTCGGTCGCGAGCTCAATCTGGCGCTGGCTGCGCGCGTACAGGAGCTGGCGCGCTATCGCTCGGAGTTCTTCGGGCGCCTGCAAGCGGTGCTGGGCCAGCGCAAGGACATCCAGATCGTCGGTGACCGCTTCGTGTTCTCAAGCGAAGTGCTGTTCGCCACGGCCTCGGACGAAGTCAGCGCCGAAGGCATGATGCAGCTCACCCGGCTGGCGGAGACGCTGAAAACACTGTCGGCCGAGATCCCCACCGATCTGCCCTGGGTGCTGCAGGTCGACGGCCACACCGACCGCCGGCCCATCGCCACTGCACGCTTCCCCTCGAACTGGGAGCTATCCACTGCGCGCGC
This sequence comes from Thauera terpenica 58Eu, assembly GCF_000443165.1. GTDB lineage: Bacteria > Pseudomonadota > Gammaproteobacteria > Burkholderiales > Rhodocyclaceae > Thauera > Thauera terpenica. The sequence continues at coordinate 123,921 of NZ_ATJV01000103.1, read as the reverse complement.
CCTGGCCATCGTCAAGTTCCTGCGCAGCCAGGGCATCTCGCCACAGCGCCTGGCCGCGACCGGCTATGGTGAGTTTCATCCGCTGGACACGCGCAACAGCGAAGAGGCCTATGCGCGCAACCGCCGCATCGAGCTCAAGCTCACCAGCCGCTGAGCCTGAGCATTGAGCCGGCTCACTCCATCCCCAGCATCGAACGACAGCCGCGCGACGCAGAACCACACTTATCGCGGCGAGCCTGTCTCGCGCGCGGCTTCGAGATCGCTCACCACCAGGGCCAGTGCCTCGGTCGAAATCAACACTTCGATCAGGGACAGGATCAGTGACAGCGTGAGCGCGAGAATGCTGGCGCCAAACAGCAACTTGCCCGGCAATTCGGCCTCGACGAACAAGGCGAACATGGACAGCGCGCACAGCAGGAAGCTGAGCACGCCAAAACCTTGCATGTACTTCGTCAGCATGATGCGGCGCTTGAGTCCCGGCAGCTGACACTGCACCAGTGCCGCCCCCCGATTGGGCGAAGTGTTCAACTGCCGGATCACCTGCGCCAAAGTCAGGAAGCGGTTGGTATAGGCGAGCAGCAGCAGCGAAATCGCGGGAAAGAGCAAGGCAGGGGTGGTGAGATCCATGGCGTCGCTGGACGAAACGGGGACGAGCCCCATTGTCCCGCAGGACACGGGGCCTGTCCGCTGTTTCGTCCACATAAAAAAAACGGCGCCGAAGCGCCGTGTCCCATTAGGGAGAGGGGAAGACTGTGAACAGCGCTGCGCCTTACATGCTGCGGCGGTACTGACCGCCCACCTTGTACAGCGCCTCGGTGATCTGACCCAGCGAGCAGTAGCGCACCGCGTCGACCAGCACCGCAAACACGTTGGCGTCCTCGATCACCGCCTGCTGCAGTCTGGCCTGCCACTTGGCGGCATGCTCCTGGTTGCGGCCGTGGAAGTCAGCCAGACGCTTGAGCTGGCCCTGCTTCTCTTCTTCGGTCGAACGCGCCAGCTCGATTTCCTGCTGCGCCTGGCCCTTGGGGTTGAGGAAGGTATTGACGCCGATGATCGGGTAGGAGCCGTCGTGCTTCTTGTGCTCGTAGTAGAGCGACTCTTCCTGAATCTTGCTGCGCTGATAGCCGGTTTCCATCGCACCCAGCACCCCACCACGCGAAGCGATGGCCTCGAACTCCTTGAGCACGGCTTCCTCGACCAAATCGGTGAGCTCTTCGATGATGAAGGCACCCTGGTTGGGGTTCTCGTTCTTGGCCAGACCCCATTCGCGGTTGATGATGAGCTGGATCGCCATCGCACGACGCACCGACTCTTCGGTCGGGGTGGTGATCGCTTCGTCGTAGGCGTTGGTGTGCAGCGAGTTGCAGTTGTCGTAGATCGCGATCAGCGCCTGCAGCGTGGTGCGGATGTCGTTGAAATCCATCTCCTGCGCGTGCAGCGAGCGCCCGGAGGTCTGCACGTGGTACTTCAGCTTCTGGCTGCGCTCGTTGGCGCCGTACTTGTTCTTCATCGCCACCGCCCAGATGCGGCGAGCAACGCGGCCGATCACCGAATACTCGGGGTCCATGCCGTTGCTGAAGAAGAAGGACAGGTTGGGCGCGAAATCGTCAATGCTCATGCCGCGCGCCAGATAGCTCTCGACATAGGTGAAGCCATTGGAGAGCGTGAAGGCGAGCTGGCTGATCGGGTTCGCACCGGCCTCGGCAATGTGATAGCCCGAGATCGACACCGAGTAGAAGTTCTGCACCTGGTTATGAACGAAGAACTCCTGGATGTCGCCCATCATCTTGAGCGCGAACTCCGTGCTGAAGATGCAGGTGTTCTGACCCTGGTCTTCCTTCAGGATGTCAGCCTGCACCGTGCCGCGCACGGTCGACAGCGTCCATGCCTTGATCTTCTGGTACTCGTCCTCGGTCGGCTCACGACCGTTGTCAGCCTTGAACTTGGTGATCTGCTGGTCGAGCGCGGTATTGAAGAAGAAGGCCAGGATGATGGGCGCCGGACCGTTGATCGTCATCGACACCGAGGTCGTCGGTGCGCACAGGTCGAAACCGTCGTACAACACCTTCATGTCGTCGAGGGTGGCGATGGAGACGCCCGAGTTGCCGATCTTGCCGTAGATGTCCGGACGCGGGTCAGGGTCGCAGCCGTACAAGGTGACCGAGTCGAAGGCCGTCGATAGACGATGCGCCGGCATGCCTTCGGACACACGCTTGAAGCGACGGTTGGTGCGGAAGGCATCGCCCTCGCCGGCAAACATCCGCGTCGGGTCCTCACCCTCGCGCTTGAACGCGAACACGCCAGCGGTGAAGGGGAAGGAGCCGGGGACGTTTTCCTTCATCAGGAACTTGAGGGTCTCGCCATCGTCGTCGAGGTTGGGCAGTGAAACCTTACGGATCTTGGTGCCGGACAGCGACTGCGAGGTGAGCTGGGTGCGGATCTCCTTGTCGCGGATCTTCACCACGTACTCGTCGGCCGCATAGAGCTGCTTGGTGGTCGGCCACTGCTCGAGCAGCTTCTTCGCCGCCGGACTGAGCTCGCCGTCCTTCCAGTTGATCAGCTCGTCAAAGCTCGCCAGCTCGGACCCCGCGGTCTTGCCGCAGTGCTCGAACAAGCCCTTTGCGATCTTCAGCGACTGGCGTTCGCGTGCCACACGCGCCTGCTGCTCGATGTGCTTGTGGTAGCCACGCACGCTGTCGGCGATCTCGGCGAGGTAGCGGATGCGCTCGGCCGGCACGATTGCGCGCCCCTCGCTCGAGGCCTTCACCTTCACCACCGGCAGGCTGCTCTTGGCCACCTTCAGGCCCTTGCCCACCAGCGCCGGCAGCATCGCCTGGTACAGCGCGGTGACGCCGTCGTCGTTGAAGCGCGCCGCCATGGTGCCGAACACCGGCATCTCCTCGGTGTTCTGGCTGAACAGCTCGCGGTTGCGCTGGTATTGCTTGCGTACATCGCGCAGGGCATCGAGCGCGCCCTTGCGGTCAAACTTGTTGATCGCAACGAAGTCGGCGAAGTCGAGCATGTCGATCTTCTCGAGCTGACTGGCGGCACCGAACTCCGGCGTCATCACATACAGCGACAGATCCACGAAGGGCACGATCGCGGCGTTGCCCTGGCCGATGCCCGAGGTCTCGACCACGACCAGGTCAAAGCCCGACAGCTTGCAGGCGGCGATGACCTCAGGCAGCGCAGCCGAAACCTCGGACCCGGTGTCGCGCGTCGCCAGCGAGCGCATGAAGATGTTCTCGTGCTCGATCGCATTCATGCGAATGCGGTCGCCCAGCAAGGCACCGCCGGTGCGCTTGCGTGAGGGGTCGATGGAGACGATGGCGAGCTTGAGCTTGTCGTTCTGGTCGAGACGGAAACGGCGCACGAGCTCGTCGGTGAGCGAGGACTTGCCCGCACCGCCGGTGCCGGTGATGCCCAGGGTCGGCACCTTGGTCTTGGCTGCGGCGTCGATCAGGGCTTTCTTGACCTCGTCGCCATAAGCGCCGTTCTCCAGCGCGGTGATGATGTGCGCCAGTGCGCGCCGATCACCGGCTGCGAGCGCCTTCAGCACCGCGTCCGCCTTTTGCGGCGCGACCTTGCTGACATCGAAGTCACAGCGCTCGACGACGCTGTTGATCATGCCCTGCAGGCCCAGCTTGGCGCCGTCTTCGGGCGAGAACACGTGGGTGACGCCGTAGGCGTGCAGCTCCTTGATCTCGGCCGGCACGATCACGCCGCCGCCGCCACCGAAGACCTTGATGTGCTCGCCACCGTTGGCCTTGAGCAGATCGATCATGTACTTGAAGAACTCGACGTGACCACCCTGGTAGCTGGTGATGGCGATGCCCTGCACGTCCTCTTGCAGCGCAGCGGTGACGATCTCGCCGACCGAACGATTGTGCCCGAGGTGAATGACCTCGGAGCCGGTCGCCTGCAGGATGCGGCGCATGATGTTGATTGACGCGTCGTGGCCATCGAACAGTGCCGCGGCGGTGACGAAACGAACCTTGTTCTTGGGCTTGTAAGGCTGCAGCTTGTGCGCAACGCTCAGATCGGTCATGTCGGTCTTCCCCCGGACGAGTTGAAGGTGGTCGTGCTGTTATGCGTTCCATACTAAAAGCAGGCAAGCCGCTTTGCCATTGCGCTTGCCGACGTCCATCATGCAAAATCCGCCAATATCGGGAAACAAGGAGTGCGCCGGGTGAACAAGGACGCAAACACATCGCCCACCACCACCACCGCTCGCCACGTCCCCCGCCACCGGCCACGCCATCATGCCACGGTGGCAAAGGGATTCGTGGATGGGATGCTCTCCGGGCTGTATCGTCTGCAGCATGACCCGAGGCCACTGCTCGCTGCCAGCGGCATCAGCCTTGCAGAGTCCGCCAGCCGCATTCCGGTGAAACGCTACGCGGTGCTCTACAACCGCATCATCGCCGAGCTCGGTGACGAGGCTTTCGGCCTCTTCCCGCAGCCCATGCCCCTGGGCAGCTTCGAGTTCCTGTGTCGCGGCATGCTCGGTGCGCACACCCTGGACGAGGCGCTCGCTCGCGCCAGCCGCTTTCTGCGCATCGTGCTGCCCGACCTGGCGCTGTCGGTGCGGCGCAATGGCAACCGCGCCGAGCTCGAGATCGCCGAAACCTCAGCCCGCTTCGGCGACCCTGCGGATCCGGCACGGGTGTTCGCCTTCGAATGGTTGCTGCGGCTGATACACGGTGTTGCGTGCTGGTTCGTCGGCCGCGGCATCGCCCTCGACAGCGTGCGCTTCCCTTATCCGCGCCCGGCCCACGCGGACGACTACGCCCTGGTGTACACCGAGCACTCGAGCTTCGAGGGCGACACCTTGCTCGCGCGCTTTCGCGACAACCTGCTCGAACTGCCGATCCGACGCGACGACGCCGCCCTTGGACGTTTCCTTGAGGACGCCCCCGGCCGCATCTCTATGCTCTACCGCCGCGACCGCGAGATGGTGCTGCGCGTACGCGATCTGCTGCGTGCCGCCCTGCCCACCAATCTGTCCATCGACGACGTCGCCCGCCACATCCACCTGTCCACCCGCACGCTGCACCGGCGCCTGGAAGAAGAAGGCTCGAGCTTTCGCCGCATCAAGGAGGCCACCCGGCGCGACATCGCCTACGCGCGCCTGACCAAGACCGCCCAGCCCATCGCCGAGCTTGCCGCCGACCTCGGTTATGCTGACACCTCCACCTTCTATCGCGCCTTTGTCGCCTGGTCAGGCATGTCACCGGAGCAGTTCCGCGCCCAGCTCGCGGCACGCCATGACGGATCAGGGACGAGAGCCGCGCCGATGGATGGGCGGTAGCTCCGCGCCGAACCGTGACTTGGCTCAGACCGGGGGCACGCCATCCGTGCAAGGATCCACCGGTGACAGCCACCAACAACGGGAGACTCCCGCCCCATGGCAAAGGTAGCCGACAGCAACCCCTACCAACCCGCACTCTCGCCCGAGCAGCGCCGGCGTGATGACCTGCTGATGGCCGGGCTGGACCTGCTCGATCAGGCCATTGCGGTGTTTGACGCCACCCCCAAGCTGGTGACCTGGAACAAGGCGATGCTGCGCCTGCTCGACTTTCCCGAGTCCCTGGTCAAGGTGGGCACGCCCTTCGAGGCCTTCGTGCGCTTCAATGCCGAACGCGGCGAGTACGGCGCAGGCGACGTGGAGAAACTGATCGCCGCGCGCATGGCTTCCGCACGCTCCTTTCAGCCCCACTACGTCGAGCGCATGCGACCCAATGGCCGCATGCTGGCGGTGCGCGGCGTGCCGATTCCGAACCTGGGTTTCGTCTCGCTGTGGACCGACATCACCGAGCAACGCCGCGCCGAAGCGATGATCCAGGAGCACAACGCGCAGCTCGAAGCACGCGTGCGCGAGCGCACCGCCGAACTCGAGCAGGCCAACCGCGAGATCGACCAGATCGCCGGCGCGCTCAGACTCTCCGAAGGACGCCTGCGCCTCATCCTCGACGCCATCCCGGCGATGATCGCCCACGTCGATGCCGGCCGCCGTTACCGCTTCGCCAATCGCGCCTACGCGCAGTGGTTCGGCCTGAGCAAGGAGAGCATCGTCGGGCGCTCCATCCTTGAGGTCTTCGGCGACGAAGCCTATGCCATGGTCTCGCCCCATCTGAGCGAAGCCGAGCAGGGCGAGCGCGTCAGCTATGAATATGCGCGCAAGAACGCCGATGGACATACGGTCCATGCACGCAGCGTGGTGGTGCCCGACGTCTCGCTCGAGGGCGGTTTTCGCGGCTATTTCGTGATGTCGATCGACATCACCGAGCAGAAGGCAAGTCAGGCGGCCCTGGTACAGGCGCAGAAAATGGAGGCCGTCGGCCAGCTCACCGGCGGCCTCGCCCACGACTTCAACAACCTGCTCACCATCATCATCGGCAACCTGTCGGCGCTGCAGGACAGGCTGGGAGAAGACAGCGCCCACGCCCAGTACGTCGAGCCTTCGCTCCATGCCGCACGGCGCGGCGCCGAACTCATTCGCCGACTGCTCAGCTTTTCGCGCCATCAGAGCCTGGAGCCGCGTGCCATTGAAGTGTGTGAACTGGTGCGCAACATGAGCCAGCTCCTGATGCGCACGCTGGGCGAGACCATCGACGTGCGCCTGCGCCTGCCCGAGGGCGCGCTCTACGCCATGGCCGACCCGCATCAGCTCGAAAATGCCATCCTGAATCTCGCCCTCAACGCCCGCGACGCCATGCCTGCGGGCGGCACGCTGACCATCACCCTGCGTGCGCGCAGCCTCGCACCTGCACTCGCACGCCTGGGTGAGGTGGCCGCGGGCGACTACGTACAGATCGACGTCAGCGACACCGGTCAGGGTATCGAAGCCGCCGTGCTCGCCCGCGTGTTCGAACCCTTCTTCACCACCAAGCCTTTCGGCGACGGCAGCGGCCTGGGCTTGTCCATGGTGTACGGCTTCGTGCGTCAATCGGGTGGCAACATCCGCCTCCTCAGCACGCCGGGCAAAGGCACCAGCGTGCGCTTCGTGCTGCCGGCGGCACAGCCTGCAAGCGCCGTCCCCATGATCGCTGAACAAACACCCGGCCATTGCCCGCAGATCAAGGGGCCAGTACTACTGGTGGAGGACGAACCCGAAGTACGCAAGGTGATCCGCATGCAGCTCACCACCCTGGGCTGCGCCGTGCTTGAAGCTGCCGACGGGGTGGAGGCGCTGGCGCTGCTCGAGAACATCGACGATATTGCCGTGCTGCTCACTGACACCGTGATGCCCGGCGGCCTCAATGGCCATGAACTCGCGCAGCGCGCGCGCCTGCTTCGTCCCAGCCTGCCGATCTTGCTGCTCACCGGCTACACGCGTGCGGCAGTGGAAGCCGACGCCACCCTTGCCGCCATCCCCGTTCTACGCAAACCCTTCGATCCACCCGCGCTTGTCGCCGCACTGCGCGCCTTGTTGCCGCAGGACGCCAACACGGAGGCCTCCACCCCATGAGGATGACCGCCCCTCATCCGCAAACACCGGTGATCTTCGTCCTCGAGGACGAACCCGACATTGCCCGCCTGATCTGCGCCAGCCTCACCGAATACGGTTTTCGCTGCGAACACCTGCGCACCGGCCGCGAATTTCTCGCCCGTGCGCACAGCGCAAGCCCTGACCTGTGCATCGTCGACCTGGGCCTGCCCGACATGGACGGCATGCAGGTGGTGCGCGAGTTGCAGGACGGCACGCCGTGCGCGGTACTGATCCTGACCGGGCGCAACGAGCTCACCGACCGCGTGCTCGGGCTGGAGCTGGGCGCCGACGATTACATCGTGAAGCCTTTCGAGCCGCGCGAACTCGTCGCTCGCGTGCGCTCCATCCTGCGCCGCTATCAGCGCGCCGCCATCCCCGAAGCGGTGAGCGAGCGCAGCAGCGCGCGCTTCGCGGGCTGGGTTTTCGACAGCAGCCGCCACGCCCTCACCGCCCCGGATGGGCGCGAATTGAGCCTGTCAGCAGCCGAAGCCGGCCTGCTCGCCACCTTGTTGCGCCGCCCGAACAAGATCCTGTCGCGCGAACAGCTCCTCGGCGAGCGCGATGTCGACCCCTTCGACCGCAGCATAGACGTGCGCATCTCGCGCCTGCGCCGCAAGCTCGACGACGATCCACAGAACCCGCGCCTGATCAAGACCGTGTACGGTGCCGGCTACCTGTTCTCCAGCCAGGTCGAGTGGGTTTGAGCGCTCGCCGCGACTCAAGGCCTACGACCCAAGGCATGCGGGCACGCATGCGGGGTCGGCTCGTTATAATCACGGGTTATTGACCCCTATCGCCACCCAACAGGAACACTGACCATGTCCCAGCGCCCCTTCAAGATCCTCGGCATTCAGCAGATCGCCATCGGCGGCCCGAGCAAGGAAAGACTCAAGACCCTGTGGGTCGACATGCTGGGCCTCGAAGTCACCGGCAATTTCGTCTCCGAACGCGAGAACGTCGACGAGGACATCTGCGCGCTCGGCAGCGGCCCGTTCAAGGTTGAAGTTGACCTGATGCAGCCGCTCGACCCCGAGAAGAAGCCGGCGGTGCACACCACTCCGCTCAACCACGTCGGCCTGTGGGTGGACGATCTGCCCCAGGCCGTGCAATGGCTCAGCGCCAATGGCGTGCGCTTTGCGCCCGGCGGCATCCGGCGCGGCGCAGCGGGTTTCGACATCACCTTCCTGCACCCCAAGGGCAATGAGGAATTCCCCATCGGTGGCGAAGGCGTGCTGGTGGAACTGGTACAGGCGCCGCCCGAGGTGGTCGAGGCTTTCGCTAGACTCGCCGCCAGCTGACCCCCTGAAGCCAGGGGCAGGCCTGCTGCGGCGTGCCCCTGGCTTTTCAACTTCGCCGACCGACAAGGTCGGCGCCGCGCTCAGTCCGCGAGCGCGAGCTTGTCGTCGCGAAGCGTTTCGTACTCATCCTCCCAGAACCACTTCTGCTCGCCGAAGGCCGGCTTCAGGTGATGGAGCCAGGTGGCCTGTTCGTCATATTTGGCAAAGAACGGGCGCTGCACCCAGTCCGGGTTGCGCCCCTGGATGAAACGCAGCACGAAGACCTTCTCGCCCGCGATCTCGGCCACACCCTGGATTTCGACCTTGCCCGGGCTGGCGCTCATGCTCGGGCCACGCGCGGTGCGCGCCAGGCCAGACACCTGCTGCATCGCTTCGCGGTAGATCTCCCAGGCGCGCGCCAGCGGCACTTCGAAATAGGCGCGCGCGCCCGTGTCACGCTCGGCGAACATGTAGTAGGGCACGATGCCAAGCTTGACCTGCAGCTTCCACATCTTTGCCCACACTGCAGGGTCGTCGTTGATATGCGCCAGCAGCGGGCCCTGGGCACGGATCACCGCGCCGGTGCTACGCACGCGGCGGATCGCAGCCTGTGCAGCCTCGGTGTCCAGCTCCTTCCAGTGGTTGTAGTGCGCCATCAGCGCCACATGCTTGCCCGCCTCGACGAGCTGGGTGAGCAACTGCATCAGATCATCGGCGTCCTCTGCACCCAGAAAGCGGTGCGGCCAGAAGGTCAATGCCTTGGAGCCGATGCGGATCGTCTGAACGTGGTCAAACTCGGGCTGCAGCAAGGGCTCGAGGTAATCACGCAGGTGGCGCGTCTTCATCACCATGGGGTCGCCACCGGTGAACAACACATCGGTGACATCGGTGTTGCGGCGCAGATGCTCGTGCAGCGCGCCAGCTTCTGAGGATGCGATGCGCAGCTCCTTGTCACCCACGAACTGCGCCCAGCGGAAACAGAAGGTGCAGTAGCTGTGACAGGTCTGCCCCTGGCTGGGGAAGAACAGCACCGTTTCACGGTACTTGTGCTGGATGCCGTCCAGGCGCGCGCCGTCCTCGTCACGCGGCATGTTCATTTCCATCTGGTCGGCCGGGTGCGGATTGAGTTCCATGCGCACTTCGCTGACGGCCTGTTCCAGCTCGACCTTGTCGGCACCCTCACGCAACAGAGTGGCGATGCGCTCGAAGTGCTCGGGCGCCAGCATGCCACGCTGCGGGAAGGTGAGCTGAAAGATGGGATCGGCGGGGATGTTGCTCCAGTCGATGAGCTCGTCGATGACGTACTGATTGACCCGGAAGGGCAACACCGAGGCCACCACCTTCATCTCGAAGCGCTGTTCGGCGGGCAGATTCTCGAGTTGGGGGATACGTTCGAGGTCACGCTGGGTGTAGACCTTGAACGGCACGGGATCGAAAACCGCCTGCGCAGCGTTCTCGATCCTCCACAGCGGCTTGAGTGCTTTCGCTTTCACTTGAGCATTCATGGTTCGTCTCCTTATGGTCTGGCTTGGCGTATTGCGGCAAGGCCGGGAAGGCGGCGCCCACAGCTCGGTGACCGGATGCACATGGATCGGGTCGGACGGTTGTCAGCCAAGCGGGAAAATCATCCGGCGGCGCAGGGATGCGCCGGGCCCGGACTGCAATGCACCCGTTTCCGGGGCCTTGGTAGAGGTGGGCGCATGGTATTTCACAAACTGAATTTGTGCAAATATGAGTACTCGCCGGGTAATTTGGTTCCGAAGGCACTCCACGGCCATGCCCTGCCGAACCCTGGCTTGAGCGCAGCTGCAACTCATGAGCGGATCCAGCAACAGCCCCAGGACGGGAATCCAGGAGCGGCATGCGGTATCCTGCCCGAGTCTCAACAGCGCCGCTTTTCCCGCATTCAGTCACACCTCAAGGAGAACCCCATGTCCGACCTCTGGCTCAGCACCCTGAAAACAGCCACCCCTCAAGAAGGCTATGAGCTCGCCATCAAGCTTTCTCGAATGGGTATCAAATACACCCAGCCATCCGATGAAGTCCGCCAGAAACTGAGGGATGACTATGCCAACAACGCCGACAGCCTGACGGCGGTGTCACAGGTCGTCGCAACCAACTTCCAGACCGTTGCCGCGGCAAACAATTACTGGAACGAGCGCACTTGAGAACGTGGAGCCCAAGCCTGGCTCCGTCTTGAAGCAGCAGCCCTGAAAAAAAACGGGCCTGCTTGCGCAGACCCGTCGATTCGACAGACACCCGGGCATCACGCCCGGGCTTCTCTTGCCATCGAATGAAAGTGTTGATCGGATCCGATCACTCGAACTCGATGATCACCTCGTCGACTGCCAGGCTGGCGCCAGGCGTGGCGACAATTGACTTCACCTTGCCATCCTGCTCGGCCCTGAGCAGGTTCTCCATCTTCATCGCCTCGATCACGGCGAGCTTCTCGCCCGCCTTCACTTCCTGACCCTCGGTCACCGCAATCTCGCGCAGCAGACCCGGCATCGGCGAGAGCAGGAACTTCGACATGTCGGGCGGCAGCTTCTCGGGCATCAAGGACAACAGATAGGCCGCCCGTACCGTCATCACGATGGGCTCGACCTGCAGGCCGAAGTGCGAAATACGGTAGCGCAGGCCACGACGCTCGATCTGCAGATTTATCGGCGCACCGTTGACCGTGCCGGTAAACAAGAGCTCGCCGAAAACCCAGTTCGACACGATGTTGTAGGTCTTGCCCTCGTGGGTGACGGCAAGACCACCCTCGATCGGCTGGCTGGTCAGCGCGTAGTGCTTGTTGCCCATGACCACCACCCACTCGCTGGACACCTTGCGGCCGTGCCCGGCGAGCTGACCTTCGATCTGCACCGCACGCTCGATGTAGCGCATGCGGGCAAAGGTCGCCACCGCGGCGAGCAGCGCCGGGTCTTCGTAGGGCACCATCGAGACGTCGAAACCGTCCGGGTACTCCTCGGCAATGAAGCCGGTGTTGAAGTTGCCCGAGCAGAAGCGCGGATGCTGCAGCAGCGCCGCCTGGAAGGGGATGTTCGAGCTGATGCCGCGGATGACGAAGGCGTTGAGCGCATCGCGCATGCGGCGGATGGCGTCCTGCCGATCCGTGCCGTGCACGATCAGCTTGGCGATCATCGAGTCGTAGAACATCGAGATCTCGCCACCTTCGTGCACGCCAGTGTCGACGCGCACGCCATCGCCTTCGGCCGGCGGCTGGAACTTGACCAGGCGACCGGTGGAGGGCAAAAAGCCACGGAAGGGGTCTTCGGCGTTGATGCGGCACTCCATCGACCAACCGTCGAGCTTGATGTCTTCCTGCTTGAACGACAGTTTCTCGCCCGCAGCGACGCGAATCATCTGCTCGACGAGATCGATGCCGGTGATGTTCTCGGTCACCGGATGCTCCACCTGCAGGCGGGTGTTCATCTCGAGGAAGTAAAAGCTCTTGTCGGCACCCACGACAAACTCGACGGTACCGGCCGACTCGTAGTTCACCGCCTTCGCCAGAGCCACGGCCTGCTCGCCCATGGCCTTGCGTGTGGCGGGGTCGATGAAGGGGCTGGGCGCCTCTTCGATCACTTTCTGGTGCCGACGCTGGATCGAGCATTCGCGCTCGTGCAGGTACACGGTGTTGCCATGCGCGTCGCCCAGGACCTGGATCTCGATGTGGCGGGGCTCGACGACGAACTTCTCGATGAACACGCGATCATCGCCAAAGCTGTTGCGCGCCTCGTTCACGCAGGCGGCGAAACCCTCATGCGCCTCCTTGTCGTCATACGCCACGCGCAGACCCTTGCCACCACCACCGGCCGAAGCCTTGATCATCACCGGGTAGCCGATCTTCCTGGCGATTTCCACCGCCTCGTCAGGGCCGGAGATGGCTTCGTTGTGGCCAGGGATGGTATTGACGCCCGCATCCATCGCCAGCTTCTTCGACTCGATCTTGTCGCCCATCTTGCCGACCGAGTAGTGCTTGGGGCCGATGAAGACAATGCCTTCCTCTTCCAGCCGGCGCGAGAACTCCGCGTTCTCGGACAGGAAGCCGTAACCCGGGTGCACCGCTTCAGCGCCGGTCTGCTTGCAGGCGGCGATGATCTTGTCCATCACCAGGTAGGACTCTTTCGAGGCCGCCGGGCCGATGCACACGCCTTCGTCGGCGAGTTCCACATGCAGCGAGCCCTTGTCCGCCTCCGAATACACGGCAACGGTGGCGATGCCCATCTTGCGGGCGGTCTTGATGACGCGGCAGGCGATTTCCCCGCGGTTTGCAATCAGTATTTTCTTGAACATTTGATTTTTCCTCGTGCGCGGATCAGAGCGGGATGTTGCCGTGCTTGCGCCACGGGTTTTCCAGTTCCTTGTCCTTGAGCATGGCCAGCGAGCGGCACACGCGCTTGCGCGTCTCGTGCGGCATGATCACGTCGTCGATGAAGCCGCGTGCGCCGGCGACGAAGGGGTTCGCGAAGCGCTCCTTGTATTCGGCCTCACGCTCGGCGATCTTGGCCGGGTCGTTCTTCTCCTCACGGAAGATGATCTCCACGGCACCCTTAGGCCCCATCACCGCGATTTCGGCGCTCGGCCAGGCGAAGTTCACGTCGCCACGCAGGTGCTTGGATGACATCACGTCGTAGGCACCGCCGTAAGCTTTGCGCGTGATGAGGGTGACCTTGGGCACCGTGCATTCGGCGTAGGCATAGAGCAGCTTGGCGCCGTGGGTGATGATGCCGCCGTACTCCTGTGAGGTCCCGGGCATGAAGCCAGGCACGTCCACGAGGGTGACCACCGGGATGTTGAACGCATCGCAGAAACGCACGAAACGTGCAGCCTTGATCGCGCTCTTGATGTCGAGGCAACCGGCCAGCACCAGCGGCTGGTTGGCGACGATGCCCACCGGCGAGCCTTCCATGCGCGCGAAGCCGATGAGGATGTTCCTGGCGTAGTCCGGCTGCAGCTCGAAGAAATCGCCGTCATCGACCATCTTGATGATCAGCTCCTTCATGTCATAGGGCTGATTGGGGTTGCTCGGCACCAGGGTGTCGAGCGAATAGTCGATGCGATCGGCAAGGTCGATGGCCGGCACCGCCGGCGGTTTCTCGCGATTGCTGGAGGGGATGAAGCCCACGAGGCGACGCGTCATCATCAAGGCCTCGACGTCGTTCTCGAAGGCCAGATCCGCCACACCGGACTTGGTGGTGTGAGTCACCGCGCCACCAAGCTCCTCGGCGGTCACTTCCTCGTGGGTCACGGTCTTGACCACTTCCGGGCCGGTCACGAACATGTACGACGAGTCCTTCACCATGAAGATGAAGTCCGTCATCGACGGGCTGTACACCGCGCCACCGGCGCACGGACCCATGATCAGCGAGATCTGCGGCACCACGCCCGAGGCCAGGACGTTGCGCTGGAACACGTCGGCATAGCCGCCGAGCGAATCCACCCCCTCCTGGATGCGCGCGCCGCCCGAGTCATTGAGGCCGATCACCGGCGCACCGACCTTCATCGCATGGTCCATGACCTTGCAGATCTTTTCGGCGTGAGTCTCGGACAACGAGCCGCCGAACACGGTGAAGTCCTGCGAGAACACGAACACCAGACGGCCATTGACCGTGCCATAACCGGTGACCACGCCGTCACCCGGCGTGTGATCGGCGTTCATGCCGAAATCGTTGCAGCGGTGCTCCTTGAACATGTCCCACTCTTCGAAGCTGCCATCGTCAAGCAGCAACTGGAGGCGCTCGCGCGCAGTGAGCTTGCCCTTGGCATGCTGGGCGTCGATGCGCGTCTGGCCACCGCCGAGGCGGGCCTTCTCGCGCTTCTCCTCCAGCTGACGGATGATGTCGGTCATTGATGATCTCCTGTGAGGTCCTGGGAATGATTTGCCCGCAAGATACGCGGGCGCTTGATGTACTTCAAAGATGGCCGAGCAGGCGCAGCGCAGCGATCGAAGGCGTGGTGCTGCCTTCCTCCACCGCGCGCGCCAGCGCCGGTAGTTCCTGTTTGACTTGCGGGTGATTGCGGAAACGGCTGCGCAGCTCGGAGTCGATCAGCTCCCACATCCAGGCCATGGCCTGATGGCGGCGCTTGGCCGCGAGCTCACCCGAGTCAGTCAGCGTGCGCCGATAGTCCATCACCGCGTTCCAGAAATCGGCAATGCCCTGCTTTTTCAAGGCGGACAGCGTCAGCACCGGCACTGCCCAGTTGGGGCTGGCCGGACGCAACATGTGCAACGCGGTCTTGATCTGCGACTTGGCGCGCATCGCCGCCACGGGGTCGATATCGGCCTTGTTGATCACGATCAGGTCGGCGATCTCCATGATGCCTTTCTTGATCGCCTGCAGATCGTCACCCGCATTGGGCAATTGCAGCAGGCAGAAGATGTCGGTCATGCCGGCAACCGCGGTCTCGCTCTGGCCCACACCCACGGTCTCGATGATGATGACGTCGAAGCCGGCGGCCTCGCACACCAGCATGGATTCGCGCGTCTTCTCCGCCACCCCGCCCAGGCTGCACGCCGAAGGGCTGGGGCGGATGAAGGCGGCTGGGTTCTGACTGAGCAACTCCATGCGCGTCTTGTCGCCGAGGATGGAGCCGCCGGTGACCGAGGACGAAGGATCCACCGCCAGCACCGCAACGCGCAGCCCCTGCTCGATCAGATACAGCCCCAGCCCCTCGATGAAGGTCGACTTGCCCACGCCCGGCACACCCGAGATGCCTACCCGCATCGCGCCACCGGTATGCGGCAGCAAGGCCTCAAGCACCTTATGCGCGCGCCCCCTGTGGTCCTCACGCAGTGATTCGATCAGCGTGATGGTCTTGGCGAGCGGGCGGAGCTGGCGCGCGAGCACCCCGTCGACCAGAGCCTGGTCGGCGGGGGCGAGGGAGGAGGAGGACGGAGCAAGCATGTTCGATCGTGTAGGCGCGCGTCGTTGCGTGTTGGTGAGGCGGTTTTTGTGGGCGGGGCTGTTGTGGGAGCGGCGCGAGCCGCGAGCCTTTAAGGCAGTGATCCAAATAAATCCTGAACCCGAATCCAAAAACTCGCGGCTTGCGCCGCTCCTACAGGGCCGTCCACGCGCGGTCCGGCGCGGGACGTACTGGCCCTCACACCTTGCGTGCGGCGCGGATCTGCTTGAGCACCTCGCGCGCCGCGCTCGGGATCGGCGTGCCCGGGCCGAAGATGCCCTTCGCGCCCGCGGCATACAGCTCGTCATAGTCCTGCGCCGGGATCACGCCACCGACGAAGGTGATGATGTCGTCGGCGCCGAGGCGCTTGAGCTCGTTGATCACTGCTGGCACCAGGGTCTTGTGGCCGGCGGCGAGGCTGGAGCAGCCCACCGCATGGACGTCGTTCTCGACCGCGTGCCGGGCCGCCTCTTCCGGGGTCTGGAAGAGCGGACCGATGTCGATGTCGAAGCCGAGGTCGGCAAAGGCCGAAGCCACCACCTTGGAGCCGCGGTCGTGGCCATCCTGGCCAAGCTTGGCGATCATCACACGCGGGCGACGACCCTCTTCCGCGATGAAGGCCTCGATGTCGGCCTTGAGGGCCTTCCAGTCTTCCTGTTCTTCCACGACAGCTCCATAGACGCCGGACACGGCTTGCGGGTTGGCACGATAGCGCCCGAAGGTCTTCTCCAGGGCATCGGAGACCTCGCCCACGGTGGCGCGCGCACGCATCGCTTTCACCGCCAGGTCGAGCAGATTGCCTCCGCCCCCTTCGGCACACTGGGTCAGCGCATCGAGCGCGGCCTGCACGGCGGCGGCATCGCGCGTGGCACGAATGTTCTTGAGGCGGGCGATCTGCGACTCGCGCACGGCGTGGTTGTCGATGTCGAGAATCTCGATCGGGTCCTGCTTGTCGAGCTTGTACTTATTGACGCCAACGATCACGTCCTTGCCCGAGTCGATGCGTGCCTGCTTGTCGGCGGCGCACTCCTCGACCTTCATCTTCGCCCAGCCGGACTCGACCGCCTTGGTCATGCCGCCCATGGACTCGATCTCCTCGATCAGTTCCCAGGCCTTGTCGGCCATGTCCTGGGTGAGCTTCTCCATCATGTAGGAGCCCGCCCAGGGATCGACGACATTGCAGATGTGGGTCTCTTCCTGAATGATGATCTGGGTGTTGCGCGCGATCCGCGACGAGAACTCGGTCGGCAGCGCAATCGCCTCGTCGAGCGCGTTGGTGTGCAGCGACTGCGTGCCGCCGAACACCGCCGCCATGGCCTCGATGGTGGTGCGCACGACGTTGTTGTACGGATCCTGCTCGGTGAGCGACCAGCCCGAGGTCTGCGAGTGCGTGCGCAGCATCATCGACTTCTGACTCTTGGGCTCGAACTGCTTCATGATCCGCCACCACAGCAGACGCGCAGCGCGCATCTTGGCGATCTCGAGGTAGAAGTTCATGCCCACCGCCCAGAAGAAGGACAGGCGGCCGGCGAAGGTGTCGACGTCCATGCCGGACGCGATGCCGGTGCGCACGTACTCCAGGCCGTCGGCGAGCGTGAACGCCAGCTCGATGGCCTGGTTCGCTCCCGCTTCCTGGATGTGGTAGCCGGAGATCGAGATGCTGTTGAACTTCGGCATGTGCTGCGCGGTGTAGCCGAAGATGTCGGCGATGATCTTCATCGACGGCGTGGGCGGATAGATGTAGGTGTTGCGCACCATGAATTCTTTCAGGATGTCGTTCTGGATCGTGCCCGTGAGCTTGTCCTGGCTGACCCCCTGCTCCTCGGCGGCGACGATGTAGCCGGCGAGGATGGGCAGCACGGCACCGTTCATCGTCATCGACACCGACACCTTGTCGAGCGGGATGCTGTCGAACAGGATCTTCATGTCCTCGACCGAATCGATCGCCACGCCGGCCTTGCCGACGTCGCCGGTCACGCGCGGATGGTCGGAGTCGTAGCCACGGTGGGTGGCGAGATCGAAGGCCACCGACACGCCCTGGCCACCGGCCGCGAGCGCCTTGCGGTAGAAGGCATTGGAGGCCTCGGCAGTGGAGAAGCCGGCGTACTGGCGGATGGTCCACGGCTTGACCGCGTACATCGTCGGCTGCGGGCCGCGCAGATAAGGCTCGAAGCCCGGCAGGGTGTCGGCGTGCTTGAGTTCAGCCGTGTCCGCCTTTGTATACAAAGGCTTGACCGTCAACCCCTCGGGCGTGATCCAGTTGAGCTTGTCGACATCACCACCCGGAGAGTGCTTGGCGGCAGCTTTGGTCCAGGCCTCGAGGCTGGGCTGGGGATAGATCGGCTCGTTCGCGTTCGACATGGAAACCTCTCGGATACAGGTGCCGCACATGCGGCAAATCAGTGTTGGACCTAAGCGTCTTGCTTGATACTGCGCGCCCTGCGCGCACTTCGCTCGAGAACGGCGACGAGGCCGCGGCCGGCGGGGGCCGTCGCGCTGCATGCCCCTCTCCACGCGCCGGATGATAGCCCGGCACCCTCAAACACGCAGCACGAAGGATGTTGACTTGTAGCAAGGACGAAATAATACTTTATCCATAATTATGAACGCAATCTTGCCTTGCTGCACGAGCTTGGCCTTGCATCGGCGCCGCACACGGCGCTGCTCATGCCGATTCACAACACACTCCGCATGCCCGCGCTCGCCAACCGCGTTGCACATCACTCGGCCCAAGCATGAACGCTACCCGCATTGCTCCCCTCGCGCTCTACCAGGAAGTTGCCGAACGTCTGCGCGAGCGGATATTTGCACACGAACTCACGCCCGGAACCTGGGTGGACGAACAGGCGCTGGCCGAACAGTACGGCATCTCGCGCACACCCTTGCGCGAGGCGCTGAAGGTGCTCGCCTCCGAAGGGCTGGTCATCCTCAAGCCGCGCCGGGGGTGCTATGTGACCGAGATCTCCGAACGCGATCTCGACGAGGTGTTCTCCATCATGGCGCTGCTCGAAGGCGAATGCGTGCGCATCATGGTCGAGCGCGCGAGCGACGCCCAGCTCGATGAGCTGAAGGCCATCCACGCCGAGCTCGAGCGCGCCGCAGCGGCCAGGGACATCAAGGGCTTCTTCGAGGCCAACCAGGCCTTTCACCGCAGCATTCAGGAGTTCGCCGACAACCGCTGGCTGCTGCAGGTGATCGAAGACCTGCGCAAGGTCATCAAACTCTCACGCCACCACTCCCTGTACTCGGAAGGCCGCCTCGAGCAGGCCCTGGCCGAGCACCGCGCCCTCCTCGATGCACTCATCGCGCGCGACGCCAGCGCGGCCGAAGCCCTCATGCGCGCCCACATCCGCCGCGGCCGCGAGGCGGTGGCACGCATCGCCGCCGCCAGGACGAAGACCACCTGAGCCTGCGCCACGCTCACTGCGCAGGCGCGGCCTCGAGCTCCCGGGTCACCAGCACCTGATCGATGCGGTAGTTGTCGATGTCGACGACCTCGAATTTGTAGCCTGCATACACCACGAAGTCGGTCCGCCTGGGCACCTTGCGCAGGCGATACATCAGAAAGCCGGCGACGGTTTCGTAATTCTGAAAGCCTTCAAAGACCTCGATATCGAGCGCTTGCATGACGTCCTCGATCGGTGTCACGCCGTCGATCAGCCATGAGTTGTCGTCGCGGCGCACGATCAGCTCTTCCTGGAAGGGGCTGACCAGATCCCCCATGACCGTGCTCATCACGTCCTGCAATGACAGCAGGCCGACCACCAGGGCGTATTCGTTGAGGACGAGGGCGAAGTCCTCCTTGGCATCGCGAAAGCGTTCGAGCGCCTCAAACAGGGTCAGCGTATCGGGCAGCATCAGAATCTTGCGCACGATGGGCTCGGTACGCAGCGACAGATCCAGCCCCTGCACGATGCGCGGCAGGATGTCCTTCGAGTCCACATAGCCGATCACGCTGTCTATGGCGTCCTCACACACCGGAAACTTGCCGTGCGGATGCGCAGCAATCTTGCGCCGAATGCTCTCTTCCGACTCCCCCAGGGTGAGGAAGACAATGCTCTCACGTGAGGTCATGGCCGAGGGCACGATGCGTGAATCGAGCTCGAAGACATTGCTGATCAGGTATTGCTCCTGACGCAACAAGGCCCCGGCCTGCGCACCGGCATCGGCCATGGCCACGATGTCGGCAGCGGTGATGCTCTCGGTGCGCACGCTGGGCACCTTCAACCAGCGAAACAGGGCATCGGCGAGACCATTGAAGAACCACACCATGGGCCCGATCAGCCACATGCACATCTGCATCGGTCGCACCACGGCCACCGCGATGCGCTCGGGTTGCACCATGGCAAGGCGCTTGGGCATCAGGTCGGCAAAGAGCACGAACAAGGAGGTCACAAAAACGAAGGAGAAGGCAAAGCTGAAGGTGCCCAGCAGGGGGCCGTCATAGAACGGCCGCAAACCATCGGCGACGTGCGGCGACAAGGCCTGCTCGCCGAGGATGCCACCCAGAATGGCGACGGCGTTGAGGCCGATCTGCACCACGGTAAAGAAGCTGCCCGGATTGTCCTGCAGCGCGAGCACGCGCTGGGCGTTGTGATGACCGCCTTCGGCCATCAGCCGCAGCTTGATCTTGCGTGACGCGGCGAGCGATATCTCGGAAACGGAAAAGAACGCGCTGACCACGATCAGCAGCGCGATAAGAAAAAGATTGTTCAACAGGCTCACGAACGCTCCGGCCCGGTCACTGCCGGCCGAATGCGGCGCGGGCGCTGGCCGCAGTTTATCATCCGCACCAAATCACCGTCGCGGCCCGGTCATCGCCGCCGGCACCACCCAGCGGTCGTAATCCTGCGCGCTGACATCACCACTTGCCAGCGCCGCCTCGCGCAGACTGAGTCCTTCGTGAAGCGCGCGTTTGGCAATCGCGGCCGCGCGATCGTAACCAATATGAGGATTGAGCGCGGTCACCAGCATCAGGTTGGCCGCGAGGTGGCGCTCGATGCCGGCGAGGTCGGGCTCGATGCCGCGCGCGCAGTGGTGCTCGAAGGACAGGCAGGCATCGGTCAGGAGTGCGATGCTCTCAAGCACGTTGTGCGCCATTACCGGCTTGTAGACGTTGAGCTGGAAGTTTCCCTGAGTGCCGGCGAAGGCGACACTGGCGTCGTTGCCGAACACCTGCACGCAGACCATGGTGAGCGCCTCGCACTGGGTCGGGTTCACCTTGCCCGGCATGATCGATGAGCCAGGCTCGTTTTCGGGGATGCGCAGCTCACCGATGCCGCAACGCGGCCCGCTCGCCAGCCAGCGCACATCGTTGGCCATCTTCATCAGGCCGCCGGCCAGGGTGCGCAGCGCCGCCGAGGTCTGCACCAGCGCGTCGTGCGCTGCGAGCGCGAAGAAGCGATTGGTCGCGCTGAAAAATGGATAACCACTGAGCTCTGCCAGCCGCTGCGCACATTGATCGCCGAAGGCCGGGTGGGCATTGAGCCCGGTCCCCACCGCCGTGCCGCCGATCGCGAGCGCATACAGCCCGGCCCGGCTCGCCCTCACCGCCTCCAGACCAAAGTCGATCTGGCTGACCCAGGCGCCGATCTCCTGGCCCAGGGTGAGCGGGGTGGCGTCCTGCAGATGGGTGCGCCCGGTCTTGACCACCGCAGCAAAGGCTTCAGCGCGCTCGGCGAGCGTGTCGCGCAAGCGCTCCACCGCGGGCAAGAGGCGTTCACTGAGCTCGAGCACCACCGCCACGTACATTGCGGTGGGGAAAGTGTCATTGGAGGACTGCCCGCGGTTGACGTGGTCGTTCGGGTGCACCGGCTGCTTGCTGCCAAGCTCGCCACCCGCCAGCTCGATGGCACGGTTGGCAATCACCTCGTTGGCGTTCATGTTGGACTGCGTACCCGATCCGGTCTGAAACACGAGCAGCGGAAAATGCGCATCCAGCCGCCCGTCGATCACCTCATCAGCAGCGCGCACGATGAGCTCGGCCACGGCCGGCGGCAGTTCGCCCAGCTCGGCATTCGTCAGCGCCGCGGCCTTCTTCAGCAGGCCCAGCGCACGGATCATCGGCCGCTGCCAGCGAAAGCGCTCGACCCCGATGGCGAAATGTTCGATCGAGCGTTGAGTCTGCGCCCCCCAGTAGCGATCAGCCTGCACCTCGATGCGACCCATCGAATCGGTTTCCGTACGTGTGGCATTCATGGTGTGCTCCTGTTGCTCAGACTCAGCTTGGACGCCGACACAAGAGATTAGATCCATTGGCGGGGCAAGCGCAGGGGTCTACAGGCGGTCGCCCAGAGCAAGCAGGAAATCGACGAACAGCCGCACGCGCAGAGCAGGATGGCGTGCCTGCGGGTAGACGATGGACAGCGGCGGGCCGACGGTCGCGTACTCGGCGAGCAAGGGCCGCAGGCGCCCGCCATCGAGCGCATCGCGCACCAGGTAGCGCGGGGCCTGGACGATACCGCAGCCTTGTTCAGCAAGCGGCACCAGGAGCGCCGCCTGGTCAGTGATGAAGCATCCCTCGGGGCGCACCTTCACCGCCTCGCCGTCGCGCATGAAGTGCCAGGCGCGCGGCGCCCCGGTGGTGGCCGCAAAGTAGGCGAGGCAGTTGTGACCGGCGAGGTCGGCGGGACTCGCCGGCGTACCGTGGCGCTCGAGATAGGCGGGCGCCGCACAGGTGACGAAGCGGTGCGGCGGCATCGCACGCGCCACCAGGCGTGAGTCGGGCACCTCGCCCAGCCGCATCGCGAGATCGAGCCGCTCCTCGCCGAGGTCGGCGTAGCGGTCGGTGAGCATCAACTCCACCTTGACCCCCGGGTGGCGCGCGAGCCAGCCCGCCAGCGCAGGGCCGACGACAAACTGGCCGAACGAGATCGGCACACACGCACGCAAGGTGCCGCGCGCCTCCCGGCCACCACCGGCAAGGCCGGCGCGGGCATCCTCCGCAGCATGGACGAGGTGGCGGCACTGGCGGAAGAAATCCTCGCCGTCTCCGGTGAGGACAACCTCGCGCCGGCCGCGGTTGAACAGCCGGACGCCCAACTCGGCCTCCAGGCGCGACACCGCCTTGCTGATTGCCGACGGCGTGACTCCGAGCAGGCGGGCGGCGGCGGTGAAACTGCGCGCCTCGGCAGCACGGACAAAGGCGGCAAGGCCGGGAAAGGGGTCTGCGCTCATCTTTGATGAATTCCTGTCACTTTGACTGTGCCGAGAATGGTATTACGCGGACATGACTTCACGCGATAGAGTGGCGCCCCCCCGCGAAACCAATCGCTCCGTCACTCGAGCACCACCCTCATGATCGTCCGTCCCCGCCCCCGCGGCATCGAATATTTTCTCGTCCTCCACGGCTCCATCCTTCCGACGATCTGGCTCAAGCTCACGCTCACGGTAGTCACTGCGGTGCTGGTCACCCTCGCCCACGGCGCCCTCTTTCACGTCAAGGTCATCCTCACCCCGATGCCCTTCAACCTGATGGGGTTGGCGCTGGCGATCTTCCTCGGCTTCCGCAACTCGGCAAGCTACGAGCGTTTCTGGGAGGGGCGCAAGCTGTGGGGAGCGTTGATGGTGACGAGCCGCGATCTCGCACGTCAGTTCGAGTCCTTCCTGCACCCGGCCGGCGGCGGCGAGGATGAAGCGGCCGAACTCGCCCACACCCGCCACCGCATGACGCGCGCCATCATCGCCTATGCCCACGCCTTGCGTCACCATCTGCGCGGCAGCGATCCGGGACCCGACTTTGACCGTCTGCTGCCTGCCGACTGGCGCCCAGCGCTGGCACACGCAGAGCACCGCCCGGCCGCAGTCCTTCAGCGCCTGGGCGGGGAGCTGCGCCTGTGCATCGAGCGCGCTTGGGTGGCGCCGATCCTGGCACAGGAGATAGACCGCAGCTTCAGCCGTCTCGGCGAGGTTCTCGGTGGCTGCGAGCGCATCCGCAGCACGCCCATCCCGTTCTCCTATTCGGTCCTGCTGCACCGCACGGTCTACGTGTATTGCTACCTGCTGCCGTTCGGCCTCATCGACACCATCGGCAACTTCACCCCGCTGGTGGTCGGCATCGTCGCCTACACATTCTTCGGCCTGGACGCGATCGGCGACGAGATCGAAGAGCCGTTCGGCACCACCGCCAACGATCTGCCGCTTTCAGCGCTCAGCCACGCGGTGGAGGCCGACCTGCGCGAATTGAGCGGAGAGGGCTGCACGCCGCCATCGCCCAAGGCGGTCAACTACTGCCTGCAATAGCCCGCGCATCGCATGCTGGGCGCACATGGAAAAAGCCCCGCACGGCAGCTCTGCCGGGCGGGGCTTGAATACGCGGCTGCAGGGGCCAGGACGCCCCCGCAGTCAGTCCGTTCAGTGTGCAGAGGCCGTGTCTGCACCCACGCCCGTCTGGGCACGCACGTACTGGTCCTCGAAGGCTTCGATTTCGCGCTTGCCCTCTGCGCTGCTGTCCATCTTCGACACCAGGAAGGTGGCGAGGAAGGCGAGCGGCATCGAGAACAGGGCGGGCTGGGTGTAGGGGAAGATCGGCGAGGCAAAGCCCAGCACGTCGACCCACACCGACTTCGACAGCACGACGAAAGTCACCGCGCTGAGCAGACCCAGATAACCACCGGCGAGCGCACCCTTGGTGGTCAGACCGCGCCAGTACATCGACAGGATCAGCACCGGGAAGTTGGCCGAAGCCGCCACACCGAAGGCCAGCGCGACCATGAACGCGATGTTCATCTTCTCGAAGGCCATGCCCAGCAGCACTGCAACCAGGCCCAGGCCGATGGTGGCGAACTTGGTGACGCGCAGCTCCTTCTTTTCGTCGGACTTGCCCTTCATGATCACGCTGGCGTAGATGTCGTGCGAGATCGCCGCCGCTCCTGCCAGCGCAAGACCCGCCACCACCGCAAGAATGGTCGCGAAGGCCACTGCCGAGAGGAAGCCGAGCAGCAGGTTGCCGCCGACCGCCTGCGCCAGGTGCATGGCGATCATGTTGCCACCGCCGATCACCTTGCCGCCGATCACGCCACCTTCAAAGAAGTCCGGGTTCTGACCGACGATCAGGATCGCGCACAGTCCCATGATGGCGATGACGTTGAAGAAGTAGGCGACGATGCCCGAGGCGTACAGCACCGACTTGCGTGCTTCCTTGGCATTGGTCACGGTGAAGAAGCGCATCAGGATGTGCGGCAGACCTGCGGTGCCGAACATCAGACCGAGGCCGAGCGAAATGGCCGTCACCGGATCGGCAAGCAGGCTGCCCGGGTTGAGCAGGCCCTGGCCGAGCTTGTGAACTTCCATCGCGCGCGTGGTCAGCTCGTCAAAGCTGAAGTTGAACTGGCTGAATGCCAGCACGCCGACCGTGGTACCACCGACGAGCAGCATGCAGGCCTTGATGATCTGCACCCAGGTGGTGGCGACCATGCCACCGAAGGTGACATACACCATCATCAGGCCACCGACGACGAACAGCGCGATGTTGTAGTCCAGGCCGAAGAGCAGCTTGATGAGCTGACCGGCACCGACCATCTGCGCCACCAGATAGAAGCACACCACGGTCAGCGAGCTGATCGCGGCCATGGTGCGCACCTTGCCCTGATTGAGGCGGTAGGCGGTGATGTCGGCGAAGGTGAACTTGCCCAGGTTGCGCAGGCGCTCAGCCATCAGGAACAGGATGATCGGCCAGCCGACGAAGAAGGACAGCATGTAGATGTAGGCATCGACACCCTGCACGTACAGCATCGCGGTCAGGCCGAGCAGCGTCGCCGCCGACATGTAGTCACCGGCGATCGCAAGACCGTTCTGAAAACCGGTGATGCCCCCGCCTGCGGTGTAGAAGTCAGACGTGGACTTGGTGCGGCTGGCCGCCCAGTAGGTAATGCCCAGGGTGAGCAACACGAACACGAAGAACATCGCGATCGCGTGCAGGTTGAGCGACTGCTTCTGCGTCGCATCCATCGCAGGCCCGGCAGCCAGAACCGGGGCCGAGATGGCGAGCGAGAGCAGGCCGGCACTGAGCCGGGAGAAGAGTTGGGAGTTGATCATTTTTCTGCCTTCCATCCAGCCTTGACGATTTCCTGGTTGATGTCATCGAACTCGCCATTGGCGCGACGCACGTAGACCAGAGTCAGGATCCAGAAAAAGATGAACTGGACGAAAGCGGCCAGAATGCCGAAGGTCAGGTTGCTGCCCTCGAACAGTCGCTTGCCGATCAACTCGGGCGCGAAGGCCACGAGCAGAACGAAGCCATAAAATACCACCAGCACGATGGCCGCAAGAATGCCCGCAAAGCGGGTGCGCTTGGCCACCAGTTCGGTAAAGCGCGGATTGCGCCTGATGTGCGCATAGACTGAGCTAGACACTTTCTCCCTCCTCAAGGAACAGCAACGTTGAAAAACGTACTCCCCACCCCCCTTTGACCGCTCGGCCGTCTGCTGCGGCGTTCCAGTGTTGCGGATGATATATCATCCATAAGACTCCATACATGTCCGTATGGAAACTTTTTATTCATTGCTCTGCATATACCATGGATTCAGGGATCTTGTTTGATTTCAGTGCCGGCATCGCCACCGTGACGCTGCACAACCCAGGCAAACTCAACGCGGTGAACGCCGAGATGTGGCGCGGCCTGTCCAGCGCCATGCAGCGCGTGGCGCAGACGCCGGAGGTCCGCTGCGTGATCCTGCGCGGCGCAGGCGAGGAGGCCTTTGCTGCAGGCGGCGACATCGAAGAGTTCCTGACCGTGCGCGCCACGGTGGAGGACGCCCTGCACTACCACGACGAGCTGGTCGCGAGCGCACTGGATGCGATCCGGTCGTGCGCACTGCCCACGGTGGCGGCGATCCGCGGCGCCTGCATCGGCGGCGGCCTGGAGATAGCCGGCTGCTGCGACATTCGCATCGCGGGCGAGTCGTCGCGCTTCGGGGCGCCGATCAATCGCCTCGGTTTCTCGATGTACCCGGGCGAGATGGCCGGCCTGCTCGCACTCGTTGGCCCGGCCGTGGTGCTGGAGATCTTGCTCGAGGGGCGCATCCTGAGCGCACGCGAGGCGCTGGACAAGGGCCTGCTGTCACGCGTGGTGGACGATGCCAGGGTATTCGACGAAGCCGCAGCCTGTGCCGCGCGCATCTGTGCCGGTGCGCCTCTGGTGGCACGCTGGCACAAGCAGTGGGTGAAGCGGCTGATGAACGGCGCGCCACTGAGCGAGGCCGAAAAACGCGAGGCCTTCGACTTTCTCGCCACCGCTGATTATCGCGAGGGGCTGGATGCCTTCCTGCACAAGAGAACGCCCCGCTTTACGGGGCGATGATCCTTGCTGCGCATCTCCTTGCGACCACATGCCACCCCATGAGCTTCACATTTGCGGGATGGCGGTCACCGCGCGAATGTCACCTGCTTCGCCATGCTCAACGATGACCACCCGCATCTGCTGCCACGCCAGGACACTCTCCTCGGAGCGCCCCAGCATCGTCGCGATTGCCGCTGGCGTAACGGAAGGAAAAGCCTTGCGGCGATCCATTCCTCGAAACCGGAGATGATTGTATTTTGCCCAGGTCAGAAGCACGAAGCTGATCAGGAAAATGATGGCAGCATAAATACTGATGAGCTCCACGAAGCCGCCTATTCCGCCAAGATCAAACATGTGCACCTTGAATTGCCAGCCGAAGAACGCCCATCCAGTCAGGGTCAGTAACGGCATCCACAAGGCAAGCCAGAGGAGCCAGAAAAAGGTGGTGAGAGCCCCGGAAATTGCGCGCTGCGACCAGGACTGAAGGTCAGGACGATCAATGATCAGGGAACATGGGGTCGAATTCCACGATCCGGACTTTTCCATCTTGCGCGCCTTCTTCCTCTGAGCAGAACACTCGGCAGTGCAACGACCGAGGTGCAGACATTAAGAATCCAGTACGCCAGCGGGTACCAGATCATCCAGTAGTAATAGCGACCGTATCCTCGTTCATAGCGAGAATCGAGGAACATGCTCACACCGAACTGCAAAAGACAGGTGGAGCCAATCACAAGCCCACCCCAACCGGGCGCAAGACTGCGAATCTGCAACGCTTCAGGCAGATCAACAAGCAGACCCACGCCAAACAACAGGACAATGAGGGCCATCGAATAGGCCCAGGCGACACTGGTGAAATATTCGATGTAGATCGGCCACAAGCGCCGCTGGCGCCAGCGCAAGAGAACGCCAAATTGCGTCATCAGAACCTGGCTTCCCCCCATCGCCCAGCGCAAACGCTGGCGCCAGAGCCCGCGCAAGGTTTCGGGCATCAGAATCCAGCACAAGGCATTGGGCTCGAAGCGGACGTCCCAGTGACGCACCTCGAGGCGCCAGCTGACATCAATGTCTTCGGTGAGTGCATCGGGGTTCCAGTAGCCAACGTCATGAAGAGCGCTGCGACGAAAGCACACCATCACACCCGATACCGTGAAGACCTTGCCGTAAGTGCGCTGAGCGCGCTTGATGAGACCGATGATGGAAGAGAACTCACCGACCTGAATCTTTCCAATGAGGGTCGAACGGGTGCGGATACGTGGGTTGCCCGTCACGGCCCCCACCCGTGGACTGCCCAGCAAGTGCCGCATCATCCACTTGAGACAATGCATGTCCACCAGGGAGTCGCCGTCGATACACAGGAAATAATCATGCCTCGCCAAGGTTGCCGCCGTGTTCAGGCCCACCGCCTTACCCTGATTACGGGCAAGACGGACAACGCGGATACGGTCATCGCCTTGTGCCAGGCGTTCGATATGGGCACCCGTATCGTCGGTGCTGCCATCATCAATGAGCAAGATCTCATATTCCGGGTAATCCAGTGCCTGCAGCGCGGCCACCGTTTCGCAGATGTTTTCACCCTCGTTATGGCAGGGCACGAGGATGCTCACGGCCGGATAGTGCAGTAGGGGAGGCGGCTTATCGGGCGGTGGATCCTTGCGCTCGTAATGCAGGTAATAGTAGAGACCACCGCTCATCCACAGATAGGCCATGAAAAGCGGATAATAAAAACAGAAGGCAAAGAGGACGCGAACAAGATCGGTCGTGAATTCAATCATGATCGGCACTCGTCGTTTTCTCGAGTCATTTAGAAATACATGCTGAGCGCGCCGTAGAGATAGGCACGCGTCTCATGGTCGCCGTCATAGGGAAAACGGCGAACGCCAATGCCGTACCGAGCAGAGAGCTCATCACTCGCCTTCCATTCATGCTCATATCTCAGTTCGCCAAAGACCTTCCAGCCATGGTCGATATCGCGCTGCTCAGTATCACGTGGCTCCGCCGCAGACTGCTGCCGATAGCTTCCCAAGCTTGCAGCGACGCGCTGATTGAAGCGCCGGCCATAGTCGTGCCAGGTCAGCCAATCCGAAACGACCATTACCGAGAGCGCATAGTCACGCCTGGGGTTGAAATACTCAGCGCCAGCTCGAGTATTGCTGCTGGTATAGGCTGCGCCATGCACGTCGATGGTGTGCCGCGGGGCGGCATGAACACGCTCGATCCAGGTCGTGGTCAAAGTCTCACGGCTGTTGCCATCCTTGAAGTCGTAGTAACCCACATCCGCCAAGAAGCGCCGTGACTCATTGACGAAATGGGTGACACCAAGGGCAAGTCGATGCGCGCTGAGCACCGTACCGAAATCCTCAAGGTAGTAATAACGCCCCTTCACGGAAACGTCATCAGCATGAGACTCAGCGCTGGCGCGAAAACCCCAATGATCCGAGGCCTGCAAACTGCCGCGTAGGGAGAAGGTGGTGTCGCGTCCGTAAGTGCGCTCGCGACCGAGCTCGGCCGCCATGCTCCAGTCACGTCGCGTCAGCTCCAGTCCGGCCCCAACGCGGATATGCTGCGCCCGATTGTCGTCAAAATCCGCGGCAACCCGGTGATGATGCGCGAACAGCCTCAGCCCACTCGTCGCCAGTGGGCCATGGAGCCAAAGATCGGTGCTGATATCGTCCTTGCCAGCAATGCTGCCGTAGCCGCGCCCGGCATTGACTTCCATGCTCAACCAGGCCCGACGCGCGGAGTTCCAGGAGTTCGTCAAACGCCTGACCGCCGGATGCTCAGGGGCATGTTCATTGAGTCGATCAAGCTGGGCGTGCACCTCGTCCAGGGCGCCTGCGGCCCACGCAGCCTCGGCCAGCCCGACTGCAGCACGGATGTTGTCGGGTGCTGCGGCGAGCGCACCGGCGTAAGTCTTTTCAGCAGTCCGCGGCAGTCCGCGCGCCTGCGCCAGGGCAGCCTCCTCCAGCGCCGCCTCCACGGTGTCACGCTCATCCGCGCCGAGAGCGTCCACGAGTTGCTGCGCCTGCGCCAACCGATCATTGAATCGTGTCATGCGCACGCGCAGCAGACGGACATCGAGCGATGCGCGATCGATACGTTCAAGCGTGCTCAGCGTGCTCTCGAGCTCGTGCAGTTGCCCGGCCTCAAGATAGGCGTACGCGAGGTTTACGTGCAGCGCCACCGATTCGGGCTGCACCGCGAGCGCGGCACGATAATGCCTTGCGGCCTCAAGCGGGCGACGCTGGCGCATCGCGACGTCACCGGCGACCTGGATGGCAAACGGGGGCAAGACAGCATCGCCACCCAACTCCGTCAACAGCCTGGCCGCCTCATCGTCACGGCCGCGGGCTGCAAGCGCCAACGCCCGATCAAGTCGCAGCGCACGCTCAACCGGAGAAAAGCCACCGGCCGCAAGCAGCCTTTCGAGTCGCTCGGCATTGTCCTTGAGGGCATCATCGATGCGTGCGTAGCGCGCCGGCGTCCAGTCTCGATCCAATTGACGCATGCCCGCACGAATCAGCTCTGCATTCGCCTGCTGCTCCTCCCACCATACAGCTGCAGACACGGGCTCGACGCCAGCACCATCCACGCACCAGGCCAGTTTGCAGAAAGCAAGCAGGGCCAGTGAAAAAAGCGTGCGTGGGGACAGGAGGATCATGATGCGCAGCCGACTCGACGAAAAAGCACAGGCCGATACTCATTGATGTGAGCACCCTTGAACAGGGCGCAGATCACGCTCGATGAGCTCAAGCCATAAGAACGCCAAACCGGTGCAGACCTTGTTCATTTCGTGATGGACTTCCTCGACAACTGCCCCCCTGTCATCAACAATCCCCACCATAAGAATTCATATGAATCAGGGGCAAACGCCATGCCAAATCTCCTTTTGAAGTCTTTCAGCGCGCTCGCCTGCTGCGTCTGCCTGGCTCACCCCGCATCGGCCACGCTCATGCTCGACCCGCTGAGCACGGCCTCCTATGTGACCGGCGGAGGCCTGTCTGCAACCTGGAGCCAGATCCGCGACGATTACCGTTTCAGCCAGCAGACCTGGGTTGAACCCGGTCAGGGCCCGCAAGCAATCGGCAACTTCAGCTGGGGCACCGGAATCTGGGGCACGGTAGACATCGCCCATGTGCACAACCTCTCGCCTACCGACGCCGCCCTCATCGGCCGCGTGAGCACGGTGTCGGCAGTGAGCTTCGCGAACCAGACCTACAATGATTTCGCCAGCAACGGTAGCTATGGCTCCTGGGGCTACGACTACCAACGCCCGCTAGCGCCCATCGTGGCGCAGACCGGAGTACAAACGAACTACGCGGCAAGCTTTGGTGGCTTCGTCTACATCGCCGAGGCTGGCCTCTACGACTTCAGCTTGTTTGCCGATGACGGCTTCACGTTCGCGCTTACCGGCGCCAACGGGATGCTCGGGGTCAGTCGCGAAACGCTGGCAGGGAGCAGTACCGGGCGTGATCATTACACCCTCAGCGGCGCCAATGGCAACAGCGCCGTGAGCCTGGGCAGCGGCTATTACGGCATCCAGATTGACTACTTCAACCGCCTTGAGTCGGGCGTCATCGATCTCGCCCTGTGGGGGCCACAAGACCAGGACTGGCACAGCATCTCTTCAGACCGGCTCTATGTATCCATCCCGAGCAACTCCGTGTCCGAGCCTGGCATGCTCGCGCTGCTGACATTGGGACTCATAGGCCTGGGCGGCAGCCAACGCGGCAGGAAATTCCGCTCAGTCTGAGGTCGGGACAAGCTGGCGGCAGCGCACACGACGCCGTTCGGCGCGTGGCTGCACTGCCTGCCCAGCCCAGGTATGTTTTAACGTGGCAGCGGCTCGGTGTACGCCTCCACCTTCATGGCGCGCATCTGATAGCCCGCGCTCCCCAACTCCGACGCCACCCTGCCCACGTTCAGCACCCCATTCACCCACACCGGCGACATGTTCAGGCCGGCTGCGATGGGCTGGTCGGGGATGACGTGAATGAGCTGGTTGGCGGGCGGGGGCGGCACGTGCACACAGGCGCCAAAGTAGGGCACGAGCAGGAACTCGCGGATCGTCCTGCCGTCGCTTTCAAGGGGCACGACAAAGCCGGGGATGCGCACCTGCTGGCCGGAGAAACGCTCCACCACCGGCGCCCGGTCCCATTCTTCGCGCATGCGCTGCATGAGCTCCATCGCGCGCGGATCGTTGTCCTGCAGATCGTCGAGCTCGAGGTCAGCAAGGAACTTCTCGGGGTTCCAGTCGGCAGGGATCAGATCATCCCAGCTGATCTCGCGAAAGCCCGTCTTGCCGCCCTTGTCGGCGCCGGCGAGGCGGTCGCCGACCTGATGGCTGCCACCGGATTGCGCCCACACGGGTGGCGCCAGGCCCAGCGTCAGCCCACTCAGGGCCACCAACGACAGCATCATTGGCAGCATCAAGCGGGCTGCGCGCAGGCGCGCAGGTTTCAAAAGCATCATCTCTAGATCCTGATCGTCAGTCCATCGGCGAGCGAATAACGGTAGGCGCGCCACGCCGGCACCAGGCTCGCCACCAGGCTGGCGCCCAGCACCGCAGCCAGCAGCCGCCACTCGCCTGCAGCAGGCCAATCCAGCACCAGATTCAATCCATGGCTCGCCGCCAGCCAGGGCGCGGCCAGCGCCGTCGCACCATACAGCACGCCCATTCCCAGCACGATGCCCGCCAGGGACAAGAGCACGCTCTCCAGCGCCAGCAGGGCAAAGATCTGCATTGGGCTGGCCCCCAGGGCGCGCAGGATGGCCAGCTCGCGCCTGCGCTCGCCCAGGCTGGCGACCACCACCGCCACCAGCCCGGCAAGGCCGACCACCACCACCAGCGCCGACACCGCCAGCAGCGCGCGCTCGGCGATGCCCACCAGCGCCCACAGCTCCTGCAGCGTGGCACCCGGCAGGATCGCCGTCAGCGGCTCATTGGCAAAGCTGTTGATCTGGCGCTGCACACGGAACACTGCGATGCGGCTGTCCAGCCCCACCAGCGCCGCTGTCACCGACTTGGGGCTGAGGTCGAACTTGCGCACATGCTCGGGCGCGATCGACAGCCCTGGAATCGGCGCGCCGCCATGCCAATCGACGTGGATGGCCTCGATGCCCTCCAGCCCCACCAGCACCGCCCGATCCACCGGCGTGGCGCTGGGCGCGAGCACGCCGACGATGGTGAAGGGCTTGTCGGCATGATCGGCAAAGCGCGGCCCGCCCTCACCGCCCAGGCTGCCATGGCTCAGCACGATCTGCTGCCCCACACGATAGGCGAAGCGCGCCGCCACTTCGGCCCCGATCACCGCCTCGAACAGGCCATCGGGCGCGGCCGCGAACGCCCGCCCCGCGGCAAAGCCCAAAGTGCGCCGGTCGCCATGGCGGTAATGCGTGAAGAACTCTGCCGTGGTGCCCACCACCCGCATGCCGCGGTGAGAATCCCCAAGCGAGATCGGCACCAGCCACTTCACCTGCGGCAGGGCTGCGATATGCTGGATGCTCGGCCACGACACGTTGTTGCTGGCATTGCCGATGTGAAACACCGCATACAGCAGCAACTGCAGCGCCCCGCCACGCGCCCCCACCACCAGGTCAGTGCCGGAAATGGTCTGCGCAAAACCCTCGCGCGCATCGTTGCGCAGGCGCTCCACCCCCAGCAGCAGCGCCACCGACAGCGCAACCGCAATCACTGTGAGCGCCACCGACAAGCGTCGATTGCCGATGCTGCGCAGCGCGAGCACAAACATCGGGCTCATGGCCTCGGCTCCGTCAAGGCGGCCACGCGATTGATGCGGGCCAGATCCAGCACACGATCGAAATGCCGCGCCAGTCGCAGGTCGTGGCTGACGAACAGCAAGGCCGCTCCCGCCGCCGCGCATTCGCCGCGCAGCAAATCGATGAAGGCCTGCTGGCGATCGGCGTCGAGCGCCGAAGTCGGTTCGTCAGCGATGATCAAGCCGGGTCGCCCGATCAGCGCGCGCGCCGCGGCCACGCGCTGCTGCTGGCCCACCGACAGCTCCGCGGCCGCGCGAGCGAGAACATCGCCCCCCAGATCGAGGCGCTCGGCAAGGCGCGCAAGCTCGGCTGCGGGCGAAGTGTTGCGCGCCCTCAGCCGCGCACGGCGCGCCGCCGAGAAACGGCAGGCGAGCAAGATGTTGTCGCGTGCCGACAGATAAGGCAGCAGGTTGAACATCTGAAACACGAAGCCGACGTGATCCGCCCGAAAACGATCGCGCGCGCCGGCCGACAAACGATCGAGCGCCTGACCCGCAACCGTGACCGTCCCCGCCTGCGGCTGGATGACTCCGCCCACCAGAGACAGCAAGGTAGTCTTGCCGCTGCCGCTGGGGCCGCGTACAAAGACGCGCTCACCCGCGGCCAGCACGAGCTCATCGATGGCCAGGCAGTCCGCCGCCGCGCGCGGCCAGCGATATCGCACTGCGCTCATCACCACCGCAGGCGCAGGCACGGCGCGTGCGGCATCAGGAGCCTTCTCCATCACCAGTAGAGGTAGGGCGTGGCGGGCTTCAGTGTCGCCGCGCCCTGCCCCTTCGCCGTTGCACTTTGAGCACGCACTTCATGCAGTCGTGGGAAAGCATCGAACAAGCGCGTGTGCAGGCGCTCAAGCTTGTGCGGCGCAGCGCACTCGTAGTGGTAGAGCGCCACCATCTCGGCATGCGCAGCGGAGGGTGCGGACGCATGTTCATGATCGGGGCTGACGTCATGGTCGTGGTCTTGCCCCCGGTCGTGCTCATCGCGTGCACCCTGCAGCCAGGGCGATTCAAGCACGACCTCCTGCAGCACACACTCTGCCTCGGCCGACAGCTGCAAGAGCGCGGCCGCATCACGCAGGCGGGCTTGGGCCGCGCCCATCGCCGTGCGCTGTGCGTCCGTACGGGGCGCATGCTCGAAACCCACCAGATTGTCGAGCGGGCTGACAAATTCGATCATCAGCGTCGCGCCCTCACTGACAACGCGCAACACGGCAACACCGTGCTCGTGCGCCGCGTCCGCATGAACCGGGCTGGCACTGGCCAGACCACCGGCCATCAGGATGGATAGGGCAAAAGCTCTCATCACTTCTCCACACAAGATACAAGCTTGGCTCAGGTTTCAAATGCTACAATGTTGCATCAAAACTCGAACGGCCGCCATTCTGTCATGCCCGCCCCTGCCTCTTCCAGCCCTGTTCCTGCGGATTTCCCCGCGACCACCGCCAGCGCGCTGATTGCCGCGCACGGCGGCCGCGTCACGCGCACCCGGGTCGCCGTCATCGAGGCCTTGCAGGGCGCTGCGCACCCGCTGTCCCATGACGAGGTCGGTGTCGCGCTCACCGATGCCGGCATCGCCCACGACCGTGTCACGCTCTATCGCGCGCTCGAATGGCTCGTCGACAAGGACATCGCGCAGCGCATCGCGGCCAGTGAGCGCGCCTGGCGCTTCGAGATCCGGCGCGGCGGCGAGCACCGCCACGCACACTTCCACTGCGACCGTTGCGGCCAGGTGCTGTGCCTGGAAGACGTGCCCTCCGACTCGAAGCCGGCGCTGCCTGCCGGCTTCGAGCTGGACCGCAGCGAACTCGTGCTGCACGGCGCCTGTGCCGACTGCGGCCGCCGCGGCCTCAAGATGGAGGCGCGATGAACAACACCGCGCACCATCACGCGCACGAGCGCAAGCCCCCTTCCCCTGCACCCAGACCGTGGGCCTACCCGCCGCGCAGCCTGCTCGGCGTCGGCGTTGGCGCGCGCCTGGGCCTTGCAACGCTGGGCAGTGGTGTGCTGTGGCTCACCGTATGGTGGGCGATGAATTGAACACGCATCCTGCCACTCCCTTGATCCGAATCGAAAACCTCACGCTGGGCTATGACCGCCACCCGGCGGTGCACCACCTCAGCGGCGACATTGCGGCCGGCGCGCTGGTGGCTGTCATTGGCCCCAACGGCGCCGGCAAGTCCACCCTGCTCAAAGGCCTGGCGGGCGAGCTGCGCCCGATCGGTGGCCGCATCCTGATGCCCGGCGTGCACCCGCGCGCGCTCGCCTATCTGCCGCAGCGTGGCGAGATCGACCATGGTTTTCCGGTGTCGGTGTTCGACGTCGTCGCCATGGGACTATGGCGCGAAGTGGGCGCCTTCGGGGGCCTGTCGCGGGCGCAGCGCCAGCGCGTGCACGACGCCCTGGCCGCGGTGGGCATGGCCGGTTTCGAGGCGCGTCTGATCGGCTCGCTGTCGGGCGGGCAGCTGCAGCGCGCGCGCTTTGCCCGCCTGATCCTGCAGGATGCGCCGCTGATCCTGCTCGACGAGCCCTTCGCGGCCATCGACACTCGCACCGTGGATGATCTCATCGCCCTCATCCTGGGCTGGCATCGCGAAGGACGCACGGTGCTCACCGTGGTGCACGACCTCGAGCAGGTGCGCCGCCACTTTCCGACCTGTTTGTTGCTGTCGCGCGAACCGGTGGCATTCGGCCCCACCGCCCAGGTATTGACGACTGAACTGCTCGCGCGCGCGCGCCACCTGTCCGAAGCGTTCAACGACGACGCACCCGAATGCCAGCTCGAAGGCGCGCCCGCCACCGCCCCCCCCCTGCCTGGCGCTGCGCAGCCGCAAGCCCACCCCGAGGCGCACGGTCACGCCGCGCATCGCCACTAGCCCCGGATCACCCCTGCAGCTCTTCGCCCCACTTCGCAGCACCTTCATTGCGCCCTCACCGTGACCGACTTCCTCATCTCGCCCTTCACCGACTTTGCCTTCATGCGCCGCGCACTGGCCGGCTGCCTGGCGCTTGCGCTGGGCGCCACGCCGGTCGGCGTGTTCCTGCTGCTGCGCCGCATGAGCCTGATGGGCGACGCCATGAGCCACGCCATCCTGCCCGGCGCGGCGCTCGGCTACCTCACCTTCGGCTTGTCGCTGGGCGCGATGACGATTGGTGGCATCATCGCCGGACTGTTCGTGGTGCTCGCCGCAGGCGTGGTCACGCGCGCGTCGGTGCTCAAGGAAGACGCCAGCCTCGCCGCCTTCTACCTGCTGTCGCTGGCAGCAGGCGTGATGATCGTGTCGCTGCGCGGGCGCAACCTCGACCTGCTGCATGTGCTGTTCGGCTCGGTGCTGGCACTGGACGACGGCTCACTGCTGCTGATCACCACGATCGCCAGCGTCACCCTGTTCTGCCTCGCCTTGCTGTTCCGCCCGCTGGTGATGGAGTGCTTTGATCCGGCCTTTCTGCGCGGCGTCAGCAACTGGTCTGCGGCGGCGCATTACGGCTTTCTGATGCTGGTGGTGCTCAACCTGGTGAGCGGCTTTCACGCCCTTGGCACCCTGATGGCAGTGGGCATCATGATCCTGCCTTCGGCCGCAGCGCGGCTATGGGCGCGCGGCCTGCCCATGCTGCTGCTGCTCGCCGTGCTGTTCGCCTTCGGCAGTGGCGCCGCCGGCCTGCTGCTGTCCTTCCACGCCGACGTGCCGGCCGGGCCGGCAATCGTGTTGATGTGTGGCCTGGTGTATTTCATCTCGCTGCTCGCCGCACCGGGCGGGCTGCTGGCCGGCCGCCTGCCGGTGCGCCACCACCTCGAGTCCTGACCGCTCCCCACTTCCCATCCACTCACCCTGACGTGCCGCCATGAAAACCCACCGACTGACGCTGTGCCGCTTTGCCGCCGCCCTTGGCCTGTTCACCCTCAGCAGCACGACCACCCTGGCGCAGCCACCGGCGCTGGAGGTGACGACCAGTTTCAGCATCCTGGGCGACCTCGTGCGCCAGGTCGGTGGCGACAAGGTCAATGTTCGAACCCTGGT
This sequence comes from Thauera terpenica 58Eu, assembly GCF_000443165.1. GTDB lineage: Bacteria > Pseudomonadota > Gammaproteobacteria > Burkholderiales > Rhodocyclaceae > Thauera > Thauera terpenica. The sequence continues at coordinate 86,170 of NZ_ATJV01000103.1, read as the reverse complement.
GGGCACCGACGAAGACGCCCACGCCTTCCAGCCGCGTCCGTCCGACGCCCGTGCCATCGGCGCCTCCGCGCTGGTGGTGGTCAATGGCCTGGGCTTCGACGACTGGATGACGCGGCTCGCGCGCTCGGGCGGCTTCAAGGGCCAGATCGTGGTCGCCAGCGCGGGCATCAACACGCTGGCGATGGTCGATGGCGATGACCACGGCCACGATAGCCACGCCTACCAGCACGGCCACGCGCACGCTGCCGACCCGCACGCCTGGCAGGACCTTGGCAACGCACAGCGCTATGTGGCCAATATCGCCGCCGCGCTGGCACTCACCGACCCCACCCACGCCGACACTTATCGTGCCAACGCCGAGCGCTACAACGGTGAGCTCAAAGCGCTCGACAGCGAGATCCGCGCCGCCTTCGCAGCCCTGCCCAGCGAGCGCCGCAAGGTGGTGAGTTCGCACGACGCCTTCGCCTACTTCGGCCAGGCCTACGGCATCCGCTTCCTGTCACCGGTTGGCGTATCGAACAACGCCGAACCCACCGCCAAGGACGTCGCCAGCCTGATCCGCCAGCTCAAGACGGAAGAAATCCCCGCGGTCTTCATCGAAAACGTGGTCGAGCCGCGCCTGATCGAGCGCATCCGCAGCGAAAGCGGCACTCGCGTCGGGGGCACCCTGTACTCGGACGCGCTGTCGGCGGCGGGCGGTCCGGCGCCCGACTATCTGTCGATGATGCGCTCCAACTTCAAGACCCTGCACGAGGCCCTCCGCCCCGCGCCCTAGACCGAAACGGCCGCGTGCCCGCGCCGCGCTCACGTCAGCCAAAGATGCTGTGCAGCATCTTCGCGCACAGCGCCATCAGCAAGCCGGCAAAGATCTTCTTCAGCAGCGCCACCGGCAAGCGATGCGCCAGGCGCGCGCCCATCGGCGCCATCACCATGCTGACCAGTGACACCAGCACGAGCGCGGGCAGATACACATAGCCCAGCGTCAGCGCGGGGGTTCCAGCGGCGTTCCAGCCATTGACGAGATAGCCGAGGGTGCCGGCGAGCGCGATCGGCAGCCCGATCGCCGCCGACGTGCCGATCGCGTTCTGCACCTTGAGGTTGCACCAGGTCATGAAGGGTACCGACAGCGAGCCGCCACCGATCGCCACCAGCGCCGACACGCCGCCTATGCCCAGACCGACAGCCGTCATGCCCGCCAGGCCGGGCAACTCGCGGCTGGGCTTGGGCTTGATGTTGAGCAGCATCTGAATCGACACGTAGGCCATGAACACGGCGAAGAAGATCGCCAGCCCCGCCGTATCCACCCTGGACGCAATGAAAGTGCCGGCAAAGGTGCCCACGAGGATGCCGGGCGTGATCCGGCGCACCACGCCCCAATGCACTGCGCCATGGGCATGATGGGCGCGCAGGCTGGAGATCGAGGTCAGCACGATGGCGGCCATCGAGGTACCGAGCGCCATGTGCACCACCTGCGCCAGCGCAAAGCCCTGGGCGAGGAAGAGCGTCGTCAGGATGGGCACCATGATGCCGCCGCCACCGACACCGAGCAGACCGGCAACGAAACCCACGACCGCGCCCAGCACCGGGTAACTCAACCACCAGAGATCGAAAATCATGCACAGAGATCCTTATTGCTTAGGCTATCGTCGCCCGCAACCGGACGATGCCCGTGATGGACCTGGTCACGGCGGCCCGGGTTCGAAGTTTTCAATACGGGGTGCCGCGCGCCAGCCCCTGCACTTGGCGAAAATCCCCGGTACACGCAAAGTAAACGCAAAAAGGCGCAACCGTCATGGCTGCGCCTTTTCGTTTGGCCCCCCGCCTGTGCCGTCTAGGCCGAGTGTCCTGAACCTAGGGTTCAGGGAGGCTGCGTTCCTTCCGCTTCAGGATCACCCGACTAGGGGCGTTCACACCAGCGGCATCAATGGTCGGCAACCGAGTCTCTCGACTATTGGTTCAAGGAATCTACGACTTCGACGAACACTGCAGGGGATTGATCGGTACTGCATTTCGGCTTGCCCGGAGCGCTCCCTCAGAAAGGCTTTTCCTGTTGCTCCAGCACCCCATCGAGGCGTGCTTTCATGAGTCCGATTCTACGCTTCACACCCGCCATGTCAAACCCGTCGCCACGCTGATGCTGGAGGAATTCATGGGCGATATTGAGGGCGGTCATGACCGCCAGCTTTTCGCCTGTCGCGTTTGTCTTCACGCTCAGATCCGAGAACTTGTCGCTGAGGTAGGCCACGGTTGCCAGCAGCTCGTCCCGCGTTTCGGGAGTGCACGAAACCCGATACTCCTTGCCCAGCAACATCACATCCAGTTGATTCATCGACACGTTTCTCAAGCCTCCGGCAATTTGTCGAGCACGGCCTCAAGCCGCTCGGTGGCAAGCTTGAGCTTGGCCGAGAGCTTGCGGTTGTCGGCCTCGAGTTGCGCGACGCGTCCATGCAGGCCGCTGTTGTCGGCTTTCAGGCGGCCGTAGCGGCCAATGAGTTGTTCGAGCTGAGTCTCGAGCTGGGCAAGTTCGGTTTCCATGGCGCCGATGTTAGAGAGGGCTTTCCCAGCGGTCAATCAACGCTGCACCTGAGTCACGTCGCGCACCGCGCCGGTATCGGCCGAGGTGGTGAGCGCGGCGTAGGCCTGCAGGGCAGCCGACACCAGGCGCTCGCGCTTGACGGGCTTCCAGGCCGCAGCACCCTTGGCGTCCATCGCACGCCGGCGCGCGGCGAGTTCGTCCGCAGAAATGACGAGCTCGATGCTGCGCTGCGGAATGTCGATCGCAATCGTGTCGCCATCCTCGATCAGGGCGATCGCACCGCCGCAGGCGGCCTCGGGCGAGGCGTGACCGATGGAAAGGCCAGACGTGCCACCCGAGAAGCGCCCGTCGGTGAGCAGCGCGCATTGCGCACCCAGCCCCCGGCTCTTCAGGTAGGAGGTCGGATAGAGCATTTCCTGCATCCCCGGCCCGCCCTTCGGCCCTTCGTAGCGAATGATGACCACCTCACCGGGCTGCACCTGTTCACCCAGAATGCCCTCCACCGCATCTTCCTGGCTTTCGTACACCCGTGCCTTGCCGGTGAACTTCCAGATCGACTCATCGACACCCGCCGTCTTCACGATGCAGCCTTTCTCGGCGATGTTGCCGTAGAGCACGGCGAGGCCGCCGTCCTGGCTGAAAGCATGGGCGTGGTCACGGATGATGCCGTGCGCGCGATCCATGTCGAGCTCGTTCCAGCGCCGGTTCTGCGAGAACGCGACCTGCGTCGGCACCCCACCGGGCGCGGCGCGAAACAGCCTGAACACCTCGGGGTCATGCGCCTGCATGATGTCCCAGCGCGCGATGGCCTCCGCCATGCTCCTGCTGTGCACAGTCGGCACCTCGCGGTTGATGAGGCCGGCGCGATCGAGCTCACCGAGGATGCTCATGATGCCGCCTGCACGGTGCACGTCCTCGACGTGCACATCGGCGATGGCGGGCGCCACCTTGCACAGGCAGGGCACGCGCCGGCTGATGCGGTCGATGTCCTTCATGGTGAAGTCCACGCCCGCCTCGTGCGCGGCGGCCAGCAGGTGCAGCACGGTGTTGGTCGAGCCGCCCATGGCGACGTCGAGGCTGATCGCGTTCTCGAACGCGGCGAAGCTCGCAATCGAACGCGGCAGCGCCGACTCGTCATCGTGCTCGTAGTAGCGCCGTGCCAGGTCGACGATGCGGTGCCCCGCCTCCTTGAACAGCTGCTCACGATCGGCATGGGTGGCGAGCGTGGTGCCGTTGCCCGGCAGCGACAGGCCCAGCGCCTCGGTGAGGCAGTTCATCGAGTTGGCGGTGAACATGCCCGAGCACGAACCACAGGTCGGGCAGGCGGAGCGCTCGACCGCCGCCAGCTCTTCGTCGGAGCAGTCCTTGTCGGCCGCCTTCACCATCGCATCGACGAGGTCGAGCGAGATGACCTTGGCCTCCCACTTGACCTTGCCCGCCTCCATCGGCCCGCCCGAGACGAAGATCGCGGGGATGTTGAGGCGCAGCGCAGCCATCAGCATGCCCGGGGTGATCTTGTCGCAGTTCGAGATGCACACCAGCGCGTCCGCGGTGTGGGCGTTGCACATGTACTCGACGCTGTCGGCGATGAGCTCGCGCGAAGGCAGCGAGTACAGCATGCCGCCGTGACCCATGGCGATGCCGTCATCGACCGCGATGGTGTTGAACTCCTTGGCGACGCCGCCGGCGGCCTCGATCTCGCGCGCGACCAACTGGCCCATGTCCTTCAGGTGCACGTGGCCGGGCACGAACTGGGTGAAGCTGTTGGCGATCGCGATGATCGGCTTTTCGAAGTCACCGTCCTTCATGCCGGTGGCGCGCCACAGCGCGCGGGCACCCGCCATGTTACGACCGGCGGTGGAGGTGCGGGAACGATACTGAGGCATGACGGCGCTCCGATAACTGTGCAGAAAGGTCGGTGATTCTAACGCGCGCAACGAAGCATGCGTATCATCCCGGCTCTCGCCTTAGCTCAGGAGCCATCATGCAAGCGCCCACCCCCGCCACCGGGTCGTCCGCCGAATCTTCTGCCGAGGCGGGTTTCGATCTCGACGCCGTTGAAATCCGCGTGCTCGGCGTGCTCATCGAGAAAGCCTTCGTCACCCCCGACGCCTATCCGATGTCGATCAACGCCATCCTCACCGGCAGCAACCAGCTCACCGCGCGCGAGCCGGTGATGAGCCTGTCGGAAGCCGAAGTGCAGGCTGCGATCGACAGCCTGATCGGGCGTCGCCTGGTCTCCAAGCGCGACCAGCCCAGCGCCCGCGTCGCCAAGTACGAACACCTGGTGCGCCTGCGCCATTCGCTACCGCCGCCCGAACAGGCGGTGCTGGCGACACTGATGCTGCGTGGCGCGCAGACTGCGGGCGAGTTGCGCCAGCGCTGTGAGCGCCTGCACCGTTTTGACGACATCGCTGCAGTTGATGCCGTGCTCGAACACCTGGCAGAAAAATATCCGGCGCTGACGCGCCCCCTGGCGCGCGCGCCCGGCACCAAGGAGACCCGCCACGTCCATCTGCTCGGGGGCGAAGCCGCGGTGGAAGAGATGGCCGAAAGCCAGCACGCAGGCGGCGCCAGCGCTGGGCGCGGCCGCATCGCGGAACTGGAGGACGAAGTGCGCAGTCTGCGTGAAGACGTGGAGGCGCTGCGCAGCGCCTTCGACCTCTTCCGCCAGCAGTTCGACTGAACATGCGCACCACCAGGCCGGCTGCCCTGCAGCGCGGCCTGGCCTCCAGACACTGCTGCCCCCGCCGAGCGCTGCACCCATGCTGATCCATCCCCAGTTCGACCCCATCGCCTTCTCCGTCGGCCCGCTTTCGGTGCGCTGGTATGGGTTGATGTATCTCATCGCCTTCACCCTCTTCATCGTGCTCGGGCGCCTGCATGCGCGCCGCCGCCCCGAACTGGGCTGGAACGCCCAGATGCTGGACGATGTGCTGCTGTATGGGGTGCTTGGGGTGATCATCGGCGGGCGCCTGGGTGAAGTGCTGTTCTTCCAGCCTGGCTATTACATCGAGCACCCGGCGCAGATCCTCGCCATCTGGAAGGGCGGCATGAGCTTTCACGGCGGCTTCCTCGGCGTCCTCGCCGCGATGTGGCTCTACGGCAGGCGTCACGGCAAGGGCTTCTGGCAGGTGACCGACTTCATCGCCCCGCTGGTGCCGACCGGCCTGGCCGCCGGGCGCATGGGCAACTTCATCAATGGCGAGTTGTGGGGGCGGGCGGTGGACACCGAACTGCCATGGGCGATGGTCTTTCCCTGGGTGGACGCCTTGCCACGCCACCCGTCGCAGCTGTATCAGGTGCTGGGCGAGGGTATCTTGCTGTTCATCATCCTGTGGACCTACTCTGCCAGCCCGCGCCCGCTGCGCGCAGTCTCGGCGATGTTCCTGATCGGCTACGGCAGCCTGCGCTTCGGCGCGGAATTCTTCCGCACCCCCGACCCCGGCATCTTCGGCACCCTCGCGTTCGGCCTGTCGACCGCACAGTGGCTGTGCGTGCCCATGGTGATCATCGGCGCCGTCGTGTTGCGCCAAAGCAAACGCGGCACATAGACGCAAGCCTCACCGCGGCCAGCGCTCAGCAACTGAATCCAAGCTCCGCCGTGACATGCCTCCTCACTCGCCACCGCAATTCGGCAAGTGTGCGTCAGGCAAGCGTTATGATCGAACGGTCACGCATAGGGACTCAGGGAAACCATGTCAGAGACCGGACTCGTATCGCGCAGCCTCTCCCGCATGAGGCAGCTGATGAACGGCAGGGGCGAGCAGGCGACCGAACCCACGGCACGCAGCCTGGAGAGGATTCGCGCGCAACTGCACGAATGTGCTGAAGGCCGCGGCGGTGAAATCTCCACACGCCAGCGCGCGGCGCGCCTTGCCGAAGCCTATCTGCGCCTCGACGACAGCGGACGCAAGGCGGTCCTGCGCATGATCGCGCTCGAATTCGGCCCCGATCCGGCGCAAGTTCAGGCCGCACACAGCGCTTACCAGGCTGCAGTCAACACGCCCGCGCAATGGGACGCTGAAGCGCAGTTGCGCGCCGCCATGCGTTCGCGCCGGCTGCGCATCCTGACCCAGTTCAATGCCATCCCGCAGGGCGTCAAGTTCCTCGTCGACCTGCGCGCCGACCTGCTGCGCTTCGTCGTCGACGACCCCCAGCTCAAGCCCCTGGACCGCGAACTCGAAGCCCGCCTGTCAGCGTGGTTTGACGTCGGCTTTCTCGAGTTGCAGCGCATCACCTGGGCCTCTCCGGCCGCGCTGCTGGAAAGGCTGGTGCAATACGAGGCGGTGCACGAGATCCGCTCCTGGGATGACCTCAAGAATCGCCTCGACTCGGACCGCCGCTGCTATGCCTTTTTCCATCCGCGCATGCCGCTCGAACCGCTCATCTTTGTCCAGGTGGCGCTGCTCGAAGAGCTTGCCGACGATGTGCAGCGCCTGCTCGACATCGAGGCGCCCCTCACCGATGCCAGCAAGGCCACCACGGCGATCTTCTACTCGATCAGCGCCACCCAGGCCGGTCTGCGCGGCGTCTCCTTCGGCAACTTCCTGCTCAAGCGCGTTGTGGACGATCTCCAGCGCGACTTCCCCCGCCTCAAGACCTTCGCCACCCTGTCACCCCTTCCCGGCCTGATGCGCTGGGCTCAACGCAACCCGCAGGAGCTGGCGCAGGTCTTCAGCGCGAGCGACTGGAAGCGCCTCGCCGCCGCGGGCGTGGACGGGCCGGAGAGCCCGCAGCTGGCCGCCCTGCTGGAGGGCACAAGCGAAGGCGCGGGCACATGCCTGTCCGCCCCGCAACTCACCCCTGCCCTGCGCGAACCCCTGCTGCGTCTGGCCGCACGCTACCTGATGCACGCCAGCCGGGATGACAAGCCGGTGGACGCCGTAGCACGCTTCCATCTTGGCAACGGCGCGCGCATCGAACGCCTGAACTGGCTGGCCGATACGTCGACGAGAGGTCTCACGCAATCATGGGGGATCATGGTCAACTACCTATATGATCCTGATCGCATAGAGAGCAATCTTGAGGCCTTCGCCGCGGGCGGACGCATTGACGCCTCCACGACCGTCAAACGCCAGGCGAAGCGTTGAAGTTGCAGCGCGCTCCGACACCCTGGACTGAGAGCCCAGGCTCGCCCGGGGATACTTCAGAAACTCGTCTCCAGACCTGCGTTGTACATGCACTGGAGAGCGCCGGACCCCCTTGATGTCCTTCACCTTTCGCTCCTCTTCGATCCGCTTCCGGCTGCTGCTGGCCAGCACCACCGTGCAGGTGGTGCTGCTCAGCCTGCTGCTGGCCAACAGCGTGCGGCTGATGAACAACGCCGCATCGGCCAGCCTGGACACCACCATCAGCCAGAATGCAAGCATGCTGCACGCCATGGCCACGACCTATGGCGAGCAGCAGCGCTACGAGGAACTGGAGGACGTGCTCGGTGAACTACTGGTGGGCGCGAGCGAAGGCCTGGTCTACGTGCGCATCGTCACCCCCGATCTTCAACCACTGGTGAAGGCCGGGCTGGTCGACATGGCAGAACTGCCAGAACCGACGGTGATCCGCACCAGCTTCTTTGAAAACGTGTTCGGCAACGAACTCGTGCATGTACGCCGCCCCCTGCTGCTGCCGCGCAACGAAGTCGGCGTGCTCCAGTTTGGCGTGTCGATTGCCGGCCTCGCTGCCGCCCGCAGCGCGATCACCGAGCAGGGGCTGGCGATCGCGCTGTCCGAGATCGTGCTCACCTTCCTGCTGCTGTCGACCGTGGGCTATCTGCTCACGCGCAATCTTGGGCGGTTGCTGGCGGGCAGCAAGGCCATCGCAGACGGCCATCTCGAGCACCGCGTACCTTTCTTCGGCAACGACGAACTTTCCACCATCTCACGCCACTTCAACATCATGGCGGCCACCTTGCAGCGGCGCATGGCCGAACTGCAGGACACGGCGGGACGCCTGAAGGCCAGCGAGGAGCGCCACGCACTTGCCATGCGGGGCGCAAACGACGGCCTGTGGGACTGGGATCTGCCTGCAGACACGGCCTATTACTCTGATCGTTTCTGCGAAATCCTCGGACTTGCGCCAGGCGGCCTCGCCGCCACGCCTGACGCCTTCCTCGACTTCATCCACGCCGATGAGCTGCCTGCCTATCGCGAGCGCATGATCGAGCACCTCAAGGGCAAGAGCTCGCGATTCATGATGGAGCACCGGGTACGCTTGCCCGACGGCAAGTATCGCTGGGTCCTGACCCGCGGCGTGGCGCGCCGCGACGACTCGCGCCAGATCACGCGCATGGCCGGCTCGATCAGCGATATCGACATCCGCAAGCGCGCCGAGGAGCAGCTCATTCACGACGCGCTGCACGACGGCCTGACTGGCCTGCCCAATCGCGCGCTGTTCATCGAGCACGTCAATCGCGCCCTCGCCCAGCGTCGTCGCGATGACGACGACGATGGCGAGGACGAAGTCGCGGTCGTCGCCATCAATGTCGAGCGCTTCAGTCTGGTGAACGACAGCTATGGCCATGCGGTTGGTGACGAGTTGCTGCGCCGCGTCGCGGCCCACATCAGCACGGCGATACGCGAAGGCGACGTCGCTGCCCGAGTGGGCGGAGATCAGTTCGCGGTATTGCTGAACGGCCTCTCGTGTTCAGCCGACGCCCTGCGCGTGTGCGAGACCCTGGTGGCACTACCCTCGTTTTCGGTGCCCACGGCCGATCGTATCCTCCATCCACGCTGTCGCGTCGGCATCGCCTTGAGTGAGGCGGATGACGAGGACGCGCAGGCCTTGCTGCGCGACGCGGACAATGCCCTGCACAAGGCGCGCCAGAGCGAAACCGCACCCATAGAGTTTTTCCATGCCTCCATGCACGCTCAGGCGGTGCGCACGATACAGCTCGAGTCCGACCTGCGCTGGGCGCTCGCCCATGGCGGGCTGGCGGTGCATTACCAGCCCATCGTCGCACTGTCCGACCACCGCACGGCAAGTTTCGAAGCGCTGGTGCGCTGGCCGCACCCGACGCATGGCTTGCTCTCACCGTCCGAGTTCATCCCGCTCGCCGAGACCCTGAACCTCATCCACGGCCTGGGCATGGAAGTCCTGCGCATCGCCTGCGCCGACATCCGCAACTGGAAGAACCTCCCGGAAAACCTGCGCGCGCGCGTCAGCGTCAATCTTTCCGCGCGCCAGCTCGCCCGGCCGATGCTCGCGACCGAATTGCTGGCCGTCATCGACCGCAATGGCCTGCCGCACGAACTCATCCGCTTCGAGGTCACCGAGAGCATCCTTGCCCGCCCCGACGGCCCCGCAACCCGCAACCTGAGGGAGTTGCGCCATGCCGGCATAGAGATCCTCATCGACGACTTCGGTACCGGCTTCTCAACCCTGAGCTACCTCCATACAATGCCTTGCGATCAGGTCAAGCTCGACGGCTCCTTCGTGCGCTCGATCACCGAAGATCGCCGTCTGCAGGCCATCGTGCGCCGCAGCATCGAACTCGCCCATGATCTTGGCATGACCGTTGTCGCCGAATGCATCGAGGACGAACAACAACTCGATGTCCTGCGCGAACTCGGCTGCGACTACGGCCAAGGCTACTACTTTGCACGTCCCCAGGACCGCGACCGGACGCTGCAGTGGATGCGTCAGGAAACGGAAAAGGCAACACCGTGAAATACAGACTGGCAACACTTGCGGCCATCATCGCCGCCCACGCCGCACCCGTGAGCGCCGCCACCGACGCCATCACCTTCTCCGGCTTCGGCACCCTGGGCGCGGTGCTGACGCACTCTGACGACCTCCAGTTCAGGCGGGTGGGTGTCGAGGCTCCCGGCACACAGAGCGTGGACTTCGCCCCCGACACCGTACTGGGCGTACAGACCAACTTTCGCCTCGGCGACAGCGCCGAAGCCGTGCTCCAGGTATTGAGCCGTGAAACCCCTAAAAACACTTACACTCCGCGCGCCTCACTCGCGTTCCTGAGCTACTCCCTCTCCCCCGAGTCCACGCTACGGGCGGGGCGCCTGCGCTTGCCCACCTTCATGCTCTCGGACTCCATGCTCATCAGCTATGCCCATCCCTGGGTGCGCCCGCCGGTGGAAGTCTATGGACTCAGCCCATTTTCCGACCTGGATGGCATCGACTTTTTTTACCGCAGGCGAATCAAGGATGTGGACGTCGAACTCCACCCCTATCTGGGGCGCAGTCAGCTCGATATCGTGCAAACCGGCCACAGCTCACTGTCGCATCTGCGCGGTCTGAACATCGGGCTATCCAGCGGCGCCCTCACCCTCCATGCGGGCTACGCACGAGCAAGGCTCGACATGCGCTGGGGCGATCCCTTCACCAGCCGCCTGCTCGATGCACTGCAAAGCGCTCCCGGCGGTGAACACATCATTGCCAAAATGCAGGGCAGCGACGCTGCCACCTCGTTCACCTCCGCCGGTTTCCAGTGGGACGGTGAGCGCTGGCTGTTGATCGGGGAGTACGCTGCGCGTCGTGCCGCGGCCTTTGCGAACAGTGCCTACGGCTGGCATCTCACCGTCGGCCGTCACATCGGGCCGTTCACGCCTTATCTCAAGCTCGCCCGCACCATACAGACCAGCCCGATCATCAGTGATCAGCTCAGTGCAGGGCAACCGGCGCTGCAGCGCTTCAACGCCTCGCGCAATGGCGCCCAACGCAGCTTTGGCGCGGGCCTGCGCTGGGATCTGCGCCACGACGCCGCCTTCAAGATGGAGTTCGCACGCACGCACACCGACAACGACTCATGGGGGGCGTTCTTTCCTGTCCACCACTTGACGCGCGTCAGTGATCGTACGATCAACACCCTGAGTGTCTCGATAGATGTCGTCTTCTAAGCGCCATGGCCCTCTGCGGCGCTGGATCGCGCTCGCATCGATCCTGCTGATGCTTGCCGCGCCCGCGGTACGCGCCGAGATCGTGCTCGTCACCGCAATGGACAGCGCGATCGAGGCACTGAGCCGTGACGAGGCCGAGCAGTTGTATCTGGGACGGCGCGCCACGCTCTCCGCACGTGGCGCGTTGATATTGCTGGATCTGCCGTCCGGGCCGGTACGTGACCAGTTCTACCGCCTGCTCACCGGCAAGAATCCAAGTCAGATCAGGGCCTACTGGTCGCGCATGGTGTTTACCGGTCGCGCACTGCCGCCCACTGAATCAGCCAATGTGAGCGATGCCCACCGCATCCTGCTGGAAAACCCCAACGCCATCGCCTACCTGCCCGCGACTTACGCCGAGGATCCCAGTCTGCGGGTTCTCCTGCGCCTCGAGTAGCACCCCGACGGGCTTGATCGCCCCGGCCTTACCCTCTTAGTCCGCCGCAAAATATTCAACTCCAGCATTGACGTACTCAAGGCACACATGCTGTAATGAGAATCGTTATTGTTTCCATAAGCAAGCAATGTACCCCCGACAGGATCCGTACCGCACGCAGGCCGACCATGATGAGGCGCTCGATGAGCCCCTCATCGAGCCTCGGCCCAAGGCCAGCAGCGGCTCAGACACACTGACCGCCAGCCAGACACTGTCGACCGCGTTGCTGCTCGCGGGCCGCAGTGCGGTGACCATCGAGCATCAAGGCGTGCACTACGTGCTGCGCGCAACCCGTTCCGGAAAGTTGATCCTGACCAAATAAGTCAGGGCTGCCGTCGGGCAGAATTGACCATCGAGGCTAAACTATGTACGTCTGTGTGTGCAACGCCGTAACCGAGCGCGATATCGCTGCAGCCGTGTGCGATGGGATGACGACGCTGCGTCAACTGCGACGGGATCTGGGCGTCACGGCCGATTGTGGACGCTGCGCGCGCTACGCTCACGACTGCCTGCGCTCGGCGCTCGCTCAGCACACTGACCAGGCGGTCGCGACTGCGCCCGCCTTCGCTCGGCCTACTTTACCGCTCGCTCTGGAGGCAACATGAAAGGTGACAAGAAAGTCATTCAGCTTCTCAACAAGCAGCTGACCATCGAACTGACAGCGATCAACCAGTACTTCCTTCATGCCCGCATGTACAAGAACTGGGGTTTCACCCGCCTTGGCAAACACGAATACGACGAATCCATCGAGGAGATGAAGCATGCCGACATGCTCATCGAGCGCGTGCTCTTCCTCGACGGCCTGCCCAATCTGCAAAACCTCGACAAACTGCTCATCGGCGAGAACGTCAAGGAATGCATGCAGGGCGACCTGCAGGTCGAACTCGGTGGGCGCAGCAACCTGATCGAAGCCATCGGTTACTGTGAATCGTGCCAGGACTACGTCTCACGCGAACTTTTCGAGCACATTCTCAGCGATACCGAGGAACACATCGATTACCTCGAAACCCAGCTCGGCCTGATTGAAAGCGTGGGCCTGCAGAACTACCTGCAAGCGCAGATGGACCCAAGCGCATCCTGAGCCCAGAGCGCAAGCGCTGAGCGTACGCGTTCCGGCGCGACCCGTGCCCGCGCTTCGTGCGCGTGGCAGTACTGCCTGTGCCTTCTCCTTCGCCGATGAACTCCGCCTCTGCCGCTCTGTCGCCGTTGTCACGCCAGCCACTCCCCATGCCCCGCAAGCGCCCCGCCCCAGCCACTGGCGCGCCCATGCGGCTGCCTGCCAGCAGCGCGAGACTGGGTGAGGGCGGCGCGCTGCAACGCCTTGGCCTTGCGGGACTGGTCATCATCGCCCACGCTGCAGGCCTTGCACTGCTCGTCCAGTTCGCGAACCGGCCCGTCCTCATTCCTGAGCTCACGACGATCAGTCTGGCACTGATTGAGGCCGAACCCGCGCTCACGCCGGAGCCCCCAGCGCCCGCTCCCAGCGTGCCACCGACTCCACCCCAGCCGAAAGTGGAAAAGCTGGAGCCGCCACCGCCCAAGCCTCAGCCCGCACCTGAACCCATCACCAAACCGAGCCCCAAGCCCACCCCCAAACCGGCCCCCAAACCGAAGCTGACGCAGTCCGCAAGCGCACTCAGCCAAACCGAACCCACTCCCGAGCCCACCTCCGAGCCCACCGTCGCGCCGGCCCCAGTCGCCCCCGCTCCTGCCGTCGCTGCGGCGCCAGTGCGCGAGGCAGCACCTGCAGCGCTCACCGCCGCCCGCTTCGATGCCGCCTATCTGAACAACCCAGCACCCGCCTACCCCATGCTTTCACGTCGCCTGCGTGAAGAGGGCGAGGTCATGCTGCGCGTACTGGTCGCTGCCGACGGCCAGCCCATGCGCATCGAGGTGCGCACCGGCTCCGGCTCGGAGCGCCTCGACCGTGCCGCCGAAGACGCCGTCGCACGCTGGCGCTTTGTCCCCGCTCGGCGCGGCGATACCGCGGTGGAAGCCTGGGTGCTGGTGCCCATCGTCTTCAAACTCAAAGGGAACTGAACCATGGAAACCATGCCGGCTTTCGGCCTCGCCCACCTGTGGGCTCAATCCGACGCCATCATCCGCGGCGTCGCGCTGGTCTTGCTGCTGATGTCGGTGACGAGCTGGTATCTGATCCTCGCACGCACGCTGCGCCAGCTGCGCGCGCGCAAGCATGAGGACGCAGTGGAAGCCTTCTGGGCCGCACCCGATCTCGACAATGGGCTGCAGCGCCTGCGCACGCTGGCGCCACAATCACCGTTCGAGGCCCTCGCCCTGCAAGGAGCAGCCGCGACCCAGCACGTGCGCCGGCATACACACAGCGACACGCTCGGCGGCAAGCTCGACGCCGACAAGGTCATCACCCGGGCGCTACGCAAATCGATCGTGCTGTCGACCTCCGCGCTCGAGTCGGGCATGACCCTGCTCGCCTCCATCGGCTCCACCGCGCCCTTCGTCGGCCTGTTCGGCACCGTATGGGGCATCTACCATGCGCTGGTCAATATCAGCGCCTCGGGCATGGCCACGCTGGACAAGGTGGCCGGACCGGTCGGTGAGGCGCTGATCATGACTGCCTTCGGTCTGTTCGTCGCCATCCCCGCCGTGCTCGCCTACAACACCATCGCCCGCAGTAACCGGGTCGAGCTCACCGAGCTCGATGCCTTCGCCCACGATCTGCACGCCTGGTTCTCGACCGGCACGCGCATCTCCCCCCTCAGCGCCCAGCTCTGCACACCGGCAAACACCGCGCACGCCGCACCGACACAGGCGAAGAACGTGGCCCACGGAGCCGCGTGATGGCTTTCGGCAGCTTCAACGACGGCGACAGCCGTCCCCTGCAGAGCGACATCAACATGGTGCCGCTGATCGACGTCATGCTCGTGCTGCTGATCGTCTTCATGATCACCGCACCGCTGCTAACGCACTCGGTGAAGATCGACCTGCCTCAGGCCTCCAGCCAGCCCACGCAGGAAAAGCCACAGACCGTGGCGCTGTCGATCAGTGCCGATGGGCAGCTGTTCTGGAACAACGAGCTCGTCGACGCCACCACCCTGCCCGCACGGCTGGCCAGCGCCGCGGCCCAGACCCCTCAGCCCGAACTGCAGCTGCGCGCGGATCGCGACACGCGCTACCAGCAGCTGGCCGAAGTGATGTCACAAGCACGCGCCGCCGGCATCGAAAAGATGGGCTTCATCACCCAACCGGATACGAAGGCGGCCGAGCGCTGAAGCGGTGCACGGCCATAGGCACGCGCAGCGCCGGGTTGAACCGACTGGAGGCCCGGCCTCGGCCACGCTCCGGCCGACCGGGTCATCAACTGCGTTTGCTGCGCACGCGCACGATCAGATCGATCTCCTCAAGCTCGAAGCCTGGGGGCAGCATCGGCACACCGACCACCTGCAGCGCGTCACCCGCAAGGTCCCAGACCTGGCCCGTGTCGACGTCATAGAGGTGGTGATGGGCGCTGGCGTTGGAATCGAACACCGCCCGGTCGCGGTCGACAATCAGCTCGCGTACCAATTTTTTCTCGCAGAACAGGCGCAGCGTGTTGTAGACGGTCGCGCGCGAGGTGTCGGGCGCACGCACGCGCACGCGCTCGAGCACCTGCTCGGCCGTCAGATGCACCGGCTGCGCGAACAGGACGCGGGTGATCTCGATACGCTGCTGGGTAACGGGAAGGCCGACGCTGCGCAGGCAGGCGATGGCCTCGGCGGGGGTATGGATGTTCATGTCTCTCTCCGGCTCCGGGCCTGATTCCGTGCCTGACCCCGGGCTGACTTTCACGCTGCAGCGGCGACCGTGCAACGCTTGAACGGATCACAGGAGAAAGTCGGCAGGCAGGTCGGCAAGGCGTCAGGGGGCAAGTCTGAGCTTGCTCGCTCGTGCGTCAACAACAAGCCCGGCCCTTCACACGAGGACGGCCGGGCTCTGGCTACAGGCTCACTCCCAGGGATTGGGCTTGGGCGTGTCGTTGGAAGACGGCGGCAGCAAGGGCATCACGAAAGTCGGCTGATCGCCGGTGAGCGCCTTCAGGAAGGCCACGATGTCAGCGATCTCTGCCTCGCTGTACTTGCGTCCCAGTTGCAGACGCCCCATCACATCCACCGCCTCCTCCAGCGTTGCCGCCTCACCGTCATGGAAGTACGGATAGGTGAGTTCGACGTTGCGCAAGGTCGGCACCTTGAAGTTCATGCGGTCGGCGTCATTGCCGGTAACGGCGGAGCGGCCTTCGGCGGGGTTGTTGGTCTTGTAGGGCTCGAACAAGCCCATCTTCTGGAACGAGGTTCCGCCCATCGCCGGCCCGTTATGACAGGCCACGCAACCGCTCTCCTTGAACAAGCCATAGCCGGCGAGTTCGCGGTCGGTGAGCGCCTTGTCGTCGCCCTTCAGCCAGGCGTCGAAGGGTGAGTTGGGCGTCACCAGGGTCTCCTCGAAGGCAGCAATCGCCTGCGTGACCTTGTCGATGTTGATCGCAGCCGAGCCGAACACCGACTTGAATTCGGCGACATAGCCGGGGATGGAGCGCAGGGTGCCCACCGCCAGATCGTGGGTGAAGGCCATCTCGCCCGGGTTGGCGATGGGGCCACCGGCCTGCTCCTTGAGGTCAGCCGCGCGCCCATCCCAGAACTGCGCCACCGCCAGGCTGGAGTTCAGCACCGTGGGCGAGTTGATCGGGCCCTGCTGCCACTTGTCGCCGATGGACGTCTTCAGGTTGTCGCTACCGCCCATGGACAGGTTGTGGCAGGAGTTGCACGAAATGAAGCCCGAACGCGACAGACGCGGATCGAAGAACAGCTTCTTGCCCAGCTCAACCATGGCAGGGTTGGTGACCTTTGCCGCCTGAATCGGCTCGATCGGCTCGTCACGAACGGTCGCCGCCCATGCGCTGCCAGCCAGGGCCAACGCGGATGCAATCGCAATCGCCTTGAGTTTCATGATGTTCTCCTTGCTTGATTGAAATGGAATGCCAGGTTTTTAGACTCATTCTAAGATTGGCGTCCATTAGACGTGACTCATGCAAGTCCATTCTTGATCAAAGTCAATGGTTGTGCATCCGGCCGGGCACGCTGCAAGCCGATACAAACCCGCGCCCGACGAACGACTATGCTTGCCACGCTGTCTTCCTCAGGTCTCGTGCTCGTCACGCCTGCCTCCAGCCTCGCACCCATCAAGAACAATGACGCCCTCCTCACCCGCCTCCAGAGCCCCCCGCCGCTGGGCTCGCACCGCCACTGCCGCTGCCGTCCTTCTCGTCGCCGGCCTCGCCACCTGGCTCGCATGGCCCCATCTTTTCGGCGACAAGGATGCGCTCTCGGCTTACCAGTTCGCGCTCGTGCAGCGGGGTGATATCGAGGACGTGGTCACCGCCACCGGCACGCTGCAGCCACGCGACTACGTCGACGTCGGTGCCCAGGTTTCAGGCCAGGTGAAGAAGATCCATGTCGAGGTCGGCAGCGCAGTGCAGGAAGGCGAGCTCCTCGCCGAGATCGACCCCACGGTGTATCGCGCCCGCGTCGACGCCTCGCGCGCACAACTGCGCAACCTGCGCGCCTCAGTCAAGGACCGTGAAGCCCAGCTCACGCTCGCCCGCATCCAGCTGCGCCGCCAGCAAGCGCTGATGGCGGCCGACGCCACCACCCGCGAAGGCCTGCAAACGGCTGAAGCCAACGCGCAGTCGGCCGCGGCCCAACTCGAGGCGCTCGGCGCCCAGATCGAGCAGATCGAATCCACCCTGCGCGCCGACGAGGCCAACCTGCAGTACGCCCGCATCCTGTCGCCGATGAGCGGCACCGTGGTGTCGATCACCGCGCGCCAGGGCCAGACCCTGAACACCAACCAGCAGGCGCCGGTCATCCTGCGCGTCGCCGACCTCAACACCATGACCGTGCAGACGCAGGTATCGGAAGCCGACATCAGCCGCCTGCAGCTGGGCATGGAGGCCTATTTCACCACCCTGGGCGGCAGCGGCAAGCGCTGGCACGGCAAGCTGGAAAAGATCGAACCCACCCCCACCGTGACCAACAACGTCGTGCTCTACAACGGCCTGTTCGACGTACCCAACCCCGACGGGCTGCTGATGACGCAGATGACGGCGCAGGTGTTCTTCGTGGTCGCGCAGGCGAAGGACGCCTTGCTGGTGCCGATGGCGGCGCTGACCCAGGACAGCGCACGTGCGCGTCCCGGCATCGCCTCTGCACGCAGCGCCGCACAGGGCGCGGGGGGCGCACCGGCAAAGCCGGCAATGGGCAAGGTCAAGGTGATCGATGAGCGCGGCGCGCTGAGCGAGCGCGTGGTCGAGGTCGGCGTCTCCAACCGGGTTCAGGCCCAGGTCCTGGTCGGCCTCGAGGAGGGCGAACGCGTGGTCTCCGGGCGCAGCACAGGCTCAGAGACGGGTCGTCCGTCACGGACACCGCGCCTGTGAAGCCCGCCCAGCACCCGCCCGCGCCAGCGCATGCGGCGCACCCTCAGCCTGCCGGGGCGGCCGTACCCCTGATCGAACTCAGCGACATCAGCCGCAGCTTTCGCAATGGCGAAATCGAAACCCGGGTGCTGCAAGGCATAGACCTCAAGATCTACGCCGGTGAGTTCATCGCCATCATGGGCGCCTCGGGCTCGGGCAAGAGCACGCTGATGAACATCCTCGGCTGTCTTGACCGAGCCAGCAGCGGCACCTATCGCTTCATGGGCGAAGATGTCGCCGGCTTCAGCAGCGATGAGCTGGCACGGGTGCGGCGCGAGACCTTCGGCTTCGTGTTTCAGAGCTACAACCTCATCAGCGGCGCCAGCGCGCGCGACAACGTCGAGGTGCCGGCGGTGTACTCGGGCATGGCGCCCGCGCGCCGCCATCAACGCGCCGAGGAGCTCCTGTCCGCGCTGGGGCTGGCCGAACGCCTTCACCATCGCCCCAGCCAGCTCTCCGGCGGCCAGCAGCAGCGCGTGTCGATCGCGCGCGCGCTGATGAACGGTGGTCGCGTCGTACTTGCCGACGAACCCACGGGCGCGCTCGACACCAGGACCGGTGCCGAGGTCATGAAGCTGCTCCATGAGCTGTCGGCGGCCGGCCACACCATCATCCTCATCACCCACGAGCGCGAGATCGCCGAGCAGGCGCAGCGCATCATCGAGATCCGCGACGGTCGCGTCGTCGCCGACCCGGGCCCGCGCCTACCCACCGGCCCCGAGCCGGACTTCGCCCCCCACATCGATCACATCTCGCTCTTGTCCGATGTCGTCGAAGCCACCCGCACCGCGCTGCGTGCGCTGCGCGCAAACCTGTTTCGCGCCTCGCTGACCTTGCTCGGCATCGTCATCGGTGTGGCCTCGGTGATCGCCATGCTCGCCATCGGCGATGGCGCCAAGCAAAAAGTGGTAGAACAGATCAGCGCCATGGGCACCAACCTGCTCACCGTACGCCCTGGCGCACCCAACACCCGCGGCCGCGACGCGCCGGCAACGCTGGTGATCGAAGACGTGCACGCCATTGCCGAGTTGCCCAACGTGCTCGCCTCGGTGCCCGAACAGGGCGGCACGATCACCGTGCGCGCAGGCAACATCGACCACCGCACCAGCGTCAACGGCACCTCGGCCGACTACATCGTCGCGCGCGACTGGGAAATGGCCTCGGGCACCTTCTTTCGCGCCGAGGACGAAACGCGCTACGCCACCGTGGCCGTACTCGGCCGCACGGTCGCGAACGCCTTGTTTCCGGACGGCGACGGCATCGGCGAGTTCGTGCTGGTCAACAACATCCCCTTTCAGGTTGTGGGCGTGATGACGCCCAAGGGCGCAACGCCGTGGGGACAGGACCAGGACGACATCGTCTTCGTGCCCTACACCACCGGCAGCCTGCGCCTCACCGGCCAGCGCTTCCTGCGCAACGTCACCGTGGCGGTGGAGGACGTGGCGCGCATCGACGACACCCAGGCTCAGGTGCACGCCGTGCTGCTCGCCCGCCATGGGGTCGAGGACTTTCAGATCCGCAACATGGCCTCCATCATCGACACCGTGTCCGAGACACAGAACACGCTCACCCTCCTGCTCGGCACCGTCGCCGCCATTTCCCTGCTCGTGGGCGGCATCGGGGTGATGAACATCATGCTGGTCTCGGTCACCGAGCGCACGCGCGAGATCGGCATCCGCATGGCCACCGGCGCGCGCATGAAGAACATCCTGCAGCAGTTCCTCATCGAGGCGCTGGTGGTGTCCGCCCTGGGCGGGGTGATCGGCGTTGCGCTCGGTCTTGCCAGCGCAGCGCTCATCGAGCGCTTCGGCACCGCAGTGCAATACTCGCTGGCGCCGGTGGTCCTCGCCTTCAGCTGCGCCTTCCTCACCGGCCTGGTCTTCGGCTACCTGCCCGCACGCAAAGCCGCACGCCTCGACCCGGTGGCCGCACTGGCGTCGGAATGAAGCCGTCCGCGCACCCCACTCACCCCGCACACGCTTTTCCCACTTTCATGCCCCACCCTGTCACTCACCACCTGCCCTGCCCCCGCCGCCTTGTCCTGACCGTGCTTGCCGCCAGCGTGCTGGGCGGCTGCGCCATCAGCGAGCCCGTGCTGCGCCCAACGATGAGCCTGTCTACGAGCTGGAGCGAGCCGGCGGACACGAGCGCAGCCAGCATCCCCGACACCTGGTGGCAGAGCTTCGGCTCACCTCAACTCGACGCCCTCATCGCCGAAGCCATGCTCGCCGCCCCGGACCTGCTCATCCAGGGCGAGCGCGTGGTGCAGGCCGAGCTCGCGCTGCGCCAGAGCGGCGCCTCGCTGCTGCCCACGCTGTCCCTCGCCGGCAGCAGCGGCGTGCGCAATATCGAGGGCAATGAAACGGGCGCGAGCGAGCTCGGTCTTGCCGCGGCGTATGAGATCGACCTCTGGGGCCGCCTTGCCGCCAGCGTGGACGCCAGCCGTGCCCGGCTCGCCGCCACCCGCTTCGATTACGCCGCCGCCCGCCTGTCGCTCAGCGCCAGCGTGAGCAGCCTGTGGTTTCAGAGCCTCGCGCTCGAAGACAGGCTGGCGATCGCGCGCAACAACCTCAGCATCGCCGAGAGCGTGCTGCGCGTCGTGCAGGCGCGCTATGACAACGGTGCAGCTTCGGCACTGGAACTGAGCCAGCAGCGCAGCACCGTACTCGCCCAGCGCCAGGCGATCGAGCCGCTCGCCGTGCAGCTGCGCCAGACGCGCTCGGCGCTCGCCATCCTGCTCGGGCGCGGCCCGCAGGCGCGCTTCATCGAAGGCGAGCGCCTCGCCGAGCTGAGCCTGCCCACGATCGCCACCGGGCTGCCGTCCGAGCTGCTGTGGCGCCGCCCCGACCTCGCTGCGAGCGAGGCTGGCCTGGTGGCCGCGGCCGCCGACATCGCCGCTGCGCGCGCCGCCCTGCTGCCCAGCATCAGCTTGTCCGCTGGCGCCGGCATTGCCAGCGGCGCACTGCTCGCACTGGCTGACAACACGCGCACGCTGTCCATTTCAGCCTCGGTGCTGCAGAAAATCTTCGATGGTGGCCGCCTCAAAGCCGACGTCGACCTCCAGCGCTCGCGCCAGCGCGAACTGCTCGAGGCCCACCGCAGCAACATCCTCACCGCGCTCAAGGAGGTCGAGGACGCGCTCGCCAACGGCGCCCGCGACCGCCGCCAGGAAGCCGTGCAGCGCGAGATCCTCGCCGAGGCACAACGCAGCCTGAGCCTGGCCGAACTGCGCTACCGCGAAGGCGCCGACAGCCTGCTGGTCGTGCTCGACGCCCAGCGCACGCTGTTCGCAGCACAGGATCAAATGGCCCAGCTCAGACTGGCACGGCTGACAGCGGCGGTGAATCTGTACAAGGCGCTGGGCGGTGGCTGGCAGAACGCCCTTGCGCTGCAGCCGGACTTGGACAAGAACGCACTCCCAACGCCTGCGGCCCAACGCTGAAGTCCTTCATCACCCGCTGCCGCGGACTATGTCGTGGCCGCCGTAACAATGAGAATTGTTCGCAATAGCATTGACAGACATCCCATCCTTGTTGAGAATTGCGCGCATCTGCAAGCGCAGGTGATGAATGTGGCGGGACGTCGCCCCAGGGACGCCCCGCCACATTCATGTCAGCCAGCCACTCCGCACCCTCGGATCAGCCAGCCAAGCCAGCCCGATCAAGCTTGACCCGGAGATCCGCAGCTGCGTTGGCGGCACGACGTCCTCGTCGTTTGCCACTCGTGTTCCTCACCGTTGTTCGCCTCGTGCCTCAGTTCAGGGCCTCTCGCTGTCGCCAAGGACAGGAACGCCAGGTGCTGCTGCCGGCAAACGTATGCGCACGCTCCCCCAAGCCAGGGCTGATCACCCCCACGCCCCGAACCACCGTGATCAGGAAACCCCGATGTCCGTGAACAAGCCTCACCCCCGGCAAGCCGCAGCGCTGCGCAAGCGACCGAGCACCCTTCTCAACACCTCCGCCTCCACGGCAATGGCCGTCAGCCTGGCCTCCCTCGCGCTGGCACCCATGGCGGCCCACGCCCAGGAACAGAAACCCGCCGCCGAATCCCAGTTGGAAACCGTCAAGGTCATCAGCACCGCGCTCGAAGCCAACCCGAACGCCGAACCCGGCGTGCCCTACAAGGCCAAGTACTCGGGGGATGAGCGCCACAAGCGCGCGCTGGCCGACACCGCGCAAAACATCCAGGTGCTGACCAAGGCCCAGATCGAAGACTCGGGCTACACCGACCTGCGCGAGATCCTCGATGCCCAGCCCGGCATCACCCTGGGCACCGGCGAGAACGGCAACGCCTTTGGCGACCGCTACATCATCCGCGGCCAGGAAGCGCGCAGCGACGTCTTCGTCGACGGCTTGCGCGACCCCGGCATGAGCATTCGCGAGAGCTTTGCCACCGAACAGATCGAGATCTCCAAAGGCCCGAACTCCAGCTTCGCCGGGCGCGGCACCTCGGGCGGAGCGGTCAACTCGGTGACCAAGCAGGCCAGCACCGATTACTCCTACACTCGCCTGTCGACCGGCTTTGGCACCGACAAGCACACTCGCCTGACGCTGGACACCAACCAGGTCGTCAACGCAGACCTCGCCGTGCGCGCCAACCTGCTGTATGGCTACGAAGAGATCCCTGATCGCAGCCCCACCGACCGCGAGCGCAAGGGCCTGGCGCTGTCCGGCTTCTGGGCGGCGACCGACAAGCTCGATGTCACGCTCGACTACTACGGTCTCGAGGCCGACGACAATCCCGACATGGGCGGCTTTCTGGTCGGCACCGTGCCGAAGCGCAAGCCGGCCAAAGACGTACCGGTGTACGCGCAGGACAATGATTTCCTCAGTTCCGACGTCGACATCGTCAGCGCCCGTCTGCGCTATCAGTTCGACCAGGACACGCGCATCACCAACCTGACCCGCGTGGGCCAGGCCGACAACGGCTACGTCGTCACCGGCGCACGTGCAGCCAGCTTCGGCGCCAACGACCCACGCGCCGGCGCCTCGACCATCACCCTGAGCACGCACCAGGGCTGGCAGGAGGTCGAGTACTTCGTCAACCAGACCAACCTGCATCTGGACCGCGTCCTGGGCGGGCTCAAGCACGAGTTCATCTTCGGCCTGGAGTATTCGGATCACAGCGTGCTGAACGGGGTCTACAACGTCGCAAACTCGGGCCAGAACTGCATCACCGGCAACACCGCCACGGCCAACAACGCCTGGTGCGCCAGCGGCGCGGGCGGCGCTACCGTCAACGGTCTCAACAGCCTGATGAACCGTCAGATCAGCCGCGGCGCCTGGGACATCGACTGGAACGTGAAGACGGTGTCCCTGTCGGCGATGGATACGGTGGACCTCAACGACAAATGGACCGCCTTCGGCGGCCTGCGCTGGGACCGTTACGAATTCGACACCACCACCATCTCACGCGGCCTCACCAAACGCTACGAGTACTCCGACAGCATGTGGAATGGTCACCTCGGCCTGAGCTACAAGATCAGGCCCGACGCCAACGTGTACTTCAGCTACGCCACCGCCAGCGACATCAACGGCGGCGAATCCGACGTCGGCTCGAGCTGCGGCTACGGCGGCATCTGCGTCGATGACAGCAATGGTGTCGCCATCGCCGACAGCAAGCCGGAAAAGACACAGAGCATCGAACTGGGCACGAAGTGGAACCTGATGGGCGAGAAGCTGCTGCTATCGGCCGCGCTGTTCCAGATCACCAAGTCTGACGTCATGGAGTCGGCGCCGTCGGGCTCGGGCTATGAGTCCAGCGGCGCGCTCAACACCGGCAAGAACCGTGTCCACGGTCTGGAGCTGGCGCTCACCGGCCTGATCACGCCCCAGCTCACCGCCCAGGCCGGCGTGGCCTTCATGAAGTCCAAGGTGCTCGAGTCGAACGTGGCCGCAAACGAAGGCAAGACGCTGAGCAACTTCGCCGACAACAGCGCCTTCGCCCAGCTCAAGTACCAGGCCACTGACAAGTTTGCCCTCGGCGCGGCGGCCAAATACGAAGGCAGGAAGTACGCCGGCCAGCCCGACTCGGCCGCGGGCTTCAATGCCGACGGACTGTACACCCAGCCCGTACCGTCCTACACCGTGCTCGACCTGTTCGCGAGCTATCGCGTCAACAAGAACATGGACGTGAGGCTGAACGTGGGCAACGTGACCGACAAGGACTACTACCTGGCGGCCTACCGCTCCGGCTCCTTCCTGTACATGGGCGACGCCCGCAATGCGCGCGTCACGCTCAACTACGACTTCTGAGTCCGGGTGAGCCGTGCCGGGTTCGCGCTGCAAGGTGCGACTCGGCGCGGCCTCCTGGTCATTCCTTCGTCTTTCCCGAGCACTCGCCTTGTTCGGCATTCAGCCGCCCAGGAGCGCTGCGGGTCGCGCACTTACTGAGCACACCATCCATGCACAGCTTATTCCCTCCCCCTGCCTCCCCCGCGCCGGCTTCGATCAGCCGCCGTCGCACTCTGCAGGCCATGGCCGCCGCGCTCGCCGCCACCACCCTTCCCACCCAGGCGCGCGCCGCAGCGAACGCCACTCGTGCGGTGATCGGCGCCGCCTGGCGCGGTCCGCGCGCCAGCGACCCCAACTTCGCCGGCACCCTGGTCGCCGACTGGGCGGCACGCACGCTCAGCTTCGGCTACACCGTCCCCCTACCCAGCCGGCCACACGGCCTGATGGCCGAAGCCGACGGCGGCTTGCTGGTGTGCTCTGCCCGCCCCGGCACCTGGATGCTGCGCTGCGACGGGCAGGGCAAGGTGGTCACACGCATCGACGTTCAGGGTGAAGGCGAGTGCCGCCTCGGCGGCCATATCATCGCCTCCGCCGACGGCGAGCAGCTGTACACGACCGAAACCGATTTCAGCACCGGCAAGGGCAAGATCGGCGTGCGCGAGCGCCGCAGCCTGCGCAAGATCGCCGAGTGGGACACCCACGGCCTGGACCCGCACCAACTGCTGCTCGATGCCCACGGCCATCTGTTCGTCGCCAACGGCGGCATCCCGCGCACGCCCAGCGACCGCAAGTTCGACATCCACCGCATGGACGCCTCGCTGGTGCACATCGACACCTCGAACGGCAGCCTGCTGGGCAAGTGGAAGGTGGACGACGCGCGCCTGAGCCTGCGCCACATGGCCTGGAGCCGCGCCCCGCAAGACCCCGACGCACTGCTCGGCATCGCCATGCAGGCCGAACACGATCTCGAAGCCGAGCGCCGTCGCGCCCCTATCCTCGCGGTGTTCGACGGCAACAGCCTGAGCATTCCCACTCAGGAGAACGACGGCATCGGCTACGCCGGCGACATCGCGCCCGCGCTGCACGACGGCTTTGCGCTATCGAGCCATCAGGCCGACGTCGCCAACCTGTGGCATCCCGGCCTGCCCGAGCGCATGCGCCCCATCATCGAGCTCAAGGCGCCTTATGCGCTGAGCGGTTGGCATGGCGCGCAGGACGGTGGCGGAATAGTGGTCGCCACCGCCTACGGGCTCGGCAGCTGGCATCCGAGCACGCCGCCGAATATATTGCCCTGGCCCGAAGCCATGGCGCTCGACAACCACTGGATCGTGATCAGCGAGGCCTGAGCTTCACGCGGACCGGCAGGGTCTGCGGGTCCGCAGTTTTTTGGCATCTACCACAGGATGAAAAACAGCACCCAGCTCCAGACAAAGGGCAACAAGCCCAACGCCACCAGCACCACCGCCGTTGCGCGGCGCCAGGCGTTGGACGTGCGCAGGCCCGCCAGGCGCCACTGGAAGCGCAGACTCCAGGCCAGGGCCAGCGCCAGCAGCGCAAAGCGCACCGGATTGGCCCAGCCGATGGCGACCCCCTCGTGCTGCAAGAGGGTCAGGGTAGTGGCCGACAGCCCCAGGAACACCCCGCTGCCCGCCGCCGGTATCAAGCCCTGGGCGAGATTGTGCACGCCGTCAAATCGACTGCGCACGCGCTCGCCGGCTGCACCCCTCATCCCAGGGCGCCTCATCGCCGGCAAGGCGTAATCAGCGAGCCACAGCCCGAGCAACACGGCGCCCCCCACGACGAGAGCCGTGGCAGCGATAAACAGCAGGATCACCGCGCCATCGAGCCAGCTGAAGCTGTCGTTGACCTGCGGGTAATGCGTCAGGATGAACCAGGGTGCATTTTCGGCCAGCGGCCAATAGACATCATGATTGACGAGCCAGGTCGCAATGCTCTGCTTGAGCGTTACATACCAGGGGCTCGCGCTCCACAGGAAGGCCCCCACCGCCAGCCCCATCAAGCCAAAAACGATCAGCACCGTCTGCCAGGCGTTGCCGCCGGCCACATCAACGATCTCAGCCTCGGGTGAGCGCGGGCTGGGCGCTATGGCGCCACGATAATCACTGCAACGCCCGCACATGTGACAGTCCGCTGCGCCCTGCATCGTGCGCAGCGGCAGCAGGGGCGCACAGTTGATGGCTTCGGTGCGGCGCAACGGCGCACGCCAGGCCTCCGCATCCACGCGATAGTGCCAGGGCGAGAGCTTGGCGAGCAGGTTGAAGACGCCGCTCACCGGGCACAGGTATTTGCACCAGACGCGTTTGTCCTTGCCATACAGCCAACCGACGATGATCGCCGCCACGGTGGAGCCGCCGAGCACGACTGCGACGGCCCACGGATACTGGTACACACTCACCAACTGCCCATACACCGTGGTGAGCGCAAAGGCCACGAAAGGCCATCCTCCCCAGCGCATCCAGCGTGGAATCGCACCGCCGCGGCCATGGCGACTGGCCCATTCCGTGAGCGCGCCTTCGGGGCAGAACAAGCCGCACCAGGCGCGACCAAACAGCGGCATGGACAGCAGCACGAAGGGCCACCAGATACCCCAGAAGGCGAACTGCGCCACGATGCTCAGGTTGTTGAACACGGACGCCGTACGATCTGGCAGGGGCAGGAGCGCCGGGAGCACCAGCAGCGCCACATAGACGATCACGATCGCCCACTGCATACGCTGGATCGCCAGCTGATGGTCACGCAGGAAATCACCCGCGCGGGCAAGGCGGGCACGAAAGGTAGAGGGGGTCATGGCGGACATGGGTCAGCAGTGAGCGGAGAGTCGCGGCATCACGCTGCAAGCGCGCCATGGTCCGGGTTCGCCGCGGGAGGCTGCACCAGCTTGCGCGCGGAGCTGCGCAGCAAGACGATCACCGCCGCCCAATATGCGAACCAGACCAGCACCTGCGACAGTGCCGGCATGGCGCGATAGCCGGCAAAATCCGCCAGCAGCTTGCCCAAACCTTGCTCAGTGCCCATCAGCCACGCGCTATCCCACACCGGGTCGATCAGCGTCGGCAAAACCTCGAGCGAAATCAGCCTGTCGGTCGCCAGCACCAGCAGCGCCCCGGCGAGCAGCAACAGTAAGGTTTCAGTGATCCGGAAAAAACGCCGCCAGGTGATGAAGCGCCCCCCCAGCTGCAGCAGCCAGAAGCTCAGCAGCGCCAGCGCGAAGCCGCCAAGGCCGGCAAGACCCATGGCCGCGGCGCTGCCCTCAGTCCGCGACGAGAGCACAGTGCCATACAGAAAGACCACTGTTTCACTCCCCTCGCGTGCCACGGCAATCATGACCAGCGCGAACAGCCCCCACCAACGCTGCTGGTGTATCTGCTCCGAGGCCCCCGTTTCCAGCTCACGCCTGAGGCTGCGGCCACGCTGGCGCATCCAGAGCACCATGTGCACCACCAGCGCGCACGCGGCCAGCGCCATCACGGCCTGAAACCACTCCTGTCCGGTATCGCTCAACCACGACGCAAGCCCGAGCAGCACCAGCCCCAAGGCGCCGGCCAGCAGCAGACCGGCCCCCACTCCGCCCCACAGCCATGGCAGACCACGACGCCCCTCGGGCGAGGCGCGCAACCACGTAAACAGGATGCCCACCACCAGCAGGGCCTCGATACTTTCGCGCCAGACAATGAAGGCGACTTGTTCCATGGTGAATCCGACGATTTGGGGGTTTATGGTTCGGGGATCTACGGCTTGGGCAGCACGACCAGCGTGCCCTTCACCTGCGGGTGAAAGTCGTCAAAGAAGGGGTATTCACCCGGCCGTGACAGCGACAGCACCACAAATGAAGTCACGCCCGGGCCCAGGACCTTTTCCTTGCGCAGCGGCAGGCTTTCGAACTCCACCGCCTCGCTGCTCTCGTTCACCAGCACGATCTTGAAGCGCCCGGCCGGGACCTCCAGCCGTGTTGGCTCGAAAGTCCCGTCTGCCCTGAAAGTCAGGGTGCAGGTGGGCGTGTCGGCAGATGCTGCCGACACCGGACCGAAGCCGCCCGCCAACACGCACAGAGCCAGTCCTAGCCCGATACGCACCTCAATACCCACCTTTCTTGCCGGTGCCGGCATAGACGAACTCGTACTTCAGCTCGAAGGTCTTGAACCACGGCGCGACGCCCGTTTCCTTGTCCACGTGGCGGCCGAAGTGGTTGCCCGCAGCGCTCTCTGGCGAGCCGATCACAAAGGTGAGCTCATATTTCCCCGGGCCCTCGAGCTTGACGTTGTCGCCGTAGTGCGGACCGTCATTGGCCACCATGGGCATGAGCTCGCCTTTGATGACCGTGTCACTACCTTTTTTCTGCAATGCGTACTGGATGTTCAGATAGGGCGCCCACGCACCTTCGGGCAGGCCGTTGGTGTTATCAGCGGTGGCGTGAATGTCAGCCTCCAGATGAATGTCGGAGTCCTTGGCCGCACGCATCATGCCGCCCGGCTCCATCTCCACCGGCTGCAGGTACACGGCGGCGACTTCCAGGCCGTTGAGGTCCTGCGGCTGACCGATCGGGTATTCGGCGGCAAGCGCGGAGGTAGCCAGCCCCACGCCAGCGAGGGCAACAAGCAAGGAACGAATCATGAACAATCTCCAGTATTAAAAGTGGTGCTTCTCATTGACATACGCTTATCCAACTCAGAACTCCCAGGCCACACCCACATTGGCGATGTTGCGGTCGTTGCCACGCCCGGCTGCAGCCGACAACTTCAGCCCCTCGGCAATCTCGTAGCGCACGCCGAGCTGGCGGTCCGGGCCGGAATGCTCCTCGCCGAAGGTTTCCACCGCGAAGTCGAGCTGCTCGGTGATCGGGAAATCCATCGCCACGCCCCAGAAGTTGGCGTTGTCGCCGTCACGCACCCATTCACGCCCGAGATTGACATGCAGCCGCGGTCCGGCAGGAAAGGTCCAGGTGGCGAGGCCGGCGAGCGCATTGGCATGCTCGGCACGGTCGCCGCTGACGCGCTCGCGGCCGTATTCGTATTTCAGCCCCGCAGAGAGCCCGGTCTCGGCCTGCAGCGGCACCCATTTCACCGCCGCACCCAGGCCGCGCACGTTCACATGTGGCGAAGGCTCACGATCTTTCGCGCGCCCGAACCCGAGCTCGAGCTCCACGTTGTCGATGGGCCCGAAGCCCCCCCGCCTTCCAGCCCGCGCACGCTATCGTCCTTGCTCCAGCCGAACTCGAGCTTGGCTCCACCGCGCTCCAGCGTTCCGGCATCATCGACCGCCATCGGACGCTCGGCGAGCGCCGGGCTGGCCGCAAGCGCGAGCAGCCCGGCCAGCACCGTCAGCCGCACGCATGTTTTCCTGTTCTGCATCAGTCAACTCCAAAAAAGGGGAGATAAACAACAAACAGACACGCCGCCTCCCGGACGACCCGCCCTTTCAAGCCACACCGGGCTCGTTCAACACTTCTTCACAGCCTGTGCCCGCATCCGGGCGCGCGCGCATGAACACCGCGCCCAGATAAATGGCCGCAAGCCCATAGCCCAGCACCCAGGCAGCACCGCTCAAGGCCCGCAGCGCCGCCACCGGCAGGCCGGGGAAGCCGGAGGCAGCGCGCGCCAGCGCAGCACTGCAGAGCGCAATAGCCGCCACCTGCACCCACGGCCGCAGGTCGAGCTCGAATCCGGCATGGGTGCGTCCGGCAATGCACAGCACGGCGAAGATCGACACCCCCATCGCACCCACCGTCAGCAGATGCAGGCCGGCTGAGGGAGCGAGCGGCGCGCCCAGCGCCGCCACACCGATCAGCGCATAGCCCAGCGCCATCAGCCAATACACCGCATAGAGCATCAAGGCCCAGCGCGAGAACAGCGCGCGCCCGACATGCCAGTCGTTGAGCACATTGAAGATGGCGGCGGCGGCGGCCAGCGCCAGCCAGCCCGAGACGACCGATCCCGGCCACAGAAAATCAGCGGCGGTGTACAGCGCAATGCCGAAAATCGCCAGATTGCGCCGCGGCGGACGAGCGCGGTAATCGACGATCTCGTCGTCCTCGCGCCGCAGGAGCGGCTCTTCCGCACGGTGGCGCACACGCTCGGCGTCCAGGGCGTCATTGACGATACGCATCGACACCCGGCCGAGCACGATGAGGATCAGCGCCATCATCACCCCCACGCCCACCAACACCCAGCGCATCGGGTACAGCCCGCGCAGCACGTCAGCCTGAAAGCCCGCCACGGCCAGCCCCATCGCCACCAGGCCCCACAGGAAAGACAAGTGAGGGCGCTCGGGATCGCGCCACAGGCGCGGCGCAACCAGCACCACCAGCGCGCCCATGAAGCCGACGTTGAGCAGTGCGGAAAGCACCACGCCTGCCGCGCCCAGCCACCCCGACGACCAGAACGCAAGCCGCCCCGCCGCCCACAGCAGCACCATCGCCAGCGCCACGCGCCGCCCGAAAGCTGCAGTCGCGGTGAATTCGGGCAGCGCGGTGAGCACGAAGCCGGCGGCCGCAGCCAGACCGAAGCCGAACATCAGCTCATGGGCATGCCATACGAAAGGGCCACCGGGCACCGCGGGCACTCCTTGCCCGGCGCCGAGAAAGGCAAGCCAGACGAGCAGCACCAGCACGCCATAAACCGCCGTCGCCAGAAAGAAGGGACGAAAGCAGCACATGAAAAGCGGCCTGGCGGCGAGCCGGTCGAGCGTCCTCATCTCCATCCTCATCAGCCGCAGCGCGGGCCCGTGCGGGCCGTCAGTGCGGGCTGGGCTGGCACCACCAGGCGCAGCCCGGGGTTCGTCCCCATCAGGTTCATGCTGACGCTGTTCGTGCCGGCTGCGACGCGTCTGCCTGCGCCCTGCACCACGGGCGGCAGGCCGAAGCTGGCGCGCACCGCGGCGCTTTGCAGCAGCTCGGCGGTATGCTGGTAGACCCACAGCTCGTCACGCTGCGCCGCGGGCACGCCGAGTTCGAATCGACACACGATGCGCCCCGGTTCGGCGGCCATGACGAGAATGGCGTCCGACAGCCGCACCGCTTCCATGAGGTCATGGGTGATCATCAACACACCCATGCTGCGCGCCGCCTGCTGCTCGAGCAGCAGGCGGTAGAGCTCTTCCTTGAGGCCGACATCGAGCGCCGAGAACGGCTCGTCGAGTAGCAACAGTTCCGGCTCCAGCACCAGCGCACGCGCCAGGGCCACCCGGCTTTGCATGCCGCCCGAGAGCTGGTGCGGAAACTTGTCGAGGTCGCGATGCGACAGTCCGAGGCGCAAGGCGAGCTCACGGGCGCGAAAGTGGCGCTCGTCGCGCTTCAGGCCTGCCGCCTTGAGACCGAGCGCGATGTTGTCGAGCGCGCTCTTCCACGGCAGCAGGCGCGCTTGCTGAAACATGAAGGCGGTGCTGGCAAAGCCATTGGCAACCTGCCCCTGCTGCACCGTCAGCAAGCCCGCCGCCAGATGCAGCAGCGTGGTCTTGCCGCAACCCGAGGGCCCGACCAGGGCAAGCACTTCGCCGGCACGCACACGAAAGTCGATGCCCGCGAGCACCTCATCGCGGCCGAAAGCATGGTTGAGCGCGCTCACCCGCAGTTCGCTGCGTGTCATGCCGCATGCTCCCGCCAGCGCTCGACCTCACGCTTGATCGGCTCCAGCAGCAGATACTCCACCGCCAGCAACAAGCCCACCAGGGCCACGATCCAGGCCATCGTCGCTGCGGTGTCCAGATGCGAGCGCGACACTGCCAGAGCCGCCCCCACCCCATCCTGGGTGGCGAGCAGCTCGGCCATCACCACCACCTTCCACGCGGTGCCAAGCGCAGCAATCCAGGCTGGGAACAGATAGGAAACCACATGCGGCAGATAGACGTCGGTGAGCATCATGCGCCGCGGCAGGCGGAAGGCCTCGGCCATGCCGAAGAGCTGGTTGTCGAGCGTGCGCGTGCCCTGCAGCGCACCGATGAAGATCACCGGAAAGGCGGCGACGAACACGGTAAATACCGGCGTGCCGTCGCTGGCGCCAAACCACAACATGGCCAGCACCAGCCAGGCGATGGGCGGCGTGCCCATGAGCACGGTGACGAGCGGACGCGACATCATCGACGCCGTCATCGACAGCCCGGCCAGCAAACCCAGCACGCTGCCGGCGATCACCGCCAGCGCATAGCCGCTCATGGCGCGACGCGCGGTAATCGCCAGCTCCGGCCAGGCGGCGCCGCTGTCGATCAGACCGAGCAGGGTCGCGAACGCCGCGCGTGGAGCGGGCATCACCAAGGGGCCGTAGAGCAGGCTCACCGTCTCCCATGCGGCGAGCAGCAGGAACAGGCTGGCGATCGCCCCCCAGCCACTCCACAGGTAGGCGGGCAGACCGGCCAGCCAGGCGCGCAGCAGGCTCATTGCGCGCCGGCTCCGCCATAGAAGCCGTCGTCGGGCAGCTTGCCGCCGATCAGCGCCGGGCTCTTCTTCATCAGCTGGCCGAACATGAACTCGAGCTCGGCGCGCGCAGCATGTGCCGGCACCGCGTCCATCTGACTCACCGCGATCGAATCGGCCACCGCCTCGGCGCTGAGCATGTCGATGCGGGCGGCCACACCCTGGCCGCAGGCCTCGGCGTGGTCGCGGCACCAGGCCAGCGAGCGCGCATATTCGGCTTCGATGCGAGCGACCACATCGGGGCGCTCACGCAAGGCTCCCATCACCGCAATGCCCGCCTGCGGGATACGGGCGCTACGCGCGAACACCCGCCCCCACTCCTGCTGCAGGTCCACGCTGCGATGCAGTTCGGGCGCAATCACACTGAGCGGAAAGGAGCCGGTCTTGCGCAAGGCCATCGACACCGCCGGTTCGGCCAGCAAGGCATGATCGACGCGGCGCATCACCAGCAGCTGCATGGCGTCGATCGGGCTAGCCACGTAGCGCAGCTGCACGTCCTTGCGCAGGTCGACGCCTTGCTGCTCCGCCAGGAGCTGAAACACGATGTCGGGCATGTCGCCGCGGAAAGGCACCGCCAGCTCCTTGCCACGCAGATCAGCGAGCGACTTCAGCGTCGGGTCGCGCGACACCAGCCACAACACGCCCCAGGTCGACACATTGAGCAGCTGCAACTTTGCGCCGCGGTTATGGAGGTTGGCGGCGACATTGGTCGGCATCGCCAGCACGTCGGCACGGCCATCGAGCGCCATCACCCGCAGCTGGTCAGGGTCGCGCCAGAGCACGAACTCGACGCGCTCGGCGACATCGGCCAGCGCGCCGGAATCGACCATGTGAATGAGCGGGTTCGACACCGAGGCCGGCGGACCGGCCAGCGTCAGCTTGGGCAGCTTCTGTGCGTCGGCGGTGCCGGTGACGATCAGAAACGCCAGCACCACGCACGCATGCAGGACGAAGCGGCTCCAGCTCGGCAGGGGCGGACGTGGTGATTGCATGTCAGAAACTCCCGGAAAGGCTCAGCGTGATGCCCCGACCGGGCGCAGCCAGCTCGCGGCCGGAGACGCCCTCGCTCAGATGCTCGTGGTAGCGCTTGTCGGCCAGGTTGTGCACACCCACTGCAAGCGTGGTGGCATCGAAGGCAGCGAGCGCACCGAAGCGCCAGCCGAGCTCGGCGTCGGCGGTGACGAAGCCGGCGGTGGCGTCTTCCGTGCCATTGGAGAAGCGCGTGGCGACACGGTCCTGCTCGGCCACCGCGCGCAGCTGCGCACGCCAATAGAAGCCGCGCTGTGCCGGCTGGCCGATGCCGAGCGTGAGCTCAGGGGCGGGCATCTGATACAGGGCTTCGTCGTCCTGGTGATTCTTGCCGCGCAGCCAGGTGAAGCTGGCGTCGGTCACGAAAACCCCCAGCGGCAGGCTGGCGCTGCCTTCGAGGCCGTAGATCGTCACCTTGTCGAGGTTCTCGGTGCGCTTGAGCGGCAGCCCGCTACCCGCATGCGTGGCCCCGGTGATGCGACCGGCCACGTAGTCGTCGATACGTGTGTAGAAGGCGGCCAGACGGTATTGCAGGCCGCTGCCCGCCGCCTTCAGGCCGAGCTCGAAGCTGCTCGACACTTCGGGATCGAGCTGCGGATTGCCGACGTGGTAATAGCCATCGCCGCGCGCCGAATCCTCGAAGCGCTCGCGCATGTCGGCGGCACGGTAGGCACGGCCGAGATTGGCGTAGGCACTCAGGCTGTCGGTCAGCGGATGAATCACCCCCAGCGACCACGACAGATTGTTGTCGCTATGGTCGAGGCCGGTGGTCTGCGCCGACGGCCCCTGGCCTTTCTGTGCTGCATCGCCACTGACGCGGTCGTAGCGCGCACCAGCGACGATGCGGCTGCGGCCGAGCTCGAATTCGTCCTGCACAAAGACACCGACGGCTTCGATCTCGCCCCTGGAGAACGGGTCGTTGCGCATATTGTTGTTGAACAGGGGCGCGTTGTTGTCCATATAGCGCTCGGGGTCGCCCTTCATGCGCCAGGTGTCGGCACCGACGCTGAGCAGATGGCCGCCGCCGAACGCAAACATGTACTTGGCACGCGCGCCGTCGGTGACGAAGCTGACGTCGTTGCGCACATAGTCGCGGCCCAGGTTCGATGCGTGGGCGCGGATCTGGCGGAACACTTCCTGTCGATAGACTTCAGCCGACAACTGGCCCTCGCCGATCGCGGCGTCGATCCCCACCTCATAGAGCTCGCGGCGCTGCTTGGGCGAATGGATGGTCGCCACCCCGAGCGGGCGCGGAATGCCGGCGCCGCTGCGCGCCGAGCCCGGGTACCACACGTCTTCATCGGCGTGGCGCTGCAAGTTCAGGCGCAGGCTGATGTCCTCGTTGAGGCGCTGGCGGTACTTGGCCAGCAGGGTGTTCGACTGGTAGCCGGTGCGCGCCTCGCGTCCATCCGGGCTGCGATAGTCATCCACATCGCGCCCGGCCACGCCCAGCACCAGGGCGTGATCGGCGTTCGAGCGCTGCACCAGCAGCGCGCCCGCCACACCTTTATCCACGCTGGAGAAGCGCGCGCCGACGCGACCGCCAAGCTCGTCTGCGGTGGTGAAGCGCGCCTCGGGCGTGATCAGATTGACCACGCCGCCGATGGCGCCGCTGCCGTACAGCACCGAACCCGGCCCCTTCACCACCTCCACCCGCTCGAGCAGGCCGAGATCCATGAAGGAGGCGATCGCGCCCTGCGGTTGCGCGGAGTTGAGGCGCAGGCCGTCAACCATCACCACCACGCTTTCCTTCTTCAATCCGCGCAACACCGGGTTCTGCCCCCAGGCGCCATCGGATTGCACCGCCAGCCCCGGCTTTGAGCGCATCAAGTCACCCACGAGCGCAGCATCAGCGCCTGCAGGCTGCAACACCTCCACTGCCTGTGGCGTGTCCTGCGCATCGGCGGCATAGCCATTGGCGGTGACGATCTGGGCATTGAGCAGCGTCTCGGCCTGAGCGCTGGAAAACGGAACGCCAACCAGGCCCACAAGGGCGAGGGCCAGCGCGCACGGGTGCAAATTCATCTGCGACTCCATGGTGACGATGAGCTGGCTGGCGGCGGCTGGCTTGCTCGGAATGATTCTGATTCAAGGAGCGGCACGATAAACAAATACGAATCATTACGTTTTAATATCGATCAAATCTGCCCCGCGCTCAGCTCCGCGACTACTTCTTTTTCTTCAACTTCGGACAGCCCTTGCAGGGCTTGTCCTTCTTGCAACATTTCTTGCTCATCTGTGTGCTCCGAGGGCGAGGCTCAATTGCGAACGATTCGCAATATCAATCAAGGCGAGAGCCGTGTCAAGGTTTTTTGATTCCGAGCGCTCCCGCAACGAAGCTCAAGCACAGCACACTTTCGCCCCGCCACCGCGCAGCGGAATCCCGCCGCAACAGGGCTCACCAAGCACCCTGGTGCTCGGCACGAACCGTCCATGCACGAATTCGTGCGCGCTCACGACTGGCCGCAGCGCCGGACAAACCTGCGTGCAGCACCCGGTTGGCAGAGCGCGGAGTGCTGCAGCGCAAAATTTCGCCGGAATTTGAGCTGGATCAGTTGACTGTTAATGCGAGCGCGTATCATTTCGACGCACATCCCCGCACATGCGCCCAAGCTGATCCATGAGCCACGCCGCCTCACTGTCCACCTTCTCCAATCCAATGCGCACCCTCGCGCTCGTCGGCCACCCCAACGTCGGCAAGTCCGTGCTCTTCCATCGCCTCACCGGCACCTACGTCACGGTGTCGAACTACCCCGGCACCACGGTTGAGGTGTCGCGCGCCACGCCGCGCTTTGACCGTGAGGTCTCGCTGCTCGACACCCCCGGAGTGCTGGCTCTGCCCTCGCGCAGTGACGACGAGCGCGCCACCATGCGCGCGCTGCTCAACGAGAACATGCGCACCCTGATCCAGGTCGGCGATGCCAAGAACCTGCGCCGCACGCTCAACCTCACCGCGCTGCTGGCCGAACTCGGCGTGCCGATGGTGCTGGCGCTGAACATGAGCGACGAAGCCAGGGCGCGCGGTGTCAGCGTAGATACCGCCACCCTGGCCGAGGCCCTTGCCCTTCCAGTGGTGGCGACGGTGGCGACCGGCGGTGAAGGCATGGGCGCGCTCACCGACGCGCTGGCGCACGCGGCCATCCCCGCGCCGCTGCTGCGCTATGACGAGGCGCTGGAGTCCCGGATCACGGCAGTCGAAGACTTGATCCTCACGCACTGCCCGCATCCGCTGCTGGCCGCGCGCGGCCTGGCCATTCTGGGCATCGGCCGCGACGCCGAGGTCGATGCCTGGCTCGCTGCCCAGCCCGGCGGCGCCCCGGTGCGTGAGGCGCTCGCCGCACTCACCGCGCCCACCGGTCGCGACACCTTGCCCGCGCGGCTGGCACGCCAGCGCAGCGCCGCGGCCGAGGCCCTCGCGCGCACGGTCACCCAGCAGGCCGGCGCCAAGGACCGCACGCTGTCGATGCTGGTCGGGCGTGTGGCGGTGCACCGCGTGTGGGGCTGGCCGATGCTGCTGGGCGTGCTCTATCTGGTCTATCTGTTCGTCGGTGATTTCGGCGCCAGCACCCTGGTCGGGCTGCTGGAAGAAGACTTCTTCGGCGGCGTGCTCAACCCGGCCATCGTCGACTTCGTCCACGGCCACATCTCCACACCCTGGCTCGCCGACCTCTTCGTCGGCGAATACGGCTTGTGGACGATGGGCATGACTTACGCGCTGGCGCTCATCCTGCCCATCGTCACCACCTTCTTCCTCGCCTTCGGCGTGCTCGAGGACTCGGGCTACTTCTCCCGCCTGTCGGTGATCGCCAACCGCATGTTCGCCGTCATCGGCCTCAATGGTCGTGCCGTGCTGCCCATGGTGCTGGGTCTGGGCTGCGTCACCATGGCCACGCTGACCACCCGCATCCTGCACACTCCGCGCGAACGCCTGATCACCATCTACCTGATGGCACTGGCCATCCCCTGCTCGGCGCAACTGGGCGTGGTGCTGGGCCTGCTCGGTGGCATCTCCTTCACCGCCACGGTGATCTGGGTGGCGTCCATCGTGCTGGTGCTGCTGTTTACCGGCTGGCTGGCGAGCAAGGTCGTGCCCGGCCGGCGCGTGCCGCTGATCACCGAGCTGCCGCCGATGCGCATGCCGGTGCTGGGCAATGTGCTGAAGAAAACCGGCGGCCGCCTGAAGTGGTATCTGATCGAGGTCATCCCGCTGTTCCTGATCGGCACGCTGATCATGTTCGGGCTCGACCGCAGCGGCGCGCTGCCGTGGATCATCGAAGCCGGCAAGCCGCTGGTGGTGGGCTGGCTGGGTCTGCCGCCGGAGGCCAGCGCCGCCTTCGTGATGGGCTTTCTGCGCCGCGACTTTGGCGCCAGCGGACTGTTTGCGCTGCAAAGCCAGCTCGACATGGTACAGGCGGTGGTCGGCATGGTGACCATCACCCTGTTCGTGCCCTGCATCGCCAGTCTGATGATGATCGTCAAGGAGCAGGGCCTGAGGGTCGCAGCGCTGATGCTGGCG
Organism: Thauera terpenica 58Eu; assembly: GCF_000443165.1. Classification (GTDB taxonomy): domain Bacteria; phylum Pseudomonadota; class Gammaproteobacteria; order Burkholderiales; family Rhodocyclaceae; genus Thauera; species Thauera terpenica. Next base: position 47,623 of record NZ_ATJV01000103.1, on the reverse strand, counting down.
ATGATCATCCCCACCGCCTTCTTCATCGGTGGCGTGCTCAACCACGGCCTGCGGCTGATCTTTTGAGGGCACTCACATCATGAACGCCACACCCCGCCCCTTGCATGAGCGCATCCGCCTGATCGGCACCCCGGTGGGACGCATGGTGCGCGTGGTCGATTTCGGCGACGAGATCGACCCCCTGCAGCGCGAACAACTGCACGCCTACGGCCTGTCGGCGGCGCACGCGGTGAAGGTGCTGCAACAGCACCCGCTCACGGTGCTGCTGTGCGAGCACGTCGAACTCGCCATCGAGCACGAGGTGGCGCGCCACGTCTGGGTCGAGCCGGCGTAAACACCGCCAGCGCGACACCCCAGCTGCGCTCGCTCAGCTCCAGCTCACCGGCGTGGCCAGCAGATAGCCGGCGCCATACACCGTCTTGATGAACTTGCCACTGTGTCCGCCCTGCTCGAAACGTTTGCGCAGACGCGACACGCGCAGGTCGATGCTGCGGTCAAGCGCGCTGACATCGCGCCCCGAGAGCAATTGCTCACGCGACAGGACCTGATTGGGGCGCTCGAGAAAGGCGCTCAGCAGCTGCGACTCCGCCAGGCTCAGGGTGTCCTCGATGCCCTCGGGCGAGATCAGGCGGTGGCTCGCATGCTCGAAACGCCAGCCCGCAAAGTGAGCGACGCGCAACGCCAGGTCCGCAGGCTGTGGCTCGGGCTGATAGCGGCGCAGGATGCTGCGCACGCGCGCGATCAGTTCACGCGGCTCGAAGGGTTTCACCACGTAGTCGTCGGCGCCCAGCTCCAGCCCCAGCACGCGGTCATGGGTGTCGACCCGGCCGGTGGCGATGAGCAGGCCGAAGCGGTGGCGCTTGCGCAGCTGCTGCAGCACGTCCATGCCGTCCATGTCGGGCAGGCCGAGATCGAGGATGGCGAGATCGGGTGACTGCACCCGCAGCTGGCGCAGGAACTCGCCGCCGGAGGGGAACACCGCGTGCTGATAACCGAAGCGCTCCAACGTGGCGATGATCAGGCCTGCCACATTGACATCGTCCTCGACCACATGAATCAGAGCCTGCGCTTTATCGTTCAAGCCTCCCCCTCCGCCTGATCAGGCCATTGCGGCGCGCACAACCTCCACCAGACGTTCGAGGGTGAAGGGCTTGTCGAGCATCGGCAGCTCGCCATCCTCGCGTGTCGCGCCGCGCGTCTCCGCGTAGCCGCTCATCAGCACCACTGGCAGTTCGGGCCGGAAGCGCCGCACGAAGCGCGCCAACGCGCGTCCATCCATGCCGCCCGGCATGACGATGTCCGTCAGCACCAATGCAATCGCGGGGATATTCTCGACCATGTCGGCCGCTTCGTGGCCACTTTCGGCTTCAAGCACCGCACAGCCCAGCGCCGACAACTGCTTGCGCACCACGCCGCGCACCTTGTCATCGTCCTCGACGAGCAGGACCAGACGAGCGTCGAGGAGCTTGGCCACCATCTCGGTGGGCACACGTGGCACCGGCTGCGCCGCTGCGGTGGTACGCGGTGCATGCGGCAGCAGCAAGGACACCGTGGTGCCCACCGCCTGGCGGCTGCGCACCCGCACGCCGCCGCCCGACTGCTTGATGAAGCCATACACCATGGCCATGCCCAGGCCGCTGCCAAAGCCGAACTTCTTGGTGGTGAAGAAGGGCTCGAAGAGATGGCTCAGGATGCTGCTGTCCATACCGGTGCCGTTGTCGCTGACGGCGATCTGCACGTAACAGCTCGGTGACAGTTCGAGATCAGCCGCGGCCCTGCCCTCGATGCAGTCGAGCGAGCACTCGATACGCAACTCGCCGCCATTGGGCATGGCGTCACGCGCATTGAAGGCGAGGTTGAGGAGTGCGCTTTCGAGCTGCCCGGGGTCGACCAGCGCGTGCAGCTCGACGTCACGCGCTGCGGTGGCAATGCTGATGGTGTCGGGCAGCGAACGCCGGATCAGGCGCGCCATGCCCAGCACCAGCGCATTGACGTCGACGACCACGGGCGCAACCGGTTGCTGACGCGAAAAGGCCAGCAGGCGCCGAACCAGGCCCGCACCGCCTTCGGCCGCGGCCAACGCAGGCTCGACATAGTCGGCAGCGGCAGCGGCGGCGGCGGGATGCTCGGCGAGGACTTCGACCAGACCCTGCAGATTGCCCATCACCACCGTCAACATGTTGTTGAAGTCGTGCGCGAGGCCGCCGGTGAGCTGGCCGATCGCTTCCATTTTCTGTGCCTGCGCCAGCGCGCTCTGCGTGCGCCGCTGTTCAGTGATGTCCACCGCATGCACATAGCACCCCACGACCTCGCCGGCCGCGTTGAAATCGGGCACCAGCGTGCTGCGCGCATGCAGCAGCTCGCCACCACGGCCCGGCATGCTGTATTCGTAGGTCACTTCGTCTCCACCGAGGGCTCGCCGCACCGCGCTCTCGACCTGATCGAACACGTGCTGGCCGATGACCTCGAGGATGGGCCTGTCCTTCATGCCTTCACTGCTGGTACCGAACCACTGCGCATAGCGCTTGTTGCCGTAGCGAAACATCCAGTCGCGGTCGAAGTAGCCGACATGGGCGGGAATGGTGTCGGTGATCTGGCGCAAGCGCAGCTCACCATGACTCAGCCCGGTCGCGCCCGCCGTTTGCTGTTCCGAACTCATGCCTGCGCGCTCCTGCCCCACCCGTCGGCGACGGGCACAAGCGCGCCATTCTAGAGCGCCCTCCAGCGCCCGCAAGCGCCGGACAAGATTGAGTACATTGCGGCGCAATTGGCGACACGATGTTTTGTCATTCTCCGCGCCGGGCCAAAGCCGTGCCCTAGCCGCCCTGCCGGCTGCTGTTCTGCCCTGGGCAAGCCCTGTGTCCAAAACAACAACACCTGGAGTCAATGATGGCAATTGAACGCCAATACGGTGCCGAGCATCCCTACTGGCCGCTCGGCCCGCTGAAGATCCGCCTGCCCTTCATCCATTACCGCTGGGAATTCCCGGAGATGATGCAGGGCCTGTTCATGTTCGTCGTCAGCCTGGGCATGATTCCGCTGTTGATGAAGTACCTGGGCATGCCCTATGAGGCTGCGCTGGCCTTCTGCGTCATCGCTGGCGTCGGTTACCTGCTGCCGGCCCTGCTCGGCGTTCCCCTGGTGCCGGGCTGGATCACACCCGCCATCCCGGTCGTGCTGCTCTACCTGCAGGGTTTCGAGCCCGGCCCTGAGGCGGTGAAGGCGATGTTCGCCCTCCAGCTCGAGGTGTTCATCATCTTCCTCTTCCTTGGCCTGACCGGCCTGGGCAACAGGCTGGTCACCATCATCCCGAACTCGCTCAAGAGCGGCATCATCATCGGCGCGGGCATCGCGGCCATGATGGGTGAGCTGAAAACCGGCGGTCGCATCGACAACACCCCGATCTCACTGCTCATCGGCTCGATTGTGTCGGCCTACATCCTGTTCTCGCTGTCGTTCAAGCACATCGTCGAGCACAACCGCATCGCCAAGATGATCTCGAACTTCGGCATGATTCCCGGCATGCTCATTGCCATGATGGTGGGCTGGGCAATCGGTGAGTATCCGCTGCCCGACGTCCAGTGGGGCATCACCCAGCCCGACTTCGGCTTGATGATGAACTACCTCGTGTTCAACGTGGGCATGCCCAGCATGGACATGTTCCTGCTCGCGATCCCCACCGCGATCATTGCCTACGTCATTGCCTTCGGCGACATCGTCGTCGGCTTCACCCTGTGCAAGCGCGTCGACCACCTGCGTCAGGATGAAAAGATCGAGCTCGACGTCACCCGCGTTCACCTCGTGACCGCTCTGCGCAATGGCCTGCACGCCTTGCTCGCACCCTGGCCCGGTCTTGCCGGTCCGCTGTGGACCGCTGCGCACGCCACCGTGGCCGAGCGCTACGCCCTCGGTCGCAAGGCGATGGACTCGATCTACTCCGGTGGCGGCACGTTCTGGATCACCGGCCTGATCGCGATCTTCATTCTGCCGCTGGTGTCGGTGTTCAAGCCCGTGCTGCCGATCGCGCTGTCACTGACCCTGGTGCTGACCGCCTACATCTGCATCATGGTGGGCATGGAAGAGTTGAAGGGCTCGACCGAGCGCGGCGTGGCCGGCATCGTTGCGGTCACCCTGGCGATGCCAGACCCGAAAGCCACCGTCTATGCGGTGGTGATCGGCCTGGTGCTGTACTGGCTGATCGAGCGCCCGAACGCCGCCCAGCGTGGCCAGCGCGACCTGTCCATCATCAGTGACAACACCGCCGCCATCGAAGCCGGCGACGAGCACGGCGTAGCGAAGAAAAGCTGAGCCTTGCGCTCCCACCGCGAGCCCGCACGCCCGATTGGGCCCGGCCTCGCGGTACGCAGCCGCCAGGGGCTGGGCAGGTCGCGAAAGCTACCAGCCCAGCCCTTTTCTCATCATCAACAGCGCGCCCATACCGAGCACGAAGGGCAGCCACGGATTGCGCCAGCGCAGCGCCACCACCACCACCACCACACCGGCGGCAAACTTGGGGTTGAAGGGCGACACCGTCGCGCCGTCGAGCAGCAGGTCGGGCAACACCAGCGCCGACAGCGCCGCCGCAGGTGCATAGCGCAAGGCGCGCTGCAGGGCAGAGGGCAGGCGTCCTTTCTCACCGAGCAGGATGAAGCTGCCGCGGGTGCCTATCGTCGTCATCGACATCAGCACAAACGCCAGCCATAGCCACAGACCTTCGGTCATGCTGCCTCCCGACGCTGCTGCCAGTGCTCGGCCGCAAACCCGGCGGCAATGCCGATGGCGATGCCCGCCACCACGCCCAGGCGCAAGGGCAGCCCGCGCAGCAACACCGCCCCCAGTCCCCCCGCCAGCGCCGCGACCAGCATCGGTCGGCTGCGCAACATGGGCAGCACCAGCACCATGAGCGCGATCGTCACCATGAACTCCAGCGACCAGTCACTGGGCACGAACTCGGCGCCGAACACACCTCCGGCCACGAACAGCTGCCACACCAGCCAGTTGAACACCGAGGGCGCGATGTAATAGCCCCAGCGCCATTGCGGGTCATCGCTGGTGACGGCCTTGTCGGCACAGATCGCGAACACGCCATCGACGAGCAGATAGCTCGACAGCAGTCGCGTGCTCCAGCGCCGCCCGGCAAAGAGCGGCGCGATCGCCGCGCTGAAGATGACGAAGCGCAGATTGAGGGCGAGCGCGGTGAGCATGATCAGCCACAGCGGCGCGCCCGCGGCGATCAGCGGCAAGGCGCCGAGCTGGGCGGTGCCGGCGTACACCAGCAGGTTCATGCCCAGCGCCTCGAGCTCGGTCAGACCGATCGAGCGCATGGCGATGCCGGTCACCACGGCCCAGGGCAGGAGACCGACCGAGATCGGCAGGAAGTCGCGCACGCCCTCGCGGGCGCCGCGGCGGAAAGCAGATTCCATTGGCTACCGCCACCAAAGCCGCCAAGCATAGCGACACAGGCCCAGCCGCGGCAAGCCGGCGCGTGCTCAAGTCCTGCGTTGCAAGGCCAGGCGATACACCAGCGGAATCGCAAACAGGGTGAGCACGGTGGAGAAACCCAGGCCCCACACGATGCTCGCCGCCACCGGCCCCCACATCAAGGACTTGCCTCCCAGGCCCACCGCGAGCGAGAACAGGCCACCGATCGTCGTCGTGGACGTGATCAGGATGGGCACCACGCGCCGCCGCGCCGCATAGATGATGGCGTGCTGCACGCTCATGCCCACGGCGCGGCGCTCATTGGCGGCATCGATCAGCACGATCGCCGAATTGACCGCAATGCCGGTGAGCGCGATCACCCCATACAAGGTGTACAGCGACAGCGGATTGCCCGACAGCAGCAAGCCGAACACCACGCCAGTGAAGGCCAGGGGCACCGTGACCAGGATCATCACCGGCTGCCAGTAGCTGCGAAACTGCGCCGCGAGGATGAGGTAGATAAGGCCGAGCCCGAGCGCGAACAGGCGCCCCATCGCATTCAGGCTTTCGTTGATGTCCTCCAACTCACCGGAAAAGTCCAGCTCCACGCCCGGGAACTGTGGCTGCAGCGCGGCCCAGGCTGCTTTCAGACGATCGTTGGCGCTCACCGTGTCGATGAGCGTGCGATCGAGCTCGGCTTCGACGGTGATCGCACGCGTGAGCTGATAGTGGCGGATGTAGCCTTTGGACAGGCGCAGCTCATGGTCGACCAGCTCACCGAGCTGCACCTGACGGCCGTCGGCCAGCGCCACCGTGCGCTGCAGCAGCTCGGTGACATCGACAAAGTTCTCCGGCCGTGCGCGCACCACGACTTCGATCTTTTCGCCCGCCGCGCGCGTGGTGGCCACGATCTCGCCCTCGCCATACAAGCGCAGCAGACGCGACACCTCACCCGGCGCGACCCCGGCGCGGGCGAGCTTCTCGCGGTTCAACAGCAGACGCAGCTCGTTGCGCCCGGGCACGTCGTCGTCGGTGATGTCCTTCGCCCCGGGCAGGCGCGCCACCTCGGCCAGCATCGCATCGGCGGCCGCGCGCAGCTGCGGGTAGTCGTCGGACTTCACCTTGACGCTGACCGGCCGTGCCGTCGGCGGCCCGCCCTTGAGCTCGAGAAAGGAAAAACGCCCCTCGCCATTCAGGGCTTCGATGTGCGGGCGCAGCGCAGCGATGATGTCGCCGGTGTCGCGCATGCCATCGCCGCGCGGCAGCAGCGACACCAGCACCTGCGCGTACTGGTCGCCGTACACTGGTTCGGTGTCGGAGAATTTCAATCCGGAGTAGGCGGCGACCGCACGCAGTTCACTGGCCGGCAACGCGTCCTCCACCACACGTACCGCGCGCTGGGCTTCGTCCAGGCTACGCTCGAGGGTGACGCCTGCAGGCATATCAACGCTGACATAGAACAGGCGTATGGGGTCGAAGGCGAAGAACTCCAGGCGCACCATGCCCGAAGCCAGCGCCCCACCGGCGGCGGCCATCACCAGCACCAGCACCGCCATGCCCGCCTTGGGGCGGCGCATCACGGTAACAAGCAGGCGCGCATACTTGACCCGTACGCTGCGGGTGAAGCGCTCGCGCCAGGGCTGCAGGCGACTGCGGCGACTGTCCAGACCCAGGATCAGGATGTGCGTGGGCATGATCCAGTAGGCCTCGAGCAGGCTCACCAGCAGGCCGACGGTGACCACAAAGGGCACGATGAACATGAAGTCACCGAGGATGCCCGGCAGCAGCATCAAGGGCAGAAAGGCGGCGATCGTGGTCAGCACCGAGGCCAGCACCGGCAGACCCACTTCGCTGATGCCGTTGATCACCGCGCTGCGCGGCGGCTCACCGCGCTGCAGACGGTAGTAGATGGACTCGACGATCACCACCGCGTCGTCGACCAGCATGCCGAGCGCGATCACCACCCCCAGCAGCACCGTCAGGTTGAGCGTGTTGCCCACCAGGTCGACGGCGATGAAGGTGCCCGCCAGCGCAAAAGGCACACCCAGGCCGATCAGCACGGCCAGGCGCGAGCCCAGGAACAGCCAGCACGTCGCCAGCACCGCGAGCAGGCCGAACACCGCGTTCGACTCCATGATGGAGATCGCGCTGCGCGTCGCATGCGTCTGGTCGTCGACCAGGGTCAGACGCATGCCTTGCGCAGCGAGCAAGGTATTGCGCTGCACCGCATGCGCCTGCAGGCGTTCGACCAGCTGCAAGGTATTGGTGCGCGCCTGCTTGGTGATCGACAGCATCACCGCGGGCTCGCCGTTGTAGCTCACGAGCTGTCCGGAGCGCTCGTGGCCGCGCGCCACTTGCGCCACTTCGTCCAGCGCCACCCGCCCCTGCGGCGTGATGATGGCCGCCTGCGCGAGCTGTTCCGGGTCTGGCGTCTTGCCTTCGAGGCGCGCCAGCCATTCGCGGTCCTGCACGCGGATACGTCCGCCCAGCGTGTTGCGAAACCAGGCCGCGACGCCATCAGCGAGCTGCATTGGCGATAGCCCGGTCGCCGCCAGTTGCCCCGGGTCGAAGTCGACATGCAGCTCCGGCTCGTCGAAGCCGGCTGCAATCACCTGATCCACCCCCGCCAGGCCCTCGATCTCGCGCTTCAGCGCAAAAGCCTGCGCACGCAGCGCCTCGCCCGCCGCACCGTGGAGCACGAGGATGGCGGTCGGGAAGCCATTCGAGCTGGTGATTTCAACTACTTGCGGATCGGTTGCATCGGGAGGCAATTCAGCCGAGGCCTTGTTCTGGATCTCGCGGCGCAGATCGTTGGCGCGCTTGTCGAACTGGCGCTCGGAAATCTCCTCGAAGCGCACCAGGATCGATGACACCGCTTCGCGACTGGAGGAAGACACGAAGCGGATGTCCTTCACCTGCTTGATCGCATCTTCGAGCGGGCCGGTCAGTTCGCGCTCGACGTCCTCGGCGGATGCACCCGGCAGCGCGGTGACGATGCTCACCCAATTGAAGTTGATCTCCGGGTCCTGCGCGCGCGGCAGGCTCAGGTAGCTGGCGATGCCGCCCAGCAGCACGATCAGGAAGGCGATGTTGGCGAGCGGGTGGTTGTCGATCAGCCGCCCGTAGAGCCCCTTCATCGCGCCGCCTGCGGCGACAGGGTGAAGCGCCCTTCGTCGATGACGCGGGTCGCCAGCGGCCAATCGACCGTCACCGCGCGCCCGGCCTGGGCCTGTGGCAGCACGACGAACACCGGCGCGCCCTCACGCTCGACCCAGGCCCCGAGCACATCATCGCGTTGCTGCACGTAAGCGGGCGGCAACTGTGGCCTCACGCTGCGCCAGCGCAACTCGCCGCCCAGGCCGGGCGGCAGCGGGGAAAGCGGGTCGAGCACCGCCTCGCGCACCTGGCCGGCGGCATCGAGCAGGGGCGAGACCCGACGCAGGCGCAAGGCATGCGCATCACCGCCGGCGTGCAGCACAAGCTCGGCTGCAGCCTGCAGACTGGCGACCTGTGCAGCGGGCACCTGTGCGCGCACCTCGGCATTGGCGCTGGCGGCAAAACTGAGCAAGGCGGTGCCGGGTACCGCCAGCTCACCCACCGCGGCGTGGCGCTCACGCACCACGCCAGCGAAAGGCGCACGAATCACGCAGCGGGTCAGGGCCAGTTCGGCGGCAGCCCGCGCCGCCTGGGCCGCATCGCGCTCGGCGATGAACACTTCGAGCTCGGTTTCACGGATGCGCAGGCCATCGGCGCTGATGAAGCCGCGCTGCGCGAGCGCGCGCGACTGCTCGAGCTGGGCGCGGGCAAGCGCAATGCGCCCCTCGATGAGGCGCAGCTGGGCCTGAGTGCGCTGGAGCTCAAGGCGGTAACTGGCGTCGTCCAGACGCACCAGTTCGGCACCGTGCGCCACCGCCTCACCCGCACGTACCGGCATGGCGAGAATGCGGGCGCCGACCTCGGCCGCCAGTCGCGCCTCATCGGCGGCGACCACTGCCGCCGGCGCACGGAATTCGGCGAAAACGGCCAGCTCCTGCAAGGGGCGACTGGTCCACTCGGCCGCCTGCAGCGCCAGCGGCCAGATGAGGATCAAGGCGAGGAGAAGTTGCATCGGGGACTACCGCGGTTTGGTTTGCACGCGCGGTCGAGCACACGGCATGGGGTAGATTGGCAGACTCAGGCTTCGTCAATCACCTGAAAGCTGAGCGTGGGCGCGGTGAAATCATCGAGCTGGGCACCCAGACCGATCTCACCTTCGCCATACAGGGCGCAGCTGTCGCGGCGCAGAATCACCGGCGCCGCCGACCCGGCGAAACGCACCCAGCTGCCGTTGCTGCTAAAATCGGTAAAGGTGCATTGTCCGCCCGTCCATTCGATACGTGCATGACGCCGCGACACACGCTGATCATCGACCGCAAAACCCACGCTGTCGCCGCGACCGATGATGAGCGGCCCGTCACCCGGATGCAGCTCGACATGCTGGTCCATGCGGCGGATATCGAGGCGCTGCACACAATGATTGCCTTCGATCAACTGATTGAAGTCAAACAGCGCGGTCACCGTGGACTCGGCGGTACGCGCCCAATCCACCAGCCACACCGGCATCGGCTCAGCCTTGCCCTTGATGGTGATGCGATCCAGGCTGTGACAGGCCAGCCGTTGCGCCTCGGGCAGACAATCGAAAGCGCCCTCGCCGATCAGCGTCTCCCCGCCCTGGGCGCGATCACTGAGGCGGGCGGCGACATTGACCGCGTCGCCGTAGCAGTCACCGTCATGCTCGACAATCGGGCCACGCTCGACGCCGGTCTTGATGCCCAGCCCGCCACCTTGCGGCAGGCCGGGAACCTGCTCCGCCAGCACCTGCTGCATGCGCGAAGCCGCTTCCACCGCGGCAAGGGTATTGTCGAACAGGACCAGCACGCCATCGCCAAGATATTTCACCAACTGCCCGCCCGCGAGCACGAGGTGACGGCCCAGGGTATGCGTACAGCGGGTAATGATGCGCGTGGCAACGACATTGCCCGCCGTTTCGAACAAACCGGTGCTACCCGTCAGGTCGGCAAATACCACGGTCCTCACCGATTGCTTCACGCTACTCCTCGCTCTGGATCATGAAATCCGTGCGCGGCGGAGGCGTTCTGCGTCGACACGAGAAGCGCTCCCGCCAGGGCCGGATTCAGGATGCTAGCATCAAGATCGCTGATAGTCATCGGCGAGAACGCTCGCATTCCGGTCGGAGCGTGCGCAAGGCCTGAAAAGACCGCCGCCGGGGGTGCTCAGTGCGACGTGATGGTGCGCAGGGCCGCTGCCAGCTCAGGGGCAACGCTCACCGCGTTGCTTGGATGAATGATGCAGTCGGTACTCCACACTTCGCCCACCCCCGCGTCCTTCATCAAGGCGAGCGCACCAGGGGCAAAAAGGGCATGCGTGACCGCCGCGTCCACGCTTGCCGCACCCGCCGCCAGCAGCAGCCTTGCCGCCTGCGCCAGGGTGTGGCCGGAGCTGGCCACGTCATCGAGCAGCACGACGCTGCGCCCGGCCACCGCCAGCCCTTCAGGCAGCACGATGGCGACATCGCGGTCGCCATGACGCGTCTTGCGGCACACGCCGAAGTCAAACCCATGGCGCGCCGCGGCAAGCTCGACCCATTGCGCGGACTCGGCATCGGGCCCCAGCAGCAAGGCTCCCGGGCGATGGCTGGCAACAAGGTCGGCGAGCAAGGGCGCGCCCGACAGCGCCAGTGCATGCGCCACCGGCACCGCCTCGGCGAGCGAAGACACGCGGTGCAGGTGGGGGTCCACGGTAATGACGGCGTCGAACAGGCCGGCGAGAAACTCGCCGACGACGCGCTGGCTGATGGCCTCGCCGGGAGTGAATTCGGCGTCCTGCCGCATATAGGCCAGATAGGGCGCGACCAGGGTCAGGTGCTGTGCCCCCAGCCGCCCGGCAGTACGCGCCACCAGCAGCAGTTCGAGCAGTTTTTCGTTGGGACGATGCAGGCTGCGATAGATGATGACGCGCGCGGGCAAGTTTGCCGGCAGGCGCAGGTGCAGCTCATCATCAGGAAAGCGGTGACGCTCGATCACTGCGCACTCGACACCGGCGGCACGCGCAAGTCGCTCCGCCTCCTGCGTTTCATCGTCGAAGTGCAAGACCAGGGTATTCATCAGAACTCCACAAACAAACGCGGCACTTCGTCCGCACTGCCAATGCTGTAAGCCGAGGCGCGCATGCAGGCCTGACGGGCAAACTCCAGATCGGCCGCGTAGTCGGCATGGACCCGGTACAGCACGCCGCCCCGCTCCACCGCGTCACCCAGCTTGCGCATCAGGTCCACGCCCGCGCCCTGCACCTTGGGCGCACCGGCGATGCGCGCAATGCGGGCGAGCTGGTGGTTATCGATCGCGGTCACCACGCCGTGGGCATCGGCCAGCACTTCGAAGCTCAGACGTGCAAGTTGCGGCGCGTTGTGATCGAAGGGCTTTTCGCCCTGGGCGCGGATGATGGCGTCCATCTTGGCCAATGCACGACCCGAATCGAGGATGTCGCGCGCGATCGCGAAACCGTCGCCGCCACGCACGTCGGGGTCGAACTCCAGCATGCGTCCGGCCAGGCGCAGCGCCTTCTGGCGCAGGTCGTTCGGCGCCCGCGGGTCATTTTCCAGCACGCGCATCACATCGCGTGCCTCCAGCGCCGGACCAATGCCGGCGCCGATGGGTTGACGACCATCGGTGATGACGACGTCGATGCTCAGGTTCATGCGCCGCGCCACGAACTCGAACAGCTTGCGCAGGCGCTGCGCCTCCGGCATGGAGCGCACCTTGGCGGTGGGACCGAGCGGAATGTCGAGCAGCAGGTGGGTGGAGCCTGCGGCCACCTTCTTGGACAGGATGGAGGCGACCATCTGCCCGGGCGAGTCGATCGACAGCGGGCGCTCGACCGAGATCAGCACATCGTCGGCCGGGGACAACTGCGCCGTGCCCCCCCAGGCAATGCAGCCACGGTGTTCGCGCACGATCTCGAGCAGACGCTCGACCGGCAGCTCGACCTCGGTCAGCACCTCCATGGTGTCGGCGGTGCCGGCCGGCGAGGTGATCGCACGCGAGGAGGTCTTCGGGCACAACATGCCATGCGCGGCCACGATGGGCACCACCAGCATCGACGTGCGGTTACCGGGGATGCCGCCGATGCAGTGCTTGTCGACCACCACGCGCTCGTGCCAGTCCAGGCGCTGACCGACTTCCGCCATCGCCTCGGTGAGGAAGTAGACCTCCTCGCGATCGAGCTCGCCCTGGTTGGAGGCGACGACAAAGGCGGTGAGCTCGATCTTCGAGTAGCGGCGCTCGGCGATGTCACGCACGACAGCGCGAAAATCCTCGCGCGTCAGGCGCTCGCCGGCAATCTTGCGATGCAGGGCGGGAATGGAGCTGGGCGGCTCGGCCTGCGATACCTGCGCCGGATGACCGTTCCCCACGCCAAGCTGGGCAAACGCATCCATGCTCAGACCGATCTCGTCGCAGCGCACGATGCGCGGATCATCGACCACGTTCAAGGTCGCCAGCACCTGCCGTCCATTGGCGCGTACCTCCACCTTGGCCAGCGCCTGGAAACCTTCGGCACGGTAGATGGCGCAGTCGCGATGCAGATAGGCGACGTTCTCGCGGTAGGTGTCGATCGCCACCCGGCGCAGCGCGAGCGGGAACTGCTCTGCGCCAGGCGGGGGCGTGGTAATGGTAGCGGGCGAAGCGTCGATCTGTTTCATCCTCGACAGCCTACCCCCGCCAGACGCGGGTTTGAAGCCCGATCTGGGCGCGGACGAGAAGCACGCCACACTCAGGGAGCGTCCACAAAACAAGCCCTCAACGGCATTGCCAATGGTGCCGTGGGCACAGTCATCAGGGCCTTGCAAAAGATGTCGTCCGGCGCCACCCGGACACACCGCCACACGGGTGAGCACAGCCACGCCCTCAGCGCCGAACCCGCAGCGAACTCCCGCACCGAAAAAGCCGACGTGGAAGAGCCCGCCCTGCTGCCCTGAATCAACGATGAGACCCGCAGCTGAGCTGCTCAATGACAAGCCCTTAACGAATGTCAAGGACAAGTACCGCAGTCTGTCGCACACTGTGGACAGCTACCCCGACTTCATCAACCGACTTCATCAAAGGAGCGTGCCATGAACGGCCATAACCGCAAGATCTCCACCATCGTGAAGGATCAGTACCTGGTCAAGCTGCGCCCCACCGACACCGTGCAGGCCGCTTGCCTGCGCATGTGCGAGCAAGGAGTCGGCGCCGTGCTGGTCACCGACAGCCTGCGTCATCTGAAGGGAATTTTCACCGGACGCGACGCGGTAAGGTTGATCAGCACCGGAAACAACCCCGCCGAAACACTGCTCGAAGACGCGATGACGCGCAACCCTGACACCGTCGCCCCCGACCAGCAGGCTGTCGAGGCACTGCACATGATGTGCGATGGCGGCTATCGGCATCTGCCGGTGATCGAGGACGGCAAGGTTGTCGGCGTTTTGTCGCGGCGCGACTTCAAGGGCCTCGAGCTGGACAAGTTCGAAGACCGCCAGAGCCTGTGGGAACGCATCTGCTGACACGCTGAGCCAGACGCCTGCGCCCTGAGCCAGCTGACTCAGGGCGCAGCAGCAGCGGTCTCACGCACGCGGAAACGCAGCGTGCCGATCATCCGTCCATCACCCGTCAGCACCCTGACCTGCCAGCGCCCCCCGGGCGCCGGCGGGAAGTTTTTCTTCGATGTCCACGCTCGATAGCCCTCCTCGCGCCCCCCGCGAATATCGAGTGCGATGCGGTCAAGCTCCCGCCCTTCGTGAAGCCACACATGCTCGATGCGCTCCTGCAGCCCGAGCGGCGCCTTGATGGCGGTGTAGGCGTATAGCCCGCGCTCGACCAATTGCGCGGCATCTATTTCCTCCAGCCGGTTGCGCGGCGCACGATTGTCATCGTCGATCACCGTCGCAATCGCGACCTCGGTCAATCTCAGGGTGGCCGGCGGCACCCATAGCCGCGCCAGCCAGCCCACCCCGGCCAGCATCAGCATCAGCCCCACGACCAGCAGCCCGCGCCACCACCGCGGCACCGTGATCGACCCCAGCAGACTGGGGAAGGCCAGCACGACGGCGAGGGCCAGCGCCAGTTCGTAGCTGCGGCCGGTGGGCACGTGCAGGATCAGCGGCAGGGCCACCAACAGGACCACGAACAGGGTCAGGGTGTGAAAGGTCAGGAACAACCAGCGCCGCGGCGCAAGGCGCTGGTAATAGATGGGGTCAATCAACACCACCAGCGCCGCCACGATCAAGCCGCCGGTAAACAGTGCCTGCCCGCTGTTCCAGGAGGTGCTCGCAAGAAAGAAGGGCAGCGTGAAGAACAGGCTTTCCTGGTGAATCATCTGCGTCGCATAGCGCAGCAGCGCCGGCGGCAGGCGCAGGCCGAAGCGTCTGGCCAGCACGCCGCTCAACACCGGCTCCAGCACCAGCCACAGCCAACCGAGCAACATCAGCAGCGCGATGATGCGGGCAGAAGCCTCGTGCCGCTCCACCAGAAAGAAGCTTGCAAGGCCAGACGCGAAACCAAACACAGCGACCACGCCCGGATAGCGCTGGACCTGGGCAATGAGCCACTTTAAACGGGCCTCGAGGGGGAGCATGGTGAAGGGAACTCGTGCAAAGGGGATGGAAGCCGGTTCGAAGAGCGCACATGGGCAGCAAGCGTGCGCCACGCTGGACGACACTGGCAGCCGGGAGCAGAAAATACAGCATGCCCCGCCTCCCGCGCACGCGGGTCAGAAACTCTTGCCATTCTCCACCCCAGCCTCAAGCTCGCCATCGCCTCGAACAAGCCCTGTGAGCACGACACGGAGGCGTTGAGGAGCGCACAATGAAGCGCATGAAGAGGCCGATCCCGGGAGGCAGAAATGAGCGATTCAGGAATTAAGCTGCGCGGCGTCAACCTGGGCAGCTGGCTGGTGCTGGAGAAGTGGATGGTGCCTAGCCTGTTCGAGGGCCTGCAGGCGACCGACGAGACCACCTGGTGTGCCGAGATGGGCCCCCGTGCCGCCGAACGCCTGCGCGCGCATTGGGACAGCTTCATCACTCGTGAGGACTTTTGCTGGATTGCCGAGCACGGTCTTGATGCAGTGCGCATCCCGGTCGGGCACTGGATCTTCGGCCCGGACTACCCCTACCACCCCAAGTACGGCGAGCAGCGCCACCCCTTCGTCAGCGGTGGCATCGAGGTGCTCGACAGGGCGATGGAGTGGGCGGCCGAGTGCGGTCTACGGGTGGTGCTTGACCTGCACGCCGCCCCCGGCTGCCAGAACGGCTTCGACAATGGCGGCATCAAGGACGTGTGCGAGTGGCACACCCGGCCGGAGTACCGCGCACACTCGCTCACCGTGCTCGAGCGCCTGGCCGAGCGCTATCGCGCCCATCCTGCCCTGCACGCCATCGAGGTCCTCAACGAACCGCGCTGGGATGTGCCGACCGAGTACATCAAGGCCTACTACCTTGACGCCTACGCACGCATCCGTCGTCACTGCCCAGCCGAGCGCGTGGCGGTGATCTTTCATGATGGTTTCCGCTCGTTTCGCGAATTTCTCGGCTTCATGCAGCCACCGGCCTTCCGCAACGTCATCTTCGACATCCACCGCTATCAGTGCTTCGAGCGCGGCGACATCGATGCCGACATCCACGACCACTTGCGCAAAGCGGCCGGCGAGTGGAAGGACGAGGCCGATGCAATCATCACCGAGCTCGGCCTGCCCACCGTGTGCGGCGAATGGAGCCTGGGCCTGGACCTGAAGGTGGTGTCGCTGTGGGCCGAGGGGCCATTCAATCACGCCCTCGAGAAGATGGACGGCTTCCAGCAAGATGTCGCCAGCCGCGGCTATGCAGCCGCGCAGCTGCTGACTTTCGAGAAGTACCAGGGCTGGTTCTTCTGGAGCTACCGCACCGAGACCACACCCGCCTGGAGCCTGCGCTCCTGCGTCGAACGCGGCTGGCTGCCGTCAAGCTTCAGCTGACGCATGCGGTGACAGGTCGCGCGCACGCTCGTTGCGCACACGCTGCAAGCGCAGGCTGCGCGTGAAGTGACGCGACATGTCGCTGCGAAAGCTGATCAGCAGGACCGTGGCGTCGGGCAACTCACGCAGGAGGAGCTCGATCAGCAAGCGCTCGGCCTCCGGATCGAGGGCGTTGGTCGCCTCCTCCAGAAACACCCAGGAAGGCCCTTGCAGCAACACGCGCGCAATGGCCAGGCGTTGACGCGCCCGCAGCGGCAGGACGTGATCCCAACTGTCGCGCTCGTCCAGACGCGGTGCGAGCCAGGCCGCACCGACACATTCGAGCACGTGGCGCATTGCGGCAGGGGAAAATCCAGCCTCGTCATGCGGATAGCTCAACGCCGCCTTCAGGCTGCCGTCCGGGAAATACGGCCGCTGGGGCAGGAAGACGATCTCCTGTCCGGCCGGCAACGCGATCTCACCCTGCCCCCACGGCCACATGCCCGCGACCGCCCTGAAGAGACAAAGCGCGACCGAGGGGTCACCCTCAATGAGCACCCGTTCGCCGCAGCGGACCACGAAGTCGATGTCCTCGGCCAGCACGCGTCCGCTGGGATCGGCAAGACGCAGTGCGCGCAGCACGAGCTTGCGTTCACTGTCGCTATGCACTTCGATGCGGCTATGCGAAGGCGTGCGCTGCTCGAGCTCTAGCGCCTGCAGGTCCTCGTACAGACTCAGGATGCGGTCCGTAGACGCGCGACAGCGAGCCAGCTCACCCAGGTTGTCGATCGGCCACGACAAGGCCGAAGTCAGGCGCTGGAAGGCCTGCGCCGCCTGCATCAGCACGCCTAGCGTCATCACGCCGGCGATGTACTGCGGCGCCGCGATCAGGATCGGAAACACCGGCAGCAAGGTGCCATAGGCAGTGGAGAAGGACACGATGCCAAGATAGCTCAGGGTCTGCCGATTCCAGCCCCGGCCCACATCGTCGAACAGCGCCTCGGCGCGGTGGCGTTCGACCGCCTCACCGCGCAAGAGCGCGATCGACTCGGCGTGTTCGCGCTCGCGTGCCAGACCGTAGCGCAGGTTGGCCTCGAAGGTTTGCAGGCGATTGGTGGCCTTCACCAGGGGGCGTCCGAGCAAGGTCCCCAATACGGTGCCGATGCCGGCATAAAGCACGGCAAGCCAGACCAGATAGCCCGGCACCACGATTCCGGTCCCCGGCAAGCTCAGGCTGCCGGAGACCTGGAGCAGGATGTCGGTGAAGCTGCCGAGGATGAGTAACGAAAACAGCAAGGAATGTGCAAGACCAATCGCTGACTCGGTGGCAATCCGGATGTCCTCGGCGATGCGTGCGTCCGGATTGTCGTGGTCGCCCGCGGCAAAACCGAGCTGATACAAACGATGCTCGGTCAACCAGGTGTCGAGCAGACGTCGGCTCAGCCACCGCCGCCAATCCAGCTGCAACCAGCGCTTGACGTGAAGATGGAGCGCAGTGACGGCGATCGTGAGCACGAAGATGAGCACGAACAGTCCTCCCTGCACCAGCACCGCACGCATCGCACGTGCCTCCAGGGCATCGAACAGGGCGCGGTTCCAGTAGCTGATCCACACCGCCAGCGCCACCTGCCCCAGCGTCAGCAACACCAGCAGCAGGGTCGCCGCCCCCGCCTGCCACCTGCGCTCACCACTCCAGTACGGCATCGCCAGGCGCAGGAAACGCCTGATCGAACTGCCGCGGGGAGGCGAGGCGGGCGAGGGCTGCACGGACGGAGCTCCGGGACTTTGAAACCGAGAGCGCCCATTTTCGCGCGAACACGAGAGCTTGCACCGTGGAGAAAGTGGCAGCATGCAGAAAAGCATGCGCGAGCCCGTAAAATGCGGTTCTCCAACACCACTCGCGAGCCCCCATGTCAGCCCACCGGCACATCCTGTTCGATCTCGACGGCACCCTGATCGATTCAGCGCCCGCCATCCTCGCCAGCTATCGCGACAGTTTCGCTGCAGCCGGGCGCGAGCCGGTGCGTCCGATCGACGCCTCGATCGTCGGCCCGGCGCTGACCGAGACCCTGCAGCTGCTGACCGGCAGCACCGACCCCGCGCTGATGGAGGAACTGGCGGGCCACTTCAAGGCCAGCTATGACAGCACCGGCTACCTGCAGACGGCGGCCTACGAGGGCGTCAGTGACATGTTGTCGCAACTGGCCGCCAGCGGTCTGCACCTCGCCATCGCCACCAACAAGCGCCTGCATCCGACGCAGTTGATCTTGCAGCACCTGGGCTGGAGCGCATACTTCGAGGCGGTGTACGCACTGGACATGATCACCCCGCGTCTGCCCGACAAGGCGACGATGATCGCGCGCCTGCTTGCCGAGCGCAGCATCCCGCGCGCGACCGCGGTGTACATCGGCGACCGCAGCGAAGACGGCGAATCGGCCGATGCCAACGGCCTGGCCTTCATCGCCGCCACCTGGGGCTATGGCAGCCTGCAGCCCGCACACATGGCCCCGCACTGGCGCGCGGCGAGCAGCCCGCAGGCCCTGGCTGCCACCCTCATGTGCACCTGAGCGCAGCAGCCTGCGTCGTACACACTCAGTGCCGGCGGCGGCCTTTTCCCCTGTCAGCCGCTGAGGCCGCGACCGTGGGCGAATACACGCACCAGCGGTTGCCACCGCCGCGCTTGGCCACGTACAGCGCCTGATCGGCATGCTCTTCCAGGGTGGCGGCATCGCTGCCATGCGTCGGTGACAGTGCGATGCCCACCGAGCTGGCCACCTGTGCTTCGCCCTGCGGCAGCATGAAAGGCGCTGCCAGCGCAACACAGATGCGTTGCGCGACCTCTTCGGCCTCGGCAAAGCCGCCCACCTCGGTCAGGATCACGGCGAACTCGTCGCCGCCAAAGCGCGCCACGGTGTCGGACTCGCGCGCGCAGGCCGCAATCCTGGCCCCGGCCTCGATAAGCAAGGCGTCGCCTGCCGGATGGCCAAGGCGGTCATTGACGGCCTTGAAGCGGTCGAGATCGACGAACAGCACGGCGAAGGGCTGCCGCGTGCGGTGCGAGGCAGCCAGCGCCGCCGCCAGCCGGTCCTGGAACAGACCGCGGTTGGGCATGCCGGTCAGCGCGTCATGGTCGGCGCGATACAGCATGCGCTCCTCCACTTCCTTGCGCAGGGTGATGTCGGTCAGTGTGGCCACGTAGGCGCCGACCTCATCAGGCAGGCTGGCGCGGGTGATCGACATCCACTGCACGTAGGCGTCGCCGCTCTTGCGCCGGTTCCACACTTCGCCCTGCCAGCGCCCGCGCTCGGCCAGGGTGCGGCGGATGGTGTCGAAGAAGGCCTGATCGTGACGCCCCGCACCCAGCACCTCCAGGCCATGACCACGCACCTCCTCTGCCTCGTACCCGGTAATGGTGGTGAAGGCGGGATTGACCTCCTCAATCCGGGCCTCTTCGTCGATCAGCATGAGGCCCTCGGCCGTGCTGTCGAAGATCGCCCGATAGCGTGCCTCGCTGGTGGCCAGCTGACGCTGATCGCGCCGCCGCTGCTCGACCTCGCGCGCCAGCCCGGCGTTGCTGGCGGCCAATTCGCTGGTGCGCTGGACAATGAGTCTCTCCTGCTCGGCGTTGATGCGGGCGATCGCACGCAGATGGCGTCGGGTGAGGACGAGCAGGTAATGAAAGAGCCCGGAAGCAAGCGCAAACGCGGCCAGAAACAGCCCCACCACCCGCAAGCGCTGGGCATCGCGCAGCACCAGCAGCGGCTCGGCCGGCATCGTCATCGAGATGCCGCCACGAACTTCACCGACCTTGAAGTTTTTTTCCGCATGGCACTGCAAACAGGACTCGGTCGTGCGCAGCGGCGCCATGTAGCGATGCACCGGGCCACGCTCGTCGCGCGTCAGCACCAGCATCTCGGGCGCGCCTTGTTCGAACGCGCGCAAGGCCTCGGCCTCCCAGGGATCAGGCGCATTGCCCGGGCGCACCGGCCTGAGGCTGGTGATGTGCAGGCTCAAGCCCTCGACCTGCTGCGCCAGCTCGGAAATCTGCCGCGTCATGCACGCGTGATCGATCAAGGTCAGGGCCTGCCCGTCCGTGGTCAGCACGTCGCGATGCGGATGGCTCAGATAGGGGTTGGGTTGGGTTTCCGCCGTGATCGGGACGTACACCCCGCCATGGCGCGCGTTCCAGTCGCGCGACACCTCGATCAGCCTGAACAGCGCGGCCCCGCGCTCACGTGCGGCCGCCATCGACGCCCGATCGACGCGCAGGGACTCGACCCACAACAGCCCGCCACACAGGAGCGCCGCCACCACATACACGAGCACCACACTGCGTCGATGACGGGCATCGCCATGGCACGGCATGACGTAGGGCTCAGGGGAAGGGGCCATGTCAACATTCTATCCAAGGTCAGCCGGCCAGAACTCGGAAGGCGCGCGTGCTCAGGTAACAAAGTCTTGCGCGGCGCGCGCTCAAACCTGCGTTGAACCAGGGTCGGCGGGCGCGGCATCGCCTTCCACCGCCTCGCCCAGAAAGCCTCCACTCTGGCGCGCCCACAGCCGGGCGTAGAGCCCACCGCGCGCCAGCAGGCTGCGATGATCGCCCTCCTCCACGATACGCCCTTTATCCATCACCACCAGGCGATCCATCGCGGCGATGGTCGACAGGCGGTGAGCGATCGCGACCACGGTCTTGCCCTCCATGAGCTCGTAGAGGCTGGCCTGGATGGCGGCCTCGACCTCGGAGTCGAGCGCGCTGGTGGCCTCATCGAGGAGCAGGATGGGTGCGTCCTTGAGCATGACGCGGGCGATGGCGATGCGCTGGCGCTGGCCACCGGACAACTTCACGCCACGCTCGCCGACATGGGCATCGTAGCCCCGGCGCCCCTTCACATCACTCAGGCCGAGGATGAAGTCATGCGCCTCGGCACGCCGGGCGGCCGAGATCATGTCGGCATCGGTCGCGTCCGGGCGACCGTAGAGGATGTTGTCGCGCACCGAGCGATGCAGCAAGGAGGTGTCCTGCGTCACCATGCCGATCTGCGCGCGCAGGCTATTCTGCGTCACCGTGGCGATGTCCTGACCGTCGATGAGGATGCGGCCCTGCTCCAGGTCGTAAAAGCGCAGCAGCAGATTGACCAGGGTGGACTTGCCCGCGCCCGAGCGCCCGACCACGCCGATCTTTTCGCCGGGGCGGATGCTCAGCGAGAAGTCGTCAATCACCGGGCGCCCTTGCGCCGCGCTGGCACCGTAGGCAAAGCCCAGATGCTCGAAGCGAATCTCGCCGTGCGCCACGCGCAAGGGCTGAGCCTCGGCCTTGTCCAGCACCGCATGAGCGCGCGACAAGGTGTTGATGCCGTCCTGCACCGTGCCCACGTTCTCGAACAGGGAGGCCATCTCCCACATGATCCAGTGCGACATGCCATTGAGGCGCAACGCCATCGCAGTCACCGCCGCGACCGCGCCGACCCCGATCTGGCCCTGGCTCCACAACCACAGCGCGGTGCCGCTGGCGGCCAGGATGAGCAGCATCGACAGCGCATGATTGATGATCTCGATGCCGCTCACCAGGCGCATCTGCGCATGCACGGTGTGCATGAATTCCTGCATCGCACTGCGCGCATGGCCCGCCTCACGGCCGGCGTGGGAGAACAGCTTGACGGTGGCGATGTTGGTGTAGGCGTCGGTGATGCGACCCACCATCAAGGAGCGCGCATCGGCCTGGGCGCGCGACACCTTCGCCAGATGCGGCACGAACCAGCGCAGCGAGAGCGCGTACAAGACCAGCCAGCCCAGAAAGGGCAGCAGCATCCACAGGTCGAAGTTCGCCACCACCGCCACCATGGTGACGAAGTAGATGACCACGAAGACCAGGATGTCGGTCAGGATCAGGCAGGTGTCACGCACTGCCAGCGCGGTCTGCATGACCTTCGCCGACACCCGCCCGGCGAATTCGTCCTGGTAGAAGCTCATGCTCTGACCGAGCATGAGGCGGTGAAAGTTCCAGCGCAGGCGCATGGGGAAATTACCCGCCAGGGCCTGATGCTTGAGCATGGTCTGCGCCGCCACCAGCACCACACTGCCGATCACGATGGCCGCCAGCAACAGCAGCTTGTCGCCTTCCTCTGACCACAGCCGCGCCGGCTCGACCGCAGCCAGCCAATCGACCACGCGCCCGAGCATGGCAAACAGCAGCGCCTCGAACGCGCCGATGCTCGCGGTCAGCAACATCATGGCGCCGATGAAGGGGCGCGTGCCCTCGGTACCCGCCCACAGAAACGGGAAGAAGCGCTTCGGAGCCGGTTTCGGCAAGGTGTCGGGATACGGGTCGACGCGACGCTCGAACCAGTTGAAAAGCACGGCAGGACTCCGGATCGAAGACAGCAACACACAGGGACGGGGAGAGCGCCATCGGCGCCAAGCTCAGCCGCCGTCCACGGCCTGAACAGCAAATGCCCCGCACGGGCGATCCCGGCGGGGCACTTTCACGCCAGCAGCTCAGGGCATCAGGCCGGAGCGGACGTGCGGATGAGGTGATCGAAGGCCGACAGCGCTGCCTTCGAGCCTTCGCCCATGGCGATCACGATCTGCTTGTACGGCACCGTGGTGCAGTCACCAGCAGCGAACACCCCCGCTACCGAGGTCTGCGTCCTGGGGTCGATGATGACCTCGCCGAAGCGGCTCAAGTCGAGCGTGCCCTTGAGGAAGTCGGTGTTGGGCAGCAGGCCGATCTGCACGAAGATGCCTTCGAGCTCGAGCCGGTGCGCCTCGCCCGAGGTCCGGTCCTTGTACACCAGGCCATTGACCTTTTCAGTGCCGGTCACTTCGGTGGTCTGCGCGCTCTTGAGGACGCTGACATTGGGCAGGCTGTAGAGCTTGCGCTGCAACACGGCGTCAGCGCGCAAGTCGTGGTCAAACTCAAGCAAGGTCACATGGCCGACGATGCCGGCGAGGTCGATTGCGGCCTCGACGCCGGAGTTGCCGCCGCCAATCACCGCCACGCGCTTGCCCTTGAACAGCGGACCATCGCAGTGCGGGCAGTAGGCCACACCCTTGCCACGGAATTCCTGCTCGCCGGGTACGTTCATCTCGCGCCAACGGGCGCCGGTGGCGATGATCACCGTCCTGGTCTTGAGCGCGGCGCCGTTCTCGAGATGAACCTCGGCAAGCTGGCTGCCATCTTCGCTGCCGGGCACGAGCTTGACCACGCGCTGCAGGTTCATCACATCAACTTCATACTCCTTGACGTGCTCTTCGAGCGCCATCACCAGCTTGGGGCCTTCAGTGGCCTTCACCGAGATGAAATTCTCGATCGCCAGCGTGTCCATCACCTGACCGCCGAAACGCTCGGCGACGATGCCGGTGCGGATGCCCTTGCGCGCTGCATAGATCGCGGCCGCGGCGCCGGCCGGCCCACCGCCGACGATCAGCACGTCGTAGGCCTCCTTGGCCGACAGCTTCTTTGCATCGCGCGCCGCGGCGCCGGTGTCGAGCTTGGCGAGCATCTCGCCCAGTTCCATGCGGCCCTGACCGAACTCCTGACCATTCAGGTACACCGTGGGCACCGCCATGATCTGGCGCTGCTCGACTTCGTCCTGGAACAGGGCGCCATCGATCATGGTGTGGCGGATGTTGGGGTTGAGGATCGCCATCAGGTTGAGCGCCTGCACCACATCGGGGCAGTTGTGGCAGGACAGCGAGATATAGGTCTCGAAGTTGTATTCGCCTTCCAGACTCTGGATCTGCTCGATCACGTCCGCATCGACCTTGGGCGGATAGCCCGCCGACTGCAGCAAGGCGAGGATGAGCGAGGTGAATTCATGGCCCATGGGCAGACCGGCGAAGCGTACCCGCCCCTCCTTGCCAGCTGCTTTCGGCCCCACCGAAAATGAAGGTGTGCGCGTATTGGCCTGATCAGTGCTTGCGCTCAGGGTGATGAGGGCGGACTGCTCGACCACGTCGTTCAGCAACTCCCGCATCTCGCGTGACTTTGCTCCTTCATCCAGCGACGCCACGATCTCGATCGGCTGCGTCACCCGCTCCAGATAAGATTTCAGTTGAGCCTTGATATTGGCGTCCAGCATGATGGTTTCTCCCTTTCCAGTTTGCGATTGCCGCTGTTTTCGGCGCTGCGGATACAACACAGCCGGCTCATGGCCGGCTGCGGATCAAGCAGCCCGGGCCTTCGCGGCCCGGGCGGTGCGAGGACTGACTCAGATCTTGCCGACGAGGTCGATCGACGGTGCCAGCGTGGCTTCACCTTCCTTCCACTTCGCCGGGCACACTTCGTTCGGGTGCGAAGCGACGTACTGGGCAGCCTTGAGCTTGCGCACGGTCTCGGTCACGTCACGAGCGATGGCGTTGTCGTGCACTTCCATCGTCTTGATGATGCCTTCCGGGTTGATGATGAAGGTGCCGCGCAGGGCCAGACCTTCTTCATCGATATGCACGTCGAACGCACGCGTCAGCTTGTGGGTGGGGTCACCAACCAGGGCAAAGCGGGCCTTGCCGACGGCGGCCGAGGTTTCGTGCCACACCTTGTGCGAGAAATGGGTGTCGGTGGTGACGATGTAGACCTCGGCACCGGCCTTCTCGAACTCGGCGTAGTGATCGGCCGCGTCCTCGATTTCGGTCGGGCAGTTGAAGGTGAAGGCGGCCGGCATGAAGATCAGCACGGACCACTTGCCTTGCAGATCGGCATCACTCACTTCGATGAACTTGCCGTTCTTGAACGCTTGGGCCTTGAACGCTTGAACCTGGGTATTGATCAATGACATCTGTAGTCCTCCGGGCGGGTTGATGAAACAGCGAGTTGAAACTCGATGGATTGGAGTTTAGAGCGGATGGAAAGATTGCTCTAATTGATAATCAAGATACTCTTGATTGTAAATTGCTATCACCAGCCATTTCAGCCAAGACCCCGTCAGCGACACGACATCGCGACAGGCGATCACACCCACGTGGGGGCGAACACCTGAAATTCAAGCGCCCGCGAGATGGCGGCGCACCGAGATGACCGCCCCCAACCAGCCCAGCAAGGCCGCGAAGGCGACGATCGCGAGCGCAGCGCGCCAGTCCGGACCGCTGAGCACGAACACCGCGCCATAGGTCTCGGCGAGGTGGGCGACAGCCGGCCCCAGGGCCTGCACGCCCAGCCACACCGTGCCCAAGGCCACCAGGCCGCCCAGCGCACCCTGCAGGCCACCGAACCAGTAGAACGGTCGCCGGATGAAGGGGTCGGTGGCACCGAGCAAGCGGCTGACCTCGATCTCCTGACGCTGGGTGAGGATCTGCAGACGGATGGTGTTGAAGGTGACGATGACCAGCGCGAAGCCGAGCAGTCCCGCCAGCATCAGCACTGCCGACTGCCCCAGCGTCAACAGCGCGTGCAGACGCTTGACCCAGGCCGAGTCAACCTGCACATGAGCCACCCTGGGCCAGCCGCCGATCTCGCTCGCCATGCGCTCGAACAGCGCCGGATCTTCGCCGCGCGGACTCAGCACGAAGGCGTCGGGCAGCGGATTGTCACCAATGCCGCCGAGCACATCGCCAAGACCGCTGGCGGCGAGCTGCTGCAGGGCTTCGTCACGCGCGACGAAGCGGTAGCTGGCCAGCTCGGGCAGGGCCTTGAGGCGCGCTTCGAGCGCTTCGGCGTCAGCTTTCTTCGCTCCGGTATCGAGAAAGACGCTGATCTCGGGCGTGCCCGACACCCCACGCGCGAGCGCGGCGACGTTGTCGAGCAGCAGGTAGCCACCGCCCGGTAGCGACAGCGCGATCCCCACCACCAGCGCCGACAGCACGGTGCCGACGGGCTGACCGAGCAGGCTGCGCAGCGCATGGGCAATGGCGCGCGCATGCAGGTAGAGCCAGTTCCTCATGCCGCCACCTCCTGCGCCGGACGCCCATCGGGGCGCGTGTCCTCGATCAGCAGGCCACCGGCGAGCACCAGCCGCCGCGGCCGGCTGGCGGCGAACAAGGCGCCATCATGGGTGGTGACGAGCACGGTGACGCCTGCTTCGTTGAAGGAGCGAAACAGGTCCGCAATGTCGGCCGCGTAGGCCGGATCGAGGTGAGCCGTGGGCTCGTCGGCGATCAGGATCGACGGCCGATTGACGATCGCGCGCGCAATCGCCACGCGCTGCTGCTCGCCGCCCGACAGCCCTGCCGGCAATTCCTTGCCACGGCCCTCGAGGCCGACACGCTCCAGCGCCGCCGCCACACGCCGGCCGGCATCGCGCGGCGGATGGCCGGTGATCACCAAGGGCAGCATGACGTTGTCGAACACATTGCGATCGAACAACAGCCGGCTTTCCTGCAACACCAGCCCAAGATTGCGGCGCAGATAGGGGATCGCCGACCTGGGCAGGCGCGACACGTCCTCGCCGTTGATCAGCACACGCCCGGCGCTCGGGCGCTCGATGACCGCAATCAGCTTCAGCAAGGTGCTCTTGCCGGCACCGGAGTGGCCGGACAGCACCACCAGTTCACCGTGGCGGATCTCGCAGCTGACACCCGCCAGCGCGGTATAGCCGCCCGCATAGCGCTTGGCCACCTCGTCAAACACGATCATGCGTGCTCGCCTGCGTCCTTGCCCTTGCGCGCCGAGCCCACAGCGGGCTCGAACAGCGCATCGACAAATTCACGCGCCTTGAACGGCTGCAAGTCGTCGATGCCTTCGCCCACACCGATGAAGCGCAGCGGTTTCGGGCACTGGCGCGCGATCGCCGCCAGCACCCCACCCTTGGCCGTGCCATCGAGCTTGGTCACCACCAGGCCGGTGACACCTATGGTCTTGTCGAAGGCCTTCACCTGGGCGAGCGCGTTCTGGCCGATATTGGCGTCGAGCACGAGCAAGACTTCATGCGGACCGCTGGGGTCAGCCTTGACGATGACCCGCCTCACCTTGGCGATCTCTTCCATGAGGTGGAGCTGGGTAGGCAGTCGCCCCGCGGTATCGGCCAGCACGATGTCGATATTGCGTGCGCGTGCGGCGCTGATCGCATCAAAGATCACCGCTGCGGCATCACCGCCATCCTGCGCCACCACGGCGACGTTGTTGCGCGCCCCCCAGGTCATCAACTGCTCGCGCGCTGCGGCGCGGAAGGTGTCGCCCGCAGCGAGCAGGACGCTCTTGCCCTGGTTCTGGAAATACTTCGCCAGCTTGCCGATCGACGTCGTCTTGCCTGCGCCGTTGACGCCCGCAATCATGATGATGAAGGGGCGCTGCGTGCCGATCACCAGCGGCTGCTCGAGCGGGGTGAGGATGGCGTGCAACCCGTCGGCCAGCGCCTTCTGCAACTGGTCCGCGGTTTCAAGCCGGTCGCGCTTCCAGCGCCGGCGCAGGTCATCGATCAGGTGCTGGGTGGCATCGACGCCACAATCGGCCATCAACAAGGTGGATTCGAGCTCTTCGAGCAGGTCTTCGTCGATCTTGCGCCGACCGAACAGGCTCGCCAGACCGCCCCCCAGCTGCTGGCGCGTACGCGCCAGGCCCGCCTTGAGCCTATCCCCCCAGGAGCGCCTGGGCGCTGGCGCCTCGGTCTCGAGCGCAAGCGCTGCGGGCTGCTCGACCTCAGGCACAGTGACCTCAGGCACAGGGACCTCGGCCGCAAGCTGGTCAGGCACCTGCGCTGCGGCCACGGGCACGGGCACGCTGACCGTCGCCGCGGGCGCGGCAGGGGCTGCTGGCGTGGTAGCTGCTGGCGCGGTGACAGGGGATTCGGTGGCAGGCGCTTCATCCACCGCAGCAGGCGCGTCGGCGCGCAAGTCCTGATCGACACCATCGGCGCTCGCTGGCTGGCCGGATTCAGCCTGTTCGGTCTTGCCGAACTTCTTCTTCAGGAAACCAAACATGAAACGCTCGGGTCAGAGGGTGAATTTCGCGTCGACAGGGCTTCACGCCAAGCGTGGGCAGCCGTGGCCGATCGCGTTAATATGCGGCTCCCCGTTCGACTGGTGCACGGTGCACCGACCCCCGCGGAGCGCCGCGAATTCTAACAGATGCAGGACATCCCCATGTTTCTCCAGACGTTTGCCCGCGCCCTCCTCCTTGGCAGCGCGCTCGCGACTCCACTGGCCGCCCTGGCCAATCCGTACGAGACCACACTCACCAACGGCATGAAGGTGATTGTCAAGGAAGACCGCCGCGCACCCTCCGCAGTGCACATGGTGTGGTATCGCAGCGGCGCAATGGACGAAATGGACGGCGTCTCCGGCGTCGCCCACGTGCTCGAGCACATGATGTTCAAGGGCACGAAAAACGTCGGCCCCGGCGAGTTCAACAAGCGCGTGGCCGCTGTCGGCGGGCGCGACAACGCCTTCACCGGCAAGGACTACACCGCCTACTTCCAGCAGATTCCGCCCGACCGCCTGAGCGAGATGATGGCGCTCGAAGCCGACCGCATGCAGCACCTGGTGCTGGACGACGACGCCTTCCGCCGCGAGCTCGAGGTGGTCAAGGAAGAACGCCGCCTGCGCACCGACGACCAACCACGCGCGCTGGTGTACGAACAACTGATGGCCACCGCCTTCAAGGCCCACCCCTACCGTCGCCCGGTGATCGGCTGGATGCCTGACCTTGAGGCCATGCAGCCTGCGGACGCACGTGACTGGTACCGACGTTGGTACACCCCGGCCAATGCCTACCTTGTGGTGGTGGGCGACGTCGACCACCGCCGCGTGTTCCGCGACGCCGAACGTCACTACGGCCCGATCGTGGCACGCGCACTGCCCGAGCGCCGCATCAGCGCCGAACCGCAGCAGCAGGGTCCGCGTCAGGCCGTGGTCAAAGCCCCCGCCGAGCTCCCTTACCTGAGCATGGCCTGGCATGTGCCGGCGCTGCGCGACCCCGCCACCGACCGCGAGGCCTATGCCTTGCAGGTGCTGGCCGCCCTGCTCGACGGCTACGATGGCGCCCGCCTCACCCGCCATCTGGTGCGCGACAGCGGCCTCGCCCTCTCCGCCGGCGCCAGCTACGACGGCAGCGGCCGCGGCCCGGCGCTGTTCTACCTGGACGGCGTGCCCGCTGCCGGCCATTCGGTCGAAACCCTGCAGGCCGCGCTGCGCGCCGAACTGCAAGCCATCGCCGACGAGGGCGTGAGCGCCGCCGAGCTCGCCCGCGTCAAGACCCAGGCCGTCGCGAGCCGGGTCTACAAGCGCGACTCACTGATGGGGCAGGCGATGGAGATCGGCTACCTGGAATCGGCCGGGCTGTCCTGGCAGGACGAGGAGCGCCTGCTCGAGGGCCTGCGCAGCGTCACCGTGGCCGAGGTGCAGGACGTCGCCCGGCGCTACTTCAGCGATGACAGCCTGAACATCGCCCGCCTCGATCCGCAGCCGCTCGAAAGCGCGCGCCCGCGCCCGCCCCTTGTCCCTACACGCCACTGAGCGCCACTGAGCGCCACTGAACGCCCTTGAGCGCCTCCG
This sequence comes from Thauera terpenica 58Eu, assembly GCF_000443165.1. Lineage (GTDB taxonomy): Bacteria > Pseudomonadota > Gammaproteobacteria > Burkholderiales > Rhodocyclaceae > Thauera > Thauera terpenica. Next base: position 17,755 of record NZ_ATJV01000103.1, on the reverse strand, counting down.
GGCGCCCTCGCGAACCGACGGAAACCCCTCTCGCCATGCCTCATTTTCTACGCTCCCTCACCCCCGTCCTCGCCGGCTTCGCCCTGCTCGCGCAAGCGGCGGCGGGCCCGGCGCTCGCCGGCCCCAAGATCGAACAATGGACGGCGCCCACCGGCGCCCGCGTGCTCTATGTCGAGAGCCGCGCCCTGCCGCTGATCGACATCCAGATCGATTTCGCCGCTGGCGCAGCCTACGAGCCGGCTGACAAGGCCGGCCTCGCCAGCCTCACCCGCAGTCTGCTCGACGCCGGCACGAGCGAACTCGACGAGCAGCAGATCGCCGACCGCATCGCCGACATTGGCGCCCAGATCGGTGGCAGCACCGACAACGACCGCAGTGCGCTGTCCATCCGCACGCTGTCGTCGGCGGCTGAGCGCGACGCCGCGATCGAACTCGCTGTCGGTCTGCTTGCGCAGCCGAGCTTTCCCGCCGACATTCTCGAACGTGAGCGCACGCGCGCCATCGCCGGCCTGCGCGAAGCCCTGACCAAGCCCGCAACTCTGGCCGCACGCCGTTTCAATGAGCTGCTCTACGCCGGCCACCCCTACGGCACCAGCACCACACCCGAATCGCTGCAGACCATAACGCGTGACGACCTGGTCGACTTTCACCGCCAGCACTTCGGCGCCCTGCGCGCCTCGATCGCCATCGTTGGCGACCTCAACCGCGCCACCGCCGAGCACATCGCCACCCGCCTGAGCGAAAACCTGCCGCCCGCCGAGCCTGCCGCCGCCCTACCCACCCCAGCGGCCACGCAGGCGCAAACCCTGCACATTGCGAACCCTTCGGCGCAGGCCCACATCCTCATCGGTCAGCCCGGCATGGCACGTGAGGACGCAGACTACTTCCCCTTGCTGGTGGGCAACTACGTGCTCGGTGGCGGCGGCTTCGTGTCGCGCCTGACCAAGGAGGTGCGCGAGAAGCGTGGCTTCGCCTACAGCATCTACAGCTACTTCGCGCCGCAGCAGGTCGCCGGCCCCTTCCAGATCGGCCTGCAGACCCGCGGCAGCCAGTCCGCAGAGGCGCTGGCGGTGGTGCGTGACACCCTGGTCGGCTTCATCACCGAAGGACCGACTGCGGCCGAGTTGCAAGCAGCCAAAGACAACCTCATCAATGGCTTCGGCCTGCGTCTGGACTCGAACGCCAAGATTCTCGACTACGTGGCGATGATCGGCTTTTACCGCCTGCCCCTGGACTGGCTGGACAGCTATCCGCGTCAGGTCGCAGCGGTCAGCGTCGAACAGGTGCGCGACGCCTTCGCACGCCGCATTCGCGGCGAACAACTCGTCACCGTGATCGCCGGCGGCGACGGCGACCACGCAGCGCCGTCCACCCCCGCAGCGGCAGCCGCCCCCGCCGCGCAATGAGCCGGGTGCGCATCGTTGGCGGGGCGTGGCGCTCGCGCCTGCTCGAGGTCGTTGACGTGCGCGGCCTGCGCCCCACTCCCGATCGTGTGCGCGAGACCTTGTTCAACTGGCTGGGCCAGGACCTTGACGGCCAGCACTGTGTCGATCTTTTCGCCGGTAGCGGCATCCTCGGTTTTGAAGCCGCTTCGCGCGGCGCCGCCTCGGTGGTGCTGGTCGAACGCGATGCGCGCGCGCTCGACGCACTGCACAAGAGCGCGAAGACCCTACAGGCGTCGCATGTAGAGATCGTGCGCGGCGATGCGGTAAGATTCATGCAGAGCACGCCCTTGAAGTTTGATGGCATGTTCCTCGACCCGCCCTACATGCAGGGCTGGATCGAGCGTGTTCAGCCCTGGCTGGACGGGCCGATGAAGGCGGACGGATGGCTCTATGTCGAGTCTCATGCGGCGCTGGAAGGTTTGGGTAATTGGCGCACTGTCAAACAAGGCAGCGCGGGGCAGGTTCATTTCCATCTAATGCGCAGGAGCCAGAAATGAGGGAAGCGGTGGCGGTCTATCCGGGGACGTTCGACCCCTTCACCCGCGGTCACGAGGATCTCGTGCGCCGGGCTGCGCTGCTTTTCAGTCGCGTTGTCGTTGCCGTTGCGCGCAGCAACAGCAAGAATCCGATCTTCGATCTCGACGAACGCGTCGACATCGCGCGCAATGCCCTGACCAACTACCCCAACGTGGAGGTGGTCGGCTTCGACTGCCTGCTGATGAAATTCGTCAAGGCACATGATGCGCGCGTGATCGTACGCGGTCTGCGCGCGGTCTCCGACTTCGAATACGAATTCCAGATGGCGGGAATGAACCGCAAGCTCTATCCGGACGTCGAAACAGTATTCCTGACGCCGGCAGAGGAGTACATGTTCATCTCCGCCACGATGGTGCGGGAAATCGCCCGCCTTGGCGGCGATGTGAGCAAGTTCGTCCAGCCCTCGGTGCTGGCGCGACTGCAGGACAAACTGAACTCAAAGCAATAGCAAGGAAGCGAACACCATGGCTCTGATCATTACCGACGAATGCATCAATTGCGACGTCTGCGAACCCGAATGCCCCAACGGCGCCATCTCCCAGGGCGACGAAATCTACGTTATCGACCCCGACAGCTGCACTGAGTGCGTCGGTCACTTCGACGAACCGCAGTGCCAGCAGGTCTGTCCGGTCGACTGTATCCCGCTCGACCCGGAGCACGTCGAGACCAAGGAGCAGTTGATGGAGAAGTTCCTCAAGCTCACCGCTCAAAGCTGAGCAACCGAGTTTGGATCTCGCAGGACGATGAGGACGAACCCACCCGCCGCTCCAGGCTGCGGGTGGGTTTCTTGCTTTTTGCGGCTCCGGCTGCCGGGGGCGCGGAGCTGAGCCGGGTCACGCGGCGGCGCGAACCTCGCCAGGCATGGAATTCACTTCCACCCCAAGCGTCTCGGCGATTTCACGCTGCAGCGCGGCGAGCTGCTCGAGCATCGCCATCACGCCGTCTTCGCTGTGCTTGAGCTCTTCCACCCTGTCCTCCAGCGTATCGGTTGCCTGGTGGATGCGCTTGACGCTTTCGAGCCGGCGCTTGAGCTGGATCTGATATTCGCGCACCTGGGTCTCGAGCGGTGACATCACGGCGCGCAGCCACTGCTCCACATCCCGGTTCGCGAGCTCGAAAGTGCTGCGCGCCTGCACCGCAACCGTCTCGAAGAAGCGTTGCGTCAGCGCATGCTTTTCGGTCGTCACCAAGGTCAGCGTGGTGTTGATCTGGCGGTTGAAGGCCGCCTCCAGGCGGTCGATTTCCTTCTCGTAGCGCAGGGTTGAAAAGCTCTCGGGCTGGCTCAGCTTGAGCCCGTGCTCGACGCAGAAGCGTTTGTACATCACCTCGAGCATCCGGGTGATCTCGCCAATCTCTGCGGTCGAGCGCTCAAGATTCGCGCGCAGGTGCTGAAAGAAGCCCTTCATCGCATCGCGCAGCCCCTTGGTGAAGGTGGACTCCAGCATCGCCTCGCGTGTGCGCCGGGTTTCATCGCGCAGCGCGTCCATGCCGATGTTGGCGAGCAAGCTGTTGGTGAGGCTGGAAAATACCGAGCGCACCGCGTAGTACTTCTGCAGCCCCTGCTCGAAGTCATCCTTCTCCATGCGGATCTTGCGCATCATGTATTCGATGACGCTCTGGTTCTTGCCGCGCAGATCGGTGAGTTCCTGCAACTGCTCGCGCAAGCCCGTCAACCGCGCCTCGAGCAAGGCGCGCGTCTGCGCCGTGACATCGCCGGTTTCGGCCAGAGTGTCATCGCGCACGATGTCCTGCTTGGCCGGCAACAGATCGTTGGTCAACGCCTTCTCCAGCGCCGGCATGCGGCTGCGCTCGAGCAGCGCCGCATCATCGGTGATGCGCGCCACCAGGCCCTTCTGCGCCGACACCGGGAACACCGCCGCGCGCTCGACCTCCAGCGTGTCCGCCACGGAGGCGCATTGTTTGGCGATCTCAGCCTCGATTTTCGCTTCGTCGCGCAGACCGTCCCACAGGCCATCGATCTTGTTCAACACCACCAGCCGACCGCGCTGGCGGCTACCGCCACCTTGCACATAGTCGCGCCATACGACGAGGTCGCTGTGCGTGACGCCGGTATCGGCGGCGAGGATGAACAGCACCGCGTGCGCGCTCGGCAGCATGGACAGGGTGAGCTCGGGTTCGGCGCCGATGGCGTTCAGACCCGGCGTGTCGAGCACGACCAGGCCCTGCTCGAGCAGCGGATGTGGAAACTGAATCACCGCGTGGCGCCAGCTCGGGATCTCGATGAGGCCGTCGGCGCCGGGTTTGAGCCCCTCTTCACCCTTGGGGTCGACGACGAAGCCGAGGCGGACGGCCTCCTCCTCGCTCACGCGCTCGGTCTCGCCCACGCGCGCCAAAGCCGACTGCAGGCTGATCACATCGAGGGTTCGCAGCGGCAGCACCCGCCACTCCTCGGGGTAGCGCTTGAGTTCACTCACCGCGGCCTGACGCTCACGGGAGCGGATCGGCAGCAGGCGCAACTCGGGCTTGTCACCCTTGCTCCACTGCAACTCGGTGGGACACATCGTGGTACGCCCCGCGCTCGAGGGCAGGACGCGGTCGCCGTAGTCGGCAAAGAAAATGGCGTTGATCAGTTCCGACTTGCCGCGCGAGAACTCGGCGACGAAGGCAACCGTCAGCTTGTCGTCGCGCAGGCGCTCGAGCAGATACTGCAGGCGCAGGTCGCACTGCGCGTCGCCCACCTCGTTGCGCGCCAGCCACGTACGCAAACGCATCACCGACTCGGCGGCGGAGGCCCGCCACTTGGCGTAGGCAGAAAACTGATCGATCAATTGGGTCATCGGTTCGCTCATCGGGATGACACCGCGCAGGTGCGCGAGGATGGACTACATCATAACGCCAGCATAGCGGCGAACTCGAAGTGCTGCCACGCGCAATCGCAGGCGCAGGACCAGCGGCCGCCTTCGCCCGACCAGCGCAGAGGGCTCAACTGCGGCGCTGACAGCGCGGACAGAAATAGCTCGCACGCTGGGCGCTGACCAGCCGTCGCACCAGCGTGCCGCACTGCCGACAGGCCTGGCCGTCGCGGCCGTAGACGAAGTACTGCTGCTGGAAGTAGCCGGGCTGGCCGTCGCCGCCGACGAAGTCGCGCAAGCTGCTGCCGCCGGCGGCAATGGCGGCGTGAAGCGTCTCGCGCACGGTCTGCACCAGGCGCGCGCAACGCCGCGGCCCGAGCGCTCCGGCCGCCTGCAGCGGATGGATGCGGGCACGGAACAGGCTCTCCGACGCATAGATGTTACCCACGCCGACGACACGATGGCTGTCCATCAGCACGTGCTTGATGGGCGCTCGCAGCCCACGCGTGACCCGGTGCAGCCAGTCAGCCGTGAACGCCTCGTCAAGCGGCTCCGGCCCCAGTCGTGCCAGCAAGGCATGTTGCGCGGCCTCACCTGCTTGCCACACCACCAGGCCAAAACGGCGCGGGTCACGCAGGCGCAGGGCCTGCGCACCGAACACCAGATCCACATGGTCGTGCACCCCGGGCGCCTGCGTGGAGTCGACCACGCGCAAGCTGCCCGACATGCCAAGATGCACGATCAAGCTACCGTGGCCAAAGTCGAACAGCAGATATTTTGCCCGGCGCGACACCCCAAGCAGCACCCGCCCCTCGATCTCGTGCGCCAGATCGGGCGGCACCGGCTGGCGCAGGCGGGCGTTGCGCACAACCAGGGCGCTGAGCACGCGGCCTTCTACATGAGGCCGCACGCCGCGGCAGATGGTCTCGACTTCAGGCAGTTCGGGCATCAGGCGGGTACACGACGGAAGGACTTGTAGCGGCAGCGCCGGCTCGTCCGTCTTGCGGGCAGGGCGCCGAACTGCATACCATGGAGCGAACCGAATTCTAGTCCAGGGCTCCAAGCTGCAACGGCGCGGTGCGCCTGGAAGCCGTAAAATCCCCTCCCAAGACATCGTCGCGCGGCCGTTTGTCGTCCGCCGCCGATTGCTTGCGCGGCGCCAGACCGGCGTGCGCGAACCGCCGAACCGCTGCAGCCCGCCGGACCATTGCCATGAAAATTCGCTCCTCCCGCACCCTTCGCACCTTGTGCCTGGCCATCAGCCTTGGCACTACCGCCTGCCTTGCCGGGGCGGCCGACAAGGACGTCGTGGGCGGCCCGCTGCCAGCGCAAGAGCTGACGCCGCGAACGATCTACCAGTTCCTGCTCGCGGAAATTGCAGGTGCGCGCGGTCAGATCAGCCTGTCGGCGCAGCTGTATCTCGATCTGGCGCGCACGACGCGCGACCCCCGCATCGCGCGCCGCGCAACCGAGGTCGCGATGTACTCGCGCAACCCGCAGATGGCCGGCGAGGCCGCGCAGCTGTGGTCGGAAACCGCACCCGACTCCGAGGAGGCGCGCCGCGTGCTCGCCGGCGTGGGCGGTGGCGCGCGCAACCTCGAACAGGTCCAGGCCCAGCTTGCACGCGCGCTGGCGCAATCCAGTGCTCGTCTCGGCCAGAACCTGCTCGGCCTGAATCGGGCGCTGGCGGGCATACCCGACAAGGATGCGGTGCAGCGCATCGTGCAACGCCTCACCGAGCCCTATCTTGAGCTGCCCGAGGCGCAGGTCGCACGGGCGCACGCAGCCATGGTGGCCGAGGAGCCGATGCAGGCGCTGGGCGCGGTCGATGCCGCCTTGCAGCTCAAGCCGGGCTGGGAAGCAGCGCTGCAGCTGAAGGCACAGATCCTGCAACATACCGGGGCCTCTGCCGAGGCTGCGCGCCAGCTCGAGGCTGAACTCGAGCGCAACCCTGACAGCACAACGCTGCGCCTCACCTACGCCAGGGCGCTGGTCAGTGCACAGCGCTTCGAGGATGCGCGCACGCAATTCAAGCACCTGCTCGCCGCCAACCCGGAGGACGCCGAACTGCTCTACGCCGTCGGCCTGCTGTCGATGCAGCTCAACGACAGCCAGACCGCCGAAGCCCACTACCTGAAAGCGCTCGAAGTCGGCTATGCACAGCCCGACCTGATTCGCCTGCAACTGGGCCAGCTGGCCGAGCGCCGCGGTGAGGGCACGCTGGCACGCAAGTGGTTCAGTGAGGTGCGCGACGAACAACATCAAGCCGAAGCCATGATCCGCAGCGCACACAGCATCGCCGCCGAAGGCCGTATCGACGAGGCGCGCGCCCTGCTCAAGGCCCAGGACGGCAACGCAGCACTCAAGCAGCGCTATCTGATGGCCGAAGCCCAGCTCCTGCGCGAAGCCGATCGCAGCGCAGAAGCGCTTGCCGTGCTCGAGCAAGCCTTGCGCGCCGCACCGGACGACAGCGATCTGCTTTATGAAACCGCGATGCTGGCCGAACGTCTCAACGACCTTGAGCTGATGGAAAGCCGCTTGCGTCGCGTGATCGAACTCAAGCCCGACCACGCCCATGCCTACAACGCACTCGGCTATTCACTGGCCGACCGCAAGCTGCGCCTGGACGAAGCCGAGACCCTGGTCGCGCGCGCGCTCGAGCTCTCTCCCGACGACCCCTTCATCCTCGACAGCATGGGCTGGGTCCGCTTCCGTCGCGGCGACGTGCCGGCGGCGCTGAAGTACCTCGAACGCGCCTACGCCATCCGCGCGGACGCCGAGATTGCCGCCCATCTGGGCGAAGTGCTGTGGTCGGTGGAGCGCCGCGAGGACGCCAACCGCCTCTTCGACGAGGCCCTCAAGGCCCACCCTTCGAGCAAGGTGCTGGCCGACACCGTGCGTCGCCTGCGCGCCGAATGAGGGTGGCTAGCCACCCTCTCCTGAACACTGCGGTGGTAGCGATCCTGGCTGTGGCCACGCTCGGCCTGTCCGCCTGTGCGCCCCTGCCCAGCGCTGCACCGGCGCTGATCGCGGCACGCACCTTCGCACCGGCTTTCGAACTCCAGGGCCGCATCTCGGCCAGCGCCGGGGAGCAGGCGGCAAGCGGCAGCATCGACTGGCGTCATGCCCACGGCACGGATAGCTTCACCCTGCTCACGCCCCTGGGCCAGATCGCCGCCCAGCTCGAGGCCAGCGCCGTCGGCGCGCACCTGCGCACCGCCGACGGCCAGGAGCTCAGCGCCGACAGCGCCGAGACCCTGCTGCCGCATGTGCTCGGCATCGACATCCCCGTCGCCAGCCTTGGACGCTGGGTGCAGGCTGCGCCCGACGCCGCGGCCGAGGTGCGCAATCGTGACAGCGCCGGCCGGCCCGCACTCGTCATCGATCAGGGCTGGCGCATCGAATACCTCGCCTACCTCAGCACTGCCGCCGACTCACCCCCGGCCCGGCTCGACATCTCCCGCGGCGACGCCCGCATCCGCCTCGTCATCGATTCATGGACCACCCTGCCCTGACCCCGCCTGACACCTCCGATCCGCAGCGCCTGCTGGGCTGCCCCGCCCCGGCCAAGCTCAACCTCTTCCTGCATGTCGTCGGCCGTCGCGCCGACGGCTACCATCTGCTGCAAACCGCCTTCCGCCTGCTCGACTGGGGCGACACCCTGGACTTCACCCGCCGTGACGATGGCGTGATCCGGCGCACCACCGACATCGCCGGCATCGCCCCCGAACACGACCTGGTCGTGCGCGCAGCGCGTCTGCTGCAGGCCCATACGGGCTGCCAGCTCGGCGCCGACATCGCCGTGCACAAGGTGCTGCCGATGGGCGCCGGCATCGGCGGCGGCAGCTCGGACGCGGCCACCACGCTCATCGCCCTCAACCGCCTGTGGCAAACCGGCCTGGGGCGTGCCGAACTGCAGACGCTGGGTTTGCAGCTCGGCGCCGACGTCCCCGTTTTCATCTTCGGCCGTGACGCCTTTGCCGAAGGCGTGGGCGAAGCGCTCCAGCCACTGGAGCTGGCGCCGGCCTGGTATGTCCTCGTGTCACCGGGCGTTTCCATCCCCACTGCAGAAATTTTTGGCGCCGGGGACTTGACGAGAAACACGCCGCTGATCAGAATGCCGGACTTCGCAGTGAGCACGACGCGAAACGATCTGCAAGCAGTGGCCTGCAAGCGTTATCCGCAAGTGCAAAGCGCGATCGACTGGCTGGGGCAGCATGCACCGGCACGGATGACAGGATCGGGGAGTTGCGTTTTTGCTGAAGTCGCTTCGGCACAGCACGCAGATTGGGTCGCAGCACAGTGCCCGCCCGCCTGGACAGCATGGAAAGTGCGCAGCAGCTCTCGCCATCCGCTGTTTGAATGGCTAGAATAGCGGCCGCTTCGTCAGTCGATACGCAAAGCTAGCGAAACCAGTTTATTGGGGAGTCGCCAAGTCGGTTAAGGCACCGGATTTTGATTCCGGCATTCGAGGGTTCGAATCCTTCCTCCCCAGCCACACAATGACGGGCAGGCCCAGGTTATCCGGGAGCCTGCCCGAGTCGTTTTCACGCACAGCGTCGTTACGTACAGCGTCATCACGCACACAATTTTTACGGCATCGGAGTAGCAGTCATGCCCCACGGCAGCCTGATGGTCTTCACTGGCAACGCCAACCCCAAGCTCGGCGCCGATGTCACCCGACGCCTGGGCATCTCCCTCGGCTCGGCGACCGTAGGTCGATTTTCGGATGGTGAGGTCAACGTCGAGTTGCTCGAGAACGTGCGTGGCAAGGACGTCTTCGTGCTGCAGCCGACGTGTTCGCCGACCAACGACAACCTGATGGAACTGCTGGTGCTGGTCGATGCGTTGAAGCGTGCTTCCGCCGGCCGCATCACCGCTGCCATCCCTTATTTCGGCTATGCCCGTCAGGATCGTCGCCCGCGCTCGGCGCGCGTCCCGATCACCGCCAAGGTCGTCGCCAACATGTTGCAGGCCGTGGGCGTCCAGCGCCTGCTCACGATGGACCTGCACGCCGACCAGATCCAGGGCTTCTTCGACATCGCCGTCGACAACGTCTATGCCGCCCCGGTGCTGCTCAACGACCTGGACAAGCAAAGGCATGACGACCTGCTGGTGGTGTCGCCAGACGTCGGCGGCGTGGTGCGTGCGCGCGCCTTCGCCAAGCGCATGGAATGCGACCTCGCGATCATCGACAAGCGCCGCCCCAAGGCCAACGTCTCCGAAGTCATGAACATCATCGGCGAGGTCGAAGGTCGCACCTGCGTGATCATGGACGACATCGTCGACACCGCCGGCACCTTGTGCAAGGCCGCTGCCGCGCTCAAGGAGCATGGCGCCAAGCGTGTGCTGTCCTACTGCACGCACGCGGTACTGTCGGGTTCTGCGGTGTCACGCATCGACAACTCCGAGCTCGACGAGCTGGTCGTCACCGACACCATTCCGCTGCGCGAGGACGCCAAGGCGAGCACGCGCATCCGCCAGGTCTCGGTGGCCTCCTTGCTCGCTGACACCATTTTGCGCATCAGCAACGAGGAGTCCGTGTCCTCGCTGTTCATGGAATAAGCTTTCTGCCCGCAGCCCGCTTCATGCGCGGCGCGGGTTTTTACCGTTTTCGTCTGGTCGCGGGCGAAGACTTACATCACCAGGAGCAACACCATGCAAATTCAATTCCAGGCCACCAAGCGTGACGCTCAGGGTACGGGTGCGAGCCGCCGCCAGCGTCGTGCCGGCCAGCTGCCGGGCATCGTCTACGGCGGCACCAAGGACCCCCAGCCGATCACGCTCGACCACAACGAGCTGTACCACCTGCTGAAGAAGGAAGTTTTCCACTCCTCCCTGCTCAGCGTCGAAGTCGACGGCGAGAAAGAAACCGTCATCCTGCGTGACACCCAGTGGCATCCCTTCAAGCAGCAAGTGCTGCACATCGACTTCCAGCGCGTCGCAGCCGACGAGAAGATTCACGTCAAGGTGCCGCTGCACTTCATCGGCGGTGACGACAGCCCTGCCGTCAAGCTCGGTGGCTGCATCGTTTCGGCCGTCATCAACGACATCGATGTCGTGTGCCTGCCGGGCAACCTCCCGGAATTCATCAAGGTCGACCTTTCGGCCCTGGATGCCGGTCATTCGGTGCACGTCTCGGAGCTGACGCTGCCGGCCGGTGTCGAGCTGGTCGTACGTGGTGAAGGCGACGCCGTCGTTGCCACCGCGCTGAAGGTGCGCGGCGCTGCAGCCGACACCGAAGACGAAGGCGAAGAGGCGTAAGCCACGCATCGCCCGCTGCCCATCCGGATGCCCTGGACCGAACAACGATGACCACGCCGCCTGCGCGCCCCTTGCGTCTCATCGTCGGCCTCGGCAATCCGGGGGCCGAATACTCCGAAACCCGGCACAACGCCGGGTTTCGGTTTTGTGAGCGGCTCGCCGATCAGCTCGGCGTGCGCTTCTCGCACGAATCCCGCTTTCACGGTCTGGTCGCCAATGCACGCGAGGCTGGCGTCTGGTTGCTGATGCCACAGACCTTCATGAACCGCTCGGGTCAGGCAGTGGGCGCGCTGGCGCGTTTCTACCGCATCGAGCCCGCTGAAATCCTCATCGTCCATGACGAGCTCGACATCCCCCCGGGCCAGCTGCGGCTGAAGTTCGGCGGCGGATTGGGCGGTCACAATGGGCTGAAGGACACCTCGGCCCATCTCAACACCCACGATTACTGGCGCTTGCGCATCGGCATCGGCCACCCCGGCGAGCGCAGCGAAGTGGTTAACTTCGTGCTCAAGCCCGCGCGTCGCGAAGAGCAGCGCGATATCGACGAGGCGATCGACAAGGCGCTGGCGCTGTGGCCACAGCTGGCACGCGGCGAGCTCAACGCCACCGCGACCAAGCTCAATGCGCGACCCAAGGCCGCCAAGCAGGCCGCCTCCGCGCCAGATCCTTCATCCGATCCGGCGCGAGACGACAAGCCCGCCTGACGGCGGCACCCGACCCGACTCAGGCCGCGTAGCCCACCGCGGCCATGGCCTGCAGTGGCCCGACCCGACGAACCGCCTCGATCTGCTCGGACGTGCGCGTGTACAGCGTTCCCGCAAAGCACACCGCGCTCATCGAGATGCCCTCGAAGTGCTCCTGGCTGCGCGGCAGCACCAACAGGCAGCCATCCCCCACGAGCAGATTGAAGGGTGGCAGCAGACCATCGGCACCCGGCTTCAGATCAAGCTCATCGCAGGCACGCGCAAAACCCGCCGCCATGCTGTCGGCAGCCAGGTCCACCGCCACCCCCTTGCCACAGTGCACGCGCACGAAACAGTGCTTCATCGCCAATGCCGGATGCGTCGCCACCCCCTGCTCGGGCAGGTCCGCCGGCAGCCCGGGGGCAAACAGCTGCAGGCTGGCGTTGCCTTCTGCCTCCGGCATCCACTGCACATGCTTGTGGCGCTGGCTCGCGCCGGCGGCGGTGCCACCGTTGTAAAGTCCGATGCCGCCGGCCTCGGCCATGATGATTGCGAGTGCGGCAAAGTCGCTGCGCACCAGCGGCAGCAACTGCTCCTCGAACTCGCGCCTGGCCAGCACCAGATGGCGCTCGCAGAGCGGAAACTTGTTCAGGATCACGACGTGCTCGTCGCCGATGGGGCCGACCGTCAGCTCCGGATCGGGCTTGAGGAAGGGGTTAAAGTCCGGATCGCGCGGGCCACCCGGAATCGCCGCCTTTGCGGCGGCATCCTTCACCGCCAGCGAGGACACCCAGCGCACGATGAAGCGCATGCCGCCGTCTTCCATCTCGGTCTGCTCGACCTGCACCGGCTGCAGTGCCCCGGACGCGAGCGCAGCCGCGCTGCACGCATCGATCATCTTCATCCAATTGCTCGTCATGTCGTCTCCTTCTGGAATGGGCTTTCTGGCAAGACAGAGCGCAGATTGTAGGCGTAGCGCCGAGCTTTTGTAGCCGAGGTCTGGCGCGGCCTTTTGAAGCCCCGCCTCCGACACGGTACAATTCACGGCTTTCCACACCGGATCAAGGCTGTAGCCCGCCCGCAGCGCCCCGGAACGACAAGGATTCAAATGAGCCTGAAATGCGGAATCGTCGGCCTGCCCAACGTCGGCAAGTCCACCTTGTTCAACGCCCTCACCAAGGCCGGCATCCAGGCCGAGAACTATCCCTTCTGCACCATCGAGCCCAACGTGGGCATCGTTGAAGTGCCCGACGCCCGCCTGGACGCGCTATCTGCCATCGTCAAGCCGCAGAAGGTGCAGCCGGCGATCGTCGAGTTTGTCGACATCGCCGGCCTGGTCGCCGGCGCCTCCAAGGGCGAAGGTCTGGGCAACCAGTTCCTCGCCAACATCCGCGAAACCGACGCCATCGTGCACGTGGTGCGCTGCTTCACCGACGACAACGTGATTCACGTCTCGGGCAGCGTGGACCCGCTGCGCGACATCGAGATCATCGACACCGAGCTCGCCCTGGCCGACATGGCGACCGTGGAGAAGGCGCTCGCACGCTACCGCCGCCCGGCCTCCTCCGGCGACAAGGAAGCCAAGATCCTGGTGTCGGTGCTGGAAAAATGCTTCGCCCAGCTCGACCAGGGCAAGGGCATCCGCGCCCTGGACCTGGCCAAGGAAGAATGGGCGAGCATCAAGCCCTTCTGCCTGATCACCGCCAAACCGGTGCTGTATGCCGCCAACGTCGCCGAGGATGGCTTCGACAATAACCCCCAGCTCGAACTCGTGCGTGCCCACGCTGCCGCCGAGGGCGCGCAGGTGGTCGCCCTATGCGCCGCGATCGAGGCCGAGATTGCCGATCTCGACGACGTCGACAAAACGGATTTCCTCGCCTCCATGGGCCTGGAAGAACCCGGCCTCAACCGCCTGATCCGCACCGGCTACAAGCTGCTCGGCCTGCAGACCTACTTCACCGCCGGGGTGAAGGAAGTGCGCGCGTGGACCATCCACGCCGGCGACACCGCCCCGCAGGCCGCAGGCGTGATCCACACCGACTTCGAACGCGGCTTCATCCGCGCCCAGACCATCGCCTTCGACGACTTCATCCAGTACAAGGGCGAAGCCGGCGCCAAGGAAGCCGGCAAGATGCGCGCCGAAGGCAAGGAATACGTGGTCAAGGATGGGGATGTGTTGAACTTTTTGTTCAACGTCTGAGTCGCTAAGCCGTTTTCCTGATGTTTCATGAAACACCAGGAAAGCATGAAAATCCCAATAAAACCGAGCATTTGCGCGGTTTTATTGTTTCATAGCACTGCTTCAAGTTTCCCGAGCAGTCAATGCATGCCTGAGTACACTAGCGAGTACAGCTCTTGGAGCATGTGCGAATAAGTGAGTATAGTGCCGCTGTCGCCATGACAAGGAGTCAGCCACCATGCTTACCGATACGCACTGCCGCAACGCCAAGCCCAGGGAGAAGCTCTACCGCTTGAATGACCAGCGCGGGCTCTACCTCGAAGTCAAGCCCAACGGAGTCAAGGCTTGGCGATACCGCTTCACACTGGATGGCAAGGCCAGCATGTTTGCGCTTGGCGAATACCCTGCTGTTACGCTCTCTGAAGCCAGGGAACGCAGCGAGGCCGCACGCAAACTGGTCAAGCAAGGCATCAATCCCGCCCAGCAAAGGCAGCTCGACCGCATCCGGAAAGCCAGCGAAGCAAAGAACACCTTCGAGATCGTCGCCAAGGAGTGGCTGCAGACAAAGGACTGGGAAGATGTCACCAAGAACCGGCGTCTGGATATGCTGGAGCGCGTGGTATTCCCCAGTATCGGCAGCATGCCGGTTCGCGAAATAACGCCAACCCATGTCCTGGACATCCTGCAGAAAACAGCAAAGCGTGGCGCCCCCACGGTCGCCGCCGAGGCGCGGCGCACCATGTCCGCCGTATTCGAGTTCGCCGTCGCCACCCTGCGAGCGGACAGCGACCCGGTTTGGCCGGTACGCAAGGCGCTACCAGCAAACAAGACCCAGCACAAACCGGCGCTGAGTAAAGAGCAGATCGGCAAACTGCTGAGTGACTTCGCAAACCACCGCTGCAGCTTTCAGGTAAGTCATTGCATGCAACTGATGTGGTGGACCTTGGCGCGACCGAGCGAAGTGGCCGAGGCGGCTTGGGATGAGTTTGACCTTGAGAAGGCTGTTTGGCGTATCCCTGCGCAGCGCATGAAAGCGCGCAAGGAGCACCTCATGCCTCTACCACGTCAGGCAGTGGACATGCTCAAAAGACTGCATGCCATTACCGGCAACCGTAAGCACCTGTTTCCCGGCCGGGATGATCGCAACGCTCCCATGTCCGCCGCATCGCTTCGCCAGGCGCTCAAGGTTTTGGGGTGGAGCGGCGCCTATAGCCCACACGCCACGCGGACCACCGGCAGTACCCGCCTTAACGAGATGGGCTACCGTCCCGATGCCATCGAGGCGCAGCTTGCCCATGCCGACCAGAACAATGTGCGTCGTACCTACAACCACGCCACCTATTTCGATGAGCGCCGCACCATGATGCAGGAATGGGCGGACAAGTTGGATGAATGGAAGGGGCAAGCATGAAGCCGATCAAAACATCAAGCGATGGGCATGCCTTTCTCCCCCTCGGTCAAATTGAATATGAAATTTTCGTCAGCAGAACCCGTTGTGGCCTTCCTGTTTTCAGAGACCCCGCTGCTTTTTCCGAGCAGCTCAAAACTTTGGCGGCGTGGCATGCGGACCACGTCAACCCCCTCAGAGACGAAGAGAGGAAAAAACGCTACCAGGCCGTCGCCAAAGCCGTTCACCTACTGCAGGAAGCATTGCTGGGTTTGAAGCCTGATGAAATCGAGCGGCTCCTAAGTGAGGAAAATCGATATTTGTCGTCAGGCACGCTTGATGCGGCAGCTAATGAGCCGGATGACGAGCAGTTGTGGGCGGAGCTAAATATCGAACCAGCACAGTGCCATGAGCACGTCCTGATCCGACACAACCTGCACACACTTCAAATGATTGCAGAAGGACTCGCTTCTAACAAAAGAGGTAGACCATCACTTACCGCCGAGCTTGATACCGCGATGGAGTTCGTTTGGATTTGCCACATCGCTGGTTGGACGCTTGGCGTTGCAAATAGCGGGAGAGAGGAAAAACGCGGGGACCAAATCCTGGAGTCCGACGCGGTACGTTGCTTGGCCGCAGTCTTTCACGAGGGGGGAGAAAACCCCGTAACCAGTATTCAGCGTGCTAAAACTATGCTTCGCAAGATACGTAAGGGGGAAAGGTACTACCTCCATGGTGACAAACACGTATCCGGTGAAATCAGCTACCGGATCAGTTTTCAAGGCGTTTCTACAAACTCTCCGGATTGATCTGGCAGCTCGCATCCGCTGGAGGGGATTTACGACGGACAGAAAGTGACGCGGTTTTGCGCATATTTAATGTCCGTGCGCACGGCTTCAATCAGTCGCAGCATGGCCTCGTGTTCAAGATCATTCGAGGTGTTTCATGCGCGTCATAAAGGTTCAGGATGTCTGCGACAAAATTGCCGTCAGCCGGACAACCCTCTGGCGACTTTGCCAGACTGAAGATTTTCCAAAGCCAGTTCGGCTAGGCCCTGGCGGCCGTTCGATTGGCTTTTTTGCCCACGAGATCGACGCGTGGCTTGAGACTCAGGCGGCGGAGCGCGAGCACGCCGGTTGTCCGGCTCGCCAGAGGGCGAAGTCATGAGCCGCATCCGCATTGACGACTCCGCCGAATACTGGTGGTCTCTGCCTTGCAGCCTGCTGCGCGATGCGCGGCTGAGCTATGAAGCGCGAGGCGTGGCTTGCCACTTGCTCTCGCTGGGCCGCAACTGGCAGTTGCGCGCTGTCGCACTGCCGCGCGTGTTGCACGATCAGTCACGAGCGAAAGGCCATCTTGGCCGAGACCTTTGCCGCCGCATCCTGCGCGAACTTGAAGATGCCGGCTACCTGGCGCGGAGGAAATTCCAGGACGAGGAAGGGCTTTGGCGATGGGAGTCCGTGTTAACACCCGTTTCGCAAAAGGTGCCACAGACATCCATGGCCGGCTTGGCCGGCGACGGAGAAACCGTGGACGGCACATCCGTCGCCGGTCAGGGCGGTGATATAGGTGTAGGTGAATACAAGGAAGAAGTAGTAGTTAAAAATATAAAACCACTACTACAGACCGGGGCTGTGGATAACTCTCAGAAAATTGGCGAGGCTTCCGCGCCCTTGGACTTGTCGCACCCTTCCCTTCTACCCTACCTGCGCGTCATAGGCGACGTAACCCGCCGCTTCGGGCCCTCGCTCACGGCAGAACAGATACAGCTTGCCGCTGACGAATTGGCTGGCGTGCTATCGGCAGCCGGTAGTGGCAAGCATGTGGGCATCCGCTCCGTCCGCTCATGGCTATTGGCCGTGATGAATAACGCTGTCACGGGGGAGTTCATCCCTGAGTTCGCGCCGAGTATCGCCCGCTGGCGAAAGAACCGACAGGAGGCGATGGAAGTAGCGGCATCGCGCCCCACTGTGCAACAGTCAGAAGCCGAGCGTCAAAAAGCAAAGGCTGAACGCGCAAAGGCCATTGCCGATTTGAAAGCGATGTTTCAGGGCCGGAAGCAATGATCGACGCGGATGAGATGGTTGCGCTCATCGAGAGTTGCCGGCGCGAGATGCAAGCCATGCTTCCGGCCGATGAATTTGCCAGCTTGAGTAGCAAGACCAGGCAAGACTATCGCCAGCTCGGCCGAACGCTGTTGCAGCGTGCCCGCTACGCCGAAGGTGGGGTGGCCGAAGTCATGACGGCCACCCGGCGACCGACAACCTTCTACAAACGCCTCGCAGCGTTTCGCTACTGCCTGTACGCCGATCTTGTCGGGCACCTGAAAAGCCTGCATTCCGCGCTCTCTGCTCGGCCTGCTGCGTATTCCGATCGTTCGTGACCGGTCAGTCCAGTTCGACGTGATCACCAGTTCCGATTCGTACTGATCAGTCGTCCCGGTGCTC
>NZ_ATJV01000102.1 GCF_000443165.1 Thauera terpenica 58Eu | reverse complement strand
GGGGTCAGCTCACGAAACGGAAAAAATCGTACGCTATGCCTTGTCGTGCCAGCCCAGCACAATGATTGACATGCCCAGTAGCGCGACTCCAGCCCCCGTCCAATCCAGCGCGGACAGCTTCACGCCATCCACGACCCGAAGCCAAACCAGCGCGGTAGCCACATAAACGCCGCCATAGGCGGCGTAAACGCGGCCACTGGCGGCTGGGTGTAACGTGAGCAGCCAAACGAAGAGCGCCAAGCTCATCGCTGCCGGAATCAGCAGCCACATTGGCCCCCCTTTGCGCAGCCACAGGTAAGGCAGAAAGCAGCCGACGATCTCGGCAAGCGCTGTTGCGATGAACAGTCCGGTCGTTTTCAGAATCAAGATCAGTAGCTCCACAGTTGATAGACCTTACGAAGACGTTGCTAGCGGTGCCTGCTCGATCAATCGCAGCGGCCGGAACTTGCCCTGCTCGACGTGTTTGTTCTGCCGCCAGATGTAGTCGCCGGTCAGGTTGATGTGCTCCCAGCCCAGCGGCGAGAGATGTGGCAGCAGTCTCTCGTCGATGTCCTTGCCCGAGTCCCGCAGCCCCTGGATGGCCCGCTCCAGGTAGACGGTGTTCCACAGGACGATCGCCGCCACCACCAGGTTGAGGCCGCTGGCGCGGTAGCGCTGGTTCTCGAAACTGCGGTCGCGGATTTCGCCGAGCCGGTTCAGGAACACGGCGCGGGCCAGCGCGTTCTTGGCCTCCCCCTTGTTCAAACCGATCTGCACGCGGCGGCGCAGCTCGACGTTCTGCATCCAGTCGAGCGCGAACAGCGTGCGCTCGATTCGCCCAAGCTCGCGCAAGGCCACGGCCAAGCCGTTCTGTCGCGGGTAGCTGCCGAGCTTCCTGAGCATCAGCGAGGCCGTCACCGTGCCCTGCTTGATCGAGGCGGCCAGGCGCAGGATTTCGTCCCAATGGGCGCGAATGTGCTTCACGTTGACGCTGCCGCCGATCAGGCCGGCGAGCGTCGGGTACTGCTTGGCGTCGCCGTGGATGTACAGGCGCTTGTCGGTCAGGTCGCGGATGCGCGGCGCAAAGCGGAAGCCCAGCAGGTGCATCAGCGCGAACAGGTGATCGGTGAAGCCGGCCGTGTCGGTGTAATGCTCCTCGATGCGCAGGTCGGATTCGTGGTACAGCAGTCCGTCCAGGACGTGGGTGGCGTCGCGCACCGTGGCGTTGATGACCTTGGTGTGGAACGGCGCGTACTGGTCCGAAATGTGGGTGTAGAACTGCACGCCCGGTTCCTGGCCGTACTTCAGGTTCACCTGGCCGGCGGCGTGGCCCCGACCGCCGGCCTTGAAGTTCTGGCCGTCCGACGACGACGTGGTGCCATCGCCCCAATAGGCGGCGAACGGCTGACGGAACTGCGCGTTGACCAGCTCGGCCAGCCCGGCCGAATAGGTCTCGTCGCGGATGTGCCACGCCTGCAACCAGGTCAGCTTGGCATAGGTCACGCCCGGGCAGGATTCGGCCATCTTGGAGAGCCCCAGGTTGATGGCGTCGGCCAGGATGGTCGTCAGCAGCAGGTGTTGATCTTCGGCCGCCGCGTCGCTCTTGAGGTGCTTGAAGTGGCGGCTGAACCCCGTCCAGCCATCGACTTCCAGCAGCAGCTCGGTGATCTTCAGGTGCGGCAGCGGGCTGTACGCCTGTTGCATCAGCGCCTCGGCCTCGTCGGGCACGCCGTTGTCCAGCGGCGAAATCCTGAGCCGGCCGGTACTGGTGATGGCGGCGTCGGGCAGCTCGTTGGCGGCGGCCAGCCGCTCCACCGTCGCCAGTTGCTCTTGCAGCACCGTGAGGCGCGCCTCCAGGAAGCGCTCGCAGTCGGTTTCGACGGCCAGGCCCAATTCCCGCTGATCGCGCTGCGCGGCGAAACGCGGTGGCGGCAACAGGTAGTCCTCGAAGTCCTTGAACTGGCGCGAGCCCTGCACCCAGATGTCGCCGGAGCGCAGCGAGTTTTTCAGCTCGGACAGCACGCACAGCTCGTAGAAGCGCCGATCCAACCCGTCTTCGTTGCGCACCAGGCTTTCCCAGCGCTTGCGCACGAACGACGTGGGCGCATCGTCCGGCACTTTGCGCGCCTGGCGCTCGTTCATCCCTTTGAGCACATCGACGGCGGCGAGCAGCTCGCGTGCCGCCGGCGCGGCCTTCATGGTCAGCGCTTCCAGCAGGGCCGGCGTGTAGCGCCGGAGCTGGTTGAAGCCGTCGCCGACCAGCGCGAGGAAGTCGAAACCTTCCGGCTGGGCCAGCAGCTCGGCCTCGGTGATGCTCTCGGTGAACACCTCCCACGGGATGATGGCCTCGATGGCGGCGAACGGATCGCCGCCCGACTGCTTGGCTTCCAGCAGGGCGCGGCCGATGCGCGAGTAGAGCCGCACCTTGTCGTTGATCGCCTTGCCGGACTGCTGGAAGCGGTCGGCGTGGTTGCGCTTGGCCTTGCTGAACAGCGCGCCCATGAAACGGTCGTGCAGGTCGATGATCTCGTCGATCAGGGTGGCGCGGGTATCGAGGATCACCGCGGACAGGGTCGCATAGCGGCGGCTCGGCTCCAGGTCGCGCAGGTGCTGGGCCGTCATCTGTCCTCCTTCGCGGGCGAGCTTCAGCAGGCGGTTTTGGTGGACGGTGTGCTCCAGCCCATCCGGCAACGCCAGGTCACGGAGGGTCTTCAGCCGCTCCAGGTGGGCCAGCACATGCTTGGGCTTGGGCGGGCCGGGCGGCTGGCGCAGCCAGATTAGCCCGCTGCCCTTGGTGCCCTCGCGGATCGCCAGCAGACCGTCGAGCGCACGGCGATGGTGATCGGCCAGCGGCGCGGTCAGCGCCGCGTACACCTGGCGCGTACCGCGCGTGAGCGCCTCGCTACATACACGCTCGATGACATCGATGGCCGGCAGGATGATACGTTGCTGCCGCAGCAGCTCGACCAGCGCCTCGGCCAGCACGATACCCCGGTCGGTCTGCTGGGCCAGCTCGGCGAGCTGGTGGACGAAGCGCCGGTAGTCGGCGGCCGCGAACGGCGTCAGCTTCAGCCACGCCTGCAATTCCAGCAGGTGCTCGCGCCGGGTTTCCGGCCGCTGCGCGTACTGCGGCCAGATGTCCGGCGCGATGCGCAACTGGCGGCCGACGATATTCAGCAGGGATGCGGGCGGTTCCGCGTCGGTCGGCAGGGCGAAGCCGGGATAGCGCAGGTAGCACAACTGCACCGCGAAACCGAGCCGGTTGTGGTTGCCGCGCCGTTGGCGGATCACTGACAGGTCGGGTTCGGAGAAGGTGTAATGCCGGATGAGGTCGTCGTCAGTGGTCGGAAAGGCAAGCAGGCCGGTGCGCTCGGCGGGCGTCAGCAAGCTGCGGCGCGGCATGGTCAGTCATCCGTTCTCAGGTATTGGTACAGGGTTTCGCGGCTGATGCCGAATTCGCGGGCGAGCTTGGCTTTCTGCTCGCCGGCGGCGGCCCGCCGGCGCAGCTCGGCCACCCGCTCCGGCGACAGCGCCTTCTTGCGGCCCCGGTAGGCCCCGCGCTGCTTGGCGAGCGCGATGCCTTCGCGCTGCCGCTCGCGGATAAGGGCGCGCTCGAACTCGGCGAACGCGCCCATCACCGACAGCATCAGGTTCGCCATCGGCGAGTCCTCGCCGGTGAAGGTCAGGCT
>NZ_ATJV01000101.1 GCF_000443165.1 Thauera terpenica 58Eu | reverse complement strand
TTGCGCGAGAAGTGTTCTGGCTCTCGATCTGTAGAGGCGTGCGGCATTTTGCAAGGGTTGGGCAATTGCAATTGCCATGGTGAAAGTGCCACGAAAAGTCAAACATCTGGGTAAGTAAGGGCTTAGCGTGCTTTATTTTCCGTTTTCTGAGGCGACCCCATTAACGGCCAATCGAAACGGCCGCCAATTCAACGCCAGCCAGCGCTGCATCTGACGGCAGGCTTCACCCAGCACCCACGCGCCGATTTTGGGCATCAGCCCGGACGATTCGGCCAGTGGCAGGAACGCGCCCGGCGGCAGCAGGCCAAGGCTCGGGTGCCGCCAGCGCAGCAGCGCTTCCGCGCTGGCAATTCGGCCGCGGCGCAGATCGACGATGGGCTGGTAGTGCAGCTCAAGCTGCCGATGCTCGGCCGCCTGGGCCAGTTGCGCCGCCGTCCAGCCATCCGGCTCGGTAGCGCTCATGATCTTCCCTTGAACGCCCGCATCGCCCGCGCCAGGGACAGGACGAACAAGCCGGTCAGGCCGAACGCCGCAATGCCCCAATACTTGCCGAGGAACGCACCGGCGGTGGTGCCGGCAAGAACGATGGCGAGCACCGGCAGGTGGCAGGGACAGGTCAGCGCGGCGAGCAGGCCCCACAGGTAGCCGGCGACCGGCTTGCGCGCCTCGGGGGAAACGCGCTCCGGGCTGTTCATGCCGAGATCTCCGACGTGCTGTGCGCCAATTCGGTCAACTGCGTTTCCAGGTTCGTCAGCGCTTGGCGTCGGCGCTCGACGAGGTGGCACAGGTCGGCAAGATGCGCCGACGCTTCATCGCCGTCTGCGGTGTCCAGCGCCCGGCACAGCCGCGTCAGCAGGTCGAGGCCGATGCCGGCCTCCAGGGCGGCTCGCACGAAGCACAGCCGCTGCAAGGCGGCCGCGTCGAACACCCCGTAGCCGCCGGCGGTGCGCGCCACCGGCCGCAGCAGCCCACGCACCTTGTAATCGCGCACGACATGTACGCTCACACCGGCCTCATGGGCCAGACGCGATACCGTGTAGGCGTTCATCGACCACCTCCTGTTCCTCACCCGGCGCAGCAGGACAGCTGCTTCACGTCCTTGTTGAACGTCTGCGCCGCGAGCTTCAACCCTTCGACCATCGTCAGGTACGGGAACAACTGGTCGGCCAGTTCCTGCACCGTCATGCGATTGCGGATCGCGAGCACTGCGGTCTGGATCAGTTCGCCCGCTTCGGGCGCCACCGCCTGTACACCGATGAGCCGTCCGCTACCTTCCTCGATGACCAGCTTGATGAAGCCGCGCGTGTCGAAGTTGGCGAGCGCGCGCGGTACGTTGTCGAGCGTGAGCGTACGGCTGTCAGTCTCGATGCCGTCGTGGTGCGCTTTCGCCTCGCTGTAGCCCACCGTCGCCACTTGCGGATCGGTGAACACCACGGCTGGCATCGCGCTCAGATCCAGCGCCGCGTCACCGCCGGTCATGTTGATCGCGGCACGGGTGCCCGCCGCGGCCGCCACATAGACGAACTGCGGCTGGTCGGTGCAGTCGCCGGCGGCGTAAATGTGCGGGTTACTCGTGCGCATGCCCTTGTCGATGACGATGGCGCCCTGCGCGTTGATCGTGACGCCCGCCGCTTCGAGGTTCAGGCCGCGTGTGTTCGGTGTGCGGCCGGTGGCGACCAGCAGCTTGTCGGCGGCAACGATGCCGTGCCCAGTGGTCAGCACGAATTCCCCGGCGGCATAAGCGACGTGGCTCGCCTGGGTATGCTCCTGCACCTCGATGCCCTCGGCACGGAAGGCGGCGGTGACGGCCTCGCCGATCGCCGGGTCCTCGCGAAAGAACAGCGTGCTGCGCGCCAGGATCGTCACCCGGCTCCCGAGCCGGGCGAAGGCTTGCGCCAGTTCGACGGCTACCACCGACGAGCCGATGACGGCGAGCCGCTGCGGGATCGTGTCGCTTTCCAGCGCCTCGGTGGACGTCCAGTAGGGCGTGTCCTTCAGTCCGGGGATCGGCGGCACGGCCGCACTGGCGCCGGTGGCGATCAGGCAGCGGTCAAAGGCCACCTCGCGCTCGCCACCGTCGGTCAGGCGCACCGTGAGGTGGTGGCCGTCCCTGAAGCGCGCTTCGCCGCGCAGCATGGTAATGGCGGTGTTGCCGTCCAGGATGTTTTCGTATTTGGCGTGGCGCAGCTCATCGACCCGCGCCTGCTGCTGGGCCAGCAGCCGCTCGCGCAGGATCGCCGGCGGTGCCGCGGCGATCCCGCCGTCAAACGGGCTTTCTCGCCGCAGGTGGGCAATGTGCGCGGCGCGGATCATGATCTTGGACGGCACGCAGCCCACATTGACACAGGTGCCGCCGAGGGTGCCGCGCTCGATCAACGTGACCCGCGCGCCTTGCTCGACGGCCTTCAGCGCCGCCGCCATCGCGGCACCGCCGCTGCCGATGACAGCGATATGCAAACCACCCCCATCGCCGCCCGCCTTGTCGCCACTGCCCAGCCACTCGCGCATCTTGCCGAGCAACCCGCTTCCCATCGCGGCGGGCGGCGCATCGGCGAGCGCGGCCCGGTAGCCAGCTGCTGCGACTGCCGAGACGAGCATCGTCGGATCAAGCGCCGGCTCCCCGCTCACACGGGCCAAGGCGTCAGGGTAGGACACCTCCGCCTTATGAACACCGGGCACGGTGAGAAGCGCCTTCTCGACGTGGTTTGCGCAGGAATCGCAAGTCATCCCGGTAACATGCAGAACACGGCTATTCATTTCATATCCCCTTCTTCTGGTTTTCTCCGACTCCAACAGCGCAGCAAGCGGCTTCCGCCCGCCGGCGACGCAGCGCGTAGATCGTGATGCCGACAAAAACGACGAGGGCCGGGATCAGCACGTAATCGAGCCACCCGACCCAGGCGGACAGACCCAGGACGCCGAGCGCAATCACGAGCACGGGGGTCGCGCAGCATATGGCGGCGATCACCGAACCGGTGATGCCGGTCTTGAGCAAGGTCCGGTTATCCAGGGATCACCTCTTGAGCTCGGACGGATAGCCGGCATCGGCGGTGGCCTTGGTCAGGGCCTGCACGCTGGTCTTGGCATCGTCGAAGGTGACGACGGCCTCGAGCTTCTCGAAGCTCACCGCAGTCTTGCTCACGCCTTCGACCTTGGAGAGCGCCTTCTTGACCGTGATCGGGCAGGCGGCGCAAGTCATGCCGGGCACCGACAGCGTGACAGTCTGCGTGGCGGCCCACACCGGGGCAGCAACGGCGACGAGGACGAGGGAGGCAAACAGCTTTTTCATGGCGAACTCCTGATCAGTAGAAAAATGGCACGACGAAGGGAAAGGCGAGCGCGACCAGAACCAGCGCGGCCACGATCCAGAAAATGAGCTTGTAGCTGCCGCGCACCTGTGGAACTGCGCAGACCTCCCCCGGCTTGCAGGCTTGCACCGGGTGGAAGATGCGCCGGTAAGCAAAGAACAGCGCCACCAGCGCCGTGCCGATGAAGATCGGGCGGTATGGCTCCAGCACCGTCAGGTTGCCGATCCAGGCGCCGGAAAAGCCAAGCGCGACCAACACGAGGGGGCCGAGGCAGCAGGTCGAGGCGAGGATGGCCGCGACACCTCCGGTGGCCAGCGCGCCACGACCGGTCTTGGGTTCTGACATAAAGCTTCTCCTTCTGGGTCTTCGCTTGATGTTGTAACGTTACTGCCGTAGTCAACTACGGAGTCAAGCGGGATGGAGAACGGTCTGAAGAACCTGACCATCGGCGCCTTCGGTAAGGCGGCCGGGGTCAATGTGGAGACGATCCGGTTCTATCAGCAC
>NZ_ATJV01000100.1 GCF_000443165.1 Thauera terpenica 58Eu | reverse complement strand
TGCGTATTCCGATCGTTCGTGACCGGTCAGTCCAGTTCGACGTGATCACCAGTTCCGATTCGTACTGATCAGTCGTCCCGGTGCTCGTGAGCACCAGGACGGCACCGTGACCGCTAAGCTGACGTCACGCTCATCGTTCCAGCGACATGATCACGCTGGGGGCATCTTCCGCTTTGCCTGAAGCTTGCGCATGGATTCACCCTTGAGCGTAATCCGGTGCGCCTGATGCACCACGCGGTCAAGGATTGCGTCTGCCAAGGTCGGATCGGGGAAGAACCCATGCCACTGGTCTGTTGGGAACTGGCTTGTGATCAGCAAGGATCCGGTACGCATCCGCCGATCCACCACATCCAGCAACACCTGCGCAGCTTGCGAAGAAATCTCGCTCAGACCGAAGTCGTCGATGATAAGCAAACTCGGTTTAATCAGACCGGCCTTGAGCTTAGGCAACGAACCGTCATGGCTGGCAACTGCGATCTCTTGATAAAGATCGCTCGCCCGGAAGAACGTAGCGGGTAAACGCTGTCGGCAAGCCTGAGAACCGAAGGCACATGCAAGCCATGTCTTTCCGACCCCCGTTGCGCCAAGGACGATCAAGTTAAGCTGCTGTCGAATCCATTCGCAACTGGCCAGCGAGGCGATGAACCCTTTGTCGATATCTCGCGAAGCTCGGTAATCGGCGTCTTCGAGCGATGCGGATTCAGGGAATCCTGCACTCCGCACGAGCCGCTTCAATTTCTTCGAGTCACGTTCAGAGGCTTCATGCTCGACGAGCAACCCGAATCGGTCATCGAAAGAGAGTTGGTGAAGCTTCGGCTGCTGCAACTGGACCGAATACGCTTCGGCCATCGACGTCAATCGCAATTCACGTAGGCGGGAGATGGTTTGATGGACGCCGCTCATGTGTTTTCTCCAAAGTAGCTCGCACCCCGCACATTGTCGTGGGCTGGCCTCGGCGCCGTGCCGCTGACAGAGTGGGTGCGTTTGTCGGGTGCCTGCTTGAGAATGGAATCGAGGCTGCGCAATGCCGTAATGTTGAGCGATAGCGCATATGCACACGCCTCTTCGAAGCGTTGGTCGCCGTGGATACGAGCCAGATCGCGCATCCGCCGGGCTGCTTTCAGACCATTGACGGCATCGGATCGGTTTTCCAGGTGATGGCGAATCATTGCCGCCGAGCCTTCCCCTACCGACTCGGCCCATAGCATGAGTGCCCTCGGTTCGCCCTCAAGCACGCGGACATGCGCTATCGGACGATGCTCAGGCAACGTCTGGACTGTGCCTTCGCATTGTGCCAATGCGTGCAAGGCAACGCGCTGGCCGCGATGCATGACCTCGAGCATCGATCCGGTGTAACGCAGATCGACACGCTGTCCGCGCAACTCCGACGGCACGGAGTAGAAGCTCCGCGCATGTTCGACATGGTAATCGTCGCCAGCCCGCACCCCATATCGCCAATCGCATAACTCGAAGGGAATGGGCGGCAGGCGCTTCAAAGTCGAACGCTCGGTTTTCTCAAATCGTTCGATGCGGGAGCCTGACATCTTCTTGAAGGGATGAGCGTTCAGCGTTACCACGAGCCTCCTGAGGGCGTCATTCAGTTCATCGAGGCTAAAGAATGTTCGGTCGCGAAGTGCGAACAACACCCAACGCTGTGCGATCTGCACACCGACCTCGGCCTTCGCCTTGTCTTTCGCCTTCCTGACACGAGCTGGTAGTGCAGCGGTGTTGTAGTGCTGCAGGCACTCCCGGTAGGCCGGGTTGATAACGACGCGATCCTTCTCACGCCGCCAGACAGCCGCCTTCAGGTTGTCCGGCACAACCCAGGCCGGCACGCCCCCCATTGCCGCAAAGCAATCGACATGGCATCTCACCCAATCAGGGGTTTTCTGCGAGGCGACTGCCTGCAGGTAGGTCAGGTTCGAGTAGCCAAGCACGGCAACGAAGATTTGCGCATAGATCGAGGGACCGCCGCTTCGATCCCTGATCTCGACTGTACGGCCGGCGAAATCGACGAACAACTTCTCACCCGGGCGATGGGCCTGACGCATCACGATATGTTGTCGCTTCGCCCACGCCCGGTAACCGGCAGTGAATTGCGAGTAGGCGATTCCCTCCGGGCACTGACTGCGCCACTCCCGCCACAGCTGCTCGAGTGTGGCGTCGGGGCGCTGCATCTCGGCGTGCACCCAATCCCAATATGGCGCTCTCTTGCGTTGCGCGATGCTCTTGTTGCCAGTACCCAGAACCGCGTACCAGGCGTCGTCATCCAATGAATGAAGATCGGCACCAAAGGTGTCGCTTTTTCTGAGAATTCGGCGCATTTCGCGCACGGTGTTTGCGGAAACACCAACTGACCGTGCGATGGCTCGGTTGGACTGTGAGGTATCGTAGAAGTGCAAACGCGCGATCTCGCGCTGTAGGTGGATAGGCAGACGCAAGGGGGTAACTCCTCATGGGATGGCACCGGCGGTGCTGACCGGGCCAGACAAAATCACCCCGTCCGCGCAAGTTCGTCGCATGATTGACGAACGTGAACGCGCAGCTCATACTGATCGGACAAGATCCCACTTGTACCGGCAGCGATGCTGGCGCGACGCCCGAGGCAGCCCCCTCGGGCGTTCGCGTCTACGAGGTGGAGAATCGAGTTAACTGGGAGAGATTCGTCCTCCTGCGGATGCGCCCATTCGGGTCGCAGAAAGCCAATCCGCGACATCCAGCGTCAAGGCAAACCACCCTCGGCGATTGGGTACAGTGAAGAGCGGCACCATTACTTGACCACGTCGCCGTGCCTGTCTAAGTGATGCAACGCTTCGATGTCCTAGTGCCGCCGCGAGGGGCTCGCCGCCCAGCAGAGGACCGTGAAGGCGCAGGAGTGTCTCGCGCAATTCCTTGCGCAAGTGGGCCAGTGCTTCGGTCTGTTCAGGCAGCGAGTTCATCGAATACCTCAATGCGTTTGTCACGCAGTGTTCGTGACTGTCCACATTTTCTCCACCCGAACCGATAATTCGATTTTCTGTACTCCAGATAAGCCTTGTGCACACAATCATCAGACCAAAGGGGCGCGGTCGCCCGACCACCCAGCCTGTCGATCGCCTTCGGACACGACTTTGGTTTCGCGCGCTGCGGGACATATCTGGCCTGTCGTCCGCATACGCCATTGAGATGGCGCTCGACGGGGACCGCGTCCGCAAACGCGACACAGACGTCGCTCGCCCCAGGAAGTGGGACGCTTACGAGAAAGGGACACGGGTCCCCAATGACCGGCCCGGACCGCGCAACGCTGTCGAGCAGGCGCAAGCCCGATTCCCGGGCACGTCGCGCTGGTTCCGTAGCCCGTTGTGGCGCTACCTGAAGAAGGAGCCGCTCGATGCAATGCAGTTTGAGGAGGCGCTACGCACCCTCGAACCGCCGGTTACGGCATTACTGTTTGAGGCGGAGCCGCGCGAACACGAGCAAGTGCCCCGTCAGCGTCCCTTTGACGATGAAAGTGCTCGACAACTCATCGCGCTCGGTAGCTTCGATGCGCTAGTTGCAGCTGTGCTGATGGCAGGTCTGTCGGAAGTCATCGCCTCGCCCGATCTTCGAGAACGGGCGTTGCACGTTTACGTTGGGATTCAGGCGAAGCTGCGAGAAACGCCCCTCTTGGAAGGCATCTATCCTGAGCTGTTCTCGCTGATCGACTCGCGTTGCAAGCACTGGATCTACTTAGCGCCCAATCAGCGAATGGATGTCGTGATCTTCTGGCAGGGAGTCGAGGCGGAGGATGAACAGAGGATCTTTGGCGACGTCGGTGAGGATGGGATTGACTATTAAAACGGCTATCAGTCCTGACTAGCTGTTCGCGCCACTAAAAGTTCAACGGCAGCTTGCCGATTTGGCGAATTCACACTTCCGACCC
>NZ_ATJV01000099.1 GCF_000443165.1 Thauera terpenica 58Eu | reverse complement strand
CTTTCACCATGGCAATTGCAATTGCCCAACCCTTGCAAAATGCCGCACGCCTCTACAGATCGAGAGCCAGAACACTTCTCGCGCAAATCAACCAAGTGCCGCTTTAACTGCAACAGCGCGGACACACGCATTTCCACCTGTTGAATATGGGCCTCCAGCAGCGTGTTGACCTCCCCACAGTCCTGCATCGGGTTGTCTCGCAGACCCAGCAATGCGCGAATCTCGCTCAACGTCATGTCGAGCGAACGGCAATGACGGATGAATTGCAAGCGCTCAATGTGCGCCTCACCGTACAGCCGGAAGTTGCCACCGCTTCGCGCTGGCTTCGGCAGTAGCCCTTCCTTCTCGTAGTAGCGGATGGTCACAACCTCGCATCCAGAGCGCTTGGCGAGGTCGCCAATTCTGATTTCCATGCATCAATCTCCTTTATTTCACTTGACTCTATAGTAACTATAGGGTTTGTAATGGAAGTTGTATAGATTTGAAGGAGTTATTTATGAGCGAATGCGCTTCCACGGCGTGTGGCTGCTCGGCTGGGCCGATCATCCAACCCACGACACAAGCCCCAGCGACAACCGGATCGGCTCAAGCGGTGTATCGCATCGAGAACATGGACTGCCCCACGGAAGAGGCGCTGATCCGAGGCAAGCTGGTCGGGCTGGCGGGGGTGGTTGGTCTTGAGTTCAACCTGATGCAGCGTACTTTGGCCGTTCGGCACGAACTGCCTTCGTTGTTTCCCGTTGAGCAGGCGCTAACCGCCATCGGCATGCAAGCCGTGCGCATGGATCAGGCATCGACCGGGCAAACGACCAAGCTGTCCATTACCAAAATGGATTGCCCGACCGAAGAGACGTTGATCCGCAACAAGCTCGGTACCATGGCCGGAGTTGCCGATCTCGATTTCAACCTGATGCAGCGCACGCTGTCGGTACGCCATGCGGACCAGGTTCTGCCGGACGTGCTCGCGGCACTGCAAGCGCTTGGATTCGAGGCGCAGGTGTTGGACACCGCAGAGGCCGCATCGCCATCCGCATCCCTTGTGACCACGCCGACCAACTGGTGGCCGCTGGGCATCTCCTTTGTAACTGCATCGGCGGCCGAGGCGGTCTACTGGCTCCACAACGGCAATCATTGGTCGGTCGTCGTTCTGGCGCTCGTCGCGGTCTTCACCGGCGGTCTGTCCACCTACAAGAAAGGTTGGATTGCGCTCAAGAACCGTAATCTCAACATGAACGCCCTGATGTCGATTGCCGTCACGGGTGCCATGTTGATCGGGCACTGGCCCGAGGCGGCAATGGTGATGGTGCTTTTCGCGCTGGCCGAGGTGATCGAAGCCAAGTCGCTGGATCGCGCCCGCAATGCCATCCGTGGCCTGCTCGACCTGACCCCGGAACAGGCCACGGTGCAGCAGGCTGACGGCACATGGCGCGAGGTGGGTGCAAAGCAAATTGCCATCGGTAGCCGCGTCCGGGTCAAGCCAGGTGAGCGCATCGCCCTGGATGGTGAGGTGCTGGAAGGCCGCTCTGCCGTCAACCAAGCCCCGATCACGGGTGAAAGCCTTCCGGTCGAGAAATCCCCCGGTGATCCGGTGTTTGCGGGCACGATCAACGAATCCGGTTCATTCGAGTACCGCGTCACCGCCGTGGCCAGCAACTCCACATTGGCCCGCATCATTCACGCGGTAGAGGCTGCCCAAGGAAGCCGTGCGCCGACTCAGCGCTTTGTCGATCAGTTCGCCCGCTGGTACACGCCCATTGTTTTCGGTGTTGCCATCGCCGTCGCGTTGTTGCCACCGCTGTTCATGGGTGCGGCATGGCTCGACTGGATTTACCGTGCATTGGTTCTGCTGGTGGTCGCCTGCCCGTGCGCACTGGTGATCTCTACGCCGGTCAGCATCGTCAGCGGCCTGGCCGCTGCCGCCCGCCACGGCATTCTCATCAAGGGCGGCGTCTATCTGGAAGAAGGCCGCAAGCTGCGCTGGCTGGCTCTGGACAAGACCGGCACGATCACGCACGGCAAGCCCGCACAGACCGATTTTGTCACTTGGGGCAATGCACTCGCCGCAAACAGCCGCAGCATCGCTGCCAGTCTGGCGGCTCGTTCCGACCACCCTGTATCCAAAGCGGTGGCACAAGCCGCGCAGACGGATGGGGTTGCCTTACTCGACGTAGCCGAGTTCAGCGCGCTGCCCGGTCGGGGCGTGCAAGGCCAAATCAACGGTGAGACCTACCATCTTGGCAACCAGCGGATGCTCGAAGCGCTGGGGCAATGCACACCAGAACTGGAACAGCGCATCGCGGCGCTGGAAACCATGGGTAAAACTGTCGTGATGTTGGTCAGCGCAAAAGGGGTTCATGCCTTATTTGCCGTAGCGGACACCATCAAGGAAAGCAGCAGGAGCGCCATTGCCGAGCTTCATGCACTGGGCATCAACACCATGATGCTGACCGGCGACAACCCCCACACGGCACAGGCCATTGCCGCACAAGCCGGGATCGACAGTGCGCAAGGCAATCTGCTCCCAGACGACAAACTGCGCGAAGTTGAGCTACTGGCCATAAAGGGCAAGGTCGGCATGGTCGGTGATGGCATCAACGATGCCCCGGCCTTGGCGCGTGCGGACATCGGCTTTGCCATGGGAGCGGCTGGCACCGATACCGCCATCGAGACCGCTGACGTGGCCCTGATGGACGACAACCTGGGCAAGATTCCGACCTTCGTGCGCCTGTCGCGTGCGACGGCGCAGGTGCTGATGCAAAACATTGTGCTGGCCCTTGGCATCAAGGCAGTATTTCTGGTGCTGACCTTCACGGGTCAAGCGACCATGTGGATGGCGGTGTTTGCTGATATGGGGGCCAGCTTGCTCGTCGTTGGCAATGGCTTGAGGCTGTTGCGCAAATGAGCTGGAAATTCTTTCTCTACGACTGGGGTGGTCTAAACATCGCGTTGTTCCAAGCCATCAACATGAGCACACCTGCAGCGCTGGAACC
Organism: Thauera terpenica 58Eu; assembly: GCF_000443165.1. GTDB lineage: Bacteria > Pseudomonadota > Gammaproteobacteria > Burkholderiales > Rhodocyclaceae > Thauera > Thauera terpenica. Next base: position 1,075 of record NZ_ATJV01000099.1, on the reverse strand, counting down.
GCCGGTATCGTTCTTCAACCTTGTGATAGGCAACTACTGGACTGCACCACTGATGCTCTTGGCGATGTGGGGATGGTCAAAGTCGGCACCTGACCCAACGCGGGCCGATGCCATCCGGTACAGACTCAGAGTCTTTAGCGTGGCCTTTGCGTTGGCATTTCTCGTCGCCACCATCTTGAAGCTATGGATCGACTTTCCACGCCCGCCTGCCGTTTTTGGCGACATGGTGCGCGTTATCGGGGGCATCGAACGACACTACAGCCTGCCCAGCGGGCATGCCACCTATGCCGCGCTGGTGGTCGGCGCGCTCTGGCCTTTGATAGGCCGTCGTGGCCGCATCGGCTTGGTGTTGTACGCCGCATTGGTCGGTTGGTCACGCATCGCAGCCGGAATGCACTTTCCTGCCGATGTGCTGGCGGGGTGGGTACTTGGATTGAGCTGCACGGCGCTCGCCGGGTGGCTGATGCCGCTGGCCGCCCCTGTGTGGCAATCGGCTCGCCGCACATCGACTTGGGTCTGGTTCGCAGTGGCCGCCAGTTCTGTCATGACAGATCAGCTCGCAAAGTTCGCCATCACCCGCACGTTTGCCTACGGTGAACAGGTCGAAGTCAGCACCTTCTTCAACATTGTCCATGTCCTGAATCCCGGCGCGGCATTCAGCTTTCTGGCGAACGCTGGCGGCTGGCAACGTTACTTTCTCATGGCGCTGGGTCTGGTCGTTTCTGCTTGGCTGGGCCGCATGCTGTGCCAGCAGCGGCCACGCCTTGAAGCGGTGGGCTACAGCCTGATCCTTGGTGGTGCGCTCGGCAATGTCGTGGATCGTGTGCTGCGTGGATCGGTTGTCGATTTCCTCGACTTCCATTGGCAGCTTGTGCACTGGCCCGCCTTCAACCTCGCTGATGTGGCGATAACTATCGGAGCGCTCTGCCTGTTCTTGACGGTTGTACCGAAAAGCAGTAGAGGCACAGAGGCCGATGTGTCCGGTTAAGCTATACCCTAACATGGCGTCAGACCATCCGGCGCGAAAGCGTCAGAATAGAGTCGCCTTCAGAATTGATTGACACGCACCGTCAAG
>NZ_ATJV01000098.1 GCF_000443165.1 Thauera terpenica 58Eu | reverse complement strand
AGGGGTCAGCTCACGAAATGGAAAAAAACGTACGCTAAGGATTCCCGCAGAGGGATGGGACGGCTGCGACGGAACCTCCCTGTTCCGTCGGAGGATGCAACGATCTGGCCGCTACGGCGCGAGACGCATCTGCGGCTCCGCGGGCGGTGTCCCGGGGCGTGGTGTAACAGCGTGAGTGGGTGAGGTGTTCGCCGTGGTGGCCCTGCAGGGCCACCACGGCGGGCGCGAAGTCGGCGGGTCATCGGAGAACTTCGGTAAGGTAGGAGTTGCGACACTTCAACCGAACCATGAGGAAGAACCCGATGACCCAAGACAGGATGCAGCTTTCCGAGCTGCTTGAGAAGGCCGACGCCGACGACATCGTGCGCGAGATGATCGGCTTCGTGGCCCAGCGCCTGATGGACATGGATGTCGACAACCGCTGTGGCGCCGCCCACGGCGAGCGCTCGGATGCGCGCACGAACTCGCGCAACGGCTACCGTGAGCGCAACTGGGACACGCGCGCCGGCACGGTGGCGCTGCGCATCCCGAAGCTGCGCCAGGGCAGCTATTTCCCGCCCTTCCTGGAGCCGCGGCGCACCGCCGAGAAGGCTCTCGCTGCGGTGATTCAGGAAGCCTACGTGCAGGGCATCTCGACGCGCTCGGTCGACGATCTGGTGCAGGCCATGGGCATGAGCGGCATCTCCAAGAGCCAGGTCTCGCGCCTGTGCGCCGAGATCGACGAGCGGGTGCAGACGTTCTTGCAGCGCCCCATCGAGGGCGACTGGCCTTACCTGTGGATCGATGCCACTTACCTGAAGGTGCGCGAGGCCGGCCGGATCGTCTCGGTGGCCGCCATAATCGCCATCGGGGCGAACACCGACGGGCGGCGCGAGGTGCTGGGCATACAGGTCGGGGCCTCGGAAGCCGAGCCGTTCTGGACCGACTTCCTGCGCAGCCTCACCCGGCGCGGCCTGCGTGGTGTGAAGCTGGTGATCTCCGACGCCCACGAGGGGCTCAAGGCCGCCGTGCGCAAGGTCATCTCGGCGAGCTGGCAGCGCTGCCGGGTGCATTTCATGCGCAATGCGCTCGTCCATGCCCCGGCCGGGCAGCGCCGCGTCGTCTCCGCCCTAGTCGCCACGATCTTTGCACAGACCACCGAGCGCGCGGCCCGCGACCAATGGCGCACGGTTGCCGATCAGTTGCATGAGCGCTTCCCGAAAATCGCCCGGCTGATGGATGAGGCCGAAGAGGACGTGCTCGCCCACATGAGCTTCCCGAAGGAGCACCGCACCAAGATCCACAGCACCAACCCGCTCGAGCGTCTGAACGGCGAGAGCAAGCGGCGCACCGACGTCGTAGACATCTTCCCCAACGAGGCGGCCATCTACCGCCTGGTGGGCGCCTTGCTGCTCGAGCAGGACGATGAATGGGCACTGCAGCGCCGTTACATGACGCTGGAAACGCTCGCCGAAGTTGGCTGACATCCCAACGTCAGCCTGCCTGCGGTCGCAGCCTGACACGCGCTCCTGCCAAACCGGAGACCATGACCCGCCGACCGCCTCTGCTGACGCTTCTTACACCACGCCCCGGGACACGATCGCTCCGCGCGACGCCGACAACCTCATACTTCTGGATAGATTGCACCGGAACGCGAAAGGAATACTGTTATTCTCGCGGCGCGCTCGCGCGGGGCTTGCGACACGCGGCATATCGACCGGCAAGTAATCGATCTTGTAGAGGGCTCCGCCTTGGCGACGCTGAACAAGGCAGGCGGTTTCCGGCATCCCTGTGTCGCCGAGCATATTGACCAGCAGCACTCGGTATTGTACTGTTCTAAATATAACCCCTCGTCATAGCATCTTAGCCCGTGTATCGTCCTCCTGTTGTGCATGACAGGAGTTTCCTTGGAGACGATTTGCTGTTTCGCCCCGAAGTCCTTGAGAGTCGTGTCGCGTCGTGGATCGGCGGATTGAGAGCTACCAATTCTCCGCCGGCATGGACCATTGTGTTCATTGCCGCCTTGTTGGCGGCTTCTCTTGTTGCATACGGAGTTCTCGGCTCGTATGCGCGTAAAGCGCGGGTCCCCGGAATCCTAGCCCCGCACGGGGGGGAGCTCAATGTGGTGGCCCCAGTCGTCGGCCGCGTCACCGAAATTCGGGTCCGAGAGGGCCAGTTTGTGAAGGTCGGCGAGGTGCTGATGGTTCTTGACACCGACCGAACCACCGAGTCCCGGGATGGCCCCCGCGAAACCACAACCCTCGTCGCCGAGCAGATCGAAAACCGTCGGCATGCGCTGTCTTCCCAAAGGCAGGCCCTGCAAAGCAATGCACGTCTCCAGAAGCAGGCGATCGAATCTCGGCTGCGAGACTCGGATCTCGAGATCCAGAAACTCGAAGACGAGATCGATCTACAGAAGCGCCGACAGGGAATCGCCGCCGCCGCTCTGCAACGCTATGAGGAACTCGCGGTTCGCCACTTTGTTTCTTCGAATCAGGTCCAACAGCATCAGGAGGCCCTGATCGACCAGGAGGCGCGCCTTCGATCCATGGAGCGCAGCTTGGTCGGCGCCCGCAAGGATCGCAATGCCAGCATGATGGAACTGCGGCTAGTAGATACTCAATTGGCCGCAGACATCGCGGCTCTCGAGCGCGATCTCGCGGGCTTGAATCAGGAAGACGCGGAGAACCGCATCAGGCGCTTCGCGGCGATCACTGCGGGCGGGTCGGGAACGGTCACAGCCCTTGCCGTCAGTTCCGGACAAAGCGTCGCCGCCGGACAAAGTCTCGCCGCGATGCAACCCGCCTCGACTCCGCTGGACGCCCACCTCTATGCGCCGAGCCGCACCGTGGGTTTCGTCAGAGAGGGGCAACAGGTGCTGGTGCGTTTCGCGGCCTTTCCGTACCAGAAGTTTGGAGTCCATTATGGCACGGTCTCCGCGATCAGCCGAAGCGCCTTCGCTCCGAACGAATTACCTCCTTCGCTGCAGGCCCTGTTCGGCCAGCAGCCCAAGCCTGAAGGCCTGTACCGGATCACTGTTTCCCTTGCTGGGCAGGAAGTGGCCGCATTCGGCCAAAGCTACGGATTGCGCTCTGGAATGTCGGTCGAAGCGGACATCGTACAGGAACGGCGAACCATCCTTGAATGGCTGTTCGAGCCGCTAATCGCCTTCGCAAGACGCTCATGAGCCGCGTACGCCCGATCCTGCAGTCCGAAGCGGGCGAATGCGGCCTCGCCTGTCTCGCGATGGTCTGTAACGCGTTCGGCTACCGAGTCGACATCGGCGACCTCCGGCGACGCTTTGCGGTCTCCCTGAAGGGAAGCACGCTTGCCACCCTCATTCGGCACGCCGAGTTCCTCGGGCTGTCGGGACGCCCTCTCAGGCTCGAATTGGATGAACTCCCCCGGCTGCGGACGCCGTGCATCCTGCACTGGGACCTGAACCACTTCGTGATCCTGGAAAAGGTCTCAAGGGGAAAAGTCTCGATCATCGATCCCGCCGTCGGTCCTCGCAGCTTGCCGTTCGACGCGGTATCCCGGCACTTCACCGGTGTCGCGCTGGAACTCGTGCCGCGCCCGGAATTTCGCACGGCCGACGAGCGGCGGAGACTGCGGCTACGCGACCTCGTCGGCCACACACACGGGTTGCGCCTGGCACTGATCCAGGTATTCCTGCTGGCCGTCGCGCTCGAGGTTTTCGCGCTGGCAGCCCCCTTTTTCAATCAACTCCTCATCGACGACGTGCTGGTCACGTCGGACCGGGAGTTTCTGCATCTGCTCGCGATGGGCTTCGGTTTACTGTTGCTCATGCAGACGACGATCGAGGCGCTGCGCGGATGGATCGTTCTGCGCATTTCCGCAGACGTGCGCCTGCAATGGCTCAACGGCCTGTTCGCCCACCTGCTGCGGTTACCGGCGACCTTCTTCGAAAGGCGTCACCTTGGGGATATCACCAGTCGTTTCGGCTCTATCGCCACGATCCAGAGCACGCTGACGACCGGTATCGTCACTGCCATCCTCGACGGACTGATGGCCATGATCCTGAATCCGTGTTCGCTCAGCCCGGATTCCATCCTAACGCATTGATGTAATTGTATAATTACGCATCCGAACCCTTCACCCAACC
>NZ_ATJV01000097.1 GCF_000443165.1 Thauera terpenica 58Eu | reverse complement strand
GTTCGTGCTCCCTGAGAAACGGAAGCCTGAGCATGCCGCCTCACCCGCGGCTATGTAAGGATGGGGTTCGTGGAGCGCTTACCTTGTTCCAGCCTCTGCCGACGACCACGAGCACATTCTCAAACTCGGCACCCTTCACACCATGTTTCGTTGCAAACGGCGTATGGCCATCAATGAATTGGTCTAGCACTATGACCTCGGAGTAAGAGACAGCCCGCAGCTTGCGCAGTTGGGTGACACGCCGTGACTCTCCCTCCACAGGTTCAGGCCCTGTTTCCGCCAGCCTTCTTTCGCGTTCTTCCACCGCCTCGGGAAGCCGCATGTGTGGCTGCGCAGCAAGAAAGTCGATCACCTCACCAATCGATCCAGAAAGTCGTAGCGCGATCAACGTCTCCATGGTGTCAGCCCATGCGACCTTGTCCACATGCTTGCGAATGCGCGGCATGCCCGCGCCGAAGCTCTCGAACATCTCGCCGTAACGCCGCGCTTCGAACGCCGCACAAGCCGGTTCGAGCTGGTCCGTCAGAAACTTGATATGGGGATCATCCTTCTTCAGCCAGGGCTCATTGAACTGACCATAAATCGGCGGAATACTCGCGTATCCCTGTTCGCGAGCCAGCACGCTGTGGCTGAGCATCAGTATCTTGGTCTTCCCGACTGAGAAATCCCAGCCCTCGCCGCCGAGCCGTCTTTTGATGTGACCGAAATAGGCTCTCGCCGCGTCGGCACTGGTGTCGCCTGTCCAGTGGCCACCGCCCTGTCCGGTGCGTCTGACTCCGGGCCAGTCATTGGTGTGGAAGACGCGCGCTTCGCCTGGCGCGTCAGGGTCGCTCACCATCTGCGGCAGATCGGGGCGCATACGATTCAGCATCTGCACGATCGGGGCCACCGAACGGAAGTTGGCGTTCTTGTCGATTACCTCAAGCGCGTCATGCTCAACTGAGCCGCATCCGTCGCCGTAGATTTTCTGCCAATGATCACCGAACAGTCCAATCAGTGGCCCTTCGCCGCGATCGAGGAACCAGGCCTTAAGTGCGTCAACAAACGCTGCGTCTGTGTCCTGGTACTCGTCGATCAGCAGCACTGGATAACGTGCCGTTAGCACCGCCCGGAACTTGGGAAATGCCATGACCTGAATCATCAGCGCCAACACATCCTCGTGGCGGATGGTGACTTGCTCATCCCCCACGCTGGGAAAGCCAAGCTCATAGTGCACGCGTCGAGCGCCGATACCACCAGTTGGCTCCAACCTCTCCGCCCACCCGGGCAATCCAGGCACAAGGGCACGGAGCGTCGCCTGAAAATCCTGCAGGATTGACCAGCAAAAGCCATGGACGGTCTCTGATCGCACCGCCGGATGCGCCCCGATACGCGAAAGTATCTCGTCCTTGGCGACGTTCGTGTATGTGATGCAGCCAACCTGCTGACGCTGGCGAAGAAGCTCCGAGCCGCGGTGGTCAATCAATCGACGAAGCGCCTTGTCGAGAGAATAGGTTTTGCCCGCACCGGCGCCCGCCTCCAAACGAAAGCTTCTCGCTTCGTCGAGGCATGCGAACATCCGTTCAAGCGCGACGCGACCGGCGGCGTCGGCGGGACTTTCGACGCCATCAGCCATTCTCGCCAGCCTCTACGACATTCACGGCGACACCGGCCACTTCGGCAACGATCTCGATAGCGACAGCGGGTGGTGGCTCCAGGGCGACAAGGTTGCCATGGGCCAACCAGCGCAAGCCCTCCGAAATGTAGCGGGGCACGTTCCAGTCCGTTTGCTCGATTGCATGCTCCAAAGCGAACGTCGACTTTTTCTGCTCAGCGGCGTGCTCATAGGCGAGTTCGGCGGCATCCCCGTCACCAAGTGGAAAGCGGTCGGGGTTTGCAAGAATGAATGCATCTTCAAAGCTACGCGCGCACGGCCCGCCGTCTGCCTCGGGGATCTGGTAGGCGAGCCGGCGAAGACCGACCATCTTTTGAACTGCCGTCTTTGCCAACAATGCGGCTGGCGAAACATCATTCTCGAACCAAGCCTTGATGCAGCCGTTGCTCGTAAATTCGCCCTCCGCGACGGGCACGGCCACGCGCTTCCCGTTCTGGTTGGATTTCACGGCGTCGATGTCGGTGATGATCAGTGTGCGCAATTCGAGGAAGGTCAGAAGATCGAAAAACCGGTGCGCGTAAGCGCCTCCGACCTCCATCACTGTTAGATACTGGCTCGCCAGCTGTGGCTCACCGGCAGCCGCGGCGTCAGTCTTGCGAATCATGGCCGGAAGCAGGAGCCGCTCAGAGGTACCCTCGATGAGGACGGCCTTGTCGGCGAAGAACAGATCGCACCGAGTCAGGGTCAGATACTGGTGCAAGAACTCCCGATCGGGCACAGGCGCGTCGCCCATTCCAAGCCGCAGGTCTTTAATGACCGACCGGCGCAGGCTTTCGCCGTCCGGAACTGACAGGAAATAGCGCATAGATTCGAAACGCGCTTCGTTCGCCATGTGCGGTGAATGGGTGGTCACAACGAACTGCACCGGCCAGGGGCGGTTCTCGTTGAGCTGTGCCACGAACGCACTTGTGATCTGGTCGAGCTGGCGGATGAAGACCTCCTGCATTTGGGGATGCAGATGGGCCTCCGGCTCCTCAATGAAAACTAGATGAACTCCGGCAGCCGACGGTGTTGCCTGATACTCGCGAAAAAAGCGCAGTAGCTGTAGGAGCATATAAACGAGGTTGCGCACCCCGAGGCCGTTGTAAGTCTCGGGCAATGTGACGCCATTCACGCCTAAATAGCGAACCTTGGTGTGGTCGTTGAGTAGCTTATCTACATCGAAGCTGGTTTCGGTAACCAAGCCGGGGTCGGCTAGCCCCGGATAGCCGAATAGATCGAACGTGGGCAGTAGGGAAGTCAGCTTCGCATTGAAGCCGGCATGCAGGTCACCCTGGATCTGCTCCACCGCCACTTTTAACTGTTCGGCGGTGGTGCGTTTTTCCGGGTCAAGCGGATCTGTCAATGCCGACTGAAAGAGCACTTCGACGACTTTGCCAAGCACATCGCGCTCGCGGTGGGTGTCATCGTCCAGTCCCCGTTGTGCGTTGATGAAGCCCCCGTGGACCAGTGCGGTAAGCGTCTTCGGCTCCAGAGCCTTGCGATTGGTTGGATCGTTGGGATCGACCGCCTCAAGTGACGACGCATAGGCTGCCGGCAACCTGCTCCCGAGCGCGCGAAACAAAGTGCTACGGTCGGCGGCCACATCTTCGCCTGCCGTGACGATCCCGGCGAACAGCGTTTCGGCTGCCGTCGTTCGCGGACCAAAAGTGAGAACCAGCCGCGCCTCTGCACAGTCTGGATTGAGATCGATGATGCAGTCGCTGAGCGGCCCTAGATCGGGTGCGTCTACATCATAGGAAATGTCAAGCGTGATTGTGATCGATGGGAGATGTCCGAGCACATCGGGAACATCTGCGCCGGCCCGGAACGCATCGAAGGCCGCCCAAAAGCCTTCATGACAGCCGAGGGAGAAATCCTCCAACCTGAACGTCAGAGTTCGTTCGGAAAGGAGACGACGGAACAGCTCGGCTATTGAGGTCTTGCCGCTGTTGTTGCGGCCGACGATCAGCGTCGTCCGCTCTTCCAGTCCGATCGCGACCTTCCGCAAAAGCCGGAAATTTTCGATTTCTACATGCTTGATACGCATTTGGTTTTGCTTCCCATTCCCTGTTTACGAAGCCAGCGCAATGACGCTCGCCATCGCAACCATGGTTGTGTGGCTCGCACTAACCAACCAGCGAACGATCCCCTGTTCGTCCGCGATCGCCACCAATCGGCGGTGCAACACGACAGTTGGTGCGCCTGTCCGCTGAGACACCACCTCGACATCCGTAAACGCAATGCCGTCACCCCAGCCTGTACCAAGCGCTTTCAACACAGCCTCCTTGATGGCGAATCGCGAGGCAAGCCTCTCGATCCTGTTGCCTCCTTCATCCGCAGTGGTCAGTTCCCCACGTGTGAAGTACCGATCCAAGAAGTCGTCCGCCTGTTCGTTCATCAGGCGGGTGAAATCCGCCATGTCGACAACATCCAAGCCGTGGGCTACAACGTTCCCGGGCTTCAAGGGCTGATGTTTGTCAGTCATGCTACGGCCTCCTGTTGTTGTCAGACTCCAATAACCGTTAGGACTTGCGTGGAGCTTTCCGTCGAGCGCTATCGGGTGGTCCGAGAAAAGTCAGACTCTTAGCATCCTGATCGACAAGTAGCTTTCCGCCGCCGGCACTCAGAACTTGGCGCCAGACCTCAAATCCGACCAAGATCGCGCGCTGCCACTCCCCAAGCGACCTTTCTCGCACTTCGAGTAGCGATGTCACACCTTTGATCGTACGCAGCAACTTGTAGGGGGCAGCTCACGAAACGGAACAAATCGTACGCTAAGGCATAGCTCGCCCAAGCCGGTCCCCTGCCGACGTGGCGAGGCTCGTT
>NZ_ATJV01000096.1 GCF_000443165.1 Thauera terpenica 58Eu | reverse complement strand
TACAAACGTGCCACCACAAGATTTTTTGGGAAAACGGCCTGTAACCCGCATGAACACTAGCGCGATTTCTCAAAAAACGGCTTTTTTGGAGGCGAACTGTCGAACTCGGGGGGTCAGGCAGCGGAAAAATCATGCGCTGGAGCTCGCGGAACGGGTGCGCGCTGAAGAGAACACGGATTCAGGTGAACGCATAGCGAAGTCACCCTTGCTGTGTATAACAGCAACGTCGGGGATCGCATTCAGGCATCTCTCGTTGGCTGAATCGGCATACCCGAGTAGCCGCGGAGGCAACGTCGGTATTGCATCGAGTTCATTGAAGGTGTGGAACGGTTGCGGAAGAAACGCCTTCGCGCTTGTGTCGCCGTAGCGTGGCATTCCAAATGTGTAGCAGGCGATAGCCCGAGGAATACGATGACGGCGGCGATGCCCGAAAGGATGAAAGTCATTCTCTTCAAGCTTGGCGTGAAAGATTGCCGCCATCGCGCCACCCAAAGAATGGCCCGTCACATACACGGGCACATATGGGTCGGTGTTCAACGAGCGTAGCCGTTCAACTACCTCGTCGAAGCATTCAAGGACAGCATCAAAGAAGCCTCGATGGAGGCGCGCGGACTCACCGAAGCCGGACTGGTATCGAACTTTTCGAACATCCAGGTCAGCCTTGAAGTCTGCGAACGAGAGGGTAGTTCCTCTGAAGGAAACGAAGACGACCTTACGGAGCCGCGAGATTGTAATGATGACGCGACCACGGACGATCACTTCAATCTGCGTATTGGTGTCGAGGTCCTTCAGGGTTGCACGGCGCTGCTCCGTTTCCCAGCGAGAGACGTGCGCCTGAAATCTGTCGCACGGAATGAGCTTCGCTCGTTTGGACTTCTTCAACTCGAACTGAGGCACCTCTTCATACGCGACAGCGGCGAAGACTGCTGCTATATAGGCCTTTTGCCACCCGAAGGCATCGTTCTCCCAGTCGTCAATGCTGTCGGCAAGTCGCTGAGCGTCGTTGAAGTGCGCATGAAAGTCCACGGTGTCTCCCTTCGGATGTGTTTATGACGCCGAACGTCCAAGCTCAGGGACGCTGCGCGGCTTTATCGCGCAGCGTCCTTTGGAGCGCAGTGTTAGGGCTAGCGCCTTATAACAATGGACTGCTGAATTTTGCCTACCACAGGCTTCCATAGCGCCACCTCTGATTCTCGGTAAGACAGATTGATGCGAATTTCCTGGCTGGACGTAAATATCTGGTTGATTTGAACGAAGACTGGGCCTTTGGGGCCGGTGCGTCTGTACTCGGTGACAATGGCGGGATGGCCAGAAATTTTCTCGATGCGAGAGCCAAAGAACTCTATCAACTGATTACCTTGAAGCGGCAACAGCTTCTGAAGATTTTGGCGCATCTCGATTTGCAGTTCACGAATATCGGCGGCGGTGATTGATGCGAACTCAGATGGTGCAACAGAAGGCGGGATTGTTGAGTCAACTCTTACCGCCGCATACGTTGAGCGCGGCATGGAGTTTGCCGCGATAAGGTTGGTTTCTTGTCCGTCCGGTAGGCCTATGCCGGATAAATCCATAGCAGCTTCAACGGAGGTTTGGATTGCCCGATTATGGTCGGCTCCGAGCAACCACCAGCCTTTCGGTATCTGTAATTCAATTCCTCGTGGCAACTTGACAGGGGCGAAATTCGAATTGCTGTCGGCGAAAGCCGACGACAAGACAAAAAAAGAAACGAGTAGAAAAAGTGTCTTTGTTGTCCAGCCGTGATATCGAACTGCACCGCTCATGACTTTCCTCCTTTGGCGCGATTGAGGAAGGAGTAGAACAGCCATGCGAAAACGAATGCCCCACCCATATCTAGAGGATTCCTCGGACTGATAGGAACTCCGACGCTATCGGAGATGGCTTGGTAACGAATTACCTTTGCTGCTGATAAGGCGGCGACGCTCAAGAAAAATACAAGGATGGTCAGCCCCCACGCAGCACCCTTCGAGGCTGGTTGCACCTTGAAGGCCGTTTTATTCAGCACAGTGGCAACACCCCAAATAATGAGTCCATATACAAGCCAATCAACGAGCATTGAGTGTCTCCTTTCGCCCTAACGCCGCACTCACCGGTAAATTATGAGCGCAGCGAGTAATTTATCCGCGTGCAGTGCCTTGTTATAACGCGCTTCTAACTGCACATTCTCTCAGATATCTCTTTCAATTTTTCTATATCTAGGCGATCACTCGCCCAGCCCTGAGCAAATGGTATCGTATTTGATTTCGGCAATTGCTCTTCTTTTAGATCCCTAACTCTTACCCTGGAAGGTAGAGCCGAACCTTCACCAACAAAAATTGCTTCTTGCTGAGATAAAATGGGTAATGCTCCAACCATGCCAGAAAGTCCATCTGGCAAGAATCGAGCGACATGCTGCTGGTCTGCAGAATTTGTTAGCCTTAGTACTACCCAAGTACCACACTGTGAAATTACTGTGCTGTCCACATCGGCTGGCCGCTGGCTTACCAGCATCAAACCAATTCCGTATTTTCGCCCCTCTCTTGCTATACGCCTGATTGCTCCCTGAGCGGCTGCGTACTGAGCCTCCCCGTGATCTGGAACATACCTATGAGCTTCTTCACACACTAATAATATAGGATCCTTCTCTTTCTCTTCTTGAGTTTGAAATACTTTGTACTGAAAAAGCAACCTAGCAATTAGTGCGGTAAGCGGGCCTGCAACTTCATTTGGTAAGCCTGAAATATCAATAATTCTAATATCTTTTCCTGCCTGACTAGGTGCGCCAATGAATTGATTCAAAACTTGATGTAGCTTTATTTCAGCATCGTTATCAACCCAACACCTCATCATAAATGAAAGTCGAGTATCTCTTCTCAGAACTTTTAATTTATCTAACACTGCTGAAACATAGGACATACCTGAATCTGATGGTGGTAGTGACTCTAAAATCTTTGTGCTTTTTTTAAATCTTCCACCCTGTATATACCTAACATGAGCTTCGAACTCATCAAGACAAAATGGTCTCGGCTTATCACGATCGAATTCCAGAATTTCTGAAGTATCCTTGCCATCGCATAAATCTGGATCGTCAAAATTTTCTAAATGCTTAAGGGCCTCTGTACCGAACTCTCTTGGGCAAGGTTTGACAATTCCAGCGGCAACCATTCTTGCATGAGCGAGAGCTATTTGAACTACATTGTTTTGACTGGTAGCACTTCTTTCCGTTTTACCGATAACTAGGTTAGTAAACTCATCACTAGACATTAACCAATACGGTAGCTTTATCTCTTCCTGACCATCGTCGCCTGCCGCTATGTCATATGCTCGGTACTGTACAGCTCTCTCTTTAAAGGCTGAACCATACTCACCATGAGGATCAATGACCACTATCTGAGGAGACAGCTCTTTATCATTATTTTTATGCGATAGTACGCTATGAATAATCGCGGCAACAGTACCTGATTTACCAGATCCTGTAGATCCAAGAACCGCACAATGCATACCAAACATTTTATTAATGTTAGCTCGACAGGCTGTAGATTCAGAAGCACTGTAAACCGCAAAGGGAACTAATGGATCTACTTCATCATCTCTTGTACCTTCAGCGGAACGGTAGACAAAAGAAATTTCTTCGTTTGTTAGCAGGAATACGCCTTGTTGGGGCAAAGGGTAGGTTTTAATACCACGCTTAAAGGCCAAAATTGACTTTGTATTATTCCAGCTGCCTTCAGCTAACAGCTGGACTTCCATTACACGCTGATCAGAATCAGAAGTCACAGGCATACCTGCTTCAATTAACTCTTCCGATCGCATTCTGAGCATTGTTACCAAGCCAAAAATTATTTTGCGACCATAGTGAATTTTAACCATGCTACCTATTTGACCGATAGGGTAAACACGACCATTAAAAGTTCTTGTTAATTCAGATATTTTATCTGAAATCTCAACTTTTATATTGGTTCCTGACACCTCAACAACTTGGCCTATTTTCAACTCTTCAGATGGTGTAAACATAACTAAACCTCGCATCCGTTCTTTAATACTGATGTTACACCTTTCAATGTCCACCAATAATCGTCTTTTTCTTTTCTTTTAAATGGGCCTTCTTTTCCAATATATAGGCCGTGTATGGATGCGATAATTACTCTTGAACCAAAACTATCGCTACGCCACTTTTCTAAACATGGTGGAATTTCATCTCTACACTCCAAGAATGCGAGCAATACTGTTTTATTTTCTGCTTTCGATAACGCAAATTCAATTTCGTTGTTGATATGATCATCGCCAAAACTATAGCCGCACACCGCTAACATATTGCTATTGGAAGAATTTAGCGATTTTCTAAATAAGTCAAACTGCGTAGAGAACGGATCTTGCTGAGTGGCAACGTATTTAGTGGCTTGAGGGTAAATTAGAACCCGACGGTCCGCCTTTGGGTATAGATCATTTTCTCTAACTCGCCATACATACCCTTTGTCACAAAGAAACCAATCTATGGAGCCATGCATTTTAATTAAGTTGGCGCGCTGATTGTTCGCTGGAATGGGCGTTGGTGCAATAAAATGTCATCCATCCCGGCGGCGCCGGACTTCCTGACGGTTTGAGGTCGAGCATGGCAGCGCGAGCGA
>NZ_ATJV01000095.1 GCF_000443165.1 Thauera terpenica 58Eu | reverse complement strand
TTTTTGCACAAGGGGGTTTTTCATATAATTAGTCTGACGATGACCTACTTTCACGAGGGCGGACCTCACTATCATCGGCGCGTTTGTGTTTCACGGTCCTGTTCGGGATGGGAAGGGGTGGTACCACAAAGCTATGGTCGTCAGACTTTGACTGTTATCCAGTGCATTTGAGTCACTGGATATTGGAAGAAGTGTGTGTTGTGTGATTGGGTGCGTTGTTGCACCGTGCCATTTTTGGGCACTGCGACGAGTATCGCTTTTACATAAGGTTATAGGATCAAGCCACACGGGCAATTAGTATCGGTTAGCTTAACGTGTTGCCACGCTTCCACACCCGACCTATCAACGTTGTGGTCTTCAACGACCCTTCAGGGGGCTCGAGGCCCCGGGGAAGTCTCATCTTGAGGCGAGTTTCCCGCTTAGATGCTTTCAGCGGTTATCTCTTCCGCACATAGCTACCCGGCGATGCGACTGGCGTCACAACCGGTACACCAGGGGTGCGTTCACTCCGGTCCTCTCGTACTAGGAGCAAGCCCTCTCAAACTTCCAGCGCCCACGGCAGATAGGGACCAAACTGTCTCACGACGTTTTAAACCCAGCTCACGTACCACTTTAAATGGCGAACAGCCATACCCTTGGGACCGGCTACAGCCCCAGGATGTGATGAGCCGACATCGAGGTGCCAAACTCCGCCGTCGATGTGAACTCTTGGGCGGAATCAGCCTGTTATCCCCAGAGTACCTTTTATCCGTTGAGCGATGGCCCTTCCATACAGAACCACCGGATCACTATGACCTGCTTTCGCACCTGCTCGACTTGTGGGTCTCGCAGTCAAGCCACCTTTTGCCATTGCACTATCAGTACGATGTCCGACCGTACCTAGGTGACCTTCGTACTCCTCCGTTACGCTTTAGGAGGAGACCGCCCCAGTCAAACTGCCCACCATGCACGGTCCCCGATCTGGATTCACAGACCTGGGTTAGAACCTCGACGACACCAGGGTGGTATTTCAAGGTTGGCTCCACCCGAACTAGCGTCC
The DNA here is from genome assembly GCF_000443165.1 of Thauera terpenica 58Eu. GTDB lineage: Bacteria > Pseudomonadota > Gammaproteobacteria > Burkholderiales > Rhodocyclaceae > Thauera > Thauera terpenica. Next base: position 4,249 of record NZ_ATJV01000095.1, on the reverse strand, counting down.
TGGTTTCATAGCCTCCCACCTATCCTACACAAATCCCGTCAAAGTCCAATGCAAAGCTACAGTAAAGGTTCATGGGGTCTTTCCGTCTAGCCGCGGGTAGATTGCATCTTCACAAACATTTCAACTTCGCTGAGTCTCAGGAGGAGACAGTGTGGCCATCGTTACGCCATTCGTGCAGGTCGGAACTTACCCGACAAGGAATTTCGCTACCTTAGGACCGTTATAGTTACGGCCGCCGTTTACCGGGGCTTCGATCAAGAGCTTGCACCCCATCACTTAACCTTCCGGCACCGGGCAGGCGTCACACCGTATACGTCCACTTTCGTGTTTGCACAGTGCTGTGTTTTTAATAAACAGTCGCAGCCACCGATTCTCTGCGGCCCCTTCGCCCTTCGGATGTACTCCTACAAGCTAACGGGGCATACCTTCTCCCGAAGTTACGGTATCAATTTGCCGAGTTCCTTCTCCTGAGTTCTCTCAAGCGCCTTGGTATTCTCTACCAGCCCACCTGTGTCGGTTTGCGGTACGGTCACTCTATGACTGAAGCTTAGAGGCTTTTCCTGGAAGCAGGGTATCAGTTGCTTCGGGCCCGAGGGCCCTCGTTATCATGCCTCAGCTAAGCCGCGCGGATTTGCCTACGCAGCACGCCTACACACTTGAACCACCTATTCCAACAGATGGCCAACCTAACCTTCTCCGTCCCCCCATCGCATCATAGAGCGGTACAGGAATATTGACCTGTTTCCCATCGACTACGCATTTCTGCCTCGCCTTAGGGGCCGACTCACCCTGCGCCGATGAACGTTGCGCAGGAAACCTTGGGCTTACGGCGAGGGTGCTTTTCACACCCTTTATCGCTACTCATGTCAGCATTCGCACTTCCGATACCTCCAGCATCCCTCTCGAGACACCTTCGCAGGCTTACGGAACGCTCCCCTACCACGTGTCAAAGACACATCCGCAGCTTCGGTTCATGGCTTGAGCCCCGTTACATCTTCCGCGCAGGACGACTCGACTAGTGAGCTATTACGCTTTCTTTAAAGGATGGCTGCTTCTAAGCCAACCTCCTAGCTGTCTATGCCTTCCCACTTCGTTTCCCACTTAGCCATGTATTTGGGACCTTAGCTGGCGGTCTGGGTTGTTTCCCTCTTGACAACGGACGTTAGCACCCGCTGTCTGTCTGCCGTATATCACTTTGCGGTATTCGGAGTTTGCTATCGCGGGGTAGATCGCAATGACCCCCCCAACGATTACAGTGCTCTACCCCCGCAAGTGTCCGTACGACGCACTACCTAAATAGTTTTCGGGGAGAACCAGCTATTTCCGGATTTGTTTAGCCTTTCACCCCTATCCACAGCTCATCCCCTAACTTTTCAACGTTAGTGGGTTCGGACCTCCAGTACCTGTTACGGCACCTTCATCCTGGCCATGGATAGATCATCCGGTTTCGGGTCTACGCCCAGCAACTCTGACGCCCTTATCAGACTCGCTTTCGCTACGCCTCCCCTATTCGGTTAAGCTCGCTACTGAACGTAAGTCGCTGACCCATTATACAAAAGGTACGCAGTCACCCCTTACGAGGCTCCCACTGTTTGTATGCATGCGGTTTCAGGATCTATTTCACTCCCCTCCCGGGGTTCTTTTCGCCTTTCCCTCACGGTACTGGTTCACTATCGGTCGATCACGAGTATTTAGCCTTGGAGGATGGTCCCCCCATCTTCAGACAGGATTTCTCGTGTCCCGCCCTACTTGTCGCACGCTCAGACCCGCCACCGGCTATTCGCATACGGGACTATCACCCTGTATCGTCGGACTTTCCAGACCGTTTTGCTTAGCTGATGGTTTAGTCGTGCAGGCTGTTCCGTGTTCGCTCGCCACTACTTACGGAATCTCGGTTGATTTCTTTTCCTGCGGCTACTTAGATGTTTCAGTTCGCCGCGTTCGCCTCCTCAGACCTATGTATTGAGTCTGGGATACCCCTTGCGGGGTGGGTTTCCCCATTCGGACATCGTGGGATCAATGCTCTATTGCCAGCTCCCCCACGCTTTTCGCAGGCTTACACGTCCTTCATCGCCTGTGATCGCCAAGGCATCCACCACATGCACTTAGTCGCTTGATCCTATAACCTTAGATCCTTGCGCAGCGTTGCCGCTACCAAAGACCCTGTCATAGGCGAACTCGTTTGTGCGATCCAGGCCCTGCGCTGACAAGCTCAGCTCCTGGATCAATGCAATCACACAACTTGCAGTACGCACCGGCTCGGTACGTACTACACTTCTTCCAGATTTTTAAAGAGCAAACGCCTGCGAACGACATCACGACAATGTCGATCGAGAAGTCAGCAATGAAGACGCGCCCTGCAGGGCATCATCATGACTTACTTCTCGCCTGTACCGCACTGTGCTACCTGCAGTGGTGGAGCTGGTCGGGATCGAACCGACGACCTACGGCTTGCAAAGCCGCCGCTCTCCCAGCTGAGCTACAGCCCCTTTTTTTCGTGTCCTGTCTCGAGCTTCCCAAACAAACCAAAAAAATTTTGGTGGGTCTGGTTGGATTCGAACCAACGACCCCCGCCTTATCAAGACGGTGCTCTAACCAACTGAGCTACAGACCCTCTCTTCGGGGGCGAACGAGGCGCTTTCTTTGCCTGAACAATCGATAAGTTGTGGACACTTGGCCGGCTGCGGCCTGTTCTCTTGAAAGGAGGTGATCCAGCCGCACCTTCCGATACGGCTACCTTGTTACGACTTCACCCCAGTCATGAATCTCACCGTGGTAAGCGCCCTCCCGAAGGTTAAGCTACCTACTTCTGGTGAAACCCACTCCCATGGTGTGACGGGCGGTGTGTACAAGACCCGGGAACGTATTCACCGCAGCATGCTGATCTGCGATTACTAGCGATTCCGACTTCACGTAGTCGAGTTGCAGACTACGATCCGGACTACGATCGGCTTTGTGGGATTGGCTCCACCTCGCGGCTTGGCAACCCTCTGTACCGACCATTGTATGACGTGTGAAGCCCTACCCATAAGGGCCATGAGGACTTGACGTCATCCCCACCTTCCTCCGGTTTGTCACCGGCAGTCTCATTAGAGTGCCCAACTAAATGATGGCAACTAATGACAAGGGTTGCGCTCGTTGCGGGACTTAACCCAACATCTCACGACACGAGCTGACGACAGCCATGCAGCACCTGTGTTCTGGCTCCCGAAGGCACCCTCGGCTCTCACCAAGGTTCCAGACATGTCAAGGGTAGGTAAGGTTTTTCGCGTTGCATCGAATTAATCCACATCATCCACCGCTTGTGCGGGTCCCCGTCAATTCCTTTGAGTTTTAACCTTGCGGCCGTACTCCCCAGGCGGTCAACTTCACGCGTTAGCTGCGTCACTCAGTGCATTGCTGCTCCGAACGACTAGTTGACATCGTTTAGGGCGTGGACTACCAGGGTATCTAATCCTGTTTGCTCCCCACGCTTTCGTGCATGAGCGTCAGTACAGGCCCAGGGGGTTGCCTTCGCCATCGGTGTTCCTCCGCATATCTACGCATTTCACTGCTACACGCGGAATTCCACCCCCCTCTGCCGTACTCTAGCCTTGCAGTCACAAACGCAGTTCCCAGGTTAAGCCCGGGGATTTCACATCTGTCTTACAAAACCGCCTGCGCACCCTTTACGCCCAGTAATTCCGATTAACGCTCGCACCCTACGTATTACCGCGGCTGCTGGCACGTAGTTAGCCGGTGCTTCTTCTTCCGGTACCGTCATCCACACCCTATGTTAGAGAGTGCGTTTTCTTCCCGGCTGAAAGAGCTTTACAACCCGAAGGCCTTCTTCACTCACGCGGCATGGCTGGATCAGGGTTGCCCCCATTGTCCAAAATTCCCCACTGCTGCCTCCCGTAGGAGTCTGGGCCGTGTCTCAGTCCCAGTGTGGCGGATCATCCTCTCAGACCCGCTACAGATCGTCGCCTTGGTGAGCCTTTACCTCACCAACAAGCTAATCTGACATCGGCCGCTCCAATTGCGCGAGGTTCCGAAGAATCCCCCGCTTTCCCCCTCAGGGCGTATGCGGTATTAGCCACGCTTTCGCGTAGTTATCCCCCACAAATGGGCACGTTCCGATGCATTACTCACCCGTTCGCCACTCGCCACCAGGCCGAAGCCCGTGCTGCCGTTCGACTTGCATGTGTAAAGCATGCCGCCAGCGTTCAATCTGAGCCAGGATCAAACTCTTAAGTTTAATCCAGCAAAG
>NZ_ATJV01000094.1 GCF_000443165.1 Thauera terpenica 58Eu | reverse complement strand
AACCACCATTACCAGCATTAACCGTCAAACTATCAAAATATAACGTTGACGATGTAGCTTTAGGTGTCTGTAAAACAGGTGCCGAAGAAGCTGGAGTAACAGAAGTGAGAACCAGCTTATCAGAAAAAAAGTTTGAATTATGGCGAGAAATAAAAGTCTGAAACATGATTAAACTCCTAAGCAGAAAACCTACCGCGCTTCGCTTGGTCAACCCCTCAGCGGCAAAAATTAAAATTTTTACCGCTTCGGCGTTATAACCTCACACTCAATCTTTTATCACGAAGTCATGATTGAATCGCGAGTGGTCGGCAGATTGCGATAAACGGTCACATTAAATTTAACCTGACTATTCCACTGCAACAACTGAACGGACTGGAAACACTGGTCATAATCATGGTGGCGAATAAGTACGCGTTCTTGCAAATCACCAGAAGGCGGTTCCTGAATGAATGGGAAGCCTTCAAGAAGGTGATAAGCAGGAGAAACATACGAAGGCGCATAACGATACCACTGACCCTCAGCAATCTTAAACTTCTTAGACGAATCACCAGAACGGAAAACATCCTTCATAGAAATTTCACGCGGCGGCAAGTTGCCATACAAAACAGGGTCGCCAGCAATATCGGTATAAGTCAAAGCACCTTTAGCGTTAAGGTACTGAATCTCTTTAGTCGCAGTAGGCGGAAAACGAACAAGCGCAAGAGTAAACATAGTGCCATGCTCAGGAACAAAGAAACGCGGCACAGAATGTTTATAGGTCTGTTGAACACGACCAGAAAACTGGCCTAACGACGTTTGGTCAGTTCCATCAACATCATAGCCAGATGCCCAGAGATTAGAGCGCATGACAAGTAAAGGACGGTTGTCAGCGTCATAAGAGGTTTTACCTCCAAATGAAGAAATAACATCATGGTAACGCTGCATGAAGTAATCACGTTCTTGGTCAGTATGCAAATTAGCATAAGCAGCTTGCAGACCCATAATGTCAATAGATGTGGTAGAAGTCGTCATTTGGCGAGAAAGCTCAGTCTCAGGAGGAAGCGGAGCAGTCCAAATGTTTTTGAGATGGCAGCAACGGAAACCATAACGAGCATCATCTTGATTAAGCTCATTAGGGTTAGCCTCGGTACGGTCAGGCATCCACGGCGCTTTAAAATAGTTGTTATAGATATTCAAATAACCCTGAAACAAATGCTTAGGGATTTTATTGGTATCAGGGTTAATCGTGCCAAGAAAAGCGGCATGGTCAATATAACCAGTAGTGTTAACAGTCGGGAGAGGAGTGGCATTAACACCATCCTTCATGAACTTAATCCACTGTTCACCATAAACGTGACGATGAGGGACATAAAAAGTAAAAATGTCTACAGTAGAGTCAATAGCAAGGCCACGACGCAATGGAGAAAGACGGAGAGCGCCAACGGCGTCCATCTCGAAGGAGTCGCCAGCGATAACCGGAGTAGTTGAAATGGTAATAAGACGACCAATCTGACCAGCAAGGAAGCCAAGATGGGAAAGGTCATGCGGCATACGCTCGGCGCCAGTTTGAATATTAGACATAATTTATCCTCAAGTAAGGGGCCGAAGCCCCTGCAATTAAAATTGTTGACCACCTACATACCAAAGACGAGCGCCTTTACGCTTGCCTTTAGTACCTCGCAACGGCTGCGGACGACCAGGGCGAGCGCCAGAACGTTTTTTACCTTTAGACATTACATCACTCCTTCTGCACGTAATTTTTGACGCACGTTTTCTTCTGCGTCAGTAAGAACGTCAGTGTTTCCTGCGCGTACACGCAAGGTAAACGCGAACAATTCAGCGGCTTTAACCGGACGCTCGACGCCATTAATAATGTTTTCCGTAAATTCAGCGCCTTCCATGATGAGACAGGCCGTTTGAATGTTGACGGGATGAACATAATAAGCAATGACGGCAGCAATAAACTCAACAGGAGCAGGAAAGCGAGGGTATCCTACAAAGTCCAGCGTACCATAAACGCAAGCCTCAACGCAGCGACGAGCACGAGAGCGGTCAGTAGCAATCCAAACTTTGTTACTCGTCAGAAAATCGAAATCATCTTCGGTTAAATCCAAAACGGCAGAAGCCTGAATGAGCTTAATAGAGGCCAAAGCGGTCTGGAAACGTACGGATTGTTCAGTAACTTGACTCATGATTTCTTACCTATTAGTGGTTGAACAGCATCGGACTCAGATAGTAATCCACGCTCTTTTAAAATGTCAACAAGAGAATCTCTACCATGAACAAAATGTGACTCATATCTAAACCAGTCCTTGACGAACGTGCCAAGCATATTAAGCCACTTCTCCTCATCCAACGCGTCAGTTTTTGACAGAATCGTTAGTTGATGGCGAAAGGTCGCAAAGTAAGAGCTTCTCGAGCTGCGCAAGGATAGGTCGAATTTTCTCATTTTCCGCCAGCAGTCCACTTCGATTTAATTCGTAAACAAGCAGTAGTAATTCCTGCTTTATCAAGATAATTTTTCGACTCATCAGAAATATCCGAAAGTGTTAACTTCTGCGTCATGGAAGCGATAAAACTCTGCAGGTTGGATACGCCAATCATTTTTATCGAAGCGCGCATAAATTTGAGCAGATTTGTCGTCACAGGTTGCGCCGCCAAAACGTCGGCTACAGTAACTTTTCCCAGCCTCAATCTCATCTCTCTTTTTGCGTTCTGCTTCAATATCTGGTTGAACGGCGTCGCGTCGTAACCCAGCTTGGTAAGTTGGATTAAGCACTCCGTGGACAGATTTGTCATTGTGAGCATTTTCATCCCGAAGTTGCGGCTCATTCTGATTCTGAACAGCTTCTTGGGAAGTAGCGACAGCTTGGTTTTTAGTGAGTTGTTCCATTCTTTAGCTCCTAGACCTTTAGCAGCAAGGTCCATATCTGACTTTTTGTTAACGTATTTAGCCACATAGAAACCAACAGCCATATAACTGGTAGCTTTAAGCGGCTCACCTTTAGCATCAACAGGCCACAACCAACCAGAACGTGAAAAAGCGTCCTGCGTGTAGCGAACTGCGATGGGCATACTGTAACCATAAGGCCACGTATTTTGCAAGCTATTTAACTGGCGGCGATTGCGTACCCGACGACCAAAATTAGGGTCAACGCTACCTGTAGGAAGTGTCCGCATAAAGTGCACCGCATGGAAATGAAGACGGCCATTAGCTGTACCATACTCAGGCACACAAAAATACTGATAGCAGTCGGCGTGTGAATCATTAGCCTTGCGACCCTCGGCAGCAAGAACCATACGACCAATATCACGAAAATAGTCACGCAAAGCATTGGGATTATCATAAAACGCCTCTAATCGGTCGTCAGCCAACGTGAGAGTGTCAAAAACGATAAACCAACCATCAGCATGAGCCTGTCGCATTGCATTCATCAAACGCTGAATAGCAAAGCCTCTACGCGATTTCATAGTGGAGGCCTCCAGCAATCTTGAACACTCATCCTTAATACCTTTCTTTTTGGGGTAATTATACTCATCGCGAATATCCTTAAGAGGGCGTTCAGCAGCCAGCTTGCGGCAAAACTGCGTAACCGTCTTCTCGTTCTCTAAAAACCATTTTTCGTCCCCTTCGGGGCGGTGGTCTATAGTGTTATTAATATCAAGTTGGGGGAGCACATTGTAGCATTGTGCCAATTCATCCATTAACTTCTCAGTAACAGATACAAACTCATCACGAACGTCAGAAGCAGCCTTATGGCCGTCAACATACATATCACCATTATCGAACTCAACGCCCTGCATACGAAAAGACAGAATCTCTTCCAAGAGCTTGATGCGGTTATCCATCTGCTTATGGAAGCCAAGCATTGGGGATTGAGAAAGAGTAGAAATGCCACAAGCCTCAATAGCAGGTTTAAGAGCCTCGATACGCTCAAAGTCAAAATAATCAGCGTGACATTCAGAAGGGTAATAAGAACGAACCATAAAAAAGCCTCCAAGATTTGGAGGCATGAAAACATACAATTGGGAGGGTGTCAATCCTGACGGTTATTTCCTAGACAAATTAGAGCCAATACCATCAGCTTTACCGTCTTTCCAGAAATTGTTCCAAGTATCGGCAACAGCTTTATCAATACCATGAAAAATATCAACCACACCAGAAGCAGCATCAGTGACGACATTAGAAATATCCTTTGCAGTAGCGCCAATATGAGAAGAGCCATACCGCTGATTCTGCGTTTGCTGATGAACTAAGTCAACCTCAGCACTAACCTTGCGAGTCATTTCTTTGATTTGGTCATTGGTAAAATACTGACCAGCCGTTTGAGCTTGAGTAAGCATTTGGCGCATAATCTCGGAAACCTGCTGTTGCTTGGAAAGATTGGTGTTTTCCATAATAGACGCAACGCGAGCAGTAGACTCCTTCTGTTGATAAGCAAGCATCTCATTTTGTGCATATACCTGGTCTTTCGTATTCTGGCGTGAAGTCGCCGACTGAATGCCAGCAATCTCTTTTTGAGTCTCATTTTGCATCTCGGCAATCTCTTTCTGATTGTCCAGTTGCATTTTAGTAAGCTCTTTTTGATTCTCAAATCCGGCGTCAACCATACCAGCAGAGGAAGCATCAGCACCAGCACGCTCCCAAGCATTAAGCTCAGGAAATGCAGCAGCAAGATAATCACGAGTATCCTTTCCTTTATCAGCGGCAGACTTGCCACCAAGTCCAACCAAATCAAGCAACTTATCAGAAACGGCAGAAGTGCCAGCCTGCAACGTACCTTCAAGAAGTCCTTTACCAGCTTTAGCCATAGCACCAGAAACAAAACTAGGGACGGCCTCATCAGGGTTAGGAACATTAGAGCCTTGAATGGCAGATTTAATACCAGCATCACCCATGCCTACAGTATTGTTATCGGTAGCAAGCACATCACCTTGAATGCCACCGGAGGCGGCTTTTTGACCGCCTCCAAACAATTTAGACATGGCGCCACCAGCAAGAGCAGAAGCAATACCGCCAGCAATAGCACCAAACATAAATCACCTCACTTAAGTGGCTGGAGACAAATAATCTCTTTAATAACCTGATTCAGCGAAACCAATCCGCGGCATTTAGTAGCGGTAAAGTTAGACCAAACCATGAAACCAACATAAACATTATTGCCCGGCGTACGGGGAAGGACGTCAATAGTCACACAGTCCTTGACGGTATAATAACCACCATCATGGCGACCATCCAAAGGATAAACATCATAGGCAGTCGGGAGGGTAGTCGGAACCGAAGAAGACTCAAAGCGAACCAAACAGGCAAAAAATTTAGGGTCGGCATCAAAAGCAATATCAGCACCAACAGAAACAACCTGATTAGCGGCGTTGACAGATGTATCCATCTGAATGCAATGAAGAAAACCACCATTACCAGCATTAACCGTCAAACTATCAAAATATAACGTTGACGATGTAGCTTTAGGTGTCTGTAAAACAGGTGCCGAA
>NZ_ATJV01000093.1 GCF_000443165.1 Thauera terpenica 58Eu | reverse complement strand
AGGCCCTCCTGCCCTGGAATCTCAAGGCCGAGCATCTGATCACGGCCTAGCGAATCCGGGAAGAATGGGGTTTGTGGAGCGCTTACACCGGAAAAACATCCGTGCGACCGCGAAACAGGCGCCGAAACAGAGTCACCTTCTTAGCAGTGGAAAGCCTGGACAGCTCCGGCTCATGCGCCACAGGGGCGGTTTGCGGCGGCAGCCGCCACTCGATACCGTGTGATTCGAGCAGACTGATCAGGCGGGCGTTCTCGGCCTGAAGGACGGTAAGCGCATCCGCGTTGGCCATCAAACTCTCACGCAGCCAAACGCTCGCGAAACTCCTCACGCCTCGACCAGGCAATCGGAGTGATGTGATAGCTGCGCAAGGCATCCTGCACGGCGTCGCTGACCTTGCGATCCCGATCATTCAACACGGCGAACGCCAGGGAGTCAGCAGGCCGAACATCCTTGGTATCCACCCATGCGAACGCGGCGCTTTGGGCGTTGTCTTTGTTGGGGTTGTTTATGACCCTCAGAATCCGCTCTGGCGCTTGCCTGGACTTGGGCACAACGAAATCGAACTGATGGTTGTAGCGGCTGTGCCCTACAAAGTTCACCCTCGGCGTGTAACGCACGTCGGCATCGTCCAGCCAGAGTGCCACGTCTTCAAAGAAGAAGCTTTCGACATTGGCTCGGGCCACGTAGAACAGATCGTTAACGGCCAGAATCGCCTGCACCAGGCTGTGCTTGCGTAGTGGAAAATTATCCTCAGTAGCCTTGATTTCCAGCGAATCAAAACTCTGCTGTACGCCAAAACCATTCAGTGTGGCGGTCAGGAGCGCTTTGCGGCGTGGCGTGTCGATTTCGCAGCCAGACTGTGCAAGATCCGCCAGCGTGTAGCCATCATCGGTTAGCACCCATTCATTGCCCTGCTGGCGCAGATAGATTTGGATGTAGTCATTGTGGCGGTCCAGGTATGGTGTGGTGATCTCCACCCAGTCATTGATCTCCCGCCACGCCGTTTTGGCTTTCAGCCAGTCGTAATAGCTGCGGATCAGGTCGTCCGTGGTTTTCATGAAAACAACCCTCGCACGATATTGGGCCGCTCAACGACGCCACAATAGTTCATGAAGTCATGCAGCACCTGCCAAGCATCATCCGGCTTGCTGAGCATTCCCGTCGGAATTTCCACCGCCCACTTGTCGCCGAATCCTTCCCGATAGACGTGCAGATGAGGCACACCGACTTCGGTGCCGTCCGGGTTGCGATGCGGTGCCGCAAAGTCGAGCCGGGCCAGCACAATGACTTGCCGCCCGCGTGCTTGAAATCCCGTGGTCAGCGCAATGCGCTTGCGGTTGATGTCCAGAGAAAAACGCTCACGCTCATCGCGCGACACCAATGGCACCTCGATGCGCCCACCTAGATCGGGAAACTGGAAAGCGTCCGACGTTGCAGGCTTCTTGTCCATACGCAACAAGGTTTCAGCATCCGCTTGTGACAGTGCGTCATCGGCCATAAATCCTCCCCTGTGGTGATCAACCCGCTGTTGCCAGGACAACAGAGGTCAAATGCCGCAATCGTGCAAGCGCTTTATCGACGCCGCGCCCGTGTTTCTCAATAGCATCGAGGATTTCGATTGGGGCGCGTTCGTCACGCTCAACCCGTGCCCGAGGATTGACAGCCTTGAGGTCGAAAGTAGCGGCATCGATGAGGTCGGCTGCTGCTTGGGATTCCCGGGCCGACTTCTCGACAGCCAACAACTGATCGCGGCATTGGACGATTTCATCGTCGCTCGCATTGGCTTTCTTCAAGGCAGTCAGCCGATCCTTGAGCGTGACCGCTTCAGTCTTCAGGCGTTCGACCTCTGCCAAATGAGGTGCCATGTCCTCGCGGGCTTTGGCACGCTTCCCTGCAAAGTCGACGGTCCAAGAGAAGTCCGACTCGGCACCATCAGTGCCACGCTGGGCCAGCAGGCGTGCGAATGTTGGGAACGGTTTGTCGGCATTGCCCTCCTGATCACGCCATTCGCCAACCAAGGTCGTAGGCAGCGCGGTGTCGTCCAGCACCTCGAATGCAGAACCCCAGCCAAAGTGGGCAAGAGTCATCGGGGATTTCCTGCCCACCTTGACGTGCGACAGGTCGTAGTACCAGATGCGCTCGGTCTTCTTGCCCTTGGTGAAGAACAGTAGATTGGTTTTGACGCCCGCACCCGCCGTCGAGAACACACCGCCTGGCAGGCTGACGATGCACCACAAATCACATTCGTCGAGCAGCTTGCGCTTGGTTTCGACGAAGGCCGATTCATTGGTCCGGAACAGCAATCCTTCGTCCAGCACCACGGCGCAACGGCCACCCGTCCTGCCGTCCATCGGTGCCTTCAACTCGGACAGGATGTGCTGCACAAACAGCACCTGCGTGGAACTCGTCTCAAAACTGTAGTTCTTCTGCGCGTCCTTGCCCTCCTTGCCACCGAAGGGCGGATTGGTCAGGATCACGTCGAAGGTAGCGGGTGCCTGCTCAAAAAGCGCATCGTAGGTGGGCGCGCCCGACAAGGTGTTGCCGTGCCAGAGGTTGGGCTGGTCAATGCCGTGCAGCACCAGATTGGCCAGCGCGATGGGGAACACCAGGTTCTCCTTTTCGCGGCCGAAGAAGGTGTCGTGCTTCAATCGCGCCAGATCGGTAGCCGACGCGTCCTGCCCCATTCGGCGCGCGAGATAGTCGTAGGCTTGGGCCAAGAAGCCGCCCGTGCCGCAACAGGGGTCGTAGACCGCTTCGCCCAGGTGCGGATCGAGCGTGCGCACCATTGCCCGTACCACTTCGCGAGGGGTGAAGAACTGACCACCATCGGAGTTCTTCTCACCCATCTTCAGCAGCAGGTCTTCGTACACTTGCGACAGCGTGAAGAAATGCGTGTCGTCGATGTGATCGATGCTGATCTGATGGACCAGATCAAGGATGTTGGCAAAGTCGGTTTCGGAATCGACGCGAACCCGCTCGACCGCCGTCATGATGCGGCCAATCACCCGTTGCTTGGGGCTGGCGGACGGGTTGGGCTGGCCTGCGTTCGGCCCTTCACGCACGATGTCCAGCCCGTGCAGGTAAGGCAGCAGTTCTTTGTTGATGAAGGCGAACAGGTCGCCCACCTTCGCCTTCAGGGCTTCGCGTTTCCAGCCGACGTGACGCCCCTCGGGGGTAAGCGCGTTGGCTTCGAGGTCGAAGGGCGCCGCCCAATCTTGCCAACGGTAGGGTTCACGCAAGGCGGGGCTATAGGGCCGGCCCACCGCCTCGGCGGCTTCCCTGTCGCGGGCCTCTTGGGCGTCGAGGATGCGCAGGAACAGAATCCACGTCAGTTCCGGCACGTACTGCAGCGCGCTGGCGCAGTTGGACCTGCGCATGATGTCGCAGATTGATTTGACGAAGCTCGACAGCGACTGCGTCGATGCAATGGTCTTGGGCGCTTTGCCCCGCTTGCTGCTTGAGGTATCGCCCTCAGCGTTTTTCTTGGGTCTGGCCATCAGGGTCTCGTGCCATCAAGGCTTTTTCTTCTCCAGCTTCTTCTTCGCAGATTCGATCTGCTGAATGCTGGTGTCGGGTTTGGGCAGGTTTTCGGGCATGGTGCCGCCGAGCTCCTGAATCGTCTGTCGAACCTTGCGGCCCACCTCAAAATGCGTTTTGTTGGCCTGTGTCTTGCCCTGCACCTGATCGCGGCGCAACTTCTCCTCGGTCTGCGTGGCGCGGAACAGGTTGGCAGCCAACTCGGTGCTGCCCATGTGGTCCAGAATCTTCTGGCTCTTCTTCAGGCCCTTGCGTGCGTGGATTTCCTTGTTGCCCAGCCCACCGTACAGCCCTTTGTAGCCGTGATCCTGGAAGATGGCGTAGTCCAGCGACGTCTCCACGCCCGCGCTCTTGGCCGCTGCTGCCAGGTGCTTGTTGTGAGTGGCCAGTTCGTTGCGGATGGCCAGGCGCTTCTCGTCCTCGCTGAGCTGGGCGAACTTGGCGTCGTCCGCCAGCTCCTGCCGGCGCGTCTGCATCGCGAAGTAGGTCTGGCCGTTGGCGATGACCGGCTTGCTCGGATCACCGTTCTGGACGATCAGGTAGCAGGCGTAGCGCGAGAGGCGCACGTCGGGCAGCTCGCGCTTGGCGCCTGAGCCGATTTCGACCATTTCGAGGATGTCCTCGAAATGGTCCGCCACCGGGTGGCCGCTGTTGCGACAGGCCTCGCGTGCACGCTCCACCACGGGCAGGAAGTGGCGGTACTCAGAGTAGTCCAGCACCTTGGCCAGCGGACGGGCCAGCCAGAACTCGTTGCCCTCGTCGTCGACGTGGCGGATGCCCTCGAAGGTGGCGTGGTGCTGGTGAGCGATGGATTTGTCAGGCATCTTCAGTCTCCTCCTCAAAATCAAAAACCTGCGCCAGCAGCCGTTGCGGCAGGCGCTCGATCTCGCGCAGGCGGGCCTCGACGGCGGCCTTCATCGGTCGCAACTCGGCCAGCGCCCGGCTGGCGGCCTGTTGCACCGGGTACGGCGGCAACGCGATCTCGCCTTCGGCCAGACGGTTGAACAACATCCGTTCGCGCACCGCGCCGCGCGCCAGCGACGCGATGCAGCGTTCGCCATCGGGGGAGCGCAGCCAGTAGTAGAACCAGCGCGAGTCCACCAGGCCCTCGCGCCCGCGCAGGGCCACGTAGTCGGGGCTCGTGATGCCCGGCGCGTCGCCCTCATCAACCATCGCGATCGACCCGATCAGGATACGCATCGGGTTGTAGAACACCGTACCCACAGTCACGGGCTTGTAGCGCTCAGGGTTCTTGCCCACCGGCTCCTTGGCGGGCGCCAGCCCGTCGCGGGTCGCGCCCAGCACTGGGAAGTCGGCCCAGCCGCTGCCAATGCCTTGCTTGACTTCGATCAGCACGTCACCTAGAGAATGGGTTTCGGTGTCGGGGTGGGCCAGCGTCTCACGGACGATGGCGTTGGCGAGCTGGGTCAGTTCGCGCAGTTGGGCGGTTGCGGCTTGACGAGCGTCTTCGACTGCGGCGAGTTGGGATTGCAGATGCGCAGAGATGTTGGTCTGTGCAGTTCTGTGAATCCACGGTACTTCGACAGAACCAAGAATTTCGCCATTCAGGTTCGATTGATTGCCTCCGCGCCCGTCCGAAGCACTCCGCAATTTTTCATAGGAATAGCGTAGCCAATACTGAAGGTAGTAAGGGTCAAAAGATTCGTTCGGGAAGATCGCAAAGCATGCTTGATTGGTTGTGGCCTCAACCTCCAATACTGCCGACTGACCACGTGTTTTTCCTTGCCCATACATCGCCACGAGCACCGTGCCGATTGGAAGGACTGGCAAAGAGCACTCCGTCAGCGCGATATCTGAAACCGACTCCTCCGTGCTTTTGATGGGGGCAAACGCAATTTCCCCGGTTTTCACCCAAGGCGTCGTTGCGGGCGACCAATAGTCCTTCCGACTCCGGGAAGGCGTAGTCCCGCTTCCTGTTCTGGCGACGCTGGATAACACGCGCAATTCCACCGGGTGGGCCCTGAGACACAGTGCTTCACTCATACCCCAAACAACCTCACCTTCGCCTCGCGCAGCACATCGGCCGGTTTGCCCAGCGGGCGCAGCGCCGCCAGTCCGCCCGCACGGCGGATGTCGGGCATGTCCCACAGGTATTCGGATTCCAGCGCGTCAGTGCCACCCAGGCCGAACTGGTGGCCGATGCCTTTGAGCACGATGGCGGTCTTGTCATCGACCGACGCAAACCACGGCACCTGCGCGCTCAGGTAAGCCGCCTCGCGCTCGGGGCGTTTGAGGGCTTTCTCGCGGTAGCCGTAGTGGGCAAACAGGTCGAAGTGGTCGCATTCGGCCAGGCCCATCAGCTCGCGCACGGTGTCGGGCGAGTAGTGCTCGCCCAGCAGGTGGTCGATCAACTGACGGCGCTTCTGGGTTTCCACCCACAAGCCACGGAAGTCGTGCAGCGTGGCGGCCTCGCGCAGCACGCGGGCCACCATTTCCTGCCGGTATTCGTCCAGTGGCACCGCCACTTCACGGCGCACACCATCGACCAGCCGTTCCTGCAGGATGTAGCGGCCCTGCATCACCACCGTGCCGTCGTGCCCGGTCTTGATCTCGGGCAGGGGCAGCGGGTCATCACCGCCACCGCCGCCGTCATCACCTCCGTCCCCTCCATCGTCACCGCCCGGTTTCTTGATGCGCGGTTTGGCCGGTGCGGTGATGAAGTCGGTGCCGAACAGATCGGTGACGCCGGTGTAGTCGTAGAGCCAGAACTTGTATTTCTGCGTTTCTTCATGGATTCGGGTGCCGCGCCCGACCATCTGGTAGAACAGAATGCTCGATTCCAGGTAGCGGAAGAACACCACGGCGTTCAGGCGCTCGATGTCCACGCCCGTTGCCAGCAGGTCCACGGTGCAGGCGATGAAGCAGCGCTCGCCGGAGCCGCGCATGGGCTCGATCAGGTCCGAGCCACCCTCGGCGGTGCATTTGAAGGCGTAGTGGTCTTTGGGCGTCTGGCCGTTTTCCTTGCACCATGCCGCGTACAAGCGCTGCATCTGCATGGCCACCCGGTCGGCGTGCAGGTCGCGGGTGCAGAAGATGATGACTTTCTGCTCTGGCCCGCCGTGTTCGCACAGGCGCTTGAACAAGTCGGCGCACATCGCATTGATGCGCTCGGGCAGCAGGATGTCGTCGTCGAAATTCTTGGCGACGTACTGCGTCTTGAGGTCTTCGGGCAGGATGTATTTGCCGGTGCGCGCATCAATGGGCTTTGCCGCCAGCACCTCCTCGCGGGTGAAGGTCTTCCAGTCGATGGAGGGTTTGAGCTTGACGATTTCGCAGGCCGCCAGATAACCATCTTCCTGCGCCTGGATCAGCGTGTATTCGTAGACCGGGTCGCCGAAGTAGCCAAGGTTGTTGGCGGTGATGGCGACATCGTCGGCGGTCTGGTGCTTGGATTCACGCAACTGGCGCGGCGTGGCGGTCAGGCCGATGTGGATGGCGTCCGGGTTGCGTTTGAGCACCTCAGACCAGCGGCCCCAGGCCGAACGGTGACACTCGTCAATGACGATGACCGAGAAGGCGTTCTCCGGGTAGTGCTCGGTGAGAAAGCTGGCGTAACTCTGGTCTTCGTCGTCCAGGCCCAGGGTCTGGTAGGTGGCAATGTGAACCTTGGCATTTTTGGCGGCGTTCTGCCCGCGCTCGGTTTTGACGATGCGCACGCTGCCTTTGGGAAATGCCTTGCTGAGCTTTTCCCAGGCCTGTTCGCGCAATTCATCGCGGTCGCACAGGAACAGGGCTGGCTTGGCCAACTGACCAGCCTCGTGCAGGCGCCACAGCAGGTTGGCGGCAATCACTGTCTTGCCCGCGCCCGTGGCGAGAGAAAGCAGCACGCGGGCGGGTTCGCCATCCTTGCGGCACCGCAACACCTTTTCGAACGCGGCGCGGATGGCGGCATCCTGGTAGTAGCGCGGTTTGTTGAAGGCGGCGGAATCCGCCATGAACAACATCGCGGCCTCGGGCGCGGAAAGATTGATGCCGGTGTCCGTGGCGTAACGTGCCGTCAGGTCGTCATGAGAGGGGAAGTCGGGAAACGGAAAGGGGCCATCTGGCATCTGCGTGCCGAGATCGAATTCGCCGTACCAGTGACCGTTGGTGGCGAATACGTACTGCACAGCAAAACGCACGCACTCGGCGTAACGTTTGCCTTGCTCCATGCCCTTGAGCGGATCTTCGGTTTCAGCCTTGGCCTCGATCACACCGACGGGCAGCGGTTTCGGCATATCGCCCGCTTGCACGCACAGCAGGTAATCGGTGCGGCCGTTGCCGGAGCGACGGCGCCGGCGTTGGTGCAATAAAATGTCATCCATCCCGGCGGCGCCGGACTTCCTGACGGTTTGAGGTCGAGCATGGCAGCGCGAGCGAAG
>NZ_ATJV01000092.1 GCF_000443165.1 Thauera terpenica 58Eu | reverse complement strand
CCTGCACCCGCTGCTCGCCCGCCTCTATGCGGGGCGCGGCATCAGCCGCGCCGACGAGCTCGACACCAGCCTCAAACACCTGCTGCCGCCCGCAGCGCTCGCCGGCACGCAGGCCGCCGCACAGCTGCTCGCCGACGCCATCGAGGCCGGCGCGCGCCTGGTCATCGTCGCCGACTACGACTGCGACGGCGCCACCGCGTGCGCGGTGGGCGTGCGTGCGCTGCGCGCCTTTGGCGCCGATGTGCACTATCTGGTGCCCGACCGCGTCACCCTGGGCTATGGGCTGACTCCCGCCATGGTGGACATCGCCGCCCGCCTCGAGCCCGACGTGCTCATCACCGTCGACAACGGCATCGCCAGCGTCGAGGGCGTGGCCGCGGCCCGCGCCCATGGCATGGCCACGCTCATCACCGATCACCACCTGCCGGGCGCCGAGCTGCCCGACGCCGACGTCATCGTGAACCCCAATCAGCCGTGCTGCGACTTTCCCAGCAAGGCGCTGGCCGGAGTGGGCGTGATGTTCTACACCATGCTCGCGCTGCGTGCCGAGTTGCGCGAACGAGGTGCTTTCAGCGCCACCAAGGAGCCCAATCTGGCCGATCTGCTCGATCTGGTCGCGCTGGGCACGGTGGCCGACGTGGTCAAGCTCGACCGCAACAATCGCATCCTCGTCGCCCAGGGGCTCGCGCGCATGCGCGCAGGCCGCCTGCAGCCGGGCGTGCGTGCGCTGTTCGGCATCGCGGGCCGCGACCCGGCACGCGCCAGCACCACTGATCTGGGCTTCATGATTGGCCCGCGCCTGAACGCCGCCGGCCGCCTGGCCGACATGAGCCTGGGCATCGAGTGCCTGATCACCGACGACGCCGGCCGAGCGCTGCACATCGCCCAGGAACTCGACAAGCTCAACCGCGAACGCCGCAGCATCGAAGCCGACATGCAGGAAGACGCCCTGAACCGGCTCGCCCGCCTGGATGGCGAGGTGAGCGCTGGCAATCGCGCCACCATCGCGCTCTTCGAGCCCGACTGGCATCAGGGCGTGATCGGCATCGTCGCCGGCCGCATCAAGGAAAGACTGCACCGGCCCACGATCGCCTTTGCGCGCTCGGCCGAGGGTGAGCTGAAAGGTTCGGGGCGCTCGATTGCTGGCCTGCACCTGCGTGACGCACTTGATCTGGTCACCAAGCGTCATCCTGATCTGATCGTGCGCTTTGGCGGTCACGCCATGGCCGCCGGCCTGACCATTCGGGAATCCGATCTGCGCCGCTTCGACGAGGCCTTCGAGGAGGTGGTGAGCGAGCTGCTCGAGCCTGCGCAACTCGAACGCCGCATCGAAACCGACGGCCAGCTCGAGCCCGGCTACTTCACCCTGGACGCGGTGCGCATGCTGGACAACGAGATCTGGGGCCAGGGCTTTCCCGCACCCGTCTTCGATGATGTGTTCCGCGTCGAGCGCCAGCGCGTGCTCAAGGACAAGCATCTCAAGCTGGAGCTGTCACGCGGCGGAGCGCGATACGAGGCCATCCAGTTCAATCACGCCGACGGCGCCGGCGCTCAGATCCACGCCGCCTACCGCCTCAGCGTCAATGAATACAAGGGCGTGTGCAGCGTACAACTCATGCTGGAGCACTTCGAGACGGCCTGAGCGCGTGGCGCTGCAGACCGTCTCCCACACTCAGGACCCGGCGGCCTTCCGAGCCGCTGCCACGTCGTCCAGAAACAGCACATCCTCACCCACGAAGCCGTACAGCAAGGCCGCCAGCGCAGGATAGAAATCGAAGCGCGGCCTGGCCTGCTGGCAGCGCTGCACAAACGCTTCCAGCCAGCCCAGCAGGCCAGACTGCAGGAAGCTCAGCTGCTCGAACGCGGCGCTGGCGAAGTCCGTGCTGTCAATGCCCTGCTCCGCATCCTGCTCGGCGAGCTTCGCCATCAGCGCCAGATACACCGCGAGGTGGTCTGCCGGCTCACGAAAATCAGCCTGGATGGCCAGACCGGATTCGGCCAGGAAGCTGCGCATGCGCTCCTCTGCCGCGCCATACAGGACACTGCCCTTGCCCTTGCCCTCGTCCTCATAGACGGAGGCATAAGGCAAGGCGCCAGTCCTGGCGTCGAGCAGAAACAGTTGGGCGAAATCCGCCGCCAGCTCAAGCCGGGCCAGCGGCAGGCTGCGCAGCGTCTCGATCGCGGCCTGCAATCTCGCCACCTCCGCCCCCAGCCCCAGATCGGCGAGCCCCGTGTAGAGCGGCTGGTAGCCGTCGCCAAGGTAGCCCTCCAGGGCCACCTCCGAGACTTCTGCGGCATACAGGGTGGCAAACCAGCCGTAGAGCTGCGCCCGTTGCCGGTTTGCCAGGCGCCATTGCACCGCACCCAGAGCAATCTGTTCGACAGTACTCATGGCGCCATCACCTTGCGGCCATCGGGGTCGACCTCGGTCGGTCCGCCAAAGGCGGTCACGGCCGGGGCCACACCAATGAACTTCTCGATCTCCACCAGACAGGTGTTGGCGCTGGTGGCCTGGGCAAGGCTGGAGGAGCCGATATCGAGCGTGACCGTGTTGGGGTCGCCATAGGTGTCGAGCGCACCGATCTCGGGTCCGGTCGGGCCGTACCAGGCGCCTTCCTGAATGCGCACGACGCCCGTCGGGAAGTTGTCCGAGACGTGGGCGCCAGCCAGCAGCTGCCCGCGGTCGTTGAACACCCGCACCAGATCACCATGCTTGATGCCGCGCGCGGCCGCGTCCTGCGGGCCGATGAACACCGGCTCGCGGCCCTGGATGGCGTAGGTGGAGCGCAGCGGCTCGGATTCGCACAGTTGCGAGTGCAGGCGCTTGTCGGGGTGTACCGACTGCAGCCACAGCGGATGACGGTCGGAGCCGGGGCCACCGTGCGAGCGCTCGGTCTTTTCCATCCACACTGGATGTCCCTTGCAGTCGGCGTAGCCGTAGCGCTCGATCTTGCGGCTGAAGATCTCGATGAAGCCCGAGGGGGTACCCAGCGCATTGAGTTCGGCATCGTCACGGAAGTCCGCATGCCGCACCCAGCTCTTGCCTTCAGGGAAGAGCACATAGCCCTTCTTCCAGAATTCGGCAAACGGCGGCATGGCGATGTCCTTGAGGCCGTTTTCAGCGCGGCAATCCTCGTACAGCTTTTCCACCCACTGCATCTCATCCATGCCGCGGGTGTATTCGGCATCACGGTCGAAGCGCCGGGTAAGGCCGCGAAAGATGTCGAAGTCCGAGCGCGAGTGGTAGAGGGGGTCGATGAGCTTTTGCATCGCGATCACGCCGCGGTTGCTGTATGAGCCATAGGCGTCGATGTCGTTGCGCTCAAAAGGCGTGCACGCAGGCAGCACGATGTCGGCGAAGCGGCAGGTAGCGGTCCAGTTGTAGTCGATCGCCACCACGGTCTCGAGCTTTTGCCAGGCTTCCTTCATGCGGTTGCGCTGCTGCTGACGGTGCCACTGGTTGCAGCCGCTGAAGATGGCCATCTTGTAGGGCGGCAGCTTGACCTTGGCGCCGTTGAAGTCGATTTCCTTGCCCGGCTCGAGCAAGGCATCGATGACGCGCGCGATGGGCACGACCGAGCTGTAGCCCTTGAAGTCGGTGTTGTCATGCTTGGGCTTGCGTCCGGCATCGACGTTGAGCGGATAAGCGCCCGGCATCGCCGCACCCGATGACGACACCCCCACCGAACTGTAGTGGTGGGAATAGCTGATGCCGCCACCGGGCAGGCCGATCTGGCCGAGCATTGCCGCCAGCACCGCGCCCATCCAGTAGGGTTGCTCGCCGTGCTGCTGACGCTGCACCGCCCAGCCAAAGATGAGCTGGGTGCGATGCTTGGCCATCAGGCGCGCAAGTTCGCGAATGCGCTCGGCCGGGACGCCGCAGATGGCAGCCGCCCACTCCGGTGTCTTCTCGACCTGATCCTCGGTCTTGCCCTCAAGATAAGGCAGGAAGCGGTCGAAGCCCAGAGTGTAGGTGTCGAGGAAGGTCTTGTCGTACAGGTCTTCCTTGACCAGGGTGTGCGCGATGGCAAGCATCAGGGGCACATCGGTCATCGGATTGACGTACTGGTGTTCAGCCGCGAGATAGTTCTGCGTCTTGCTCCTGACCGGATCGAGACAGATCACCTGTATCGATTTGTCGGCGACCTTTTCCTTGAGCTGCTCGTAATACGCGTAGGCCTCGTGGGTCTCGGTGTTCCAGCCCACCTGCAGGTTCTTGATCGGGTCGTTGGCCCAGAACACGATGAGCTTGCTCTCGCGCAGGATCACCTCCCACGACGTGCCCTGCGAGTACACCTCGGTCGAGCCCAGGATGTAGGGCAGGATGACCTGTCCGGCGCCGGTCGAATAGTCGCCGGCCGTGCCCACGCTGCGCCCGTGCATGCCCACGCCGCGCACCATGTGGTTGCCACAGCTGTGCATCTGGCCCACCGAGCGCCAGCCCACGCCGCCGGTGTGCAGCGCCCACGGCCCGTGATCCTTCTGGATGCGCTCGAGCTCTTCGTAGAACATGTCGAGCGCCTCGTCCCAGCTCACCCGCACGAAACGGTTGTCGCCGCGCTGGGTGGTATCGCTCAGGTGCCGCTTGCGATACCAGTCCAGGCGCACCATCGGGTAACGCACACGTGAGGAGCTGTAGATCAGGCCGACGATGCCCTGGATCATCTCCGTGGGGTATTTGTCGTATTCGAAGGGGCGGACATCCACCACCCGGTCGCCGACCACTTTGGCGCGGATCGCGCCAAAGTGCGAGCCGCTGATGCGCCAGGTCGTGATGTCCTCGGAAACGCCGGGGGCTTCATCCGCAGCAAATGCGGGGCGGGCGGTGAGCAAGCCAGGGGCGAGCAGTGCAGTGCCCGACATCACGCCCATCGCCTTCAGAAAACCACGCCGAGAATAGTTCATGTTATTCACTCCTGATCAAGGACGAGCTGTCTGCAACGCGCCTTCGGGAGACCCGGCGCCATGCTGCGACGTGCTGAAATCGGAAGAATGCGATTGCAGGTACTTGAGCACTACCCGTGCCGTGTCCTGATCGATGCTTGTGAAGCCCACCATGCCGGCAAACAGGCCTGGCCAGGTGTTGGTGTCGAAGTGAGCCTCGTCGGGCTGACGGTGGCAGACACTGCAACTGGTGTTGTAGCTGGCACGGGCGATGGTCCAGATCGGCTCGACACTGTCGATCAGGCTGCCCTTGCGCATCCACGCCGAGGCCTTGACCTGCTGCCATTCGAGGCCGGTCATCGGGTCTTCCTGGCTGGCGAGCACATTGACCAAGCCGGCGTCCCGCGCCATCTCCTTGTCCAGGATCGCGCTCGTGATGTTGAGGCCGAAGTTGCTGTACCACACTCGACCGTAGCCCTTGTTCTTGCGCCACAAGGCCAGCTCGATGCGCTGCGCATCACCCTTGGTCTCGAGCACCTTGACCTGGGTTGCCACCTCGACCGAACCGATACGCTGGGTGAGCGCTTCGTCGGCAAACAGATCCTGCGGCACAACCAGGTAATACTCATTGCCCGCACTGACGCTCTGCCCCGATGCATTCGACACCAGGGTGTCAAACGCGGGGTTACGCGCACCCTTCATCTCGGGCAGCTGGTGGGCAACACCCTTGTGGCAGTCCACACAGCTTTGATCACGCGCAGCAGCGCTGCGCATGGCCACCTGCGAGGACGGACGCATCTTGTCGAAGTCCATGTCCTTGTAGTCATGGCAAGCGCGGCATTCCTTCGAACCGTTGGCCGAGAAACGCGCCCACTCGCGCTGCGCCAGCACGAGGCGGTGTTCCTTGAACTTCTCGCGCGTACCGATGGTGCCCACCAGATGTCCCCAAACCTCACGGCTGGCCTGCATCTTGCGCGCAACCTTGTCGGTGAAGTTGTGCGGCACGTGGCAGTCCGGGCAGCGCGCACGCACGCCGCTGCGGTTGTTCCAGTGCACGGTCTTTTGCAGTTCCGGCAGCAGGTTGTCGTGCATGGTGTGACAGCTGATGCAGAACTCTTCCTTATTGGTCGCTTCCATCGCGGTATTGAAGCCCTGCCAGGACAGCACGCCGGCGATGAAGCCACCGGTGACAAGCACTCCAAGCCCTATCCTGACCGAGGGTCGGAGGAAGAGGTCAGCGATGAATCTGAATAGCTTTCTCATGATGTTGCTCCAGCGTGGTGTCCGGCGCTGCGGACGCGGCAGTGAAGATGACTAAGTCGGTCGTCTGCGCAAGGCTCAGGACGGCGGGCCGAAAAAAGCCAGTTGCAAGAACCAGACGACGAATCCGTAAGCGGCGATTGCGCCCACCATCACCACCGGCAAGCCGACAAAGGCGAGCAACAGGAAATTGCGCCAATCGCTCCTGCTGCCACCCGTGGCTTCGTTTGACATGACCGCAGCCGCACTGTGTTGAGTCTTCATTTCTCAGTCTCCGCATTCGAAGAGTCGCAAAGGATCGCGAAATTTCACCTGGCGCGACGAGCTCCGATTCCGGCCCTTGCGCCTTGAATCAGGGCGCGTCGCCTCGCCGCCCTATAACCATACTTGCATCATAGGCTCCCACTGTTAACCCATGGACTTGTTTGGTTAATGCCAGCACCGCCTGTGCTAATGCCATTAACAAAGCGGTGGTGATGAGCCGGGCGTGCATCCACGCAGCGTGCGCGGCACGAGGCACTGGGCCGGAGCGCATACAATACGGACCCTTGCCCGGCGCTCAAGGGCACGCCGTGCTGCTTGCCCATGCTTGCCCCGTGCGCTGAGCGGACGGCGATCGACGGGCCTGGTCTTGCCCGCAAGCGTGGGCAACCCTCACCGGAACAATCAATGACGCGACTACGCTGGCTCATCATCGATCTCACTCGCCGCCTGTGGGTGCGATCCACTTTGTTTGCTGTGGCCGGCATCTTCAGCGCGGTCGCGGGCATCGTGCTCGAGCCCTGGATCCCGGGTGAATGGTCGCTGCGCATCGGTGCCGAATCGGTTGGCAATGTGTTGCACATCATGGCCTCGAGCATGCTGGCGGTGGCAACGTTTTCACTGACAACGATGGTGTCGGCCTACGCCGGGGCGTCGAACGCGACCACGCCGCGGGTCACTGAACTGTTGATTCGCGACAACAGCGCGCAGAACGCGGTCGCGACCTTCGTCGGCAGCTTCCTCTTCAGCCTGGTGGGCATCATTGCGCTCAATGCGGGGGTGTACGGCGAGGGCGGGCGAATCGTGCTGATGCTGAGCACGATCGCGGTGATCGTGCTCATCGTCCTCACCCTGCTGCGCTGGATCGATCTGCTGGCGCGCTTCGGCCGAGTGGGCGACGCCATCGCACGGGTGGAAGCGGTCGCTTCAAGCAGCCTGCGCGCGCTGTGGGAGCAGCCCTGTTACGGCGCACGCATGCGCATCGGCCCTCCCCCGCGCGCAGCCAGCGTGATCGGCAAGCGGATCGGCTACGTGCAGCACATCGACCTCGCGGCGCTGGAGCAATTGGCGGCAGAAAATGACGGCGAGGTGCACGTGGAGGTGATGCCGGGCAATTTTGTAGACAACACCGTACCCCTGGCATGGCTCAACTTCGCGCCGGACGAAGCGGCCCTGCGCCGCGTGCGTGGCGCTTTCGATATCGGCGCCACGCGCTCCTTCGACCAGGACCCGCGCTTTGGCGTGGTGGTGCTGGCGGAGATCGCGATCAAGGCGCTCTCTCCCGGCATCAACGACGCCGGCACCGCGATCACAACCCTGTCGACCCTGAATCGGGTGCTCGCCATCCTCGCCGAGCCACGCGAACAAGACAGCGAAATCGACTATCCGCATGTGTTCGTGCCACCGATGGCCGTGGAAGATTTGTTCGAGGATGCCTTCTCGCCCATTTCGCAATCAGGCGCTGGCGACCTTGCCGTGGGCATTCGGCTACAGAAGACCCTGCAGTCGATGCACCGCCTGGGGCATCCGGCCTTCAGGGCGGCCGCGCGAAAACAGTCGCAACTGGCCTTGAAGCGTGCTCGTCTTGCCCTGCCCCTGGATGAAGACTTCAAGCGCCTGGAGGCGCTGGCGCTGGCGGACTGAAGTCGGCTTCGCCCGTCCGCGCAGCGCCTCCAGACTTCATGAGCGTCGCCGCCAGATCGTCAGTTCAGACAGCGTGTGCTGATGCTTGCGCCGTGTCTCGCGAATCACGAAAGGCACGGCCTGCGGCCCCTGCACCAGCTCATAGTCGGCGCTGAGCAGATCTTTCAGGCCGTCGAGCGTGGTGTAGGACTCGCCGTCCTTCTTGAAGCCACCGATCCACTCCTCGCGCTTGGTGTGCTCTTCCAGCCAGGTGTAGGGTGAGGCCAGCAGCAGCAGGCCGCCCGGATTGAGGCGATGGGTGACGTCAGCCAGGAAGCGGCGCGGGCTGTAGAGGCGGTCGATCAGGTTGGCGGCGAGGATCAGATCGAAGCCGACGAACACGTCCTTCAGATTGCACGCATCGCCCTGCCAGAACTCGACGCGCTCAGCCGTTCCGGCCAGGCCCAGCGCATCGAGGCGGCGCTCGTGGTAGCTCACCAGCTCACCCTCGTCAGGCAAGGTGTAACGCAGCACGCCGGTTTCGGCGAGTTTGACGCCAGCCTGGATGAAGCGCGCCGAGAAGTCGATGCCCACCACGCGCTCAAACGCGCGCGCCAGCTCGAAGCTCGCCCGTCCGGTGGCGCAGCCCAGATCGAGTGCACGCCTGAACTGGCCATTGCCCAACCGACGCTGGGCGTCGATGGCGATGTCGGCGAGCGCCCGCGGAAAGTTGGGCACACCGAAGTGTTCATCGCCGTAATGGAACTCGGCGTACTGCGACAGCAGCGCGTCACTCTCATAGGACGAGGCCGGATTGATCACCGGTGCCTCACTGACGATGTAGCGAAAGCCCGCATGCTGAAAGAAATGGCGGCGAAAGGCGTAGCGCGAGGCGTGGCGCGATTCATTGCCGGTCGAGATCCAGCTGCCGCCCTTGATGATGTTGTGGCGATCGTCGAAGGTCGGCGCGGTGAAGTCGTCGTAGATCGGATGCACGTCGAAGCCGTCGAACGGATAGGTCGGCGTCTCGCACCACTGCCAGACATTGCCGACCACATCGAACAGCTCGCCGTGGGCGAAACGCGTCACCGGGCAGCTCGAGGCCCAGTGGTCGAGGTGCAGGTTGGCGTTGGCGGGTGCGTCAGGGGGCACATCGCTCAGACCGACGTGATCGTACAGCCGCTTCCACTCGTCTTCGCTCGGCAGGCGTACCGACAGCCCGCTTGCGCGCGCCTTCCACACGCAAAATGCACGGGCCTCGAGGCAATTGACCTCCACCGGCCAGTCCCAGGGCATGGGCACTTCCTCGCTGAGCAGGCGCAGTCGCCAGCCCTCGCTTGACGCAACCCAGAAGCTGGGATGTTCAGCGCGCGCGTAGCGCCGCCAGTTCAGGCCCTCCTCGTCCCACACACCATCGTCGGCGTAGCCGCCCGCGTCGACGAAATCAAGATATTCGCGGTTCGTCACCAGCGTGCGCGCGGCGCGAAAGGCGGCCACCTCAGCGCGGTGTTCGCCGTATTCGTTGTCCCAGCCATAGATCGGTTCATCAAAGCTGCGCCCCAGCATCACCGTGCCGGCGGGGATGTCGACCAGGGTGTTTGGCGCCGGCTCGGCGTGCTCGGTGCACGGCCGCCAGGCGGGATGGGGCTGTACGTATTTGAGCGCGTGCTGGCGCATCAGCACCGACGAGGTCTCGAGATGGATGCGCTCGTGCTCTATCCCCATCAGCACCGCCCACATCGGGTCCTTCCAGCCGATCGGCAGGCTGAAGGCTGTGGTACGAATCACCTTGTCGACCACCGCCCGCATCTTTTTGCGGTAATCGGCCACCTCGGCCACGCTCGGCCAGTCGTAACGGGTGTCATCGAGATCATCCCAGCTCATCTCATCCACACCCACCGCAAACATCGACTCCAGGCGCGGATCGATGCGCTGCTCGATCAGGCCTGCGAGCAGGAACTTGTTGATGAAGAAGGTCGCGGTGTGACCGTAATAGAAGATCAGCGGGTGGCGCAGGCTGATTGGCTTCTCGTAATAGGCCTCATCGCAGCTCAGCACTTCGAACAGCGACTCATAGCGGTCGCAGGTGGCATGAAAGTAATCGAGCAATTCCTGACGCTTGGCCTCGACCTGGGTACCCGCCAGCAGCGGGGTGCGCGGGAACAGCTGGTCTTCGTTCTGGCGGTGTTGCCATTGGTTCATATCGTCGAAATCCTTTGCGGTGCGCCCGCGAAAAAAGCGCTGACACTGCGTGTGTGCGCTGCCCGGCGAGGGGTTTCAGTGCAAAAGTGTAACGCTTGCAAGAGCTGTTCCGAACACGCTCGGTCCGTATCCGCCGTGGCCGCCAGCGCTCACGGTGAAACGACGGGCGCCCGACGCGGACGACGCGCCGCCAAGCGCATACAATCGTCATCAGCGCATTCGGCTCGGGCGCCCACCATGGATGAGCGTCATCTCCCCGGATGCGCCCCGAATGCACCCCAACCTTGATCAGCTCCGTTCTCTCAGCCGCCACATGCAGCATGCCGACCTGACCACCTCCCGCCCCGCCATGCGCCGTCCGGCGCTCACCGCCGGCCTGCTGCTCGCCGGCGGTTTGCTGCTGTTCATCCTGCTCGCCTATTCCGGCTATCGCAGCCTGCAGACGGTGGAACACGAGACCCTGATGCGGTCACGCGCCAGCATCGGCCTGCTGCATGCAGGCACCGTATTGTCGGCGCTGAAGGATATCGAAACCGGGCAGCGCGGCTATGTCCTGACCGGCGACGAACATTATCTGGGTCCGTTTCTGGCGGGCCGCGACGCCCTTGAGCCCGCCTTCAGCGCGCTGCGCGCGGTCGCCACACCCTCGCATGCCACCGACCTCGACGCCTTGTGGGCACTGGTGCTCGGCCGCATGGAGCTGGCCCAGCGCAATATCGACGCGCGCCGCACGGAAGGGGCCTACACCGCACGCTTTCGGGCACTGCTGGACCAAGGTCGCACCGTGATGGACGAGATCCGCACGCGCTTCGATGAGGTCGACGCCGGTTTGCGTGAGGAAATCGTACACCGCGACAAGCACCTGCTCGAGCTGAAGCGCAACGCGGTAATGTGGGCGGTGGTGCTGACGGCCAGCGGCGTGGTGCTGATCGTCATCGCCTACCTCCTGCTGCAGCGCGAGCAGGCGCGCCGCCGACGTGCCGAGGCCGCACTGGTCGACGCCAACACCCACCTCGAGGACACCGTCGCCGCACGCACCGCTGCGCTCGAGCGCGCCCGCGCCGAGATCAAGTCCTTCGCGCATGAGCTCGACCGCAGCATCGAGACCGAGCGCCGTCGGCTGGCGCGCGAGGTGCATGACCAGCTGGGGCAGGTGCTCACCTCCTTGAAGATGAGCGCGCATCGCACGCTCGACGGAGTTGAGCGCGGCACCGAGACGCTCCGCCAGATCGATGCGCTGGTGGCCGAGGGCATCGCCACCGTGCGCCGCATCGCCGCCGCCCTGCGTCCGCCGCTGCTCGACGATCTGGGACTCAGCCCCGCGCTGACGCTGGCCGGACGGCAGTTCGGCGAGCACGCAGGCGTCAACTGCACGGTGAAGGTCGACGACACCGACTGTCTCAACCCGGAGCAGACCACCCAGCTCTACCGCATCACCCAGGAGGCACTGACCAACATCGCCCGCCATGCGGGTGCGCAGCGAGTGTGGATCGCGGGCGAGGTGGCGCGCGAAGCACAAAGCGGCATCTACCGCCTTGCGATCGAGGACGACGGCTGCGGCATGGCGCAAGCAGGCACACCTCCGATCACCACCTCACTCGGGCTGGTGAGCATGCGCGAGCGTGCCTCGCTCGCCGGTGGCAGCCTGCAGGTCGGCAGCGGTCGCGACGGCGGCGTGCGTGTGGAAGTTAACCTGCCCTTGGCGGGCAACAAGGAGGACGCGACATGCGCATCCTGATCGTGGACGATCATCCGGTGATGCGCTTCGGCGTGCGCCAGCTCATCGAACGGCACTGGCCGCAGGCCACGATCGCCGAGGCCGCCAGCCTGGCCGAGGCGCTCGAGCAAGTGCGGGCCAGCCCGTGGGACCTTGCCGTGCTCGACCTGTCGCTGCCGGATACGAGTGGCGTCGAGGGCCTGGTGCAGCTGCGCCGTGCCGCACCGACGACGCGCGTGCTCATGCTGAGCATGCACGACGAAGCCGCCTATGCCGCGCGCGCGCTGCAGCTCGGTGCCGCCGGGTATCTGACCAAGGAGCATGCGATCAAGGAACTGGTGGTCGCCATCGAGCGCGTGCTCAATGACCAGCGCTACATCAGCGCCGACCTCGCCGTACGCCTCGCCGACCTGCTCAGCGCCGAAGCGCCCGCACGCAGACTGCACGAAACGCTTTCCGCACAGGAATACCGCGTCATGCTGCTGATCGCCGCCGGGCTCAGCGCAAGCGAGATTGCCAAGACCATGCACCTGTCGGTGAAGACGGTGGGCACCTACCGCAGCCGCATCATCGACAAGACCGGGCTGGCCGGCACCGCCGAGATCGCACGCTACTGCGTGGCCAACGACCTGGTGGACAGCGACTGACGCGCATGCCGCGGGCAGGGGCCGTGTAGGGTGACGCCCTACACCTGAATCAGCGCTTCCGCCACACCACGATGCGCTCAGCGCCGATGGGTGAAACAAGCCCCAGCCGCGATCATGGATGACAGTTCAACGCTCTCCGGAATGGTCGCCATGCGCATCGTCATCGTCGAAGACTCCGCCCTCGTGCGGGACAACCTGCTCGCCCTGCTGGCAGGCCATCCTTCCCTCGCCGTGATCGGCACCGCGGCCGGCGAGGACGAAGCCTACCAGCTCATCACCCGCACCCGTCCCGACACTGTCCTGCTCGACCTCGCCCTGAGCCCGGGCAGTGGAATGAGCCTGTTGCGCAAACTGCGTGCCACCGCAGGGCTCGCACCGCGCGTGGTGATCCTGAGCAACCAGCCCGCCGACCCCTATAAGGCACTGTGCCGCGACGGCGGCGCCGATGCCTTCTTCGACAAATGCGGCGAGCTTTCGGGCCTGCTCGCGC
Organism: Thauera terpenica 58Eu; assembly: GCF_000443165.1. GTDB lineage: Bacteria > Pseudomonadota > Gammaproteobacteria > Burkholderiales > Rhodocyclaceae > Thauera > Thauera terpenica. Next base: position 156,735 of record NZ_ATJV01000092.1, on the reverse strand, counting down.
AGCTGGCGAGCTGGATGCCACCGCTGCCGCCAAACGAGCTTGAGCGCCTGAACCGACTCACCCGCCTGCAAGTGCTCGACACCCCCGCCGAGGAATCCTTCGACGCCATCGCCCGCATCGCCGCGGCGATCACACAGGCGCCGATCGGCCTCATCAGCCTGGTCGACGCAGATCGGCAGTGGTTCAAGGCGCGTGTCGGCCTCGAGGCCAGCGAGACCTCGCGCTCGGTGAGCTTCTGCGCCCACGCCCTGCTGACCTACGACTTGCTCGAGATCGAGGATGCGACTCAGGATCCACGCTTTGCCGACAGCCCGCTGGTGCGCGGCGCACCCGGTGTGCGCTTCTACGCAGGCATGCCGCTGGTGATGCCCGGCGGTGAAGTCATCGGCGCGCTGTGCGTCATCGACCACCACCCACGCCAGCTCGACGACGGCCAGCGCCAGGCCCTACGCGTGCTCGCCCGCAGCGTGATCGTCGAGCTCGAGCTGCGCGAGCGCGTGCACCAACTCGAGCGCGAAGTCAGCCGTCGTCAGGACGCCGAAGCCCGTGTCATGCGCATGGCCACGCGCGACGCCCTCACCAGTCTGCCCAATCGCGCTGCACTCATGGATCGTCTGCACCAGGGCATACGCGCGGCCCAACGCACCGGTACGCAGCTGGGCGTGCTCTTCCTCGACCTCGATCGCTTCAAGTGGATCAACGACACCCTCGGTCACGACGTCGGCGACGCCATGCTGCAGGAGATGGCGCAGCGCCTGAACGCAACGGTGCGCGACTCCGACACCGTAGCCCGGCTCGGCGGCGACGAATTCGCCGTCGTGCTGCCCGCCCTGCGCCGGGCTGAGGATGCGGAGGTGATCGCCGCCAAGATCATCACCGCCGTGCTGCAGCCGCTCACCCTGCGCGGACGCACCCTGCACGTGGGTGGCAGCATCGGCGTTGCCGTCTTTCCGCAGCAAGGCCACAACGAAGACTCGCTGCTGCGCCACGCCGACCTCGCCATGTACCACGCCAAGGAGTCGGGCGGAAACCAGTACCAGGTCTTCTCCGAGCACATGAACGTGCGCGCCATGGAACGCATGACGCTCGAGTCCGAGCTGCGCGTGGCGCTCGAGGAGGACCAGCTCGTGCTGCACTACCAGCCGCAGTTGGGGCTCACCGACCACACCCTCTCCGGCATGGAGGCGCTGGTGCGCTGGAACCATCCGCGGCTCGGCCTGCTGTTGCCTGCACGCTTCATCGCGCTCGCCGAGGACAGCGGACTGATCTGCGCACTGGGGCTGAAAGTGATGGAAATGGCGGTCGCGCAAATCGCCGCGTGGCGTGCGCTGGGCCTGTCAGTGCCACGTGTGGCGGTGAACGTGTCGCCGATGCAGCTGCGCTCCGAGCTGGTCGACGAGATCGCCCAGATCCTGGCGCAGCACGACGTGCCCGCCGCCTGCCTCGAGGTCGAGCTCACCGAGAGCGCGCTGACCGCGGACGGGCCGGCGGTCAATGGTCTGCTCCAGGCCTTGCGCGACATGGGCGTATCGATCGCGATCGACGACTTCGGCGTCGGCTATTCCTCGCTCACGCTGCTGCGCAGGCTACCGATCTCGGCGCTGAAGATCGACCGCAGCTTCGTCTCCGAGCTGCCCGCCAACCGCCAGGACATCGCCATCGTCGAGGCGATCCTGAACATGGCACACTGCATCGGCCTGCGTACGGTCGCCGAAGGCATCGAGCACACCGAACAGAACGTCACTCTCGGCGTGCTCGGCTGCCAGGAGGGGCAAGGCTATCTCTTCTGCAAGCCGCGCAACGCCGAGGACACGACAGCCTGGCTGACGACCACCACGGCACCCAAGCTTGCACGGGCGCCCGTCTGAGCACACGCGTCCACAGCGGACCGAAGCGGCTGACGATGTAACGCGGCGTACGCAGCGGCTAACGGTATAATTTACGGTTTTCCAGAATCAGCCGGAGCCTCAGTCATGGAAGCCGAACGCCAGAACGACATTGCCGAAAAACTCGCTGACCTCGCCGCGCGCGGCCGCGAACTACGGAGGTATCTTTGACTACGATGTGAAGGCATCGAAGCTCGAAGAGGTCAATCGTGCGCTGGAAGACCCGGCGGTGTGGAACAACGCCGAGCGTGCGCAGGAGTTGGGCAAGGAAAAGCACCAGCTCGAGGGCATCGTCGTCACCCTGCAGAACATCGGTACCCAGTCGCGCGACCTGAAGGAGCTTTACGAGCTGGCCGAAGCCGAGGACGACGACGACACCTTCGAGGCGGTCGAAGCCGAGCTCAATGAGTTGCAGGCCGAAGTCGAGAAGCTTGAGTTCCGTCGCATGTTCAGCAACCCCATGGATCCGAACAACTGCTTCATCGAAATCCAGGCCGGCGCCGGTGGCACCGAGGCCCAGGACTGGGCGGGCATGCTCGAGCGCATGTACCTGCGCTATGGCGAAAAAAAGGGCTTCAGCGTCGAACTGCTGGAACAGACCGAAGGCGACATCGCCGGCATCAAGAACTGCACCATCAAGATGAGTGGTGACTACGCTTACGGCTTCCTGCGCAGCGAAACCGGCATCCATCGTCTGGTGCGCAAGTCGCCCTTCGACTCCAACGCCCGTCGTCACACCAGCTTCACCTCGGTATTCGTGTATCCGGAGGTCGACGACTCGATCGAGATCGAGATCAACCCGGCTGACCTGCGCGTCGACACCTACCGTGCCTCGGGCGCCGGCGGTCAGCACATCAACAAGACCGACTCAGCGGTGCGCATCACGCACGAGCCGACCGGCATCGTGGTGCAGTGCCAGAACGACCGCTCGCAGCACAAGAACCGCGCTGAGGCAATGTCGATGATGAAGGCCCGCCTGTACGAGGCCGAACTGCGCAAGCGTCAGAGCGAGCAGCAAAAGCTCGAAGACAGCAAGGCCGACATCGGCTGGGGCCATCAGATCCGCAGCTATGTGCTGGACCAGTCGCGCATCAAGGACCTGCGCACCAACTACGAGGTGGGCAACACCCAGGGCGTGCTGGACGGCGATCTGGACGACTTCATCGCCGCCAGCCTCAAGCAAGGCGTCTGAAGCACACGATCGCATCGGGCGTCCGCCCTGCAGGCGGACTCACGCCCATGTGACGCAGGACACGACTGGGGCGGATTCCGGCTTGAACCGGAACCGTCCACCTTGGATTCTCTTTCATTGGCTCTCAATCCAGGCAAGTGATCATGACCACACGGCTTCCCCACCCACACCTCCTGATCCTTGCTGCACTCGCAAGCCTCGGCGCACAGGCCCTGCCCGCCGCCGCACAGAGCCCGCGCGTGTTGAGCCTTGCCGTCAGCGAGGGCACCTCAGGCGGCATCGACGCCGCCACCGCGCGCAGGAAATACGCCCCTCTTGCACAGCGTCTTGAACAGGCGCTGGGCGACAGCGTGGAGGTGGTGTTCGTACGTGAATTTGCCGCGCTCGAACAAGGCATGAAGGATGGACGCTACGACTTTGTCGTCGCTCGCCCCTCGGATTATCCCGCGCGTGGCCTGCGCGATCATCATTATCAGTACGTCGCCAACGCCGAACCTGACGGTCAATGCATGCTGGCGGTGAGGGCGGACTCTCCCGTCCAGTCGCTTGAGCAGTTGCGTGGCAAGACTTTCGTGATGCCTGAGGAAGTGGCCTACATGGCGCGCTTTTGCCGCGCCGAGCTGCGCGACAAGGGCATCGACCTGGCGCAAGAGAGCGTCTTCTACGTGCGCGAGCAAGGCGCCATTCCCTTCGGCCTGGAAAATGGCATCGCCGACGTTGGCGGCATGGCCTCGTACTCCGGAGCCTTCCGCCAGTGGCGCGACAAGGATCAGCGCGTACTGCATCAATCCGTGGGCCAGCCCTACATGCCGGTGGTGGCGGCCCCCACGCTGTCCGCCGCACAGTTAGCCAAGGCGCGCAAGGTGTTGCTCGAGCTGCCGCAAGACCCAGCCGGGCGTGAATTCCTGCGCAATCTGGGCATCAGCGGCTTCACCGACAAGGGCGAGGAGCGGCTGCGCAAGCTGCTCGAATGGCTGGGCGTGTGAGCCGTTCAGGGCTGAAAATTGACTCAAGGGTCATGCTGCGTCAGTAGCGCTGCTGTCCCGATAGCTGGCCAGAAGCAAGAACACGACGATGGCCAGCACACCGATCATCGCTGCCGAGGTCGACAGCAGCACCGTGTGCGTCGTGGTGAACGCGGCCTTGCCTGCCGCAATCAGCGCTGCCCCCTGCTCAGCGGGCAAGCGTGCCGCGACCAGGTAGGTGTCGCCGATGGATCGCGCCGCCTGCCGGGCCAGATCAGGCGACAGCTCGGGTGGCGGCTGCAGCGCCCGGCCAAAGGCGCTGGACATGAAGACGCCGAACAAGGTGATGCCAATCCCGGTGCCCAATTCGTAGCTGGTGGCCTCCAGTGAGCCCGCAGCGCCGCCCTTGCTGGCCTCGACCGAGCCCATGATCGCAATCGAGGACGCTGTCAGCCCGATGCTGAGCGTCAACCCGAGCAGCGCCAGCAGCGCAGGGACGAACAAGCCCGGATCGTGAAAATCGCTGAGCGCAAGACCGGCCAGCGCCCCTGCGGCGATGAACAGCGCCAGGCTGGCCACCAGGCGCAGCCCGAAAAGGCCGGACAGCCTGCCCGCGATCGGGCCGCCGACAGCCGCCGCGGCCATGAGCGGGATCATGAAGATGCCCGCCTGCAGCGGCGTCTTGTCCAGCACGTATTGCAGCTCCTGCGCCAGCGTCAACTCGACCCCGGCCAGCGCGCCGATGGTCACCATGGCCATGATCATCCCCGCCACGATGGCGGGATGCGAGAACAGGCTCAGATCCAGCATCGGCGTCGCCGAGCGCAACTGCTTGCGCACGAACAGGACCAGCAAGGCGACACCCAGGGCGACAATGGCAAGGACGATGGGCAGGGCTTGCGTTGCACCGAAGCCTGCCTTGGCGCCGTATACAACTGAAATCATGCCCAGAATCAGCAAGATGGCCTGCCCGATGGGCCAGGCGCCGGGCGTGCTGAGCTCGACCCGTGACAGCAGCAGGTAGCAGGCGGGGCCCACCACCAGCATCACCGGCACATTGAGCAGAAACACCGACCCCCACCAGAAATGCTCCAGCAGCGCACCGCCGATCAGCGGCCCCACCGCCGCGCCCGCGGCACCCACCATGCCCCACAGACCCAGCGCCAGCGCGCGCTCGGCCTCATCCTCGAAAGTACGGCGAATGATGCCCAGCACACAGGGCATGATCATCGCCCCGCCCACCGCCAGCAGCACGCGGGCAGCAATCAGCATCGCAGAGCTGGGCGCAAAGGCCGCCAGCCCGGATGCCGTGCCGAACACCGCCAGGCCGGTGAGCAGGATGCGCCGATTTCCAACCCGATCGGCCAGTGTCCCCATGGGCACGAGCAGGCCCGCCATCAGCAGCGGATAGATGTCGATGATCCACAGCACCTGGGTATTGCTCGCACCCAGGGCCTGGGTCAGCCTGGGCACGGCGACGTGCAGGATGGTCATGTCCAGAACGACGGGCAGGAATGCCAGCATGACGGCGATGAGCACCAGCCAGCGTTTGGGATCGGGGGAGGGTATGGGCATGGTTCAGCTGTTGCGTGCCCACCAAGCGGGCGTACCGTGGTGCATCCACGAACAGGTGAACGACGGCCACAGGCTCAGCGTCAGGCGCTGCAGCTCAATCGCCAAGCAGTCCGTCCACCGGGACACCGATGCGAATATTGCCCCAGTGGCGACCGCCCAGGTTCAACGGCATGGCGATGTCGCACAGGATCTCGCCGGTATCGCGCAAATAGGTTTGCAGCAGCAGCGGCTCGGTGTTGCGCGCCGCGCGCAACTCGGGCGGACGCTCGAACTTGCGGCACGTGCGGTTGCCCAGCAGATCCTGCTCATAGTCGCCGGTAAGCGGGCGCGAAAACCGGGTGTTGTGCACCGACAGATAGCTGTCGGCGTTGACCGCCACGGCAAAGGCCGCACCCCGTGTCGTCGCCAGGGTGTCGTCGAGAATGCCCTGGCAGCGCTGCGCGAACTCATCGCCCCATGAGGTCCGGAACTTGGGCGGGTTGGTGTTGGGGATGGGCTGATAGCGCCGATCGAAGACGTCAACTCCGCTGTGCGCCATGTGCTCGAGCTGCTCCTGCACCCGGTCGCGGAAACATCGCGCCTGCTCGACCGCCAGATCGAAGGCACCGCGCCCGGTCTTGAAGCGCGACACCAGCTCCTGCACGCCCTCGGTCGCCTTGGTGAGTTGAGCGGTTCGCTGTTCGCTGTCGTCCATCTCAGCGGCCACCTGGCGCGACAAGGCATTGATGGCGCTCACCTTCTCATGCACGCTGGCATTGGTGTGCGACAGCGAACTCATCGCGGTGGCAATCTGCGCCAGCTGCGCGCCGGTCGCCTCGAACTCGCCCACCATGTGCCCGAACTGATGCGCCGAGCGGTCGACGACCGCACGCGCATGGATGACGTCAGCGTTGATCACTTCATTTTCGCTGCGCGTCTCCGCCACCAGCTCCAGCATGCCATTGATATTGCCGACGATTTCCGCAGTGGCGGTATTGACACGCTCGGCGAGCTTGCGCACCTCATCAGCAACGACGGCAAAGCCACGCCCCGCCTCGCCCGCGCGCGCGGCCTCGATCGCGGCATTGAGGGCAAGGAGATTGGTCTGATCGGCGATTTCGCGAATCAGCACGGCAACCTGTTTCACGTTTTCCGAGCGCTGCGATAGATCGTCGACGGTGTGGTTGAACTGCAACAGCTTGTCGCTGACCGCGTTGATCCTGCCGGCGATGTCCTGCATCTCGCCCAGCGAAGCACGCGCAATGCGCAGGTTATCGTCGGTTGAGGTGGTGATCTGCGTGGTACTGCGCGACACATCGTCGATGGCGGCGGTCGACGCGCTGCTGGCGTCGAACACCGTCGTGGTCATGCGCCCTTGCTCGCGTGCATGTTCGGCGGTGGCCTCGACCGTCACCCTCACCTGCACCGCTTCACGGGCAATGCCGACACTGGAGGTGCGCACCTCGCCGATGATGTGGCGCATCTTGTCGGCAAAGCGATTGTAACTGCCTGCGAGCTCGCGGAATTCATCATGGGTGACAAGTGGAAGGTCGCGCGAAAAATCAGCTTCTCCACGACCAATCTCGTTGAAGGTGTTGATGATGCCGCGAATCGGACGCACGATCAGGTGCCGCAGATAGGCCACCTGGGCGGCGGTCAATAACAACAGCAGCACGCTGACGATGATCATCGCGCGCTGCCCGTCTTGCAGGGTCGCGATGATGCCTGCAACCAGCTCGGGCTCAGGTGCGCCCCCGGCGAGAGCAAGCTTGATGGCAGACGTCTGCCACACCTGCACGCCGAGATAGGCCAGGTTGAACACACACAGGAGCAAGAAACTGGATAGTTTCCTGGACAGTGAGTTCCAGAACGTTTTTTCGATGGTTTCGTACAGCCGCGTCAGTGTGCTCATTGCGCTTGTTCCAGATACGGCGGAGAGTCGCTGCCCGGTTATCGGCCTCCACGGCGAACACTTGAGCGCTGCACGCTGCCCCGCTGCCTCCCCTGCACGTCAGGCACACACCGCCGCCATCCTTACTGCGGCCACTTCGCCCGCACCGATTGGTCTGCGCACGCAATTGCCCTGCCCCCCTTCCGCCTGCGACAATCCCACCCTTTGCCGTCGCCATCGCGCCGGCGCCCACGAATTACCATCCGGATCGAACTGACATCATGTCCGAGCAGACAAATTCCCCGCAGCAGGACGAGAACCACCTCATCGCCGAGCGCCGCGAAAAGCTGGCTGCCTGGCGCGCCAGCGGCCGCGCCTTCCCGAACGACTTCGCGCGCGAGAACACCGCGGGCAAGCTCGACGAGCTCTACGGCGAGAAGGACGGCGAGGCCCTCGAAGCCATGCCGGTCGAGGTCAAGGTCGCAGGTCGCATCATGCTCAAGCGCGTGATGGGCAAGGCCAGCTTCATCACCATCCAGGACCTCTCCGGCCGCATCCAGCTCTATGTGATGCGCGACGCGGTGGGTGAAGATGTCTATGGCGAATTCAAGACCTGGGACATTGGCGACATCGTGGGCTGCGTCGGCACCCTGTTCAAGACCAAGACCGGCGAACTGACGGTCAAGGCCAGCGAGATCCGCCTGCTCACCAAGAGCCTGCGCCCGCTGCCGGACAAGTTCCACGGCCTCACCGACGTCGAGCAGAAGTACCGTCAGCGCTATGTCGACCTGATCATGAGCGAGCAGACGCGCTTCACCTTCGTCGCCCGCAGCCGCATGGTGCAGTCGATCCGCAACTACATGATCGGTCACGGCTTCCTGGAAGTGGAAACACCGATGATGCACCCCATCCCCGGCGGCGCCACGGCCAAGCCCTTCACCACCCACCACAATGCGCTCGACATGGAGCTGTTCCTGCGCATCGCGCCCGAGCTCTACCTCAAGCGCCTGGTCGTGGGCGGCTTCGAGAAGGTGTTCGAGGTCAATCGCAACTTCCGCAACGAAGGCCTCAGCCCGCGCCACAACCCCGAATTCACCATGATGGAGTTCTACGAGGCGTACGCGAACTACCGCACGCTGATGGACTTCACCGAGGGCCTGATCCGCCACGCCGCGCGCGAGGCCCTGGGCACCGAAAGCTTTGTCTATCAGGGCCGCGAGCTCGATCTGTCGCGGCCTTTCCACCGCCTCACCATCGTGCAGGCGATCCGCAAGTACCACCCCGGCTTCAACGAGACCCAGCTGGCGGACGCCGACTGGATCAAGGGCAAGATCGTCGACTTTGGCGAAAAGGTGAAGCCGGGCGGACTGGGCAGCCTGCAATTGCAGCTCTTCGAAGCCTGTGCCGAAGCTGAACTATGGGAGCCGACCTTCATCATCGACTACCCGGTCGAAGTCTCGCCGCTCGCGCGCGCCTCCGACTCCAACCCCGAGATCACCGAGCGCTTCGAGCTGTTCATCGTCGGCCGCGAGATCGCCAATGGCTTCTCCGAGCTCAACGACGCCGAAGACCAGGTCGCCCGCTTCCGCGCCCAGGTCGAGGCCAAGGAGGCCGGCGACGAAGAAGCCATGTACTTCGACGCCGACTACATCCGCGCCCTCGAATACGGCCTGCCGCCCACCGGCGGCTGCGGCATCGGCATCGACCGTCTGGTCATGCTGCTGACCGACTCGCCCTCGATCCGCGACGTCATCCTCTTCCCCCAGATGCGCGCGGAGTAAAGCCCTCATGGCCGGTACCAGCCTGTTCCTGCTGCTCGACGACATCGCCAGCACGCTTGACGATGTCGCCACCATGACCAAGATCGCAACGCGGAAGACGGCGGGCGTGCTCGGTGACGACCTCGCCCTCAACGCCGAGCAAGTCAGCGGCGTGCGCGCCGAACGCGAGCTCCCGGTGGTGTGGGCGGTGGCCAAGGGCTCGATGCTCAACAAGCTCATCCTGGTGCCGGCGGCCCTGGCGATCAGCGCCCTCGCGCCATGGTTGATCGGCCCCTTGCTGATGCTGGGTGGAGCCTATCTGTGTTTCGAGGGCTTCGAGAAGCTGGCGCACAAGTACCTGCCGGGCGAGAAGAACGGCGCACACCGCAGCAAGGTGATGGAGGCCCTGGCCGACCCCACGATCGATCTCGTCGCCATCGAAAAGAACAAGATCAAGGGCGCGGTGCGCACCGACTTCGTGCTCTCGGCCGAGATCATCGTCATCGCGCTGGGCGTGGTCGGCGGCCTGGCGCTGAGCACCCAGGTCGCGGTGCTGGTGAGCATTGCGGTCATGATGACGATCGGCGTGTATGGATTGGTGGCGGGCATCGTCAAGCTCGACGACCTCGGCCTGTGGCTGTGCCGTCGGGCCAATGCGATCGCGCATGGCGTCGGCGGCGCCATTCTCTGGGCCGTGCCATGGCTGATGCGATCGCTGTCGGTGATCGGCACCGCGGCGATGTTTCTGGTGGGCGGCGGCATCCTCAGCCATGGATTGCCTTGGGTCCATCACCTGATCGAGTCACTGACGTCCGGCTTCACCGGCTTTGCCGGCGCGCTCTTGCCCAGCGCGCTCGACGGCGTGGTGGGCCTGGTGGTAGGGGCGCTGGTGTTGCTCCTCGTCAGCCTGGTCAAGCGCCTGTTCCCGGGCAAGGCCGTGGCGCACTGAGCCGTGTCCATCATCCCCGCGCGCTTGATGGTCACCGCGGACGGCACGCCGCGCTCCGAGCTCTACGACGACATCTATCACTCGGCAGCGGGTGGCGCCGAAGAGGCAGAGCACGTCTTTCTGGCTGGTAACGACCTGCCGCAGCACTGGCAGCAGCGCGAACGCTTCGTGGTGCTGGAGATCGGCTTCGGCCTGGGGCTCAACTTCCTCGCCACCTGGGCGGCCTGGCGCGCCGACCCGCAGCGCAGCGCGCGTCTGCACTTCATCTCCTGCGAGCTCCATCCTTTCAGCGTCGCCGACCTCACCCAGCTGCATCGACGCTGGCCGCAGTTTGCCGAACTGAGCGCAGAGCTACGCGCGCAATGGCCGGCACTCACGCCTGGCCTGCATCGCCTGCATCTAGACCATGAACGCGTGAGCCTGACCCTGCACTTCGGCGATGCGCGCGAAGGTCTGGCGCAGATCGTCGCCCAGGTTGACGCGTTCTACCTCGATGGCTTTTCCCCCGCGAAGAACCCCGCGCTATGGTCGCCCAAGGTCTGCCACCTGCTCGCCCGCCTCGGCGCGCCGGGCGCCACGCTGGCAACCTGGTCGGTGGCCAGCACGGTGCGCGATCATCTGCGCTACGCTGGTTTCGAAACCCGCATGGCGCCAGGCTTTGGCGACAAGCGGCAGATGCTGCGCGGCCGACTTCTGGCGCGCCGCGACGGTCGCGCAGTTCCGCCGCCCGAACCCGGTGCGGAAACGGCAAGGACCCGCGCCGCCCCTCCGCGGCCGCGCCACGCGCTGATCGTGGGTGCCGGGCTGGCTGGCTGCGCCCTCAGCGAACGCCTTGCCGCACGCGGCTGGCGGATTGACCTCATCGATGCCGAAGAGGCTCCCGCCAGCGGCGCCTCCGGCAATCTTGCCGGCGTGTTGCGTCCGCTGCCCGACATCGACGACAGCCGCATGAGCCAGCTGACGCGCGCCGGCACGCTCTACGCCTGGCGCCACATTGCCCGCCTGCGCGCTGCAGGTCACGCGGTCCGCGCCGATGCCTGCGGCGTGCTTCACCTGGCACGCGACCAGGACCAAGCCAGAAAGATGCGGGCAGCGGTCGAGGCGCTTGCCCTGCCCCCCACCCACCTGCGCCACGTTGACGCAGTCGAAGCCTCGGCAATTGCCGCCTGGAAGCTGCCCATCGGCGGCTGGTTCTTCGGCGACAGCGGCTGGGTGCAGCCGCCCAGCCTGTGCGCCGCCAATCTCGCCCGCCACGCTTCTCACATCAACGCCTGCTTTGGCCGCAAGGTGAGCCGCCTGGAGCACGATGGCAGTCACTGGCTGGCCATGGACGCGCGCGGCGAGCTCATTGCGCGCGCGCCGATCATGGTGCTCGCGGCGGGCATCGCCGTGCGCGACTTCATCGCTTACGACCTGCTGCCCGTGGTCAGCGCGCGCGGTCAGGTCTCCTTGCTGCCTGCCGCAAAGCACAGCGCACCACAGGTCGTGGTCTGCCGTGACGGTTACGTCAGCCCCGAGGTCGATGGCCAGCGCTGCGCCGGTGCCACTTTCGCGGTCGATGACGACGACGAGACGCTGCGCACGGCCGACCACGCGGAGAATCTCGCCAAGCTCGATGCCATGCTGCCCGGCATGGCCACCGGCCTCTCGGCTGCCACCCTTGCGGGTCGGGTCGGTTTTCGCCCGGCCTCGCCCGATCGCCTGCCCATGGTCGGCGCCCTGCCGGCGCAAGCGGCCCTGGGCCACACCGGCACGCTTGCCGATCTCCCACGCCAGGCCGCTGCCTACGTGTTGTCAGGCTACGGCGCACGTGGCCTGGCCTGGTCGCAGATCGCTGCCGAATTGCTCGCCAGTCAGCTCGAAGGCGATCCCCTGCCGCTTGAACGCGCCATCTGCGAGGCCCTTGACCCCGCGCGCTTCCTGCTGCGCGCCCCCGTTGCGGGGCGTATTCAGGATTGAACCCGGCAGTGCAGGATTGAACCCGGCAGCGGCTGCGGTATTCGGCAGCCACCGGCTATTGCGCCTAGAATCAGGGTAAGCACACGCATCCAGACCCCGATCGGCAGCGGCTTCAGCCGCACTTGCACACATGACGCATCCCGGAGCGAAACACTCAAGCCCGCTGCTGGCTTCTGCACCGAACGAGGTGAACATGCCCGAGTACCTGCCTCCGCCCGCCTTGTGTGATCTCAGCGCGCAGCCGTGCGCCATCAAGTCGGCACTGGCAGATGTGCAGCGCCGTCTGGCCACCACCCAGGCGCTGGCGCGTATTGGTGACTGGACCCTGGAGCGGGACAGCGCGCGTACGACCTGGTCGCCGGAGCTGTTTCGCATGTTCGAACGTCCGCTCGAATGGGGTGCGCCGGACGTCAACGAAATCTCGGCCTATCTCAGCTCGGAGTCGCTTGAACGCACGCGCGAGACCTTCTGGCATGCAATCGACAGCGGCGAACGGCTGACACTCGAGCACGAAGTCGTCCTGCCCTCGGGTGCGAGGCGCCATCAGCTCACCGTGATCGTGCCGGTCGCCGATGCCGATGGCCGCGTGTTCATGCTCTACGGCACCGTGCAGGACATCACCGAGCGCAAGGCGATTGAGGCCGAGCGCATGCAGCACATGGCGCGCGTGGCCGAGCTGTCGCGCCGGCTCATGGAGGTCGGTGAGCATGAACGCCGGCAATTGGCCGCCGCATTGCACGACCGCTCCAGCCCCAACCTGGCCGCCTTGAAGCTGATTTTCGCCAACATAAGCCGTGCCCTGCCGGCATCGATGGACGATGAACTCGGCCTCTTGCTCGACGATGCCAAGGCCTTGCTCGCTGACACCGACATGGGCATTCGTGAGATCTGCGCCACCTTGCGCCCCGCCACGCTGGACTACGCCGGACTCGCCCCCGCCATTCGCGAATATGCCAGTCAAGTCGCCCGCCACAGTCACACCGCGGTGGAGCTGGATCTGGACGAGCGCACCGCAGCGCTGCCGCCCGAACTGCAGACCCTGCTCTTCCGCATCACCCAGGAGGCCCTTACCAACTGCACCAAGCATGCGTCGGCGACGCTGGTGCGCGTCAGCCTGCACTGTGTGGCCGGGCAGATCAGACTGCAGGTGTGCGACGATGGCTGTGGCTTCGACCCGGCGCAACTCGGCAAGGTTGATGGCGTCACGCCCGGGCTGGGGTTGATCACCATGCGCGAGCGGGCCGAGCTCGCAGGCGGTCATTTCCAGATGCGCTCTGCCCCGGGAAACGGCACCGTGATCGAGGTCGACCTGCCTGCGCCGACCTGCAAGTGTTGAGGAGTTCGCCATGAAACTGAACATCGTGCTCGCCGACGACCATCAGATGTTCCGCCATGCACTGCGCGCCCTGCTGGAAAAAGAACCCCATCTGAACATCGTCGCCGAGGCGGCCGACGGCGAAGCCTTGCTGCGCATCATCGGCGAACAAGCCGTGGACATCGTCTGCATCGACATCGGCATGCCCGGCATGAACGGCATCGAGGCCACGCGGCGCCTGCTCGCGCTGCGCCCGGAGATCCGCGTCATCGGCCTGTCGGCCTACTCCGACCGCCAGTTCGTGATTGATCTGCTCAATGCCGGCGCCTTGGGTTATGTGACCAAGGCCGAGGCCAGCGAGGAGTTGCTGCGCGCCATCCACCACGTGCAGCAAGGTCGCACCTACCTGTGCCCGGATGTCTCCGGCGCGGTCGCCAGCGCCCTGCGCTTTGACACCGATCTGCGCGCCAGTTCACATACGCTGACAGCACGCGAGCGTCAGGTGCTGCAGCTCATCGCCGAGGGCCACACCTCGGCACGTATTGCCGAACGGCTGCACATCGCCGCGTCCACAGTCGAAGTGCATCGCCGCAACATCATGCGTAAACTGGGCCTGCATAACGTGGTCGAGCTCACCCGTTATGCCATTCACAGCGGCATCAGCCCGGTCGTGGATGACGGTGCTTGAGAGCAGGTCTGCCGTTACATGAGGTAACGCGAACTACCGGTAAACCGGTATGCCGAAACACTTAAAACCGGGTATTTCTCCTGGGCCAGGAACGCATTAGCATTGTTAATGGCTTGAATTTCAGTGCGTTACGACCTTGAGGAGACCACCATGACAAACTACCCGTCCATGCAACAACTTGCCGACACCACCAACTCCGGCCTCAGAACATTCCAGTCGCTGGCCGAGATCATGCTGAGCGCCTCGGAGCAATTGACCGCGCTCAATATCGATGCCGCGCGCTCGTTCTGCGCCTTCGCCGCCAGCCAGACACTGCCGGTCAATGCTGAAGAGCTGCGTGAGCGCGTCACGGGCAAGGGCAACACGCAAAACCAGGGCTTCGAGCAGACGTCCGAATATCTGCGCAACGTAAACGAGGTCTGCTTGCGTGCGCAGGCTGAGGTCGCCGAAATCAGCACACGCCATCTCAACGAGCTCAGCAGCTCGATGAGCTCGCTGTTCGGCGAGGTCGCCAAGATGACACCGGCTAGCGCGCTGGCCAAGCTCTCGGCAGCCGCGCCCGTGCAGGAAAAGCGCAAGGCGGCGTGATCGCCGGCGGCTGATTCGGTCCTGCCGCTTCAGCGCCACGGAGAAGGCCCCGCACGCGGGGCCTTCTCCGTTCACACGTGCACAACAGCGCGCTCCGTTCAGAGATAGCGCTCCAGGCGCATCAGCACGCGCTCGCGCCCCAGCACTTCGAGCACGGCATCGATGGCAGGCGTCTGCGCCACACCCAGCACCAGCACGCGCAAGGGAATCGCCAACTGCGGCATCTTCAGGCCATGTTCGGCCATGGTGTCCTTGATCGCCTGGCTCAGCGCCGCCTTCTCCCACACCACATCGAGCAAGCGCAGCCGCAGGCTGGCAAGCGCTGCCTTTACCGTCGGGCTCAGATGCTGCCCGATGAGCTCTGGCGCGGGATGAATGTCGGCCACGAACAGCGCCGCCATATCGGCCAGTTCGTTGAGATTGGCGACACGGTCCTTGTACAGCGCCATTACCGCTTCCAGGCTGACACCGGTTTCAGGATTCACCGCGCGCCGCGCCAGACGGTTCGCAACTTCGGCCGCGAGAAAGGCATCGTCCGCTTTCTTGATGTAGTGGGCGTTGAGCCAGTTCAGCTTTTCGGTGTTGAACTGCGCCGCCGAGGGCGTGATGTGGTCAAGATCGAACCACTCGACGAACTGCGCACGGTCAAAGATCTCGTCGTCGCCATGGCTCCAGCCCAGGCGAGCAAGGTAGTTGATGACCGCCTCCGGCAGGTAGCCGTCGTCGTCGTACTGCATCACGCTCACCGCGCCATGGCGCTTGGACAGCTTGCTGCCGTCGTCGCCGAGGATCATCGACAGATGGGCATAGAGCGGCACTTCGGCACCGAGCGCCCGCAACACGTTGATCTGGCGCGGGGTGTTGTTCACATGATCGTCGCCGCGAATGACATGGGTGATGCCCATGTCCCAGTCGTCCACCACCACGCAGAAGTTATAGGTGGGGGTGCCGTCCGCACGAGCGATGACGAAGTCATCGAGCTCGGCGTTGGCGATCTCGATGTGGCCCTTGACCAGATCGTCCCAGGCCACCACGCCTGAAGTCGGATTACAGAAACGCACCACCGGCTGCACGCCTGCGGGCGGCTGCGGCAGGGTCTTGCCCGGCGCCGGACGCCAGCGCCCGTCATAGCGCGGTTTTTCGCCACGCGCACGCTGTTGTTCACGAATGCGGTCAAGTTCCTCAGTCGACATGTAGCAGTGGTAGGCGCTACCGGCCGCCAGCATGTGCTGGATGACCTCCTTGTAGCGCTCCATGCGTTGCATCTGGTAGAACGGGCCCTCATCGTGCTCCAGACCCAGCCAGTTCATGCCATCGAGGATGGCCTGGACCGCCTCGGGCGTGGAGCGGGCGACGTCGGTGTCCTCGACGCGCAAGATGAACTGGCCACCGTGGCGACGGGCGAAAGCCCACGAGAACAGCGCCGTACGCGCCCCGCCAATGTGAAGATAACCGGTCGGGCTGGGCGCAAAGCGGGTGCGGACAGGCGTGCGGACGGGGCTGGAAGCAGAAGACTGGGACATGGCAGGATGGGGTCAGGGCGCCGGAGCAAAGGCCGGATTCTAAGCGATCGCCGCGAGCTTGCGGCCTACGCCCTCACCCGCGACTCAGCGCCGACGTCGATGCAGCGCCCCGGCGCACGTGCGCCTGGCAGCGTGGATGCCCGCACAGGCGGTATGCTTTGCAGCTCGTTTCGCCTCAGCCCTGCGTCATCCCTCAACTTCATCCTGCCCGCGGTCCACTCATGCCCCCACGCCCGCACTGTGGCGCATCCGCCTCGTCTTCACTGCCGCGTCGCGCCCTGATGCTGGCATTGTTCGCCCTCCTGGGTGGCTGCAGCGCCTTGCCGACGCTGGAGGGGCGCAGCAACAGCCGCGCCTTCAACGACACCGCCACGACGCAGCTGGGACGCGCCAGCCTGCCGCCGGCACACCTGCAGACGCAGCCAGGGCAGTCCGGGGTGCTGGCGCTGGCCGAGGGCTACGAGGCCTTCGCCACTCGCATGTTGCTGGCCGAGGCGGCCGAGCGCAGTCTGGATGTGCAGTACTACATCTGGCACGGCGACCTCACCGGCACCCTGCTCATGCAGGCCCTGGGCCAGGCCGCCGGGCGCGGCGTACGCGTGCGCCTGCTGCTCGACGACAACAACACCACCGGCATGGACGCCACCCTGGCCGCACTGGACAGCCACCCCAATGTGGAGGTGCGCCTGTTCAACCCCTTCATGCAACGCAATTGGCGCTGGCTGGGCTATCTGACTGACTTCAGCCGCCTCAACCGCCGCATGCACAACAAGTCGTTCACCGCCGACAACCAGGTCACCATCGTCGGTGGGCGCAACATCGGTGACGAGTACTTCGATGCTGGCCAGGAAACCAGTTTCGTCGATCTCGACGTGCTGGCAGTGGGCGCGGTCGTACCACGCGTGTCCGCCGATTTCGACCGCTACTGGGCGAGCGCCTCGGCCTACCCGGTGGCCGCGCTGCTACCCCCGGCAGACCCACATGCGCTGGAGAGGCTGTCAGCGAAGGCGGCACTGGCGCGCCTGGCCGACGCGGCCGCGCCCTATCGTGAAGCCCTGGGCCGATCCGACTTCGTTCGGCAACTGATTGCCGGTGAGCTGGAACTGGAGTGGACCGAAGTAAGACTGGTCAGCGACGATCCCGCCAAGGGCCTGGGCAAGGCGGGCGCGCAGGCCTTGTTGCCACAACGCCTGGTCGAGGTGCTGGGCACACCGCAAGAGGACTTGCTGCTCGTCTCACCCTACTTCGTGCCCACCACCAGCGGCACGCGCGCACTCACCGAGTTGAGCACACGCGGGGTGGACGTGCGCGTGCTGACCAATTCGCTGGCGGCGACCGACGTGCCTGCGGTTCACGCTGGATACGCCAAGCGCCGCTACGCTCTCCTCGCTGGTGGGGTAAAGCTGTTCGAGTTCAAACCCGACGCCCACGCGGCACGCTCTGCGCGCGCCGACCACGGGCTGGCGGGCAGCTCCGGCGCCAGCCTGCATGCCAAGACCTTTGCCGTGGATGGTCAACGCGTATTCATCGGCTCCTTCAACCTCGATCCGCGCTCAGCCGCACTGAATACCGAATCCGGCTTCGTCATCGACAGCCCGCGCCTGGCGCACGAGATCCGGCATGCATTTCAGGAAACGCTCGCAACCGAGACCTACACCCTGCATCTGGACCCGGAGGGGCGCATCGAATGGCAGGACAAAAAGCCGGGAAACACACCGCCTCAAGTCCATCAAGTAGAGCCGCAGACATCGCTGTGGACACGCGCGCTGGTGCGCGTGCTGTCATGGCTGCCGATCGAGTGGATGCTGTAGAACGCAAAACGGCATTCGAACCGAGCGCGCTTCGACACGCGCCGTAAAAATCGGCAACGCGCCACCCTTTTCCGAACCATGGCCTGGCGCTCTCCTGCCTGCACCGCCGTCGCAAGCACCCGTTAAGAGTGTCGGTATATTTTACAGAAGGACCAATCCGTGAGGTGCTGGCGCTGAAGGATCCGTTCCAGGTCAAGGCAGTGATGGCTCACATGAAATCTGGCGTGTTTCTTGCTTGAGTACCCTCCACACGCTCTTTTCGATGAATTGACTGATGCTTGCTGACGCTGAAATCGCCACCTATGGCGCCCAATGCGAAATGGCCGTGCAAAGAAATTGCCGCATGTTTCACGGCATTGAAAGTGCCTCACACCAGCACCATCAACACGAAGGAAACCCAAAAAATGACTCGTAAATCCACCCCCATCATCAAAATCCTCGCCATCCATGTCCTGGGACTGGGCGCTCTGACGACGTTTCCGGCTCACGCAACGCTGATCACGAACAACTTGACAGTCAACGGCCAAGCCAGCGCAACTACCGTTACCAATATTTTTGGCCCAGCCTCCGACTCGGCCTATGTCACGGACAGCAGCTACGCAGATGACACGGATGGCAGCAGCTCGTACGCCAATGCCTGGGGCAACCAATATGGCACCTACCGTGCCAGTGCCAGTGGCGAAGGGGTTTTCAACAGTTTCGGCCAATTCCACAGAACGGTTAACCTGAGCAACAACAATGGCTACGATACCGACTACAGTCTGAATTTCTTCATCTACAACGGCGGCATGTCTGCCGAATCCAATGGTGTCAGCGGCACTGGCTGGGGCAGCTACGATCTGAGCATCAAGATGAACGGGACAGACACGCTGTTTTCCAGCATGGCCAAGATTCATTCCGATGGCACTCTGCAAATCAGCGGCACTCAGCTTGATGGTGCCACCCAAAACGGCAACTACTATTACTGGAATGGCACCGATGTCACGCTCAGCCTCGGAACCCTCGCCGACGGCGAGAGCCTGAGCATCGACTTCGATCTGGTCACAACGGCATTTGGCAATTTCGCTTTCAGCAACAGCAGCAACTGTGAAAATGGCTATGGCACTTATGGCGGTACTGCGCAGACCTTGGTCGCAAGCGGCTATGGCGGCTATGGCGGCTGCACGGGTTCGGCTTACGCCGGGCTCGGGGATCCGGGTGATTTCGCTGAAAACGGCAAACAAAACCCGCCCGTGAGCATCACCAGCATGCGCTCCAATTCCGTCCCGCTGCCCGGCACGCTGGCGCTGCTCGGCCTTGGCTTCGCGGCGCTGGGCTTTAGCCGCAAGACCTTCAAGCGCTGATTACGGATTTTTTTGCAGGTTCAATGGGGGCCTCTGGCTCCCATTTTTTTATTGATCACATGGCTACTATCGCTCTGATCTGGGAACTTGGTTCCGACTACGGCCACATCGGCCGCTTTCTCCCCATCGCACAAGCGCTGAGGGCGCAAGGCCACCGGCCCGTGATGATCCTGCGCGACATCTCGCGCGCGGATGAGTTGCTCACTCCCTACGGCCTGGAATATCTGCAAGCGCCCCTCTGGTTGCCCCCGGTGAGCGGTTTGCCGGCCGCACTCAACTTTACCGAGAGCCTGTTTCTGTTCGGCTTTCTCAGTCCGGCCGGACTGCTGTCCATCACCCGCGCCTGGCGTCAGCTGTTCGCCCTGCTCAAACCGGAACTGCTGATCTTCGATCATGCGCCGACCGCACTACTGGCGGCGCGCGGCCTGGGCCTGCCACGGCTGATCACCGGCAACAGCTTCGCCGTACCGCCGCAGACCCGGCCACTGCCGATCTATCGCTGGTGGGACGCAGCTCCAGCCGCCACGCGCCTGGAAGAAACGGAAAGCCGGCTGCTGGAAAACGCCAACAAGGTGTTGCGCCAGCTCGATGCGCCCTTGATGCGTCAGGTAGCGGATCTGTACGCGGCGGAAGCGACCTTGATCACCGGGGTGCCAGAGCTGGATGTCTACGGCCCGCGTCCCAAGGAGAACTATGTCGGCGCCATCAACAACACCTCGCATGGCCAGGAGCCACAATGGCCAGGCACACGCAAGACCCGGATATTTGCCTACCTGAAAGCCCATTACGCCAAGTTCGATCAGGTGTTGAGCGCATTGTCGCGCACCGATGCCAGCGTCCTGATCTTTGCCCAGGGAGTCGCCCGACAGCAGGTTCAGCGCTATCAGGGCGCCAACCTGGCATTCAGCAGCAGTCCGGTGCTGATGAGCGCGGCGCGCGCGCAATGCGATCTTGCCGTCTGCCACGCCGGCGGCACCGTAGACGTCATGCTCAGCGCCGGTAAACCCTTGCTGCTGCTGCCGATGCAGATGGAGCAAACCATGACCAGCAAACGGGTGGAGAATGCCGGCTGCGGCCTGAGCTATACCCTGGAGCAGCCGCCCGCGATGCTGGAAAAACTGCTGAGCAAGCTGCTGACAAACGCGGACTTCAGCGCACGCGCGACTGCTTATGCCGCCAACCATCAGGAATTCACCCAGGAAAACGCGCTGCACCGGCTGCTCGATTGCTGTAGCCAATTGCTGCAGCCCGCACAAAGCCCTGGCTAGGATCGCAAACGGACGCCAGGCCATCCCAGCCAGGGCTGGGCTGGGCCTTGAAGGCTTTCAGTGATCGAGATCAGCGCGCCAGTGGAGCGCCGTCGTTGGCCATCAAGTACTCGGCCACCGCGCGATAGGCGGGCAGCGAAGTCGGATCGTTGGCGGCATTGGCCGCCACCGGGTAGGACGCCAGGCGCACGATCACCATGTCCGCCTTGGGATCGACCCAGATCGTCTGCCCATACACACCGCGCGCCGCATAGGCGCCGTGCTCGTCGTTGCTGACCCACCACTGCCCGCCATAGCTCCAGCCCGGCAAGCGCGTGTAACCGGCGTTGGCAAAGAGTGCGGCCTCACCACCGTTGCGGATGCGGGCGATGGCAGCGGCCGGCACGATCTGTTCGCTGCCGACGCGGCCCTCGTCCAGCATCAGCTGGCCCAGGCGCGCCAGGTCACGCAAGCTGACGTTGAAACCACCGCCGGCAAACGGCGTGCCGATGGAGTCAGCGGTGAAGAAGGCTTCGCGCTCGGCGCCGATGCGGCTCCAGATGCGCTCGGAGAAGAGTTCAGCCACCGATTGACCGCTGCTGCGCGCGATCAGCCAGCCCAGGGCGTCGGCATTGATGGTCTTGTAAGCAAAGGCCTCGCCATGGGTGCCAGCTTTCTTCACCGTCTGCAGATACTCGAAGTAGCTGCGCGGGCCGGTGTAGTCCTTGGGCTTGGGCAAGGGGCTGCCGGCCATGGAGTAGGTGCGCAGGTCGGCATCTTCCGAGTAGGCCAGCGCGGTGGTCATGTCCATGACCTGCCGCACCGTCGCATCGCCAAAGGCGCTGTCCTTCAACTCGGGGATGATGCTGCCAACGAGTGCGGCATCATCCAGCTTGCCTTCGGCCACCAGCATCTCGCCAAGCAGGCCGGCGATGGATTTGGTCACCGACATCACCGCATGCAAGCCGTCCGGCTTCAGGCAGCCGTCGTAGCGCTCATACACCACTCGGCCATGGTGAAGCACGAGGATGCCGTCGGTGTAGTTGGCGGCAAAGGCCTCGTTCCAGGTCATCGTCGTATCCGCACCGAGCGGGGTGAAACGGACGCTGTCCAGCCCAGGGTCGAGCGCAAGCGGCAATGGGCGTGCGCCCGCGCTGCCCTTGCTCACGCCCACGTTGGGCATGAGCTGGCGAAAGTGGCACACCGTCCAGCGCAGCTTGGGAAAGGTGAAGAAGTCGGGGTCGGTGAAGCGGATGGTCTTGTCGGCGGCCGGTGGAAAGCCCTGCATCCAGCCCATTGTCTCGGGATTGGAATCCTGCGCCGACAGCGGCGACGCCGTTTGCGCCAGGGCGCCGGCCGATACGGTGAAGGTCACGGCCAGGGTCAGCGCCGATGCGAGCATGGGTTTCATAAGGTCGTCCTCAGTCCAGTTCCGCCCTGCAGCCAGAATGGCTGCATGAGGCTTGCCGCTCAGCTCAGCAGCAACTTGTCGTCGTCAATCTTCTCGCCGCGCACCTTCTCGAACATGTCGAGCAGGTGATGAACATCGAGCCCCTCGCGCTCCTTGCCCGCCACATCGAGCACCACCTGCCCCTGATGCAGCATCACCGTGCGCTCGCCCACATCCAGCGCCTGGCGCATGCTGTGGGTGACCATCATCGTGGTGAGCTTGTGTTCGTTCACGATACGCACCGTGAGCGCGAGCACGAAGGCGGCGGTGCGCGGGTCGAGCGCCGCGGTGTGCTCATCGAGCAGCAGCAGACGCGAAGGCTGCAGCGCCGCCATCAGCAGGCTGACCGCCTGACGCTGACCACCGGACAACAAACCGATGCGATCGGAGAGGCGGTTCTCCAGCCCCAGGCCCAGGGTCGACAGCTGGGCACGGAACTCCTCACGCAACGCCGGCTTGACCGCGAACGACAGACCACGACGCTCACCGCGCATCTTCGCCAGCGCCATGTTCTCCTCGATCGTCAGGTCTTCGCAGGTGCCCGCCAGCGGGTCCTGGAACACGCGCGCCACTTGACGCGCGCGCGCCCACACCGGCAGGCGCGTCATGTCGATGCCGTCGATCTCGATGCAGCCGCTGTCCACCGTCTGCTCACCCGATACGGCATTGAGGAAGGTCGACTTGCCGGCACCATTGGAGCCGATCACGGTAACGAACTGTCCGGACGGAATCTCGAGCGACATGCCGCGCAGGGCAAGGGTCTCGATGGGCGTGCCGGGATTGAAAGTGAGGTGCAGATCCTGTGCCTTGAGCATCTCAGGCCTCCTGCCGGCGCTGCGGGACGCAGTCGGCCTGCAGCAAAAAGATTGAGTGGGCGAGTTGATGTACGAGTGACAGCGCGCGTGTATTCACCTCACCCCCCCTTCTTGCCCGACCAGTGCTGACGCAGTCGGGGCACCACCAGGGCCACCGTCACCAGCAGCGCGGTGACCAGGTTCAGGTCCTGCGCCTGCAGACCGATGAAGTCCGAATTGAGCGCGACCGCGATGAAGAAGCGGTACACGATGGCACCCACGATCACCGCGAGCGTTGCCAGGTAGAGCTTGCGCGAAGGCAGCAGGCTTTCGCCCACGATCACCGCCGCCAGACCGATCACGATCGTGCCCACGCCCATCGAGATGTCCGCGCCGCCCTGGGTCTGCGCAAACAATGCGCCCGCCAGGCCCACCAGCGCATTCGACACCGCCATGCCGGCCAGCACCGCCATGCCGGTATTGACGCCCTGCGCGCGTGCCATGCGTGCGTTCGAACCGGTGGCGCGAATCGCCAGCCCGGTCTGGGTGGCGAAGAAGCCATCGAGCAACAGCTTCACCGCCAGCACCACGAACACCAGCAAGAGCGGGCGGAAGACGTAATCCGCCAAGGCCTCGGGCTGGAGGATGTTGAACACCGTCGGCTCCATGATCAGCGGCACGTTGGGCTTGCCCATGACGCGCAAGTTGATCGAATACAGCGCGATCATCATCAGGATGCTGGCGAGCAGATCCATGATCTTCAGGCGCACATTGAGCCAGCCGGTGATCAGGCCGGCGCCGGCGCCGGCGATCATCGCCGCGAAGGTGGCCACGAAAGGATCGGTGCCCGCTGCGATCAGCGTGGCGGCGACCGCGCCACCGAGCGGAAAGCTGCCATCGACGGTGAGGTCGGGAAAGCGCAACAGGCGAAAGGAGATATACACGCCGAGGGCGACGAGGCTGAAGATCAGCCCGATCTCGAGCGCCCCGAGCAGGGTGTAGAGCGACATGGGTGGCTTACCGTGAAGTGAAGACGAAGGGGTGCGACCGCGCGGCAAAACTGCGTGCGCGCCCCACCCAGCGCGACCGCACAGCGGCCGCCGCGCCAGGATGAAGCGTATTGATTACTCGACGACCTTGGCGGCGGACTTCACCAGCTCATCGGACAAGGTGACGCCCTGGTTCTTGGCCGCAGTCAGGTTCACATGCAGTTCGAGCTTGTCACTGGTCTGCGAAGCCATCGTGCCCGGCTTCTCGCCGTTGAGGATGCGCGCCACCATCTTGCCGGTCTGCACGCCCAACGCACGGTAGTCCATGCCATAGGCGGCCACCGCACCCCGCGCCACGCTGTCGGTATCGGCCGCCACCAGCGGAATCTTGGCGTCCATGCCGACCTTGACCAGCGCCTCATAGGCCGACACCACGTTGTTGTCGGTGTTGGTGTAGAACACATCCGCCTTGCCGATCAGGCTACGCCCGGCCGAACCCACGTCGACCGAGCGCGGCGCGGCCGCTTCGACCAGACTCATGCCGTACTTGGGCAGCAAGGTGCGCAGCTGCTCGACCACCACCACCGAGTTGGCCTCGCCCGGGTTGTAGACCATGCCCACGCGCTTGGCATTGGGAGCGACACGCTTGATCAGATCGATCTGCTTGTCGAGTTCGAGCGCATCCGAGGCGCCGGTGATGTTGCTGCCCGACGCCGCCATCGACGGCACCAGCTTGGCCGCCACCGGATCGGTCACCGCCGAATACACCAGCGGGATATCGCGCGTCGCTGCCGCCACTGCCTGCGCCGAGGGCGTGGCAATGGCGACGATGACATCGACCTGGTCGCCGATGAACTTGCGCGCGATCTGCGCTGCCGTGCCGGTATTGCCTTGCGCGCTCTGGTACTGCCATTGCAGATTCCTGCCTTCTTCAAAGCCTTCCGCAGCAAGACCTTCCTTGACGCCGTCACGCACCGCATCGAGAGCGGGATGCTCGACGATCGCGGTGACGGCGACCGACTTCTGCTGCGCGTGGACCGGGGCAGCCATCGCGAAAGCCAGCGCCATCGCGCCGAACAAAAGCTTGTGTGACTTGATGAAGGGCATGCAGAACTCCTCTATGGCCGTTGCGACCGGATGTGTTGAGCAAGGATCGCCCCGCAGTGAGCGAGGCAAAGGGTGAAAGTGTACCCGGCGCCATCCATTTAGGCGACTGCGGCAGCGTTGAAATGTGACAACGCCCGAATGTCGCGCCCCAGGACGTGATAGCGACAATTCAATTGCTCTTGCAGCTGTATTTTTTTACAGTTATCTGTATGAGCACCCCATATGCCGAACTCCACTGCCTGAGCAATTTCAGCTTCCAGCGCGGCGCCTCCCACCCCGAGGAACTCGTCGAGCAAGCGGCAGCCTTCGGCTACGCGGCGATCGCCCTCACCGACGAGTGTTCCTTGGCCGGCATCGTGCGCGCCCATCGCGCGCTGCAGGCCTTGCCTGAGAAAAGCCGACCCAAGCTGATCATCGGCAGCGAACTGCAGCTGGCCGACGGCCCCTGCATCGTGCTGCTGGCCAGCAACCGCCAGGGCTATGCGCAGCTGTCGCGGCTCATCACCCGCGCCCGACGCGCCGCCGACAAGGGTCGATACCGGCTGGAGCGGGCGATGCTCGATGACGCCTGCCCCGATTGTTGCGCGCTGCTGATCCCACCGCCTGACTTTGCACAGCAAACTGGCGCCGAGCACAGCGCCCTCTCGCTCGAAGCCGATGCCCTCTGGCTGGGGCAGCTTTTCCCTGCCCGCGCCTGGATGGCGGTGACAGTCAGACTGGACGGCCACGACCGCGCGCGCATCACAGGTCTACGCCGCATCGCCCGCGCCGCCGGCATCCCGGCGCTTGCCGCCAGCGGCGCACTGATGCACAGTGCCGCCCGCCGTCCGATCGCCGATCTGATGACTGCGCTGCGCCTGCACTGCAGCGTGGCCGAGGCCGGGCTGGCCCTGGCGCCCAACGCCGAGCGCCGACTGCACGAACCCGCCACGCTGGCGCGCCGCTACCCCCCCGCCCTACTCGCCGAAACCCTGGTCGTGGCCGAGCGTTGCCACTTCAGCCTGGACGAGCTGCGCTATGAATACCCCGCCGAGCTCGTCCCCACCGACGAAACACCGGCAAGCTGGCTGCGCCGGCTGGTGGAAGGCGGGCTGAAGTGGCGCTACCGCCAGCCCGACACGAGCGCGGCCGGCGCATCCAGCGCCGTCCCTCTCGCCGCCTGCGTCGCCCAGCCCGCGCCCAGCGCCACCTACCCCGCCCCGGCGGACGACCCCGCCCCGCCCAGCGTGCGCAAGCAGATCGAACACGAGCTCGCCCTCGTCGCCGAGCTTCGCTACGAGCCCTACTTCCTCACCGTGCACGACATCGTCCGCTTCGCACGCGCGGCCGGCATCCTGTGCCAGGGCCGCGGCTCGGCGGCGAATTCGGTAGTGTGCTGGGCCCTTGGCATCACCGAGGTCGACCCGCAGCTGGGCATCATGCTGGTCGAACGCTTCATCTCGCGCGAGCGCAACGAGCCACCCGACATCGACGTCGACTTCGAACACGATCGGCGCGAAGAAATCATCCAGTACATCTACGCCAGATACGGTCGTGAACGCGCCGCGCTCGCCGCCACCGTCATCCGCTACCGCGCCCGCAGCGCGCTGCGCGATGTCGGCCGTGCGCTGGGTCTGGACGAGGCGCAGATCGGACGCTTGACGCGCGCACAGCACTGGTTCGACGGCCGCCGCATCCTGCCCGAACGCCTGCTCGAAGCCGGGCTCAACCCCGCCAGCCCGGTCACCCGGCGCCTGGTCGCGCTCACTGAAGAGCTGATCGGTTTTCCGCGCCACCTGTCACAGCACGTCGGCGGCTTCGTCATCGCCCGCGGCCGGCTCGACGAGCTGGTGCCGGTGGAAAACGCCGCCATGCCCGAGCGCACCGTCATCCAGTGGGACAAGGACGATCTCGACGCGGTGGGCCTGATGAAGATCGACGTGCTCGCGCTGGGCATGCTGTCGGCACTGCGCCGCGGCCTGGCCATGGTGTCGGCGTGGCGCGGTCGTGCGCTGACGCTGGCGAGCGTGCCCCGCGAGCAACCCGAGGTGTACGCCATGCTGTCGCGCGCCGATTCGGTGGGCGTGTTCCAGGTCGAGTCGCGCGCGCAGATGAGCATGCTGCCGCGCCTCAAGCCGCGCCGTTTCTACGATCTGGTGGTGGAAGTCGCCATCGTGCGCCCCGGCCCCATCCAGGGCGGCATGGTCCATCCCTACCTGCAGGCGCGCAATCGCGCCGCCCGCGGTGAAGACCCGATGCAGGGTCTGCGCACAGAAATTCGCGGCGTGCTGGCACGCACGCTGGGCGTGCCCATCTTTCAGGAGCAGGTCATGCAGCTCGCCGTGGTCGCAGCCGGCTTCAGCGGCGGTGAAGCCGACCAGCTGCGCCGCGCAATGGCCGCGTGGCGACGCAAGGGCGAACTCGATCGCTACCGTGCACAACTATTGCAAGGCCTCGCTGACAACGGCTACGACACCGACTTCGCCCAGCGCCTGTGCCAGCAGATCGAAGGTTTCGGCAGCTACGGCTTTCCCGAGTCACACGCCGCCAGCTTCGCGCTGCTGGTGTATGCCTCGGCGTGGCTGAAGTGCTTCGAGCCCGCCGCCTTTCTGGCCGCACTGCTCAACAGCCAGCCGATGGGCTTTTACGCGCCCTCGCAACTCATCCAGGATGCGCGCCGCCACGGCGTCGAGGTGCGCGCGGCAGATCTCACCGTGAGCGACTGGGAGTGCACGCTGGAAGCTGGCGCTGCGCAGTCCGACACGGCACCTGCCCCGCCCATCCCTTCACACGCTCCTTCGCAGCCCCACTTGCAGCGCGCCACCCAGCCGGCGGTGCGCCTGGGCCTGCGCATGGTGCGCGGTCTCGGCCAGGATGCCGCTGTGCGCATCATCGCCGCCCGCAGCCAGCACGCCTTCAAGAACACCGCCGATCTCGCCGCCCGCGCCCAGCTGGACGCCGGCACGCTGCGCGTGCTCGCCGCCGCCGGTGCGCTCGCCACCCTTGCCGGCCACCGCCGCCAGGCCCTGTGGCAGGCCGCCGGCGCCAAGCCCCTGCATGGCTTGCTGGCCGGCACCGCGGCACATGAGGATGCGCTCCCAATCGCCGCTCCAGCCGCAAGCGAAGACCTCCTTGCCGACTACGCCCGTCTCGGCTTCACCCTCGGCCGCCATCCGCTCTCCTTCGTGCGCGACGCGCTCGCCAGGCTGCGCTTCATCACCGCCACCGACATCGCCGCCGCGCCCGACCGCATGCTCGCGCGCGGCGCCGGCATCGTCACCTGTCGCCAGCGCCCCAGCACGGCCAAGGGCACCTTGTTCATCACCCTCGAAGACGAAACCGGCCTCACCAACGTCATCGTCCGCCCCGAGCTCTTCGAGCAACAGCGCCGCATCCTGCTCGGCGCCCAGCTGATGGGCGTGTTCGGCCAGATCAGCCGCCAGGGACCTGTCGTGCACCTGATCGCGAGCCGGGTGGTGGACCACTCCGGGCTGCTGGGAGCGCTGGCGACACAGAGCAGGGACTTTCACTGAGGATGACCCGAAGCGCAGCCCACTCCCATGCGACGAACAAGACGCGCATGCGAACGGGCTCAGCACCCGCCATGAACTGAACGACCTGCCGCCATGACAGCCTCTGCACAGGCATCGGCCCGTCTCAGTGCGGGCAAGTCGCTGCCGTGCACGGCGCCAGCACCTCCACCGCCCAGCCCACCATTTCACTGGCCACCGCGGTAGACGCCTGGCCAAAACCGGCCACCACCTGCGTCAACTCGGCGCCTGTCGGGCGCACACGCGACTCGAACACGCGTGAGGCGAGGATGCGACGATCCTTGCGCTGGATCAGGCGCGCATCGAGCCGAACCACCACTTCGGGCGCAGCGTCACGATATTCGCTCTGAAACGCCTGCAGCTCGCTGACGAGCTCAAAGTCGGCATGCAGACGCTGCTCATCGCTGCTCAGCGCCGCAATGCGCGCATCCACCCGAAAGGCCTCCAGAATGCGATCGCGCACCAGAACCGGCGCGGGATCGCTCCAGTTCGCACCCTTGTAGACGCTGACCCGATTGCCTTCCGGCAAAACGACGATGCGCTGCCCGGTCAACTGCACCCCGCCGAGCGGGCGCGATACCCGCAGCGACAACGGCAGCGTCGTCTGCCCCGGCGCACGGCTCAGACTGGCCGGCGGCAACAGATAGGTGTCGACCGGCTCAGCGCGTGGCAGCACCGTGCACGCGCTGAGCAGCAGCAGCGCGCCCAGGGTGACAAGACGGGTGGCGCTGCGGGTAGCGCCGTGGAGCAGACGGCAGGTGTCGGGCTGCTGAGACTTCATGGGGTGAACTCCTTGACCGGCTCGAGGCCGAGCAGATATTCGGTCGGCCGTTCCTCAAGCTGACGGGTGATGAGGCGTAGCGAGGCCAGCAGGTCGCGGAACTCGGCCAGCGCGGGGCCGACTTCTTCCAGGCTGCGCACGCTGCTGTCGAGCCCACTGCGGTTGTCGGTGATCAGGGTGTCGACCGTGAGCATGGCGCGCTCGAAAGCCGCCATCGAGCGCTGCGCACTGTGCAGCGTCTGCGTGCCCTGGCCCTCGATGAGGCGGTTGGTGGTGCCGACCAGTTTGGCGGCTTCGCTCAGCGCCAGGTTGGCCTGCTCGCTGGCGCGCGCAACCTGACGCAGGGCGAGCGCAATGTCCTCGCGCTCGGCGGCGATCGCGCCGGTGGTGTGCTCCAGACTTTGCAGCGTACGGCTGATGCTGGCGACGTTGTCGGCGGAGAACAGCGCGCGCGCCTGGATCAGCATCTCATTGACGTTCACCACCACATCCTCGCCCTCGGCCAGCAGCTTGCTCAGCGGCGATGGCGTGGCAATGATGACCGCAACCTCATCCTCGTCATGGGTCAGCGCGCTGCTGTTGGCGTCGTTGCCGCTGCTGAGGCGGATGATAGACAAGCCGGTGATGCCCGATGGCACCAGGCGCGCCTCGGTGTCGCTGCGCATCGGCGCGGTGCTGTCCACGCGCACGCGGGCGATCACGCGCTGCGGATTCTGCGGGTCGAGCCGCAGGCTGGTGACGTCACCAATCTTGATGCCGTTGAACTCCACTGTGCTGCCCTTGGACAGACCGCTCACCGCCTCCTGAAACACGATGTCGTAGGCGTCGAACTGGGTGTCGCTGTCGACCTTGCCAAGCCACAGCGCAAACAGCAGCGCCGCCCCCACCACCAGCAGGGTGAAAAAGCCGATCAGCACGTGATGGGCACGTGTTTCCATGTCAGGTTTGCTCCGGGTTGGGTTCGGTATTTTGATTCGGGATGGGCTTGGAGCTCGCAGCCGCATGCACCGCCAGCGTCGCGGCGGCAGCGGCGCGGCCACGCGGGCCGTGGAAATAGTCGCGTATCCATTCGTCGTCAGCCGCGGCGACGGCGTCGAGTGTGTCATTGATCAGGACACGCTTTTGTCCGATCACCGCCACCCGGTCGGTAATGGTGTAAATGGTGTCAAGGTCATGGGTGACGATGAACACCGTCAGTCCCAGCGCGTCGCGCAGCGTGAGGATGAGCTGATCGAAGGCGGCCGCGCCAATCGGATCGAGACCGGCGGTGGGTTCGTCCAGAAACAGGATGTCGGGGTCGAGCGCCAGCGCACGTGCCAACGCAGCACGCTTGACCATGCCGCCCGACAGATCCGACGGGTATTTGTCGCCCGCATTGGCGGGCAAACCTGCCAAGGCGATCTTCAGCCGCGCCAGGCGCGCCGCATCGCCAGCACCGAGGCCGGCGTGCTCGATGAGCGGCAAGGCCACGTTCTCGATCACGGTCAGCGAGGAGAACAAGGCGCCTTTCTGGAACAGCACGCCAAAACGACGTTCGACCCGACTGCGCTGCGCCGCCGGCAGGCTGAGCAGGTCCTCACCAAACACGCTCACGGCACCGCGCGCGGGACGATTCAGGCCGACGATGGTGCGCAGCAGCACCGACTTGCCTGTTCCCGAGCCACCGACCACGCTCAGGATCTCGCCCCGACGCACGTCCAGGTCCAGCGCCTCGTGCACCACCTGGCTGCCAAACTGGTTGCGCACCGCGCGCACCTCGATGATGTTCTCGGCGTGCGCCTCCACCTTTTCCGCGCTCAGCAGCCCCCGGGTCACCAGCCCCCCCGTCACCAGCCCATCTCCATACAGAACAGCGCCGCCACCGCATCGACCACGATGACGACGAAGATCGACTGCACCACCGCTGAGGTCGTGTGCTCGCCCACCGACTGTGCACTGCCGCTGACCCGAAAACCTTCCATGCACCCGATCACCGCGATCAGGAAGGCGAAGATCGGCGCCTTGGCCATGCCGATGACAAAGTGTCTGAGCCCGACATTGTTCTCCATCACCGAAATGAACATCGTCGGCGAGATGTCCAGCGTGATCGCACACACCAGCATGCCGCCGACAATGCCGGAGATCATCGCCACGAAAGTCAGCATCGGCAGCGCCAGCAGCAGCGCCGCAACGCGCGGCAGCACGAGCAGTTCAACCGGATCGAGGCCGAGCACGCGGATGGCGTCGACCTCCTCGTTCGCCCGCATCGAGCCGATCTGCGCAGTGAATGAACTGGCGGTGCGGC
Source organism: Thauera terpenica 58Eu (assembly GCF_000443165.1). Lineage (GTDB taxonomy): Bacteria > Pseudomonadota > Gammaproteobacteria > Burkholderiales > Rhodocyclaceae > Thauera > Thauera terpenica. The sequence goes on along the minus strand of NZ_ATJV01000092.1, from coordinate 125,129 downwards.
CGGCGACGATGATGGCGGTGAGCAGCACGCCGAATTCGCGCAAAAAGGAATAGACGACCAGATCCACGGTGAAGATGCTGGCGCCGAACTCCGCCAGCACGGTGGCGCCAAGAAAGGCCACCACCGCACCGATGAGAAAGGTCAGCAAGGCGACGATGGGCACGGCGTCAAGCCCGGTGCGCTCGAGATTGGCGACGAGCGCAGTCATGCGCCAGCGCCGGGGCTGCAGCATCACGACAAGCGCGGTTTGCAGCGTGATGCCGATGAAGCCGGCGATGCCGCGCATGTGACGACCGAAAGTCAGCGTGGTCTGGCCGACGTGCTCGAGCACATCACCCAGTGCATGACCCGGCTTGGCGGGCACCGGCGTTTCGGTGTCGAGGGCGGCGCTGACCGCCTGCAGCAGCGCACGGCGCTCTGCGCCCAGCGCACTGCCTTGTGCCGCCAGCTCGGCCAGGCGCTCGCGACCGAGCAGCTCGTACAGCAAGGCGACACCAGCGGTATCGAGCGCGCCCAGCCCATCGACCTCGACGCGCGTGCCGGGATCGAGCCGCGGTGCCAGCACCGCCACCCGTGCGGCGAGCGCCCGGTAATGTGCGAGCGTCCAGTCACCGCCGAGCTGCAGCCGGTTTTCGCCTTCAAGGCTCGCCAATTCGGCGCTTCCCACGCTTGAACCGCTCATGAATCCCCTTGTTCCAATGGGCGTGAGCCAATGCCGCCCAGTTGCGCAAACAGTCCACGTACAAGCTGCTTCACCTCCCCCCGTGCCAGCACACCGTCTCCTGCGCTTCCGGCGCTCTCGCCCCTGCCCTCGTCCGCTTTGCCCTCCACCTGCATCGCAAGCGGCGGCGATGTCAGCGCGAACGCGATCGCCCCGGAGAGCAGGGTATGCACGAGCGCGGGCGGGCTCAGCTTGAGCACGCCACCGTCGATCGCCTCCTGCCAGATCGGGCGATAGGCGGCAAACAGGAGTCTGATGACGCGGGCGTGGAGATGCGCGAAGCGCTCCGAGCCCTCAGCCCGCTCGCGCATCATGAACCTCACCATCTCATCCTCGCCCGCCATTGTCTCGCAAAGATGTTCCATCGCCTGCAGGCACCGGGTCTCGATCGGCAGCGGCGACTGCTGCAGCACAGCAACTTCTTCGCAGTACATCAGCGCCCGCGCACGCATGTGCTCCACGGTGGCGAGCCACAGATCCTGCTTGGAACCAAAGTGATGCGCAACCATTGAAACATCGCAATCTGCCGCAGCCGCCAGCGCGCGCAGACTGACCCCATCGTAGCTGCGCACCGCAAAGGCCTGGACCGCGACATCCAGAAGACGCTTCTGGCAATTCCTGTCCTGCTCAATAGCCTGTGCCTTGGGCCGGCCGCGGCCGCGACGACGTGACGCACTATTGTCTGTCATCATCCATCTCTCATTCCATGGTGTTATCCGTGCGGGCCGAGAGCACACTCACGGCCTTGCGCGACGCGCCCAGCACATCGCCTTGACAATGATATCTAACACATGTTGGAATACAAGTGCAGTGCAGCATCAATTTCCTGCACCGCCGCTCAACACACCGGACACGCCTGCCGCCGCACGCTTGCGGCAGCCCCGCCAACGGACAGCACGCCGTGGCAACTGCATCGGGAATTGTCATGAAGACCAAGAACACCAACAAGATGGTATGGATTGTCGCCGCTGTGCTTGCCCTTGGCGCAGGCGCAGCCTGGCAGTGGCTGCAGCCCGCCGCACAGAATAACAACTTCGTCACCGGCAATGGCCGCATCGAAGCCACCGAGATCGACGTCGCCGCCAAGGCACCCGGGCGCGTGCAGGACATCATGGCGAACGAAGGCGACTTCGTGAACGCGGGCGACATCGTCGCCCAGATGGACATGAAGTCCACCGAAGCCCAGCTAGCCCAGGCCCGCGCCCAGGTCGCCAACACCATCAGCGGCCGCGAGACTGCGCGTGCCCGGCTGGCGCAGCGCAAGGCCGATGTCGTGATGGCCGAAGCCGTGCTGGTGCAGCGCCGCTCGGAGCTCGACCTCGCGCGCAAGACCAGTGCCCGCTCGCAGGCGCTGCGTGCCGATCGCGCGATCTCCGAGCAGATCGCCGACGACAATGCCGCGCGCGTGCGCAACGGCGAGGCCAGCGTCAACGTTGCCAGCGCCCAGATCACCGCTGCCCAGGCCGCCGTACGTGCGGCCGAAGCCGAGATCGACCAATCCGTCGCTGCCATCGAAGCGGCAAATGCAGTGGTGGTCCGCCTGCAGACCGAACTCGAGGACGGTGCCTTGCGTGCGCCACGCAATGGCCGGGTGCAGTACCGCGTCGTACAGCCAGGTGAAGTGGTGGCCGGTGGCGGCAAGATCCTCAGCCTGGTGGACATCGGCGACGTGTACATGACCTTCTTCCTGCCCGAGATGGCCGCGGGCCGGGTGGGGATGGGCACCGAGGCGCGCATTGTGCTCGATGCCGCTCAGCACTACGTGATCCCGGCGCAGGTGTCTTACGTGGCCAGCGTCGCCCAATTCACCCCGAAGTCGGTGGAAACCCAGAGTGAGCGCCAGAAGATGGTGTTCCGCGTCAAGGCCCGCGTCGATCCGGAGCTGCTCGCCAAATACCCCGAGCACGTCAAGACCGGCCTGCCGGGCATCGCCCATGTGCGTCTCGATCAGAGCACGCCCTGGCCCGAGGCCTTGCAGGTGAGGCTGCCGTGACCCCCGGTCAGGGCGCGGCACCCGTCGTCCGCTCTGCCGCCCAGCCTGTCGCCCGCCTCGTCGAGCTCGAGCACCGCTATGGCGACACGCTCGCAGCCGACCGTGTCAGCCTCGATGTTCCGGCCGGCTGCATGGTTGGCTTCATCGGGCCTGACGGCGTAGGCAAATCCACCTGGCTGGGTCTGATTGCCGGCGCACGCAAGCTGCAAGGCGGCCGACTTGAAGTACTCGGCGGCGACATGGCGAGCGCGCGTCACCGCAGCGCAGTGTGCCCGCGCATCGCCTACATGCCACAAGGCTTGGGCAAGAATCTTTACCCCACGCTGTCGGTGTTCGAGAACATCGACTTCTTCGGCCGCCTGTTCGGCCAGTCGCGCGCCGAGCGTGCGCACCGCATCGCTGATCTGCTCGCCTCCACCGACCTCACCGACTTCGCCGACCGTCCGGCCAACAAGCTGTCTGGCGGCATGAAGCAAAAGCTCGGCCTGTGCTGCGCGCTCATTCACGACCCCGATCTGCTCATCCTCGACGAGCCCACCACCGGCGTCGATCCGCTGTCACGGCGCCAGTTCTGGGAACTCATCAAGCGCATCCGCAGCCGACGCAAGGACATGAGCGTGCTCGTTGCCACGGCTTACATGGAAGAAGCCGAGCAGTACGACTGGCTGGTCGCGGTGGACGCGGGCCAGGTGCTGGCCACTGGCACGCCTGCGCAATTGCACGAGCGCACCGGCACCAGGACACTGGAAGAAGCCTTTCTCGCCCTGCTGCCGCCCGAGCGCCGGGGCGAGCACGCGCCGCTGCACATCCCTCCGCTCACTGCGGGCGAGGTGGTGATCGAAGCCCACGACCTGCAGATGCGCTTTGGCGATTTCATCGCCGTGGACGACGTCAATCTGCAGGTTCGGCGCGGGGAGATTTTCGGCTTCCTCGGCTCCAACGGCTGCGGCAAGTCGACCACCATGAAGATGCTCACCGGCCTGCTGCCACCCAGCCGTGGCGAGGCCCGCCTGCTGGGCGAAGTGCTCGACGCCCGCAACATCGACACCCGCCGCCGCGTGGGCTACATGTCCCAGGCTTTCTCCCTGTATGGCGAACTGTCGGTGCGGCGCAACCTGCAGCTTCACGCGCGCCTGTTCAACCTGTCGCACGACGAGGGCGACGCCCGCATTGCCGAACTCGCCCAGCGTTTCGATCTGGTGCCGGTGATGGAGGCGCTGCCCGACGCGCTGCCGCTGGGCATACGCCAGCGCCTGCAACTGGCCGTCGCCGTCCTCCACCGCCCCGACGTGCTGATCCTCGACGAACCCACCTCGGGCGTGGACCCGGTGGCGCGCGACCACTTCTGGGAGCTGATCATCGACCTGTCGCGCAAGGACGGCGTGACGATCTTCATCACCACCCACTTCATGAACGAAGCCCAGCGCTGCGACCGCATCTCGCTGATGCACGCGGGCAAGATCCTGGCCAGCGACACGCCCGAGGCCATGGTGGCAGCGCGCGGCAGCGGCACGCTGGAAGATGTGTTTGTCGACTATCTGGCCGAAGCCAGCGGCGTGACGCTGGGGATCGTCGATGAGCCCGCGCAGGACTCAGGCAGCACCATACCTGATGCTGACCCAGCGCTGCTCAGCGCCGATGCAGCGACGTCGTCCTCGGGTTCACGCGTCGCCCATTTCAGCTTCGCCCGCCTGCTCAGCTTCAGCATGCGCGAGGCCACCGAGCTGCGACGCGACCCCTTCCGCCTCACCCTCGCGTTGCTGGGCACCGTCATGCTCATGCTGGTGATGGGCTACGGCATCAGCACCGACGTGGAAGACCTCAACTACGCGGTGCTCGACCTCGATCGCAGCACGGTGAGCGACAGCTACACCCTCAATATTTCCGGCTCACGCTACTTCCTCGAGCAGGCACCCCTTGAGAGTCATGCCGACATCGACCACCGCATGCGCGCGGGCGAACTGGCGATGGCGCTGGAGATCCCGCCCGGTTTTGGCCGCGACCTCGCCCGCGGCGCGAGACCCGAGATCGGCGTGTGGCTGGACGGTGCGATGCCGATGCGCGCCGAAGTCGCCCGCAGCTACGTGCTGGGTGTGCATGCACAGACACTGAGCGAAGCCATCACCGCAAGCACCGGCGCCAGGCCCGTGCCTGCGGCCGACATTGCCGTGCGCTACCGCTACAACCCGGACATGCGCAGCCTCATCGCCATGGTGCCGGCGGTGATCCCGATGCTGCTGGTGTTCATCCCTTCCATGCTCACCGCGCTGGGCGTGGTGCGCGAAAAGGAGTTGGGCTCCATCCTCAACGTCTACACCACGCCGGTGACCAAGCTGGAATTTCTGCTTGGCAAGCAGCTGCCCTACATCGGGCTGTCGATGCTCAACTTCGTGCTCATGTTCGTGATCGCGATCACCCTCTTCGGCGTGCCCTTCAAGGGCAGCCTGCTGGCGTTCTTCGTCGGTGCGCTGATCTACGTCACCGCCACCACCGGCCTCGGGCTGCTGATGTCAACCCTCACCGACAGCCAGGTGGCGGCCATGGCCGGCACCTCGATCGGCACCTTGCTGCCGGCCATCCAGTTCTCCGGCATGCTCGACCCGGTGTCCTCGCTCGAAGGCGTGGGTGCATTCATCGGCCAGATCTACCCGACCACCCACTTTCTGACCATCAGCCGCGGCACTTTCTCCAAGGCGCTGGACTTTGGCGACCTGAGCGCCGCCTTCATTCCGCTGCTGATCGCAATTCCGGTGCTGACGCTGGCGTCGGTGCTGCTGCTCAAGAAGCAGGCACGCTGATGGGAGAGCGCAAATGAGTTCCAACAAGGGCTTGCTGCACAACACCTGGCACCTGGGCATGAAGGAATTCCACAGCCTGCTCGGCGACTGGACGATGCTGTTCCTGATCGTGTTCATGTTCACGATCTCGGTCTATGCCGACGCCCGCGCCAAGCCAGAGAGCCTGCACCGGGCCTCGATCGCCGTGGCCGACGAGGACCGTTCCCAGCTCTCGGCTCGCATCATCGATGCCTTGCGCCCACCGCAGTTCATCACGCCCCAGCATGTCGAGCTGGCCGACATCGACAAGAGCATGGACGCCGGCCTGCACACCTTCGTGCTCAACATCCCGCCCAACTTCCAGCGCGACGTGCTCGCCGGGCGCTCGCCGGCCGTTCAGCTCAACGTCGACGCCACGCGCCAGAGCCAGGCGCAGACCGGCACCGGCTATATCCAGAACATCGTCAACGACGAGATCCGCGCCTTCATGCAGCGCTATCGCGCCGCGCCCGCGCAGCCGGTCAATCTGGTCACGCGCGCGATGTTCAACCCCAACCTCAACCAGAGCTGGTTTGCCGCGGTCACCGCCATCATCAACAACATCACCATGCTCGGCATTCTGCTCACTGGCGCGGCGCTGATCCGCGAACGCGAGCACGGCACCATCGAGCACCTGCTGGTGATGCCGGTGACACCACTGGAAATCATGCTCTCCAAAGTTTGGTCGATGGGCGTGGTGGTGCTGCTGGCGTCCACATTCTCATTGCAGTTCGTGGTCAAGGGCGCACTCGGTGTGGTGGTGCCGGGATCCATCCTGCTGTTCGCGATGGCCACCCTGCTCTACCTGTTTGCCGCTGCCTCGATCGGCATCTACATGGGCACGCTGGCACGCAACATGCCGCAGTTCGGCTTGATGACCATCCTCGTGCTGTTACCGCTGCAGATCCTGTCGGGTGCGCTGACCCCACGCGAAAGCATGCCCGAGGTGGTGCGCTGGCTGATGTCGCTGGCGCCAACCACGCACTTCGTCAGCCTGGGTCAGGGCGTGCTCTTCCGCGGCGCCGGTATCGAGGTGGTGTGGCCGGAGTTCCTCATGGTTGCGCTCATCGGCGCCGCCTTCTTCGGGCTCGCCCTTCAGCGCCTGCGCAGCACCATCGGCAATATGTAGGGCCGGGCTGGCTCTGCAGCCTTCAGACCCCGGCGGGGGCAGCAGCAGCCTCACGCCGCCGGCGCACCCACAGCCAGGCGAGCGCGGCGCCGGTGAGCGCCACCGGCAGCAGCGAGCCCATATTGAGCAGCGCCCACCCCTGCGTGGTCACCAGCGCGCCGGATGCAAAGGAGGTCACCGCCATGGTCGCGAACACGAAAAAGTTGATCGCGGCCTGTGCCTTGTCCTTCTCCTCAGGCCGATAGGCCTCCATCGCCAGCGTGGTGCTGCCGGTGAACAGGAAGTTCCAGCCCACACCCAGCAGGAAAAGCGCGATCAGGAACTGGTGCAGATCCTGCCCGGACAACGCCACCGCGATGCACACCAGGTTGAGGACCACGCCCACCGCCATGATCTGCAGCACGCCAAAGCGCTTGATCAGGTGACCGGTGAAGAAGCCCGGCGCGAACATGCCGATCACATGCCATTCGAGCACCAGCGCGGCATCCGAAAACGGCATGCCGCACACATCCATCGCCAGCGGGGTTGCGGCCATGAGCAGGTTCATCACGCCATAGCCCATCGCCGCACCCACGGTCGACACGATGAACACCGGCTGGCGCATGATCTCGCGCAGTGGCCGGCCAGCGCTGGCACCCCCCGCCTTCACCGGCTCGGGCGCAAACTGGATGCCCGCCATCACCGCCATCGACACCAGGGCCAGCACCGACAGCGCCAGATAGGACGCGAGAAAGGGCGTGCTCATGCTCTCGCGCGTGTAGTTCGCCAGATTGGGACCGACCACCGCCCCGATCAGACCGCCCGCCAACACCAGCGACACCGCTTTCTCGCGAAAGGATGGCGGCGCCAGTTCAGCGGCGGCAAAACGGTAGAGCTGGCCGTTGGCGCTGTAGTAACCCGCTATCAAAGTGCCCGTCACCAGCAGCCAGAAGCTGCGCGTCGTCAGCGCAAAGGCGCACAGCAGCGCGGTGAGCAGCGCCACCACCAGCCCGAGTTGAAAGGAGGTCTTGCGCCCCCAGCGTTTCTGGGTGCGCGCCACCAGCCCGGTGGATAGCGCCCCGCCCACGACATAGCCCATCACCGGCAAGGTCGCCATCCACGCCGCAGGCGCCAGCGTCAGCCCGACCAGGCCATTGATGGCGATGAAGACCACGTTGTTCGACAGGAACAGGCCCTGGGCGATCGCCAGTAACCACAGATTCTTCTTCATGAGCCGCTTCTTGTTTTCCGATGCAGGGGCGAACTGTAGCGCGTAACGCAGCGCTCGTCCCGCCACTCCGGCGCAGGCCAGGAGCAGCGCTCAACAGTCATCAAGACGCCGCACTAGACGACCGGTCTATTTGACGCTTACAATAGCGCCATGAATTCTCGCCACACCGACACCCGCCAGCACATTCTCGACACCGGCAAGCGCATTATCGCGGCCAAGGGTTTTTCCTGCGTGGGCTTGTCCGAACTGCTGCAAGCGTCCGAGGTGCCCAAGGGCTCCTTCTATCACTACTTCAAGTCCAAGGAAGCCTTCGGCCAGATCTTGCTCGAGGACTACTTCGACAACTATCTGCTGCAACTGGGCTCCCAGTTCGACCGCGCCGAGCCGAACGCACGGGAGCGCGTGCTGGGCTACTTCGAGCACTGGCGCAGCACCCAGTCGCAAGCAAGCTGCGACGAGCAGAAGTGTCTGGTGGTCAAGCTCGGCGCCGAAGTCGCGGACCTGTCCGAAGCCATGCGGCTGACGCTGCGCGACGGCACCGAGCGCATCATCGCCCGCCTCGCCGACTGCATCGCAAGCGCTGTTCGCGACGGCTCGCTGTCCGCGCCTGGGCCCCTGCCTGTGCTTGATCCGCTGTCCATGGCGCGCACGCTCTACCAGCTGTGGCTGGGCGCGAGCTTGCTGGCCAAGTTGCACCGGGACGAAAGCCCGCTCGAGCACGCCTGGGTGCTCACGCAAGGCCTGCTCGCGCCTTGATCATTTTTGCCCACGATTCATTTTTGCCCACTAACTAGCCGACCAGTCCAATAGCTTGAGATGAACATCCGGTCTCAAGCCTCGCCCCCCACATCCGACACAACAACATCAACACAGGAAACGACATGTTGAATTTCGACTACTACAACCCCACCCGCATCGTCTTCGGCAAGGACAGCATCGCCCGCATTGACAAACTCGTTCCGGCCAATGCGCGTGTCCTGATCCTTTACGGCGGCGGCAGCGCCGAGCGCAATGGCACACTGGCCGAAGTCGAGGCCGCGCTGGGTGCGCGCACCCTGCAACGCTTCGGCGGCATCGAACCCAATCCATCCTACGAGACCCTGATGGGCGCGGTCGAACAAGTGCGCCGCGAAAAGCTCGACTTCCTGCTCGCCGTGGGCGGGGGCTCGGTGATTGACGGCACCAAGTTCGTCGCCGCCGCGGTCAATTACGCGGGTGAGCCCTGGGACATCCTCGAGACCAGCGGCAAGCATGTCAGCCAGGCGCTGCCGATGGGCTGCGTGCTGACGCTGCCCGCCACCGGCTCGGAGATGAACTGTCTGGCGGTGGTCACCCGCAAGTCGCTGCAGGCCAAGCTCAGCTTCGCCAGCCCGCTGGTGTTCCCGCAGTTCTCGGTGCTCGACCCGGTCAAGACCTTCACCCTGCCCCCACGCCAGATCGCCAACGGCGCGGTCGATGCCTTCGTGCACGTGATCGAGCAATACCTCACCTACCCGGTCAACGCCCCGGTGCAGGATCGCTACGCCGAAAGCCTGCTGCAGACCCTGATCGAAGTCGGGCCCCAGGCACTGGCCACGCCCGAAGACTACGACGTGCGTGCCAACCTGATGTGGAGCGCGACCCAGGCACTCAACGGCCTGATCGGCGCCGGCGTGCCGCAGGACTGGGCCACCCACATGATCGGCCATGAGATCACCGTGCTGTACGGGCTGGACCACGCACAGACCCTGGCCATCGTGCTGCCCCAGCTGCTCCACCTGCGCCGTGACGCCAAGCGCGCCAAGTTGTTGCAATTTGCAGCGCGCGTGTGGAAGCTGCACAGCGGCAGCGAGGACGAACGCATCGATGCGGCCATCGCCCAAACACGCGCCTTCTTCGAGTCCCTCGGCGTCAAGACCAGCTTCTCCGGCTATGGCATCGGCGCCGAGGCGGTAGACCGCATCGTCGCCCAGCTCGAAGCCCACGGCAGGACCCGACTCGGCGAGCATCGCGACATCGATCTCGCCACCAGCCGTCGCATCCTTGAAGCCTGCCTGTAAGCCTGCCTGCACGCACGCCCCCGCATCCGGCCATCCGACTCACCGACACGACCCGGCACCAACACGAACAGGGAATCCAAACATGTCTGCGCTTTTCCAGCCCTTCAAACTCAAGGACCTCAGCCTTCGCAACCGCATCGCCGTCCCGCCCATGTGCCAATACATGGCCATCGACGGCATGGTCAATGACTGGCACCAGGTGCACTACCCTGCGCTGGCGCGCGGCGGCGCCGGCCTGCTCATCGTCGAAGCCACCGCGGTCTCGCCCGAAGGCCGTATCACCCCGGGCTGCACCGGGCTGTGGAACGACACTCAGGCCGAGGCCCTCGCCCCCATCGCCGCAGCCATCAAGGCCGCGGGTGCCGTGCCCGGCATCCAGCTCGCCCACGCCGGACGCAAGGCCAGCGCCAACCGTCCATGGGAAGGCGACGACCACATCGCCGAAAGTGATGCGCGCGGCTGGGCCACGATCGCGCCTTCGGCGCTCGCGTTCGGCGCCAACCTGCCGCAAGTCCCCAAGGCCATGACGCTCGAGGACATCGCCCGCGTTCGCGCCGACTTTGTCGCCGCCGCCAAGCGTGCGCGCGACGCCGGTTTCGAGTGGCTGGAGCTGCACTTCGCTCACGGCTATCTGGGCCAGAGCTTCTTCTCGGTGCACGCCAACCAGCGCGACGACGCCTACGGCGGCAGTTTTGACAATCGCAGCCGCTTCCTGCTCGAGACGCTCGCTGCCGTGCGCGAAGTGTGGCCGGAACACCTTCCGCTCACCGCCCGTTTCGGCGTCATCGAATACGACGGTCGAGACGAAGAGACACTGGCCGAATCGATCGAACTCACGCGCAATTTCAAGCGCGGCGGGCTGGACCTGCTGAGCGTCAGCGTCGGCTTCTCCACGCTGCAGGCCAAGGTGCCCTGGGCACCGGCCTTTCTCGCGCCGATCGCCGCCCGCGTGCGCCAGGAAGCGGGCCTGCCGGTGGCCGCGGCATGGGGGATCGACACGCCCCAGCTCGCCGACAGCACGGTCGCCAACGGCCAGCTCGATCTCGTCATGATCGGCCGCGCCCACCTCGCCAACCCGCACTGGCCGCTGCAGGCCGCACGCGCGCTGAACGTCGAGCGCCCGACCTGGGTGCTGCCCGCACCCTATGCGCACTGGCTGGAGCGCTACCGCGCGGGCTGAGCGACGTCGGCGTCGGGGCTGGCGTCAGCAGCAGACTCGGCATCGAGCAAGCGCTCGCATTCGGCCATCAGCGACTGGGTCAGCTCCGATTCATGCTTCGGATCGAGCGCTTCCATCATTTCGTGCGTTGTGTAAAGTCCGGCCTCGCGCGACAGTGAGCCGGCGATCTGGCGGGCGAGCTGGTCGCTGAGATCAGACAGGTGGCGGCGCTGGGCCAAAGGCAGGCTGCGCTTGGTGCGCGACAGCCAGTCCGCCGCCAGACTGGCGCCCTGGGCTTCGGTCGGCCACTGGCCGTGTTCGTACCAGATCGACAGGCGCTCGGCGGTGAGCGCAAACACCAGCGCCGCGCGCGGTCCGCGACCATCGGCAGGGGGTGGGGGCGCGGGGGAAGACATCATCAACCTGCGTTCTCGTGCACGCTTTCGCTGATCACGAATAACGCCGGGGGTTACCGAACGGCCGCCGCGACTGCGGACCGCGCGGGTAGTTGTCCTCTTCACGCTTGGGCTTGGGCATGAGCAGGTTCTTGCCGCCTTGTTGAGCCAGGGCACCATGGGCTGTCAGCGCCACATCGAGCTGCTCGGCCGTCATCGCGACTGCAGCGACGGTGGCCGCCGGCTTGTGCAGCGTCAGCTTCTCGCGCACCAGAAACACGCGCTCATCAGTCTCCGCCTTTTTTGGCAAACCGGTGACCATCGCCTGTGCGGCCGGCGTGAGCGCAAAGCCCTCGCCTTCGGCCACCAGCAGGCCATGGGTGGACAAGCGCTCGAAAGCGGTCTCCCAGGCCTTGGGCGCGGTGACCGGGCAGCCGATGAACTCGGCTGCGGCCACGATCTCCTGCAGCGTGGCCGGCCGCCTTTTGGCAGCGATCAGGGTAGCCAGCAGCAACTGGGCGTCGGTATCGTGAATGGGGTACATGCGTGGCCTTGTTGCCAGTGAGTTGATCAGGGATGTGCTCAGGGGCGAAGCAATCAGGGGCGACATGATGCCTGAGCCGGAGCGATTGAAGGAAACCGAGCCTTGAGTCGCGGCCGACACAACACCCTACATACCAGGGTGGCAGCCTCGCCGATGAGCTCTATATTTCACAGTATTCGCCTTTGCCACGACAGCGAGAACGCCATGTCCGACACGATCACACCCGCCTCCAGGCATAACGCCCGGCGCATGCCAAGCTTCTTCGTTCCGCACGGTGCGGGGCCGTGCTTCTTCATGGATTGGGATCCACCCGGGGTGTGGGACTCGATGGGCAACTTCCTGCGCGCCATCCCGAGCATGCTGCCGCAGCGCCCGCGCGCCATCGTGGTGGTGACGGCGCACTGGCAGGCGCCCGCCTTCACCGTCGGCAGCAGTCGGCAGCAGTCGGCAACCGGCCATGCTGTATGACTATCACGGCTTTCCGCCGCACACCTACACCTTGCGCTACGACGCACCCGGCGATCCGGCCCTGGCGCAGCGCATCGCCGGGCTCCTGCACGACGCCGGCCTGCCCAGCACGAAAGACGTCGAACGCGGCTTCGACCATGGCACCTTCATCCCACTGATGTTGATGTTCCCCGCGGCAGACATACCGGTGGTGCAGCTGTCGCTGCGCCACAACCCCGAGCCCAAGGCTCACCTGGCGGCCGGCGCTGCCCTGGCGCCACTGCGCGACGAAGGCGTCCTGATCGTGGGCAGTGGCATGAGCTTTCACAACATGCGCGCGCAAAGCGATGCACGCTTCGTTCCGGTCGCGGAGGCATTCGACGCCTGGCTGAATACGACCGTGCAATCCCCGCCAGCGGCCCGCAATACCGCGCTGTCCGACTGGGAAAGCGCACCGGGCGCACGCCTGTGCCATCCCCCTAATGCCGAAGAGCATCTGCTGCCGCTGATGGTGGTCGCCGGCGCCGCCGCGGACGACGCAGGCCAGCGTGTATACGCCGAGCGCTGCATGGGGATTTCACTGTCGGGCTACCGCTTCGGCTGAGACCAGGCAGGCCGCAAGGTTTGAGCAGTACGCCCTCGACAAGGCAAGAGCGCATTCAGGCGCAGCCTCAGCGCGTTGTGAGCGCCGCCGGACAGAGCGGATTTCTGCGGATGTTATGATGGTCGGCATGAAACGCTGGTGTTTCAAATGGGCTTGCACAGCCTTGCTCACGCAGTCACCGATGTGATTCGCATGCCGCGCAGGGGCGTTCACATCGTCAGAGGGAGCAACACTCATGTCGAATCAAGTCCAGTCTGAACGGGACGCGGACGATCCGGCGACGCGCAATCCGAATCCGATTCAGGGCCGCGACGCAGCACGGTCCAGCACGGCAGCCACCACGCTGACCGGCGAAGGGCGCATCGTCGGCATCCGTGGCGGCGTGGTGGACGTGCTGTTCGAAGGCACAGCGCCACGCATCCAGGAGCTGGTCTACGCCGGTGAACTGGCAATGGAGGTCGCCTCCCTGCTCGCCAACGGTGCGGCGCGCTGCATGGCGCTGGCGCCGGTGCGTGGACTGGGGCTGGGCATGACGGTGCGTGCCACCGGCGCGCCGATCGAGGTGCCGGTGGGTGATGCGGTGCTGGGGCGCATGCTCAACGTGTTTGGCGAGCCCCTGGACGGCAAGCCGGCGCCGCTCGCGGTCGCCCGCCGCTCCATCCACCAGCCGCCCCCCTCGCTTGAAGAACGCGTGGTGCACAGTGAAATCCTGGAAACCGGCATCAAGGCCATCGATCTGCTGTCGCCCATCGAGCGCGGCGGCAAGACCGGGCTGTTTGGCGGCGCCGGCGTGGGCAAGACGGTGTTGATCACCGAGCTCATCAACAACACCGTACAGCACTATCAGGGCGTCAGCCTGTTCTGCGGCATCGGCGAGCGCTCGCGCGAAGCCGAAGAGCTGTATCGCGAGATGAGCGACGCCGGCGTGCGCGACAAGACCGTGATGCTGTTCGGCCAGATGAACGAAGCGCCTGGCGTGCGTTTTCTGGTGGGCAAGACGGCGCTGACCATGGCGGAGTATTTTCGTGACGATCAGAAGCAGGACGTGTTGCTGCTGATCGACAACATCTTCCGCTTCATCCAGGCCGGCTCCGAGGTCTCCGGCCTGATGGGGCGCATGCCCTCGCGCGTGGGCTATCAGCCCACGATGGCGACCGAGCTGGCCGCGCTGCAGGAGCGCATCACCTCGACCCGCAGCGGCGCGATCACCTCGATCCAGGCAGTGTACGTGCCTGCGGACGACTTCACCGACCCGGCCGCAGCGCACATCTTTTCCCACCTCTCGGCCTCGGTGGTGCTGTCACGCAAGCGCGCCAGCGAGGGCCTGTACCCGGCCGTCGACCCTCTGGCGTCGGCCTCGGTCATGCTCACTCCGGCGGTGGTCGGGCAGCGTCATTACGACATTGCGCGCGCGGTGCGACGCACTCTGGCCGAATACGAAGACCTGCGCGACATCATCGCCATGCTGGGCATGGAAGAGCTCTCCGCCGCGGACCGCGCCACCGTGGCGCGCGCGCGCCGGCTCGAGCGTTTTCTGACCCAGCCCTTCTTCACCACCGGCTCGTTTACCGGCACCGATGGCAAGCGGGTGTCGACCGCCGACACCCTGGATGGCTGCGAGACGATTCTGGAGCAGACCCGGTTTGAGGATAACGAAACCGACTACTACATGATCGGCTCACTGCACGACTTGAAGGCCAGCGCATGAGCCTGGCAGACCTCATGCAAGTCACGCTGCGCCTGCCGACGCGAACCCTGTTTGCAGGCGAAGCACGGCGTCTGTTTGCGGTTGCCGAAAACGGCGCCTTCGGCATGCTGCCCAACCACACCGATTTTGTCACCGCGCTCGTGCCTTCGGTGCTGATCCTGACCACGCGCGACGGCGTGGAACAGTTTTTCGGCATCGACGAAGGACTGCTGGTGAAGAAAGGTCACCAGGTGGACATCGCCATCCGGCGCGGCGTGCAAGGCGAGGATCTGGATTCGCTCAACGAAACGGTGCAGGCAAGCTTTGTTGAAATGGACGAGGAAGAACGCACGGCGCGTACTGCCCTGTCCCGTCTTGAAGGCGGCATCGTGCGCCGCTTTGGCGACTTGCGGAAACCACGCTCATGAACGCGAGAAAGGACCGCTCGGCCGAACACATCCGCCACACCGCCGAGCGCATGCAGCGCGCCCGCCGTGGCCCGGGCGCCAGCCCCCTGCGCGGACTGGGTGCGTTTGGCATGATCGGCTGGTCGATCGCCGTGCCCACGGTAGGCGGTGCGTTTCTGGGCCTATGGCTGAATCGCGTTGCACCACAGGACTTTTCCTGGCCGATTGCCCTCATCCTGGGCGGCGCCGCCATCGGCGGCATGATCGCGTGGAGCTGGGTGAGCAAGGAAATCGAGGATCGCGAGCGCGCCGATCGGGATGCGCGAGAACACGAAGCAGCGCACAAAGGAGATGAACCTTGATGTCGATGGACTGGGATGCGCTGCTGCGGGGGTTTGTGTGGGGTTTGCCCGTCAGCGTCTTGTTTTTTGCTGGCCTGGCCTGGGGCATGCGCCTGGCGCTGCGCTCAAGGCAGCCGACCATGCTGCTTTTGCTCAGCGCCGCGCTGCGGATTGCGGCGCTGCTGGGGGTCGGCTACTGGGTGAGTGCAGCGGCCAGCAAGGCCTGGCCGCTGGCCGGCTACGCGCTGGCTTTTTTCCTCGTCCGCGTGCTCGCCGTTGCGCGCGCCCGCAGGGTGCCGAACCCCGGCTCCTCGGCCGCGCCTGAGCAAGGAGGTGCGTGATGCAGATGACACCCGATGAAGTCATCGTCTTTTCCGCCTGGGGCCTGAAGTTCAATTCCACCATCGTCAACACCTGGATCGTGATGGCGCTGCTGGTGGGGGTCTCCATGGTGGTCACGCGCAATCTGCGCGCCGACGTTCCACCCGATCGCTGGCGCACCGCACTCGAAGTGATCGTCAAGACCATTCAGGGCCAGATTGAAGAGATCACGCAGAAGTCGGCGCGCCACGTCATGTATTTTGCCGGCACGCTGTTTCTGTTCATTGCGCTGTCCAACCTGATGCTGGTGATCCCCGGCTTCATGCCGCCGACCTCCTCGCTTTCCACCACGGTGGCGCTCGCCTTGTCGGTGCTGGTGGCAGTGCCCTTGTTCGGCATTTCCAGCAAGGGCCTGGGGCGCTATCTGAAGGCTTATATCGAACCTTCGATCGTGATGCTGCCCTTCAACATCATCGGCGAGTTCTCGCGCGGCATCTCGCTCGCCATCCGCCTCTACGGCAACGTGATGAGCGGCGGCGTGATCGCAGCCATCCTGCTCGGGGTGGCGCCGTTCTTTTTCCCGGTGCTGATGGATATGCTGGGGCTATTGACCGGCCTGATCCAGGCCTACATTTTTGCCATCCTGGCCACCGTTTATATTTCGTCCGCGACCGCAGACCCACAAGCCAGCGTCAATAAAGAGGATAAGTCATGACAGATCTCGCACTCATTGCGGCCGTTTCCATCTTCACCGCAGGCCTCACCGTGTCATTCGGCGCCCTCGGGCCGGCGCTGGGTGAAGGGCGCGCAGCCGCCGCCGCCATCAGCGCGATCGCCCAGCAACCGGATGCCGCCCCCACCTTGTCACGGACCCTGTTTGTCAGCCTGGCGATGATCGAATCGACCGCGATCTATTGTTTCGTGGTGGCGATGATTCTCATCTTTGCCAATCCATTCTGGGACACCGTCAAGGCGGCAGCCCTTGTCGGCAGCTGATTCATCCGCCCCCATGTCGTGACCGTCGATCAAGGAAACAGTACTGCCCATGTCCATTGACTGGATTACCGTCATCGCCCAGATCGCCAACTTTCTGGTGCTCGTGTGGTTGCTGAAACGCTTTCTCTATCGCCCCATCCTCGATGGCATCGACGCGCGCGAGGCCGAAATTGCCCGGTCGATGGCCGAGGCCGGCAAGGCGCAGCAGAAAGCGGAAGCGGCCGCAGCCCAATACCGCGCGCAGCAGGCGCAGCTGCACGCCGACCGCGACACCCTGGTCGACAAGGCACTGCAGGCGTCAGAAACCCAACGCGACGCCCTGCTCGCCGCGGCGCGCGCCAAACTGGAACAAGAGCAGCAGGACTGGCACAAGCATCTGCAGCGCGAACGCGAGCAGTTCACCGCGCAGCTGCAAAGAGCCGCAGCGGAAACCCTGCTCGAGCTGACGCGCAAGGCGCTGCGCGAGCTGGCCGACGAAACACTGGAAGCGGCCATCGTGCGCAATGTGGGCACCCGCCTGCACGCCATTGCCGACGAGCTGTCCCAGGCGGCCGGCGACAGCACCGAGGCGCTTGCCAGCACCCGTGATGCGCTGCCTGAAGCCGCCCAGGCCCAGCTCCAGGCGGACATCAAGAAACTACTGCCGCATACCGCCCTGCGCTTCGAAACCAATCCACAGCAGGCTCCCGGCCTCATCCTGCGCATCGGCGGCGCCCAGGTGGCGTGGACCGTCGACAGCTACACCGATGAATTCGACGCGCTCCTGAATGACCGCCTGGGGGCAGGCGCCTCGGGTCGGATGCGAAGCAGTGGTGGATAAACACGCCATGACGGATACCGCTCACAGCCTGCCACCCCAATCCTTGCCACACGAGCCCTTGCCGCACGAGGCCCTTGAGGACGCCTTCAAGGGCTGGGTTGCGGAGCTGCTGGCCACTCCCTCCCCCACGCCCCTGCTCACCGAGATCGGCAAAGTCACCGAAGTCGGCGATGGTGTGGCCGTGGTCTCCGGCCTGGCGCGCGCGCTGGCGGACGAATTGCTGGAGTTCGAGTGCGGTGTGCAAGGCATCGTGCTCGATCTGGCGCCGGAGCGGCTCGGCGTCATCCTGCTGGGGCCGTCCGAGCTCATCACCCTGGGCGAGGACGTGCGCCGCACGCGCAAGGTGGTCAGCGTGCCCGTCGGCCCCGCACTGCTGGGCCGTGTCATCGATGCCATGGGCCGCCCCCTGGATGGACTGGGCCCGATCGCGGCGGTGGCCGAACACCCCGTCGAAGCCGAAGCACCGGGTATTCTCAGCCGCGCGCCCATCGTCCGCCCGCTCGCCACCGGCATCAAGGCCATCGATGCTGCGGTGCCGGTGGGCCTGGGTCAGCGTGAGCTCATCATCGGCGATCGCCAGACCGGCAAGACCTCGCTCGCGGTCGATACCATCCTCAACCAGGTACGCTCCAGGCTCACCTGCATCTACTGCGCCATTGGACAGCGTGGCGACGCCGTATCGCGCGTGATCGGCGCGCTCAAGAAGGGCGACATGATGGCGCGTACCCTGGTGATGACAGTCGGTGACGAAGACCCGCCCGGCTTGGCCTACATCGCCCCCTATGCCGCGATGACGATGGCCGAGTACTTCTCCAATCAGGGACAGGACGTGCTGGTCGTGTTTGACGACCTCACCCACCACGCCCGCGCTTACCGCGAACTGTCCCTGCTCTTGCGCCGGCCACCCGGGCGGGAGGCCTTCCCGGGCGACATCTTCTATGTGCATGCGCGCCTGCTCGAACGCGCCGGGCAATTCACCGCGGACGCGGGCGGCGGATCGATCACCGCCCTGCCGGTGGTGGAAACCCAGGCCGAAAACCTCTCCGCCTATATCCCCACCAACCTGATTTCGATCACCGACGGGCAGATCTACCTGTCGCCGCGCCTGGTGCGCAGAAACCAGTTTCCGGCGGTGGACCTGGGCCTGTCGGTGTCCCGCGTCGGTGGCAAGGCGCAGGATCGCGCGCTGCGTGAAGTGGCCGCCAACCTGCGCGTCACGCTGTCGCAGTTTGAAGAGCTGGAAGACTTTGCGCGCTTTGGCACGCGCCTTGACGATGTCACCCGTGCGCGCCTGAGCCGTGGCGCCGCAGTGCGCGCCGCCCTGCGCCAGGCCGAGCGCGACCCCATGCCGGCGCTGGAACAGCTGGCGGTGCTGGTCGCCGCGATGGCGGGTCTGTTTGACGACCTGGCCGAACAGAAAGTCGTCGCCGCCCTCGCGGTCGTGCGTGTCGCCGCACACACCGAACTGGAGTCGATCGCTGAACGCATCGCCGCAAACCAGTCCCTGCGTGCGGAAGATCGTGTGCTGATCACCGAGGTCGCCACCAAGGCATTGGCCAGCGCTCGCACGCGCATCGATGGCAAGGCAAAGGCAAACGAGGGCGGTGATGGCGCAAACGCTTGAGTACCTGTCACGCCAGAACAATACCCTGGGCAGCATTCGCGGCATCGTCCACACCATGAAGACGCTGTCGGCAATCAACGCCGCACCGTATGAGCAAGCGGCGCGCTCGATCAAGGCCTATCACCGGACCATCCTGCAAGGCTTTGCCACCTTCGCTCACCGCAGCGGCGGCATTGCCCTGGACACGGAGGACGTGCGCGAACAGCTCCTGGTGGTTTTCGGCTCCGACCACGGCTTGTGCGGCAGCTACAACGAAATCCTCGCCGAGAAGGTGGCCAGCCACTGTCAGGACCAAACCGGACCCCAAACCGGACCCCAAACCGGCCCCCCTCCGCGCCTGCTCTGCATCGGCGCACAAATGAACGATGCGCTGCGCGACCAGGGTCTGGCGCCCGAAGCGGTCCTGCTCCCCCCCGCCTCTGCCGAGGGCATTGGTCGTCTGGCCGGCGACATCGTCACCCGGCTCGCCAGGCTCGGCCACGGCCAGGCCCTGCACCGGCTTGGCGTCACCCTCGCGTTCACCCGACGCGGCGAGCACGGCCTGCGCGAGCCGGTCACCCGCCGCCTGCTGCCCCTGCAACCCAGCTTGCTGCAGCGCGAGCGGCGCTGGCATTCGCGCAGCCTGCCCGACTACAGCATGAGCGCCGACGCCTTGCTCGCGTCCCTCATCCGCAGCCACATCTTTGCCAGCGTATTTCGCGCCTCAGCCGAAGCCATGGTCACCGAAAACGCCGCCCGCCTGGCGCTGATGCAGCAAGCGGAACAATCGGTCGATGAGCGTCTGGAAGAGGTACAAGCCGAGATGCGATCGGTCCGTCAGACTGAAATCACCAACGAATTGATGGATGTGATCATCGGGCATCTGGAATAGGGCGAGAGCCTTACCGGGCAGGGGGCGCGCTCGGAGTGAGCAGCGTCCATCGTGATTGATGTAACTTGCGCCGCTGCCGTGCCTTTGCGGCCGCCGCCCCACCCCTTGACCGAATCAGGGCTCCCAGTCACGCAGTTCGCAAACCACCTTGTCACCGGATTGCACGACCTTGCCGCCCGCAGGGGAGCTGCACAGCCGCGTCGGCTGTGCATTGTCCTGCTTGGATCAGCGATTGACGTCCACGATCACGCGGCCGCGGATCTCGCCGTTGATCAGCTTCGATGCCGTCGGGATCGCCTCGCCCAACGAGATTTCGGTGCTGATCATTTCGAGCTTGGAGATGTCGAGGTCGGCGCCGAGTCGACGCCAGGCCTCGAGGCGCTCGGCACGCGGGCACATGACGCTGTCGATGCCGACAAGCGTCACCCCGCGCAGGATGAAGGGCGCAACCGTGGCCGGAAAGTCCATTCCACCGGCCAACCCACACGCCGTGACGACGCCCCGATACTTGGTGGTGGCGCAGACATTCACGAGGGTGTGGCTGCCGACGACATCGACCGCGCCGGCCCAACGTTCCTTGCCCAGCGGCTTGCCCGGTGTCGCGAACTGTGCGCGGCTGAGCACTTCGCTGGCGCCCAGGCGCTTGAGATAGTCGGTCTCCTCGGCACGACCGCTAACTGCGACCACGGTATAGCCGAGCTTTGCGAGCACTGCAGTGGCCACGCTGCCCACGCCGCCCGCTGCGCCGGTGACGACGATTTCGCCCTGCGCCGGGGTCACGCCATGGCGCTCCAGTGCGAGCACGCAGAGCATTGCGGTGTAGCCGGCGGTCCCGATCGCCATCGCCTGCTGCGGGGAAAACTGCTCGGGCAGCGGCACGAGCCAATCCCCCTTCAGACGCGCCTTCTGCGCGAGTCCGCCCCAATGCCCCTCGCCAACGCCCCAGCCGTTCAGGATCACACGGTCGCCAGGCTTGCAGTCGGGCGAAGTACTCGACTCGACGGTACCCACCAGGTCGATCCCCGGCACCATCGGAAAGCGGCGAACCACTGGCCCTTTGCCGGTTATTGCAAGGCCGTCCTTGTAGTTGAGCGTCGAGTGGCTGACGCGGACCGTGACCTCACCCTCGGGCAACTGTCCTTCGTCGATGTCCTTGACGCTGGCGCGATAACCGGCTTCATCCTTCTCGATCAGAATTCCCTTGAACATGCTTTGCTCCTCCTTTTTAGACCGCTCGTCTACATGAAGTGAAAAAATTACGCCTTGTGCAGCCCAGCGAAAAACCCAAGCGCGAAGACATCGAGAGGTTTGGCGCTGCGCTCGAGCTTCGCCCGCAAGACCGCACCCTCCCAGCCGATCCAGAAGAAGGCGGCCGCCTGCTCACAGTCCACCGACGCGGGAATCTCCCCCCGGTGCTGCGCCGCTTCAAGACAGCGCGCCAAGCGCGACTCCCAGTCGTGAAACACCGCGATGAGGCTCGCCCGATAACTTTCGGGCAAGGCCGCCATTTCCTGACCGAGGTTGCCGATCAGACAACCTCGGCGAAACTCGTGCCGCGCCATGCCTGTCCGTGCATCTTCGACAAAGGCCCACAGGCGCGCGAGCGGTTGCTTGGACGAGTCACCGAAGTGACGCTCCAGCTTGTAAGCGAAATAGCGCGCGTAACGTTCGATCAGCGCGGCCCCGAAGGCTTCCTTGCTATCAAAGTAATGGTAGAAGGATCCCTTCGGCACACCCACGCGCTTGAGAATTTCGTCGATTCCCGTGGATGAAAAGCCCTTCTCGGTAAGCACCTCAAGCCCGGCACGCAACAACAGTTCACGCGTCTCGAGCGAATGTTCGGGCCGCTTGGGAGGGCGCCCACGTCTGCGGACAACGATCTGCTCTGCTTCCATGGGAAATATATTAGACTGATCGTCTCTTTTAATGCAAGATTTTCCCTGCTGTTTCGCCCCTGCCTTACTTCATGCCTTGTCGGCGCCGTACTGGCGGCAAGCCTGCTGTGGGTGTTTCCACACCAAGCGCGCAAACGCCTGCTTTTATTCCACCACCGCCACCTTGGTGGGCAACGCGTTGCCGGGCATGCACCCCAAGACACGGGAGCAGGCGCAAGCGCTCGCGGATCGATCTGGTGGATGGTCGGATCGTGAGTGATACCCTGCATGGCCTGGCCGAGAGGGGCGGCACAGCCTCGTCTCCGTGAGTCGCCCGGCGAGTGGAAGCCGTGACCAGGGACAGCGCAGTCGGGGACGACAATCAGCACCGAGCAGGCCGAGAGACTTCATGCCGTAAAAATCGAAGAGCCAGCGCTGGCGCCGCAGTGGGCGCCCTTGTGGTGGCATTTTTGAAAGTGCGCCCTTGCAAAAACAGATACTTGCGTGCGTAACTGTCGAACTCAGGAGGACAGGCTGAAACTGGACTCGCTCCCTCGCCACGGTTTCACCTCAGGGCCCAGGCTTGCCGGCCGGGCTGCTCACCCTTGTCAATCAGGTATTTGAATAGGCTTTTCGATGATCTACGCGACCCTCAAGACGGTGCATGTGCTGTCCATCATTGTGTGGATCGGCGGCATGGTGTTTGCACACTTCTTCCTGCGCCCCGCCCTCGCCCAGATCGAACCTCCAGTGCGCTTGCGACTCATGCACGATGTGCTGGGGCGCTTCTTCCGCGCCGTGCTCATCGCCGCGCTGCTGACGCTGGCCAGCGGGGTCTGGATGCTGGGCCGGGTGGCCAGGGAGGTGGTGCAGTCCGGTGGCAGCTTCGACATGCCGCTGTCGTGGACCATCATGGCGACGCTGGGCGTGGTGATGGTCGCGATCTTCCTGCACATCCGCTTCGCGCTCTACAAGCGATTCAGCCGCGCCGTGGCGGCGTCCGAGTGGGCCGCCGGCGGGGCCGCCATGGCACAGATCCGCACATGGGTCTCGATCAACCTCGGCCTGGGCGTGCTGATCTTGCTGGTGACGCTGATGCCGTGGACGAGTTGAACCCGTCGGCCAAGAATCGCCAAGCACCGCACTGCCGCCCTCAGGGTCGTAACAAAAACAGCAGCCACATCAGCAGGGGCTGCGCCATCATCTTCAGCGCGACCAACAGCGCCGGCTCGCGCAGATTGCTGCCCAGGCTGTAGCGCGTCAGCGAGGCACCGAGCGCATACAGCGCGCATGGCGTGGCGGCGCCATGCGCCCGTCTTTGCTCCTTGCCGCGCGTGAGTGTGGGGCCGCGACGGTGGTCGGTGCAACTCACGCGCACACGGGCACAAACGCGCCGCTGCGCAGTGTAGCCGCAAGCTTGCGCGCAATCAGACTGCCCTCCAGGAAAGCCGTCAGGAAGGCGTTACAGCGCTGATGGGACCGCGCACGCTGTGCATGGCTTGGATGCAGTTGCCCCAGCCCTGTTGCATTTCCCCTGACACAATGAAGCACCGCATTCATGCCGCCTTCGGAACGCTGCCCGCGCCGGGCTGTCCCAAGCCTTTCTTGCTGCTCAACCGAGGGAAGGTGCTGGTCGATGTATTACGGAGAAAGGTTCAACGCCTGGACGCACCTGGTCGGAGCGGTGCTGGCGCTCGCGGGGGGCGTCGTCCTCATCGTGCAGGCGGCGCTGGTGGGCGATCCCTGGAAAGTGGTGAGCGTCTCGATCTACGGCCTGACCCTGGTCCTGCTCTACAGCTTCTCGACCCTTTACCACAGCGTGCGCGGGCGGGCGAAGAATGTCCTGCGCGAGTTCGACCACCACAGCATCTATCTGCTCATCGCCGGCAGCTACACCCCGTTCTGTCTGGTCACCCTGCGCGGCGTCTGGGGCTGGTCGCTGTTTGGCGCGGTATGGGGGCTGGCGCTGCTTGGCAGCCTGCAGGAACTGTGGCTGAAGGATGGCGCACGCATCCTCTCGGTGGTGATCTACGTGCTGATGGGCTGGGCGGCGCTGGCAGCGCTGGGTCCGCTGCAGGACAGCTTGGGGACGATCGGTTTTGCGTGGCTGGTGGCGGGCGGACTGCTGTATACGGTGGGCATCATCTTCTATGTGCTCGACACCCGCCTGCGCCACGCTCATGGCATCTGGCATCTGTTCGTGATCGCCGGCAGCGCAGCCCACTATGTGACGATCCTGCGTTACGTGCTGTAGTCGACGCGGCAGTTGCTGCCAAAAAGAGCGCCATCGTCCGGCCAGGCGCCGGGCGTTCAGTATTTTTCCTGCAAGGGAAACGATTCATTGCAAACCCACTCCATACCTGCATCAAGAACAAGAGGAGAGATCATGAACCGCCGCCACTGGATTGCCCGCATGTCCGGGCTGATTGCCGCCAGCGCCCTGCCCTTGCGCGCCACCGCGGCCGGCACTTTTCCGTTGAACAAGAGCCGGGCGGAATGGAAGCGTTTGCTGGCGCCTGAGGCTTACGCCGTGCTCTTTGAAGAGGCCACCGAGCGCGCCGGCAGCAGCCCGCTGGATGCCGAAAAGCGCACCGGCACCTTCATCTGTGCGGCTTGCAATCAGCCGCTGTTCGACAGCGCCCACAAGTACGACAGCGGCACCGGCTGGCCCAGCTTCTGGCAGCCTCTGCCTGATGCGGTCGGCACCTCGACCGACTTCAAGCTCATCTACCCGCGCACCGAGTATCACTGCGCGCACTGCGGCGGGCATCAGGGCCATATCTTCAACGACGGCCCCAAGCCCACTGGAAAGCGCTACTGCAACAATGGTGTTGCCCTGAAGTTCGTCCTTGAGGGCGATGCACTACCGGCCTTAAGAACATGAAAACTGCTCACTTTTCCCGTTTGAGCGTGGCAATGGGGCTGTGCGCTGCGAGTTTTCTGGCGCCTGCCGCCGACCCTGCCGCCAACCCAACTACCGATTCGAACACCGCCAAGGCCAGCGCCATCTTTGCCGGCGGCTGTTTCTGGTGCATCGAAGCCGACTTCGAAAAGCTCCCGGGCGTGATCGAGGCTGAATCGGGCTATACCGCCGGAAAAACCCCCAACCCGACTTACGAAACGGTCAGCGCCGGCAGCACAGGCCATACCGAGGCTGTGCGCGTCTTCTATGACCCGAACAGAGTCAGCTACGCGCAACTGGTCGAGTATTTCTGGCGCCACATCGACCCCACGGTCAAGGACCGCCAGTTCTGCGATGTCGGCAGCCAGTACCGCAGCGGCATCTACTGGCAGGGCGAAGTCGAGCAGAAAGTTGCCGAAGCCAGCCGCGACGCCTTGCTGAAAAGCGCGCGCTTCCCGGTGATCCACACCGAAGTGCTGCCCGCCACCACCTTCTGGCCGGCGGAGGAATACCACCAGGACTATTACAAGAAAAACCCGCTGCGCTATGGCTACTACCGGACGAGTTGCGGCCGTGATGCGCGCGTCAAGCAGGTATGGCAAGAGAAAAACTGAGCGATCACTGGCTCAACGTGAGCTGCCCCCATTTCAGCCATACCCGGATAACTCTGCTCCGCAGAGATGCCCTTGACACAGACAGCAGCGTGGCCCGAGTCGAAAGCGAATCGCCTCAGGCGAGCGGCTTCTTGTCTTCGCCCAGGATCTTGAGCACATCGCCGTGAAACTCCCGACCGTAAAGCACCACCACCACGACCAGGGACGCAACCAGCATGGCCAGGGGTGAGAGAAACCAGGCCATGGCCGCAAATGAAAAATAGTAGGCCCGCAGCCCGTCATGGAAGCTCTCGGCGGCGGCCTTGACCATCTCGGCGGCGCGATCGGCGTAGGTGCGCAAATCGAATTTCCCCGACACGAAGTCGCCCGGGGGTGGCATGGCACCGATCACCAGCGCCACGATGGTGTATTGGCGCATGCACCAGGAAAAGCGAAAGAATGCGAACACAAAGATGCCGATCAGCACCAGAACCTTGAACTCGAAAATGAAGGAACTGGTGGCCTGGGCAAAGGGTATTTCGCTGACGATCTCGGTGGCCTTGTCGGCCGTGCCGAGCAGCGCAAAAAGGCCACCGATCACCAGGATCGAGGTCGAGGAAAAAAACGAAGGTGTTTGTGACAGCGCCTGATTGATCAGGCCGTCAAGCATGCGCGGGTCGCGCGCAGCGGCCTCACGCATCCAGTAGACACGGTAGCGGTCGGTGGTGGAGGCGAGCGAGGGGCGGCGTTTGCCGAGTTCGCGAGAGAAGCGCCCGTAGCCCACCCACAAGGCCAGAAAAGCGACCAGCGCCAGCCAGTCGATCCAGGGCAGCAGCGCAAATATCTTCATGAGCCGGATGGACGGATAGGAAATGAATCAGATGGAAAGTTCAAGCGCGTGCTGGCAAGTATTGCACGGGTTTCTGGCTTCAGAACGCCTTTGACCCGTGCAATATCATCGGTCGCAGCCGCTCGACGGTGCGCGCGCTGGGCGCAAGTCGGCGATCAGGCGTGGATACACGCCTCCGCTCGCCGCTGCCCAAGGCAATCGTGAAGACCGATCCAAGAAATCGGCTTTCTGCTCGACCCATGAACACGCCGGCAATCCTTCAGCCCTGGTTGCAAGAACACACGGAGCACTCCATGCCGTTTCGCAAGCTGGCCTTGATGACGACGATCGGACTGGCGATCGCCGCCTTCTTCGCCTTCGATCTCGGGCAATACCTCAATCTCCAGACGCTCAAGGATCAACACGCCGCCATCGAGGCCTTTCAGGCAAACAATCCGCTGAGCAGCGTAGCGATCTACTTTGTCGTCTACGTCATCGTCACCGCCCTCTCCTTTCCCGGTGCGGCCTTGCTCACGCTCGCCGGTGGTGCGATGTTCGGGCTGCTGTGGGGCACGGTGATTGTCTCCTTCGCCTCCAGCATCGGCGCCACCCTCGCCTTTCTGATGTCGCGTTTTCTGCTGCGCGACTGGGTGAGCCGGCGCTTTGGTCAGCGCCTGGCGGCAATCGACGAGGGCGTGAAGCGCGAAGGCGCCTTCTATCTGTTCACCCTGCGACTGGTGCCGGCCTTTCCCTTCTTCCTGGTGAACCTGCTGTTCGGCCTCACCGGCATGAAGACACAGGTCTACTACTGGACCAGTCAGGTCGGGATGCTGGCTGGCACCGTGGTGTACGTGAATGCCGGCACGCAACTGGCCAAGCTGGACTCCCTGTCCGGCATTCTCTCGCCAGGCCTGCTCGGCTCATTTGCCCTGCTCGGCTTCTTTCCGCTGATTGCGCGCAGGCTGGTGGAGATCGTGCGCATGAACAAGGTATTCGCCAAGTGGAAAAAGCCGGCGCGCTTCGAGCGCAACATCGTCGTCATCGGCGGCGGTAGCGCCGGCCTGGTCACGTCCTACATCGCTGCCGCGGTCAAGGCCAAGGTCACCCTGGTCGAAAAGCACATACTGGGTGGCGATTGCCTGAACACCGGCTGTGTCCCCTCGAAGGCACTGATTCGCTCGGCCAAGTTCCTGTCGCATGTCACCCGCTCGCAGGAATTCGGCATCGCCTCAGCCAGCGTCCAGTACGCGTTCTCCGATGTCATGGAGCGCGTACAGGCGGTGATCAAGACCGTCGAACCCCATGATTCGGCCGAGCGTTACACCGAACTGGGTGTTGATGTGGTGCACGGCAGCGCGAAAATCGTCTCGCCCTGGGAGGTCGACATCACCCAGGAAGGCGGCAACATCCAGCGCCTGACCACGCGCAGCATCGTGATCGCGACCGGCGCACGGCCCTTCGTGCCACCCATCCCCGGTATCGAAGAAGTCGGCTATCTGACCTCGGACGATGTGTGGGATTTGCGCGAGCTGCCCAAGCGCCTGGTGGTCCTGGGCGGGGGTCCGATTGGTGCGGAACTGACCCAGGCGTTTGCACGTCTCGGCGCCAAGGTCACGCAGGTGGAAATGGCGCCGCGCATCCTGATTCGAGAAGACCCGGAAGTTTCCGAACTGGTCACCCAACGCTTCCGTGCGGAAGGGATCGGGGTACTGCTCAATCACCGCGCCAAGCAGTTCATCATCGACAAGGGCGAGAAGATCCTGATTGCTGAACACGAAGGACAGGATGTGCGGATTGCCTTCGATGCCGTGCTCGTGGCCGTTGGCCGCGCCGCCAATCTCACAGGCTTCGGTCTGGAAGAACTGGGCATTCCGACCGCTCGTACCGTGGACACCAACGAATTTCTGCAGACCAACTATCCGAACATCTACGCCGCGGGCGACGTTGCCGGTCCTTTCCAGTTCACCCATACCGCCGCCCATCAGGCCTGGTATGCCGCGGTCAACGCGCTGTTTGATCCCTTCAAGAAATTCAAGGCCGACTACTCAGTGATCCCGTGGGCCACCTTCGTCGAGCCGGAGGTCGCGCGCGTTGGCCTGAACGAACTGGAAGCGAAGGAAAAAGACATTCCCTACGAAGTGACGACCTACGGCATCGACGAGCTTGACCGCGCGATTGCCGACAGCGAGGCACATGGCTTCATCAAGGTGCTGACCGTGCCCGGCAAGGACAAGATTCTCGGCGTGACCCTCGTTGGCGAACACGCCGCTGACCTGATCGCCGAATACGTGCTGGCGATGAAGCACGGCATCGGGCTCAACAAGATCCTCGGCACCATCCACATCTACCCCACGCTGGCCGAGGCCAACAAGTACGTCGCGGGCAACTGGAAGAAGGCGCATGCGCCGCAGAGATTGCTGGCCTGGGTAGAGCGCTTCCATGGCTGGCGTCGGGGGTGAGATCGTAGCCGCCCGCTGTTGGTGATCGCCAGAACTGGAGTCCGCGCCGCAAGGACTCGTTTCTGCCTGGAGATTGCCAGGCGACGCCGCTCCCGATCAGCGCTGCAAAAAGCTTGGCGCAGCGGCGGACAGATGCTCCACCAAGCCATCGAACACCAAGCGAATGCGCGCGGCGACCGGGCCGCGCTGGGGTCGATATACCGACAGGCTCCAGGGCTCGGGCCGCAGTTCAGGCAGCACTTCGACAAGCCGCCCTGCGCGCAGATGCGGGTTGGCGAGGAAGGCGGCCAATTGGCCGAAGCCAATACCCGCCACCACGGCATCGGCTTCGGCGCGCGTATCGTCGGTGGCAAAGGCCGGCGTGCGTGCAAGCCATTGTTGCCCGCGGCTGAGAAACCAGGCCCAGGGCCTGCCGGTGTTGGGATCGATGGCGACGGTGGTCGGCCGCTCGGCCAGCGCCTGCAGCGTGTGCGGCTCACCCACGCGGGCGATCAAGGCGGGCGAGCCCACGATGTAAAACGGCACTTGCGCGACCGCACGCGCAACGAAACGACTGTCGCGCATGAAGCCGACGCGGATACCGATGTCGATCTGCTCATCCACGACATCGGCAAACTGGTCGGACAGGCGCAGATCGAGCTGCAAGCCGGGGTGCTGGCCACAGATTCTGGCCAGAGCCGGAATCAGATAGTCCTGCTCCAGTGCCCGCGGCGCGGTAATACGGACCAGTCCGGACAAGCCGCTGTCCTGCTCCTGCCCGCTCTTGAGAAAGAGCCCGTCCACCGTGCGCAGGCCGATCCGTGCCCGCAGCGCCAGTTGCTCGCCAAATTCTGTAATTCGGGTGTGCCGCGTATTACGATGGAAGAGCAGTTCGCCGACATGCCCTTCAAGCTCCTTCACCGCCCGCGTCACCGCCTGCGGCGAAACGCCGAGACGGGTCGCGGCTTCCTTGAAATTGCGCGCCTCGGCTGCGGTGCAAAAGATTCTCAACATTTCCAGGCGGTTCAACATCAGGCTTTTCCAACTACAGGAGGTTCAGCGAGTATTCCATAAAATGGAATTCTAAAATCAAAAACAATTCATTTATTGGATCAATCAGTCTTGCAATACTGCACAACGCCGCGCACCCACTGCGCACACCTTTTTTAAGGAAACTCTGCCATGTCCATCAAATCCCGCGCCGCCGTGGCCTTCGCCGCCAATGAACCGCTGCAGATCGTCGAAGTGGACGTCGAGGCGCCGAAAAAGGGCGAAGTGCTGGTGCGCATCGTCGCCACCGGCGTCTGCCACACCGACGCCTTCACCCTGTCGGGCGATGACCCCGAAGGTATCTTCCCGTCCATCCTGGGCCATGAAGGCGGCGGCATCGTCGAGGCCATCGGCGAAGGCGTCACTTCGCTCGAAGTCGGCGACCACGTCATTCCGCTGTACACGGCCGAATGCCGCGAGTGCAAGTTCTGCAAGTCGGGCAAGACCAACCTGTGCCAGGCGATACGCGCCACCCAGGGCAAGGGCCTGATGCCGGACGGCACCACGCGCTTCTCCTACAAGGGCCAGCCGATCTATCACTACATGGGCACCTCGACCTTCTCCGAGTACACCGTGGTGCCGGAAATCTCGCTGGCGAAGATCCCCAAGGAAGCACCGCTGGACAAGGTCTGCCTGCTGGGCTGCGGCGTGACCACCGGCATTGGTGCGGTGCTCAACACCGCCAAGGTGGAAGAAGGCGCGAGCGTGGCGATCTTTGGCCTGGGCGGCATCGGCCTGGCGGCGATCATCGGCGCGAAGATGGCCAAGGCCTCGCGCATCATCGTGATCGACATCAACCCGGCCAAGTTCGAGATCGCAAAAGAGCTGGGCGCGACGGACTTCGTCAACCCGAAGGACTACGACGAGCCGATCCAGGACGTCATCGTCGAGCTGACCGATGGCGGCGTGGATTACTCCTTCGAGTGCGTGGGCAACGTCAAGCTCATGCGCGCGGCGCTCGAATGCTGCCACAAGGGCTGGGGTGAATCGGTCATCATCGGCGTGGCCGGCGCGGGCCAGGAGATCAGCACCCGCCCCTTCCAGCTCGTCACCGGCCGCGTCTGGCGCGGCAGCGCCTTTGGCGGCGTCAAGGGGCGCACCGAATTGCCGAGCTACGTGAACAAGGCACAGAAAGGCGAGATCCCGCTCGACACCTTCATCACCCACAACATGCCGCTGGAGGACATCAACAAGGCCTTCGATCTGATGCACGAAGGCAAGAGCATCCGCACTGTCATCCACTTCTGATGCACGGCTGCAGGGGGGCTGCAAGGCCCCTGCAGCCTTCAATGGAGCTTCGTCATGAACTTTGAAACCCTGAGCACAACGCGCTGTTTTGACGGCGAATTGAAGCGCATTCGTCATCGCGCCGACACGCTGGACTGCGACATGACCTTCTCCATCTACCTGCCGCCGCAGGTAGCGCAGGGTGAGGAGCGGCCGGTGCTGTACTGGCTGTCCGGTCTGACCTGCACCGACCTGAATTTCATCGAAAAGGCCGGGGCGCAACGCCTGGCCGCCGAGCTAGGCCTGATCCTGGTGGCGCCGGACACCAGCCCGCGCGGCCCCGACGTGCCCGACGACCCGGAAGGCGCCTGGGACTTTGGTCTGGGCGCAGGCTTTTATGTCAATGCGACGCAGGCACCATGGTCCAAGCACTACCACATGTACAACTACGTGGTGCATGAACTGCCCGCACTGATCGAAGCCAACTTTCCCGCCACCAACCAACGCAGCATCAGCGGGCACTCGATGGGCGGACACGGCGCGCTGGTCTGCGCCCTGCGCAACCCCGGGCGCTACCAGTCGGTCTCGGCGTTCTCGCCCATCGTCAATCCGATGCACTGCCCCTGGGGCGAAAAAGCCTTCTCCCACTATCTCGGCGAAGACCGCAGCCAGTGGCAACAATGGGATACCTGCGAATTGATCGCCACCGCCAGCGAGCGCCTGCCGCTGCTGATCGACCAGGGCGACAAGGACGGCTTTCTCACCGAACAGCTCAAGCCCGAGCTGCTCCGGGCCGCCGCCGCCGCCGCCGGCCACCCGCTGACGCTGAGGATGCAACCCGGCTACGATCACAGCTACTACTTCATCGCCAGCTTCATCGACGATCACCTGCGTCACCATGCCAAGGCGCTGGATGGCGCAGAGGCGCCGCAGGCACGATAAGCATCGCATGGCGGCGCCTGCTCAAGCGCTGCGAATGGAAGACTTTTGTCCATGAACGAAGCCGCGGCCCATCCAGGCAGCCATGCAAGACACCCTCAGCCCATCCAGCGCCAAAACCATCCGCAACGTTCAGCGCGACTTCCCCGAGTGGCACCTCGGCCGGCCGCACTATCTGTTGTGGGCGCTGGATGTGGACCTGGAACCCGTACGCCAGCGCGTGGCGGCGGCGCAGCGTCACCTGTCCACGCGGCTGCTCGCCGGTTACGTGCGCGAGCCTCACATCACCCTCAGCCTGTGCGGCTTTCCGAGCGCGGCTCCGCGCCAGCTCGATGACTTCGGTGCCGAAATCCTGCACCAGCAGATCGAGGCCTTGCATCGGCTGCGCCCACAAGCGTTCACGATAGCGATCGGCGCCCTGGACGGCTTCAGCTCCGCGCCCTACCTCAGCGTGGCCGACGACGGCGGGCACATCGAGCGCCTGCGCACCAGCCTGGACCTGTGCCCACATCCGCTTGCGCGCACCGATTACCGGCCCCACGTCACCATTGGTCTGTATGCCGATGCCTGGTCCCTGGCGCAGATCGAGGCCGAGCTGGCCCGCTTCGCGCCGGGCGCACCACTCCGTGTCGAGGTCTCGCGCCTCAGCCTGTTCGCCTACGCCAGCGCACAGATCGGCGGCCGCTTGACGCGGGTCGCCGATTTCGACTTCGCCACCACGCCACCCGCGCTGCTCACGCAGCAGACGGGCATACTGCCGTTTTCCTGGCCATGACGGGTTTCCCGATGAGCTTGCGCGTCGCCCTGCTGACCCTCGTCCTCGCCGCGCTCGCCGTGTCCAGTCTCGCGCCCCACGACCGCGGGATATGGTGGGCCGAGGTGATGCCGGTGCTGATCGCCCTGCCCATCCTGGTCGCCACCGCCCGTCGCTTTCCACTCACACCCCTCAGCTACGCTCTGATCGCCTTCTTTTCACTGATCCTGATCATGGGCGGTGCCTACACGTATTCGCGCGTGCCGCTCGGCGCCGTCGTGCAAGAGATGTTCGAACTGGCGCGCAACCCTTACGACCGCTTTGGCCACTTCTTTCAGGGCCTCACACCCGCCATCCTCGGTCGCGAACTGTTGCTGCGCACCTCGCCACTGCGGCCTGGAAAATGGCTCTTCTGCGTCGTGACGCTGAGCTGCCTGGGCATCAGCGCCATTTACGAACTGGTGGAATGGGCAGCCGCCGTGTTCTGGGGCGACGGCTCGGTGGAGTTCCTTGGCATGCAGGGCGACCCATGGGACGCCCAGGCCGACATGATGATGGCACTCCTGGGAGCGCTCGCCGCACAGGCCTTGCTCGGCCCCTGGCACGACAGACAACTGGCACGGATGCAGAAGGCGAGGAACCGGTAAGGGTGTGCACAAACGACAGTGCCGCGATCGACCTGCGTATCGCGGCACTGTCCTTATTGGAACAACCCCAGGATCAGCCCCCTCAGGCGCCGTGACGCCGTCTATGCTGGCGCGATCCGGCCAAGCCTTCGATATCGGCATGGGCGTGACGTGCTGCCGTCATCTCCGCGAGCACGGTGGCCACCTTGTGGTTGAGCGTGCCTTTCGGGATGACCCCCTTCGCATCGGGCTCGCCCGCGGGCACACCGGTGAGCACGGTCATCGCGTCATCGACGGTCTTCACCGCATAGATGTGGAACAGCCCCGCGGCCGCGGCCTGCACCACGTCCTCGCGCAGCATCATGTGGCGCACGCTGGCGGCGGGGATGACCACACCATGTCTGCCATCCAGCCCACGCGCCTTGCACAGTTCGTAGAAGCCCTCGATCTTCTCATTGACGCCGCCGATCACCTGCACCTCGCCGAACTGGTTCACCGAGCCGGTGATCGCAAAGCGTTGCTGGATGGGGATCTGCGTCAGCGCCGAGAGCAGCGCACACAACTCCGCCAGTGAAGCGGAGTCACCCTCGACCGGCGCATAGGACTGCTCGAATGCCAGGCTTGCCGACAAGGACATCGGCTGGTGGCGCGCATAGCGTGAGGCGAGAAAGGCCGACAGGATGAGCACGCCCTTGGAATGGATGGCGCCACCGAGCTCGGTCTCACGCTCGATGTCGACCACATCGCCCTCGCCCAGGCGCACCGTGGCCGTGATGCGCACCGGGTGGCCAAAACGCTCGCCCGCGAGTTCGACCACCACCAGACCGTTGATCTGGCCAGCGCGCTCGCCCTCAGTGGAGATCAGCGTCGTGCCTTCGAGAATGGATTCACGCACCCGGGTGGGGTAACGGCTGGAGCGGCGCGCGCGCGCCTCGAGCGCGGTCTCGACCTCAAGCTTGCCCGTCATCGCCAGCCCCTTCAGGCGGCTATGGTGGTCGGCCTCGCGCATCAGGTCCGACAACATGCGCGTGTTCAGCGACAGCCTGCCCGCGTCCTCAGCCAGCCGCGAAGCCTCTTCCACCAGACGCGCCACGCCGCTGCGGTCGATCGGCAGCAGCTTGGCGCTGTGCACCAGCAAGGCCATCAGACGCGCATAGTCACATTCATTTTCCGGTGTACGCGGCAGATCGTCATCGAAATCGGCCGCCACCTTGAACAGCTCGGCAAACTCGGGATCGTTGTCCATCAACAGGTAATACATGTCGCGATCGCCGACCAGCACCACCTTCAGCGCACTCGACACCGCCTCGGGCTCCAGCGTCAGCGTGCCACTCCAGCTTTGTGCCTCGGCTGGTGGCTCGATGCGGATCTCGCCCGCGCGCAGGCAGCGCTTGAGCCCTTCCCAGGCGTAAGGCTGGGTGAGCAGACGCTCGGCATCGATGACCAGATAGCCGCCATTGGCGCGATGCAGCGCCCCCGCGCGGATCAAGTTGAAGTGGGTGACCTGATTGCCCTGATGCACGACGTGCTCGATGCGGCCGATCAGGTTGCCATAGCCGGGGTTGTTCTCGAACACCACCGGCGCCCCCTGCGAGGCGGAATGGTCGACCAGCAGCTTGACCTGATAGCGCTGATAGCGCGAGGTCTCTTCAGCCTCGGTGCTGTCCTCGTCCTCTTCGTCGAGCATGGTGCCGCGGATCGCGCTGTCCAGCACGTCCTTTTCCACCGCATCGAGAAAGGCCAGCACCTCGGGCAGGTCGGCGTGGACCTCGCGCACTTCGCGCAGCAGGTGCGACAGCGCCGGGCCGAGCACCTCGGTCTCGGCACGCTCGATCGATTCGCGCACCGCCTTGCGCCAGCCGGGGAAGTCGTTGAGCAGGTCTTCGAGCTTTTCGCTCCACACCGTGACACGCGCCTCGATGGCGGCACGCTCGTCTGCGGGCAGCGCCTCGAAGGCCTCGGGCGACATCACCTCGCCTTCCCGTGTGGGCGCAAACACGAAACCCTCGGGAGTCTGCAGCAGGGAGATGGCCTCGGCCGCACAGCCTTCACCGATTTCGCGCAGCGCGGCTTCTTCACGCGTCTTGTGCGCATTTTGCAGGGCCTCGACGCGATCGGCGTGCGCATCACTGTCCAGCGCCGCACCCAGTGCCGGACCCAGTTCGCGGATGAAGGTCTGCATGTGGGCACGCAAGGTGATGCCCCGCCCCGCGGGCAGGGTCAGCAGCCTGGGCCTGAGCGCCTCGACGAAGTTGTGCAGGTAGCACAGGTCCGGCGGCACCGGCTCGGTGCTGGCGCGCTCGCGCAGCAGGCGAAAGGTGGTGGCATGCTTGCCACTGCCCGGCTCGCCGAGCACAAAGACGTGATAACCACTGTGGCCCATGGCGAGACCGAATTTGATCGCCTCGACCGCCCGCGCCTGACCGAGGTCGCCGGCATGGCCACCGCTGGGGTCGTGAAGGGAGTCGGTGCTGTCGAAGCTGAAGCAGCTGGGGTCGCAGTAAGTACGCAGTGCCGATGCCGGCAGGGCCACGGGTTCGGCCATCGTTGTTGTTCTCCAGAAGCCGGGTTCGATCCGGAGGCGAATGATACACCGCGGCTCCGGGCGCCCCGGGCACCATGCTCAGCGCTGATGGTCGAAGAAGCACGTACGCGCGGCGATGGCAAATGGCATTCCTTGACCTGTGTTATTGCATCAGCCGGTGCTGCTGCCGATAATCCTCCCACTCCACATGCTGGCCGAACATGAAAGTGATCCCCATCCACGAGCTCGCTGCCCCGATCCACGGCGCTGCGACGACGCACATCCCGGGTGCTGGCGAAGCCTTCTTTGACCGCCGCGGTCGCGGCCTGCGCGACCTGCGCATCTCGGTGACGGATCGCTGCAACTTTCGCTGTGTGTACTGCATGCCGCGCGCGGTGTTCGATGACAGCTACAACTTCCTGAACCGGCGCGAGCTGCTCAGCTTCGAGGAAATATTGCGCGTTGCACGCTTGTTCGTGGATCGTGGGGTGAAGAAGATCCGCATCACCGGCGGCGAACCGCTGCTGCGCAAGAACATCGAACGCCTGATCGAGATGCTCGCTCGCCTCGACGGCGTGGAGGTGACACTGACCACCAACGGCGTGCTGCTGCCCAAAATGGCGCGCACGCTCAAGGATGTCGGCCTGCAGCGCGTCACGGTGAGCCTGGATGCGCTCGACGATGCGCTGTTTCGCCGCATGAACGACGCCAACTATCCGGTGGCGAAGGTGCTCGAAGGCATCGCCGCCGCGCACGCGGCCGGCCTAGGGCCGATCAAGGTCAACATGGTGGTCAAGCGCGGCACCAACGATGGCGACATCGAGGCGATGGCAAGTCATTTTCGCCACAGCGGCCACATTCTGCGTTTCATCGAGTTCATGGACGTGGGCGCATCGAACGGCTGGAACATGGGCGAGGTGCTGCCCTCGCAGGACATCATCACCCGCATCGACCGCCTCTACCCGCTGCAAGCGGTGGACCCCAACTACAGCGGGGAAGTCGCCGAGCGCTGGCGTTACCGGGACGGCGGCGGCGAAATCGGTGTCATCTCTTCCGTCACCCAGGCCTTCTGCGCCACCTGCACCCGCGTCCGGCTGTCGACCGAAGGCAAGCTCTACACCTGCCTGTTCGCTCAGCACGGCCACGACTTGCGCAGCCTGCTGCGCGCCGGTGCGGATGACGCTGCAGTGGACGCGGCCATCGCTCAGGTGTGGCAAAACCGCGATGACCGCTACTCCGAGATCCGCACCGCAGAAACGGCAGCACGGCAGAAAATAGAGATGTCCTACATCGGCGGCTGAGTGCGCGCACCGCGGGTTCGAGCGCCGTCCGGTCGTGACGCAAGGGCAGCGGGCAGACGCACGTCTGCCCGCTGCCGCGAAAACCCTGCCCTGCTCCCCTGCCTTATTCCCCTGCCTTATTCCCGATTGGCCTCGAATTCGAACACCAGCTTGACCTCATCGCCCACCATGGGCGGCTCGACGGCGTAGCTCATGCCCCACTGGCTGCGCTTGATCGTCGTGCTCGCCGACACCCCAAGGGTGTGCTTGCCGTGACCCATGGGGTAGTCAGCGGCCTTGTTGAGGACGACATCAAGCACCACCGGATGCGTCTGTCCGCGTAGTGTCAGCTTGCCCGCGAGGCGCCCGCCCTGGTCCGAAGTAGGCTCGAAGGCGTCGGCCACAAAGACGATTTCCGGGTGGGCTTTTGCCGCAAGAAAGTCGTCGTCGCGCACATGCTTGTCGCGCGCGTCGTGGTTGGTGAACACGCTCTTCGCGTCAACCACCACCCGCCCTGCACTGAGCACGCGCGTCTTTTCGTCGTACACAAAGCTGCCGCGCGCCTTGAGGAAGAGCCCCAGGGTATCCGCGAATCCCAGATGGCGGATGCTGAAGGAGATGCCGAAGTGCTCCGCATCAATCTGGTAGGTGTGCGGCTCGGCGTGAGCGCTGCCGGCACCGGCCAACATGACCAGCGCGCTTGCAATGCCGACCAGCGCGCCACGGCGCGGACGGGAAAAACACTGTGCTGCATGCATGGTTCAAGCCTCCATCAAGGAAATGATCCGACGGCGCTCACTGCGCGCTGACGATGCAGCCAGCGCACATCAAGCGCGAACGACCACACCAGCAGCGCCAGTGCGGCCCACAACAAGAACAGCGCAAAGCCGCCGCGCACCCCGGGCAGCAGGCACACCAGCAAGCTTCCGACCTGCCACACGCACACCGCCTTGCGCCGCTGGCTGGGCGGCAGGGGCGCGGCCAGCCACGGCCACGGCCGCATGGCCAGCACGAACAGGTAACGCATGGCGCCGATCGCAAACACCCACACCCCC
Source organism: Thauera terpenica 58Eu (assembly GCF_000443165.1). GTDB lineage: Bacteria > Pseudomonadota > Gammaproteobacteria > Burkholderiales > Rhodocyclaceae > Thauera > Thauera terpenica. The sequence goes on along the minus strand of NZ_ATJV01000092.1, from coordinate 86,914 downwards.
GCCCTGTCCAGCACCCACAGCAAGGCACACAAGACCAGGATCAGAAAGGCGTCGAGCTCCATGTCGAAGCGCGCGCCGAACTCGCTCACGCACCGCCAGCGCCGCGCCGCCCAGCCATCGACGCCGTCCAGCACCAGCGCCACCAGCGCCATCAGCGCCAACACCCCGGTGTGGGGCGCCAGCGCCGGGAACCCGGCGCTGGCCCCGGCCAGCACCGCCACCACGAGCGCGCGCCCCAGGGTGATGCGATTGGCCACGCCCAAGGATTGACTCTGGTCCGGCCAGTGCCTGAGGAGCAGCACGACCATCCCAGCATAGACGAGCACTGCCCACATCACACTCAGGCCGGGCAATCCGATCACCACCACCAGAGCGGCCAGCACCAAGGCCAGCACCACCATGCCGACCGCCAGTTCGAACCGAACGGGCGCAATAGCGCTGGCGCGCGCGGCGACGGGGCGAGCGGGGACAGTGCCGGGCGGAGACACGTTATGCTTGTTCATCTTCGCTCGGACCGTCTGCCACGATGCAGGTTTCGACAATTTTCCCGGATCTCCTGCATGCGCACTTCCAAGCTCCTCTCCGACCCCCTCGCATTCTGGACCGTCGCTCCCGGCCGCGGCGAGTTGCGCCGTGAGACGCTGCCGCCGCTGCGCGACGGAGATGTCCTGGTGCGCAGCCTGTACAGCGCCATCAGCCGCGGCACCGAGAGCCTGGTGTTCCGCGGCGAGGTGCCGCCCAGTGAATATCAACGCATGCGCGCGCCCTTTCAGCAGGGCGACTTTCCGGCGCCGGTGAAGTACGGCTACATCAACGTCGGCGTGGTCGAGGCCGGCTGCGGCGCGCAGGCCCAAGCCCTCGTCGGGCGGCGTGTGTTCTGCCTGTACCCGCATCAGCAAGCCTATGTCGTGCCCGCCACCGCGGTGGTGGCACTGCCCGACGCCGTACCGAGCGCACGCGCGGTGCTCGCCGCCAACCTCGAGACCGCCATCAACGCGGTCTGGGACGCCTCACCCACACTCGGCGATCGCATCGCGGTGGTCGGTAGCGGTGTGCTCGGTGCGCTGGTGGCGTGGCTGTGCGCGCGCATTCCCGGTACCGAGGTGGAGCTGATCGACCTCGACCCCTCACGCGCGGCGCTGGCCACGGCCTTGGGCGCAGGCTTCGCCCTGCCCGACGGCGCGCGTGGCAATTGCGACCTCGTCATCCACGCCAGCGGCGCGCCGGCCGGGCTGGCGCGCGCGCTCGAGCTCGCCGGCGACGAAGCCACGGTGCTGGAAATGAGCTGGTACGGCCAGCGCAGCGTGGCGCTGGCGCTGGGCGAGGCCTTTCATGCCCGCCGTCTGACGCTGCGCTCGAGCCAGGTCGGGCGCTTGCCGCCGCGCCAGGCGCCACGCTGGACCTACCGCCGGCGTATGGAACTTGCGCTGTCCTTGCTCGTCGATAGCCTGCCTGATGTCTTGATCAGCGGCGAGAGCGACTTCGCCAGCCTGCCCGACACCTTGCAGCGCCTGTCCAGCGCACCCGCGGGCGCGCTCTGTCACCGCATCCGTTACGCCTGACTTAGCACGCCTGACCCCTCACCCCTGATTCACTAGCCCTGCGAGAACCCCGCATGTACGCACTCACCGTTCGCGACCACATCATGATCGCCCACAGCTTCAAGGGCGAAGTCTTCGGCCCGGCCCAACGCCTCCACGGTGCGACCTACCTCATCGACGCCTGCTTCAAGCGCAGCGAACTGGACGCAGACGCTCTGGTGGTCGACATCGGCCTCGCAAGCGAGGCCTTGCGCAGCGTGCTGGCCGGGCTCAACTTCCGCAACCTCGACGACGAACCGGCTTTCGCCGGCAAGAACACCACCACCGAGTTCATGGCACGGGTGATCTTCGAGCACATGGCGGCGGCGATCAAGGATGGCCGCCTGGGCGAAGGCGGACGCGGTCTCGAGTACCTGCAGGTGACCCTGCACGAATCCCACATCGCCTGGGCGAGCTACGAAGGCGCGCTGTGAGCGCTCTGATTGCGCATCCCGAACTGCACCTCATCGTCGCCGGCGACCCCGGCCAGCGCACTGGCGGTTATCTCTACGACGCCCACATCGTCACCCAATTGCGCCGCCTGGGCTGGCAGCTCACGGTCAAGGGGCTGGCTGGCCACTTCCCCGCCGTCGATGCGCAGGCACGGCAGGCGATGGATGCCGCTCTGTCGACGCTGGCGGAGGACAGCCTCGTCCTCATCGACGGCCTGGCCCTGGGTGGTCTGCCCGAAGTGGTCGTGCCGCACGCCAGGCGACTGCGCCTTCTCGCGCTCGTGCATCACCCCCTGGCCGACGAAGGCGGACTCGCCCCAGCGCAGCAGCTGCGCGTCGAAGCGCTCGAGCGTGAAGCCCTGAGCGCGATGCGCGGCGTGATCACCACCAGCCACTTCAGCGCGCGCCGCGTCGCCCGGATGGGGCTTGCCGACGTCCGCATCGAGGTGGTCGAGCCGGGCGTGCAGGCGCGTCCGCTCGCGGCGGCCGATCACAGCCCAGCACGCCTGCTGTGCGTCGCCAGCCTGACCCCGCGCAAGGGCCACGACCTGCTGGTCGAAGCGCTGTCCCTGGTTGCCGAGCTCGACTGGCAGTGCGACTGTATCGGCAGCCTCACGCGCGATGTCGAACATGCCGAGCGTGTGCGCGGCGCCATCGCGCACCACGGTCTGGGCGAGCGCATCCACTTGTGGGGCGAGCTCGACGATGCGGCGCTGCATGCCGCTTATACCGCCGCCGATCTGTTCGTGCTGCCCTCGCACTACGAAGGCTATGGCATGGTCATCACCGAGGCCGTGGCCGCTGGCCTGCCCGTGCTGTGCACCACCGGCGGCGCGCTGCGCCACACCCTGCCGCCTGAAGCCGGCATCGCCGTCCCCGCGGGCGATGTACCAGCCCTCGCGGCCGCCCTGCGCCATCTGCTCAGCCACCCCGAGGCACGCTTCGCCTTGCGCGACGGCGCCCGCCGTGCGCGCCCGCAGCTCACCGACTGGGTGCAAGCCGGCCGCCAGTTTGCCGTCGCCCTCGAGCGCCTGTCCACACCCTCCGGCCCCTGAGTCCCCATGCCCGCCCATCGCCCTGACTCCGCCAGTCCTGATGCCCCCGGCCCAGTGCCAACCCAGCCTCACCCCGACACCGTGTTCGATGCCGACTGGCTGAGCTTGCGCAGCGCAGCCGACACCCGGGCACGCAGCGCGGCGCTCACCGCCCGCCTCGCGGCCTGGCTGACGCAACGCGCTCCAGGCCGCACGCGAGCACTGCGGCTGAGCGACCTGGGCAGCGGCAGCGGCGCCAACCCACGCTATCTCGCCCCCCGTCTGCCCGGCCCACAACGCTGGCACCTGTTTGATCACGACCCACGCTTGCTGGAGCACGCGCGCCAGCACTGTCTTGCGCTATGTGATCGCGATGGGCAGCCGATCAGCGCCGAGACCGAGCTTGTCGATCTGCGCACGGTACACGCCGCAGCGCTCGCCAACAGCGACCTGATCACGGCTTCGGCCATGCTCGACCTGGTCGACGCCAGCTGGCTGGAGGGCTTCGCTGACATCTGCCTGGGCATCGGCTGCGCGGTGCTGATCACCTTGAGCGTGGACGGACGCTGGCACATCGACAGCGGAGGGGTGGGCGGCGCAGGCGCCACCCCTGGCGCCGATACAGACCCGGACGACGATTTCGTGCGCGCGATCTTCAACGAACACCAGCACCGTGCCAAAGGGGGGGCACGCGCACTCGGCCCGGATGCCGCCGCGCGGCTGGCCGAGTTGCTGCAGGCGCGCGGCTTTGTGGTGGAGCTGGCACCCAGCCCGTGGCAGCTGTCGGCCGCCGTTCCCAGCCAGGCCGCACTCGCCCGCGCGCTGATCAGCGGCTGGCGCGACGCCGCGCTCGAGCAGCGCCCGCAGGCCCGCACCCGCATCGATAGCTGGCATCAGCGCCGCCAGAACGCACTGGCGCAAGCGGCGCGAACACAAGGACGGCTCAACATCACCCTGGGCCATCTTGATCTGCTCGCGCTGCCACCCCCTGCCGCGCTCACGCCCACGCACGATCCCTCCCCGCCCTCGGCAAACAGCCCTCACCGTCGATGAAGGCCCGCAGCCCGCGCCGCCGGCTGCTTGCGCGCCTGCTGCCCGCCCTGTTCAGCCTGGGCCTGCTGGCAGCGCTGCTTGCGCAGCTCGATATCGCGGCCTTGCGCGCCGCCTTCGCCGCCCCCTCGCCACCATGGCTGGCACTGGCGCTGGCGCTGAGCGTGCCGCAGATGGCGCTGTCGGCCTGGCGCTGGCAACTGACTGCAGCCAGCCTGGATGCGCCGCTGCCCTTTCGCCATGCCTTCGCCGAGTACTACCTGGGCAGCTTTCTCAACCAGGTGCTGCCCGGCGGGGTGATCGGCGACGCCAACCGCGCCCGGCGCCACGCCCGTCGCCCGCTCGCCGCAAATCGCGCGCTCGGCGCAAAGCTCGGGACGCGCGCGCGCCCGGCTTCCGGTGCAGATTCCGGCTCAGGTTCGGGTTTCAGCGCAGAATCGGCCGCAGGCACGCGCTCCAGCGCCTGGCTGGCGGTACTGCTCGAGCGCAGCTCGGGCCAGGTGGCGATGCTGTTGTGCGCACTGGCGACCCTGCTGCTCTCGCCCACCATCGCCCACGTGCTCGGCGCGCTGCCCGGGCGTACACAGGAGCCGGGCCTTGGCCCCGCCCAACTTGCGCTGGGCCTGAGCGTCGGCGTGCTGCTGGTGCTGGTCCTGCGCGGCAGCCGGCTGCTGCGCACCTTCGCCCGCGCAGTGCGGCTTGCCCTGCTCGCACCTGCGCTGCTGTGGCGCCAGCTGCTGAGCTCGCTTGCGCTGGCAACGAGCTACATCGCGGTCTATTTCTGCTGCACACGCATGCTCGGCATCGACACCCCGGCCCCGCTACTGCTTGCGCTCATCCCCTGGGTATTGCTGGCGATGGCCATCCCGCTGTCGATGGCAGGCTGGGGCCTGCGTGAAGGTGCGGCGGCAGTGCTGTGGGCGGCCGCGGGGCTGGACGTGAGCCAGGGCGTGGCGATCTCGATTGCCTACGGCATGGTGGTGCTGACATCGACGCTGCCCGGCGCCTGGGTGCTGATGCGGCGCGGGACATGAGCGTCGGCGTCAGCGCGCGCATCGTGCGCGGAATGCGCAGCAAGGCGCAGATCGAGATCGAAGATCGTATCCTCGCCACAAGCAAAGACCCGACAGCGCGGGCGCCGCGCCTCATGCACACTCAGCACCGGCGGCAGTTGCAAGCCCGCACGACCGGATCCGATGAGCAGCGGCGCAATGAGAAAATGCATGCGATCCAGCGCTCCGGCCTGCATGAAGCGCGAAATCGTCACCCCGCCGCCTTCGATCAACACCCGACGCAAGCCCTGGGCATGCAGCCAGTCCAGCACCGCCAGCACATCGAATCCACCTTCTGCCGTCGTCGGCAAAGAGATCCGGCGCACGCCTGGCGGTGCCTTCGTAGCGCAGCCTGGCCCCACCAGCTGTATGGTCAGCGCCGCACCGTCGAACGCCAGCCGACGATCCCCGCCCATGCGCGCGCGCGGATCGAGCACCACCCGAACCGGGTTCCTGCCCTTGACATGACGCACGGTCAGCAAGGGGTCATCGTCATTGACCGTCCCCACCCCCACCACCACCGCATCGACCAGCGCACGCAGGCGGTGCAGGTGGGTACGGGCCTGCAGCCCGTTGATATAGTGCGAAGCGCCGCTCTCGGTAGCGATGCGGCCGTCCAGACTTTGCCCCAGCTGAGCGATCGCCAGGGTCTCCATGCGCGCCACGAGCGGCAGGAAAAGGTTCAGCAGATCAATCGTTTCGGCGCTCAGCGCATGTTCACAACGCCAGGCTCCGCCAAGCTCGACCTCGAGCAAAAGATCTCCGGCGTGGAACCTTGTGAGCGGATAAAGGGCCCAATCGTGGGCGTGGGCTTGCAAAATGCAGTCCCAGCCCCAATTTGCAGAAAAATTTCCGCCAGACATTGCGCACCCCTCATTGATTCGATTTGCGTCCCCCTCGCCACACGGCGGGGAGCGCGCGCTTACAACAACCTGAACACCCGACCGGAGAACAACCGATGCGCCAAGCCGAACGCGCAATTTTCGATCTGCGACGCGGCCTTCCCGTGCTCGTGCGCAACAACGGCAGCGACACGCTCGTCCAGGCCGTTGAAGGGCTGAACGACAGCGCACTGGCAGCGCTGCAGGCGCTGAGCGGCTCGCCCGCCTGCCTGGTGCTGTCCAGCCACCGCATGGCGGCGCTCGGCTTCAGCGAGGTCAAGACGCCGGTCACACTTTGCCTGGCACCGCTACCAGACAGCGTCCGGCTGCGCGAGTTCGCCGCCCAGCGCGGCGTGCAACTGCCGCCAGGCACACCCCAGGCCGCTGCCGACAAGGCCGGCCAGGCCACCATCCGACTGCTGTCACGGGCCCAGCTGCTGCCGGCAGCGGTGAGCTGCGTGGTCACGCCCGCGCAGTCGGCAGCGGTCGCGGCCGCGCTTGCCAGTGGCGAGCTGCTGGCGGTCGAGGCCGACACAGCCTTGCAGCTTTGCGCCAGCGGTCCGGGCGGCTTGAGTCGCGTGAGCGAGGCGCGCGTTCCGCTGATCGATGCCGAGGAGAGTCGTTTCGTGCTGTTCCGCGAACCCGACGGCATTCGCGAACATGTCGCCATCGTCATCGGCGATCCGGGCGCATGGCCAGCGGATGTGCCGGTGCGCCTGCATTCGTCCTGCCTCACCGGCGATCTGTTCGGCAGCCTGCGCTGTGACTGTGGCGAGCAGCTGCGCCGCGGCGTGGCAGCGATTCACGCCCAAGGCGGCGGTGTTCTGCTTTACCTGTCGCAGGAAGGCCGCGGCATCGGGCTGGCCAACAAGCTGCGCGCCTACGGCTTGCAGGACGAGGGCCTGGACACCATCGACGCCGACCAGATCATCGGATTCTCCCAGGACGAGCGCGACTTTCGCGTTGCGCACGAGATGCTGGAACAACTTGGCGTGTCACGCATCCTGCTGTTGACCAACAACCCGAGCAAGGTCGCAGCCCTGCAGCGCGCGGGCATCAACGTCACCGCACGCCAGGCGATCTATGGCGAGGTCACCGAGCAGAACCAGCGCTATCTGACCACCAAGGCCAACCGCCATGGTCACTGGCTGCACGAACTCCTCAATGAACAGGGCGAGCCCGCCTCGGATGGGCCGGAATGCCTGCCCGCGCCCGCGACCGCAGCGCGCAGCTGATCACCATGCCGAGCACTGCCACAGCACGAACGCGGCAGTGCTCGGCATCGCTCAAGCGATCTCATCGCGCAGACAGGACAGGTCGAAATCGTATGTCTCCTGCAGCAGGCGCGCCAGTTGCTGGGCGTAGTGCGTAACGAGGCGCGCACCCATCCCTGCGCTCGCCAGGCACGCATTGCCGGTGGCGCCGCAAGGATTCAGATCTTGAGCCATCCACGCAAAACCGGCTTCGCCTTCGGCCCCCAGCAGTGTTCCTGCCGCAGCCATGCGCCGACCAAGCGAGTCGAAATCCGCGATCCGCTCGACGCGCACCTTCGTCGGCGCCAGATGCAACATCATGGCGGTTTCCAGCGCGCCACCGTGCAGGCCATGACGCAGCTCATCTACCGGCAGCACATCGACCGGCGGCGTGAAACGAAAATAGTTGGCACGCACGACGAGCATGCGATGCGCTGCGCGCAGCTTGAGCGCCGCCAGATCGACCACCGCCTTGTTGCCGCCGTGGCTGTTGAACAGCACCAGGCGCTTGAAACCTGCCGCTGCCACGCGCTCACCCAGCTCCGACACCACCGCCAACGCGGTCTCCGGGCTCAGACTCAGGGTGCCGGCAAAGGCGCTGTGTTCCAGGCTGAGGCCCACGGCCAGCGCGGGCAGCACGCAGATGGGCAGTTCCGGGCGCAGCTGCGGCAAGGCGGCGGCGAGCAGTCCGAGCGCGATATCAAGATCGGTCGACAGCGGCAGATGCTCGCCGTGCTGCTCGATCGCAGCCAGCGGCAGCACCGCGACCCCGCCCGCGGCCGCAATGCGGGCGACTTCCTGCGGCGTCCTGTCCTGCCACCAGGGGCTCACGCGCGCTGCTCCTTGTTGTGGGCTCATCATCGAAACTCTCTCATGTCGGGTAATCGTCTGGCTGGGCATCGGCAGGCGCAGGCCCATTCAGCCCTCAGTCCATTCCACAGCCCTGCGCAGCATACCGGGCCGAAGCACGCGACAGGATTGAAGCTCATCGCATTGAAGCCGAACGCCGCTGCGCCTGCACGCGGGCAGCTGCAGCGCACCGTCTTGAAAAACAAGGATCAGGCCCTCCGCCGCCGCTGCACAAGGCGAGCTTCATGAAGTCCCTTCCCGCCGTCCTCAAAGCCGCGCTCGCACTGCTGGTGCTGAACACATTGCTCAGCTTCGGCAACGCCTGGCCGAGCTTGTGGCCGTGGCCCGCGGCGCGAATATCGATCGAACTCGCCGCAATCGCACTTGCGCTGTCCTTGTTCAGCCTGCGCGGCGCGCTGCGTCGCGCCGTCGTGGTGGGCACATCGCTCATCCTCACCGCCTGCGTCGTATTGCATTACGCCAACATCACCGCCCCTGCCATCCTGGGGCGTACGCTGGATTTCTACTGGGACGGGCAGCACGTGTGGGAAGTCCTGAAGATGGGCACGGCCGATGCTTCGATCGGCAGCCTGCTGGGCCTCACCGCCGCGCTGCTGGGGGTCGTGCTTGGTCTGATCGCACTGCAGGCAGTGATCCGGCGCTGTGTGGTGGCGCTCGGCGCCGGCCTGCAGGATCACGGCGTGCGGGCGGGCGTGCTCGGCATGGCCGTGCTCACGCTCGCGCTGGGGACGCTGGCCCCGCGTTTTGCGCCGCCCCTGCAGGCTGCGTTCGCACCCTCGGTCAGCGCGCTCCTCGTCACCCAGGCGGACATGCTGGAGCGCGCGCTGTGGCACGCTGACGACGAAGCCCTGCTCGGCACGAGCCCGCGCTTCGACGCCAACCTGGATGCACTGGGCGGCGCCGACGTCATCATCGTGTTTGCCGAAGCCTACGGTGCGATCACCCTCGACAACGCGGAGTTCGCCGCCACGCTGCAACAATCGCGCGCCCGCTTCGATGCGAGCATCACTGCCAGCGGACGTCAGGTGGTGTCGGCTCGGCTAGGCTCGCCCACCTTTGGTGGAGGCTCCTGGCTGGCGCACTCGGAGCTGCTCTCCGGCCTCGACATGCACGACCCCAACGCCTATCGGCTGCTGCTGAAGTCCAAGCGCCCCACCCTGGTCCGGCATTTTGCCGCCAAGGGCTATCGTACCGTCGGCTGGCTGCCCGGCATCCAGCGCGCCTGGCCGGAGGGGCGTTTCTATGGCTTTGAACGCATCGCCGACGCCGACGCTATCGGCTATCGCGGCCCCGCCTTCGGCTACTGGCGCATCCCGGACCAGGCTGCGATGGCGCAGCTCCAGCACCAGGAACTGGATGGCGCCGATGGCACGGATGGCGCTACCCGACAGCCGCGGCTGGTGGTGTTCCCGACCATGAGCACGCACGCCCCTTTTCGCCCGCTCGCGCCCTATGTGCCGGACTGGGCCGCCGTGCGCGGCGCAGACGCCTATGCGGACGCCGCATCGGTGAGCGCGCGCGCCGCGCCGGTGAGCTGGGATGAGCCCATCCCGGCCTATCTCGCCACCCTGCGCTATCAGTTCGACTGGCTATCCGGCTGGTTGGCGGAGCATGCGCCCCGCGACGCGGTGGTGATCGTCATCGGCGATCACCAGCCTATCGGCACGGTGAGCGGCCCGGGTGCAAATTGGGAGGTGCCGGTGCATGTCATCACGCGCAACGAAACGGTGCTGGAACGGCTCAGGGCGCGCGGATTCAAGGCCGGATTGCTGCCCGCTGGCCCCGCTCTGGGGCCGATGCGGGCGCTGACGCCGCTTCTGGTCGAGGCCTTCGCACAGCCCTGAGTTGCGCGCTGCAGGCGCAGATGCGACAAGCGCTCGCTCAGGTGCCGTGCTCGAGCACTTCCTTGAGAACCAGCGCCTGGTTGTGTTCTTCGTCCTTGGCGCCGTAGATCAGGGTCACCTTGCCCTCACGCACCAGCGCACGGATTTCTGCCAAGCCCGGGTTGTCCTTGAGTTCGGCACGATAGCGCTGCTGAAACTCGGACCACTTCTCAGGATCGTGCCCGAACCACTTGCGCAGTTCGGTCGACGGTGCCAGCTCCTTGCGCCACAGGTCGATGCTGGCCTCGGCTTTCTTCACCCCGCGCGGCCACAGCCGATCCACCAGCACGCGCACCCCGTCGGATTTGTCCGCTGGCTCATAAGCTCGCTTCAGGGAAAGGCTCATGATCTCTCCTTTTTCGCGTAGGCCCTGGTTGCGCTGAACGGACAGACGCTGGCGCGGCCGTTCTAGGAGGCCGGCTCTGGCTCCGGCGCACGCTCGTAGCGATAAAGCAGGGTGTTGCAGCTCACACAGGACACGATACGCTGCTCATCGTTGCCCGAGGCCAGGCCGTCGTCCTTGAGCTCATCCTTGCCACAGGCGTGACAGGCTGGAACGGACTTGCCCTGGCTGGCGAGGAAGTCCTCGCGCAGCGGCAGCTCGCGCTTTTTCCTTTCATTGCGCTGGTGTGCATACAGCACTAACCAGGCGATCAGGAACACCGTCATGAGGAAAAGTGTGGGCAGAAGTTTGGACATGGGTTTCGCTTTCGCTGTGGAGCGCCCGAGTTTAGGCAGGAGGCCGGGTGCTGTAACTGTTTGTGGTCAACTCTACGACCTCAGGGTCGAGCCCCAGTTCATCCACCTCATCAAGGCGGGCGGACTCGATCTTGTGGAAATGGGCTGTGATCTTGCGACTGGAGGTCTGCACATCCTGCACGTCACGACTGGCCTGCTCGATGTGACGCGCGAGCGCCGCCATGCGTTCATCGAAGCGTTGAAAATCCTTCGCGAGCTTGCCCAGCGCGTCCTTGATGACGTGGATCTGCTTGCGGGTCTCGACGTCCTTCATCACCGCGCGCGCGGTGTTGAGCACCGCCATCAAGGTCGTCGGCGACACGATCCACACCCGCTTGCGCTGCGCATGAGCGACGACCTCGGGATGATAGGCATGAATCTCGGCAAACACCGCCTCGGCAGGCAGGAACATCACCGCGCCATCGGAGGTGATGCCGGGCAGGATGTACTTGCTCGAGATCGCATCCACATGGCGCTTCACATCACCGCGGAAAGCCTGCTGTGCGCTGCGGCGATCATGTTCGCCGGCGCCGATTTCAAGCATGCGATGGTAGTTCTCGAGCGGAAATTTCGCGTCCACCGCCACCAGCCCGGTGGGGGCCGGCAAGGTCAGCATGCAATCGACGCGGGTGCCATTGGGCAGCACATGCTGGAAGGCGAAGGCGTCGGGCGGCAGCATGTTCTGCACCAGGGCCTCGAGCTGCACCTCGCCAAAGGCACCGCGCGCGCGCTTGTCCCCGAGCAACTCCTGCAGGCTGACGACGTTGGTGGTCAGGCTGTCGATCTTTTTCTGGGCTTCGTCGATCGTGGCCAGGCGCGCCATCACGCTGACGAAGGTCTCGTTGGTCTTGCGAAAACCCTCGTCCAGACGCTGACTGACCTGGCCGGACAAGGTGTCCAGGCGCCCATCCACGCTCTGCGTCAAGGTCTGCATGCCACGCGACAACTGCATTGACGCGGCAGTGAGGCCACGCTGCAGCAGATCGCGGTCGGCGCGCGCGTGCTCACCGATGCGGTCGGTCTGGCGTGCCAGGCCTTCATGCAGATCGCGCAGCAGCTCGCGGTGCTGGGCGTGGAGCTGCTCGTCCATCTGCTCGGCCAGCGCATCGGCCAGACGCATGTGCAGGGCACGCTCGGCGCCAAAGCTGCGCAGCAGCAGCCACAGCAAGAGCAGGAGCGCGGCCGCAAGCAGGCCGGCGAGCAGCAGCTCGGTGCGCGTCATCTCCGCCAGCATCAGCAAGGGCATGCGTGGGCCTCAGGCCAAGGCACGCAGGCTGGCCAGCGGCGGGCGCGACAAGAGCTTGCGCGTCCCCAGCCAGCCTCCCAGCACCACACCGCCGGCACCGAGCAAGACCGCCACCAGCACCGGCAGCAGCGCCGGCACATAAGCCATCTTGAACACCTGCCCGGCCAGCGCCCAGCCCAGCGCGCTGGCGCCGATGCCGGCCAGCACGCCGGCGATCCCGCCCAGCACCAGAAACTCGGCGAGCAAGGCCTGGCGCACCTGGCGGTTGCGCGCACCCAGGGTGCGCAACATGGCGAGCTCGTATTCACGCTCGTCGTGGGTGGCCTGCAGCGCGGCGTAGAGCACGACCAGACCGGCGAGCACGGCAAAGCCGAACACGAACTGGACGACGACGATGAGCTTGTCGGTCATCGCCTGCACCTGCGCGATGACCGCGGCGATGTCGATCACCGACAGATTGGGGAACTGCGCCACCAGCCGGGTGGTGAAGTCATGGCTGGAAGCCGGCAGGTGGAAGCTGGTGATGAGGCTGGCCGGGAAGGGCTCGAGCACGCCTTCGGAGGCGATGAAGAAGAAGTTCACCCGCATCGAATCCCAGTCCAGCTTGCGCACGCTGGTGATCGGTGCCTCGACGCGCCGGCCGGCAATCTCGAACGCGACGCGGTCACCCACCTTGAGGCCGAAGGTCTGCGCCAGGCCCTGCTCCACCGAAAACTGCGGCTGCGCTGCGTTGCCATGCCAGCGCCCGGCTTGCACCGCGTTGCCGCTGGGCAGATCGGCGGTGTAGGACAGGTTGAACTCGCGCTCGGCCAGGCGTCGGGTGCGCTCGTCCTCATAGTCAGCGGGAGCAACCGCGACGTCGTTGATCGCCACCATGCGCCCGCGGATCATGGGCTGGATGACGGGACGCGGCAGGCCTGAGTCGGCAAAGAGGTCGCTGACCCCAGCGCGCTGCTCAGGCTGAATGTTGATCACAAAACGATTGGGGGCGTCGGGCGGCGCCATCGCACGCCAGCTGTCGAGCAGATCGCCCTGTACCAGGGTGAGCAGAAGCAAGGCCGTCATGCCCAGGCCGAGCGCCGCCACCTGGATCACGCTCGCGCCCATGCGACGCCCCAGCGACGCGACACCATAGCGCCAGCCGCCACCACGCAGGCTGCCCTGGCCCTTGAGCTGGCCCGCCAGGCTCAGCGCCCCCCAGGCGGCGAGCGCAAACACGCCCAGTGCGAGCGCAAAGCCCGCGGCGACCAGCGCCCCCAGGCGCACATCCGCGGCGATCCAGAAGATCAGACCGAGCAAGGCCGCCAGGCCCAGCGCCCAGGCGCTGCCCGACACCGGCTCGGTGAGCTCGAACTCACGCCGTAGCACGCGCAGCGTGCTGACCCCGCCCAGGCGCAGCAATTGCGGCAACACGAACCCGGCCAGCAAGGCCATGCCCACCACCAGCCCATGGGCCAGCGGCAACATCGAGGGCGCCGGCAGCTCGGTGGCGAGAATCTCTCGCAGACCACCCGCCAGACCCCATTGCACCGACCAGCCCAGCGCCGTGCCCGCCACTGCCGCCATCAGGCCAAAGAACAGGAATTCACCGACCACGATGCCCAGCACCTGCGCCTGGCCTGCCCCCAGCACGCGCATCACCGCACAGCCGTCGAGGTGGCGCGCCATGAAACGCCTGGCCGACAGGCCCACCGCCACCGCCGCCAGAATGACCGCCAGCAAGGCCGCCAGGCGCAGGAAGCGCTGCGCCTGGTCGAGCGCGGCGCGCACTTCGGGACGGGCGTTTTCCACCGTCTCCACGCGCTGACCCCGCTCTAGATTGGCGCGTGCCCACTGCTCATAGGCTTCCACCGCCTGCGGCGTTCCCGCCACATGCAGGCGCCAGGTGGCGCGGCTGCCTTCGGCGATCAAGCCGGTGGCGGCGAGGTCGAGCTGGTTGAAGATCGCGCGCGGAAGCAGGCTGAAGAAATTGGCCCCGCGGTCGGACTCGAAGCTGACCATCGCGCCCACCCGAAACGTCACTTCGCCCAGGCCCACGCTGTCACCGACCTGCACCCCCAGATCGGCAAACAGGCGCTCGTCGAGCCACAGCTCGCCGGGCGCGGGCGACCTGCCGGCGGCGGCATCGGGCTGATTGGGGCCGGGGGCGAGACGGATCTCACCCCGCAGCGGATAGCCTTCCTCCACCACCTTGACGCCGGTCAGCATGGCGGTTTCGGCGGTGCTGGCCATGCTGGTGAACAGCACCGTGCCCGCACTGGTGAGGCCGCGCTCGCGCGCCGCAGCGATGAAACGCGCGGGCCAGGGGCGATCGGCGCTCAACAGCAGATCGCCCCCCAAGAGCTGGTTGGCCTCGCGGTCCAGCGCACGCCCGACCCGATCGGCAAGAAAGCCGACGCTGGTCAGGCTGGCCACGGCAATGACGATCGCCAGCCCGAGCAGGTGCAATTCGCCCGTACGCAGGTCGCGCAACATCATGTGGAAAGCGAGACGCAAGGTTTTCATCGATATTTCCGTTCAGCGCCCGGACGACAACAGGGTGCGCACCAGCTGGCACCAATAGGCTGCCCCGGTGGGCAGCACAGCGTCGTTGAAGTCGTAGTGGGGGTTGTGCAACATGCAGCCGCCCTCGCCCGGGCCGTTGCCGATCCAGACGTAGGCGCCGGGTTTTTCCTGCAGAAAATACGCGAAGTCTTCCGCGCCCATGCTCGGGCGGCGGTCGGTGAACACGCGCGCTTCTCCGGCCACGGCACGCGCGGCCTGGGCGCACAGCGCGGCCTCGGCGGCGGTATTGACCGTGGGCGGGTAGCCGCGGCGAAACTCGAAGCAGAGCTCGACACCGTGGCTCTGGGCCACCCCCTCGGCGATCTGGCGCAGGCCGCGCTCGAGCTGGTCGCGCACAGCGGGGCAGAAGGTGCGCACCGTGCCACACAGCTCGGCACGGTCGGGGATCACGTTATAGGCCTCGCCAGCGTGGAACTGGGTGACCGACACCACGCCGGCGTCGATCGGATCCAGCCCGCGGCTGACCAGGGTCTGCGCCGCCTGCACGAAGGCTGCGCCGGCGACCACCGGATCCACGCCCAGGTGCGGCATCGCAGCGTGCGCGCCGACGCCGGTGAAGCGGATGTCGAAGCGGTCGGCGCTGGCCATGACCGGGCCGCTGTGGATGGCAAAGCTGCCCGCCTCCATGCCCGGCCAGTTGTGCATGCCAAAAACGGACTCCATCGGAAAGCGATCGAAGAGGCCATCGGCGATCATCGCCGGCGCGCCACCCTCGCCTTCTTCAGCCGGCTGGAAGATCAAGTACACCGTGCCGTCAAACTCCTTGCGCGCGGCCATCCCCACCAGCGCCTCGGCAGCACCGAGCAGCATCGTCGTGTGACCATCGTGACCACAGGCATGCATGTGGCCTTGAACGGTGGATCTGTGCGCAAAGTCGTTGCGCTCGGTGATCGGCAGCGCATCCATGTCGGCGCGCAGGCCGATCGCACGCAGGCTGCGGCCACCGCGCACCACGCCCACCACCCCGGTGACGCCAATACCACGGTGGGTTTCGACGCCCAGGGACTCGAGGTGACGGGCGACGATCTCGGCCGTGCGGTGCTCGGCAAAGGCGAGCTCGGGATGGGCGTGGATGTCACGGCGAATGGCGGTGAGTTTCTCGTGCAAAGGACGAGTGAATTCGATGACGCTCATGGCTGCACCGTGCGAAGGGAGTCGGTTGGGGTGATGAGTGTAGTACACGCATTGCCTGCTGCGGAGTCGGGCACCCACCCCGCCACCGTTCAGCACGCAAGCCCGTCTGAAGCGCAGTTGAGGTGGAAGTTCCCGCCCGCGTCCGCGGCGGCACGCTCAGCGTACCAGCGGCAGGTGAATTTCGTGACTGCGCTCGGCGCCTGCCGTGAACGCCCGGCAATCCTCGAGAAAGCGGCGAATGGCGGCGCTGTGGTACTTGCCGCGGTGCCACACGAAGCTGAAGCTGCGGCGCAGATCGAGCTCTGGCGTCTCCAGCGCCACCAGGCTGCCACGCCGAAAGGCATCACGCAGAGCAAGCCGCGACAGGCAGCCCAGACCGAGGCCGCTTTCCACCGCGCGCTTGACCGCCTCCGTGTGTTCCAGCTCCAGACGCGGCACCATGGCGCCCGGCCGATGGCGCAAGGCCTGGTTGAGCGTTTCCCGCGTGCCCGAGCCGCGTTCCCGCATGATCCAGGGCTCGTCGGCAATCTCGGCCAAGCTGACGGTCTCGCGCCCCGCCAGCGCATGCTCGGGTGCACAAAACACCACCAGTTCGTCCTCGACCCAATGTTCCACTTCCAGTTCGACATCGGTCACCTGCCCCTCAACCAGGCCAAGATCAATCTCGTAGCGGCGCAACATCGCTGCAATCGTGCTCGTGTTGTACACCTGCAGCTTCACCCGACTTTCCGGATGGCTTTGCAGGAAGCCGGAAACGATGAGCGGCAGCAGATAGTTGCCGATGGTCAGCGTCGCACCCACACGCAGGCTGCCCAGGCCGCGTTCGCCACGCAGCAAGGCGTCCATCTCCTCGGCGCGGTCGAGCAGTTCCACCGCATGGGGCAGCACCAGCCGGCCTTGCTCATTAAGGCGCAGCCGCTTGCCATGGCGGTCGAACAGCTGCTGGTCAAACTGATTCTCGAGCTCGGCGAGCGCGGCGCTGGTGGCGGATTGGGACAGGCTCAAAGCCTCGGCGGCACGCGACACGTTGTCGCTGCGGGCGATGGCGACGAAAGCCTGGATCTGACGCAAGGTGAATCGCATATCACTATAACAGGTAAGAGTTATCGAAATTATCCACTAAATCGGTAAGCCAACCCACCTAGAATCAACGCCATCGTCAATCCGTCCTGCAAGGGCACCGTCATGAGCAATCTGCTTACCGAGCGCGTCATCAGTGTTCATCACTGGAACAACTCCCTGTTCAGCTTTCGCACCACGCGCAGCCCGGCTCTGCGCTTCGAGAACGGCCAGTTCGTCATGATCGGATTGGACGTCGAAGGCAAGCCCCTGACCCGCGCCTACAGCATCGCCAGCCCCAATCACGAAGAGCATCTCGAGTTCTTCAGCATCAAGGTGGCGGACGGGCCGCTCACCTCGCGCCTGCAACACTTGCGCGAGGGTGACCCGATCGTGGTCAGCAAGAAGCCCACCGGCACCCTCGTGCTGCACGATCTGAACCCTGGCAAGAATCTGTACCTGCTCGCCACCGGCACCGGCCTCGCACCTTTTCTGAGCGTGATCCAGGACCCCGAGACCTACGCCCGCTTCGAGAAGGTGATCCTGGTGCACGGCGTGCGTTTCGTGTCCGAACTCGCCTACACCGACTTCATCACCCGCGTGCTGCCGCAAAACGAATATTTTGGCGATGCGGTGCGCGCGCAACTGATCTACTACCCCACGGTGACACGCGAGCCCTTCCACAACACCGGCCGTATCACTCATGTGATGGAAACGGGCAGACTGTTCGACGACATCGGCCTGCCGGCGCTGGATCCGGCGCATGACCGGGTGATGATCTGCGGCAGCCAGGCGATGAACAAGGACTGCTGCGACCTGCTCGATGCGCGCGGGTTCACGATGTCACCGCGCATTGGCGTGGCCGGGGACTACGTGATCGAGCGCGCCTTCGTCGAAAAATAGAGCGCTCAATGCCAAGAATTTCCTCAGCGCAGGAAACTCGGGCGCCTCCGACACGGTCCATTGCTGCACCCTTAACATCAACAACGACACCCACGGAGAGCCCCGCATGTCTTCCGAGCTGTATGACATCGAAGTCCAGCGCCTGAAAGGCGGCAGCACCACCCTCGGCGAGTACGCCGGCAAGGTGCTGCTGATCGTGAACACCGCCAGCGCATGTGGCCTGACCCCGCACTACGCCGGCCTGGAAAAGCTCTACAAGGACTACGCCGCACGCGGCCTGGTCGTGCTCGGCTTTCCATGCAACCAGTTCGGCGCCCAGGAGCCTGGCAGCGCGGCAGAGATCACGGCCTTCTGCGAGAAGAACTACGGCGTCAGCTTCCCGATGTTCGCCAAGGTCGAGGTCAATGGCGACGACGCACACCCGCTTTTCAAATACCTCAAGCAGCACGCCAAAGGCGTGCTTGGCACCGAAGCCATCAAGTGGAACTTCACCAAGTTCCTGGTCGACCGCGAGGGGCTCGCGGTCGAGCGCTTTGCGCCGACCACGGAACCGGCAGACATGGTGAAGGATATCGAAGCGCTGCTGTGAGCTGAGCGCGACGGCCCGCCGACGCGAAGCAGCCCGCGGTGCTCGCTCGCCGGGTCCATTGAGGCCATCACACCCCGCGTCCGGTGGACGCGCATCTGCCCCAAGCGTGCCGGCTCGCACCCAGTCGGGTAAACTGCCGCTCTTTCCGCTCCTTCTGTAAGGCAGTTCGATGGCCCAATACGTCATGTCGATGCTCCGCGTGAGCAAGACCGTTCCGCCCAAGCGTCAGATCATCAAGGACATTTCCCTCTCTTTCTTCCCCGGCGCCAAGATCGGCCTGCTCGGCCTGAACGGCTCGGGCAAGTCCACCGTGCTGCGCATCATGGCCGGGGTGGATAACGACTACGAGGGCGAGGTCCAGCGCCTCGCCGGCCAGCGCATCGGCTATCTGCCGCAGGAGCCCGAGCTCGACGCAAGCAAGACCGTGAAAGAGGAAGTCGAGTCCGGTCTGGGTGAAATCATGGAAGCGCGCGAGAAGCTGGACGCGGTGTATGCCGCCTATGGCGAACCGGATGCCGACTTCGACAAGCTCGCCGAGGAGCAGGCGCGCTACGAGAACATCCTCGCCACCGCGGGCGGGGACATCGAGACCCAGATGGAGATCGCCGCCGACGCGCTGCGCTTGCCGCCCTGGGATGCCGTCATCGGCAATCTCTCGGGCGGAGAGAAGCGCCGCGTCGCGCTGTGCAAGCTGCTGCTGTCCAAACCCGACATGCTGCTGCTGGACGAACCGACCAACCACCTCGACGCCGAATCGGTCGAATGGCTGGAGCAGTTCCTCACCCGCTTCCCCGGCACCGTGGTGGCCGTCACCCACGACCGCTACTTCCTCGACAACGCCGCCGAATGGATCCTGGAACTGGACCGCGGCCACGGCATCCCCTGGAAGGGCAACTATTCAAGCTGGCTGGAGCAGAAGGGCGAGCGCCTGGCGCAGGAATCCAAGCACGAAGCCGCGCACCAGAAGGCGATGAAGCAGGAGCTGGAGTGGGCGCGCTCCAACCCCAAGGCACGTCAGGCCAAGTCCAAGGCGCGTCTGGCGCGCTACGAGGAAATGTCCAGCGTCGAATACCAGCGCCGCAACGAAACCCAGGAGATCTTCATTCCACCCGGCGAGCGCCTGGGTGACAAGGTCATCGAATTCAACGGCGTGAGCAAAGCCTTCGGCGACAAGCTGCTGATGGACAATGTCAACTTCAGCATCCCGCCCGGAGCCATCGTCGGCATCATCGGCCCCAACGGCGCCGGCAAGTCCACCCTGTTCAAGATGATCGAAGGCCGCGACACGCCGGATGCGGGCATCGTCGATATCGGCAGCACGGTGCAGATCGCCGCGGTCGACCAGACCCGCGAGGGCCTGGCCAACGACAAGACGGTGTTCGACACCATCGCCGACGGCGCCGACATCCTCACCGTGGGCCGCTTCGAGATGCCGAGCCGCGCCTACCTCGGGCGCTTCAACTTCAAGGGCGGCGACCAGCAAAAGCTGGTGGGCAACCTGTCCGGTGGCGAACGCGGCCGCCTGCACCTGGCCAAGACCCTGATCCAGGGCGGCAACGTACTGCTGCTCGACGAACCGTCCAACGACCTCGACATCGAAACCCTGCGCGCGCTCGAAGATGCGCTCCTTGAGTTTGCCGGCTGCGCGCTGGTGATCTCGCACGACCGCTGGTTTCTCGACCGCATCTGCACCCACATCCTGGCCGCCGAAGGCGATTCGCAATGGTTCTTCTTCGCCGGCAACTATCAGGAATACGAAGAAGACAAGAGAAAGCGCCTGGGCGAAGAAGGCGCCAAGCCCAAGCGCATCCGCTACAAGCCGATCGCACGCTGACCGGGGCCGCAGCCGAGCCGCAATGCAGTTCGGCTGCCAGGCCAGTCGGGACAGCGACGTGCCACTATTTGAGTGGTCCGGTCCCGCGCCCCTGCCTTTCGCTGAAGCCGTACACGACGGTGGCCAGCGCCAGCGCGCCTCCGAGCAGGATGAACAGCAGCCGGTACTGCTCGCTCGGGCTCATTTGCGCTTCGTAGCTCATCCCCATCATCCATCCACTGATGCTTTGAATCAGCGCGACGCCGACGAAGCTCAGCGCCGTCAGGAAGGCCATGCCGCGGCCATGGTAGGCCGGTGCCAGAAAGCTCCGGCTATGGGCCATCAACAAGGGGTAGTTGAAGCCAAACAGCCCGATCGCGACGAAGGCCCACATCGCGAAATTGGCCCCCTCGGATGGATAGATCGCCAACAGCAAGAGCGGCACCAGGGTCAGCACCGAACTGACGATCACCAGCCGCCGCGTGTTTTTCAGAAACCGGTCCAGCACCCCCAGCATGAAGGTGCCCACCCCCAGGGCAATCGACATCGCAAAGATGACATTGCCCCGCTCTCCGGTATCGAGCTGGAACACCTCGGCCAGGTAAGGGCCGCTCCACAGTCCGCGAATCGCCATCAGCACCGCGTAGCTGGCCAGAAACATCGGGACAATCGGCCACAAGCCACGCACGGTTGTCACCCGTGCCATGCCGCGCAGCATCGCCGTCAGCGACTGGGGCTCGCCGACGGGCCGGTCCGGCTCCAGCCATAACAGGCAGCAGCTGGCCGCCGCTGCCGCCAGGACCATGACGAGCAGCAGCGCAGACCGCCACCCCAGCCATTCGGTTACCAGAGCCAGGGGGGTGGTGCCAAGCAGATCGCCGATGCTGCCGACCGCGATCACCAGCGCGGTGATATAGGCAAAACGTTCGGGCGGGTAATGGCGGCCGACAAACAGCATCGAACCGGTAAATATCGGTGCACAGCCGACGCCAATCAGCACCTGCCCAACAAACGCGACGGAAGATGTTTCGGCTATCGAAAATAGGACGGTACCCAGTACCGCCAGCCACATGAACAGGCCGATGGTCAAACGTGCGCCAAGCCGATCAAGCGCCAGACCACAAGGGACCTGAGCGATGGCGAAGCTGATGAAGAAGGTCGACGACAACAGACCCAGACCACTCTCGTTCAGCGCCAGGTCTGCCGAGATCTCCGGCGCAATCACCGAAATCATGCCGCGATAAAACAAACTGATCGCATAGGCAAAACAAAGTATCGACAAGTTGCGCATACGGCCCTATCCATGAAAAAAATCGAGCCCTCCTGCATGGGGCTCGATACACATCATAGCTGTGACCGCCGGGCGCGCAGGCAATTACCGTGCGTGGCACACCTCAGCAGCACCCGAAGCAAGATCGTCAACGCTCAAGCCTGCGCCGCGTCGCACGGAGCCCACCCTGGTCCCCACCCCAAGCCAAGCCCGCTGCAGTCAGATGCAGCGGGCTTTTTCGTCGACCTCGACAAGACATGAATGGGGCTCCATCCATTAATGACAAAAGGATATTGACTATGCATTTTTCATTTGCCATCATCATATCCACTATTCACCTGGAAACCGCGATCATGTCAGCACCTGCCAAACGCAATAGCCAACACGGTCAGGGCATGACCGAATACATCATCATCGTCGCGATGATCGCGGTCGCCGCCATCGCGGTATATCAGTACTTCGGCCAGACCGTGCGCAACCAGACCGCTGCCATCGCCCAGGAGCTATCCGGAAAGGACGGCACCGCGGCGAAGACGGCAGCACAGACCGCTTCCGACAAGGCAAAAACGGTCGGCGACCAGAAGCACACCCTCGACACTTACGTGAACCAGGTCGGCAAGTAGGCCCGCGTGGCGAGCGCGTCACGGCAAGCACGCCGCACAACAGACGTGGAGGCGATCGGGGGCAATGCACGCACGGGATTCGAAAGACAACAGACAGGACAAGTCCTGCCGCTGGCCCTCGTTCTTCTCGTCGCCGTCGCAGCCATCCTCTTCTACATGTTCAACAGCGGCCAACTGGTGCAGGAGAAGCTACGCCTCACCAACACCGCCGATGCGGTCGCCTTCAGTGCAGGCGTGTTCGAGGCTCGCATGCTGAACTACGACGCCTACACCAACCGCGCAATCATCGCCAACCAGATCGCGATCGGGCAGGCGGTGGGCATCGCATCGTGGGCGCGATACATGGGCACATCGGCCACCAACATCGGCCCCTATCTGCACCTCATTCCCGGAGTCGGCACCACCCTCGCCACGGCGATGGGGCACATCAAGTCGATCATGGACAGCCTCACACCTGCGCTGGCGGGCGCCGTCAGCCTTCACGACGCGGCGATCCAGGCGCTGGCGCTGTCGCAAAAACTCATGCACGGCCCAGCCGACGCCCTTGCCCTGGCAAGCCGTCTTGCGCTGATGAAAGACGTCGCCCAGGACAACGATCCACAGGCTGTCGTCGATCCAGTTCCGCTCGCGGACGACTTCGCCGGCTTCACCCGCGAGTACGCCACACGCGACGAACGTCGCCGCATGGGCAGGCTGGTCAATGACAGTCGCGAGGCCTTCCTCATCAGCCGCAACTGGAACTTCGGTCTGGTCGTGCTCTGCCACGGCATCGAGCTGCGCAAGCGTGGCAGCACCGAGCTCATCGACCTCGTCGATGGCTGGAAGTCCATGGACACGCTCTCCGCACATCACTACCGCGTGCGGCGCTGGCGTTGCCGGCGCAGCGAGCAGCCGCTCGGCTACGGCAGCGCCGCTTCCGACGATGACCTGGCCGATGGGGCCTATGCCTACGCCGGCTCGCGCGGCACCAATCCACGGGCGAGCGCGATTGCCGATTCTGCCGCGGGCGTCGCCAAGGGGTTTCCACCCGCCACCTTCGGCGGCGGCGCCATCCCCGCCTTCCGCGAACTGTCGGATCGCGCGCTGGAAATGGAGGCACCCAGCACCCGGCTCACCATTCGGGTCACCAAGTCCGCTGCGGCACAGCGCTTCTCGGGAGGCACGAGCAGCGTCAAGCCCGCTGGGCGCCTGCAGCTCTTCGACGGCAGGCTGACGGGCGGGCAAAGTGCGGCGATATCGAGCGTCGAGGTCTTCTTCGAGCGTCCGGATGCCGGCAACGCGCGTCACCCTGGACGCAGCGAACTCGGCAGCCTTTTCAACCCCTACTGGCAGGCGCGCCTTGCGCCGGTGTCCGCAGCGGCCCGCGCCCAGGCCCAGCTGCGCCAGGACAGCGCCCAGCTCCCATGAAGGGCGCGCACAAACCGATGGTCCAGCACACCGCATACAGGCTTCAGGCGCTGCGCGCACCACAGCCATGGACGCCAGCATGAGCAGGGTTGGGGGAGCGCACCGCCAGCACGGCCAGTCCACCGTCGAGTTCCTGGTGCTGGCCCTGGTGCTGCTGCCGCTGTTTCTGATCGTGCCGCTGCTGGGCAAGCAGCTCGACATCGCGCAGACCGCTGCCAGCGCCAGCCGCTATGTTGCCTTCGAGGGCGTGGTCCACCACGGCAGCAGCCTGCAGTCGTGGAAGTCCGATGCAGAGCTGGCCGATGAGGTGCGGCGGCGCTTCTTCAGCACCAGCACCGCGCCGGTCAAGAGCGCTGAGCGCGTGGGCGACTTCGCTGAGCATCGCAACCCGCTGTGGACCGATCACCGTGGCGAGCCGCTGCTGCCAGTGTTTGACACCCATGTCGATGCCACCAGCCGGCGCGAGGCGCTGACGCAGCCGCTGGGCGCGGTGTTCGCGTCAGGCATGGGGCTGGACGCGAACACGCTGTACACCGGCGCAGTCCGCATCGCCCTTGCAGACGTCGCCGGTCTCGCGCCTTTCGATGCACTTGGCCTGTCGATCGAGCGCCACACCACGCTGCTGGTCGATCCATGGTCCGCCTCCGGGCCGGCAGCGGTGCGCGCCGCGCTAAGGCGGGGGCCCTGGAATATCACAGGCCCCTTCCCGTTCGGGGCGCTGGAGCTGTTCGCCGCGCCCCTCAAGCTCATCCCCCGCGTGCTGGACGGGGCACGCTTGCCCGACATCGGTCGCGTCGATCCCGAGTTCGTCCCCGAGGACCGCATCCGATGAGCTCATCGTTCACCCTGCCCTTGGCGCCATTCACACTGCGCGTGCTGCTCCTGTCCACCTTCCCCTGTGTTCTCATGAGCGCCGCCGCTGCAAGCCCATGGCCTGAGCTCATGCATCCGCGAGACGCTCGCATCGAGCCCATCGGCGAACAGGTCCGACTCAACGGTGTGCCGATGCGCATTGCGCGCGTGCTCAGCCCGGCACCGACCGCTGTCGTGCTCTCTCACTACCAGCAGGTGCTGGGCGCTCAGGTGGCGCACGCGCGCACCGGTCATGCCCATGTGCTGGCACAGGCGCGCGGCGACTTCTTCATCACGGTCACCATCACACCGCAGCCGGATGGCAACACCGAGGCGCTGAGCTCGATCGCCGACAGTCGCGCCGCCCGCGAAGCCGGCAGCCGGCCACTGGGTTTCAACTTGCCGGCCGGCTCCGAGCTACTCTCCGACATGGAATCGGTGGACGGACCGCTCACCTCGCGCCAGCTCGTGCTGATCAACGCACACGCGCTGCGCCTCAACCTGAGCCAGCTCTCAGCCAGCCTCGCGGCGCGCGGACTGCACCCGGCCGGCCCGCCTCTTGCCGACAGCGCGGATGCGCTCGTGCAGGCATTTGGCGGCGCATCCGGCGAGGCGCAACTCGTGCTCGTTCGAGGCGAGGGCACCACCCACGCCATCCTCACCCTGCTCTCGAGGCGGCCATGACAGCCCGCTCTCCGTCCTTCACGCGCGGACAAGCGCTCGCCGAATATCTGGTCGCCCTGCTGGTGCTGGCGATGCTCATCGGTTTTGGTGCCGGTGGCGAAGACTCCGTCATCGACATCCTGCTCAGCGCGGTGCGCACCGCCTTCGAGCGCCAGAGCGGCTTCATCTCCCTACCCCTTTGAGCACAGTATCGATGCCCCCCAACACGCCCATTACGCGCAACACCCGCAAGAACTGGATCGTCCTCGCCGTCGCGCTCGCCCTGGGTGGGCTCGCCGCCTACGCCGCGAGCAACTATCTCGCCGAGCGCATGGCGGAGATCGATGCACGCGCGACCGACATCGACATGGTGCAGGTCGTCGTAGCCAAGACCAGCCTGCCGGCCGGCGCATCGATCACGCCCGACACCGTGGCCGTGCGCGGGATCCCTCGCCCCTGGGCACACTCAGGTGCGATCACGCCCGACCAGTTCAGCCGCGCCGAAAGCCTGGTGCTCGCCTATCCCGCGGCGGTGGGCGAAGCCATCCTGTGGGCGCAGCTGGAGGGACGGCGTGCGCCCACCTTCTCCGCCCGCCTGCAGTCCGGTCAGCGTGCGGTCACCGTGCCGGTGGACGAGATCAGCTCGCTGTCAGGCATGGTCGAACCGGGCGACCGCATCGACATCGTAGTGTCGGCGCGCAATGAGACGCGCAGCTTCACCTTCACGCTGCTGCAGAGCATCCCTGTGCTTGCCACCGGCAGCCGGGTCGATGCCGACACACGCGACCCGGATGGCCAGCCCCGCAGCTACACCACCATCACCCTCGACACCTCACCCGAGGACGCCAAGCGCGTCATCGCCGCACGCGAGATCGGCCGTGTCACCGCCTTGCTGCGCGCCCCCGGCGACATCACGCCAGTCTCCACCGCCATCACCGACGGCCGCAAGCTGCTGGGACTCCCGGACGGCGACGGCAAGGGCATCAGCTCGGTGCCGGTGATCTACGGCGGCGGCCCGATCACCAGCGGCTTGAAGATGAGCTCACACGCCGAGACACCGTTGGACTGATCCCCCCTTTCACACCCCTGGCCTCCTCCATCCCCAGCAAGCCCGCCGCGCCTTTCGCCATCCCTCTCAACTCATTCCGACCGAACCAATGCGCCTCCTGAGCCGAGCCCTTCTTCACTTCCTGGCGCTGTGCTTCATGCCGGCAGCGCTCGCCGCCAACATCCCCGAGCTCACGATGTTCCAGGGTGAAACCCGGGTGCTGGCCGAACCCAACGCCGGCCGCCTGGCGGTAGGCAACGGCAAGGTGCTCTCGGCCGCCGTGCTCGATGATCGCGAGATCCTCCTCATTGCCAACGAGCTCGGCGTGTCCTCGCTGCACATCTGGACCGCCAAGGGCGGTAGCCGTCGACTCACGGTCAACGTCGTCCCCGCCGAGACCCCGCGTGTGAATCGCGAGATCGCCGCATTTCTTGCGAACATCCCCAACGCGCGCAGCGCGATGATCGGCGACAAGGTGGTGGTCGAAGGCGACAGCCTGAGCAACCGCGACCAGGCCCGCATAGAAGAGCTCGCCCGACGCTATCCGCAGATCATCAACTTCACCAACCCGGTCGGCTGGGAAAAGATGATCGTCATGGACGTACAGATCGTCGAGTTCCCGATCAACATGTTGCGCGAGATCGGACTGGCCTGGAACGCCACCGGCGGCGCAGCCATCGGCGGCATCTGGATGCCCGGCCGACGCGGCAACGCGCCGCTGCAGATCGACCTGCGCGCAGGCAGCGAGAACGCGCCGCCCATCATCAACCCCGACGGCAGTGGCGGGCCGGTGCCGCTCAGCTCCAGCCTCAACGTACTCTCCGCGATCAACACCGGGCTCAATGCGCAACTGCGCCTGCTGGAGCAGAACGGCACCGCCTCCATACTCGCCCAGCCCGTGCTGTCGACCCGCAACGGCGCCGAGGCCAGCTTCCTGGCCGGTGGTGAATTCCCCTACAGCGTCAGCAACATCAACGGCACCACCATCCAGTTCAAACCCTACGGCATCCGCCTGCAAGTCACCCCCACGGTGGACGACAACGGTGTGATCCGCGCCCGCATCATGAGCGAGGTCAGCGATCTTGACCTGTCGGTGATGGGCGACGCCGGCCCGGCGCTGCGCACGCGCAAGACCGAGACCGAATTCAACGTCATGCAGGGCGGCACCATCGTGCTCAGCGGACTGCTGACACGCGACGTCAACGCCGCGATCGACAAAGTACCCTTCCTGGGAGACATCCCGGTGCTGGGCGCCTTGTTCCGCTCGCGCCGCTTCCAGAACAACGAAACCGAACTCGTCGTCTTCGTCACCCCGCATGCGGTCGACAAGCACACCCTCGCACAGGCCGAGAGCATGCTGCGCGCCCGCCAGCGTCTGGAGGACGTGCCGCGCGCCACCGAACCCGACCTCGCCGCCGTACCCGGCCTGCCGGCGCCGGTGGAGGAGCGCGTCGTTCCCGATCAGCCGTTCCGCTCCGACAGCGAACACCCCTGGTCAATCAACTGAGCGCAAGGCCCGTCGATCATGTTTCAGGTCACCATCCGCCATCCCGAAACCGCCCCCCGCGTCGAATCCATCGCCGACACCTCGGCGATCATCGGCAAGGGCCACGAATGCCGCCTGCGCCTGCCGGGCTGGAAGATCGGGCGCGAACATGCCCGCATCTACCGCAGCAAGGCCGGGCTCTACATCCAGGATCTGGGCCAGTTCTTCGGCACCACGGTCAATGGCACACGCATCCACCACCACGGCCCGATCGCAGCCACCGACCAGATCACGGTGGGGCCATTCACCCTCGTCATCGAGGATCGAATCCAGACCCAGGCTGCGAGCACCGCCGCACAAGCCAGCCCAGCCACCACCGGCGCGCCCCCGCCTGAGTCGCCAGGGCCCACATTGCAGCCCACACCGCCCACACCGCTCTCACACGCCACCCACCCCACTCACGCCGCGTACCCCGCACACTCCGTTCACCCCCCTCTTCCGGCTCACCCCACACGTGCGCCCGCCGCGCCCACGCCAGAGCAGTTCTGGCGCAAGCACATCCACGAGGCCTTGCTCGACGCCATCGACTTGCGCCGGCGCGACCTGGTGCGCATGAGCGATGGCGAGCTGCGCGCCGAGACCGAAGCCCTGCTGATCGAACTCATCGACCAGGAAGCCGCGCTGCCCGAGGCCATCGACCGCGACCGCCTGCGCCGCGACGTGCTCAACGAAGCGGTCGGGCTCGGACCGCTCGAAGCCCTGCTCGAGGACGACTCGATCACCGAGATCATGGTCAACCGCCACGACGAGATCTACATCGAGCGCCGCGGCCGCCTCGAGCGCCACCCGGCCAGCTTCACCAGCGAGCGCGCGGTGCTCGGCGTCATCGAGCGCATCGTCACCCCGATCGGCCGACGCATCGACGAGTCCTCGCCAATGGTCGACGCCCGCCTCAAGGACGGCTCGCGCGTCAACGCCGTCATCCCGCCACTCGCCATCAAGGGGCCGGCGCTGAGCATCCGCAAGTTCGGACGCAAGGTGCTGACCGACGCCGATCTCATCGCCTTCGGCGCGATGAGCACGCAGATGGCGGCCTTCATGCGCATCTGTGTCGAGCAGCGCAAGAACATCCTCATCTCCGGCGGCACCGGCTCGGGCAAGACCACGCTGCTCAACGTGCTCTCCAATTTCATCCCCGACGGCGAGCGCATCATCACCATCGAGGACGCCGCCGAGCTGCGCCTGGCGCACTCGCACCTCATCAACCTCGAAGCGCGCCCGGCCAATGCCGAGGGTCGTGGCCAGATCGCCATCCGCGACCTGGTGAAGAACGCCCTGCGCATGCGCCCCGACCGCATCGTCGTCGGCGAATGCCGTGGCGGTGAGGCGCTCGACATGCTGCAAGCGATGAACACCGGCCACGACGGCTCACTCACCACGCTGCACGCCAACAGCCCGCGCGATGCGCTCGCCCGCCTCGAGACCCTGGTGCTGATGGCCGGCATGGATCTGCCGCTGACGGCGATTCGCGAGCAGATCGCCGCGGCCATCGATCTCGTCATCCAGCAGGCACGCCTGCCCGACGGCCGCCGCGTCATCACCGCCATCGTTGAAGTCGCCGGCACCGAATCCGGGCGCATCCAGATGCAGGAGCTCTTCCGCCACGAACAGCGCGGCCGCGACGCCGAGGGGCGTGTGCGCAGCCGCTTCACCGGCTGCAACGCCATCCCCGCGTTCTACGAGACATTGGCCGAAAGCGGCGTGCAGCTCGACCTGTCACTGTTCAACGCTCCCAGCGACACGGGAGACGCATGAACCTCGAGCTCGTTCTCATCGTTGTCGCCATCACCATCGCTCTGTTCGTGTGGGCGCTGGTCGACATCAGCGGCCGCCTGCTGCAAGCCTGGCGCGAGCGCTTCACGCGCGAGACCGGCTTTCACCTGCGCGAGCTGTTCCTGTTCATCGATCCGGCACGGCTCTACGTGCTCAACCTCGCGCTCACGGTACTCTGCGCGCTCGCTGCCTGGCTGCTCAGCGCCAGCCTCCTGATGGCGCTGGTGACTGCCATCGTGCTCGCCCTGACCCCGCGTGGAGTCTTGCGCTGGCTGCGTAAGCGCCGAGTCGAGCACATCGAACAACAGCTCCCCGACGCCCTGCAGATGCTCGCCGGCACCGCGCGCGCCGGCCTGTCGCTGCCGGCCGCAATCCGTCAGGTCAGCGCCGAGCTCGCCGCACCGCTGCAGCAGGAGCTGCTGCTGGTGCAGCACGAACAGCGCCTCGGCGTGAGTCTGGACGACGCACTCGAGAACCTCGCCCGGCGCGTGCCTGCGCAGCCGGTCAAGCTCATGGTGTCGGCCATGCGTATCGCCAATGAGACCGGCGGAGGCCTGGCCGAAACCCTAGAGCGCACGGCCAGCACGCTGCGCAGCCAGCAGGCGATGGAGCTCAAGATCCTCGCGCTCACCGCCCAGGGCAAGCTCCAGGCCTGGGTCGTCGGCCTGCTGCCGGTGTTCCTGCTGTGGGTGCTCAACCGCATGGAGCCCGCCGCCATGTCCCAGCTGTGGACCACACCGCTGGGCTGGGGAGTACTCGCTGCGGTGCTGGTGATGGAGTTCATCGGCGTGCTGCTCATCCGCCGCATCGTCGCCATCGACATCTGAGCCCAGCATGAACGCCGCCCCCTCGCCCCTGCTCCTGTCCCTCGACCCACGCTGGCTCATCATCGCCATCGCCCTCAGCGTCGGGCTGTCGGTCGCAATCATTGCCTGGCTGGTCTCGCGCACGGCGGCGGCCGTGCCGCAGCAGGACCGCATCTGGCTCGACGCACCACCGCTCGGCTACCGCCTCGTATGGTGGCTGGTGCAATGGTTTGCACACTACCTGCGCGTGCTGCTGCCCGAGCGCCAGACGCAGATCGGCCTTTCCCGCCTGCGCCTGGCCGGCCTCGACTACGCGCTGGATGCGGCGCAATTCCTCGCCGGCAGGCTGGTGTGGGCGCTGCTGTGCGCTGCGTTCGCCGCCTGGCTGGCCGGTAGCTTCGCCCTGCCTGTGCTGTGGCCGGCGCTCGCCGGATTTGCGCTCGGGTATGTGTTTCCGCTGGTGTGGCTGCGCGACCGCATCGCGCTGCGCCGTCGGCTCACCTTCAAGGCCCTGCCCTTCATGCTCGACCTCATCACCCTGTGCGTCGAGTCCGGGCTCAACCTCAACAGCGCCATCGCCCAGGCCGTCGCCAAGGGGCCGACCGGCCCGCTACGCGACGAGTTCGCCCGCCTGATGCGCGACATGCGTGCCGGCCGCCCGCGCAGCGAGGCATTGCGTGACCTGGCCGCGCGGCTCGACATGGCAGCCATCACCAATTTCATCTCCACCCTCATCCAGGCCGAAGCCACCGGCATGAGCCTGGGCCCCATCCTGCGCGCCCAGGCCGAACAACGCCGCACCGAACGCTTCGCCCACGCCGAAAAGCTCGCCATGCAGGCCCCGGTGAAGCTGCTGTTTCCGCTGTTGTTCTTCATCTTTCCGTGCGTGTTCGCGATCCTGATGTTTCCGATCGTGATGAAGTTCATGGCGGCTGGCGCATGAGTTTTCGGCTCTGCATCCACCGCGCCGAGCGCTGGCCCGCCCGCCTGCGCGGCCTGCTCGGCTCGCCCCCACCCGCACCCGGCCACGCGCTGCTCATCACCCCCTGCGCATCGGTGCATACCGCCTTCATGCGCTACCCGATCGACGTCGTCTTTCTCGACCGTCGCGGCCGCATCCTCAAGGTGGTCAGCGCCTTGCCGCCGTGGCGCGCGACAGCTTGCTTGAGTGCCAATCAGACCCTCGAACTCGCAGCAGGCGAAGCACGTCGCATCGGACTGGTGCCGGGCATGGAGATCGACCTTGCCTTCCCGGGGCCGCGACCAGAGTTGTCATCCCGACGCGAGCACGGCGCCACTCTGATCGAATTCGTCATCGCCGCCCCGCTCGTGCTCTTCATCCTGCTCGTGCTCATGCAGTACGCACTGCTCTTTCACGCCAGGAGCCAGCTCAACTACGCCACCTTCGAGGCCGCACGCGCAGGCACCGTCGCCAACGCCCGCCCCGCCGCCATCCGCGCCGCCTTCGACCGCGCCATGACCGGCTACCACGGCGGTGGCACCACCACCGCCGAACTCGCCGCCGCGCGCGCCAAGGCGCTCGTCGAGGCGCCCTTTGCCCGCATCGAGATCCTCTCGCCCACGCGCGAGAGCTTCGACGACTATCACAGCCCGGCGCTGGCCGCGCGCATGGACGCCACGGGACGTGTCATCCCCAACACCCACCTCGCCCATCTGCACTGCCCCATCGACCGCCCCGCCTGCAATCGCGACCCCGCCCGCAACGCCAGCGGCCAGACATTACAGGACGCCAACTTGCTCAAACTGCGCATCAGCTACGGCATCCCGGTGATCAAGCAGATTCCGCTCGCCGGCCCCTTCATGGCGCGCGCACTCGCGCTGCTCGACCCCGATGACGGCGACGCCTTTCGCGCCAGCCTCATCGCCGATGGGCGCATCCCCATCGTGGCCCACACCGTGATGCGCATGCAGTCGCCCGCGATCGAAGCCGGCAACGTCTCCAGCCCCGGACCCGGCAACACCGGCACGCCTGTCGACCCGGGCCCGCCTGCGCAAGGGCCAGAACTGCCGAAGTGTCCGGTGACCGACCCGGCGTGCACTGCTAGCAGCGCACCCCCTCCCGCAACCGAGCCTGAGCCCGAACCTGAGCCCAATCCCAAGCCTGATGGCTGTGATCCACTCACCGACCCCGGCTGCGGGTCTCCGCCTTCCTGTGAGGCGCCGGCGGATTGGCTGACCGGCATCAGCCCTGCGCCGACGAGCCGCTCAGATCCCATACGCCCATGATCATCGCCCACACCTCTGCCCGCAGTCGGCGCGCACATGGCCTGCCCGCACTTGCGCTCAGCCTTGTGCTGGCTTGGGCACCCGCGACCCTCGCCCAGACCTCAAGCAGCGGCAGCCTTCTCCCCACAAGCAGCACACAGTCCCTGCCCCAGTCGAGCGCGTCCGACCCGAACTGCATCTCGATCGAAGGGGGTGATCCAGCTGCCGCCCACCCCTGCGGTGAGCAAGCGCCAGCAAGCCAGGAAAGCCCGGACGGTGTCGCCCACGGAGCAGGCAATCCGATCGACGTCATCACCGGCAACAAGTACCAGCGCGAAACCGACCTGCCCGCACTTCCCGGCGTGCTGGGCATCGAGATCGTGCGCCATTACAACAGCACGCAGGCGGGCACTGATGCGCCCCTCGGTTTGCTCGGGCGCGGCTGGCGGCTGTCCTATGAGACCGATCTTCACGTGCTTGGAGAACAGCTGCACATCGTCCAGGCCGACGGCACACGTCTCGTGTTTGCCCCGGATCGTGCCCAGCCTGGCCGCTACCACCATCCCGACCCCGCCCGCGGTGCGATCTCGGCGAGCACGACAGCCGGAGGTGGTACGCGCGTGGCAAGCTATCGCTGGATCTGGCCCGACGGGCGCACGCTGGACTTCGATGCGCGCGGCAAGTTGCTCCAGATCCGCATGCCCAGCGGCGAATTCCTCAGCCTCACACGCGGGCGCGACGGCGAGTTGATGAAAGTCACCGATCCGCAAGGCCGCAGCCTCAGCTTCGAGTACGCACCGCGCAGCAGCCGCGGCTTTCGGGGTGTGGTCGCAATCACCAGCCCGCTCGGGCGCTTCAGCTACACACATCAGAACGAGCGCACGCTTCCCGGGCTGAGCAACCTCATCGCCGCCACCCACCCCGACGGCAGCGTCCGGCGCTACCACTACGGCGCCGACAGCGCCGAAGCCACCCACATCGGCGGCGCGGCAAAGACGTGGCCGCACCATCTCACGGGAATTTCCCTCACCGCCGCGCCTGGAGCTCGAACCCAGGACGGGCCGGGCGAGCGACGTCTGTCCACCTACGCCTACGACCGTGCCGGGCGCGCGATCCTGAGCGTGCGCGGCATGGCGCGCACACTTGACGAATCCGGCCAGCCACGTGCTGGCACCGGCATCGAGCAGGTCGAGCTCGACTTTGCCGCGCCCGAGCTGACCGTGCTCACCAACAGCCTCGGCCAGCGCACCACCTACCGCCACACCCGCATCCACGGCGAACCCCGCCTGCTGGAGGCGATCGGCGCCGGCTGCGCGCGCTGCGGCGAGACAAATGTGCGCTACCAGTACGATGCCCGCGGCCGGCTCATGCGCAGCACCCAACTCGATCACGCAGGCCAAGCACTCGTCGCCATCATCCTGACGCGTGACGCCACCGGCCGCATGCTGCGAAAGTCCGTGCAGCTTTTTGGCGGCGCCAAACCTCTGCCCGAACGCCTGCTCGCCCGCTACGAGTACGCAGACAATTCGCCCCGCCCTGCACTCATCACACGCCCCAGCGTGGTCCCGGGTCGTGAGCACCGGCTGCAATTCACCTACAACGACGCGGGCCAGATCACCCGGCTGGTGGAAACCGGCTTCAGTCCGCTCGACGCGGACGGCGAGCCGATCGACGACCCCAGCCTCGCCACGCCGATCGAGCGTAGCAGCAGCTTTACCTACACCCGGATCAACGGCCGCTCGCTGCTCGCTGCCACCGACGGACCCCTGCCGAACGGCCCCAAGGCCTCACCGGCCGATTCCGACATTTCCACCTTCGTCTGGGATGCCGGAGGAAACCACATCTCGAACCTCACCCTGCCCGGAAACCGAATCAGCACCCTCGAATACGACCCCGCAACCGGCGCGATCATGGGTGTGGGCAATGACGAGGGCTTCAGCACCCGCTACAGCTACAACCTGCGCCTGCAGCCGACGACGGTGCGGCACGACGGACCCGGGCAGACGCCGACTCGGGAAGTCCACTTCGACTACGACGACCTCGGTCGCCCGGTCGAGTCACGCACGAGCTTCTCTCCTGCCGCCAACTGGCTCCAAGCCTGGGACGAGCACGGCCAGCTGCGCTGGCACGCCAGCGCCCTCGGCGTACTCAACACCTTCCGCTACGACACCGAAGGACGAATGGTGGAACGCAGCCGGCGCAGCGCGAGCTTCGAGCAGACCGAATCCTTGCGCTACGACGCGCACGGGCGCCTCATCACCGTGCGCGACAACGCCGGTCGTGGGCGCGACTGGCACTACGAGGCCAATGGACGCCTGCTGCGTGCAATCGACGCCGACGGCCTCGTCCACCCCGTCAGCGCCGAAGTCCCGCGCCGGCCTCAGCCCACCGAGTCGCCCACGCGCACGCAGCGCCTGCACGACGACTTCGGCCGCATCGTATGGCAACGCAGCCCCGACCGCGGGACCGTGGTGCACGCATACGATGCGCTCGACCGCCTGGTCACCATGCAAGATGCCCGCGGCAACCGTGCGCGCTACGCCTACGACGACTGGGGCCGCATCCAGCGCCAGCGCATCACCGACGCGGGCAGCGGCGCCGTGGAGGAAACGCAGTGGCGCTACGACGGCCGCCGCCTCATTGAGCTCATCCACCCCACCCAGCGCGAACGCTACCAATACGACGCCCGTGGCCTGCGCAGCGCACGCATCGTCACCCTGCCCACGGCCCGCGGCGAGCTGACCACCGTCACCCGCTACGAGCACGACGACAATGGCCAACTCGTCAGCACCACGCTTCCCGACGGCAGCCGCCTGCGCTACGTGCGTAATGGTCAGGGTCAGGTCGTTGCATTGAAGCGCGACCCCGTCGGCGCTTCATGGTCAATCTGGCCCACGGGTGAGCAGATCATCTCGGAAGGTTTCGAGCGCGACCTCGCCGGCCTGCGCAGTCATGTCAGCGGCAACGGCATCCACACTCTCTACCAGCGCAGCCGCGCGGGCGTGCTGGCGCGCGTCGTGCATCGGCGTGTTCCACGGCCAGGGCTGGAGACGGCGGCAAGCTCCCCGATGGAACTGCTCGGGCGCAGCACACGAGAGATCGCCGAGCGCCTGCTCGGCATCACCCCCGCGCATGCTCACGCGAGCGCTCCAAGTGTCGACGCGACCTCCGGACCCACAATCCAGCAAGCAGAAATCACAATCCTGCCCGGCGCGCTCGGCCTCGCGGACGACCCAGCAGCGCTGCTGGATCACCGCTACCTGTGGGACGTGCGCGGCAACCTCCTCCACAGCCGCCAGCGCGCCGCCGCCGACGGCGCCCGGCCAACCACAAGCGGCCACGCTTACGACCGGCATGGCCGCCTGCTGAGCTCGGTTCGATGGAAGACCGACGCTGACACACTCACCGAGGAAGCCGTCTGGCGCTTCGCCTACGACGCCACCCAGCGCCGCATCCTCAGCCAGCAGGGCGTCCGCTCCCAACACGAACTGACCGCAGGCACGCAAGCCGCCCACTTCGAGCCCGGCACCCACCGCCGCTCAGCCCCCTCCGCCCCCACCCACTACACCGCCAGCGGCCAGCCCGAACGTTGGGGCGAGCGCGAATACGACTGGGACGCTCGCGGCCGCCTGACCACAGTGCGCGCGCACGGCCAGGTGCTGGCGCGCTACCGCTACGACCACCGCGGCCTGCGCAACACCCGCCAAGTCGGCGAGCGCACGATTCACACCGTCTACGACGAGCACCGCCAGCCCCTGGCCGAACTCGACGCCGAAGGCCGCATCCTGCGCCAGTACGTCTGGCTCGCCGAGCTCCCGCTCGCCGTCATCGACACCCCACACGGCGTGGCGCCCGCAAGGGCCGAGCACAGCGTCACCGCCCGATTCGCCGATGGCCTTTACCGCCTGCTCCACGCCGCCTTCACCCAGCCCGAGCGCATCGTCTGGCTTCACGCCAACCACCTCGGCGCCCCCGAGCTCGCCACCGACGCCAACGGCCAGGTGCTGTGGCGCGCCACCTACGCCCCCTTCGGCGCCGCTACCGTCCAAGCCCGCGACTTCAGCCTCAACCTGCGCCTGCCCGGGCAGATCTTCGATGCCGAGACGGGGCTGCATTACAACCGCGCACGCTACTACGACCCAGAAGCGGGCCAGTACCTCACCCCCGACCCGCTCGGCACCCCGGACGGGCCGAATCCGTACGCGTATGTGGGGTTCAACCCGCTCAGAAACGTGGATCCGGATGGCTTGATTTTGTTTGCGTTTGATGGAACGGATAACTCGAAGGAAGAGCGTGAACGCGCGCGCCTTGGTGGGTCAGACACGAACGTTGTTCGATTCTGGCGTTTATATGATGACGGCAACCAGAACTATGTCTCCGGTGTAGGCAGTCGGCACTATGAGGACGGAGCAACGAACTACCTTGGTGAAGCCTACGAGGACATCCTACCGAAAGGTTTCGGCCCGGTGCCGGACCGCGGTGGCAACTTCACCGGTCGGGAGCGCATCCAGCGGATGTGGGAATACTTCATCGACGAAGCCGAAGCCCTGGACGACAAGAACGTGATGGACATCGATATCGTCGGCTTCAGCCGCGGTGCCGCACAGGCCCGCGATTTTGCGAACCGCCTGGCTGAGTTGCTTGTTGAGCACGAGGGCAAGCGGATGATCCAGTACGAGGCCGTCGATCCAAAGACCCGGCGTGATGTCACCCGCTGCCAGCCAGTCAATCTGCGCTTCATCGGCCTGTTCGACACCGTGCTGAGCACCGACCTGCCATTCAGCGCCGACTACCGCCTCTCCATTCCGGATGAGTTCAGCCACGTAGCGCACGCAGTGGCACTGAACGAATATCGCAGTCAGCCCATCGGCTGGGACGTGGGTTATCCCTTCAACGCCGATTTCTGGAACAGCACCCGCCGCAACCTGGACGAAGACCTGCACCAGGGTGGCTTCCCACTGGAGTCGATCGGCGCGAGTAGCCAGACGCTTGGGCAGGTCAGAATCGAGCGCGGCTTCATCGGCGCCCACGCCGATATCGGGGGAGGCTATGAAACCGGTGAAAACCAGTTGTCCTTTGTGGCCTTGAACTGGATGGTGAAACAGGCAGAGCTCGCAAGGGTCAAGATGGACGTCCCTAATCTCATTCCCATCCCTACGGCCAACCCCATCATTCACGACCAGAGCAACGGTCTGCGCATCGGCCATCCGAACGATCCAGAGAATCCACGCATGATCTCCCGCGAAGTCCATGAAGGCGACAGCACACGCACGGAATGGGAACTGCTCCGCGCCGAAGACCGCGAAGTGCGCGGGGCGATGAGTGGCACAACGCAGCGCACGATGGATTTCACCGCATTCGCTCCTGATAACCGAAGCATGGTGAACTCTCAGACGCACGCCTACATCACCTACTTCAACCGACCGGTCAGCAGCAACCCAAACGACACCTGGGAAACACTGCGAGGCAACCAAACAGGAACCGTCAACATTGTCGGCTACATGGAATGGCTCAAAGACAATGGCTATGCCTTCACCTCCCCATGACGCAATAACCAACACTGAATCCGATGAAGAAACCAGAAATGCAGTCCATTGAAGCTTCGAGTCCGCCCGTTTCCCTGCTGCGCCGCACGCTGCTCCTCGCCGGGATCATCACCCTGAGCGGTTGCAGTTCCGGCGGCAGAAGAACACCGCCGGAGCCAACTGAGCCCTTGAGCGCGGAAGATGCGCAGTTGAAACGCAAATTCCTTGGGCTTCGCGGCGGCCAGTTGCGCGTCGACTCACTGTTCCGGGTCAGAGGATTGAACATCTTCGACGAGCATGGACGCTTGTTCTTCGCTATGGGGGCCATGACCCCACCGCACCGGGCCAACGCCAGCTACGGCGCCGATTTCGGCGTCCCGAAGTTCCTGCGCTTTGAATGGCGCGACAAAACGGAAATGGAACCAGACGGTGCCCTCAAGCGCGGTCTGCCCGATGGCGCCTTCTACGGTGGCACCCTCCTCGGCAACTACACCATCCCCGTCGCCTCCCGCATCCCCGACGCCCTGCTCGAAGACAAACGCCGCAACGGTGGCGGTTTCCGACTGAAGATCCGCATCCATCCGGATGGCCCGCTCATCGGCTGGGATCTCGAGCGTGGCATCGGCACAGGGCCGGACGGCTCCAAGTTCCACCACGCCGGCGGCGACTTCCAGGAGGCTTACATCTATCAGGGCGAGGTGTTGCGCAAGGGCTGGTTCATCCATCCCAAGACCGGTGAGCGCATCGAGACCGACTACTGAGGCGCATCCAATGACGAACAACAACCCCCGACCCTCGCAAGGCCAGCGACCGTTTATGCGCGCCATCGCGCTCGCAGCCACGCTGTCAGTCACGGCAGGCGTGCACGGCCAGCCCACACACCTTCCTCGCCAAGCACCGCCGCCCGATCCAGTGCAGATCCAGAGCGTCTTGCGCGTCACGCTGCTGTGCGAATGGCCCAAGGATCAGACAAAGCCAGGTTTCGGCGAATTCGAATATGTCCATCGGCACCTGATGAAGAATTACGCGTCGCGCGCTGAGATGGGCGCTCGTGAGCACGACACGCGGCAGGGCATGAACATGCTCGGTGCATTCGAGGTCTTCGGCACCCACTTCGACGAAATCAAGATCGCCGGTTTCATGGGTGGCGGCGCGGGCATGGCCTGGAGCGCCAACGGGGATAAAGAGGCCTTGCTGGCCGAGCTGCGCACGCTGGGCTACGTGTTCGAGACGATCCCGGCCCCGTTTGGTGGAACCACGCCAGCCTTGCAAGGACGCCTGCCGAATGAAGCCGGCGGGAGAGCCATCCTGATCCACGACGGCCGGCTCGAGAGCCTCACGGGACCCGTCGTTTCTGGCGGTTTTTCCTTGCTGTGCCGGCCCGATCGAGGTGACTGAGCAAAAACCGCGTTCGCCCCCGATCATGACGAGGTGGTGGGGATCATCGGGTTCAGATTCCGGCTCCTCACTCGAGCCTCATGCACGTCTTACTTGCCCCAGCGCTTTCACCATGAGCGCGGCGGTCGGATTTGGAAGCCAAAAAGATGGACGCGATTGAAGCCTCGAACCCGCCGGTTTCGTCCCTACGCCGCACGCTGCTCCTCGCCGGGATCATCACCCTGAGCAGTTGCAGTTCCGGCGGCAGAAGAACACCGCCGGAGCCAACTGAGCCCTTGAGCGCGGAAGATGAGCTCTTGAAACACAAGTTCCGTGGGCTTCGCGGCGGCCAACTGCGCGTCGACTCATTGTTCCGCGTCGAGGGATTGAATATCTTCGACGAAGATGGCTACTTGTTCTTCGCACATTCAGGTTTGACGCCACCGCACCGAACCAACGCCAGCTACGGCGCCGACTTCGGCGTTCCGAAGTTCCTGCGCTTTGAATGGCGCGAGAATTTCAAGATGGAGCCGCGCGGCGCACTCAATCGCGGCCTGCCCGATGGCGCCTATTACGGTGGCACCCTCCTCGGCAACTACACCATCCCCGTCGCCTCCCGCATCCCCGACGCCCTGCTCGAAGACAAGCGCCGCAACGGCGGCGGCTTCCGGCTGAAGATCCGCATCCACCCCGATGGCCCGCTCATTGGCTGGGACCTCGAGCGCGGCATCGGCACAGGACCCGACGGCTCCAAATTCCACCACGCCGGCGGCGACTTCCAGGAGGCTTACATCTATCAGGGCCAGGTGTTGCGCAAGGGATGGTTCATCCATCCCAAGACCGG
This sequence comes from Thauera terpenica 58Eu, assembly GCF_000443165.1. Taxonomy (GTDB): domain Bacteria; phylum Pseudomonadota; class Gammaproteobacteria; order Burkholderiales; family Rhodocyclaceae; genus Thauera; species Thauera terpenica. The sequence continues at coordinate 46,852 of NZ_ATJV01000092.1, read as the reverse complement.
TGAGCGCATAGAGACTGTCTACTGACTGACGTGCATCCGCATGACCTCTATCGAGCCTGCAAACCCCCAAGACCGATAGCCGCTTGTGATCTCATGCACACTGCTCGCCACGGCAGCGGCGCAGAACTGGCCTGAAACTTATGCGTTCCCGTTTGCCCCGGCAGGTGACAACAGGACGGATCGTCACGCGCAGACTGAGCTTTCGCGCGCCCTGGAAAATGCTTTATGCATTTTTTCTGTTAATATGCTGATGACATTTTCGTCATCGGCACCATGTCCCTGACCCTCTACCACCTCAAGCCCGCCTTCCAGTCGCTGCTGCGCCCCTTGGTGGCACGCCTCGCAGGCCGAGACGTCACGGCGAACAGGGTCACCACTGCCGCCTTGCTCGGCTCGGTCGCCGTCGGCGGCCTGCTCGCGCTCCATCCCGAACGCACCGCCCTCTTCCTGCTGCTGCCCGTCTGGATGCTCGTGCGCATGGGCTTGAACGCCATCGACGGCATGCTCGCCCGCGAGTTCGGCCAGCAAAGCCCCCTCGGGGCCTATCTCAACGAGTTGGCCGACGTGGTCTCCGACGCTGCGCTGATGCTGCCCTTCGTGTTTGTGCCGCCTTTCGGCTGGGCCAGCGTCGGCGGGCTGATCTTTCTGGCAACGGTGTCCGAGATGGCGGGAGCCCTCGGGCCGCTGGTCGGGGCACCGCGGCGCTATGACGGGCCGATGGGCAAGAGCGATCGGGCGTTGGTGTTCGGGGCGCTCGCACTCGCAGTCGGGCTGCTCGGCGGGCTGCCGGGCTGGACCTTCTGGCTGCTGCCGATCATCGGCTTCGCCATCTTCACCAACATCGTCAACCGCGTCCGCAACGGCGTCCGAGCGGCGCGTTGCGTTGCGACACACTCCCACTCGACCCACTCCGACACAGCCCAAACATGAACACCAGCCCGCGCACCTGCACCGAACACCACTTCGTCACGCATGATGGCGAGCCGCTCTTCTATCGCCATTGGCCGGCCACGGGCACACGGCGCGGGGCCATCATGCTGCTGCACCGCGGGCATGAGCATTCGGGGCGTGTGGCCCACATCGCCGCCGAGTTGGACTTGCCGGACTTCGATTTCTTCGCCTGGGATGCACGCGGGCACGGCCTGTCGCCCGGGGCACGGGGACACTCGCCCAGCGTCGGCGCCTCGGTGCGCGATGTGCAGACCTTTGCCGATCACATCCGCGATCAGCATGGCCTTGCCGTGCCCGACCTCGTCGTGCTCGGGCAGAGCGTGGGTGCGGTGCTGGCGGCTGCATGGGTGCATGACTATGCACCGCCGGTGCGCGCCCTAGTGCTCGCCTCGCCGGCATTCAGCATCAAGCTCTACGTGCCCTTTGCGCGCCCGGGACTGGCCTTGATGCACAGGCTGCGTGGCAACTTCTTCGTCAATAGCTACGTCAAGTCGAAGCTGCTGAGGCGCGACACCGTGCGCCAGGCGTCGTACGACCACGACCCGCTGATCGCGCGCGCGATCTCGGTCAACATGCTGCTTGGCCTGCACGACGCCGCCCGGCGCGTCGTCGATGACGCGCAGGCGATCACCACGCCGACGCAGATGCTCATTTCGGGGGCGGACTGGGTCGTGCACCACGGGCCGCAGCATCGCTTCTTTGCCAATCTGAGCGCGCCAATCAAGGAAAAACACATCCTCGAGGGCTTCTTCCACGACACACTGGGCGAACGCGACCGCGCACAGGCGATGACACATATCCGGCGTTTCGTGCTCGAGCGCTTCGCGCAGCCAGCGGCAGCGCCTGATCTGCGCACCAACGACCAGCGCGGCCACAGCTTCGACGAGGCGCGGATGCTCGCGCAGCCCCTGCCCGCGCTGAGCGCGCGCGGTCTGTTCTGGCGTGGCTACCGTGCCGGTCTGAAGCTTGCCAGCCGCTTTTCCGACGGCATCCGGCTGGGTTTCGAGACCGGTTTCGATTCGGGAAGCACACTTGACTACGTGTATCGCGACCGGCCCGCCGGCAGCGGGCCGTTGGGGCGCATGATCGACCGCCATTACCTTGACGCCATCGGCTGGCGCGGCATCCGCCAGCGTAAACGTCACCTGCAGGAGTTGATCCACCGCACGCTCGAGCGGCTGCACGCTGACGGGCAGCCTCTGCAGATTCTGGACGTCGCCGCAGGACACGGTCGTTACGTGATCGACGCGCTCGAGAACAGCAATCACCGCGCGGCGAACGCACGCCTGCGCGACTACAGCGCACTCAACGTGCGCGAGGGCCGGGAGCTGATTGCGGCAAAGGGCCTGCAGGCGCGCGTGGGTTTCGAGCAGGGCGATCCCCTTCATGCCATGGACGATCGTGCCCTATTGGTCGATCGACCTGCTCTATGGGCTCGCCTTCCTGTTTTGTCGCAGCGTGCGTGCGGTCGATCGTCTTGCCTTGCGCCTGCTTGCCGTGCAACTGGTCTCAGTGGCGTGCTTCGTGCTGTTCCCGCTGCGCTTCGGCGGAGGGCAGCCCGAGGTCGTCGGCGTGTTTGCGCCCCTGTTCGCTGCGCTGCGTGCCTTCGATCAGCCCTTCAACCAGGCGCCCTCGCTGCACATCGGCCTGCTGGTGGTGATCTGGGCGCAGTTCGCGCACCATTCGCCGCCGCGCTGGCGCGTGCTCATCCACGCCTGGGCGCTGCTGATCTTCGTGTCGGTGCTGAGCACCTGGCAGCACCATTTCATCGACCTGCCCACCGGCGCACTGGTCGGTGCACTCGCGCTGTGGCTATGGCCCGACGAGAGCGAGGCGCCGCTCGCTGGCTTTCGGCTGACCCGAGACGCCGAACGACGCCAACTCGCCGCGCGTTACGCCGCGGCCAGCGCGGTTTTCGCGCTGCCTGCGCTGGCGGGCGGTGCGTGGCTGTGGTCGCTCTGGGTCTCGCTCAGTCTCGCGCTGCTCAGCCTGATCCACCTCGGCCCCGGTAGCGCCGGATTCCAGAAGATGCATGGCCGTCATTCGGTCGCGGTGCGCATGCTGCTGGCGCCCTATCTGCTGGCCGCGCGCATCAACCCCCGCCTGTGGTCGCGCCGACGACCGGATCGCGACCTGATCTCCGACGAAGTCTGGCTCGGCGCCCTGCCGACACGGCTCGAGCCGATCAACGGCCGCTTGCCGGCGCTGCTCGACCTCACCGCCGAGCTACCTGCACCACACAACGCGGCCCACTACCGCAATCACGCCTGGCTTGATCTGATCCCGCCGCAACCCGCAGCGCTGGCGCAGGCCGCACACAGCATCGAAGCCCTGCGCGCACACGGCCCGGTTCTGGTGTGCTGCGCCCTCGGCTACGGGCGCAGCGCAGCGGCGGTCGCGGCCTGGCTCGTACTCAGCGGCCGGGCGCCCGACGCCACCGAGGCCATCGTGCACATCCGCGCACGTCGGCCTCGCATCGTGCTCCGCCCGCCACATCTGCACGCGCTTCAGGCGCTCGCAGCCCACGCACCCTGCGCCGAGATCCCGCTCACAGCGCCCGCCCAAACATGAAGATTGAACGACTCCTCGGTGCCGCACTGTGCGGCCTCGCACGCGTGATCACCGGCGCGCGCGCAATCCACCACGCCGCACAAGGCTCCAACCCTGCGGGCGAACCCCGCGTCTACTACGCCAACCACCGCAGCCACATCGACTTCCTGCTGGTGTGGGCCGCGCTCCCGCCCAGGGTGCGCCGACGTACGCGCCCGGTGGCCGGCGCCGACTACTGGCTCGCGAGCCCGCTGCGGCGCTACGTCGCCCTGAGCATCTTCCGCGCCGTGCTGATCGACCGTGGTGGCACGGTGCATGCGGCGGCTGACCCACTTGCGGTGATGCACGCGGCCCTCGATGCCGGCGAGTCGCTGATCGTCTTTCCTGAAGGTACACGCAATGTCGGCGACGGCTTGCTGCCCTTCAAGAGCGGCATCTTCCGCCTCGCCCGGTCGCGACCCGGCCTGCGCTTCGTCCCCGTCTGGGTCGAGAACCTGGGCCGCGTGATGCCCAAGGGCAGCTTCATCCCGGTGCCCCTGCTGTGCGCCTTGCATTTTGGCGAAATGCTTTGCCTCGGGGACGACGAACTGCGCAGTAGCTTCCTCAACCGCAGCCGCGACGCACTGATCGCGCTCGCGCCGCCGGCCGCATGAGCACCATGGACGTCTCCACCACGCTCGTGCGCATCTTCGGCGCGGTGTTCCTCGTGCTCGCCGTGGCCAGCACGATTGGCCTGATCCTCAAGTGGCGTTCCGGATTCGCTCACCCACACGCCACCATCGACAACCTCAACGCCCGCCTCAAGGCGTGGTGGATCATGATCGCTGTGATCACGGCCGCCACATGGGCCGGAGCCTGGGGCGTGATCGCCCTGTTTGCCCTGGTCTCCTTCCAGTGCCTGCGCGAGTATGTCTCGCTTGCGCCCACGCGCAAGGGTGACCACCGCGCGCTGATCTGGAGCTTCTACGTCTTCCTGCCCCTGCAGTACTACCTGATCGCGGCAGGCTGGTATGGCCTGTTCTCGATCCTGATCCCGGTCTACGCTTTCCTGCTGCTGCCGATCTCGGCCTCGCTTGGCGCCGACACAGCACGCTTTCTCGAACGCAGCGCCAAGATCCAGTGGGGACTGATGATCTGCGTGTATTGTCTGTCGCACGTGCCCGCGCTGCTCACGCTCGAGATCCCTGACTACGCGGGGCGGAACCTGCTGCTCGTCGTGTTCCTGCTGCTCACCGTGCAGTCGAGCGACGTGTTCCAGTACATCTGGGGCAAGCTGCTTGGCCGCCACGCGCTGTCGAAGCAGATCTCGCCCTCGAAGACGGTCGAAGGCCTCGCCGGCGGCATGCTGAGCGCTACCGCGATGGGCGCGGCGCTATGGTGGATCACGCCCTTCAGCCCCGGCGAGGCCGCCTTCGTCGCGCTGGTCATCAACACCCTAGGCTTCTTCGGCGGCTTCGTGCTCTCGGCGATCAAGCGCGACCGCGGCGTCAAGGACTGGGGTCACCTGATCGAAGGCCACGGCGGCATGCTCGACCGCGTTGACTCGCTGGCCTTCTCCGCGCCAGTGTTCTTCCATCTGTTGCGCCATGGATGGACGCTCTGACCTGCACATTAGCGCTCGCCAGCCCGCCCAGTGACCCCCCCCGCGCCTGCCTCAGTCCCTGCCACTGAATGACCCGCATCGCCCGCCGCCACGGGCATCATGCACGGTAGCACTCACCGCCTATCTACAGCGTCGGGCCAGTCGGCGGCAGTCAGCGCAAACTTGTAAGCAAACTGACCCCACGACTCACCCCGGCGCAGTGCGTCGATGAAGCCGGCGCGATCGCTCACCCAACTGCCACCGATCAGACTGACGCCGCGTGCGAACAAGGGCTGCGCAAGGCAGCCGGCGCTGGGGCCGATGAGGGCGATGTGGCTGGCCTGGCGGCAGTGGGCGAGCATGCTGTCCACGGTGTGGTTGAGCAGGATGGTGCTGGTGGATAAAACCTTGTTGCAGGTGCCGAGCTCGCCAGCGTCGAGGGTGACGCGGTAGCCATCGTGATTGCCGACCTGTTCGGGATTGAGCTCTATCACGGTGAGTCGGGCACCGGCCTCCGCCAGTTGCGGCAGCAGTTGCGGCAACAGTGGCGTGAACAGCCCGATCATGCCGATATGGTCGCCCGCCTGAGGCTCGATGCCGCCAAGCGGGCCGCTGGCACGCGGTGGGGTGAAACCGAGGCGGTCCATTACGGTGCGCGACAAGGCATTGGCGGCGGCAAAGCCCAGGGTGCGGCGGAGGTCCGCGGCGGGATCCGCGGAGTCTGAACGTGGGCGCGCGAACTCACGCGCGAGCTGCAGCGCATCCATGCCGATGACGCCGTCCATGTCCTTTGCCTGCACAAGCTGACTCAGGGTGTCGCCGAGCAGCACGAAGGAGATGCCAAGCGCGCCGTCGTCGAGTTCAAGCGCGCAGAACTCACCGCTCTTCGATGCGGCGGCCTCGGCGGGTGGCAGATGCAGGGCACGCACGCGCGCAATGGGCCGGCCGGCGGTGGCGTGCTCGAGGGCAAGGATCAGGTCAGTAGCGAAGCTCATGGTGTCGAGAGAACAGCAAACGCGGGCGCTGCGGCCCGGCATGGCGATTGCCGCATCAGCCCTGAGGACCCGCAGCGGCGCCGTACGCGTGGGCTTTCAGGGTGTCGAGGTCGACGATGCGCAGCGCCGCCTCATGCGTGGCTTCGAGCACCACCGGGGGCGCGACGCCAGCCTCCCAGGCTTCCTTCCAGCGCAGGGCACACAGGCACCAGCGATCGCCGGCTTTGAGCCCGGCAAAGCGATATTGCGGTCGAGGCGTCGAAAGATCGTTGCCGACACTACGCGAAAAGCGCAGGAAATCGTCAGTGACGCGCACGCATATGAGGTGACGACCAAGGTCATCCGCACCAGCTTCGCAGCATCCGGTGCGGTAAAAACCCGTCAACGGCGCATAACTGCAGGCGAGCAAGGCGCCACCCACCACGTTTCTGGAAGTATTCATGTTGGTGAGCTCTCGTAACAAGCAAGGCCGGCCGACGCGAAAGATCGGGTCCGCCACCCTGCCAGCAGACTTTGGCCGAATTGTAGCGCTGGAACTGGGTATGATGACCCCAATCCGGGCATACAAGCGACCCGGTGTGCGTATGCGTGGCGAATCGCCTGCCGATCGCCCCTTGAGGTGTTTGGGTACCGCGTCTGCCTTGCTCGATTTTGAGCCTCAGCATTTGCGGCCGTTAGTGCATTACTGTTACTTTCCCTTTTTTTTAAGCAATTTCCCGGATTTTTCATGGCGCGCACCGCTGACTCCAATCGCGAATTCATCAGCACCGCACAAGCTGCTCGCCAGCTCGGACTTTCGCTCGGCGCCGTCCAGCAGATGGTCGAGAGCGGCACACTGGCGGGCTGGAAGACGGCAGGCGGCCATCGCCGCATCCGCCAGGACTCGGTCGACGCCCTGCTCGCGCGTAGTCAGCAGACCGGCGCCGCCCACCCGCGCAACGGCGGCAACAAGCTGCGGGTGGTTGTGGTCGAAGACGACAGCCTGTTGCAGACCATCTACCGCGAAACCCTCAGCAGCTGGCCGATGGAAATCGAGCTGTGCGTCTTCGATCACGGTCTGGATGCGCTGGTCGAAGTCGGTCGCGAGCCACCGGACCTGCTCATCGCCGACCTGCGCATGCCGGGCCTGGATGGCTTCGAGATGATCCGCCGTCTGCGCGAGAACCCGGTGGCAAGCAGGGTTGCCATCGTTGTCGTGTCCGCATTGACGAGCGCAGAGATCAGCGCGGAGGGCGGCCTGCCAGAAGACGTGACGGCCTATCGCAAGCCCGTTCCGTTTCATGAGCTGCACGGCTACATGCAGGCCTTGATCGCTCAGCGCAAGCGCTCGCGCAATACGCCTTAGGGCACTACGAGGGCTGGGTATGCGCGCACTGGGTTGGGCCGAGGCACTGACGCTACGCTCGAAACTGATCGCGATCTTCGTTGCGATCAAGGTCGTGCCGCTGTTGCTGCTTGCGCTCTTCGCCTGGGGTGCGACCAGCGACCTGGCGCAACTCGTCACCTATCGTGCCGTGGCCATGTCGGACTCGATGCTGGACACCCAGCGCAGCACGGGAAAGACCGCGACCGAAGATGCCATCGAAGCCCTCGACACGCGCTCACGCGAAGCGATCGAGGCGCTCACCACCGATATCGCCCATCAAGTCAGCCAGTTCCTCTACGACCGTGATCAGGACGTCCTGAGCGCCGCAGCGCTTGAACCCGTCGCCGCCCGTTACCGCCATTTCATTGACACGCATCAGCGCCGGATCGAGGACCACGGAGCTTATGAGCCCAGCGCAGACGGCCGCGACTGGGTCGAGTCGGCCCCTGTAGAGCCGAATCTGGATCTGGTGCGCGCGCCCCTGCCAGACAACTCCCTCAACTTTCACTACCGCGCCCCCGGCACCACGGCCATCGTCCGCCTGCAGCCCCTGTTCCTCGAGATGACCTTCATCGGCCGCGATGGTGTGGAGCGGATCAAGCAGTTGAGCAGCACCGGCACGCATCTGCTTGGGGCCGAACTGCGCGACATCACGCGCCCGGAAAACACCTTCGTGCGCGCCGAACGTTACTGGCCTGCGCTGCAGGCACTCAAACCTGGCGAGATCCACGTCTCCGACGTGATTGGCGCGCAAGTCACCACCCACTGGATCGGGCCTTACACGCGAGAAGCCGCAAGCAAGAAAGGCAAGCCCTTCGCACCCGAGGCCTCAGGCTATGCCGGCCTGGAAAATCCGGTCGGCAAGCGCTTCCAAGGCCTGGTGCGGTGGGCAACGCCGGTCGTGCGCGACGGCGAGATCGTCGGCTACGTCACCCTCGCTCTAGACCACGCCCATCTGATGGCATTCACCGACCTGGTGCGCCCCACGGCGGCACGTCGCGCACCCATTGCCGATCCGGCATCGGGCAACTACGCCTTCATGTGGGACTACAAGGGCCGCAACATTTCCCATGCGCGGGACTACTTCATTTTTGGCTTCGACCCCGAAACCGGCCAGCCACCTGCACCCTGGCTTGACGTCGAGCTTTACGACGAGTGGAAGGCAAGCGGCCTGGCCTGGCACGAATTCGTGCCGCGCATCAGCCTTTATCGCGACCAGCGCCTGACGCGCTCGGCGCACCCACAGTCATCGGCCTCAGGCTCGGTGATGCTGGACTGCCGCTACCTGAATTTCTCGCCGCAGTGTCGTGGCTGGCATGACTTGACCGAGCACGGTGGGTCGGGCTCGTTCACGATCTTCTTCAGTGGCCTGAACAAACTCACCACGGTGGCGACCATTCCCTACTACACCGGGGACTACGGCAAGTCACCACGGGGTTTTGGCTATGTGACGATCGGCGCGAACGTCGACGAGTTCCACCACGCGGCCACCGAATCGGGGCGTCGAATCTCCGCCATGATCCAGCGCTCGGGCCAGCAGACCCGCGCTGAGCTCGACGCGCTGATTGCCGACATTCGGCAAAATCTACGCAACACCACCACCGGAATCGTGGTCTCCACCGTGCTGATGACCATCGCGGTGATGCTGATCGCGATCTGGATGGCGAACCTGCTGACTGGCCGCATCACCACCATGATCGGCGGCATTCACCGCTTCCAGCACGGCGAACTCGATCACCGGCTCAAGGTCAGCGGCAAGGATGAGATGGCGCAGCTCAACCTCTCCTTCAACCAGATGGCCGATACGGTACAAGCATCGATCGAGCGTCTCGAAATTGCTCGCCATTCGGCCGAACAGGCGAACCGCATGAAAAGCGAGTTTCTCGCCAACATGTCACACGAGTTGCGCACGCCGCTCAATGGCATCATCGGCCTTGCCGAACTGCTCAGCCTCGAGGTCGTCGACGATGACATGCGAGATCATGCCGAGACGATTCGCAACAGCGGACAGCATCTGATGGTCGTGCTCAACGACGTGCTCGATCTCGCCAAGATCGAGGCCAACCGCATCACGCTCAACGTTCAACCTATTGATCTGAAAGCATTGATCACCGCCATCGCGGCGCTGCACCGCTTCAACAGCAGCGCCAAGGGCGTCGAACTCATCACCGCTCTGCCCGATGAACCGTGTGAGATCGAGAGTGATCCCGTGCGCCTGCGCCAGGTCCTAGACAACCTGCTCTCCAACGCGGTGAAGTTCACCCACGAAGGCCGTATTACAATCCGCCTCCAGGAACAACACGACCGGTTCGTGATTTCGGTCCAGGATTCGGGGATCGGAATCGCGCCTGAAGAATTGACGCGAATATTCGAGCCCTTCTACCAGGCAGAGAATTTCCTCACACGCCATCACCGCGGCACTGGACTGGGCTTGCCGCTTGCGCGCCGGATGGTCGAACTGATGGGCGGAAAGCTCGACGTCGATGCCATTCAAGGCACAGGCTCCACCTTCACCGTGACCTTGCCGCACACCCCGCCAGACGCCCAACATACCGAATCATGAGCATTTCAAGCCACCTCGCCTTCATCACCGACGACAATGAAATCAACCTCAAGGTCGCAGGCGCCCTGCTCAAGCGCCTGGGCTGGAGCGTGGAGACCTTCGACAACGCCCGCGCCATGCTCCAGCGCCTTGAGGATGTGCAGCCCGCGTCGATCCTGCTGGATATCTCCATGCCCGACATGGGCGGCGAGTCAGCGTGCGCGCACATCCGCGCGCGCAGCGAATGGAACGCAGTTCGTGTCATCGCCTATACCGCACATGCCATGAGCGAAGATGCCGATCGTTTCCGCGCCAACGGCTTCAATGCAGTGCTGATCAAACCGATCACGCTTGCATCGCTGACACAGGCCATGGGCCGTCCAGAGCAGTGCTAGATGGGCGCTCACACCTATCTGCACTTCGACCCGGACGGCTTGCTCGCGGATCTTTTCGATAACATCGACATCGTACGCAGCGTGCTCGACACCTTTGCCAAATGGAAAGACTCCGTCCACGCTGAACTGCGCACCGCCACCGACAACGCAGACGCCGTGCATCTTGCACGCATCACACATACCTTGCGTGGAAGCCTGGCGCAAATTCATGCGCGCCCGGCGCTGGAGCTTTCCCGGGCCCTGGAAGCGCGCTGCAAGAACTCCACCGAGTTCCGGCCGCAAGCCGCCGACACCGAAGCGCTGCAGCGCGAACTCCAGGCCGTAGCTGACGATATCGCGCACTACCTGGCCAGTATCTGAGTCTGGCCTCAGCCCGATACTGAAAATTTTCCTTCCCCATTTTCGCCAGGCGAACTACAATGCCGGGCTTCACCGGACAGGTGGATGAGTGGTTTAAGTCGCACGCCTGGAAAGCGTGTTTGGGATAACATCCCAACGCGGGTTCGAATCCCGCCCTGTCCGCCAGAACACCAGCAATCAAGCGCCTTTCGGGGCGCTTTTTTGTTTCACCCCACATCCAACCCCACATCCAAAAAACGCTTGATTGGGCCAGTTTCGCGCATAGACACCCCGCTGCTCCTCGCGGTCGCCCTAGTGGTGGTCGAGGTCACCGCCGGCGCAGTAACACTGTGATCATTCAGGCCCTGGTCGTCGCGCAGCGAGCGTTCGGCGACGATGCACTGCCACCGTCCTGGACGGGGTGCGGTACTGCGACCTGTGCGGGGTCGCCAGATCAGCCCATGCGGAACGACGGCGTGCAGCGTCATTTCAGCGGACTCGCAGAGTTCAATAGGTCTCAACAGTTGGCCTCGGGGCCCGGGCCGTCAAGCGCGCTCTTCTGCCGTTGGTCCTGACGCATGCCCACGCGTACCGGATCGCTGCGGCGATCCCCTGGTCGCCAGGGTGAATGACTGCACCGCAGTGTTTCGAGCGGAGGTCGTTGCCAAGGCTGACACCGACTGATCGTCAGTTTTCAGACCGCACCGGAAAGAACAGGGACGCGTTTCAGGTGCGAGCGCATCTCCCGAAACGGAAGAGTTTCGAGTGAAAAATGGTCGTTTAAGCCGTAATCATATTCGACCGCGCAGATAATCCCGATCGTCGCTGGGTGGCTCCCGTCGGCAGGGACGAAAACTGTACGAACCCATCTTGTCATTCGATGGACCTTGAACGGCCTTAGGCCGGCTCTGCGTTCTCCGTCGTTACTCGTCCAAGCCGCTGATGCTGCCCTACCAGGCCAAGGCCCATCTAGACGCACAGTGGGCCTCATGCTTGGTTTGTGCTGCCGGCGCTGAGCTTGGCAGCCGCAAGTTGGATGTTCTCGCGCATCCGAGCAGGCGACCAGATCGAGGTTGTTTTCAGGGTCAACCGCGTCGGGACCTTGATCTGGCAGGGGCGAACTAAGCGAAAGCGCCAGCCGTGGGAGTGGATAGCGGCCATGTGGAGTTTCATGCCAACGAACGGAACCAGGGGCAGCAAAGCCTTGGGGTGAGCCGAAGACGAGGCGCTACATGGTGACAGCTCGACCAGAGCGGCATCGGGCCTCGGCACAACGCGGGGCGATAGTCTGGTCAGTGGCGACGGAACGTTTAGCGGTGAGCGCCACCCGATTGCGATGTAACCGGAAACCTCAAGGACGCATGCAAACGGTATCCCTCGAGCATTAGCGCGAAAGTGCTGGGCTTGGGGGAGTGTTGCCCGAAAGCTCCGTCCCGTTTCCTAAGTCTGCAGTGTGGCCTGACCCGAGAGGGGGCTGATAACAAAGCAGGTTGCGCAGGCGCTGAGTGATCGACACCCAGCCCCGGCGAGGGATGCAGCGGCAAGGAACTGGGCTCAGGGAGGCTGCAGGTGGCGGATCCGAAAGGCGGTGCCAAGCTGGTTCAGGAGGCTCAGTAGGCTCGGCGTGATGGATATCGCCGAGTGAAGTAACCACGACGACGGTGTGCCCCGCGGGCGCGGCAGACGTCCAGGAAAGTGACCAGGCGCTCAGACAGCGCGGAGACGAGTAGAGCATGATGACCCGAAAAAGCGGATCGAATACGGATGGCCGAGACAATCGCGGCCGCTTTGCAGCAGGCAACCGAGGCAAGCCCAAAGGCGCCAAGAATCGTGCGTCGCTGGTCGCGCTCGAGTTGTTCGAGGGCGGCGTGCAGGACATTGCCGCCGCCGTCATTGACCAGGCTCGTGCCGGCGATCTGACTGCTGCGCGAATCGTGCTCGACAAGGTGCTACCCAACGCGAAGGAGCGCGCCATCGCGCTACCTGACCTGCCGAGTACCGATACCGCGGCGGGGGTAAGCCACGCCCAGCAGAAGATCCTCGAGGCCGTCGCCACGGGCGTGATCACACCGGGCGAGGCTTCTACCCTATCCAGCGTCCTCGAGCAGCGCAGGAAGGCGCTGGAAACGATGGAACTCGAGCAACGCATCATTGCACTAGAGGAGGCCCGCCATGAGCCGGCTTGAGCAACGTCTTACCAAGCTCGAGGATGGGGTTCGTCAAGACGACACGCCGATCTCATTTGAGCTGGTGTTCGTCAGCACGGACGGCACGCCCAGCGCGCGATTCAGACTGACTGACGATGGTTTGGTTGCGGTGACGGATGATTGCGACGACCGAGCCGTGACGGACGGCTCTATCTCGGAACCCGATAGCTGCACGAACCGGCGCGCTAGTCGTCGCGCCTGACATTGAAATGATCAAGTTCCCTGGGGCGGCTCAGGTGAACGTGCCCGGTGTCTACGGTGAGCGCCACTGCCCCGCAGCGGCAATGCCAACGAGAAAAGCCGTGTCCAATGATCGATGTCGTCTTCTTCTCCAGCGCCATCGCGGGCAACCTTTGGCCGCAAGCGTTGCAGTCGGAGACGCCATGCCCCTGATCGATCAACTTGGCAGCGATGTACTGGAACTGCCACCAAGGGCGTGGGACGTCGGTTAGGGGGAGGTCCTGACGGCGCCGATTGACCCACAGGAGCACGTCTGGATTGCAGACGCCTGACGATGGCTCAGTGAGTACCTGCTCGACTTCCTCGGCAGAGAACTCGAGGAGGGCGCCTCCTCCACCCCCGGAGTCGTGGCAGCGAAATCGGACTGTCTGCCCACATGGCGGCGGGTTCAGGCCAAGAAGGTAAAGTTCTCGCTCTCTTGCGGCCAGATTGGGGCCCGCTCCGTCCGTAAGCGAAAACGGCGACCTTAACGTCCTCATCAGCGCGCGTGGCTTGAGCAGAATGAGCGGCCAGAGGATCACCAGCATGGTGAAGGACAGCCAGATATCGCCATAACGCCAATCGAAGGCGTCCAGTCGAAAGGCCATATCCCAGCCCGCTCGTGCAGCGATCATGGCCGTGATCGCCAAGTACCCGTATAGGAAGACCGCGCCGGTATCGGACATTCGAAATCTACCCGCGGCGGCCCGCAGCCTGCGCGCGCAGCAGCTCGTAAAGCCGCCCGGGCCCGAGCAGGATGGACTTGATCTCGGCGCGGATGCGTTCCGACTCCAGCGCCTGCCGGCTCATCGAGGTGAAGGCCGAGAGCGCGTCCATCACCGCGTCCAGGATGCGCGCATCCAGATCCGGTGAGTTGCCGAACTGCTCCTTGGTGTTGTTCACCGCCTGCTCGATCAGCGTCTCGCATTCCAGCAGCTTGCCCTTGATCGCGTTGTTCACGTAGAGCAGCTTGTCGCCTTCGGTGAGCTCGCCGACGAAGAGCTGATTCACCCGCGCGATGATCTCGTCGAGCGCCGCCTTCTGCTTGTCGCGCACCTCGCCGCCGCCGGGGCCGCTGGGCTTGAGCTTGTACTCGCCCTGCCCCGCGTCCAGCGCCAGGCGGCGGGTGCCGAGGTTCTTGAGCGTGTAGTGGGTGAGCGCGAGCGAGGACAGGTCGACCGTCTCGCTCTCGCGGCCGAAGTCGAGCAGCTTGTGCAGCAGGCGGAAGAAGATCGCGCGCTTTTCGATGTCGGTGTTGCCGTAGTTGAAGATCTGCGACAGGAAGCCGTACAGGCGCACGTAGGTGGCGAGGTCGCGCTTGAAGAGGACGAGCGCGTCGAGCTCCAACTTCGCGGCGTGGGCGTCGGCGCTGCCTTCGTCCGCGTCGCGCAGGCGGCGCTGGGCCGCGGCGTAGCGCTTGAGCAGGCGGTCGGCCACCGGCACCAGGGCGCGGTCGAGCGCGGACTGGTCCTTGCCGCGCAGCGCCACCTCGACCACGCGATCGACCTCGAAAGTGTCGTAGAAGCCCAGCCCGTCGAGCTTGGCGCGCAGGGTGTAGATCTGCTCGGGGTCGCTCACGCCGGCGAGCTCGGCGGTGGTGTGATAGACGCGGAAGGCGGCGAGGACCTCGTCGGGGTCATTGACGAAGTCGACCACGTAGGTGCTGTCCTTGCCCGGGTGCGCGCGGTTCAGGCGCGACAGCGTCTGCACCGCCTGGATGCCGGCCAGGCGCTTGTCCACGTACATGCCGCACAACAGCGGCTCGTCGAAGCCGGTCTGGAACTTGTTCGCCACCAGCAGGATGGCGTAGTCGCCGCCCTTGAAGGCCTCGCGGATGCCGCGCCCGCGCAGGCGGGGGTTCATCAGCGCCGAAGTCTCGGCGAGCGGCTCGGGGGCGGACTCGGGGTCCTCCACTTCGCCCGAGAACGCCACCAGGGTCTCGATGCGGTAGCCGTGCTCGGCGATGTACTTGCGCATCGCCAGTTGCCAGCGCACCGCCTCCTTGCGGCTGGCGGTCACCACCATGGCCTTGGCCTGGCCGCCGAGCAGCGGCGCCACGTGCACCCGGAAGTGCTCGACCACGATGTGCACGCGCTGGGCGATGTTGTACTCGTGCAGCCGCACCCAGCCCATGATCCCCTTCATGGCGGTGTCGCGATCGACCTCGGAGTACCTGGCGCCACCTTCGTGCGCCAGGTTGAAGGCGACCTTGTAGCTGGTGTAGTTCTGCAGCACGTCGAGGATGAAGCCCTCCTCGATCGCCTGCCGCATCGAATACACGTGGAAGGGCGCGGGCAGGTTGTCATCGGCAGGCGGGCGGCTCGGGTCGGGGCGCGTGCCGAAGAGCTGCAGCGTCTTGTCCTTGGGCGTGGCGGTGAAGGCGACGAAGGTGATGCCCAACTCCTTGCCCGCTGCCTTGGCCTGCATCTGCGCGGCGAGGATGTCCTCGGTGCTGATCTCGCCGCCGTCCTCCAGCTCGGCGAGCTCCGCCGGCGACAGCACTTCCTTCAACTTGGCGGCGGTCTCGTTGGTCTGCGAGGAATGCGCCTCGTCGGCAATCACCGCGAAGCGCTTGCCCTCGGTCGCCGCCAGCTCGCGCACCTTGTCGAGCGCCTTGGGGAAGGTCTGCAGCGTGCACACCACGATCTTCTTGCCGGCGGCGAGCGCCTCGGCCAGCTCCTGGCTCTTGCTCGCGCCCTCGCCCTTCACCACCGCAACCACGCCCTGGGTGCGCTCGAAGCCCATGATGGCGTCCTGCAACTGGTCGTCGAGCACGGTGCGGTCGGACACCACCACCAAGGTGTCGAAGACCTTGCGATTGTCCGCGTCGTGCAGATCGGCGAGGAAGTGCGCGGTCCACGCGATCGAGTTGGTCTTGCCCGAGCCCGCCGAATGCTGGATCAGGTACTTGTCGCCCGGCCCGTCGCGGCGCACCGCAGCGACGATGGCGCGGGTGGCGTCGAGCTGGTGGTAGCGCGGGAAGATGGTGTTCACCAACTGCCGGGCGTCGTTCTTGCGCGGCACGATATAGCGGTGGAGGATCTCCAGCCACGAGTCGCGCGCCCATACCTGCTTCCACAGGTAGTCGGTCGCGTAGCCCTGCGGGTTCGGCGGGTTGCCGGCGGCGCCGGCGTCGCCCTTGTCGAAGGGCAGGAACACGGTGCCGAAGCCGTCGAGCTTCGTCGTCATGCGCACCGCCGAGTTGCTCAGCGCAAAGTGCACCAGCGCGCCCTGCGGAAAGGCCAGCAGCGGCTCCACTGCATTGCTGCCCGCCACGCGCGGCGGGCGGTCCTTGCGGTACTGCAGCACGGCATCGTCCACCGCCTGGGTGTAATCGGTCTTGATCTCGCAGGTCGCCACCGGGATGCCATTGAGGAACAGCCCGAGGTCGATGCAGTTTTCGTGGTGCAGCGAATAGCGCAACTGGCGCACCACGCGCAGGCGGTTGGCAGCGTACTTCGCCTGCAGCTCGGCATTCATCGCCAGCGCGGGCTTGAACTGCGCCATCGCGATCGGCCGCCGCAGCCCGAGCATCTCGAAGCCGTGGCGCAGCACGTGCAGCGTGCCGTGGTCGGCTAGCGTGCGGCGCAGGCGCTCGCACACCACCTTGCGCGCGTTGGCGCCGTGGGTCTGCTCGATGCTCGCCCAGGCCTCGGGCTGCGTCGTCTGGATCCAGCCCACCACGTCGTCGGGGAACAGCGCCAGCGCGCGGTCGTAGCGCGCGGCGTCGCCTGCGTCGTGCAGCCAGCGCGCGGCAGCGAGGTCGTGGCAGATCTCGTCTTCGAGGGCTTTTTCGGTGTGGAGGGCGGTCATCGAATTTCCGGTACGCGAGTCAATGGGCCAGAGCATAGGCCAGACCGAGACGAGCGCTTGCAGCGCCCAGGCGCCGGTCGCGCGTCCACAGCCTGGTTCCGGGCGCCAGCATCACGGCGGCCAGCAGATGCGCATCGATGTAGCCGATGCCCAGCCCGAAAAGCGCACGGGCGTCGATGAAGCGGCGCACCTCATCGTCCGTCGCGGCCGCCGCGAGCGGCAGATCGCTCATCGCACCCAACACGGCAGCACGGTTCTTCAGGTTACGCAGCGCGACTTCGCCCAGCACATGCGGATGCGTCAGCACCCTCCCCGCGGTGAGAAGCCCGGACAGGTGTTCATCCGATCCGCGCAGGTGATCGATCCAGATCGAGGTATCGACGAGGATCATGCAGCGGATTCCGGCTGCCGCCGCGGGATGTCGTTCAGTTGAGGTTCGGATCCACCCAGCAGGGCCAGGCGCCGCGCACTTTCGCGCTGGATCAGCGCACGCAGGGCTTCCCGCACCAGCGTGGATTTCTCGGTCAGCCCGGTCAGCGCCTGGGCTTTGGCAAGCAGCTCGTCGTCGAGCGCGAGGGTGGTACGCATGATGGACTCGTTGAGGTGACCTGCTTCAAGATTAGCACCACTTGATGCGCTTACCCGTGCCTTTCAAACCTTCAAGCGATGAGAAAGGCCCCCGGGTGGCAGGCCGTTCATGTGCTGGCCCCCGAACAAGGCTACGGGCGTGTATCGGCCCGATACCGACGATCGCCCTACCTTAGCCCCGCCAGCGCTCGCGTCAGCTCACCCGCGCCGATCTCCCTGCAGCCGCTGGCGTTCTGCCCCGCCCACAAGGGCGAGAAATCGCCGTTTCCAAGGCTCTCGGCCCGCGCGCGCAAAGGCGCCGGTGCGGCCGCGGCAAGCGGGAACTGCGGCGCCTGCGCATTCATCGGGCCGAGCTCGCGCATCAGGCGATTGACGATCCCGCGCGCGGGCCGGCCGGTGAAGAGATTGGTCAGCGCAGTGACGCGGGCCGACTCGCGCTTCAGCGCCGCCCGATGGATCGCGCTCGTCGTCGCTTCCGGACACAGCAGGTAGGCTGTTCCCACCTGCACGCCGGCCGCTCCCAGGTCGAGCGCCGCGCGCACGCCTTGCGCATCCGCGACCCCGCCCGCGGCGATCACCGGCACGCGCACCGCCTCGACCACCTGCGGCACCAACGCGAAGGTGCCGACCTGGGTGGCGATGTCTTCGTTCAGGAACATCCCGCGATGCCCGCCCGCCTCCAGACCTTGCGCGATGACCGCGTCGACGCCCCGCGCTTCCAGCCAGCGCGCCTCGTCCACGGTCGTCGCCGAAGCGAGGATCCGGGCGCCGGCGTCGCGCACCCGCTTCAACAGCGCGGGCGCCGGGAGGCCGAAGTGGAAGCTGACCACGGCCGGGCGCAACTCGCACACCACATCGGCCATCGCGTCATCGAACGGCAGCCGAGCCGGCCCGGCAGGCTGCGCACCGGCATCGAGGCCGAATTCGGCGTAATAGCCGGCAAATAGCGCCCGCCACGCCTGTGCCTTGTCCTCGTCGGGCACGGGTGGCGTATGACTGAAGAAGTTGAGGTTGAAGGGGCGGCTCGTCCCTGCACGCAGGATCTCGACCTGCTTGCACACGGCGTTGGCGTCCAGCATCGCGCACGGCAACGCGCCCAGCCCGCCCGCGTTCGACACGGCGATCGCCAGTGCGCTGTCCTGCACTCCGGCCATCGGCGCCTGGAGGATGGGAAGCTCGATACCAAGGAGGTTTTGTAGCGACATGCTTGCTCCCTGTCATGTTTAGGATTGCTACGACATCGCAATGGCGCGCCGCCGCCCGCAAGCGTAGGCGGCGAAGCAGGGGAAGAAGACGGGGGCAGTGCAATGAAAGACCTGACCCCAGCCCCCTCAAGCCGCAGCGGCCATATGCATATCGACATGGATATCGACGAACGGACAGCGCAGCGCACCAGCCTCATTTCGCTCGACAAGACCCAACGCAACCAGCTCGGTCGCGTCCTCATGTACGCGTTTCACATCGCGTCCGAGACGGCGCGATAGTTCGCGCACGCCGACTGTTCCTCCGTCCTGCTGCAGGGCCTGGACAATTGCCCAGCGACGCTCCGTGAGGTGACCAAAAAAGGCGCCGGGGGTCTCGAATTTAAGTGTTTCGCCCTGATACGTCGTGGCGGTCGCGGCCCTGCCGGCTTTGCGCAACGCACTGCGCCAATCCGGCCCCAGGGTGATGGTCAGGCAACGTGTATTCATGGCGCCCTCCGTTTTTCCACTTCGGTGATGAAATCTTCGATGAGTTGATCAACAGTCGAAAAAAAAGTAGGGACGCTCTTCACCGTCGATGTGGCAGTGATCACCCTTGCCCGCTCGTTATCGAAACCGACTACGCGTACGCCTTCCACCACGCACATAGACCAGGCGGCACTTGAAGCCATGCGCCGTCGGCGGAACAGCTTCAGGTACGCGCCAGACAATCATCTGAATGATGCTGCCATCGTCGGCAACATGCTTGAAATCGGTTTGAGTCTGCGGGGTCAGGTCTTTCGTTCGCTCATTTAAGTCTGCGGGGTCAGGTCTTTCGTTCGCTCATTTAAGTCTGCGGGGTCAGGTCTTTCGTTCGCTCATTCGTCACTGACTGGTTTCGACCCTCAACGGCCGTTCGGGTTTTTCGCCTCAATGACCGGAGTGCAGCGTCTCCTGCCTTTCGGCTGCCGCGACCGAACTCGCGTTGCGTGATGGGTAGCGGTCACTGGCTTGTTTGGCCTCTTGTCGGACGAGCGGCTGGTCCGAATGCGCTGCGGTCATTCCCGACGGTCTCGAACGCCGCCAGGGCATAACGCCGCGCCTGGATTACGACGGTGCGCGCGCGGCAAGTACCCTTTGCCATCCTCTGTTGTGCGGGTAGGCCAGCCCCGGGCCCGCGTGACCGACTTCATCCCCGCGCCTTGGCGACCTCCTTCAGGCGCTTGTCGAGCGCTTCGCGCCACTTGGCCAGGCGCCCGATGTCGGTATCGAGCTCATCGGGATCAGGTATCGGGAGCCTGCCAACAGCCGCCGCAGGGTCGTGCTCGAACTTCGACGACTTGGTCATGCCGGCGTCGATCTCGCGGTAGTCGTCGTCCGTGACCGTTACACTCTTCAGGCGCTGGGTCGACACGTCCTCGCCGAAGCGCTGCACGGCGCCATTGAGAAGAACCTCCTCGACGCAGCGTTCCCAGGCGAGACGGAGCTGGCCGTAGAACTTGGCCGTCAATTGGCGCTGCAGATCGTCGTCGCCCTCCTTCGCCGCCTTACGCACGCCGACAAGCATCTGCCTCAGGCGCCCCAAGCGGTCCTTCGTGCCCAGCACGTCGAAGGGCAGGACCTCGGAGTGAACGCCGTAGCCGTCCGCCGTCCTGCGGATGTAGTTCTTGGTCAGCGTCGCGCCAACTTCCTCGGTCTTCTGCCCCAGGATGAGGAGGAAGTAGATGTCGTGGGTGAAGACGATCACCTGCCGGATCAGCGACTCCTTCGCCAGCCGCTCGGCGACTTCCCAGCGGCGCCGATGATCCAGTGACGAGACTGGGTCATCCAGCACGATGCCGCCGCGCCCCTTGCCGAGTCGCATCTCCGCCATGAAGGACGCGATGGCGATGGCCCGCTGTTCGCCTTCGCTGAGGATGGCCGCTGGCGTACCACCGCCGGGCAGTTGCAGGGCCAGCTTGAACTGGGTCTTGCCGCCCGGCGACTCGGGCTTCATCACGACGCTGAGATGATGGACCTTGAGGAGCCTGAGCTCGGCGTTGAGGGCATCGGCCAGCTCTTGGCTGGCCGTCGTGCGCGAGAGGTCGGTGGACTTCCTGGAGATGCCCCGCGTCTCCATGCCATCGATGCAGACCTGCAGCTTGCGGCAGAGTTCGTGCTTGGTCATCGCCTCGAGCACCGCGGCCTTGACTTCGGCGAGCCTGCGTCGCGCGTCGAGTTCTGCTCGCTCTGCGGCCATGGCCGCCTTGAGCGTTTCGTCGGCGGTGGCATCGAGGGCCTTGGCCTGTTCCAGCAGGCCGTTGATGATGTCTGCCAGGCCGGGCTGCGGATCACCTGAGAGCTTGGGAACCGCATCCCAGGCCAGCTTTGTGGCAGCGGCTTGGAGCGCGGCCGGCTGGCGCGCTTTGAGGGCGTCCTGAAGGGCCGTGCAGGCAGCGGCAACTTCCGGTGCGACTTCCGTCACCTCCTCGACCAGGGCGTCGCGGAACATCAGGTCCACACTCGCCTCCTGAATCGCCCGGAACGGGATAGCGGCAGCTTCGCGCGCCTCCTTGGCCGCCTTCTCGGCAGCGGCCTTGATGAAGGCATCGAATCGCAGCAACCGTGCCGCCCCATCAGGCCCGAGGACGTTCTGGCAGAGTGGGCAGGCGGCCTCCGCGGGAAGTCCAGGGAATTCGTGCTCCGCGTGGCTAACCTCGGCAAACGCCCGGGCGGCCTCGAAGAGGTCCTTCCATTCCTCGCCGCCAGTGCCTGCCAACTGGCCAGGCGTAGCCTTGAATTCGGTAGCTGCGAGCTCCGCTGCTGCCTTGGCCGCATTCGACTTGGCAACCAGCGTCTGAAGCGAACCAATCTTCTCGTCGCTCACGACGCCGACCGCCGCCGCGATCCGGTCTTTCAACGAGGTGACGCGGCTGGCTTTCTGGCGCAGCGCCAACGCCTTCTGCTTCGGATCTGCTTCGGCCAGGGTCTTGTTCAGCAGGGCGAGGCGCTCCAGCTCGGCATCGCTGAGCGTAGCGAGGGTCTCGATGTCCGCGGCCTTGGTCTTGGCCGGGATGCCGAGCAGTTTCTTGGCGACCTCGGTCTGCTCGCCGGCGAGGACGGTATAGGCGGCATTGCTCGGGGCGTTCGCTGCCTTCTCGGCCGTTGCCCGCGCCTTGAGCTTGTTGCACGCGCCGACCAACCCTTCCAGGATGTCCAGCCCGTAGGGGGCGTAGGCGAAGTCGCCCTGGTTGTCGATGTAGGCCCGGGCGCAGTGCGAATCGAAGATAGCGATGTCCGACAGAGGATCGGGCGGCTCGGCGCCGTCCTTCCAGGGCAGATCGGTCGCGACGCCATCGATCTCCGTCTCAAACGTCGCCTGAGCCGGCCCGCTCTTGCCAGGCTCCAGGTTTGCGTTGGGCAGGATGGACTCGCGCCGGTCGCGTGCCCGGCAGGCCTTCTTGAACACGCGTGAATAGCCCGACTTCCCGACCCCGTTCTCGCCGTAGATGATCGTGACACCGGCCCGCGCGATGGGCAGGCGTGAACCATTGGCCAGGGCGTTGACATTGGCCAAGTCCTTGACGGCGCTCAGCAGAACGACCCTGGCCGGATTGGCCAGAGGCGCCACCTGGGCGTCTTTGAGCTTCTTCAACACGCGCCCTTCCGGGTCCGGGATGCCCGCTTCGGCCTTGGCCAGTGCGTAGAGATCGTCCAGATCGGCCGCGCTGAGCGCCCGGTCGGCGTAGAGCCTGGCGATGGCGTCTTGCTGCCACGCGGCGAGGTCCTTGGACCACGCATGGATTTCTTGCAGGATCGTCACCAGCTACCTCCTTGTCAGCGGGCAATATCGAAGGTGGGATTGACTTGTGGCCTTCGGATTGATCAAGAAATACCAAATGTATTGAAGTTAGCCTAACACGAGGTCATACCGTCAAGGAGTGTGATGGCCCCGTCGTAGTCGCGCACCAGCTCGTGCACGGCGTAAGCGGCCGTTCCCGAGTTTTGCACCTTCCGCGCCCCTGCCGATCGACTGGTCCAGTTGGTTGAGGGGCCGTTTGAGATCCAGCTCGGTGAACGATCGGTTGCGGCGCCACGCAAAAACTCAGTCGTCAAAGCTGAGCGTCCGGAACCAGTCTTAACCGGCCCGATAGGCTTGAGCGACGAATGACTCTTGATGGCCGGACTGAGACTTCCAGTTCACACCTGCGCGGGAGCGCGGCAAGCCGACTGCGGCTGTCTCGACCCGACCCAATCCAGCCATCGGGCACTTCGTGGTCCGAACGGCAAGTAACCGAGTGAAGCCGCCACCTCGCATGACATATTGGAGACGCCAAATTGGTGTTCTGGTCAATCAATGTGAATGCCGATGGTGGATGTCCGGAAAGTGCGGGTGCTTGTGGACCAGCGCCTCGTGGCGGTGCCGATGTTCATGTGGATCGTCACTGTTCCAGGCGAAGTCGTGTTCGTGCTGGTGGTGTTCGTCATGGATGTGCCGATGGCCATGCTCCATCGGCTCATGCGTGTGCTCGTGCTCGTGGTGCTCGGTGAGGTGTAGCCACACCCCCCAGCCCATCAGGGCTGCCGCAATCCAGAATGAGATCGAGGTCGACTCGCCGAGCAGGACCAGCGACACCGCAGCGCCGATAAACGGCGCAGTCGAGAAGTAGGCGCCGGTGCGCGCCGTCCCCAGTCCGCGCAGCGCAAGCACGAAGAGCACCAGGCTGATGCCATAGCCGAACAACCCGACGACCATGGTGCCGAGCAGGACCGGGCCGTCCGGCAGACTCGCGCCGAGCGCAAACGCCAGCCCGACGTTGACCGTGCCCGCCACCGCACCTTTCGTGGCCGCAATGAAGAGCGCATCCGAGGCCGAGACCCGTCGCGTCAGGTTGTTGTCGATCGCCCAGCACAGATAGCCGGCGGCGATGGCGAGCGGGCCGACCCAATCGCTCGCGCCCCCTTCGCCACCCGGCCAGGACAGCACGACACCGCCTGCCACGATCGCGAGCATGCCGAGCACGATGCGGCGGTCGGCGTTCTCCTTGAAGACGACCCAGGCGATGACGGCGGTCAGGACCGCTTCGAGGTTGAGCAGCAGCGACGCTGCCGCGCCCGTGGTGCGCGTGAGGCCGAACATCAGCGCAAGCGGCCCGAGCACGCCGCCGAACACGATCGCGCCCAGCAGCCATGGCCATTCACCCTTGGCCAGGCCCGAAGGCGTCCAGCCGCGATCGCGGATCAGGCGCGCCGCAGCCAGCCCGAGCCCGCTTCCAAGATAGAGCAGCCCGGCCAAAAGCCAGGGTGACATCTCGCCGACGAGCAGCTTGGCGAACGGCGTGCTCGCGCCGAACAAGGCCGCAGCGAGCAGCGCATGGATCACATAGATGTTGTTCATTGCCCTTGCCAGAACGGTGTGGCCGCAATCCGCTGAGAACGAATGGTCGGAAACGCCCCCACCCCGGCGGGATGGGGGCGCTGCGCTTACAGCACGCGCTCGATTTTGGCGTAATCGCCTTGGGTCTTGAGCGTCACCGTGACGTCATAGCCGGAGCGGTTGCGCCAGAACCAGCCGTGCTTGCCGTCGAACGCCGCGACCAGTTCTCCCTTGCTGCCGAGCTCATTACGCCCCTTGCCGTAGCCGTGATAGAAGTTTTTCGGCGCGTCGTAGGGGTCGCCATGGGTATCGAAGTTCACCGGGCCACCGGCGCTCGCCCACTCATAGCGGACACGGCCGTCCTTGTTCATTGCGAGCTTGACCTCGGCGCCCTGGCCGGGCTTGAGCGTGACGGTCATCGTGTCCTGGCGTCCGGCGGCGGCCTCGGGCGCGACCGCTGCGGGCGTCGATGCGGCAACCGCGACCGGCGCAGGTGCCGGTGCGGGGACAGGCGCCGCTTCGGCACGAACCGAAGGTGCGACGGCTACAAGTTGTGCGGGCGCCGTTTCTGTGGCAACGCGCTCTTCTGCGCGGGCCTCGGCCGCGAGCGAGATCTTGATTTCGCCCATCGGCGTGAGTCCCAGGGCACGACCGATGCCCGAGGGGTCGATGCCGTACTCGGCGGGCAGTACAGTGGTGACGAGGAGCCCGCCGGCGATCAGTGCAGCCAGGGCGGTCGAGCGCAGCAGCTTGCCGGTGCTCGGCAGTTCGGCACGGCGGGGAAGATCGGTGTTGTACATGGTGGATGATTCCTTCAATCTCAGGATACGAACAGGCCGGTAAGCTGATAACCGATCAGCATGAAACCGGCGCACATCATGGCAACGTTGGCGGTATAGGCGTGCTGGAAAAAGCCGGCGGTACGGCGCCAGAAGCCCATCGCGATCAGGATCGCGCCGAGCGCGAGCAACTGGCCGATCTCCACGCCGACATTGAACGCCAGCAGGTTGGGCAGCAGGCCATCGCGGGCGATCTCGAACTCCTGGATCTTGGCCGCCAGGCCAAAGCCGTGGAACAGGCCGAAGACCAGGGTCGCCACCTTGGTGTTCGGCTGCACGCCGAACCAGCGCTGGAAGGCACCGAGGTTGTCGAGGGCCTTGTACACCACCGACAGGCCGATGATCGCGTCGATCAGGTAGGCATTGACGTTCACCCCGGCATAGACACCGTACAACATGGTGACCGAGTGCCCGATCGCGAACAGGCTGACGTAGAGCGCGATGTCCTTGAGCTTGTAGAGAAAGAAGATCACCCCTGCCAGGAACAGCAGATGGTCGTAACCGGTGACCATGTGCTTGGCGCCGAGGTAGGTGAAGGGCAGCAGGTGCGTGCCCGAGATCTCCTGGATGTAGCCCTTGTCGCCCTCGGCCACGCCATGGGCGTGCGCAAGCGCGGTAAAAAGCAGGTAGAGCAGCACGCCAGTGAAAGCGTGCAGCAGCGGCCCGGAGCGTGGCAGCACGGCTGCCCGCCCCTGGCTGGGGAAGGAATGGGTCATGGATGTCTTCCGATGAGGTTTGCTGGGTGATCCCGGCGCTTCAAGCGCGCGGGACTCGACAGGTCAAACGATCAGGAGACGTTTTGGCGGGCGCTCGAGCGTGGCGCAGGGCGCGGGATAGACGGAGCGACGGTCGTCGGCGACCCACTGGTCAGAAAGCGGTGGGATACCCATCGCGTGCGCCGGCGGGACGTTTGGCTTGTCGTGGCTGTGGTCGGCCGCGTTGTGACCGTGTTGGTGGGGGCCGCCCTCGTCCTCAAAGTCATCATGGCTGTGGCCATGATCGTCTTGACCCAAGTCTGCAGCGGCAAAGGCATGCACGTGCGTGGTTGCACGCAAGGGGTCGTGAGACAGGGAGATCGCGCTCGAGAACGCGAACAGCGCATGCGAGAGCATCAGCAGCCCGACCAAGCCCCTCGCCAACGCGCGGGCGATCTTTTGCGAGAAGAGGGAGGGGGCGGCAAACACGGTCATGTCGGGTCGGTTTCGCGAGGGCTGGGCGCCTTCGGCGATCCGTGGGCCGTTTTATACAGGAGTCCGGCTTGTTGCGGGAAATTCGAAACAATCGGAAACGTCGGGGCTGTGGCGAGAATTGCCCCGCCCACGCATGGGTGCAACGCCGCTGCCGCCACCGACCCTGGGGGCGAGGCAAGGCGCACAGCCAGTGGACCTGTGGCCCGATCGGCCATCATTCCGATGCGGTTTGCGAGGTCGCCCAGGAGGGATAGGCTGCGGATATTGGTAATAATTGAAACTGCGCGTTACAGTTCAAACATTCATTAGTTTGAGGAGCCCGGTATTGAGCTATCTCGCCCTTTTCGTCAGCCTGCCCACCAAGGCCTCGACCGGCCGCATGCGCGTCTGGCGCTCGGTCAAGGCCCTGGGCTGCGCGACGCTGCGCGACGGGGTGTATCTGCTACCGGACTCGGCCGACAGCGCTGCGGTGCTGGACGAGGTGGCCGGGCAAGCGGTGGAGGCCGGGGGGAGCGGCGAGATTTACCGTCTGTCGGGGTGCGACGAGGCAAGAGAAGACGCGCTGCGCGCCCTGTTCGACCGGGGCGAGGAGTACGCCAACATCGCCGGGGAGATCAAGGACCTCGGGCGGATCCAGGCATCGCTCGACGGCGCCGTCGCAGCGCGTAAGCTCCAGGCGCTCGTGCGCCGCTTCGAGCAATTGACGCACATCGATTTCTTCCCCGGCGAGGCGCAGCGGCAGACCCTGAGCCTGCTCGACGATCTGCGCGATACGCTCATCCGCCGCATGGCTCCCGACGAACCGACTGCCCGCCAGGCCGACATTCCAAGACGCGCACGCGCCGACTATCAGGGCCGCATCTGGGCCACGCGCGCACGTCCGTGGGTGGACCGGCTGGCCACGGCCTGGCTCATCCGCCGCTTCATCGACCCGAAGGCCCGCATCGTCTGGCTGGCGAGTCCCCGCGACTGCCAGGCCGACTGGCTCGGCTTCGATTTCGACGGTGCGACGTTCAGCCATGTTGGCGCCCGGGTCACCTTCGAGACCTTGCTGGCCAGCTTCGGGCTGGAGGCGGACCCCGCGCTGCTGCGGCTGGGCGAGCTGGTGCATTGCCTGGACGCGGGCGGGCTGCCGGTGCCGGAGGCGCCAGGCATCGAAGCGCTGCTCGCCGGCTTGCGGGCATCCGAGCCCGACGACGACGTGCTGCTCGGCCGTGCGTGCGAGGTCTTCGACTGGCTGCTGCAGAACTACAAGGACAAGACCACGTGAACACCTCGCCCCCAACCCAGGCGCGACCCGCCCACCCCTCTTTCCGCGAGGCCTTCCTCTACTGGCTCAAGCTCGGCTTCATCAGCTTCGGCGGTCCCGCCGGGCAGATCGCGATCATGCACCAAGAGCTGGTGGAAAAACGGCGCTGGATTTCCGAGCACCGTTTCCTGCATGCGCTCAATTACTGCATGCTGCTGCCCGGTCCCGAGGCGCAGCAGCTCGCCATCTACATCGGCTGGCTGCTGCATCGCACCTGGGGCGGCATCGTCGCCGGCGTCCTGTTCGTGCTGCCCTCGCTCTTCATCCTCGCGGCGCTCACCTACGTCTATCTGGCCTTCGGCAACCTGACCTTCGTGCAGGGGGTGTTCAACGGCATCAAGCCGGCGGTGGTGGCCATCGTCGTCTTCGCCGCCTGGCGCATCGGCTCGCGGGCATTGAAGAACAATGTGCTTTGGGCGCTGGCGGCAGCGTCCTTCGTCGCCATCTTTGTCTTCGGCGTCCCCTTCCCCTACATCGTGCTCGTGGCCGGCATCCTGGGCTACATCGGCGGCCGGGTGATGCCGGACAAGTTCCGGGTGGGCGGCGGGCACGGGGCCAGCGACAAGGACTACGGCCCGGCGCTCATCGACGACGACACCCCGCCGATGGCCCACACCCGGTTCCGCTGGTCCTACCTCGTCACGCTGCTGATCGCGGCCCTGGCACTCTGGGTCGGGGCCATGGCGATGCTGGAGGATCCCGTACTGCGCGACATGGGCGAGTTCTTCACCAAGGCGGCGCTGCTGACCTTCGGCGGCGCCTATGCCGTGCTGCCCTACGTCTATCAGGGCGGCGTGGAGACCTACGGCTGGCTGACCGGCACGCAGATGATCGACGGCCTGGCGCTCGGCGAGACCACGCCGGGACCGCTGATCATGGTGGTGTCCTTCGTCGGCTTCGTCGGCGCCTGGACCAAGGAAATCTTCGGGCCGGATGCGCTGGCGCTCGCCGGCATGGCGGGCGCCACGGTCGCCACCTTCTTCACCTTCCTGCCCAGTTTCGTGTTCATCCTGGCCGGGGCGCCGCTGGTGGAATCCACCCACGGCGACCTGAAGTTCACTGCGCCGCTCACCGGCATCACCGCCGCCGTGGTGGGCGTGGTGCTCAACCTGGCCCTGTTCTTCGGCTGGCACGTCATCTTGCCGAGGGCGACCGAAGCCGCGCCGTTCGCCGGTGGCTTCGAGTGGTTCTACGCGCTGATCTCCTTGGCGGCCTTCATCGCGCTGTGGAAGTACAAGCAGGACATCATGAAGGTGATTGCCGTCTGCGCCGCCATCGGCCTTGTCTTCACCTATCTGCGCTGACGGCTTCAGCGACTTCCCAAGGCTGGAGGACGGACAGTGATGCTGCTCCCCGCCAGCGCCGCGCCCGAGGCGCGCCTGTTACTGCTGGGGCGGGGGCTGCGGGCGTTCACCGACGGCTTCGTCGCCATCCTGCTGCCGGTCTATCTGCTCGCGCTCGGGCTCGGCAAGTGGGAAGTCGGGCTGATCAGTTCGGCCACCTTGCTCGGATCCGCGCTCGCGACCCTGGCGGTCGGGCACTGGGGCCATCGCTTCACCCAGCGCCGCTTGTTGCTGGCTGCTGCCGGACTGATGACGGCGACCGGTCTCCTTCTGGCCGGCCTCGGTGGCATGGATGGCATTGGTGCATTCTGGCCGCTGCTGATCGTTGCCTTCGTCGGCACGATGAACCCCAGCTCCGGCGACGTCAGCGTGTTCCTGCCGCTGGAGCACGCCCGGCTGGCGGCGTCGGCGCAGGGCGAGGCGCGCACCTTCCTCTTCGCACGCTACACCTTCGTTGGCGCATGCTGTGCGGCGCTGGGGTCGCTGGCGACGGCTTTCCCCGAGGTCCTGACGACGGCCGGCGTATCCCAGCTCGACGCGCTGCGCCTCATGTTCGTCGCCTACGGGCTCGCCGGCGTGGCGATCTTCTTCCTGTATCGCGCATTGCCGGATTCATCCGGACAAGACCAGGCTGGACCGCCCGCAGCCCTGGGGCCGTCGCGCGGCGTCGTGATTAAGCTGGCGGCACTGTTCTCGGTTGACGCCTTCGCCGGCGGCTTGATCGTCAATACCTTGCTCGCGCTCTGGCTGTTCGAGCGCTTCGAGCTTTCGCTCGCCGCCGCTGGCCAGTTCTTCTTCTGGGCGGGGCTGCTTTCGGCGGCCTCGCAACTGGCCGCGCCCTGGGTGGCACGCCACATCGGCCTGATCAACACGATGGTCTTCACCCACATCCCGTCGAGCGTCTGCCTGATTCTGGCGGCCTTCGCCGAGAGCCTGCCGACGGCGCTCGCGCTGCTGTTCGTGCGCAGCGCCCTGTCGCAGATGGACGTGCCGACGCGCTCGGCCTTCGTCATGGCTGTCGTCACACCGCAGGAGCGCGCTGCGGCCGCAAGCTTCACTGCCGTGCCCAGGAGTCTCGCGGCTGCGGCGAGCCCGGCGATCGGTGGCGCGCTTTTCGACGCCGGATGGCTTGCGACACCGCTGGTGGCCTGCGGGCTGCTCAAGATCGCCTATGACCTGATGCTGTGGCGTACGTTTCGGCGATCCGAGGCAGCGTCCCGCGAGGGCAAACACGACCAAGGAGCTCTCTAGCCTGTCGCAGCACGGACCGAACGACGGGCGTCGAGCTCAGTCATGCCCCAGACGGGTTGCGTCTCTTTCATCTGCGATATACCCTACCCCCCTATTGTATTTAGCGAAAAGCCATGAGCCATACCGTTCGTGACAAATCGAAGCTGCTCGCGCGGGTCCGCCGCATGAGCGGGCAGATGGAGGCGCTCGAGCGCGCGCTCCAGGCCGAGAAGGGGTGCGCCGAGATCCTGCACCAGATTGCTGCGGTACGCGGCGCCATCAACGGACTGATGGCGGAAGTCCTCGAGGAGCACGTCCGCACTCACGTCGCCGACCCCGCGATCACCAGCGACGCAGCGCGGATGCTGGGGGCCGAGGAACTGATCGCCGTGCTGCGCACCTACATCAAATGAGAACCGCCATGCATCTGGAGAACCTGTCCAACTGGACTCATGAGCACGTCTTCGATAACGGCAACGCTGCTGCCGAACGCAGTACGTGGCTCGTGATGTGGATCACTGCGGTGACGATGGTGATCGAGATCGGTGCGGGCTGGTGGTTCAACTCCATGGCCTTGCTGGCCGATGGTTGGCACATGAGTTCGCACGCCTTCGCGATCGGCGCCTCCGCGCTGGCCTACGCTGCCGCCCGGCGTTACGCGACCGATCCACGCTTCGCGTTCGGCACCTGGAAGATCGAGATCCTGGGCGGCTTCGCAAGCGCCATCTTCCTGCTCGGCGTCGCGGTGATGATGGTGGTCGGGTCGGTAGAGCGCATCTTCTCGCCGCAACCCATCCAGTACCGCGAGGCGATCCTGGTCGCCATCCTCGGGCTGGCGGTGAATGTGGTGTGCGCACTGATTCTCGGCAAGGCGCACCATCACGATCACGGTCATTCGCACGACCAGGGTCAGGACCACGCACATGATCACGACGATCATCACGATCTCAACCTGAAATCCGCCTATCTTCATGTCATCGCCGATGCGGCGACTTCGATACTGGCCATCGTCGCCCTGCTCGGCGGCTGGATGTACGGCTGGGGATGGCTGGATCCGGCCATGGGGATCGTCGGTGCGGTGCTGGTCGCCATCTGGGCCAAAGGCCTGATCATCGCCACCAGCAAGGTGCTGCTCGACCGCGAGATGGATCACCCGGTGGTCGACGAGATCCGTGACGTCGTCGAGGGCGCGAGCGCTTCAGGCGATACCCGGCTCGTCGACCTGCACGTCTGGCGGGTCGGCAAGCAGTCGTATTCGTGTGCGCTGTCGGTGGTGACTCGCGACCCGACGCTCACGCCAGAGCGCGTGCGGCGCCGTTTGTCGGTGCACGAGGAAATCGCCCATTCGACGATCGAGATCCATCTCTATCCCGACGAACCCGTTCCCTCGCGAGCGGACCCGCTATCTGGCTGACCCCGCGCTGTTGCCCGTTGGCTGCCGCAGGAGAATTTTCGCGACGGTAAGCGCGATAACCCGCAGATGGTCATTGGCCTATTGTGTGCGAGTGACGGGGCCCGATCGCAGTCGAGGTCCTTCCGAGCCACACGGCCGATCCAGCAGCGCCGTCGTCATCCTGGCGTCGCCCAATGCACTGCACCATTCCGAGCTTCGGGCTGCGCGAAAAATGCCTTCACGAATCCGAGCGGCTTGGGGACGAAGGCACGACCCCTGGCCAAAGTGGATCATCGGGCGGCCGGGGGGAACACCGAGCGCGCGTATTCGCTTACCGCCCGCGCCGCGGGATGCGACAGGCGCCGTTCGGCGGAGATCAGAAAGAAGCGCTCGCGAATCTCGGCCGTCTCGCCGACGTAATCAAGGCGATAGTGCTCAATCACATCGGCGACGCCGGAAGCAGGCACAGGGAAAACCCCTGCACCAGCCTCTCCAAAGGCCTTCATCAAGGCGCTGTCAGCGAACTCGCCGACGACATGAACGCGAAGCCCTTGCCGCTCGAGCCAGCGTGGCAAGGCCACGTGAAGCGCGCTGTCCCGCCCCGGAAGCAACAGAGGCGCGCCATCGAGGCTTTTCGGAAAGCCTGGGGCAAGTTCCGCCGCAAGGGCGGGTGCGGCGAGGAAGGCGACCCCCGACTCACCGAGCGGGTGACTGAAGCCCCGAATCTCCGTTCCCGGAGGCATCGGACGGTCGGCCAGCACGATATCGAGACGATGAATCGCCAACTCGGCCAGCAAGCGATCGAGCCGATCCTCCTCGCACACGAGTCGGACTGGCTCCGGCAGCGACAACACCGGAGACAGGAAGCGGTAAGCCGCGAACTTCGGCACCACATCAGAAATACCCACCCGAAAGGTGATGAAACGCTCCTCCGCACCACCCTTGAGCAAATCTTCGAGTTCACTGCCAGCCTGAAAAATCTCCTCCGCATAAGACAGGGCGAGACGCCCCGTCTTCGTCAGTTCTAAGCGGCGCCCAACCCGATTAAACAGGGTAATCCCGAGACGCGCCTCGAACTGCGAAAGCTGCCCGGAAAGTGTCTGCGGAGTCAAATGTAAGCGCTCGGCGGCACGAACGACACTTCCAGCGCGCGCAACGCACTGAAAATAATGAAGATGTTTGTAGTTAAGCACTCTTATGCCATATTCTAGATCGTAGATTTTTTCGATGATAAGCCAGATCTTTATCTGCTTGTCGCGATTATTTGCAGGCCTCACACTTGCTCTGACAATTTACCTGACGGAGGCTTCATGAACATTCAGATCCATGCCAAAGACTTCTCCCTGACCGAAGCGCTGCGCGCGCATGTGACTCGGCGTCTGGCGTACGCGTTGAATCACGGCCAAGATGTTGTATCGCGCACATCGGTACGCCTCACAGATGTGAATGGTTTGCGTGGAGGCGTAGACAAGAGTTGCGCGATTGAAGTACGAATGAAAGGTGCAGCAGACCTGATCGTCGAGGACGTGCAGGATGACATCTACGTCGCCATTGACCGCGCATCAGAGCGCATTGGCCGACTGTTGGACCGCAGGCTCGCCCAGCTACGTGAGCACGCGGGCGTGGCACGCCGCGACCGCGAGTCGCTCGTGGTTGGGGATTCTGACTGACGATTGGGGATCGATAATGCAAAAGATGCTCTGGCTTGAACTGCTTCAAAGCGGTGCATCCGGCTTGCTCCGAAGGCGACGCGGGTTGTTCATGGGCTTCGCCGGCGGGGGATTGATCGTCTTCGCCCTCCTGATCTGGGCGGGAATCGCGCTCTTGGGCTGGATGTGGGGAACGGTACAGCCACTGATAGGGTCCGCCCCGGAGCTTGCGCGGTCGGTCACGGCTCAGGTCGAGCAGGTGTCACCGCGGATCGGCGAGACCCTGCGTGAGGTGATCCCCGGCGCCACCGTTACACCAGCGCTTGACGTGTCGGGGAGCGATATCGGCCCGGTGATCCGCTTTCCCGGTCTCGTCCGCACAGAGTGGCAACGCGAAGGTGCGCGCATTACAGTGCGCTACGAAGGCCGTGCAGTCCATGCGTCCGTACTTGATCATTACCGCACCGGCTTTGTCGGGCAAGGTTTCACTCAAGAGGTGCTCTCGGCGTCAATGGAAGCGGAAAGGCATGTATTCACGAAGGATGACGAGAAAATTGAGTTCGCGATAGAGCGCCTCGAAGACGGAAGGATTGGAGTAACACTGACCACCGCAGACCTCTCACGTCCTGGTGCGCAGCGAAACACCCGGATGAGTTGAAGCTTGTGCCACCACATATTGCGACCGGCCGCTCCCCCTGTGATCGGCAGGCCGCGCAACCAGATGGAGCTAACCTGTGATTCTGGCAACCGAAAAACGCGTTCTGTTTACCGTGATCACCGAAGCGACGCTTGAACAGCCCTTGCTGCGCGAGCTAGATCGCTTGGGCGTTCGTGGCTACACCATTTCTGACGCCCGCGGCAAAGGCAACCGCGGCGTGCGTGATGCTGCTTGGGGGGAGACCGCGAACATCCGAATCGAAGTCATTTGCACTCGCGAACTTGCCGAACGCGTGCTCGAGTTCCTGCACAAACACTATTATGCCAACTACGCGATGGTCGCATTCGTGCAGGACGTAGAGGTCATTCGCCTCGACAAGTTCTGACCATGCCCCATCGGCACCGAATGTTCGGAGACGGGGTTGTCCAGACAACAGCATTCATGGGGGGGGGATCATGATGAGTGCGATAAAACGGATCCACGCAGCAACCGATTTTTCTGAGCTGGGTAACGAAGCAGTGCGTCGAGCAGCGATCATCGCAGCACGCGAGGATGCGGAATTGCTGGTGACCCACGCGTTCCCCCGGCAGAGTGCGTTTGACGCCGTCTTTGCCGGCGAACACGACCTTCAGGATCGGATGCGTGCCCTAGCCGAGGAAAATCTCGCTGCGCAGATCAAAGCGGCGCAAAGTTGCGGTGCGACTCGTGCTCGCGGTGAGATCTTGACCGGCTCCGCGCGTCGTGTGCTGGCGGAGACTTCTGACATCTTTCGCCCAGACCTTTGGGTGATCGGAGCGCACGGCAGCGGTCTGTTACAACAGTTCCTGCTCGGCGGTACAGCAGCGCACATTCTGAACAAGGCCTCGTGTCCGGTACTGGTCACGCGCAGGGCGGTCGAAGGAGACTATCGTCGTGCATTGGCTGCGGTGGACCTGGGCCCACGCTCAGAGGCGGTGTTGCGCGCGGCCTTGATCGTGGCGAAGCACGCCGGGGTCAAGTTGCTTCATGCCTACGCTGCGCCATTCGAGGCCAAGTTGCGGAACAAGCGCTTCCCAGAAACCGAAATCAAGCGTCTGGCGGAAAGGGAGTTCCTTGTTGCCCAGCGCAACCTCGATGCCCTCCTTGCTGACCCGGAGCTGGTCGGGATCGACATTGAGAGCGAACTCTCACACGGAAAACCCAATACGGTCGTGCCAGATGCGGCTCGCGCACTCGGCGCGGACGTGATCGTTGTTGGCAGACACGGGGGAGGCCGTATTCGCGAGTCCTTGATCGGGAGCGTTCCGCGCTTTCTTGCCTATTACGCCCCCTGCGACGTGCTGGTGGTCTAGTTATCAGTCATCAAGCTCGGCGCAGCCCATCCAGTTGCCCCTAAATCAGAACGTTGCCGACTGACTTCGAGCCAGATCGCTCTGAACACCGACTGTTCGACCTTCAGTCGCATTGCGACCGGGCAGGTTATACGGATGATGAGCATGAGATGCTCAGGATCAACAAAATCCCAGAGCACCTTGATCCGGCCTGACGAGTAGGAGATGAAGTCCTCGTTCGCGAGTTTACGGAAGTGCGCTTCAGCCTGCTCCTGCCATTCACGGGTCGCAAGTTCTGCAGCCGTTCTAGCGGTGTCTTCGATGCTGACAAGGTCGCACACCATCGCAGCCGGAACGGGAACCCTCATCAGGTGCAGCACGTATTCGCCGGTGGGCGATACATTCTTGACCGGTGTGGTCAGCAGCAGGCCGTTGGGAAACTCGACAACCTTCCCCGTGACTTGCCCTGCATGGCCATACTCGGCCAAGGTGGTCGCGAACATGTCGATATCGACGACTCGGCCGCTGAACAGGCTGGATTCAATAAGGTCTCCTACCTTGAAAGGCCGGACCAGTGTCAGATAGAGGTAGCCGAGCACACACATCAGCAGTTCCTTGCTGACGATCAGCATAGCACCCGCGACCGCAGCGAGTGACAAGGCAAAGCCCGCGATCGTTGACGCCCAGACCGAAATGATCACGAACAATACGACAAACCAGATGGTGTTGCGGACCCACACCAGGTGAACCCGACGCTTCTCGTTGGAGATGACCTCTCCGCGCGCCAGGTAGCGAGCCCAAAGATGTGTCAGCGTGGCGCCCACCAAAACCATAAGGACGGTTGCGATCGCCCTCTCCCATTGACCAGGAATGGCAATGAAGAGGCGCTCGAGGCTATCGATTGGCATGCGTCACCCTTCTCCGCAGACTACTTTGTGCTTTCTCGGTCTGATCACGATCAGGTAGTAGCCAACTGCGAGGGCGAATGTGATCGCCGCGGTACCGTAGAGATAGCTGGGTTCGACGTCGTTGAAGTCGAGAATGATCACCTTGCGTGAGATCGCCATCAGCGCAGTTCCAAGCACGATCTCCACCGCAAGGTGGTGGCTTTTGTCACTCTCGGCGTAAAGGATGATGTTGTGATAGATCTCTATCGCTATCAGAACCGCCATGAAGGCCCCGAAGGTCGCCAGTATGTCCTTGATCTCGAGCAGCATGAATGGCGGCGACATCAACCTCTGATACAAGACATAAAGAACGTCGGCGACTCCCCAGATGATCACCAGAACCATGATTACCGCCAGCACGCGGGCAACCCGCCCGATGATCCAGTTCAGTAAAGGGATCGTGCCCCCCATGGTCTCTTGCTTAACGCCCTTCTCGTTGCTTGTATTCATCTACGCCTGCGTGAAATAACTTGATTCCAAGGGGGTGCGCACCGTTACTCGGCCGGCCCGCGCGAGCCGCCGGTTTCAGTGCGTTACCGTGCTGCTTGCGCCACGTCTTCTCCAAGCCTTCTCGCCTTCGATCACCAGATAAATGGCGAGGCCGACGGCAACGATCAGCCCCCAGTCGATCCAGCCGATCGGCGCCGTGTGGAAAAGCTTGTTCATCAGCGGAATATAGGTGAACAGCAACTGCACAGCCATCATCGCCCCGATGCCTGCCCAGATCCAAGGATTACTGAACAGCCCGAGACGGAACATGGAGTACCGCAGCGAACGGCAGTTGAGCAGATAGAATGATTGCCCGACCGCGAAGACGTTCACTGCGATCGTCCTCGCCTCCTGCTCGCTGCGCCCGCTATACAACGCCCATTCGAACAGGCCGAAGCTACCCACGAGAAGCAGCAGGCCGACCAGCAGGATGCGTTTGATCAATTCGCCGTTGAGGATCGGTGCCGCGGACAACCTTGGCGGGCGACTCATTATGTCCCGCTCCCGTGGCTCGAAAGCCAGGGTGAGGCCAAGTAGCACGGCCGTGGTCATGTTGATCCACAGCGCCTGAACCGGCAGCACCGGCAGCGGCTGCGCCGCCATCACCGCAGCGATGATCACCAGTCCCTGACCGGCGTTGGTCGGCAAGATCCAGGTGATGAACTTGATCAGGTTGTCGAATACGCCGCGGCCCTCTTCTACAGCAGCTTCGATGGTGGCGAAATTGTCATCGGTGAGCACCATGTCCGCGGCCTCCTTCGAGACATCCGTGCCGGTGATGCCCATCGCGACACCAATGTCGGCCCTTCGCAGCGCCGGCGCGTCGTTTACGCCATCGCCGGTCATCGCGACCACCTCCCCGCGTGCCTGCAAGGCCTCGACCAAGCGCAGCTTCTGTTCGGGCGTCACGCGTGCAAACACCGCCGTGTGCGCGGCAACGTCGATCAAGTCGGCATCAGGGATCTCTTCGAGCGCGCGCCCAGTGAGTACCCCCGCATGTCCCGAGGTGTGCAACAAGCCTATCTGGCCGGCAATGGCAGCGGCGGTCGCGGCGTGATCGCCCGTGATCATCTTGACCTTGATCCCCGCTTCCTGGCAGGCTCGCACTGCGTGGATCGCCTCCTCGCGTGGCGGATCGATCATGCCCTGCAGACCCAGAAAGGTGAGGCCGTCGCAGACATCCTGATGATCGATGTCGGTAGTCCCGCGCGCTACGGCCATCCGGGCAAACGCCAGCACCCGTAGTCCGTGACCGGCCATTGCATTGACCTGACGAAGGACCTCATCAGCGTCGAGCGCGCCCACCGAACCGTCTACTCCGAGCATGACCGTGCAACGCTCGAGGATCTTTTCAACCGACCCCTTGAGATAGACGACCGGGTTGTCGCCGCCGTGCAGGGTGACCATGTATTGATGTTGCGATTCGAACGGAATCGTCTCCAGCCTGGCGGCACGAGCGTTTTCGGTCCTAGCATCGAGACCGGCCTTGCTGGCCGCGACCAGCAGCGCCCCCTCGGTGGGGTCACCCTCGATTCGCCAGGCATCACCGTCACGCTTGAGCACCGCGTCATTACAGAGGAGGCCGGCACGCAGCAACTCGCGCACAACCCCGTGCTCGGCGGCTGAGTGACGCTCGCCATCAAGTCGCAACTCGCCCTCCGGCGCGTAGCCGATGCCGCTGAGCTCGAACGACTGTCCGTCGACCCAGAGTCGCTGGACCGTCATCTCATTGCGAGTAATTGTTCCTGTCTTGTCCGAGCACACCACGGTAGTGCTGCCGAGCGTCTCGACCGCAGGCAGGCGACGGATGATCGCGTTGCGTTTTGCCATGCGCGCTACGCCAATGGCAAGTGTGATGGTGAGCACTGCGGGCAGCCCCTCCGGGATCATCGCAACCGACAAGGCAACGGCGGCCATGAAGAGGTCCACCCAATACTGCCCATGCCACAGGCCCACGGCAAAGGTCAGGCCAGCCAGCCCCAGGATCGCGTAGAGTAGCAGCCTGCTGAAGTGGGCGATCTTGCGCGTCAGCGGTGTGGCGATTACCTCGGCGCTGGCTATGAGCTCCGAAATGCGGCCGATCTCGGTGCTGTCCCCGGTGGCGACAACGACGCCGACCCCTGTACCGTAAGTGACCAGGGTTGAGGAATATGCCAGGTTCGTGCGGTCGGCGAGTGGCGTCTCGAGTTCCAGAATGCCAGGGAACTTGTCCACCGGCACTGATTCACCAGTCAGAGCCGACTCATCGATTTGCAGGCTGCGGCTGCGCAACAGAAACAGGTCTGCGGGCACCTTATCGCCGGAGGCGAGAAGGACGATGTCACCTGGTACGAGCCCGGCTGCGTCGATGCGCTGCTTTTCTCCGGCCCGCAATACGGTGGTCTCCATCTTCAAGGTGCGCGACAGCGCCTCGAGCGCATTGAGCGCCTTACCCTCCTGCACGAATCCGATGATCGAGTTGAGCAGCACCACACCGAAGATCACCGCTGCATCGACGAAGGCCCCCAAAGAGAGCTTGATGATCACTGCAATAAGCAGAATGTAGACCAGCGCCTGATTGAACTGCAGCAGAAACCTCAACAAGGGTCCATCGCCAACTCGCCTGGCCAGCGAGTTTGGTCCATGTTGATGTTGTCGCTCTTCTACCGCAACCCGATCCAGGCCTGTCTGCCCATTCGTGGCAAGCAGTCTCAGCACCTGTTCGCCGGTCAGATGGTGCCAGTGCTTCTGCTTCGGGTCGCTCACTTGTGATCCTTCATTCGAATTGCGGCCGCAGGCAGATGGATGAGTGGGATTTTACCGCGTCACTCTGCGGGCCGGTCAAACTCATGCACTGGCCTGCGCTTGACGCGCCGCCAGCCCGTTGGCCGGCAAGGCGTCTGGGCGCTGCGCGACTCCCCAGCGGTGGGGGTGTCGCCGCCGCCCCCCTCCGCTGCGACTGCCGGCGCGCTGAGCGCTCAGCGCACGGTGAAACGCACGGTAATGGCCTTCTGGTCGGCGGTGTTGATTGCGGCCACCACCTTTGCCCCCTTGGCGATCGTGACGCCCCTGGCTTCGAGCTTGTCGCCGCTCACGACCAGCGGGGCTTCCGATTTCTCGGTGCCGTTGAGCACAGTCAGCTTGCCGCTCATGCCGGTCGGGACCATGGGCTTGCCGTGATCCTCGACATACAGCATGGCAGCCCCCTCGCCGGCAACGAGTTCGAACGACAGGTCGCTTGCGGTCTGCACGACGCCGCCGTGCTTGGGGGCGGCACCGCCATGCGCGAGTGCCGGGGCGGATGCAAGGGTGGAGCAGGCCAGGATGGCAGCTGCGAGGAACTTGGTGATCATGGGTGATCTCTCCTTGGAAACGCGGTGCGCTTGGCGCAGGCGGCACCGCGAGTGCCTGGTTCTTTAACGAGCGCGTGCTCAGAAAGCCTCGCGCGCGTCGGCCACTGCCGGCGTTTGCGCATCCTCGCCGAGCAGCCGCTCGGTCGGCTTGCGACCGAACATCCAATACATGACCGGGGTAAGCAGGGTATCGAGCAGCGTCGAGCTGACCAAGCCACCGAAGATCACGACCGCGACCGGGTGCAGGATCTCCTTGCCCGGGGCATCGGCGGCCAGCAGCAGCGGCGTCAGTGCGAAGGCTGCAACCAGGGCCGTCATCAGCACCGGCGTCAGCCGCTCGAGCGAGCCGCGCACGATCATGGCCTGGCTGAAAGTCTCGCCTTCGAACTTGCACAGGTTGATGTAGTGACTGATCTTGAGGATGCCGTTGCGCGTGGAGATACCCGCCAGCGTGATGAAGCCCACCATCGACGCCACCGACAGTTGTACCCCGGCGATCCACATCGCCAGCACAGAGCCGATCAGGGCCAGCGGGATGTTCGCCATCACGATGCCGGCCAGCACCGCCGACTGGTAGCGCGAGTACAGCACCAGAAAGATCATCACCAGCGACACCACCGACAGGCCCGCGATCAGGCGCGTGGCCTGCTCCTGGGCCTGGAACTGACCTTCCAGACTGATGAAGTAGCCGGTGGGCAACGCCTGCCCGGCGATCACGCCGCGCACGGCAGCGATCACCTCGCTCATGTTGCTGCCATCGGTGTTGCCATAGACGACGATGCGGCGACGACCGTTCTCGCGTCCGACCTGGTTGGGCCCATCGGTCTCCTCGACGCTGGCGATGGCCGACACCGGCACGCGGCCGGCAGGGGTGTCGATCAGCATCCGCGCCAGATCCTGCGGGCCGCGCCGCTCATCGGGCAGACGCAGCACCAGCTCGTAGCGGCGCGGACCGTCCACGATCTGCGCGCCGTGAGCGCCATCGGTCAGCGCCTGCAGCACGCGGATCGCCTCGCCGGGCGACAGCCCGAGCTGGGCGGCCTTGCGATGGTCCAGCCGCACGGTGATCTGCGGAATCAGCACCTGCTTTTCGACCGTCAGGTCGACCAGGCCGGGCACCCCGCTCAGCCCGGATCGCATCTGTTCGGCCAGGCCGCGCAGCGTGTCGATGTCGTCGCCGAATATCTTCACGGCCACCTGGGCGCGCACGCCCGACAGCAGGTGATCGAGGCGGTGGCTGATCGGTTGGCCGATGGCCACCTGCGCCGGCAGCACCGAGAGCCGGTCCCGGATGTCGGCCATGATGGCCTCGCGGTCGCGCCCGCTGCGCTTGAGGTCCACGTCGATCTCGGCCGAGTGCACGCCTTCGGCATGCTCGTCGAGCTCGGCACGGCCGGTGCGGCGGCCGACCTGGGTCACCTCGGGAACCTGGCCGATCAGCAGTTCGGCCTCACGCCCCATCCGGTTGGCTTCGGCCAGCGAGGTGCCGGGCTGCATCACCAGGCCCAGTACCAGCGAACCCTCGTTGAAGGCCGGCAGGAAGGCGCGCGGGAAGAACGGCACCGTCGCGGCCGCGCCCGCCACCGCCAGCATCGCCACCACGATCAAGAGCTTCGCGCGCCCGAAGGACCAGTGCAGCAGCTTCGTGTCCTGACGCTTGAGCCAGGCGACCAGCGGGCTGTCGCCGTGATCGAGGCGTTTCATCGTCGGCAGCATGTAGTAGCACATCACCGGCGTGACGGTCATCGATACCAGCATCGACGCGCCGATCGACACGATGTAGGCGATGCCCAGCGGCGTGAACAGCCGTCCCTCGATGCCCGGCAGCGCGAACAGGGGCACGAAGACCAGCACGACGATCACCGTCGCATAGACGATGCCCGAGCGCACCTCGACGCTGGCGCTGCGGACGACCTCGAGAACGGGCAGCCGGTCTTGCGCGGCGCGGTTCTGCTTCAGTCGCCGCAGGATGTTCTCGACATCGACCACCGCGTCGTCGACCAGCTCACCGATCGCGATCGCCAGCCCGCCCAGCGTCATCACGTTGATCGACTGCCCGAGCCACTGGAACACCAGTGCCGTGACCGCGAGCGACAGCGGGATCGCGGTCAGCGAGATCACCGTCGTGCGCGCCGAAAGCAAAAAGGCGAACAGCACGATCGCCACCATGATGGCCCCGTCGCGCAGCGCCTCGGCCACGTTGCCGATCGAGGCCTGGATGAAGTCGGCCTGACGGAAGAGCACCCTGGGCGCGGCGAGGCCTGCGGGCAGGCCGGGCCTGAGCTCGGCCAGCGCCGACTCGATCTGCGCGGAGAGCGCCACCGTGTCGGCCTGCGGCTGCTTCTGCACGCTGATCACGACCGCCGGCAAACCACCGTAACCCGCATCACCGCGCTTGAGTCCGGGCGCGAACGAGACGGCTGCCACCTGCTCGAGCAGGATGGAACGCCCGTCCTTCCAGGCCACCGCGATGCCGGCCAGGTCCTCGATGCGGTTGCTGCGCCCCAGGTGACGGATCAGGTACTCGCGACTGTTGAGGTCGATGAACCCACCCCCGGCGTTCCCGGCGTAGCCCTCGAGCGCCTTCTCGAGCTGGTTCAGCGACACGTCGAATTGCGCCATGCGCGCCGTGTCGGGCGCCACGCGCAGCGTGCGCACCTCGCCCCCGATCGGGATCACCTGCGACACACCGGGAATCGACAGCAGGCGCGGGCGCAGCACGAAGTCGGCATACTCGCGCGCCGCCATCGGGCTGACGGCTGGCGTCTGGCCGTCACCGGCGCCCAGCGGCAGCGCGATCAGCATGACCTCGCCCATGATCGACGACACAGGGCCCATGACGGGCGTGATGTCGCCGGGCAACTGCTCGCGCACCAGTGCCAGCCGTTCGGCCACCAGTTGGCGGTTGCGGTAGATGTCGGTGCCCCAATCGAACTCGGCGTAGAGGATGGACAGACCCACGCCCGAGGTGCTGCGTACTCGGGTGACGCCGGGCATGCCGTTGAGTGCGGTCTCGAGCGGGAAGGTGACCAGTTGCTCCACCTCCTCGGGCGCCATCCCGCCCGCCTCGGTCAGCACCGTGACCAGGGGTTTGTTGAGGTCGGGGAAGACGTCGACCGGCGTGCGCCAGGCGGTCATCGCGCCGTACACCATCAGCAGCGCGGCCACGGCAAGCACGAACAGCCGGTTATGCAGGCTGTAGCGAACGATCCAGTTGAACATGAAGGTGACTCCCGTTCAACGGATCTGGGCGATCAGCGCTGCGCCCTGGACGACGACGCGGTTATCCGCGCCGAGCCCCTGGGTGATCACCACCGTGCTCGCATCCAGCGCCTGGAG
This sequence comes from Thauera terpenica 58Eu, assembly GCF_000443165.1. Classification (GTDB taxonomy): domain Bacteria; phylum Pseudomonadota; class Gammaproteobacteria; order Burkholderiales; family Rhodocyclaceae; genus Thauera; species Thauera terpenica. The sequence continues at coordinate 3,740 of NZ_ATJV01000092.1, read as the reverse complement.
CCGGACGGGCTGCGCGATGAAGCGCTCGGCCCCCGACTTGATCCACACGATCGGCTCGTTGGTCGCGTTGCGCACCACGGCCTGGGCCGGCAGCACGATGCCCTTGACGCGCTGGTTCGACTGCGCGATCACGGTCACCGGCTGGCCGATCGCCAGCGGGAGTGGCGCACCCGGTGCCACGGTGAAGATCAGCGGCAGCACACCGTCGCGCAACATCTGCGCGCCGCCGACGAACTGCAGGCTCGCCTCGGGCACGCCCTGCAGCGACGCCGCACCGACGCTGGCGGCCAGCGCCGGATCGGCGGTGACCGCCTCGACCAGCATGCGCGACGGGTCGACCACGTCGAACAGCACGTCGTTCGGTGCGACGACCTGGCCGACCGTGACGTCGGCGCGAGCGATCACGCCGGAGACCGACGCGACCAGTGACTCGCGCGCCTCCAGGCTGGCGCCGATGCTGCGCTCGCGCTCGACGAGCATGCGGGCTTCGGTGCGCGCGGCGTCGATGTCCTTGCGTGGCACCGTACCCTCGAGGCCTTCGAGGCGCCGGACGCGCTGCTCGGCGATCTGGCGCTGGGCGCGCAGCTCGGCGAGCTGGGCCTTCTGCCCCGCCTGGGCATACGGGTCGGCGTGATGGCGGACATGGGCCAGCAACTCGCCCTGCGCCACCCGCTGCCCGACGAGCGGCAGCCCCCTGGGGCCGGGCTCGATGCGGCCGCCATGCACGGTCTGCACGCGGCCGCTGGCGTTGGGGTCGGCGATCACCCGTCCTGGCAGCTCGACCGTGGCCGCAGCCTCGGACTCCGCTGCCAGCAGCGTGCGGATCGCCATGCGGCGTTGCGCGGCCTTCGGCACATTGACGCTGCCGTCGGGCAAGCGCGCCAGCCCGGATGGGCTGGCCGTGGCAGCGGGCGCGTCCAGGTGTTCGCCGTTGGGACCATGCGCGCCCGGCGCCGCGTGGACGGCCGGCGTGAACAGGATCCAGGCCGGCAAGGCCGCCACCGCGAGCCAGGCGGACCGCAGCCGATGAAGGGGGGCGATGGCGTTCATCACTTCACCCCCGTGGCGAGGTTCGAGGTGCGCCGGCGGCGCCAGGCGGCAGCCGCAAGCGCCCCGAGCACGAGAACGCCACCGCCGATCAGGGCTGCACGCTCGAGCGCATGACCATGCGCATGGCCGTGGTCGTCGACGCCGCGACCGCCTCCCGCACGGGCAGTGCCGGCAAGCGGCCCGGTGACCAACGTGCCATCCAGCAGGTCGGCATCGTTGTAGGTGGCCAGCGTGAAGACGAGGGCATGCTCGCCCGGCGCGGCGAGCGCCTCGAGCAGTGCCGTATCGGTGGCGGCGTAGTCGCCACTGTCAGGGCGGAAGGCGGCCACTGACTTGTGCGGGCCGGACTCGACCTCAAGTCGGGCGCCGAGCACGGGCTCGTTGGTTTCGTAGCGATCGACCAGGATGACGAGCTGGTCAGCCTCGAGGCTGGCGACCAGCTCATAGCTTTCCGACTTTGCCTCGAGACGTGGCAGGCCCGCGCTGCCGGCGACGACCGGCTGTTGGTCGAGATGTTCGCCGTTGGGACCGTGCGCCCCGGGGGCGGCCAGGCTGGTCATGGGCGACAGGGCCGCCACGGTCAGCACGGCCAGCAGCCGGCGGCGCAGGTTGAGGATGGATGGGTTCATGGGAGCAATCCGAGCGCTTGTTGGAGACGGGCGCGGGCGAGGCCCAGCGCGGCGGTATGGCGGGCGAGCGCAGCATCGGCCTCGGCAGCGGCGGCCAGCGCGCGCAGCAGGTCCGGCAGCGGTGTTTCGCCGACATCGAAGGATGTGCCGATCAGGTCGGCACGTTCGCGCAACAGACGGGCACGGGTGGTCCCGGCCTCGCGCTGCACCTCTGCGGCGCGGACGGCCTCGCGCGCCAGGGCGACGTCGCTTTCCAGGCGCTCGCGCAGCCGCTGCAAGCGTGTTTGTGCGACATCCAGTTCGGCCAGTGCAGCCGATTCGAGCGGTCGATTTCGTGCGTCGCCGCCAAAGGGCAGGCGCAGACCGACCACGACGCTGCCTTCGGAAGACGCACCGGACCCGGCATGGTCCTGGCGGACGCCGACCGTCAGCTCCGGCGCGTCGCGGCGCGAGTGGCGCATCAGCTCGACCCGCCGCTGCGCCAGCTCGGTGGCCTGGGTCGCCGACTGCAGTTCGGGATGCGAAGACAGCGCAGGTTCGGCCGTCGGCGCGGGCACGGCGTCGGCGACAAGGTCCGGCGCCGCCGTGAGGCCGGTCAGTTGCACCCAGCGTGCGCGAGCAGCGTCCAGGCGCTGCCGAGCATCGCTCAGGGCGGCCGCGGCCGCCAGGTGCTCGGCCTGTGCGGCCAGCGCATCGGCGCGGGCCAGTTCGCCGGCGCGCACCCGGCGCCCGACGTCGTCCGCGAGCCGCTGCATGGACTGGACCTGGCCCTCGGCCTGCGCGACCTCGGCCGCCAGGCTGGCCCATGCCCAGGCCTGCTCGCGCAACTCGCCCGCCAGTTGCAGTCGCGCCGCCTGCTCGGCAGAGGCCGCCTGCGCCGAGGCCGCAGCGGTCACGCCCTGGTGCGCATCACGCTGGCCGGGGAGCCACAGTGGCAAAGCGACGCCCAGCTCGGTCTCGCGGGCGCCATCATTGCTTTGGAGCCGATCGTCGCGATGGCTCAAGGTGAGCGACGGCGGGGCTGCCCACATGGACTGGGATGCGAGGCGCTCGGCGTCGGTGCGACGCAGCTGACCCTCGGCTTCCCGGGCCACGACGGCGCGCTGCCAGGCAGCATCCAGTGCGACACGCAGCGGCACGCGCTCGGCCGCGAGGGAAGGTTTGGGGGATGTGGCCGCCACGGGGCGGTCCTGCACGGAAGAGCTCGGCTGGGCCCAGCACGGCCCACCGACCATGCTGCCGGCGACGACGCAGGCAGATAGCCAGAAAGATGGTCTCACGATGATCCTGAAAGTTGCGTGGGGGTCAGCCGAGCACGCGGACGCGTCCGCAGCGAAGGAACGCGGGACGGAGCGAGCTGGCTGGTTCAGGGGCAGGGTCCGTGGGGGGACGCCTGCCACGCAGGGATTCAGGAGCGCAGACTAGGCGGCCTGAGCAGGCCGTCCGGGAAGGGGTCGGGAACGGCGGCATCGTGCCACTCGGACGGCAGGACCGAGCCTGCTGGCGGGAGCGCGTGCGAGATCGAACCCAGCAACTCGAGGTGACCGCCAACGTGGTCGCCGGAGACGTGCTGCAGCGATTCGTCCGATTGATCCTGGTGGAACGAACCGTCGTGGTGGTGATGGTGACCCGTCGCCTGCCAGTGCAGCGAGCTGTGCTCCAGATCGGAGGGCGAACTATTGGCCGAGTCCACGCGCGCCACTGCCATCGACTGGCAAAGCAGGGAAATCAGCGTGACGAAAAGGACAATAAGCCGGCGCATGGCCGCGAATCCTAACACGGCCGATTTCGCACTCGCACTCACTTCTCTTCACTCACAGGAGGCATGTGACGATCCAAAGCGCGTCCGGGGTACTGCACATCTCTCGGAACACTACCAACGGCGACGTAGGCAAGGTTCGTGGGTCCCCGCTGTATGGGTTTGGTCGTAGCGGCAGCTTGCCGGGCCAACCCGACGCTCGAATGACCGAGGAACGCAAAGATTGACAGACGGCTGATGGCCGGACTGAGGCCTTCACCTGTGATGCGGCAAAACCGACCTCCCCCCCCCCCAGCGTCTCA
>NZ_ATJV01000091.1 GCF_000443165.1 Thauera terpenica 58Eu | reverse complement strand
CCTCGTGAAAGTAGGTCATCGTCAGACTAATTATATGAAAAACCCCCTTGTGCAAAAAAATGTACAAGGGGGTTTTTGCGTGGACGCGCACAACCGACGTCGTCTGATGAAGTCAGGCTGACACCGCGCCCGCAAGCCCATCGATCCCTCTTGAACGCGCAACGACAGCACGGACTCCGCTTTGCGCTCGGCGATCAGTGCCGGGATGAGCCGAGACGGCTCAGCTATAATGCTGCATTGTTCAACATGGAGCCGGCTGAATTGCCTGTGAAGGGCAGCGGTCTGCGCTCCGATTCGGTGCCTGAATTACATGACCTCGATCCTCAAGCTGCGCGGCGCTGCGGCGCTGTCCCCCTCCCGTCGGGAACGTCTTCTGCGTGCTGCTGGCGAGGTAGTGCCCAAGCTGAAGGCGATCATTGCCGAGTATTGGTATTTCGTCGAAGTTTCGGCCCCACTGTCCGATGAAGAGCAGCGTCGGCTGATCGATCTGATTGACGCACATCCGACAACGTCCACTACCCCTGTGGGTAGCTTGCATGTGGTCGTGCCCCGTCTCGGAACGATTTCGCCGTGGTCGTCCAAGGCCACCGACATTGCCCATCAATGTGGTTTCGACAAGATCGTCCGCATTGAGCGCGGCATCGCGTATTCGATCGATGGGCGCGGCGCCGAGGGCAACGCCGCGCTGCTGGCGCTGCTTCATGACCGCATGACCGAATCGGTGCTCAACAGCGTGCTCGAAGCAGAGGCGCTCTTCCATCATTACGCGCCGCAAGCACTCAGCACGGTGGACATCCTCGCGGGTGGTCACGAAGCCCTGGAAAAGGCCAACGCTGAACTGGGCCTGGCCTTGTCCGAAGACGAGATCGATTATCTGTTCGAGAACTTCAGCCGCATTCAACGCAATCCGACCGATGTCGAACTGATGATGTTTGCGCAGGCCAACTCCGAGCACTGCCGGCACAAGATCTTCAATGCCGACTGGGTGATCGATGCGCGACCGATGGAGAAGTCGCTGTTCGACATGATCAAGGACACCCACCGGGCTCACCCTGAGGGCACGGTGGTGGCGTATTCGGACAATGCCTCCATCATCGAGGGTGCCCGTGTCGCGCGTCTCTACCCGGATGGTGATGGCGCCTTCCGCTACCACGAAGAGACAACCCACATCCTCGCCAAGGTCGAAACTCATAATCACCCGACCGCGATTTCGCCTTTCCCGGGTGCGGCCACCGGCGCTGGTGGCGAGATTCGGGATGAGGGTGCGACCGGGCGGGGCTCGAGTCCGAAAGCGGGTCTGGCGGGCTTCACTGTTTCCAACCTGAACATCCCCGATTTTGGCCAGCCCTGGGAGAAACCCTTCGGCAAGCCCGATCGCATCGCCTCCGCGCTTGAGATCATGATCGAAGGGCCGATTGGCGCAGCGGCATTCAACAACGAATTTGGTCGCCCCAACCTCACGGGCTATTTCCGCACCTTCGAGCAAGAAGTCCAGGGTGAGGTGCGCGGCTATCACAAGCCCATCATGATCGCTGGCGGCCTCGGCAGCATCCAGGGGCAGCAGTCTGACAAGCCGACTTTCCCGCCGGGGACGCTGCTGATCCAGCTCGGTGGCCCGGGCATGCTGATTGGCCTGGGTGGAGGGGCGGCCTCGTCGATGGCGACCGGCACCAATGCCGCTGACCTCGACTTCGCCTCCGTGCAGCGTGGCAATCCTGAAATCCAGCGCCGCTGCCAGCAGGTGATCGACGCCTGCTGGCAGCAGGGGGACAAGAACCCGATCATTGCGATTCACGACGTCGGCGCCGGGGGCTTGTCGAACGCGATGCCCGAGCTCGCGGATCATGCCGGGCTGGGTGCGCACATCGAACTGCGCGAAGTCCATATCGAAGAGCCGGGCATGAGCCCGCGCGAGATATGGTCGAACGAGTCGCAGGAACGCTACGTGATGGCGGTCGCGCCCGAGAGTCTGCCGATGTTCCAGGCCTTCTGCGAGCGCGAACGCTGCCCCTTTGCGGTGCTTGGCGTGGCCAGCGCAGATGGACAGCTGGTCGTCTCCGACCGCCACTTCGGCAACAAGCCGGTCGACATGGAGATGAAGGTCCTGCTCGGCAAGCCACCCAGGATGACACGCAATGTGTCACGGCGCGCGGTGCATCTGCCGCCCTTCGATACCACTGACCTGGATCTGAAGGAAGCCGGGATGCGTGTGCTGCGCATGCCAGCCGTTGCCAGCAAGAACTTTCTGATCAGCATTGGCGACCGTTCTGTCGGTGGCCTGACCGCACGTGACCAGTTTGTCGGACCGTGGCAGGTGCCGGTGGCCGACGTCGCGGTGACGGCGATGAGTTTTCAGGGCTACCGTGGCGAGGCGTTCGCGATGGGTGAGCGCACGCCGCTGGCCTGTGTCGACGCCTGCGCCTCGGGGCGGATGGCGGTGGGCGAGGCGATCACCAACATTGCCGCCGCCGACATCGAGAGCCTGGGGGCAGTGAAGCTGTCCGCAAACTGGATGGCGGCAGCCGGACATCGTGGTGAGGACGCGAAGCTCTACGACACGGTCAAGGCGGTGTCAGAGTTCTGCATTGAGGCGGGCTTGTCGATTCCGGTCGGGAAGGATTCGCTCTCCATGCGCACGGCCTGGCAGGACGGTGCTGAGGACAAGTGTGTTGTCTCGCCCCTGTCCTTGGTGGTCACCGCGTTTGCGCCGGTGCAGGACATTCGCAATACGCTCACACCGCTGTTACAGCTGCCGGAGGGTGTCGACACCGAACTGCTGCTGATCGATCTGGGCAAGGGCAGGAATCGCCTCGGCGGCTCGGTGCTCGCGCAGGCCTACAACTCGGTCGGCGAGCACGCACCCGACGTCGACGCGCTGCAGCTGAAGGCTTTCTTCGAGACCATCCAGCAGCTGCGTCGCGACGACATGTTGCTGGCCTACCACGATCGTTCCGACGGTGGCCTATTCGCCACGGTGTGCGAGATGGCTTTCGCAGCACGCTGCGGTCTGTCGCTGGTGCTCGACACGGTCTGCTACGACCCCTACATGAATGACGTAGACGGGCTGGAGAAGAAGCCCGACACGCTCAAGGGTCGTTTCAATGACCATCTGTTTGCCGGTTTGTTTGCCGAGGAACTGGGAGCGGTGATCCAGATTCGTCGTGCGGACCGTTCGCGCGTCACCGAGCAGCTGCGTGCCGCCGCGCTGGCCTATCACTTCATTGGTGAACCCAACACCAAGGACGAGATCCGCCTGCGCCGTAACGCCAAGCTGGTTTTCGGGGCGAGACGGGTCGAACTGCTGCAGGCCTGGTCGGAGACGAGCCATCGCATTGCGAAGCTGCGTGACGATCCGGAGTGTGCCCAGCAGGAATTCGACGCGCTCGCCGATGTGAGTGATCCTGGCCTGTCCTTGTCCCTGACCTTCGACGTCAGGGAAGACGTGGCCGCGCCTTTCATTGCCAGCGGCTTGCGGCCCCAAATCGCCGTGCTACGTGAGCAGGGGGTCAATTCTCAGCTCGAGATGGCCGCGGCCTTCGAGCGCACGGGCTTCACGCCGGTGGACGTGCATATGTCCGACCTGCAGGCGGGCCGCATTGATCTGGCCGATTTCCACGGCTTTGCGGCTTGCGGCGGCTTCTCCTATGGCGACGTGCTGGGTGCTGGGCAAGGCTGGGCAAAGTCCATCCTGTTCAACAATCGCCTGCGCGACCAGTTCGAAGGCTTCTTCAGCCGTAGCGACACCTTTGCGCTGGGCGTATGCAATGGCTGTCAGATGATGGCCCACCTCGCTCCTATCATCCCGGGTGCCGAGGCCTGGCCGACCTTTCATCGCAACCGCAGCGAGCAGTTCGAGGCGCGCTTTGCGATGGTCGAGGTCATCGATAGCCCGTCCATCCTGTTGCGTGGCATGGCAGGCAGTCGCATGCCGATCGTGGTCAGCCATGGCGAAGGGCGCGCGGTGTTTGCGCGCGAGCAAGACCGCAGCAAGGCCTTGCTCAGCTTGCGCTACGTTGGTAACCATGGGGCGCCGACCGAGATGTACCCGGCAAACCCCAACGGATCGCCGGATGGTGCGACCGCCTTCACGACCGCAGATGGACGCTTCACGGTGATGATGCCGCATCCTGAACGCACTGCGCGTACGCTGCAGATGTCGTGGGCGCCGCGCTGGCTGATCGACGAAAGCCCGGATGCTTCGCCGTGGTTGCGCATGTTCCGTAATGCGCGCGCATGGCTTGGCTGAGACCGTTATGGCCCTGCCCTGGCTGCGCCATCGATCTCACCCGTCAGGCATTTTCCGGACGGGGCCAGGCCCATCGGCGGCATTCGACGGCTCGAACTGATCGCGATCAAGTCTTGTGCAAGACGTTTAGGTAAGATCGCGCTCATCGATCTCCTTTTTTGGGCTCTGCCTCAGCTCAATGAACCGCTTCCGCCGCCGCCTCCACGCCTGGTTTGCCATCGCCGCGATGTTGTTCGCTGCGTTCGCGCCGGCGGTGAGCCGTGCGATGACAAGTGGCACTGACAGCCTGCTGATCGATGTGTGCTCGGCGGGCGGCGTGCATTACGTTCAGATTCCGCTTGCCGAGGCGGGGCACTATCTCGATTCGATGCTTGCCGGCGGCGCTGAGTCCGATGACTCGTCGGAAAATTCACGGTATTCCTGTCCGTATTGCTCATCCCACAACCTTGGTGTCGGGCTGCCAGCGCTCGAGTCGACTGTTTTGCTCGTGGCGCAGGGCATGCGCGCCGCTGTGCCGCGGCTGTTTCTCGCCGCTCCACGCCCACTGTTCACGTGGTCGCCCGCCAGTCCTCGCGCCCCGCCGTTTTTCGCCTGAGCCAGGTGGCGCGATTCATCGCGCGCCTTAGCCTGCATTGCGCCGGCCATCCCGGCGCTGCACTGAAACGCCGTAGGTTTGCCCTGTTACTGGAACGTGTCGTTGTGCCTCGCCTTCGACCCGACCATCGAGGACTCGTGTCATGAAAAAATTCGCTCTTGCTATCGCACTAAGCTTTGCCTCCCTGCCGGTATTCGCCGATGTCACTGTGGACGACGTCTGGGTGCGCGCCACCGTGCCCCAACAAATGGCCACCGGAGCCTTCATGCGTCTGACGTCGGACGGCGACGCGCGCCTGGTGAGCGCCGACTCACCCGTTGCCAACGTGGTCGAAATCCACGAGATGATCATGGATGGCAGTGTCATGAAGATGAATGCGATTCCTGGCCTTGATCTGCCCGCTGGAAAGCTTGTCGAGCTCAAGCCGGGTGGCTATCACGTGATGCTGATGGGGCTCAAGCAACAGGTGAAAGATGGTGATGAGGTGCCGATCAGCATCGTGGTCGAGGCCGCTGATGGTGCGCGCCAGACCATAGAGCTCAAGGCCCACGCGCGCCCGCTCAATGCCCCCAGCGGTGGCCAGCAGATGCAGCACGGCAAGCACTGAGCCTCGCCTGAGGCGGCCGCCGATCCGGCTGCGCCGCCGCTGCAGTCCCCACTTTGAAAGCGCAGATGGTCTGCCGTGCTTTGCGGCAGGCCTGGCCTTGTGCCGTGATCGGGCACGGCCCCTCTGCGCCGACTCAATCCAGATTGACGCAATCCAGAGATTTCAATGATGAAAACGAATTTTCGACGCCTTCCACTCGCGCTTGCCGTCTCCCTCGCCATGCCCTGGGTGGCACACGCCCAGGAAAGCACGCTGGGAAAGATCGTGGTCACCGGGACGGCTACCGCCGTCGGCCCGACCGAGGTTGCCCCCCAGACCGTAGAGGCCTTGAAGCCGGCAACCAGTGATACCGCCACCTTGTTGCGTGATGTCCCGGGGGTGAGCGTGTATGGCGCGGGCGGTGTGTCCAGCCTGCCCGCCATTCGCGGCCTGGGCGATGACCGCATCCGCATCAAGGTTGATGGCATGGATCTGATCGCAGCCTGCCCCAACCACATGAACCCGGCGCTGTCCTACCTGGACCCGTCCAATGTCGGCCTGCTCGAGATCTATCCCGGCGTGGCTCCCGTCAGTGTCGGCGGTGACAGCATTGCGGGAACCATCGTCGCCGAATCGAAGCCGCCGCTGTTTGCGCAGCCCGGGCAGGGCGTGCTGACCACGGGTGAGATTGGCAGCTTCTATCGCAGCAATGGGGAGGCGTGGGGTGCCAACCTGCAGGCCACTCTTGCCACCGAATCCTTCAGCGTGAGCTATGCGGGCTCCACCGCCGAGAGCAAGAACTACGACGCGGCGCGCAAGTTCAAGACCCTCGCCGCCACCGGGCGTCTCGGCCATACCTTGGCGCTGGACGAAGTCGGCTCCACCGCCTACAAGAGCCGCAACCATGAGCTCGGCTTCGCCTTCAAGGGCGGCGATCATCTGCTCGAGGCCAAGCTGGGCATGCAGGACATTCCCTATGAGCTCTGGCCCAACCAGCGCATGGACATGCTCAAGAACGACCAGACGCGGGTGAACCTGCGCTACCAGGGTGAGTTCGACTGGGGCGCGCTGGAAGCACGTGCGTATCGCGAGAAGGTCGAGCACTTCATGGACTTCGGCGCCGACAAGCGTTTCTGGTATGGGAATGCAATGCCGCCGTTGGGTTCGGGCGGACCGGGGGCTATCGATGGCACGCCGTGCGCGCCAGTGGGTACGGCAGCCTGCGCCACCGGTATGCCGATGAATACCGAGAGCACCAATACCGGCCTCAGTCTCAAGGGCGACATCAAGCTGTCGGGTGAAGACCTGATCAGGGTTGGCGCCGAGCTGCAGCGCTTCCAGCTCGATGACTGGTGGCCAGCGTCTGGCGGCGGCATGGCGCCGAATACGTTCTGGAACATCAATGATGGCGAGCGCGACCGCAAGGTCTTGTTCGGCGAGTGGGAGGGGCGACTTGCTCCGCAGTGGCTGACCGTTGCCGGGGTGCGTTTCGAGCGCGTCACGACCGACGCCGGTCCGGTTCAGGCTTACAACAATGCGGTGGCGCCTGCAACCACGCTGGTGCCCGCGTTCAACAACCGCGACCGCGAGCGCACCGACAACAACTGGGATTGGAGCGTGCTCACCAGGTACACCGTCGATCCCAGCCTGGATGTCGAGTTTGGTCTGGCGCGCAAGGTACGCTCGCCCAGCCTGTATGAGCGCTACAGCTGGTACAGCCGCGGCATGGAAATGCTGATGATCAACTGGTTCGGTGACGGCAACGGCTACATCGGCGACATGGATCTGAAGCCCGAGAAGGCCCATACGGTGTCGGCGACCTTCGACTGGCATGCGATTGATCGCAGCTGGGAGTTCACCGCCACGCCTTATTACTCCCGTGTGACGGACTACATCGACGGCGTCCGTTGCCCGACCAGCCTGGGCGGTTCTTGCAACGCAGCCAACCTGACGGCCACCAACAACTTCGTTTATCTGCAGCTGGCCAATCAGTCCGCGCGCCTCTTCGGTATCGACTTGTCGGGCAAGATGCCGCTCGCGAAGACGGCGGTGGGTGAGTTCGGACTCAAGGGCTTGCTCAGCTATACCGATGGCAAGAATCGGGACAGCGGCGAAGATCTCTACAACATCATGCCGCTCAACGGCAAGCTGACGCTGACCCATCAGTACGGCGGCTGGGACAATGCGCTGGAAGTGGTGATGGTGAAGGCCAAGCGTGACGTGTCCGAGGTCAGGAACGAAGTCGAAACGCCGGGCTACAGCCTGTTCAACCTGCGTACCAGCTACGCCTGGAAGCAAGTCAGGGTCGATTTCGGGGTCGAGAACCTGTTCGACAAGTTCTACTACCTGCCGCTCGGTGGCGCCTACGTGGGTCAAGGCACAACCATGACTGCCAACCCCGTGGGCGCGGTTCCGCGCTGGGGCAATGCGGTGCCGGGAATGGGGCGCTCGATCTACGCCGGGGTCAATGTGAGGTTCTAAGCCTTCCGTCATACCCGTGAAAAAAGCCCCGCCGGATTGCATTCGGCGGGGCTTTTGCCTTCCAGCTCGGGTTCGTGCAGCGCTTACATGCCCTGGTAGATCGGCCCCTCACCGCCTTGCGGCACCACCCAGTTGATGTTCTGCGTGGGGTCCTTGATGTC
>NZ_ATJV01000090.1 GCF_000443165.1 Thauera terpenica 58Eu | reverse complement strand
TCGCTCGCGCTGCCATGCTCGACCTCAAACCGTCAGGAAGTCCGGCGCCGCCGGGATGGATGACATTTTATTGCACCAACGCCATCAAGTGGATGGGAATTTTTGAAAGCTGGTATTGATATGTCAAAGAAGAAGAAAGGAAACGGAGCACTTCAAAACGTAGGCAACCACAATGGAGCAAAGGCGTCTCCGCTACTTGGTGGGATGTTCTCTAACGCTGGCGTCGTTCAGGCGGCTGTGCCCGTGGCATCGGCTGAAATCTTGATGGCAAAGCTCGACGCTGAGGCGACGCCAGAGCAGCGTGCGAAGGTCGAGACGGAGCTGCGCGCGCAGCTTAAGGCGGAGGTCGCCAAGCTGCAGAGCGATCGAGAAGAGCTCGAGTCGTTACGTGCTTCTGTTGACAAGGGCATGGAGGCGCTGAAGTGCAGAGTAGATGCGTTCGAGGCCGAGAATGAAGAGGCCAAGCGTCGCGTTGAAGGTCTGGCCGCGAGAGAAGCCACTCTCCTGTGTAAGGAGGAGGAACTCGAGGTGCGCGAACGGAACGCTCGCAACGGATTCTTCAAGCAGCGAGAGGAGAATTTGAAGGCGCTGAGATTGGAGATTGATGCGCTTGAGCTACGAAAGCTCGCAATCGGCGGCGAACTTGAGTGTGAGCGTAATGAGGCGCGGGGCCGAATCCAGCAAGAGCTGGAGCTTCGACTCGGGGCCATCAAGTCCAGAGAAGAGCAGCTCGATAGCCGGCAGCTTGAACTCGATCGCCGAGCCATCGAGCTGGAGTCAAAGGAGCGCAAGGTCGCAGTAACACAGCGAAGTCGAGAAGACGCGCTTAGGGCATTGCGCAAGGAGGTGGAAGCTGAGTTCGCTGACGAGATCACCCGGCGAGATGCGGAGATCGTTCGCTATCAAGGCCAGGTTGAGCGTATGCGGCGAAGCTTGACGGAGGAGCGTGAGCGTCTCGATGCGTACGAAGAGCTGATTGAAGTTCTTGATGGGCGAGAGCCCGCTGCTTTGCGCGAGGAGCTCGAGGAACTGCGGCAGGCAAACAGAGCGCTCAACTCTAGACTCGGGGCGCTTGAGGCGGCTGAATCTATTGGCGAGCTCGAGCGTGTCAAGGAGGAACTGGACGCTGCCCGCGATCAGATCAGGGATCTGAGGCAGGAGCTTGAGGAGCGCAAAGTCTCAGCGCATCAGCAACAGTTGGCTGTGCTCGAGCGGGAGCAGTGGGCGCAGGAAAAGCGGGTGCTTGAGCGAACCAAGCAGCTCTTGGACGGGCATATTCGCGATCTTGAGTCGCGTATTTCCAGCCTCGTGGATTCCCAGCAGGCAGATGTTGCCTTCCCTGAGCTGGTGAAGATGGATTGGGATGCATATCAGATATCGCGGCCGGTCGACAGTGTGGAAAGCCTCACGACTTTCACTGAAGAACTGCAGCACCGAATCGCTGTTGCGGATCCCGGCAAGGAGCTCTTCTTCCGCCTCGAGGATCTTCAGCTCTTCGTCGGCGGTCTCGCGATGAGCCAGCTGCATGTCTTCCAAGGCATCAGCGGCACGGGCAAGACCAGTCTCGCCAAGGCGTTCGCCAAGGCTGTCGGCGGTGAGTGCCAGGACATCGCAGTCCAGGCTGGTTGGCGAGACCGCAGCGATCTCTTGGGACACTACAACGCATTCGAGAAGCGCTTCTCCGAAAAGGAGTGCTTGCAGGCGATCTATCGTGCGCTCACACCCTCGGCCGACGACCGGCTGAACATCATCCTGCTCGACGAGATGAACCTGTCTCGCCCTGAGCAGTATTTCGCCGACTTCCTGTCTGCACTTGAAAAATCGGTGGGCGACCGCTGGATACGGTTGATGGAGAGCGCGCCTCCCAGTCCCCCGCGCTTGTTGCGCGATGGCAGGGAAATTCAGATTCCCGAGAACCTTTGGTTTATCGGGACGGCGAACCAGGACGAAACCACGAACGAGTTGGCTGACAAGACACACGATCGGTCGTTTGTGTTAGAGCTCCCGCGGCATGAGGAGCGATTCAGAATCAACCGGAACCTGCCCGTCCGTACTTACTCGTTCAAGTCGCTTCAGGAAGCATTCTCCGCAGCGCAGGCTGCACTTCGCAAGGAAGTTGCGGATTTGCTTGGTTTCGTCAGCAAGAGCGATTTGTCGACCGTACTCGACAAGGAGTTCGGTATTGGCTGGGGAAATCGTTTCGAGAGGCAGGCACTCACCTTCTTGCCCGTCGTAAAGGCCTGTGGTGGAACGTTCGCTGGCGCCCTCGACCATCTGCTCTCAACTCGAATGTTCCGCGCTGGCAAGGTGGTCGGGCGTTACGACATCTCGAAAGACCAGCTCAAGAACGTAGAGGACGCGCTGCTGCACGTGTTTCAGGGAATTGACAAGGATAGCTTCCCCGAACGGTGCGTTAGCGCTTTGGATCGCGACCGTAAACGGCTGGAGCGCGGTGCGTGAAGGTCTTTGATCTCTACCTGGGGCGGGTAGTAGCGATGCCCGAGTGTGTTGAGGCTGGGCGTTTCAGATTGATGAAACCGGCAGTCCTCAACGAGCGGCTTCAACTGGGTCAGGGCGAGGTTTTACTGAGCGATGGGGGGGAGCGCTGCGCCATTGGTGCCACGCTCCATACTTTTGTTGATCACCGATATCCGGCTTTGCCCTCAGTCGATGACTCGCAAGAAGCTCAACGATCAATCGTTTGCCGGGCGCTGGAACTGTTGGCCGCCCGTGCCGCAGAAGGCAACGAAGCACTTCCGTCTCCGTTGCTTCCTGCGGAAATGGTTGCAGTTCTGGAGTTGAACAAGCTCGATGAGGCGCTTCGCGAAATCATCGACCGTGGTCATCTCGACGAGATTGTCCGTCGCCCGCGCTACTCGATGAAGTATGAGTCGGAGGTCGTTGAGGTCTCGCGGGTGAGGCGGACTGCACCGGGTGCTCTAGAGCGGCTTGCCGCTCGGTCTGAGGATTGGCATCGCAGGACCATCACGGGGGTGCTCCCGAAGCGGTTGCTGGCTCTTCTTAGTGACGATGACTGGGGTATCTACGAGAACAAGGTCTTCGTGCGCCTGCTAGATCGGCTGGAGCAGTATTTGCGCCTTCGCTTGGCGGAGACGGAAGAGTTGAGTCGTGTATTTGAAGATGCCCTCAACCTCGATGCGACAGAAGGTCTCGACTATCGTTTGCGAAAGGGATTGTGCCAACTCTGGGGCGAAGCTACAGAATCGTCTGGTAGCGTCACGAAAAGTGTAATCGACGAGGCGAAATACGCGATTGAGGTCTTGCGTTCAGCAAAGCGGAAGATCGGCCTTTTGCGCCATTCCGACCTCTACAGCAAGGTGCCTCGCTCTGCCCGCGTTCCGACCGAGTTGCGACACACCAACATTCTCAATCATGACCAGCACTACCGTCATCTGAAGACGCTCTGGCACCTGCATCAAAAGTGTATCGGGCCGACAACACATACACCGGAAGAAGTGTTCAGGGCAAACCAGCGCGAGCTGGATCAGTTCTGTAGGTATTTGCAGATGATGATCCGTCGCGTTCTACGAGATATTGCGCAAGTCGTTCCTGCAGGCACGAGCGCTGACTTTAGCTTTGCTGGATCCGCTGGTTCTCTGGTTGCAGGCAAGGGTGAGATCGCTCTTCGAGTCGGCGGTCGCGAGTTGGTGTTCATTCCTGTGCTGGGTGCTGTGCCGCACGTGGCTCCCTTGAAAGCAGATGGTTCGGGCCGGCTCATCGTGTCCAGGATTTCCACCGTCGACATCGGCGACTTCACGGGCTTTGAAAGCTTCGCTGAGGGGCGCGTCTTCTCAATCAATCCGATGGATTTCTACGGTGAAGAGAAGATCCGGTTGTTGGTTGAACGCTTCCTCTGGTCGCCGGTTTTTACTTCGTATGGTGTTCATGTCGATCGAGTGCCTTCTGAGCCGCTCGGCTGGCTGGCGCAGCACCGCATTGGACGAGTTGAGAGAGGTAGTTGGCGCCTCCTCAGTCCGCTGACCGATGGTGAGCGAGCACTACTTGAGGGGTGGCTGCCAAGGGCGGCGCTGAATGTAGATACACGAGAGCAGATTTCAGCGACGGTGCAGCAGTTGGCTGCGCTTGGGGCCTGCCGACATTGTGGGTCGTCGGCGTCTTTTGCGCCGCGGGAAGGCGCGTTCAAAGCCAACTGCTCAAGCTGCAACACCGAGTGGGGCATCTACTCGACAGCGGCCAGACGTATGGCGCGGATGACCACAAGCGACGGCGCTTGTCAGGACTTCAGCCGTTTCGGCTCGTGGTGCATAGAGTTTGGGCTTTGAACGGATAGCGCTGATCGACTTACTGGAGGGATTAGATGCTCAAAGAATGGCTCCTGGGGATGCTGGCCAACCGTGGTTGCAGCCGACCGGATGGTCGGTGGCTTTATGCTTATCGGCTTCTTTCCTCAGAGTACGACTCGTTGAGGGAGTGTCTGTGCGAAGCGACCCGCACTACCGGTGTTTCTCCGTTGGCGCGTCGCAACAAATACTTTGCGCCGTTGTTTGTCCTTTACGCCGCCGAATGGTGGCGGCGTGAGTACGATGGGGGGCCTTGGAAATGGGGACCTATCCTTGCGTCGCTCGAGGTAGAGAAGGACGAGTTGCCCCCCAACGAGCGCTCTGGTGCCGTGCTTGAAGGATTTGCCTTCTGGGGACTGAGGCCGGCCAGTGAGGGTAAGCGTTACTTCGGTGCCGTGGTGGCTCATGGCGGTTTGCCGCTAAAGCTGATCGGACATGGAGGCAGCCGCTTGGCTGCTGTCATGGGAACAGTGCTCCGTCAGGCTGCGCGTTATGGCTGGGGTGAAAGCCAAGTCGTCGATGCTGTCGCGGATCATGCGCCGGCAATGCCTGAAAGCTTGCGCCGTGACGAGGTGTTCCGCCTTCTGGCGTCGATGGTCCTCACTACGCTGGATCTCAAGGCGCGGCATCAGCTCGGCGGAGCCTTGGATCCGATCGAGCGGCTGGACAACGCGGACCCAGACTGGCGGGAAGAGTATCCGCTGCAGATCGACGATTCGGCAGCAGTTCAACTGCTGACTTCGATGGTGAAGGTGGCGAGTCAGGCCTCGACCGAACAGGGGGCCGTTGCAGTTTTCCAGGTGGTTCGTTCGCTTTCCTACTCCGATTTGGGCGAGTGGCGGCTCGAGTCTCGTGTGGTCCATCCCGCAGTCGCCTCTGCGGATGCGCTGGCGCAGCAGTTCGGGCTCGGAACTGCATCGGCGCTTCCTCGCTACTTCGAAGTTGATGTAACTGTTGGTGAACGCGGGGCGCTCACCAGCGGCAGGCTTCTGCTGGGCAGTGATAGGGCGACTGTGACGTTTGGAACACAGCGTCGGCGTTGGTCGGGTCGAGTGGCCTGCGATGAGCACATTCTCCATTTGCGTACCGCTGGGAATGATGTCGTCGAAGGTGGCGTCGGCTTGCCCGGTGGCGAGAGCTTGGCCGACATCGATGGGCCATGGGTGTTCGTTGCCGAGGGCGAGCGTTATCGGCTTGCTGGCGCGGGTGACCTTAGGCTGCCTGACGCCGAAGCACTTGTCGCAGTGCCCGAGGGCCGCACCTTGGAGTCGCTCGAGGAGAGTGCTCCGGGTAGTGAGCTGCTGGGGCAACTCCACGTCGATTCCGGAAAGACACTTGTGCTGTGGCGTGTGTCCGGGAGTGTTCAGATTTCGGACACGAATGACTCATGGACGGTGCGGCTTGGGCAGACTCGTAAGCTGTCCGGCAGCCTGGTGCTCGAGGGGAGGCGTGCTGCGTACTCGTCCAGACCTTGGCCAGTTTTTCGCGGTAAGCCCCATGTCGTGCGCTATGACGATGAGGGGGCGCGCGTGGTCCTGAGCAAGGGCCTCCATTGGTTCGCGGCGGGGAGCGGGAGCCAGATCGATCCGGCACGTTACTGCGGCCCGGTTGAGCTGCAAGTCTTCGAGGACGATGAGCGCATAGGTCGCTTCCGCTTTATCTTGGTTTCAGCACACTCAAGTGAGCGCTTCTTGTCGGGTACGTCGGCCGAGGATGCGAGTGTCGAGTTCACTGGCTGGGGTTTCGCGGATTTGGCCGTCGAGTCGGACCGAGCCGAGCTGGGTGCATTACGGAAGACTGCTCAAGGTCATGCCATCACCCTTCAGGTCTTATCAACGCCGCCCAAAGACGTTCTGGTCCATCTGCGCTGGCCTGAATCCCCTTACGAGTTGCGGGTTTGGGTGCCATTCCCGGCCAGCGGCGGGCGGGCGTTTGATGTCGAGGGGACGCCCGTCGTTAGTGGGAGTGTCATGTCCCTGCGGCATGCCGCAGGCGTGCGCATCCTCGTATTCGATCAGAACCCCGACCAGCCGAAAAAGTATGAGGTCGAACTCGAGCTGAGGGGCGACCCTGTGTTGGGACGTTCGGATTCGTCGCTCTCGCGCCGCATGGTTCCTATCGTCAAAGGCTTTGCAGAAGTGCGCCTGCTTGATCTTTATGGCGAGATCGAAGCGCTACTGAGCCTGTCCAGCGAGCTCGATGCGCGGGTTGAACTGCGTCTGATGGTCGGCGGCAAGCGGAACTTCAGCATGAGCGTGTCGCGCTACGACGTGGCACTGCGGCCGAAGGTGATGGGTGTAGCGTTGGAAGATGAGGACTTGAGGCGGGTTCAGCAGGAGCAGGTGCAAGGCTGCGAGGTTTTGGCCTCGCCCATACTGCGCCCGGCCGAAGCGCCGCGAGTACTGTCCCAATCGATGTCCGAAGGAGCGCCATCCGGCGTGTGGAGTATCGAGGGGCTGAGGCCGGAGTTTGCGCCGTGGCTTGTCTATCCTGCGCCAGGCTCTGCGCTGGAGTTCAGGCCTTTGTGTATCGGTGGTGGTTTTGCCAGTGAAGACGACGCAGCTACCGCCGACCCGTTGCCCGCTTGTGCGTTGGCTGTGGCCATTCGGTTGCCAGACGCTGCAGCGCGTCTCGCCGCAATTGATGCCGTGTTGGTGGCCATGGGCGACGATTTTGACCATGACTCCTGGTCGATGCTCGACGGGCTGTGGTCCGCATTCGGTCGATTACCCCTGTGCAGCATTGATACGTTCAAGGTCCTGGCGACGCGGCCCGAGGTCGTTGTTGCGATGCTGTTTCGAAGCGAGCTGCCGGCTGCGCAACTGGGCGGCTATGTCAGGGAGTTGAAGCGGCAACTTGGCATGACGCTTGAACTCGTTGGGATCACAGTCTGGCGTCTTGCAATAGAGAGTTTCTCGAACGTTTGGACCCAGAGGCTAGGCGACGATCTGGCAAAGTCGAGTGTGCCGCTTCTCCTGAAGGGGCGTTTGAAGGCTATCGTCGATGAACTGCCGTCACTGCGACTGAATATGGAGTGGTTGCAGTTCGAATGGTTGAACGAATACCCCCCAGCTGTCCTGCAGTTGCAGAAGGACATTGCGGCGAATCGAGGTGTCCACCTCACGCGGCTTTGGCAGGGTGAGGACAGTTTGCTGCAGCGGTTACTGCTGCGTGTTCACGCGGACGATGTCGCCTGGCCTGAGCCGCGGTTTTTTACTGATAAGGCCATACGCGCCTTCGTCGAGGCTGTGCTCGCTGTACCCAGCATGAAGAGCCAACTGAAGCTTCTCCAGAGTTTCTTCTGGCTTGACAACGGAGATTTCAAACTCTCCGTTGCGAATGTCCCGGTGCTATGTGCCCTATGGTGCGCCCTTGATCTGCCACTCGACTGGTGGCGCGACCCGGGTAACAGGCTCGCGTTGCAGCGTCTTCGCGCTTTCGACCCCTTGTGGTTTGAAGATGCCTATCAGCACGCGTTTGCGGCGTGTATTGGCCTGGCGTTGATCGAGCCGGTTTCGGCGCGGCTTGGCGGGACTGCATCTCCCGTCGACGGTGGCTCACGGGTTCATCGTCTGCCTGCCGGAACGGTCCAGCGCATCAGAGAGAAAACAAATTGAAAAAGCACTACTTCTCGCAGCTTCTACCTGAACTTGCTACCCGTGCTTCGCGCGCGACCCTGAGTCGTTTGGGGTTCTCGAATGCCTCGCTCCGTGCTTATCTGGAGCGCACCTTTTCTGCCTCCTACGGGCGTTGGTGCAATAAAATGTCATCCATCCCGGCGGCGCCGGATTTCCTGACGGTTTGAGATCGAACATGGCAGCGCGAGCGAAGAAGGATCCTGGCACAACCAAGCCAAAGTACCGCTACCAGGTCACGAACTGGGCGGAGTACGACCG
>NZ_ATJV01000089.1 GCF_000443165.1 Thauera terpenica 58Eu | reverse complement strand
AACTGGATTTCCAGCATTTTGCAGGTGCGCAATCCAGTACCCCGCACCTATGGCAATCGCCACGCCCACAGCGATCGCCGTCATTCGAACGGCTGAGCTCACTTCAGATCCCCTGTCAGTTTCTTGATTTCTGTCAGCGCCAGGCGCGTGTCGAGCTCGGCCTTCAAGCGTTGAGTCCGGATGTCGATGAGCTGGCGCTCGGCTTCGATCACGCTGTCGAAGTCGACCTTGCCGCTGCTGAGCGCGGCCTGACTTGCATCCCGGGTGGCCTGGGCCTGCGGCAGCAACGTATGTTCGAGCAGGCGCAAGGTCTCGCGGCCCTGCGCGTACATCGACCAGGCGATACCCAGCTCGCCGGATGCGCGTGCCTTGGCATCCTCCCGCCGCGCCTCGGCCGCCATCAGCATGTATTCGGCTTCGCGCTCCTTGGCGCGACGGCTGGACTGCTGCAGCGGGATCATCACCTCGAACATCACGTCCCAGGACGACTTACCTTCATCCGGACGGTTGTTGCGCACGCCAACAGCGAAGTCCGGCAAGCGGTCCTGATACGTTCGTTCGCGCTCGGCACGCGCCACATCGATGCCGTAGGTGGCAGCATTCACTTCCGGATTGGCGCTGGCCGCTGCCTCGAAAAGGGCGCCCGCTTCCAGCTGCTCGGGCAAGGGGGCGGGATTGGCAGGCGCGGCCAGTGGAGCGTCGTGCGCCCGCCCGAGCAGGCCGTTGAGCCCCGCTGCCAGGCCCTTGCGCCGCTGTTCGACCTCCACGAGCGCGAGGCGCTGGGCAGTGATTTCGCGCTGCATGCGCAACACCGCCTGCTGCGGCAGCAGACCCAACTCGTAACGGGCCAGGCTGAGTTCCTCCAGGCTTTTCAGCAAGGTCAAGCCCTCGCGGTTGAGGACGAGTTCGCGGTCGGCGGCGTAGTAGCGCAACCACAGCGTCTCGATCTTTGCCGCGAGCTCAGCCCAGGAGGTATCGCGCATCGCATCAGCCTGGGTCGCCTGGGCTTCGGCGGCCTTCACCGCCAGCTCGCGCTTGCCCCACCCGGGTAGCGGCTGGGTGATGCGGTAGCGGGTCTCGCCCACCTGGCCGGGCAGCAACGACGCCGAGCGCCCGCTCATGGTGTTGGTGGCGTCCATCAGCTCGACCTCGAACGTCGGGTCGGGCAGCGCACCGGCGGGCGTCACGCGCTCCTGCGCTGCGGACGCTTCCGCGCGGGCAGCGGCAAAGCCGGGGTTGCTGTGGCGCGCATATTCAATCAGCGCCTGGGGGCTCGAGCCGAGCGTTGGAGTGTCGGGCGAACCCTGTGTCCAGGCACTGCCACTTCCCAGCGTGAGCGCGACCACCAGTGCAAGCGCTGCAGGACGTAGCAGGTGAGATGAGGGTACTGCGAACGGGGATTTCATCGAGAAACGATTCCGGCAGGCGGTGAAGTGCATGCGCAGGCCCTTCGCCACCCGCCTCGTCGTTCAGCCACTCAGTGGGGCATCCCCACGGCTGGCCGGTCAGAGTGGAATGCGACGCACCTGCGAGGTAGGCGTCACTGGGCGGGCTCGAGAGACGTCACGGTCAGCGCACCGCCGACCTTCTCGACCGCGAACCGGATCTTGTCGCCCACCTTGACCTGATCGAGCAGGCTGGGCTCGGCTGCGCGGAACACCATGGTCATCGCCGGCATGCCGAGCGACTCGAGGGGGCCATGGGCAATGGTCAGCTTGCCAGCCGACTTGTCGATCTTCTTGACCGTGCCCTCGGCCAGCTTGGCGTCGGCTTCGGCCTGGGCGCTGGCCCCGCCGTGATGTGAATCGTGATCGGCCTGTGCGAACGCAAGCGGGGCACCGCCGCCGAGCACGGCCAGGAGCGCAGTGGTGATGAGGGCCTTTTTCATGATGGGTTTCTCCAAGGGTTGAAATTCTGTGTGAATTCGAGCATGAGCACGATTATGCGAAGCGCTCACCAACGGGACGCTGACGCACGGATTACATTTCTGTCAGCCGACCTTGATCGTGCCAATCATGCCGGCCTGGAAGTGGCCGGGAATCAGGCAGGCGAACTGGAATTCGCCCGCACGGTTGAAGTGCCAGATCATTTCTCCGCGCCCACCTGGCGCGACATGCGACATCCACGGTTCGTCATGTTCCATCTCCGGGAAGCGCTGCATCATCTCCGCGTGCTCGGCAAGCGTCTTGGGCGTACCGACCACCATCTCGTGCATCACCGCGCCTCGATTTTCGTGGGTGAATCGGATCGTCTCGCCCAGACGCACCTCGATGCGGTCCGGAACGAAGCGCATCTCATCGGTCATCACGATGGCGATCGCGCGCGAGACGGCTTTCGCGTCCCCCGCAATCCCCCATTGCTGCTGCTCCTTGGGGGTATCGGACGCTGCTTTGTCGGCATGTTCGGCATTGCCATGGGCGAACGTGCTGCGGTGAACGGCAAGCACACCGGCGGCAAGGCTGGTGGCCAGAAATCGACGACGACTTTTCATGGGGATCTCCATCTCTCTGTTGGGTGAGGCTTCATTTGTGCCGGGGTTTGCGCCGATTGCACGGCGTTCGACCTCAATGACCTTGATGGCCAGTGGGTTTGCGTACGGCCATCTCGACAGGCGGTCCGCCCGCTGTACGCGGCATGCTCGAGGCGCCCGCCGCGTCGCCGCGAGCGGGTTCAGGCAGCGCTGCGCCCGTCCACTCGTAGGCCACCGTCCCCTTGGGATGCCTGAACCAGCCCGGGTCGCGGTAGTCCCCCCGCTTCTGCTCGCGGCGCACCTTGAGCACGGTGAACATGCCGCCCATCTCGACGGCGCCGAACGGCCCCTGCCCGGTCATCATCGGCAGGGTGTTGTCGGGCAGGGGCATCTCCATCTCGCCCATGTCGGCCATGCCGCGCTCGCCCATCAGCATGTAATCGGGCACCAGCTTCTGGATGCCCTCGACCAGGCCGCGATGGTCGACGCCGATCATGGTCGGCACGTCGTGCCCCATCGCGTTCATGGTGTGGTGCGACTTGTGGCAGTGCATCGCCCAATCGCCCTCCTCGTCGGCGATGAACTCGATCTGGCGCATCTGGCCGACCGCAACGTCGGTGGTGACCTCGGGCCAGCGCGACTCAGGGCGCGTCGGCCCGCCGTCGGTGCCGGTGACCTCGAACTCGTGACCGTGGATGTGGATCGGGTGGTTGGTCATGGTCAGGTTGCCGATGCGCACCCGCACGCGGTCGCCCTTCCTGACGTTGAGCGAGTCGATACCGGGAAAGGCGCGGCTGTTCCAGGTCCACAGGTTGAAGTCGAGCATGGTGTTGATCTTGGGCACGTAGCTGCCCGGCTCGATGTCGTAGGCGTTGAGCAGGAAGCAGAAGTCGCGATCCACGCGCGCGATGTGCGGATGTGGTTCGCGCGGGTGCGTGACCCAGAAACCCATCATGCCCATCGCCATCTGCACCATCTCGTCGGCGTGCGGGTGGTACATGAAGGTACCAGGGCGACGGGCGATGAACTCATAGACGAAAGTCTTGCCGGGCGGGATCTGCGGCTGGTTGAGGCCGCCGACCCCGTCCATGCCGTTGGGCAGGCGCTGGCCGTGCCAGTGGATGGTGGTGTGCTCGGGCAGGCGGTTGGTGACGAAGATGCGCACGCGGTCGCCCTCGACGACCTCGATCGTCGGCCCGGGCGACTGGCCGTTATAGCCCCAGAGCCGCGCCACCATGCCGGGGGCGATCTCGCGCTCGACGGGTTCGGCGACGAGGTGGAACTCCTTCACCCCAGCGTTCATGCGCCAGGGCGCCGTCCAGCCGTTGAGCGTGACGACCGGGTCGTACGGGCGGCCTGTGGGCGGGGTCAGCGGGGCCGCCGTGGCTGCGCTGGTCTGAATTACGGGCTCGGGCAGCGCAGCGAGCGCGGCGCGGTTGACGGTTCCGGCAGCGGCCAGCAGGCCTGCCCCGGCGAGAAAGCTGCGTCGGGTGGTCATGATCGTCTCCGGACAGGTCAGTGGCCAGCGCCGGCTTCTGCCGGCGATGCGCTTGATTGAAGGCTGATCGGTGCGATCGGCTGGCCGAGCAGGCTGGCCCTGAGCGCGGCCTCGGCGCGCCAGAAGTCGCGCTCGGCCTCGATCGCCTGCACCACGCTGGCCGACTGAGCGCGGGCAGCGGCAAGCAGCTCGAACACACCGATCAGCATCCCGTTGTACTGGAGCACCGACTCTTCGGTAATGTTCTGACGCAGTGGAACCACCTCGCTGCGGTAGTGGCGCGCGAGGTCGTATGCACTGCGGTAGCCCTCGTAGGCCACGCGGACCTGGGAGCTGGCGTTATTGGCAACCTCGAGGGTGCGGTTGAAGGCCGAGAGATAGCGGGCCTCACTGCTGGCGCGGGCCGCATCGCCGAAGTCGAACAGGGGCAGCGGCAGTTCGACTTCGAAGCCGCGCTGCGACGACTCGCCGGTCTCGCTGTTGCGCACGCCGGCCACATGCAGGCCGTTGACCACGCTGGTCACCTGCGTGAGGCCCAGGCTCTTCGCCGTACGCTCGAGGTCGGTGCGGGCGATGCGCACATCGAGCCGGTTGTCGAGCAGCGCCGCGCCGGCGGTCGCTTCATCGATCGGCGCCTCGGGCAAGGCCGGCAACTGATCCGGTAGGCGTAGCGCCTGCGCCTGGCTCGGGGTCAGCCCCAAGCGCTGGATCAGCGCCTCGCGCGCGGCGGTGGCGTTCTGACGGGCGCGGATCAGGTTGGCCGTCTCCTCGGCGGCCAGCGCCTGCTCGCGGGCGCGCTGCAGGCGGCTGAAGTTGCCGGTGGCCTGCATCCGACGGGCGAGCTCGGCAGCGGTCCCGGCGGCCGTGGCCACCTCCTCGCGGTAGCGCGCGACCTGTCGCGCCGCGACCGCATCGACCCAGGCCTGGCGCACTTCAGTGACGGTGCTCAACAGCGCAATCGAGGACTGCAGCCGGGTCTGCTGCTGGCGGAACTCGGCCTGCTCCAGCCGCGCGGGCAGAAACAGCAGGTCGAACAGCGAGATGCCGAGCGAACGGCCGATGTCGAGTTCGCGCCCCTCGGCGCCCGAGCGAAACAACCGCTCGAAGGTGAACACCGGATTGCCGATGCGGGCCGAACCGGTCGCATCCGCCGAGGCCACGGCGGCTTCCGCCAGCAGGGACTGGAACGCCGGGCTGTAGCCCAGCGCGATGCGCACCGCGTCGTCGATCGCCAGCGGCTGTGCGAGCAGGCGATCGACCTCGGCGCGCATCGCCTCGCGCTCAGGGTCCGAGCGCAGCCAGCGCACCTCGCTACCCGTCTGCTCGCGCGCAAAGCGCTCGACCTCAGCGAAGTTCTCATCGATCGCAACGCTGGCGCACCCGGTCAGCACGGTGGCGGCCAGCAAGGATATGGGGAGACTGCCTCTCATCGCTCGCCCCCTTTCGAAGTCGGCGTGAGGTGGCCCATGTGCCCGCCGAGACGTCCAGCCTCGTCGTTGGCATCCTTCCACGACCGCAAGGGCTCATCGACACGGTAGGGCCGATATTCGTTCAGGGGCGAGCGATACGCCGGCACGCGCTGTGGCTTGGGTGACCCAGACTGGGTCGCGGCAGGCGCGTGGTCAGCGGGATTAGACGGAGAGGAGGGCTCGGCCTGCGCGCCCGACACGAGCGCCACGGCGACGGCCAATCCTCCACCGAGGTGGATGAGTCGTCTCTGCATGGGGAATGTCTCTTTGTTGGTCTTGTGATGAATCGGACGCGGGGCGATCGACGAGGTCGCCGCTCCGCGTCCCGATGCTCAGTTGGGCATCGCCGGCTTGGCGGCCGGATGCATCTTCATCATGTTCTGCATCATGCCCATGTGCTCTTGCATCATCTTCATGTGCTCCTGCATGAGCTTGGGATCCATCATCATGCCGCCCATGGGTCCAGCCCCGGGTCCAGGACCACCACCCTTCATCATCGGACCAGCCCCCATCTGCCCCCCCATCATCGGGCAACCAGTGGGCGTGCCCTGCGATGCAGCCTCCAGGGCCTTGACCTGCTCTTCCATCAGGGCCATGCGACGTTCCGGGTTGGTCTCGGCACGGATCGACTTCATACGTTCCTGAAGCGCGGGGACACTCGCTGCGGGCGGCCAGGCCTGCGCCGGATCGGTCGTCTGAGCGACGACCGGGCTGCCATGCAGGGCTGCAGCCAGAGCGACGACGGGCATGAGCCCGGCGAGACGGTACAAACGCAGTTTCATGATCGATCTCCCATTGGTCGCGGGGTTCCGTCGCGGTACGGAACGCTGTGCCACGCAGAGCATCTTGCGCCCGCCTGCCTGTCGTTGGCCTGACCTGGAAATTACATTTCTGTAAGCCCGGGGGTTATCCAGCACCCCGGGCGCAAAATCGGGCACAGGCAGCACGAAGCGCGTAGGAGCGAAACAATGAAAATTCTGATCGTCGAAGACGAAGTGAAGACCGGCGACTACCTCCGCCAGGGGCTCACCGAAGCCGGGTTCGTCGTCGACCTTGCAAGAGATGGCCTCGATGGGCTCCACCTCGCCCTTAACGGTGACTACGACCTGGTCGTGCTCGACGTGATGCTGCCAAGGCTGGACGGCTGGGGCATCCTGCAAACACTGCGTCGCAGCAGTCGTGAGACCCCCGTGTTGTTCCTGACTGCCCGTGACCAAGTTGAGGATCGGGTCCGTGGTCTTGAGCTCGGCGCCGACGATTACCTGGTCAAGCCCTTCGCGTTTTCCGAGTTTCTCGCGCGCGTTCGCACGCTGCTGCGCAGGGGAAGAAACCACGAACCGGAGACCCTGCGCTCAGCGAACCTGGAGCTCGATTTGCTTCGCCGCCGGGTGAACCGATGCGGGCAGCGCATCGATCTGACCGCCAAGGAGTTTGCCTTGCTGGAACTGCTCCTGCGACGCAAGGGTGAAGTATTGCCCCGCTCACTCATCGCTTCGCAGGTGTGGGATATGAACTTCGACAGCGACACGAACGTGATCGAAGTTGCCGTGCGCAGGTTGCGCGTAAAGGTCGACGACCCCTTTGAGCCGAAGCTGATCCACACCGTGCGGGGTATGGGCTACGTGCTCGAGGCGATGGAGCCGATCTGACGATGACCCGCATTCACTCGCTCACGGCGCGACTGGCAACACTATTTGCCGTCCTCGCTGCGAGCCTGCTTGTGCTGGCAGCGATGCTCTTTGGGCGCATGTTGGACATGCATTTCCAGGAGCTGGACATGCACGAGTTGCAGGGCAAAGTCACGCTCATCCGCAACGCCCTGCAGAGTGCTGGCGTGACAGGGAGGCGACCGGAACGCATTGAGGCGCTCGAACGCTCCTTCGTTGGCCATGAAAGTGTCGGTGTCCTGTTTCGCGACGGCGAGGGACGCGTCCTGTACATCATCCATCCCGAGCATTTCACCGCTGCCCAGCGGGCAGGCGAACGCCTCTCTGGCGCGTTGGCCGACTGGACAGTGGATGAGCGCCCCCATCGAGGGATTGAGGTCAGCATCGCGCTACCGACCCTCGGGTCGAGGGACCAATCGATCGAGGCGCTGGTCGCACTCGATCTATCGCATCACGTCCACTTCCTCGCGTCGGTACGTCATGCAACTTGGGCGGGCGTCTTCGTCGCTGCCTTGGCGGCGGCGCTATTGGGCTGGTTTGCTGCGCACCGGGGCCTCGCCCCCCTGCGCCGGGTCACCGAAACTGCCCGTCGGCTGTCGGCAAGGCAACTCGGCCAGCGTCTCGCCATCGATGATGCGCCGCTGGAAGTGCGCGACCACGTCGAAGCCTTCAATGGCATGCTCGCTCGGCTCGAAGCCGCTTTCCAGCGGCTCGGCGATTATTCGGCGGATATAGCCCACGAACTGCGTACGCCGATCTCGAACCTGATGACCCAGACCCAGGTCGCGCTGTCGCGGCCGCGCACGCTCGACGAATACCAGGACATCCTGGCCTCGAACCTCGAGGAATACGAGCGCATCGCGCGCATGGTCAGCGACATGCTGTTCCTCGCCAAGGCCGACGAGAACACCCTCGCGCACGCGGGCGAGGCGATCGACCTGGCCCGCGAGGCAGACGCACTGATCGACTTCTACGAGGCGCTGGCCGACGAGCGCCAGGTCCGCATCGTGCGCCAGGGCCAAGCGAGCGTTCAGGGTGATCGCCTGATGCTGCGGCGCGCGCTGTCGAACCTGATCTCGAATGCGCTTCGTCACACACCGAAAGAGGGGCAGATCACGATCAGGATTGACGCGGACGCAGCCGGCGTCCGTCTCGCCGTCTCTAATGTCGGCGACCCGATACCCGCCGATCAGATCGAACGGATCTTCGAACGCTTCCACCGCGGTAGCGCCCAGCGCGAGTCTCGCGGTGAAGGCGCAGGGCTCGGACTTGCGATCACGCGTTCCATCGTGCAGGCCCACGGGGGTCACATCACTGCGCGCTCCGCTGAAGGTGTCACCTGCTTCACGATCACCTTGCCTCGCAATGAAGCCTCATCGCCTTCCTGATGCTGCAAAGTCGACCGGAGTCCCGGCTGTCTGACGGAAATGTAATTTTGAGGTCAGCTTCCCGTTGGGCTCGAAACGCCAAACTATGCCTCGACGCCATCAACCGGAAGACGAACATGAAGACGAAAACTTTGCTCGGCGGGCTCGTGGCAAGCCTGATGATCGTGAGCGGCGCAGCGTTTGCGCAGGGGCCCGTACGCGTAGAGGTCTACAAGAGCGCTTACTGCGGGTGCTGCGGGAAATGGGTCGAGCACCTGAGAAAGAACGGCTTCGATGTCGTGACGAAAGACGTCGATGATGTCCCCGCAGCCCGCAAGGCACTGGGCATGCCGGACCAATACGGCTCGTGTCACACGGCCAAGGTAGGTTCCTATTCCGTCGAGGGGCACGTCCCTGCGGACGACATCCGACGGCTTCTCGCCGAGTCCCCAAAGGCAATCGGACTGGCTACGCCAGGCATGCCGCAGGGGTCGCCCGGCATGGAGACCTCGACCCCGCAACCCTATGAGACGCTTCTGGTCGGGCTTGACGGAAGCGCGAGGGTTTTTGCCCGACACTGACGGCAGAGCTGGTGAGTATCGACTTTATGAGCGCAGTGCCGGCCGACTTACGAACCACGCTGGCCTCAGCTCGCTCTAGGGCTGGTTTCGGATCTCACCGGTCGCTCGAATGACGACTCTGCTACTACCATGTGTGGCAGCAAATGGCCGA
>NZ_ATJV01000088.1 GCF_000443165.1 Thauera terpenica 58Eu | reverse complement strand
TTCGCTCGCGCTGCCATGCTCGACCTCAAACCGTCAGGAAGTCCGGCGCCGCCGGGATGGATGACATTTTATTGCACCAACGCCCGTTTGGACACTCGAGAAGCAGGTTGCTCCCCTGTGGGCGGATGTGGAGGATCGTGCGGAGTGCCTGCTCGGCCGCAGAGAACTCGAGCAGCAGGCAGGGAGTCACCAGCTTGCGCCATTGCAGAAGCACTTTCTGGGTTCGGTGGTGTTGACCCCGGTGGTCAATGCCTTTGGACGTGTGAAGGCCTATGAGGTGATCGACGGGCAGCAGCGTACGACGACGCTGCATCTGTTGATGCTCGCTTTTCGGCATGTTTCGGGCGCACATCCCGAGTTGGAGGGTGTCGCCCGGATGTTGGACGGCATGATCCGCAACCCCGGTCCGTACAACGTTGAGAGTGACTACCACAAGGTCTGGCCAACGAAGGCCGGACGCGAGGAGATCGCCTTCCTGGATGCGGCGCCGAGCATTGAAGCCGTATGTTCGGAGTTTCCGGTGCAGTCTGGACGTCGCCGTCTCGAGCGTCCGTTGATGGTGTTGGCGTATCTCTATCTGCACCGCGCCATCGAAGGATTTCTCCGTGGTGTATCCAGCGGGGACCCTGAGTACGCGGAAATCGATCGCAGCGTGTCTGACGCGCTGATTCACAGCGTAAGGCGCGAAAGCCTGCCTTGTCGGCCAGGGGAAGGAGATCCGGTGAGGTCGGAGCGAGCCGAATGCCTGTTCATGGCTTTGCAGGATGCTGTGCAGGTTATGACTCTGACGCTGGAGGGCGACGATGATCCCCAGGTGATTTTCGAAACGCTCAATGCGCGTGGCGAACCGTTGCTTGCTTCGGATCTGATACGCAACTTCATCTTTCTGGATGCGGCGCGCAGACAACTGCCAGTCGACAAGCTTTATTCGCAACACTGGCAGGATTTCGATGAGCAGGTAGATAGCCGCAACAAGGTGACGGCCAACCGCTACTGGCGCGAGAAGGAGCGCCAAGGACGCATTACCTATCCCAGGATCGACTTGTTCTTCTACCACCTGACTGTGCTGCGGCGCCGTGAGGAGACCAAGGTCAGCCACGTATTCCAGGGATTCAAGGAGTGGTGGCAGCGCGAGATGCGCGACCTTGATGGTGAACTGGCGCGAATCGTCCGTGCTGCGGAATATTTCAGGCAGCTCTTGTCGCCGGATGGCAGTGGCGCAATCGCCGAGTTTGGTCGGCTCATCAAGGTGCTGGATGTCAGTACATTGACGCCTGTTTACCTCTTCCTGCGTGAGCGCTACTCGGACGACGATCCTGACCTTGAGGCTGCTTTAGGTGCTCTGGCCAGCTACGTCGTCCGCCGTGCGGTGTGCGGCTACACGACAAAGAACTACAACCGAATCTTCCTGCGGTTGCTGGAGCTTATGCAGGCAGGGGAGGAGCCGGCCAAGGTCCTCAGTGGTTACCTGAAGGGGCTAGGCGGGCACAGCCAGGTGTGGCCAACGGACGCGGAGTTTCGTGAAGCATGGATGCATCGCCCGGTTTACGTTGAGCTTCGGCCGGCAAGGACTGCTGCGATCCTGAGGGCGCTGGAAGTCGCGAGCCGCGGCGCAAAGCATGAGCCGCAACCGGTGCCGAGTATCGAACAACTTTCCGTGGAGCATGTTCTTCCACAAGGCTGGGCATGGTCTGGCCACTACCCGTTGCCGGAGGAGAGCGAGGCGACGGCAACGCGTAACAGGCTCTTGCACACCTTCGGCAACCTGACTTTGCTGACGAAGTCGTTGAACAGCGCGGTGAGCAACGGCCCGTTCGCCGACGTCGAAGGTGACGATGGCATGCGAAAAGACGGGAAGCGTACGATGATCTGTCGCTACAGCTTGCTGTCGATGAACAGCTATTTTCAGGCGCTAAAGAGTGACGTCTGGGGGGAGATGCAGATGGTAGAGCGCTCAGAGACCTTACTCGCCCAGGCCTTGGAGGTCTGGTCTCGGGATTGACCCTGCTTACTCGCAGAGGTGGCTCCGCAGTTCTCAAACCTGTATTCCGCCAAGCGTTCGCGGTCTGATGCGACGGTTGTTTCCTGCCGCGTCTCCTCACGCAAGATGCGGGGATTTATAGAAGAAAATTTCTTCTAGGCACTGAGCTTTATATTCAAGTTCGACCGTTTCGGTCCTCCAGAATCGTAAGCTGTTGTATAGATTAGGGATTCGCTCGAAGAGCAACTGGCACGCCTTTTGCTGAGTATGGGTTGTAAGCGACAAGGAGATGAGGCCATGCAGAGCCCAGCGGATTTCAGTCAGTCTTCGAGCGATCTTCCTCTCACTGACCATGCACAGATGCGCATGGGGCAGCGCGGAATCTCCGAAAGGTGTGTGGCCATGGTGCTGCGCTACGGCCGCACCGTGCATGCGCGTGGGGCGGCCTACCGCGTGATCGGGCACAAGGAGGTCGCCCGTTGTGCCGAACTCGGCATTGACGTCTCCGAGGCCGATGGCGTGCATGTACTGGTCGCCCCCGATGGCTCGGTCGTGACTGCCTATCGCAACCACGAGCTGCGCAAGATTCGCCCGAGCAAACGTCGCCATCGCGTTTATCACTGAAGGCAGGATCTGGCGAACTCGGCATGCATATGACGTTGGTCACATCATCCACTTCAGCAGATGTGATAGCGTGGCTCGGCAGGCCGGGACCAGAGCCAATCAAATCAATGTGAGAGCCAGCGGGACCAGGCTGGACTCCGTCGAATGACCCCGCTGAGGGGGCCGATCTAGTGGGGGTGCGAGATGGGTTTCGCGAAGTACCAAGAAGACAATTTCAGTCGCTACTACGCTGCCAGCATTGTTCGCGGTCGCGAGCACGATCCTTTCGTGGCAAAGGGTGGCGGCGCTGAAGAGACGAAGGATACGAAGAAGATGGAAGACAAAGCGAGCAAGCTCAAGGACTTCACTGTTGCTGAGGCACGGCCGTTACCCGTCATCGTGATGGCAGACGTCAGTGGAAGCATGACGGTCGATGGAAAGATCGAGGCGCTCAATCTGGCACTGAAGGACATGGTGGCGGGGTTTGCAGCCGAGTCCCGGCTGAGAGCCGAGATTCAGGTGGGCTTGATTACGTTCGGGGGAGAGCGGGCTCGCGTCCACCTGCCTCTGGCCCCTGCGCACAAGATCTCCGAGGTCAGCCCGCTGCGAGCGGATGGCAGGACGCCGATGGGGGCGGCCTTCGAAGAGGCGCGAAAGTTGATCGAGGACAAGGACATGATTCCGTCCCGAGCCTATCGGCCGGTTCTGGTCCTGGTGTCGGATGGTTTGCCGACCGACGACTGGGAACAGCCGCTCGATGGTTTGTGCAAATCGGAGCGAGGGCAGAAAGCGACGCGTTTCGCCATGGCGATCGGTGCTGATGCCGACGTCGAAATGCTCCGCCGCTTCACCAATGATCCCGAATCGCCTGTCTTCAAAGCACATGAGGCGCGTGACATTCATCGTTTCTTCCGTGCGGTGACCATGTCGGTTACCTCGCGTTCGCGCAGCACGGCGCCGAACAGCAGTGCTCCGCTCGTGCTGGCAGACATCCCCGAAGACGACGATCTCGACCTGGATTTTTGAGTGATCCGCGCAACGGCTGCCAAGGTTATCGGCCCATTTCACGAGGCGCAAGGTGGTCCCAATCAGGATGCGCTCCGATTACGCGGAAGCCAGGGTGGTTGGTTTCTTGCGGTGGCGGATGGTCTTGGATCAAGGCCGCTGAGCCATGTGGGCTCTCGGCTGGCCGTTCGAGTGGCGGATAAGTGCTTGCGCCGAGGCTTGTTCGAGCGATCGCCGCGGGACGCCATTCAGGATTTCTACCGAGCCTGGCTGACTGCCCTTCCGAGCAATGACCCGAGTTCGATGGCGACAACGATTCTCGTTGCCTCGGTGCGTGAGGACGGGCGCTGCAGCATCGTGCAACTGGGTGATGGCTTGGTGCTGTATCGGGCAGGGGGCGATTTCGGGGTGCTGACGGGTGATAGGGCTGGATTTGCGAATGAGACGGCGGCCCTCGGCGTGACACGGTCGTTCGGGGCTTGGCAGCACACGTCCTTCGTGCTTTCACAACCTCGAGACGGGGTGATGCTGATGACCGATGGTCTGGCTGACGATCTGGTGCCTGAGCGATTAGATGGATTCTTCGACAGGTTGATCGGAGTTGCCGCAAAACGAAGCCGGCGAAACGGTAAGCGATGGCTGGCACGTCAGCTGCGAGCTTGGCCCACGCCTTTGCACGCGGATGACAAAACGGTTGGATTGATCTTTCGAGCCGACAGATGACGACGAACAAGGACAAGAACAACAAGGCCGCTAGACACGGAAACCGTGTCGTGCATGACCGTCAGGGGACAGCCTACGAACTCACGGGAAAGCTCGCCGAAGGTGGCCAGGGCGTCGTGTGCCAAACCCAGTTCAAGAACGTGCTGGTGAAGATTGGCAGGCATCCTGCAAATGATCCACGCACCAAGGCATGGTTTGATCACATGCAGTGGGTGAGCCGTCTCCCCCTCGAGGAACTGAGAATTGCACGCCCGCAGACCCTGATTGTCCGGCCTCGGCTGGGCTACGTCATGGAGCTGATGGATGGCCTGGTTCCGCTGACGAGCTTGCTCGAAGAGTCTATCGCGGCGATGCGCGACGGGAGGGGTTTGCAGGGCTTTATCGACTCTGGTGGCTTGGCAAAGCGCTTGCGACTGCTGCAAGGGTTGTGCAGCACGCTTGCGAAGCTGCATGGTCGTGGTCTCGCTTATGGTGACTTGTCCCCGGGGAATATTTTCGTTTCACGCTCGCGAGAGCATGCGGAAGTCTGGTTGATCGACTGCGACAACATCAGTCTCCTCTCTCGCGAAGGGGGGCAGAAGATTCATACCCCCGGGTATGGTGCGCCAGAGATCATGCGGGGCGAAAGCGGGATCAACAGTCTCACCGACTCGTGGAGCGTCGGCGTGATCGCATTCGAGCTCCTTGCGCTCTTGCACCCACTCAAGGGTGATTTCGTGAATGACGGGGAGTCGGATGGTGAAACGGCTGCACTCATGGGAGGAGTCCCTTGGGTGGACGACCTGGACGACGACTCGAATCGTTCTTCTACAGGTTTGTCCAGGGATCTGGTCCTGACCAAGGAGCTGCAAGAGCTCTTTCAGCGGTGTTTCGGAACTGGGCGGATCGATGCCGGGGCTCGACCTACGCTGGCGGAGTGGCGTGCAGGCTTCGAGGCGGCCGCGGCCATGTTGATGACCTGCGGCGATGGAGACGGTTGCGGAAGCAGCTTCTATTACAACAGGGCTCGCAAGTGCCCGTTCTGCGACCGCATTCAGGATGAGAGCGCTCACCTCCTCATGAGTCATTACGTCTATGCGCCCCTCTCCGAACTGGAGAAGGCGGAATTCGGTGACCAGAGTCCGTGGATTGCGACCAATCAGCGGATGGTATTCGGAAGGGAGACTGTGGAGCTCAGAGGCTCACCGGTTGGTTCGGTCATGTATGCCGAGAGTGTGCCTGTTTGCTCGCTCACGCTCGATGGCGCGGGTTTGCACCTTGAGCCGGCGCCCGGCCGGCGAGTCGCCCTTCAGAGTCAGAGGACCAGGGAGACTCATGTCTTGGATCGAAAGAAGAGGCTGAATGCTGCGATCCGCAGAGGGGATTACTACATGCTGCACCTCTCCGACTCCGAGGGGATGCATGACGCCTGGCGTTTCAAGTGGTGAGGGACGATGAGACTCGCTGACTTCCCCCTGTTCGATCCGGATGTTTACGTCGTCCGAGCCGACGTGTCTGCGCCCAAACTGTTGAATCCGTTGGCTCAGGTTCGGGCGTGGCAGGATGATGCCGGATATGTCTGGCTGGCGCAGGGCAAGGAGCTGGTCGAGCTGGATCGCAATGCCGGGGGCAAGCCCTTCCTGACGGCGATCGCTCAGAAAAATCTCGTTTGGATACTGCTTAAGCAATCCGCCGCCGAATTCCATCTGCAGACCGCTTGGCCATCGGAATGGACTCCGCTCGATGAGCCAGTCGAGGTGGCGGTCGACGAGCAAGCCTTCGATCTCATGGCTCGGACGGTTCCGGACCTCGCTGGGGCAGAGCAAGCCCACTATCTGAACTGGTTGAGGGACGAGTTCGTTGTTGACGGCGATAAGCCGTGGTTCGCCGTTCTGCGCATCCAGGGTGCGCGCAAAGGAGATTGGTCCTTACTTGGGCGCACGTGGAAGCTGGACCTGGAGCAGGACAATCGCGGGCAGGTTTTTGTCCGCCGGCTTAGCAGGTTCCAGGCAAAGAACGTCGATTGGACCATGGTTGTTAGCGATATTCGGTTTGTTGAACACACGGTGGCGAGCCAACTGCTGTCCCCGACAGCCCAAAACCAGCTTCAACAATCGGTACAGAGCTATGGCAGTTACATCGATCTGTGGAAGAAGTACAGCGAGGAGGAATGGCAGAGGAGCCTGCAGCAGGCAGCTCAGCTGAACGTGCTGGCCTACTCACGTGCGGAGGAGGCCAGCGACGAGGGCGGTGTCTGGCGGTTCAATGTTTCGCCTGCGGACAGAGAGATCTTCAAGAAGGTCTGGAGCTCCATCGAGTCGGACACTGGGCTGGAGCTCGAGGCGACCGAAGAACACCCCGAGTGGCGGCAGATTCAGGACGAGGTGAGTGCTATGTCCGCTTCCCGGCGTTTTAGGGGGCGTCCGGACTTCCCTCATCGGAAATCTAATGAGATTCTGATTTCTTCCAGCTCCAAGCGGCCACCTGAGAGCGGATATCTGTCCCTGTCGTTGGCGGGTGACCGTACCGTTCAGGAGCGAAGACTGAAGGCGCGGCAGGCAATCGAGAGTGGTCGCCGACTCCCGCAGTTGCGTTACCTCTTTCAGAACATGCCGCTCCCGTCGGTGCGCGGCCGCTCTGAGAAAGCGCTCACCTCCCATGCATTGGCGTGCTTCAAGCATGGAGCGCCAACTCCAAGTCAGGAGAGAGCGATCAAGGCTGCTCTCGAGACCCCTGACATCGCACTCATCATCGGTCCGCCCGGTACAGGCAAGACGCAGGTGATCGCTGCGCTTGAGCGTCGCCTGTCCGAGTTGGGTGAGAGCGCAAGTCCGCAGCATCAAGTCCTGATCTCGAGCTTCCAACACGACGCGGTTGAAAATGCGCTCGATCGCACCCGCGTCTATGGCTTGCCTGGAATAAAGGTAGGGCAACGCAAAGATGCAGACGGAGTGGATCGCGTCGAGCGTTGGTGCGACGAAACTGCCGAGAAAGTTGAGGCGGAGCTGTCGGAATACGAAGCCGAGCAAAACCACCTCGATCTGCTGCGACGTGTCCATGCGGGTATCGCCAAGCTCAAGCATGGCCAGTTCTCAGTCGAACAACGGCGGGAGGAGATGCTGGGGCTGACGGCAGGCCTCGCCGACCTTGATCAGAACTTCAAAGTTCGACTTGACCCACTGCTGATGGAGCAGTGGCGAGAGTATGTCGGTGAACTACATGCGACCGCGGCGCGTTCGACAAATCGTGATGAAGCATCGCTGCTGTTGAGGAAGATCAGGGCGCTGCGGGTATCGCACGACAGCTTTGCCGATGACGGACCCGAACGACTGATCGATCTGATCCTCACTGCCAGTTATCTCGGTGGCATTCCCGATCCGCTTCTTGCGCGCTTACGCGACTTCGAGGAAGTGCAGATTTTGGGCTCGGAGGATGCTGAACGTCTGCTTGCGTTGCGTGACGAGTTGCTTGACAGCCTGCTCGATTACCGACCACCCGTAGTCAAGAATCGTATCGACGACCGGGGCCGTAGTCTGCTGATTGCTATAGAGGCCGGCATCGAGGATCGACTCAAGACTTCCCGCCTTGGCGTGGCGGGCGTGCTGGCACGCTACAGGGATGCATTCCAGGCCGACCCGCTTCGAGTTCGCGAGACTGTGCGCGAGTACGCCATGGTGGTTGGCGCAACCTGCCAGCAGGCTGCCAGCGTTCACATGGCTAACCTGAAGACACTCACGGATGTCGGCGATGCAGGGATCAGCTTCAACACGGTGATCATTGATGAGGCCGCGCGGGCCAACCCGCTGGACCTCTTCATCCCGATGTCGATGGCTGCGCGACGCATCGTGCTGGTGGGTGACCACAGGCAGTTGCCGCACTTGCTCGAACCCGAGGTTGAAGAGGCGGTAGCGTCCAGTCATGCGTTGAGCGAC
Source organism: Thauera terpenica 58Eu (assembly GCF_000443165.1). GTDB lineage: Bacteria > Pseudomonadota > Gammaproteobacteria > Burkholderiales > Rhodocyclaceae > Thauera > Thauera terpenica. The sequence continues at coordinate 2,339 of NZ_ATJV01000088.1, read as the reverse complement.
GAGCAACGCGAGGCCTACAAGGAGTCTCTGTTCCAAAGGCTCTGGAAACAGTTAAAGGGGACTGGGCGCGTGGTGATGCTCGATACCCAGTTTCGGATGCACCCGGTGCTGGGTGAGTTCGTCAGTCGGGAGTTCTACGAGCGTGAGGGATTGGACCCCATTAAACCCGGTCGTAGTGCGGATAGCTTCATGGCAGACATTCCCGGGCACGAAGACAAGGTGTGTTGCTGGATTGACGTGCCTCATTCCGAAGGGGACGGACAAGAGCGAAAGCCGCATGGAAATCCGAGCTGGATGAGAGCGCTCGAAGCACGTCGTGTTGCAGAAGAGGCGAAGCGGCTGCTGGACGGTTGTGGTGATGCGGTCAGCATCGGGGTGATCACCTTTTATAGCGCGCAACGTGATGCGATTTTTAAGGCGCTCAAGGATTTGGATGTGACAAGCCGCAACCCAGAGACGGGTGATTGGCAGGTCAACGAGCAGTACCGCAAGACGCGCGATCATGAGGAGCGGTTCAGAGTGGGGACGGTCGATGCCTTTCAGGGCAAGGAGTTCGACATCGTTCTACTGTCGGTCGTCCGTTCCAATCGCCAGCGCTTGCCGGCAGAGAGCGACATCGACGGCTTCGAGATGCTTGCTAGCCGTAAGTACGGCCACTTGCGGCTAAGCAACCGCATGAACGTTGCGATGAGTCGCCAGCGATCACTGCTGATCGCAGTCGGGGATAAGTCGATGGCCGAGATCCCCGGCGCTGATAAGGCCGTGCCGGCGATGCATGCGTTCCTCGATCTCTGCAAAGGGAGGCATGGGCATGTTCTCTGACCGCTACTGTTACGTGCCGCGGGAACTGAGCCCGATCTCCGGAAGGCGCGAGAACCTCTTCTGGCCCGTCTATGCATGGAGAGTCCTTTATCCGGATGATCGCCAGCAAGCGGGCTGCAACTTGTTTCAGGAAACCTTGCTCGGCTTGATGCGGGCTGGGGTGACCGAAGCGACGAAGCTTGCCGAGTTGATGGCAATCGATAGTGAGCTTGTTCGCTTCATCATTGCGTCGCAGCTTCAGCCCAATGGCTGGATCGATCACCTTAACAAAGTGACGCAAGATGGTGCCAGGTTGTTGGATGAGGCTGAGGATCGCCGACTCAATCTGAGGGTAGGCTATGCGTTCCAGGACGCAATCGGGGGCCAGTTGCTGCCTCGATTCTCGACCACTCTTCCCGAGGTTCAGCCTGTCGGCACCGACCAGAACAATCGGCCGGTGTTCGTCCTTGACCGAGATAACGGTAGGCAGGAGAAGCCGTTTTTACTTCAGGCGAAAGCACCCGCGAAAGCTGACGTTCCAGGTTTGTTGGCGGCTTACAGGCAATATCGGCACGAGCTTGCACATGCTCGACGTAGCGGCGAGACGGTCGGATTTGATGTGGCTATCCGAACGCTTGACTACATCGACGATCGGCCGCTGCACCTCTATTTCTGGTGCGAACTGTATCGCGACGAGAACGGTCCGCAGCGGTGGTTGATCAGCGACCCCTTCCGGCTTCGGCCCGCTGTTTCGTGGCTGCGTGAGCCTTTCCTGGACTTGGCGAAGGGCAACGCAGCACTGAGGCGCCGCATGCAGCGTTTGCTGCCGGACATTTCAGCAGATGACCTTTCGGTAGATGAGTGGTTCGAGCGGCTCGACGAGCATGCCGACTTCCAAGTCGAATCCAAATATCCCTTCCTCAAGAGTCGGGCACCGCTTGTGCACGAGCATCTGCTCAGGGTTCTACGCCAGAAGGCGAAGATTGAAGAAGCGCAGGGTCGTATTCACCCAGAGGATCTGGGCGCCTTGATGACTGAGTCGGCCAGTCTGATCGAAGCCGTTCTCAAATGGCTGTTGGAGGAGTGGCCGGTTGAACCATGTTGGCCAAATAGAGGCAACTGGACTCGCGCTGAGGCCTTGGCTGAAATCCGTGCTCTGACGGTTCAGGCTGTCGATGACGACATCGCCCATGCTCTGGCTGGGCAGGCACGCCGTTCCGTCGCGAACGCTATGACTAACCGCGATCAACCTTTGAAGGCACTGCTTGCTGGTGCGTTATTCGCTGCAAATGGGCGGGATGATCACCCATTTCATCGATTGGGCTCGGATCAACTGCAGCTTGCCCAACTACCCAAACTCGCGGACTACCGAAACAAGGTGGGTGGGCACGCGTCCGGAGAGCGTCCAAACAAGGACGTCACCTTGAAACACTCGGAATTTGCCATCAAGTGGGGCGTTGGTGCACTATTAACAAACGCTTATATAACAATGGCCTAGATTCTGAGATTTTGGCATGATTCGCCCCTTTCCCCCGTCC
>NZ_ATJV01000087.1 GCF_000443165.1 Thauera terpenica 58Eu | reverse complement strand
TTGACACGAAACCGGGCAGAGAATATACTTTAGTCATGGTGATCGAGACGAATCGCCAGCAAATAAAAGCCTCAAGTCAACGTAAGCAAGGAATCGAAAATGGAACACTCTCTGATGATGCAAGCAGTCCTGGCCGTCCCGACCGTTCGCCCGTTCCTGTCCAATACGCAACTGTTGGTCATGTCCCATGCGGGCGGGGGTGAGGAAGGGCCGTTCTTCCTGCAAAAGTTCATCGACCTGGCGCAGCAGATCGCGGCCATGCCCAAGACCTACGAGCAGGAAGACAAGGGCGACCAGGCCACCGCGCACCTTCACTACTTCGTCGGCGGGTGCGATTGGTACATCACCGAGAAGGACGTGGACGGCGGGGTTCAGCAGGCATACGGCTACGCGATCATCAACGGCGACGATGAAATGGCCGAGTGCGGTTATATCTGCATCGAGGAAATCACCCGCTGCGGCGCTGAACTGGACCTGCATTTCACGCCCTGCACCCTGGCCGAAATCAAGGCCAAGCGCGCAATCAAGGCGACAGGCTACCAGTGCAAACGTTGTGGGGGTGTTGCCCCTGTGGGCGTGGGTTATGCCGTTACCGGCTGGCGCGGCGTTCCTGATGAAGCCCGAACGGCTTGCGATTGCGGCCATAGCCTCAAGGCTACATCCGAGGTGCATAACCCAAATCCTTGGGTCGTTGTGACCAACCCCGGCACCGACAAAGAAGACATTTGGGCCGACTTCCCGACGCACCGCGCGGCGGTTGCCGCCCTGGCCGATGCCGAGGAAGGCGCGGACGTGATGAAGCGGCTGGACGACGGCACGCTGACCACCGAGTTCTGATCGCAAGACCCTGGCCCCGTGGGAGACGGGGCACTTTCTCAACGTAAGCACAAGGAGCTTGAAAACATGGCCTCACTGAACAAAACCGCGCTGATTGGCAACGTCGGAGCCGATCCCGAAATCCGCTACATGCCGGACGGCACGCCGACCGCCATGATTAGCGTGGCGACCACCGACACTTGGAAGGACAAGGCGACCGGCGAGAAGAAGGAAAAGACCGAGTGGCATCGCGTGGTGTTCTTCAAGGGCCTGGCCGAAGTCGTGGGCGAGTACATCAAGAAGGGTTCGCAAATCTACATCGAGGGCAAGCTGCGCACCCGCAAGTGGACCGACAAGGACGGCATCGACCGCTACACCACGGAAATCGTGGGCCGCGAAATGCAGATGCTTGGCAAGAAGGCCGCCAACGAAGTGCCGAACGCGCCCAGGGCCGACGTGCCGCCGACCGCTGGCGACATGGACGATTCGGATATCCCGTTCTGACCGACGCCCCACCCTGCCCCGGCCTGGCCGGGGCGATCCTTCCAACCCGCCCAGGAGTTCAGACCATGCCGAAGTTCCCGCAACCCAAAGCGCCGGGTTACGTTCATCCCACCACGGGCCGCGTGGCCGTGCTGGTGGCCGACCTGGCCGCTAGTGACCTCAACGGCGATGTTCCGGCCTACTTCTACAGCGAAGAAGCCGAAGGCTTGGGCTTCGATCCGTGGCGCTTGGTGGAAGGCATTGATGCCCACACGAGCGGCCAAGACTTCGACGTGTGCTTTGACACCGGCACTTACCGGACCGTGGGGCCGCTGATGACCGTTTTTCTCAGCGCCGCCGACGCTGCGCGCCTGGCCGCCGAGAAGGCCAATTCCTGAACCGCGTCAAGCAAAAACGCTTGACATACAATCCGGCAGCCCATAGAATAGAGGCCATAACAAAAGCATATTCCAAGTCAACGTAACGAACTCGAAAGGACATTGAACATGAAAATCTTGGCTGTAGCGAACCAGAAGGGCGGCGTCGGCAAAAGCACGCTGACCGTGCATCTTGCGTATGCCGCGCTGGAAGCTGGCTTGCGCGTGTTGCTGGTGGATATGGACAAGCAAGGTAGCTTGTCGCTGACCTTCCCGGCCAACGGCGAGGCCGCGCCGGGCTTGCAGGCGTCGAAGCTGTACGACGCCGAGCCGAACGGCGAGCAGCCGCAGACCATCACCGACAAGCTGGCGATCATCCGCGCCGACAACGGGCTGTTGTCCATCGACAAGGCCGAGAACCAAGTCATCCGCCGCCCTGGCGTGGCGCTGCGCCGCTTCGCGCAAGACTTCGACCTGTGCCTGATCGACACCCCGCCGCTGTTGGGCGTGCGCCTCATGGCTTCGCTGGCCGCGTCTGACTTCGTGGTGACGCCGGTTTCCGTGGGCCTGTACGAACTAGCGGGCGTGGCCGACCTGATGCAGACCATTCATGTTGTCCGCACCCAGGGCTTTAACCCCCGGCTGCGCCATGTCGGCATCCTGCCGATGAAGACCAACAACCGCAGCACCGAGGAACGCCAGGCGCTGGCCGCCCTGCGCGAACGCTACGGCGCGGCGATCCTGCCCGAAGTCCTGCCCGAGCGCGCGCCCGTGCGCAAGGCCATCGCCAAGCGCCGCCCGGTGTGGGTGGCCACCAAGGGCGACGGCCACTTGAAGGCCGCCCGGGAGTGGCGCGCGGCGTGTGAATCCGTGCTTGGGAGGATCGGCAAATGACCAGCGCCAAGACCGCAGCCAAGACCAAGACCAAACCGAAAGACCAGAAGGAAGCCAACGCCGTGAAGATCGCAGAAAACGCCTTTACCGGAGCCGCCGACGCCTTGGGCGCTGGCATCGACGCCCTGTTTGCCGATACCGGCGCGCAATACTCCCTGATCCCGCTCGACATGATCGAGGTGAAGGCGCAAATCCGCGAAACCTTCGAGGACGAGGAAAACACCCTTGACGACCTGGCGGCCAGCATCAAGGCCCGTGGCGTGCTGCAACCGATCCTGTTGCGCCCGAACTCGAACGGCTACGAACTCATTGCCGGCGAGCGCCGCTATCGCGCGTCCAAGCTCGCCGGGCTTGAGCAAATCCCGGCCTACATCCGCGACATGTCGGACGAGGAAGCCGAAGACGCGCAGATGGCCGAGAACATCCACCGCAAGAACCTGACGCAGATCGAGGAAGCCAAGAAGATCCAGCGCGACCTTGACCGCTTGGGCAGCATCGAGGCCGTGCTTGAAAAGCACCAGAAAAGCCGCCCCTGGCTGTCAAAGATGCTTTCCCTGCTGCACCTGCCCGAGCAGGCCAAGCGGCTTGTGAGCGAGAACGTGAGCGCGGATGTTGAAGTCATCAATACCGTCAAGACCATCGAGAAGGTCGACCCCGAGGCCGCCAAGGAGCTGGTCGACGACCTCAAGGCCACGCGCGGCAAGGCCAATGCCCGCGAGAAGACGAACGCCGTCAAGGACAAGGTGAAGCCGAGCAAGAAGGCCAAGGCCAAGGCCGAGGGCGGCGACGTGGCGACCCCGAAGGACCGCAGCCACGAAGAACCCGGCCCGGTGTCGGTTTTCGCGGACGCGAAACCGACCGGCGACGACGTGCCGGGCGACTTCATGAGCGAGGCCGACCGCAACCAGGGCGAGCATGGTCCCGATCCGTTCGCGGACGAGCAGGGCGAACCGCAGGCCGACGAAGACCAGGCCAAGGAGCGCCGCCCGGCGGCCTTCTCCCCGGCTGAAGTCCTGAGCAACGCCTATGTCAACATCTTCGAGCATGGCAGCAGCCCGAAGACCGTTCTTGACGTGATGCAGGCCGATGACAAGGAAGCTGTCGATGCCTGGCTTCACTCGTTCTACGACGCGGGCGTGAAGGCCAAGGACGTGGGCCGCGCCGTCATCCAAGGCTTCCGCAACGGCCAGTTTTCGAGCGACGGCGAAGGGGCGTTTGCCCTTGTCGCCTTCCTGCAAGGCGCGGACAGCGAAGCAAAATTCAGCCTGTTGAACGTCTTTGGCAGCGTCAAGGCATAACCACCAGGCGGGGCGAGCGCCCCGCCCTTCCCCACCACAACAAGGGTTTCCGCATGATTAAAGCCTTCATCCTCTTTCTCGTCTTCGAGAGCACGGCCAGCACCGTGGGCGTGCATCACATCGAGTTCGCATCCCGCCAATCGTGTGAAGCCGCCAAGACCGCCCTTCAAGCCAAGGCCAAGCAGCAAACGCGGCCTGGCGAGGACGGTAAGAAGGCCGAAACCCTCAAGCTGATCGACGCCGCCTGTTTGGAGAAGTAAGCCATGCGCGCAAAAAGGCGGATGACCGCCGCCGAGTTCGAGGCCGTGCGGCCCCTGCTGAACATTTCCGATGATCGTATTAAGGCCGCGCGCTTAGCCCTCGTGGACGGGCAGACGCTGGCCGCCGTGGGTTATCAATTCGGCTGGTCGCGGCAGGCCGTTGGCGATGCCGTCAACGTCGTATGGAAGAAGTTGGAGGACTACCACGAGGCGCAACGCGTGACCGCCAACGCGGGCGCGCTGCTGCCTCCCGGTTGGGAGCAAGTCACGCTGATTGCCCCGAGCCACTTGATAGCCAAGTTCCGAAGCGAAATCGCCCAGGCTTCGCCGCCACCGATGCAGGGCAAACCCCGGACGAGGAAGACGAAGGAGAAATGAAGATGGATGCGATGCCGATAAGCGGAATCGTCAAGCAATGGTGCAAGGAACAAAACGCACGCTCGCACGCTGCGAGCTGGTTTCTTGTGCTGTTGCTCGGATTGGCGATGTGCGCCGCTGCGATCTGGCAAACCGATGCGCCGCGCGCCGCTGCAATAGTGGCTATTGTGCTGGTCGGAGGGTGGTTCATGCTCGCGCCCAAGGGCACCCATTACGGCCGGTTGCGGCACGTGTACCGTGACGGCATCGTTCCTGACGGATTGCTGGCCCGCATCGCAGACGCGGAGAACGTACCGGAATGGATCAAGGCCGAGCTTGCAAAGAAGCTCAAGGCTGACGGCCTAGTGTCCTTTGAAACGCTCTTTGCGCTTGAGGGCTGGCTTGGCCGCGATGCCGCTCGAGAAGCGCCAGGGTTCAAGAAGATGGTGGCCTTCGATGCGCCTGAGCGTCGGGAGTAAGGCCACAAAAGAAAGCCCGACGTGGTTAGACGCCGGGCTTCAAAGTCAACGTAAGCAAACCCCGCTAAAGGTATCGCTTAACAGGCGGGATTATAGGTGATAAGGAGCAGAACCACCATGAAAACCGCCGCAGAACTCGCCGCAGGAGGGCTAGCCAACGCCAAGGGCACCGGCCAGCTCGACAAGATGCAGCGTTCCGCCTACCTCAACAGCAAGGGCATCAAGCCGAACTCACATTTTCAGCTTGCCCTGATCTTTCCCGACACCATCGGAGAGCGCGAAGACCTGCGCCACATTCCGAACGACTACGCGCGTTCCTCCATCTTCACCGTTCGGAACAAGACCGTGCCGCGTCGGACGTTTATGCACGAGCCGTTGTTCCACTACAACGAGCATGTTTCCATCCTCTACACCGGCATCGAGCTCCGGGCCGAGGATGACGAAATCGTGTGGCTGCAAATCCTCAACTACGGCCAGCGCGTGGCGCTTGGCGAGCCTTTCGAGTTCTCCGTTCAAGACCTCGTGGCCGATATTGGATGGCACAAGAACGGGCGTTACTACGACAAGGCCCGCGAGTGCATTTCGCGCCTCAAGGCCAACGAAGTGTTGGCCCTCAACACGAAGGCTTACGGCAAGAGTGGTGCTATCTCCCTGATCCAGAATTACACCGCAGTCAACGACAAGAACGGCAAGCCGACCCATTACCGTGTCTGGATCGACCCCAACCTGATCGTGCTGTTCGCTGGCAACACCTTCACCAGTCATCGATGGGAGGTGTACCGCAACCTATCGCCCGTGGCCCGCCGCTTGGCCGACTACATCGAGAGCCACAAACACCCCTTCCCTTTGTCGCTGGAAACGTTCGGCAAGATGTGCGGCTCGACCGATAGCAACGTCTCGAGCTGGCGGCAGACCGTCAAGAAGGCGTGCGCGGATGTCCAAGCAGCAAAAATTGCCAAGCTGGCCTTTCTCTCGGACGACGACAGCATCCGCTGTGCAAACGACTAGACCGAGGCTCAAAGCAACACAGCACCAGGGGCGCGCAAGCGCCCTTTGGCGCTTTCTGGCCCTCGGTCATGTGTCACGACGTGGCGGCGGCCACCGTGCCCAGGCCGCGACCACGGCACCCTTTCGGGCATCGAGGGCGACTTATCCACAGATCAAGCCGCAGCGCGTGACAGATGACCTAGGGTGCGTGACAGATGACCTAGGGTGCGTGACAGATGACCTAGGACGATTCTGCAAACCGTAGGTCATCCGTCACGCTTTTTACCGCTTCGCGGGCGCAACTGTGGATAACTTGCGCCGCCAACCTGACCCAAGGCGACACCGAGGCGAATACGGTGACAGATGACCTAGGTTTGGTGACAAATGACCTAGGGTTTCGCCTCGAAACGGCCCGTTTTGGGCCGTTCCGCGTGACAGATGACCTAGAAAATCGTGACAGATGACCTAGGTTTTCGTGACAGATGACCTATCCACAGATTTTGTAAGCCGTTGATATGCTTATTTAAAACGCAGATTTTTCGAGCCGCTAACCGCTTTTCTAACCCTTCTTCTAACCAAAAGACGCGCCGCCTCTTGGGGCTTCGCCCCGCCCGCGCCTTCGGCGCTCCCCTCCCGGCATCCCCAGGTGCTAAAGCCCCTCGCGCTGCGCGCTCACCCCATATCGCGGCCCCCACGGTTCGCGGGGGCGTGCCGCCCCCCTGTCAGCCGCTTCGCGGCTCGAACTCGACCCCCCTGTGGGAGGGCAAGCCCTCCCCCCGCCTTCGGCGGCTCCCCCCTCCCGCGCCTTCGGCGCAGTCTTCAAAGGGAGGGAGGGGTTTCTTTTTACCGATCGTGCATCGCTAACACCGTTAGGACTGCCGCAACGGCCCGCCAAGGCGTTTTTCTGGCTTGTGGTAGGTGAGGTATTGCCGACATCGAGAAAACGCGCTGTAGCGCGTTCTGAGCGGTCGATTTTCGGTCTCGCGGCATCGAGCGGGCGCAAATGCGGCGCAGCGTTACCCCTGGCCGAGGGCTGCGCCGTGACGGATGACCTACGGCGGCCAAGACTTGCGCCGGGGCGGGACCAGATCGCGGACAACGCTGCCGACCTGGCCGGGCGGCCACCGTCGTGGCCGAGCCGGGCGCGGTCGCGCTGTTGCGCGGCTGACAACCAAAAACGCTTGACATAGGCGGATTTTTTGATAGAATAGCGTAACGTAAAACGTAATTACTTTATGAAAGGACGCCCGCGATGATTCGAGTAGAGGCCGCCACCCCTTACCAGCAATGCACCTTGCCTTGGGTTTTCGACCGGATAGAGGTCAGCGGGCGCGTTTTCACCGGCCCGGCGCAGGGCACACACCATCGCGCCGACTTCGAGCGTCCGACCGAGGAAATCCGCTTCTCGTTGGTCGGTGCGTGGCACTGCGACTACCCGAGCGGCCCGAACCTGGCCGCCCTGGCGAACTACTGCGGCAGCGTCACCGGACGCGCGGGCTTCTACGGCCTGGCCGGTGCCCGTCGCGTGGGCTGAATAACGTAATTTCGCGGAGGCGAAAAAATGAGCCAGAAGACAGCCGAGGGATACCGTGTCGCCTGCCCGCGTTGCGCGGGCACGGGTCGCGTGGAGCGTCACGCCAACGTGAAAGGCGGGGTTTGCTTCGCCTGCAACGGTTCCGGCTGCCGCGTGCAGAAGTCGCCGCCCTCTGCCCCGGCGCAACGCTTCGCCGTGTCGGCTTGCTTGCGCCGCACGGGCGAGCGCGTCAGCCCGGTTTTCTGGCTTCTGGCGAAGACCGAGCGCGCGGCGCTGACCAGGGCGCGGGCGCAGATCGCCAAGGGCAACGGCTACGATCCGGCCACTGTCGAGGTTTCGGCATGAAACCGGGCGACAAGGTGAATTGGCTGTACGAGCCGCGAGGCGGCTACGGCTACAGCATGAACGTGGCCGCTGTCGTGGTGACGATCGGCCCCAAGCGCGTGCAGATTCGCGCCGCGCGCCGCATCAATGGCGTATGGGTTCAGCAAACCCGTTGGGTCAGCAAGGAACGCTTGAGCAGCCGGGCCGAGGTCGTGCCCGAAGTGGACAACATCAACCAAGAATCGGAGCAATGACATGGGACGCATCGCCGCACACACGCAAGAACAGGTTTTTGAGGCCGCCGACAAGCTGGCCGCCAACGGCCAGGAGGTCACGGCAACGACCTTGCGCGAGGTTCTAGGCCGGGGCAGCTTTTCCACCCTTGGCAAGCACATCGACGCCTGGCAGCAGGCGCGCAAGGCTGCGCCCGCGCCCGTGGTCATCGACATGCCCGAGAGCGTCAAGGCCGCCTTCGCGCAGTGCTGGCAGGCCGCCGCCAGTGAGGCGGGCAAGGAGATCGCCGCCATCCGCGAGAAGGCCGACGCCGAAATCAAGACCACCAAGCGCCGCTTGGATGAAGCCCTGGCCGAAGTCGAACGGCTGGAGGAAGAAGCCAATGCCGACGCGGCCCGGCTCGAGACTGCCGAAGGGGCGCTTTCCGCCGAGCGCACCGCTTCGCACCGGGCCGCGACCGAGGCCGCCGCTCGTGAAGCGGCTTTGACGGCCACCACCGAGCAGATGCGGCAGCAGATCGAGGCGCAGCAAGCCGAGCTTGCGCGCGTTCATGCCGAGGCCGAGGCCGCCCGCAACCAGCACAGCGCCGAAGTGGCCCGCCTGACCGCCGACTTTTCCCGGCAGCTTGCCGAGCACGCCACCGCACTGGCCCGTGTCCAAGCGCAGCTTGACCAGGCCAATGCCCAGGTGCAGGCGTTCACCGAGCGGGTTGATGCCCTGTCCGGCGAACTGATGCAGGCCCGCGCCGAGGCGCAGCGCCTTGACGAGCTGCGCCGTCATGCCGCTGATGATGCAGAGCGCGCGCACCAGGCGCGCACCAAGGCCGAAAACGAGCGCGACGAAGCCAGCGCCCGCGAGCGGGCGAAGATCGAGGAGGCGGCCACGGCCAAGGCCGAGGCCGCACGCCTGGCGGACCAACTCAAGGACCAGAAGGCCCGCAGCGTGGAAGTCATCGGCAAGCTGGAAAAGAGCAGGCAGAGCTTGGAGGCGGACTTGTCGGCCACGCGCAAGGAAGCGCGCGAGGCCGCTTCGCAGCTTGGCCGCGCTCAAGGCGAGCTTGAGGCGTTGCGCACGCAGGTTGCCGGCCAGAACGACACCATCCGCCGCCTGGCCGACCAGGGCGATACGAAAGGCAAGGGAGGCGGGAAATGATCGACTTCCTTGAATGGGCTGGGTCGCTGTCCGGTCTTCTCGGGGCGTTCCTTCTGGCAACGCACACACGGGTTTCCCGCTATGGCTGGCTGGCGTTTCTGGCCGCCAATGTCGCCATGATCGGCTTTGCTTTGGGGATCGGGCGCTATGGTCTTCTGGTGCAGCAACTCGGCTTCATGGCTACCAGCCTGCTAGGCATCTACCGGGCGGGCTTTGCCCTGCCCTTCGTGCGGTCGCAGGGGTGAATCGTGCAGATCGTTCCCGGCTCCCGGTGCCAAATCGTTTCGGTTCATCACCGCTGTTTTTGGGCGATAGCAAAGAACTCGATCAGCACGGCGAACTACACACTTACCCCCCATGCTTTATCCACAGAATCTGGGGATAACGCTTAGCTGTGCGGCCTGCGCGGATTTTTGCGCAGGCCCGAACGAGCGTTGTGTTATGTTTTGATTGCGCACCACAAACACAGCTTGCATACTTTTGAAAACGCACTACAATAACAACACCGACCAAGCAAACAGGAGCAACAAAATGAACCCGATCTACGCGGCGCGGATAGCCAAAGTAAAGGCCGAAAGCACATGGAGAGCGGTAGACCGTAACCAGAGCAGCACAATGGAACAACGGACGACAGCCCGAAAGGCTTACGAGCAAGCAAAGGCGAATTACCGTGCCGCGTTCAAGCGGGTTCGTTCCGAAGCATGAGCGATCGACGCGGAGGCGCAGGGCGCGGCCAAGGACGAAAGCCCGTGAAGCAGGGAGAGGAAACAGTAACGGTCTCCCTGCGGATGACGCCAGAGCAGCGGGCTAAGCTGGCGCGTCTTGGTGGGGCCGAATGGGTGCGGGCAAGGATAGACAAGACCCGTGAAACATAACCGCTCTTACTTGCTCGGGCGCGTGGTTGTCGTGGTTAAGGTAAACCCCGAGTTCAATTCCGTATGGGCACACGATGACAAGCCGATGACGTACCGGACGAACAACCATGGTCGCCGCGTGGTGGATCATGATCCGCGCTGCGTCCAGTCCCTCTATAGCCTTGAGCAACTTCGCTTGCTGCCTTACGGTTCGCTGGATTCCTACTGAAATTGAGGTGTTGCCGTGGCGATCAATGAGCCGTTCGAGCGTTCGATTCCTTACACCCATGCCGTGGGTACGTCCGAGTCCATTACGGTTGCCGAGGTAGGCCGAGGGCATGATTTCCGCTTGACGGTGACGACGCCGGATAAGGCGGCTTCGCGCGTGAGTGTGTACCTCGAAGCGCCGGTTCTCGATGCGTTGATTGACGCCCTTCTCGACCTGAAAGATGCGTGCGACAGGCGGCAGCATCACGGCAGGCCGATCCTTTAGAAGACCGAAAATCCGGGGCATTTTTCGCTTCCGCGAAAAACCGGGATGCCCGTTCCAGGCGCGGCTATTCGCCTTGGTCCCTTCGGGACTGGCCTTG
>NZ_ATJV01000086.1 GCF_000443165.1 Thauera terpenica 58Eu | reverse complement strand
TGACCCGCTCGACACGCCGGCCGACATGCGGACCGATCCCGCCCGGCGCCCGCTGATGGCCGTTGCCTCGGCTGGCGAACGGCTGGTGGCGGTCGGCCCGCGCGGACTCGTCATCGTCTCCGACGACCGCGGCCAGAGCTGGAGCCAGGCGAACGTACCCGTGCAGAGCGATCTGCTGGCCGTGCATTTCCCGACCCCGCAGCAGGGCTGGGCGGTCGGTCACGAGGGCGTCGTGCTCTACAGCGCCGACGGCGGCTCGAACTGGGTCAAGCAACTCGACGGCCGCAGTGCGGCGGCCCACTTCCCGGCGCATTACGCCGGGATGGCGCCTGATCCGGCGGCGGAGGCGGCCGCTGCCCAGCTCGAGCTGAACTACCGTGGCGGACCGGCGTTGCCGTGGCTCGACGTCTGGTTCGAGGACACGCGCAACGGCTACGCGGTCGGTGCCTTCGGCATGCTGATGGTGACGCGTGACGGCGGGAACACCTGGGCGCCCTGGCTGGAACGCATCGAGAACGGCGAATACCTGAACCTGAACGCGATCCGCGGCATCGGGAACGAACTGTTCATCGTCGGCGAACGCGGGCGGATCTACCGGCTCGATAGAGGCGCGGGTCGCTTCGTCGCGATCGATACGGGCTATATCGGCAGCTTTTTCGGGATCGTCGGAGAAGGCAGGAACCTGCTTGCCTTTGGCCTGCGCGGCGTTGCCTATCGCAGCGACGACGCCGGCGCGACATGGCGCCAACTCGCCGTCCCGAGCGAACAGACCATTGCCGCCGGCGCCGCCGCCCATGGTTCGTTCGTCCTCGGCAGCGTCGCAGGGGAGCTCCTGCGCGGAGAGTGGTCCGGCGGCCCGCCGGTGCTGCGCAGCCCGGACCAGCCGGTTCGCATGACGGGCGTGGCCGTGCTGGCCGACGGCAGCCTCGTGCTGACCGGACTGGACGGCGTCCGCATTCAGGCCGGCGGTGCTGCGGCTTCAGGCAGCAAGTGACCGGATCGTTCCCGCGCGCTACCAATAGAGAGTTCTGATGTCCATCACCACCGACAAACTGGAAGTCATGCCGGTCATTCCCAGGCCGCAGGACTTCGATTCGCGCTCCGGCGGTCTGCTCGAGCGGATCATCTTCAACAACCGGCTGGTTCTCGTCATCGTTTGCGTGGTGCTGACCGCGGTACTGGGCCATCAGGCCTCGCGGCTGGAAATCAACGCCAGCTTCGAGAAGATGATGCCGGTCTCGCATCCCTTCATCCAGAATTACCTGCAAAACGCCGCATCGCTTCGCGGCCTCGGCAATTCGGTGCGGATCGTCGTCGAGAACGCCGACGGCGACATCTACGATGCCGACTACCTCGCCGCCCTGCGGGACATCAACGACCGGGTATTCCTCGTCCCGGGCGTGGACCGGTCGTTCATGAAATCGCTGTGGATGCCGGTCGTGCGGTGGACGGAGATCACCGCCGAGGGTTACAAGGGCGGGGCCGTGATGCCGGATACCTATGACGGCTCGGCGGCAAGCATCGAGGCGCTACGCGACAACGTCCACCGCGCCGGCATCGTCGGCTCGCTCGTCGCCAACGACGAGCGTTCCAGCATGCTGTTCGTCCCCTTGCTGAGCCACGACGCCATTACCGGCAACGCGCTCGACTATCGGGCGTTCCGCGATGCGCTCGAATCCATCCGCGCCGACCATGCGGGCAAGGGTGTCAACATCTACATCATCGGCTTTGCCCAGCTGGTGGGCGACCTGATCCACGGGCTGATCGAGGTCTTCACCTACTTCCTGTATGCCGCAGCGATCTGTTCGGGGCTGATCCTGCTCTATACGCGCTGTCTGCGCAGCACCGCGCTGGTGGTGACCTGCTCGCTCGTCGCGGTGGCGTGGCAGCTCGGGTTGATGCGGCTTTTCGGCCTGGTGCTGGACCCGTATTCGGTGCTCGTTCCCTTCCTGATCTTCGCGATCGGCGTCTCCCACGGCGCGCAGAAGATGAACGGCATCATGCAGGACATCGCCCGCGGCACGCATCGCTATGTTGCCGCCCGCTACACCTTCCGCCGCCTCTTCCTCGCCGGTCTCACCGCACTGCTGGCCGATGCCGTGGGCTTCGGCGTACTGTCCGTGATCGACATCCCGGTCATCCGCGACCTCGCCGTCGCGGCGAGCACGGGCGTCGCGGTGCTGATCTTCACCAACCTCATCCTGCTTCCGGTCCTGCTTTCCTACACCGGCGTCAGCCACGTCGCCGCGATGCGGTCGCTGCGGGAGGACGAAGGCGACCACCCGCTGTCGCGCTGGCTGGCACGTTTCACCACCCGGCCTTGGGCGATAGGCGTGATCCTGTTGTCCTGTGTCGTGACGGCGGGGGCTCTGGTCGTTGCGGCGGATCTCAAGATCGGCGACCTCGATCCCGGAGCGCCCGAGTTGCGCGCGGATTCCACCTACAACCGCGACAACATGTACATAACCGCGCATTACCAGCTCTCGAGCGACCAGTTCGCCGTGGTCGTCACGACGCCGGAATACGGCCTGGTGAAGTTCGAGACGCTGCTGGAGATGGATCGCCTGGAAGAGATCCTGCGCGATGTGCCCGGTGTGCAGACGACGGTCTCTGCGGCCAGCCTCGCACGCAACTACACTGCCGCCGGCTTCGAGGGGTCACCCAAGTGGATCACGCTCAACCGCGACAGCTACGTGGTGTCCGACGCGTTGAACTATGTGTACGACGGCAATCCGGAGATGTTCGACGACAGCCGCTCGGTGGCGCCGATCATCGCCTTCCTTGCCGACCACAAGGCGGAAACGCTCGATCGTGTCGTCAAGACCGTGCAAGCCTTCGCGGCCGAGCACGATACCGACGAGCGCAAGTTCCTGCTGGCGGCAGGGAACGCCGGGATCGAAGCCGCCACGAACATCGCGGTCGGTCACGCCAACCGGACGATGCTGTTCTACGTCTATGCGGCGGTGACCGTACTGTGCTTCATCACTTTCCGCAGCTGGCGCGCGGTCGTGGTCGCCGTGGTCCCGCTGGTGGTGACCTCGCTCCTGTGCGAGGCCTTGATGGTGGTACTCGGCATCGGCGTCAAGGTTGCAACCTTGCCAGTCGTTGCGCTCGGCGTCGGGATCGGCGTCGACTACGCGCTCTACTTGCTGGCAGTGCAGCTCGCGGCGCAGCGGGATGGAATGCCGCTCACCGAGGCCTACTGCAAGGCGCTGGTCTTCACCGGCAAAGTGGTTGCCCTCATCGGCATCACCCTGGCTGCCGCGGTGATCCCGTGGGCCTGGTCGCCGATCAAGTTCCAGGCTGACATGGGATTGCTGCTTGCCTTCATGTTCATCTGGAACATGCTCGGCGCACTGATCGTGATTCCGAGCCTGGCGACCTTCCTGCTGAAGCGGGAGTCCGGCAAGCAGACCGATCGGGACGGGCGGCAGGCCGTCGCGGATGCCGGTCTCGAGAAGCCGGCCGTGTCCGAGACTACCGGCACGATCATGAGGTCTGCGGACGAAGGAACGGCGGGCGAACCGCCCACGGGGCGAACCTTCGAACTGGATCGCCATGCGCGCTTGCCCGTCATGGCGAGTCCGAGGAACGATTGATGGGGCGGGTGTCCGCGGGAATTCCCGTCCGTGCAGGGCGGCTGTTCGTCGAGGAGTCTGCGATGTCCGGGCGTCGGCGGCGCGGGCGTTCCGTCGAACCGGCATGGGCGCGGCCGGCCGGGACGGACGGCCCGCCGCCGGGATGAGTCCGACGGAATTCATTGCGTTCGTCTCGATGAGCCTTGCGGTCGGGGCGCTCGCAACCGATCTGATGGTGCCGGCGCTGGACGGAATCGGCGATGACTTGGCCCTTGGCAGCAGGAATCTCAGCCAGGCTGCGATCATTGCGTTCCTGCTCGGGATGGGAATGCCGCAGCCGTTCTTCGGGCTGCTCTGCGACCGTCATGGCCGGCGACCCCTGTTTCTCGGCGGGGCGGGGGTGTTCGCGGTGGGCGGTGTGCTCACCGCGCTGGCAGTCGATATCGCGACGCTGATCGGCGCCCGCCTTCTGCAAGGCGTCGGTGCAGGGGCGTTGCGCGTCGCCACTTATTCGACGGTCCGCGATCGCCTCGGCGGCCCGGGCTTGGCGCATGCCCTGTCGCTGGTGATGACGGTGCTGTTGCTGGAGCCGGTCGTCGCACCGATGCTCGGGCAGCTCATCCTCCTGTCGGGCTCGTGGCGATGGATTCCTGCCCTCACGGCGCTTGCCGCGATCGTAATGCTGTGCTGGGCGAGATGGCGGCTGGATGAATCGCTTCCAGTCGATCAGCGCCGCTCGTTCGCGCCGGCATCCGCCGCCGCGGCCTACCGGTTGGTCCTTGCGGATCGGCATGCGGTTGCCCATATGCTCGCCTATGGATTGGCGATGGGCGCCTATGTCGGCTTCCTCACGTCGGCCCAGGCGGTCTTCCAGCGCACCTACGAGGCCGGTCTGCGCTTCACGCCACTGCTGGCATTCGTCTCGCTGGCCACCGCCGTGGGTGCGTACTCAAATGCCCGCTTGCTGAGACGTTACGGCAGCGCGCAACTGATTCGCAGCGTCTTGTGCAGTCAAGTCGTCGTGAATGGTCTCGCGGCTGCGGCCGCGGGGGCAGGCCTCGTGGGCCTGCGGCCCTTCCTTGCGATCCAGTGCTGGAACATGTTCGTGTTCGGACTGCTGGCGCCGAACCTGACCGCGATGGCGATGAACCGGCTCGGGCATGTCGCCGGCACGGCCGCGTCGGTGTTCGGTCTCGTGACGACATGCATGGGGGCGCTGATCGGCTTTGCCGTCGGGCAGCTCTTCGATGGCAGCGTGCGTCCGCTCTTTGCTGCGTATTCGGTATTGGGGGCGACGGCGCTGCTGGTCCTCGCGCGGGCGGGCGCCAGCCGTTAGCCTTCGACCCAATGCGAGCGGATGCTGCGGGAGTGTCCGATTGCGGCGTCGCTCGCGAAGGCCTGTGCTGGCGTGCAATGGCCCGCCGACCTTCAATGCATGGCGCGCAGGGCCGCGGGGCGGAATTCCGCCAGCCTGCCTTTCTGGTGCCACTGCATCGCGGGCCGGGGCCGTTCGTTGTCCAGCCCGGTGACCAGCAGCGAGCCGCTGCGCAGGTCGTGGATCATCTGCGCGCGCGGTACCATGTTGGGCACGTCGTAGAGCTGGATCAGCGGCAGCAGCGACACCCGCCACAACTCGCCGTGGCCGTCCCAGGCCTCGGCGATCACGACCTGCCAGCTGTCCTCGTCGAGGTAGAAGGTGCGCCGCGCGTAGATGTGCGACATCCCCGGCGCGAGCGTGGCCTCGACCACCCACACGCGGTGCAGCTCGTAGCGCATCAGCTCGGGCCGGATCAGGTTGCCCTCGATCATCTCGTCGTAGCGCAGCGCCGGCGACGCCAGCCGGTAGGCGTTGTAGGGCACGTACAGCTCGCGCTTGCCGACGAGCTTCCAGTCGTAGCGCTCGAGCGAGCCGTTGAAGCCGCCGCCGTCGTCGATCGTCGCCATGCCTTCGGAGCCGTCGGCGACGTTGTCGAAGGCGAGGTCCGGTGCCCGGCGCACCCGGCGTTGTCCCGAGTTGTAGATCCACGCGCGCCGCTCGCCGGCGGCCGAGTCGAGCGGTTCGTGCACCAGGTAGATGGTGCCGAGCAGGGCCGTGGGCGCATCGTAGCGGCCGAGGAAATAGGTGCCGTCCTGGGCGGTCTCGAGCGCATCCATCTCGGATGCCTGGACGATCTTCGAGCACCAGCCGACGCGGAAGTAGTCGCCGCTGGCGCGGATCGGCAGCCAGTCGCTGCACGCGCTCACGCCGCCGATCCAGCGCTGCAGGTGGTTGAACATCGCCTCTTCGCCGCTGCGGGGCTGGGGAAAGGGGATGCCGGGCTGGCGGTGACCGCGCAGCCGCTTGTCTTCCACGGCGGCCCGGCCCGCGCCGGCCTCGGTGGCCGCATGGACGTGCCCGGGGACGGCAAAGGTCCGGTGCGAGGGATACAACGGCATGCGAAAGCCCTTGCGCTGGCGCAGCAGGGCCTGCAGCCCCGGCGACAGGTGGGCGGCGTGTTCGTCCATGTTCGCGCGCTCGATCATCGCCAGCGGTGTTTCGCCGGCAAACGGGTCGGTATGGCCTTGCGAGGGCTCCCAGCCCGGCGGCGGGCGGGCGATGCCGCCGGACCAGGCGGGGATGCGTCCGTCGGCGGTGCCGGCACGCTCCGCGCCGCTGGGCGTGAGCGCCGCCGGCGGCGCGGCCGGGCTGGCAACGACGGGGCCGCAGAGGAACAGCGCGGCCGCGAGGCGCAGGCCGGCATGGGCTAAGGGGTCTCTCATCTCGTCCGGGTGCTCCTGGAAAAGGCAATGGCGGCCGCGGCCGGCCGGTCGTCCCGCCGCCCCCAACTTTCGGCCGGTCCCGGCGGCGGCGGGCAGGCTCACCATCGGCTGGCGTGGTACGCACTCGCGGGGTATCCGTTCTTTGTGTGCGTTGACATACGGTACGATAGCGTACGAAACTGCGCCAGTCATTCCCCGCTTTCCGGCTGCGGGCGAACGGGCGCCCCGGAGGCGGACGAACCGCCGGTGACAACCAGGAGACAGACAAGGATGTGCAGCAATCACGACTTCACCGCCGCGCGTGCCGCCGTGCTGCGCAAGGTGGGCGGGCCGCTCGAGATCGAGGACGTCCGCATCAGTGCACCCAAGGGCGACGAAGTGCTGGTCCGCATGGTCGGGGTGGGCGTGTGCCACACCGACCTGGTGTGCCGCGATGCTTTCCCGGTGCCGCTGCCGATCGTGCTCGGCCACGAGGGGGCGGGCATCGTCGAGGCGGTGGGCGAGGGGGTGCGCAGCCTCGAACCGGGCGACCGCGTGGTGCTGTCGTTCAACTCCTGCGGGCGGTGCGGCAACTGTGGCTCCGGCCACCCGTCGAACTGCCTGCAGATGCTGCCGCTCAACTTCGGCGGCGCGCAGCGCGTGGATGGCGGGCGGATGCTCGATGCCGCCGGCAATGCGGTGCAGGGCCTGTTCTTCGGCCAGTCCTCGTTCGGCACCTACGCCATCGCGCGCGAGATCAACGCGGTGAAGGTGGCGGAGGACCTGCCGCTGGAGATCCTCGGCCCGCTGGGCTGCGGCATCCAGACCGGGGCGGGGGCGGCGATCAACTCGCTGGGCATCGGCCCGGGCCAGTCGCTGGCGGTCTTCGGCGGCGGCGGCGTGGGCCTGAGCGCGCTGCTCGGCGCACGGGCGGTCGGTGCGGCGCAGGTGGTGGTGGTCGAGCCCAATGCCGCGCGCCGCGCGCTGGCGCTGGAACTGGGCGCGAGCCATGCCTTCGACCCCTTCGCCGGTGACGACCTGGTCGCCGCGATCAGGGCGGCCACCGGCGGCGGGGCCACGCATGCGCTGGATACCACCGGCCTGCCGTCGGTGATCGGCAACGCGATCGACTGCACCCTGCCGGGCGGCACGGTGGGCATGGTCGGTATGCCGGCGCCCGACGCCGCGGTGCCCGCGACCCTGCTCGACCTGCTGACCAAGAGCGTGACCCTGCGCCCGATCACCGAAGGCGACGCGGATCCGCAGGCCTTCATCCCGCAGATGCTGCGGTTCTACCGCGAAGGCAAATTCCCCTTCGACCGGCTGATCACGCGTTACCGCTTCGACCAGATCAACGAGGCCCTCCATGCCACGGAGAAGGGCGGCGCGATCAAGCCGGTACTCGTCTTCTGAGCGGAGGCGATGTCCGCTTCGTCGCACGGATGAAACCCGGTAAAAAAACACCAAGGAAGAAAGGAGATAAAGATGCAAACGACAGTCAATGACCCCCTTTTCCGGAAATCGATGCGGTTCTGCGCATGGTCCGGATACATGGCCGTGATCTTCTACATCATCGGCGGCGTGATTCTGGGCGGCATGACCCCGCCTTTGCTCAACTCGGGAGAGGCACCCGAGGTGTTCGTCAGGAAAATTACGGACAACCAGTTCCAGATCCAGATCGCTTCTGTCTTCATGATGATATCGTTTGCGCTGTTCGGATCTTTCGGTGCGGGAATTGCTGCCCAGACACGGCGTTTTGAAACCAATCCGGTCTTCTCCTATGTGCAGATCGTGTTCACGGCCGGCGGGCAGGTGATCGCGCTGTTGGTCGCGTTTTCCTGGGCACTGATGGCTTTTCGCCCGGAAACCTACCATCCGACCGTCGTCATGATGTTCACTGATTTCGCCTACTTTTGTGCGCTCTTCTCCGTGCCCCTGTTTGGCGGTTGGTGCGTCATGATCGCACTGCCCATTCTCGTGGCGGAAGAAGGCAAGGAGCCGTTCCCGCGCTGGGTTGCTTACGTGAATCTGTGGGCGGCGCTGCTCTACATTCCGGGGCAACTGATCCTCTTCTTCAAGACGGGCCCGTTTGCCTGGCATGGCTTTGTCGCGCTTTGGATTCCTTATATCGCCTACTTTGCATGGATCTGGATCATGTCCGCGGCGATGTCCAAGGTGGCGAAAGCTGCGGGTAACGAACCGGTCGTTGGCGGCGCGAGGAGCGCTGCAGGATCAGTGGCATGACGGACAGTATCACGGATAATCGGCGCGCCCCCCCGGTGGGGGGGCGCATGGCGACACCGGATTGCGCTACTCAGAAGCATGTTCCGGGTGAAGTCGGGATATGGCTGTTCGTTGCGGGTGACCTGCTGGTGTTCTCGGCGTTCTTCGTCGTTATCGCGTTGGGGTACAGGGAGCAGACCGAATTGTTCGCCCAGTCCCGGACCACGCTCGATATGTGGGTAGGGGTGTTGAACACCTTCTTCCTGCTGACCGGGTCGTGGTTCGTTGCCAAGGGCGTGGAGAGTTGTCGGCAGGCCCACGGTGCCGCCAGTAGCCGTTACATCTCGCTCGGCATCCTGTTCGGTCTGCTCTTCGTGGCGAACAAGAGTTTCGAGTGGGGGCTCAAGATCGCCAACGGTGTGACTCCGAAGACGAATGATTTTTTCATGTACTTTTTCTCGTTCACCGGCATCCACCTGGTGCATGTGCTGGTTGGGCTCGGTGTGCTGCTCGTCGTGCGCAACGTGAGCCGGCGCCCGGAATTGAGCAAAAAGGACATTCGGACCATTGAGAGCGGGGCGACCTTCTGGCATCTGGTCGATCTGCTCTGGATCGTACTCTTTTCGCTTTTCTATCTGCTATGAGGGGCCGAGATGACGAGATCTGTTGAGTCTGGATTTCTGCGTAATGCAAACAACATTGCATGGATCGTGCTGGTGGGTTCCACTTTGTTTGGCTGGTGGCTGGGCTATACGGTAAAGAATGTGCAGGGCGATATCCGCCTTGCCACGGCCGGCGTGCTCGTCACCGCTTTCGTGAAGACCTGGATCGTCGGATTCCAGTTCATGGAATTGAAGCAGGCTCCCTCGTGGTTGCGCCACGGCTTCGACGCCTGGGTGATCGCCATGTGCGTCGTGCTCCTGATTCTGTGCGTCGGGTAAGGGCCGGACAATCCCGCGTTCATGTCATGGTGTCAAGCAATTGGGGGAAACATATGGATCGTGCAAGGAGAATGGAATGCAGGACATGACTGGTCTGAGGAGCGCCATTGCCGCGCTGGACCCGGCAAACGACGGACGCCACAAGCTCGAGGGCGGGCCGCTCGAGCGGGAATCGATTCCTTACGTGATTTCACTGCCCGAGCTCGACCTGGGCACCTTCATCTACACCTGGGTCGATCGGGACGGCGTCGCCGGATCGGTGTTCGTCGCCTATGGGCCGGGCGTCGGCAATGAACCGATCGTCGAGGCCATCGACAATGTCCGGATGCCCGCGGAGCGGAATTTCGACGATTGGAGGGTCGGCAAGGTCCACTTGCAGCAGAATCTGGATCTGAGGACCGGCCGCCTGCGAGTGGATGGCGAGCGGGCCGGCCTGGACCTGAGCTTCGAGGCCTGCCATCCGGCCTATGCCTACGGTTCGCACAAGGACGGCTGTCCCGACTGGTTTGCCACCAACCGCCTGGAGCAGGCGGGCCGCATTCGTGGCACCTTGCGGATCGGGGACAAGGTCCATCAGGTAGATACGACCGGTGCGCGGGACCATTCCTGGGGCACCCGCGACTGGCAGGTGCCGCAGCACTGGAAGTGGGTGCATGCCCAGGCGGGCGAGGATCTGTGCGTGCATTTCTGCGAAATCTATGAGCGCGGCCGTATCGAGCTTCGCGGCTACGTCAGCCGCGACGGCTTGATCGCCGAAGTGGATTCGGTCCAGGTGGCATTCACGCACGACGGCCAGTATCTGCAGAAACGCATCCAAGCGGAGCTGACCGACAGTGCCGGCAGAAAAACCCGCCTCTCGGGGGATTTCTTCGCCCACTTCCCGCTGATTCCAGGGCCGCATACCACTCTATATGAGTCATCGATGACCTGCGAGATCGACGGCCGGCCAGGCGTGGGCTGGGCCGAGTTCATGTGGCCGACGGAGTATCTGGCGTACCTGCGTTCCAGGAAGGCATAGGGGTGCCGCGGTCATCGCCCGGTCCGTGCCGGGATGCGCCTGCGTTCGATTCGTTGTGACGCAGCGACGACGATGGCCCTGTCTTGATTCAAGCGTCGCCGATGACCGTGGCCACACCATCGATGGGAGCAGGAGACAATGATCAAGCCGGAAGACTTCGATTACCACTACACCGCCGAATCGCACTGGCAGTGGGCGGAAACTATCGCGATTCCGTTCAACCTTCCGGACGCGAACAGTTGGACTGGCGAGGACGCCGGGCGCAACTTATCCGCACGCACATTGAAGTCCAGAGCATAAGTGTCTTAAGGAGATGTGAACGATGTTTCGCCATGTTCTTGCCCCGACGGACGGCTCCGTACTTTCGGAGCAGGCCGTCAAGCAGGCCATCCTCTTCGCGCAGGAGACGGGTGCCAAGATCACCTTCCTCTTCGCCGTGGACGATCCCGAGACGTCGATCTACGGAGAGGCCTCATTGCTGAGGAGCCAGAATCCGGAACTGCTCGCGAGAAGGACCGATGCAGTCACGAAAGGGGGGCGCGATCTCCTTGCGAACACATGCGCCGCGGCACAGGCGGCCGGAGTATCCAGTGAAGCGAAGTTGGCGATGGCCAACGAACCGTTCGAGGCCATCGTTTCCGAGGCGGAGGCAGGCGGTTGCGACCTGATCATCATGGCCTCCCACGGATACCGGGGGGTGAAGAGCCTGATACTCGGATCACAAACTCAAAAGGTCCTGACGCACTCGCGGATTCCGGTCCTCGTTTATCGACAGGGCGGTTGAACGCCCGACCGATGCCATGCAAGCGTTTTGCGGGATCCGCCCCGGGCCGGCCGAAGTGGATTGATTCAAGCGTCGCCGATGATCGCGGCCACACTATGATTGGGAGCAGGAGACGATGATCAAACCGGAAGACTTCGACTACCACTACACCGCCGACTCGCACTGGCAGTGGGCGGAAACCATCGCGATTCCGTTCAACCTTCCGGACGCGAACATCAACGCGGTGGTCTATATCGTGACCCGCCCGGTGCTGGGCGTGTGCATGGCGGACATTACGCTGATGGACCGCATCTCCGACCTGTGGGAAGAGCAGCTGTACATCGACAACCAGCAGCACATGCCTTGCCCCAGGTCGCTCCTGGAGTTCAGCCTGCCCAACGGCCTGAGCTTCAAGGCCATCGAGCCGCTCAAGCACTACCGCATGCGGTACGAAGGCATCGACGACACGCGCTTCGACCTGGAACTGCATGCCCTGCACGAACCCTATGACATCAACGACCCCGACATGGACCCGACGGCTGCGAAACGCCACGGCCCGGCGTGGGATTCCTCGTGGTCGGGACATTACGAGCAGACCTACCTGTTTAGTCCCACGGTGTGCTGGTGTAATTTATAGCCAGCTACGGAGGGAAGATCTATGGGACAGGTACTTCACGGATGCGCCCGC
>NZ_ATJV01000085.1 GCF_000443165.1 Thauera terpenica 58Eu | reverse complement strand
CAAGGCCGGCCCGCTGCCGGAACGGCCGGGAAACAGGCTTGCGGCGACGGGCCGAAACGGCCCGTCGCACGCTGCTTACATGCTGGCTTCGCGCTTCATCAGCTCTTCGATGGTGATACCCACCTCGTTCCTGCCACCAAAAACCGTGCCGATCCTGTTGTCCTTGACATGCTTGAGGTTGCCTTCATAAGCGGCCTTCGGCAGAGGCACGTACTTGACTTCACGCACCAGCTTGTCGGCGTTGTTCATGTAGTACTCAAGGAACGCGCGGACTTCCGGCTTCTGCAGCGACCTGGCCTTGACATAGACGAAGATCGGCCGCGACAGCGGCACGTAGCTGCCATTCTCGACGTTGGCGCCGGAGGGCTCGACGGCCGCGCCGGTCTTGGGATTGACGATCGCCAGCCCCTTCAGGCGGCTCATGTTCTCGGCGTAGTAGGCGTAGCCAAAGTAGCCAATGCCATTGAGGTCGCGCGACACGCCCTGCACCAGCACGTTATCGTCTTCCGAGG
The DNA here is from genome assembly GCF_000443165.1 of Thauera terpenica 58Eu. GTDB lineage: Bacteria > Pseudomonadota > Gammaproteobacteria > Burkholderiales > Rhodocyclaceae > Thauera > Thauera terpenica. The sequence continues at coordinate 11,790 of NZ_ATJV01000085.1, read as the reverse complement.
CGGTGTAGTCGCCGCGCGAGGACTTGGCCTTGCCGACGATGGCTTCGGTGAAGTATTCGAACGTGCCCGAATCGGCACCGGCGCCAAAGAGCTTGATCGGCGCATCCGGCCAGGCCGGATTGATCTGATTCCAGCGCGTGACCGTGCCCTGGGCCGCCGGCTCCCACAGCTTCTTCAGCTCTTCGACGGTAGCCTGTGTGAGGAAGGTGTTCTTCGGATTGATCACGACGGTCAAGGCGTCATAGGCGACCGGCATTTCGAAATACTCGACACCGGCGGCCTTGCAGTCCGCCATCTCCTGGGCAGTGATCGGACGCGAGGCATTCTGGAAGTCGGTCTCGTCACGGCAGAACTTCTTGAAGCCGCCGCCGGTGCCGGAAATGCCGACCGTGACCTTGATCACGTTCTTCATGGCTTTCTGGAAGTCTTCGGCAACCGCCTCGGTGATCGGATAAACAGTCGATGAACCGTCGATCTTGATGATCTCGGCGCGTGCCGCGGGCGAGCTTGCAAGGGCGACGCCGGCGACGACCAAGGCGGAAATGAGTCTGGCCTGCTTGAACATTTAGGTGCTCCTGTCTGAACCGAAGTAGATGACAGGACGCAGCGTATCGAGCGTGTGTTACAGCCAGATGACAGCCCGCAACAAGACTGCCGGCCCATGGAAAGGCTGATTCAGAAGACGGCGACTTCGCCTCGTCGCACCGCGCGCATCACTGCGCGCTCTTTTCCTTGCGCCGAAACACCAGCGGACGACCGTTGTGCGCCTGCTTCACCAGCCAGGTCGCAAGCGCCGAATCCATGTAGTCGGCATGGCCGGGAAACCAATCCACCAACGCCTGGGTGAACTCGCGCACGATCTCGGTTTGGCCCTCGGCCAGCATGCGCTGCACATCGAGCGCCGAACTCATCACCTTGCCATGCTCATCGATATGGCACTCGCCGCCGCCGGGGAAGTCCTCCGCACCCAACCAGGCGTTTTCCTGATTGAAGTGGTCCTGCGCGTGGGCGATGAAGCGCTCGAGTGCGGCGGGAAGCTCGGCGTCCGTGGCCTGCAGCAAGGCATCGACACAATCCACGAACTCGCGGTGGGTGTCGTCGATCGCGCTGTGTCCCAGCACGAATCGATCGCTCCATTGAAACGCTTGCTTGGTGCTCATGAAAACGATTCCTTCTGTGTGGCTTAAGATGAGATGGCGGACAATAAACCAGAGTGCGCCCGAACAGTCCAGCCCATTGCAGGTCGCAGGCGGCTTCAGCACCTTGCCCTGCAAGCGTAGCGATCCCCGCACAGCAGCGCCCCTCGTCCATTCAGCACAGGCCTGTGGCGCAGGCGTAGTGAATTCCAACCCGATCGAGAGGACTCCCATGCCCAATCCCCAGCCTGCAAAGCCCTCCCCCAGCCCAACCCCGCTATCCGTCCTTGACCTTGCCCCCGTCCCCGCCGGCAGCACGCCCGCCGACGCCTTGCGCAACACGCGCGAGCTGGCGCAGCTGGCCGATCGGTCGGGCTACACCCGCTACTGGCTGGCCGAGCACCACAACATGACCGGCATCGCCAGCGCAGCCACCGCGGTGGTGATCGCGCACGTGGCCGGTGCCACCTCGCGCATCCGTGTCGGCGCGGGCGGCATCATGCTGCCCAATCACGCACCACTGGTGATCGCCGAGCAGTTCGGCACTCTCGAGTCGCTGTTCCCGGGGCGCATCGACCTTGGCCTGGGCCGTGCGCCGGGCACCGACCAGCCCACCGTGCGCGCCCTGCGCCGCCACGTCGCGGGCAGCGAGGGCAAGTTTCCGCAGGACGTGCTCGAGCTGCAATCCTATTTCCAGCCCGCCCAGCCTGGTCAGGCCGTGCGCGCCGTTCCCGGCGCCGGGCTCAATGTGCCGATCTGGCTGCTCGGCTCCAGCCTGTTCAGCGCAGAGCTCGCCGCCCACCTCGGTCTGCCTTTCGCCTTCGCCTCGCACTTCGCGCCGCGCTTCCTGTTCCAGGCCATCGAGCTCTACCGCAGCCGCTTCCAGCCCTCCGCCGCGCTGGACAAGCCCTATTTCGCCGTCGCCGCCAATGCGATCGCGGCCGACACCCACGAAGAGGCGCAGCACCTGCTGCGTTCGCTGCGCCTGCGCTTCGCCGCCATGGCGCGCGGCGTACGCGGCCAGCTGGAGCCACCCGAAGCCTTCATCGAAGCGGAATGGTCAGCCACGGAACTCGCCTTCGCCGACGAATCGCTCTCCTGCCGTGCGATCGGCGCCCCGGACGAAGTACGCAAGCAACTGGAAGGCTTGATCGAACAGACCGGCGCCGACGAGTTGATCCTCACCGCACAGACCTTCGATCAAGCGGCGCGGCTCAAATCGTTCGCGCTGATTGCAAAGGCCTGGGACCTACCGGCCCTCACAGCTGCTGATCAGAGCTCGGCAGACGATCGAGCATGAAGCGGTCGTAGCCCTGCAACACCAGCTCGCGCGTCTTCGTCACATCGGCCTCGACTGCGCCGTTGAAGACACCGAGCCCGTCCAGGATGTCGCGCGCCTCGCCGAAGCCCTTCTCGAAACCACCGCGGATGACGCCCATGAAATCGCGCAGCACGGTTTCGGGGTCGTCGTCGGGGCGGCGTGCGGCGTAGGCCTCGAAGAACGCGGTCGACATCGACACGATGCGTTCGGCGGTGGCCTCAGCCGAGTTGTCCTGGCCCATCGCATTCTGGATGGCATCCGGCCCCAGGAAAGGCGCCAGCGCCTCGTTGATCCCCTCGATCGCAGAGCGAAACAGCAAGGCCTGCGACTGATCGCCGGCGCGGATCGACACCTCCATCGAGGCCTGCAGGATCCCGACGTTCAGATCCTTGCGCAGCGAAGCCTCGGTCATCGGCTCCTGGCGCGGCGCGCGCGAGGCTGCGGCGCTGTTCTGGCGCGCGGCGTCAGCGGGCTGAACTGCAGCGCCTGCAAGGGCGGAATTGACGGGCGAGATCGTGTTCATGGTCGGCTCCGGTATCGGGTTTTTTCCATTTCATTATAGGCGCCGGTGCAGCGAGCCGCCGCGATCACGGCCCGACGCGCCGTCTCCGCCTCAACCTGGTAGCCTTGCCGCCTTGTGTGCGATCCGCATACCGTTCAGCCCAGCCCCGCCCATGTCCCGCACCCTGCGCTACTACGACATTAATGCCGCTCGCTTCGTCGCGGACACGGCGCACGTGGACATGGCCGACTTGCATGCTCGCTTCCTCGCCCACATCCCGGCGGGCGGGCTCATCCTCGACGCCGGCTGCGGCTCGGGGCGTGACAGCAAGGCCTTCATCGATGCCGGCTTGCGCGTGCGCGCCTTCGACGCCTCGGCCAAACTCGCCCACCTCGCGCAAGAACTCATCCGCCAGCCGGTCGAGGTGCAGCGCTTCGACGACATCACTGAGCGCGCCTGTTACGACGGTATCTGGGCTTGCGCCAGCCTGCTCCACGTGGCGGCAGCGGAACTGCCCGCCACCCTCGCCCGCCTGTGGGCCAGCCTCAAGCCCGGCGGCGTGTTCTATCTCAGCTTCAAGCATGGCGAGGGCGAGCGCAACGACGGCGAGCGGCAGTTCACCGACGCTGACGAACAGCGCCTCGCCCAGTGGACGGCCGAGCTGAGCGAACTCGAATCGACCGAATGCTGGATCACCGAAGACCAACGACCAGAACGGAGCGAGCGGTGGCTCAACGCGCTTCTGCGGCGCAAGGCCTTGGCGACCGATCGTCTGTTCACCGGCGAGCCGCAGCATCCCTTCCTGCCGCAGCTTTGCCACTCGATCGCGCGCGCGGACGAGATCGACCTGGCGGTGTCCTTCGTCAAAGCTAGCGGGCTGCGCCTGCTGCTGCCCGATCTGCACGACGCGCTCGAGCGCAAGGCCGCCGAATCGCGTTCCCCCGCGCGCGTCCGCATCCTTACCAGCGACTATCTCGACATCACCGACCCCGAGGCACTGCGGCTGCTGGTGCTGCTCCAGGAACACGGCGCGCAGGTGCGGATCTTCGAGTCGGGCGGACGCAGCTTTCACATGAAGGCCTATCTGTTCGCCCACTTCCCCGAGCCCAGCGCGATGCACGGCACGGTGTTCATCGGCTCCAGCAACATCAGTCGCTCTGCCCTCACTGACGGGCTGGAATGGAATTACCGCGTCGACTACCCCGGTGACGACGGTTTCATCGAAGCCCGCGCCCGCTTCGAAGAACTGTTCCGCGCGCCACGCACCATTGAGCTCAACGACGCCTGGATCGACAACTACGAGGCGCGCCGCATCCCTCCGCCGCGATCGGTCGCACCCGGCAGCGACGAAAACGATCCGCCACCGCCTCCCACACCAATCCAGCACGACGCCTTGGCGGCACTCGCCTACACACGGCGCGAGGGCTACCGGCGCGGCCTGGTGGTGCTGGCAACCGGCCTCGGTAAAACCTGGCTCGCCGCTTTCGACACCGAGCAAGTCGGCGCGCGACGGGTGCTGTTCGTCGCCCACCGCGAAGAAATCCTCAACCAGGCCGCAGAAACCTTCGTGCGCATCCGACCACGGGCACGCGTCGGCTTCTACATGGGGCAGACCCGCGACACGCAGGTGGACATCCTCTGCGCCTCAGTGCAGACCCTGGGACAAAACGTCCACCTTGAACGCTTCGCACCGCAACATTTCGATTACATCGTCGTCGACGAATTTCACCACGCCGCCGCACCCACCTATCGCCGGCTGCTCGCCCATTTCGCGCCACAATTTTTGCTCGGCCTCACCGCAACGCCCGATCGCAGCGATCAGTCGGACATCCTTTCGCTGTGCGACGACAACCTGGTCTTCACCCGCGACCTGTTCGCGGGAATCGAAGCCGCACTGCTCGCACCCTTCCACTACTACGGCATCTGGGACGAGTCGGTGAACTACCGCGAAATCCCTTGGCGCAACGGCCGTTTCGACCCGGAAAGGCTGTCCAACAAGCTCGCCACCCTCGCCCGCGCCCGCCATGCGCTCAAGCAATGGCGCAAGCGCGCCCAACAGCGCACCCTCGCCTTCTGCGTCTCCGTCCGCCACGCCGAATTCATGGCCAGGCAATTTCAGCTCCACAACATCGAAGCCGCCGCGGTCTACGCTGGCTCGGCCTTGGCGCGCGGCGAAGCGCTGGAACAGCTCGCCGACGGCCGGCTGAAGGTGATCTTCTCGGTCGACCTGTTCAACGAGGGGGTCGACCTGCCGGCAATCGACACCGTGCTGATGCTGCGCCCGACCGAGTCGAAGATCCTCTTCCTTCAGCAACTCGGCCGTGGCCTGCGCAAAGCCGAAGGCAAGGAGCGCTTGGTGGTGCTCGACTTCATCGGCAACCACCACAGCTTCCTGCACAAATCGCAGGCGCTCGGACGCATCGGCAGCAGCTACAAGCAGCTCGCCGAATTCGCGCGCCAGATCGAGACGCGCCGGCTGGCCCTGCCTACGGGCTGCTACATCAACTACGAGCTTCAACTTCTCGACTTCCTCAAGTCGCTCGACGGCGACGGCATCGCGCGCGAGTACGAGGCCTTGAAAGACGGCCTCGGTCGGCGGCCGACCTTGGCGGAGTTCTACCGCAGCGGCGCCAACCTGGGCCGGATGCGCAAGGAATACACGAGCTGGTTCGGGCTGGTGAAGGAGATGGCCGACTTGGGTGAGGCGGAATCCCTCGCCCACGAGACTCATGACGGCTTTCTGCGTGAGCTTGAAACCACCGCCATGACCAAGAGCTTCAAGATGATCCTGCTCGAAGCCTTTCAGGAGCTCGATGGCTGGCGCGTCGCCCCCACGCTCGCCAAACTGGCCGAACGTTCATGGCAGATCCTGCAGCGTCGTCGCCCCTTACTCGACAACCTGCCGAACAAGCTGGACGATACCGGCGACGGCGCGAGCGCGGCCTGGCAACGCTATTGGCGCGACAACCCGGTAAATGCCTGGAGCGGTGGCAATCAGCCCACGAAGGGTGGAAGCTTTTTCCGGGTGCAAGGAGATCGCTTCGAGCCCGCCTTCCAGGTAGCGCCAGATCAACACGAGACCCTGGACGGCCTGGTGCAAGAGCTCATCGACTACCGCCTCGCCGCCTACGAGGTCCGACGCGCCACGGCGCCGGCTAGGGACAATGTGATCCCGTTTGCAGGACGCCCTCGGCCGCAAGAAACGGAACTGCCCTATTTCCCGAATCTGCGTATCGCCTGCGGCCACTTCCGCACGGCCCGCGCCGATGCCGAGGAGCATCGTCGTCTCGGTGCCGCTTACGGCCGCCTCGACCCCGCCCGCCACTTCATCGCGCGCGCTTCGGGCAACTCGATGAACGGCGGCAAAAACCCAATCCGTGACGGCGACTACCTGCTGCTAGAACTCGTCAGCCCGACCAGGGCCGGCTCCATCACTGGCAGCATCATGGCGATCGAACGCCAGGACCGCAGCGGTGACGATCAATACCTGCTGCGCGTCGTCACCAAGCAACGCGACGGCAGCTACGTGCTCGTCGCCAACAACCCCGACTACGACGATATTCACGTCACGGCCGAGATGGCCGACGAGCTACGCACCCTGGCGCGCCTGAAAGCGGTGATCGATCCACTCGACCTCGCGGTCGGCGAGCCCTTCATGCGCGAAGAGATTCCCGGCCTATTCGGCGTGGAATTCAACCCTGGCAACTGGAACAGCGGCCACGTCGTCATCCCGGAGCGCAACGCCCATGTGCTGCTCGTCACGCTGAACAAGCAGGGCAAGGCGGAAGACCATCGCTACCTCGACCGCTGGATCGATGAACACACATTCCAGTGGTCAAGCCAGAATTCGACGACGCCGGACAGCAAGCGCGGACGGGAAATCATCGAGCACGAAAAGCGAGGCTTGGCGCTGCACCTCTTTGTGCGGGACGCCAGGCTCTCGGGCGGAAAGGCTGCGCCTTTCACCTACTTCGGGAAGGTGAGATACAGAGCGCATACCGGAAGTGCGCCGATGAGTGTGGTGGTTGATGTCGGAGTGGCGGAGTAGCGGGTTGGTGGCTGCACTCATCTCTACTCAGGACAAGGTGGGCGAAAAAAATGCCTTCTCGCCTGTGGCCGTTGCAGCTGGAATCAGGACTTGCCGGTGTCGGCCTACAAACGGCCGATCATATTTACACGTGTAATGGCGGCTAACCGATCAGAAAGCTGCCACTCGGGCAAATCCGACGTTGGGCATCAGCTCGACCACAACGGACGCTAGTGGGGGCAGCACCTGCGCATTCGCGCCTTGCGGCGCTTCTACAGCGTTCGCTCTCGTAGGAGCGCCGCAAGGCGCGACAGGTTTTCGGCCTTTGCAGTCATTGGGCCTAAGGTCTCTGTCGGTCGGCATAGGGCTGGTCAACTGCCCTTCGGCCCCAGAGTTAGGTCAACGACCGCTTGGCACTTCTCGGGCTATCGCCGGAACCGCCCGAGTGCTGCCGCTTGTTACCGTGCAACGCGAAACAGGCCACCGCTAACATTCTGGGATTCAGGCGAACGTCCATGGCAGACAAATATGCCATGAGGCAGAATAGCCTGTAGCCTACAGCGAATCGCTGTCCGGATGAGGCGACGAAACCGAGAGCACGAAAAAAATGAAGATATTCGTTCTGCCCAAAACGGGCATCCAAGAATCCGAGAAATACGCCATCGGCCGGATCGAGAAGACGCTCCCGAAGGAATGGCGGGGCTACGCCTCCTTGGAGGTTATCGAGAAAGGGCGGCTCGCGCGGGAGATCGACTTGGTCCTGCTACTTCCCGACCGCATACTCATAGTCGAACTGAAGCGTTGGCACGGCCAGATCAAGTCCGAGGACGGCTACTGGTACCGTAGGAAGCCGAACCAGAAGCATTTCGAGCGAATGGACGTCAGTCCCGTCAAGAAGAACTTCGAAAAGGCTCGTATCCTCAAGACGTTCGTCGAACGCTCGATCAAGGGAGGGCATGCTGTCCTTGTGGACAGCCGGGTTGTGCTTTGCGGCAACAGTCCGTCTCCCATCCTGACGGAAGAGGAAAAGCCTTCGGTCCTCCAGTTGGACGACTTCCTCGAAATCGGCGACCCGAAAACGTATAAGCGGCTGCTTGAACTGCCCATCGAATTCCGCAACCGTCCCCGCACATTCAATCCCCTCGACCATCTCAACGAATTCGAACTCCTGTTCAAAGGCTCGCCCGAATTGATCAGGGCGAGGGAGTTCTCCTGGCAGAATTACGTCGTCGACGGAGCGCCGACATTCAAGCATCCGGATTCCCTGTATTTCGAGTACAGGAGCGTCAACCGCGACGACCCAAACGCCCGAGCCCTCCTCCGCCGGTGGGATTTCTCGCAGTTGGGCACTTCGGCGCCAACACAGTCGGACTGGGTCAACATCGCGCTCCGAGAGCCCAGGGTGTTCAGCTACGTCAAGGATAAGACCGACATGCTGGACGGGGTGCTGTTGCAGCCGATCGGGACGCTGGCGGCGGACGAGGTGACCATCGACCATTGCGAATTGTTCGACCTCCCGGCTAAGCAAAAGCGCTTGTTCGATTTCGTCGAGGCTTACCGGGACAAATTGCCCCTGTCGGACCGTGTCAGCCTGACAAAAGTTCTGATATCCAAGTTTGCCGAGCTCCACCGCTTGGGCGTAGCTCATCGGGACATCGGCGACCATTGCGTCTGGCTTGAGCGCCCGGATAGCGTCCGACTCTCCGGGTTCGTGGCTTCCCATTTTCCCCAAATGGAGACGGTGGGAACACTGAAGGAGCAAGTGAGCAGCATTACGGAAAAATTGCCGGAGGATTTTTTCGAAGACAAATTCGCCACCCCGTTCCACCGCGACGTTTACCTTCTCGGCGTCATGGCGCACATACTCATTTACGGTGTGCCGCCGGACAGGGATGATGGACTTTCGATCTGGGTTCCAAAGGAAAATGAAATCGCTTCCGGCAAACTGGACGATTGGTTCGAGCGATCCATGAAATGGGAGACCTCCGGTCGATGGGCCAATGCCGAAGAGATGCTGGACGCACTGAACGAGGTAGATTTCTCGGATGGCGAACCGGTAATTTCGTTGGCTACCTTCGAATACTTCAAGGCCCAAACCAAGCCGAGAGACTACGAAGAACTCGACGATCCGGTCGAAAAGGGAAATCTCGAGGTCTTCAAAGGAGAACGCGACGCCAACCAATGCCAGGTCAAGTTCTGGTTCGGCGCGACTCCCGACGCGAGCAAGCCGGATTTCAACCAAACCCTGTTGAGATTCTTGGAAAAGGCCCGTGCGATCCAGGTCAATCCCAGCGAATGGCTTCCCAGGGTGCTCGACGTCGGAATCGTACCCAAGAAGGGACTCCTTTACGTACGAGAGTGGCTCGACCTTCCCACGCTCAACGAGTGGGCTTTCGCTACGAAGACGCTTGAGGACAGAATCGGACTGTCTATGAGCCTAATTGACGGCATCGAGCGGCTGCACAGCATTGATTTGCCGCACGGCGACTTGCATCCCGAGAACGTTCTCGTCCGGCCGGCGGGTGAAGGGCGAGCCTTTCCTTCTGCGGTGTTCATTGATACTCCGGATTTTAAGGACGGCACGGTCGATGTCGTGACGACTGCGTACGTTCCTGCCAATTACGAGCGAGTCTCCCTCTTGGAGCGCGACAGGTACGCGATTACCCTGATCATCGGCGGTATCTTGGGTTGCACAAGCGCAGACATGGGCGATGGTGAGCTGCCCATTCCTTCCGTCTACGAGGCCTTGGCAGAAAACGTGAAGGCGGAGCCTGCCATCCTTACCTTAGTGCCGCTGAAGGAGGCCTTGAAAAATGCCCTTGAACCGCCGCTCCCCGAACGGGAAGCTTTGGTAGTCACGATTTCGAGGACACCCTCCGGCTTCATGCCCGGTCCAATGCGTTCGGACAATGGGGTGTACTACGTCGAGAAAGGTTACGAGGATGCGCAGCATGACAGATATTTGATAATCGGTCCCGGGTTACAGCTAACGCTTAGCGTTTCGATCGACGACGCGGCAATCAAGCGCATTGGCATAAAGGAAATCACGCATGACCTGTTCCAAAGGAAAACGACCCGCGGAATCCAGTTCGAAGGAAACATTTTCCTAACTTCCGGACCGGGTGACGATGCCTGTACTCTAGTATCGGCATTGCAGCAGATTCCTGCGCTGGCGGCCAGGATCCACGAACAAACGAAGAACGTTTGGCTCGCGCCCGATGTCGACGCGGAGATTCATAAGGAACGTACAGAAATATCCACCGCTTCGATCTGGCGGCACCTGATCGAAGCGGAATTCGATTCGCAGCCGGAAGTCTTGATTACCGGGCCTTCCAGGCCGCATCCGAAACGTGAGGACGCCTACCTAATCCCGTTCAGATCCGACGTGACCATAGAATACGCGGCAGATGAAAAGGTCGAGGTCCTGAAAGAAATCGAGGGGGGAGAATACCGGCGTGTCGGCTTTCTGGAGCACCGGCATTCCACTCCTGACGAGCTGGCTATCGTACCGCATGGGTTTTCGCGCCAGTTCCCGATCGACAGCCGCTACCTCCTGCGCAGCAAGGCGGAACGATCGTCCTACGAAAGGCGCTACGAAGCCGTGGAGCGGATCTTATCTGGCCGTTCCGTAATCGCGAATCTCGTCAGTTACTTCGAGCGTGCCACGTCGAATCACCAAGTCATCAAGCACCCAGAGCCGACCGACGCTGATTTGGAAGACTACGACGTCTACGAGGACGGGAAAAAGGTCTTCTCACTGAATGATGACCAGAAAGCAGCTTTCAAGCGAATTGTGTCGTCTGGTCCCGTCTGCTTGCTGCAAGGTCCCCCGGGTACAGGCAAAACTTCGTTCATAGGCGCGTTCCTAGATTACGTCATCCATAAGCAAGGAACCAAGAGCGTCCTCTTGGTGAGCCAATCTCACGAGGCCACGAACAACGCCCTGGAAGGGGCACTCCGCTTGGCGGCCCGGCGAAACGCCGATATCGACGTGGTTCGCGTCGGCGAGGACGGGACGCTGTCAGATGCAATACGGCACGTAGGGGTAACCTCGCTCCAAGAGTCTTACCGCGAGCGATTCCGAAGCGAGTTCAAGCATAGGATTGTCTCCCTAAGCTCGCGGTTGCGGCTGAACAGGGAGTTTGTCGAGGCTTTCGCCCAGGCCTTCATTCACATGGATCGGCTCGCCCAGGACGTGGTCCTGCTGGAGAATGAGCTTGCCACCTCGGTCGGCACGGAGGAAGCGGGAACGCTTAAGCAGAGGCTTTACGCCCGGAGGGAACTGCTGCATTCGCATGCCTTGGTCGCGCTAACACCCGAGGAGATCGCATTGTCAGAGGATGTCGTCGAGGATACGAAGGAGGCCCTAACCCGCAAGTTTGGCGTCCGGAGTCCCGCCGCCGTCAATAAGCTCCACCAATTGATCAAGATTTCCCAGGAATGGGTCGACGTGCTCGGGTCCCAAGGCGGTAATTTCTCCGAGTTCCTGGCCAAGACGAGAACCATCGTTGCCGGTACCTGCGTCGGCGTCGGACGATGGAATCTCGGCGTCTCGAGAAACTCGTACGATTGGGTCGTTATCGACGAAGCCGCGCGGGCAACCCCGTCGGAACTGGCGGTCTCCATGCAGGTCGGGAAACGGATTCTGCTTGTCGGCGACCATTTCCAGCTGCCGCCACTCTATAAAGACGAGTTGCGCAAGGAGATGGGGCAAAGGCCATGTCGTTATACACAACTCACGCCGTCTCATCGCGTAGCGCCTGTATGGTGGCGGCGGCATCCATGACGCGCTGCAAGCCCAGCC
>NZ_ATJV01000084.1 GCF_000443165.1 Thauera terpenica 58Eu | reverse complement strand
GGACGGGGGAAAGGGGCGAATCATGCCAAAATCTCAGAATCTAGGCCATTGTTATATAAGCGTTTGTTAATAGTGCACCAACGCCACACGCAACTGGTCGTCTCCCTTTTTCAGCACCAGCTTGCGTTTGAGGTTGATCAGCTCCACACGCTGGTCGTCATCCAGCTCTTTCTCATGGAGTTTCAAGGACTGGTACAGCGCCGCGAAGAGCAGCGACAACGTCGTTAGCCGCTGCTGGCCGTCCACCACCTCCAGGCGTTGCATGGCCAGGGCGTCGGTGGTCTGGTTGATGCAGATGATCGAGCCCAGGAAGTAGCCAGGGTTGTTTTCTTGCACGTCATCAAACAGCGTCTCCCACTGGCTCTTGCTCCAGGTGTATTCGCGCTGGTAGCGCGGTATCGCGTAGACCACACCCGCTTCGATGTCGAAAAGCTGTGAGACTGGGTAGTTGTTGACTGACTTGATCATAGAGACTCGATTACCTCAGCCGTTTCGCGGTAGTCGGCAAAATAGCTGGCAAAAGAAAGGCCAGGGCTCCTGATCGACGAAATGAATTTGGCCGTCCAGAAAACTCGTTCTTGTCCAGCAGCAAGTGGTGAAAGTGGATCCGATCGCTAGGCTGCCGTTGGCGGTTGGTTGTGAGCAATGCTCTGATGAAGGAGCTGATTATCAATTGATGCGTGCGAGCCGTTGGCCTCAGAGTGCGGTTCGATCGGGTCTTGGAGATCCATGCACGAAGGGCGGGCGCTCCTGCCGGAGAGCCCGCCCTTCCTGGCCGTCCGCCCACATTTGGCTAGCCATTTTCCACGTAATGGTCGCAGCTGTAGGTTCTCACATACGGTGAAATGGTTCCACCGACAGCGGCGCCGGAAATTTCACCCTTCAATGAGAACCCCCCACCAACCGATTCTCGAATACGGTGAAAGGATCCTGATTTTTTCGCAGAAACGATGATACGGCCAAGCTTTCTGGCGGCCGGAGGGGGGGCAGGGCGAGGAGCCGCAGGCTTGGCGTGTTCTCTGGTGGGTCGCGCCCGCCGATGGTGCCGCACGTTTTCGACCCGTCGTAGCTCGCCGCCCTGCGTCTATTTCTCGGTGGACCGCCGCGCATCCAGTTCCTGGATGAGCTGAGCGCGTGCGACGGGATCACGCGGTACCAGCCCATACCAAGGATCGAATACGAGCAACGTGCCGTCGAAGGGGGCGTAGATGCGGGACGTCCGTGTGCTGGTGACGGGTGCTGCGGGCTTGGTCTGGGTTTGCGTCTCAGGTGTGGTTGTTCGCCACTCCTTCTCCGCTGCTGGCTCTGGCAGATGGAGCCAGCGTCGAATCGCAGGATCGTGAACGAGGCGATCGGTAAGCTGCTCGATCGTCCAACCCAGGCGCTTGCGCCGATAGGCCGTCGAGAGGTCAAGCTCGATGGTCGGGATTCCTGTACGAACGATCTCCTCCAGCTTTTCGGGGCTACATCGATGGGTTACGGTCACCTCGACTGCAGGGTCATCGACTCGGTCAAGAGAACGACGTCGGGGCGCCGGCCGGGCCAGTACATTTCATCCGGTAGCGCGGCGTCCCGAAAGACTGTCGGGGTGTCCCGTCCGGGTTCGACGAGGCGACGCTTGTCCGCCACGATCTGCTTGGCCATCCGATGGAGCGCGGTTTCGGCGCCGGTGGTGCAGCTCTCTCCTTGGTGCGCGAAGTGATGCACGCGCACAGCCCCCTTTCTGGCGACAAGCGGACTTCCGCACTCCGGGCATTCGCATTTGCAGGCGAGTCCCTGCTCCACCTCGTCGATTCCGCGCATCCGCCCTGTGTGGTCGAGCCCGAAGTCCAAGCCGTGAAGCGTCCGTTCAGACATGGTCTGCCTCCGCTTCGAGTTCGCTCACGACGGCCGCGCGGAACTGACGGAAGACGATCCAGTTGTTGTACTTGTTGTTCCAGTAGCCACGATTCCGGCAGACAGGTTCGACGAGCGCACGCACGTGCTCGTCGGGCCGGTGGTAAACAGCGAGATCGCCAAAGGGGAGCGAGCGGAGTTCGACGCGCTCGCCGGCGATGTATAGAACGAGGGTTTCCAACATGACCTTCTCCTGGGTTGAACGGAGAGGTCAGGTTAGGTATGCAAACCCGCGTGGTTGCTGGACCCGGACGGTCTGAAACCGGTTGGCGGACGGTTCGCTGTTAGAATCCCGTCATGTCTGCTGGGAGCCCGATGAGCGATCTGTCCGATACCCCTCAGTGCGAAGGCGCGTGCCCATTGCCAGAGCGCGTTCGGTTCGCGCAGTGGTTTCCAATGCTCCTTGATCGTGACCGCAGCGCTGACTACCGGGAGGTGTTCTGGGACTTGCTGCGGGCGCTGCTGACCCAGTACCAGGGCGATGGCAAGGACGGCATCGAGCCGAGATCGCTCAGCACTCAGGAGCTTTGGCGCTGGACGCTCGAGGAGCGCGGCGAGCCAGTCGAGGGCCTGACCAGCAACAAGGCACGCAATCGGGTGAACGAGCACTGGCCCGGGTTGGAGGAGGCGTTCGCCGAACTGCAGGGCCGTTTCACCGACGCAGCGCGGAAGGCAGGTTTTACGGGGCTCTTGTGGCCGACCAAGGACAAGTCGGATGGCGGCCGCTCGTCGACCTATCGTCTCGAATGGCGCCCTTTCGGTGTGAGCACCGCGCTCCCTACCCTGCCAGCGGACTACGAAAAGCTGGCCTTTGTGCTCCGGTACCGCGAGGACCGGTCGAGCCTGAGGTTCTCGCTTCTCGGGCGCCTGTTTCTGTGGCCGCTGCTGTTCCGCCGGCAGGGAGAAGCGAGTATGCGCATCGATGGCATTCGTCGTTATGTCCCGGCGATCGGCCTCGGACTCATGGTGTTGGTAACGGGGCTGCCCGTGTTGATTGCGCTGATGCGTGTCGCCGACGGTGCGCTCGAGTGGGAGCTGATGGTCGTTGCGGCAATTTTCTTCTGGTTTCTGCTGCGGCCTTTGATCCGGCTCTACGATCGATTCATCATCATGGCCTCGCCGCTCTTTTATCCGTTCTCGGAGAGGGAGTGTCAGGTCGAGCTCTTCTGGGATCCCGAGGCAACGGTGCTTCCAGGGCGGTCGCGTGGTTACAGCCTGCGCCTGGTGCGGTATGTGGCGGATTGCCCGCTGTGTGGAGGCAACGTGTCGCTACGGGAGGGCGGGCTTGGTCAGTTCAACCGGCTGGTCGGGTGCTGCGACGAGGAGCCCGGGGAACACGTTTTCAGTTTCGATCGGAAGCTGCGGGCGGGGTACTGGCGCCAAAGTCGATGGTGACAGTAGGTCGGCCTCAGCTGCCGGTGGCTTGATGGCGCAGTCAGGCAGCAATGTGCTGGTCACCCGCCGTTTGAGCGTGAGGCGACGGTGGACGGCGGCTTCTCCACCCTTCCAACTGGAACTACCGACCCTGAACTGACCTTCGTTGTTCTGAATTTTACTTCGCTGAAGCTGCCATCCAATCGGCGCGTCTACGCACCCATTGACCAACCCGCGGCGTTGTACAAAAGCCAGCCTCGCAACCTCCGTCGGGGATCCAAGCTGAGTATGGCCGGGACAGAGTAGCGCCCGACAACCAGCCGCCGGCTTCACGATATAGCAGGGCTTGGGGGTGCCTCGTCAGCCAGTTCATCGAGTACTGCAAAAACGCCATCGAGATCGTCGTGATAGAAGGCTGTGTAGCTAGGCAAAAAAACGCATCGCCCTCTGTCTTGGAGACCAAGCCCCCGAATGTGATCGCGATGCGTCAGCCAATAACTCCCCATAGCCCTCGGATCCAACCCACCTGGTAGCCCCGACTTGGTTGCGACATAGCCCTCTTCGTCGAGCCCCGTTTGGAACGGGCTGCTCAAGTGGGCGAGACAATGGTCGAGAAACAGCAGCACGTTGTCGGCGTGGACGTCGGGGCTAAAGCAGAATCCAAAGACGTACTCGTTCATCAACCTAGAGATGCCACCGCCATCTTCAGCACCTTTTTCATCGTAGTAACCGCATCCAACGCCAGCGCCATTCGGAGGCCGCGAATTGCTGAGCTGATAGATGACGAACGACGCGGCAAGGGACCGTGCAGCCGCAACTCGACGAGCAATCGTTGTATCGCCTTGCTCGGATGCGGGGTCTAGCGAAGCCTGCTCATGAAGATGCGCAAAGGCTTGGCCGAGGAGCGCATCCACAGGCACTTCACGTGCCTCAGCAAAAAAGTTTCGTCCAGGCTCAATGTAGGTGCGCTTGAAGTGCGCGAAGACTTGCTGAGACAGCGACCTCATCTCGAGCAGCGCCAGCTTACTGACTAACCCGGTCGTTGGAGCAGACATGTCCTGGTGGACAATGAGCGCAGTGTGGAGGTTGTACAGCTGACCACCGCGATCCGCTGAGCACTGCAGCCTGAAGAGCATGAGGTCGTTCCAACCCAGAACGCCGCGCTCTGGGCAAGCAAGCCGTCCTAGCAGGCCTCTTCCAACGAAGGCGTGCTCGCCAAAGATGCGCCACGCGATCTCGACGACGTTCTCCGGAGTGTTTGCCCGTCGCCGGCCTGCAGTACGCCCCCAGCCTGCGCGATCCAACAAGCGCAATAGCGAATAGACCGACCTTGGGCGCAGTCCTCGGTCATCGTTGTCGAACGTCGAGTAGCGTGGCAGGTACTCAACGAGCGTTTCGATGGCGTCTTCTGTGGTCGGGCTGGTGAAGTCGTGGGCCTGATTGACCAGTACCCGCCAGAACTGGTCGTGAGCGGTCTCTTGTTTCTCAAGAGCGAACTCCGGTTCCGCAAAAACTAAGGCAATCGATCGACCCTTGCGAACCCGATCCACCGCTGTTTGGTATAGAACAAAGGTCTCCTGCGGCTCCGGCGCGGCAAAGCGCACGATGAGCTTCAGAAAACTCTCCAAGTTTCTGGTGTCGCCCTTGTTGAAGCACGCCCGGGACCGAAGAACAGACTCTTCAATGTTGCGCCCGTCGCCCAGCTCCAACACCCCTACATCAAACAACTGTTCCAGCAGGAACTTGGCAGGACCTGGATGCCCTTCCTTGATCTGCTCAAAACCATCGGCGTTCTTGAAGTCTGGTTCGTCGTACATACGCCGAACGGAGAAAGTACCACTGCGCCCCTCTGTCTCCTCGGCGTATATGCGCCTGAACAACCCGGGATAGTTCAGATGCAGCAGCATTAGATGGATGAGGTCGCGCTTGTTGAAATCAGTCCGCCCAAGATCGGTCTTCTCGATTTGCATGAGAAGGATGGCATTGATAAAGCGCTTGACCTTACGTAGATCGGCGATCAACGTAAGGTACTTGGCGGAAGACTCTCCAGCCAAGATCTCCGCAAGCTCATTGAGAACGGCTCCAAGCTTCACCATCGTGTCCGATGGCACGGACCCGAGCTGGCTCTCGCTCTTTTCCCAGTCGCGTTGCAAGAAGTTGCGGATGCTGGAGCTGTCCACGAACAAGCTCAGCTTGACCGTCACAAATTTTTCAAGGAACTCACGCGCCCGGGATCCTTCCTCATTGCCACCGGCCAGAACTTCGGTGTCATAGCAAAGGACGTAGGTCGCTTGCGACAGCTTGAAGGTGCGTCGCGTTGCGAACAGAACGTTGTTGACTGTCTTTGCGTCCAAACGATCCAAGTCGTCGATGACAACGATCACCCGTCGGCCGATGCGGCGAAGGACCTCGTCAATGTCGTCAAGCAGCTCATCGACAGTTTCCTGGGAAGGCTCCAGTGAAAGCTTGAAGCCCAGGAACGAAACGTCAGCCTTTCCCTTTATGAGCCGAGCGTATCTAGAGGCCGCAGGGCGGAACTCCGGTGCGAAGACTTTGTTTTGAATCGCGGCAGACAGGTCGCGAATCAAGCGATCCGCAAGATCTGGCTCAGACGCGTATCGAAGGGGCTCGAACCGACAAATAATCACCTCGTCCGCGGCCCGCTGCCAGTGGCGTTCGGCAAGATTGATGAAGCTTGTTTTGCCTACGCCCCACGGCCCGTCCACACCGAACACCAATCCTGAGTGAGCGCGGCTGTCGAGGACGGTTTCCGCGAAAGATCTCGCTTGCGACTCGTTGGAGAGCAAGTCGTCCGCATCGCGCTCGATCTCCTCATCCGCAAGGAACCGGAGCTGAGGCTCCATCTGCCGTCTCCTTGGCCAATGACGTTGAACGAGTGGCGACAACAGCACCGTGGAGAGCAGCAGAAGAGCAATTGGCGCCCAATGCGGGTTTGCGGCCTTCAAGGCGGCGTGAAACTTGGAAAGCCACGGCATGGTCAACTCGTTCGACCAAGCCCCAAGACAAACTGCCATCAGTAGGTCAAAACGAAAGCTTCGACCCATTTGGACGGCGGCAGTGAATGCGCCGCGATTCGCGGCGTAGACCACACAGATCGCCAGTCCGGCCAGGACCACGATGCCGCTTGCCCAGACCTCGAGATCAGCCACTGCAGGCGCGAACGCGGTCCCCAGGTAATAGGCTGCCCTGCATACCTCAGCACCAACCCAGCCAACGACGAACATCTTGGCGAAGACCAAGAGTTCCGGCATCTTCATGGTTTGCTTGGTACCTGCCATTCACTGTTCCTCCCTATGCAGTCGTGCGTACTCGAACGTACTCAGTGGCACGCTTCGTTCAACGAGAAAGCTTGCTGGGACGGGTAATGTTTCCTAGGACTACGATGGTCACGACCGTAACTTCCGCAGGCGGGGCAGATCTCAGGATGGCGAGTCCGTCGGCCGCCGGCCAGGGAGCGGTCTCCTTCTTGCTGCAGTCCAGGACGCACAGCAGCGCAATTCGCTTGCCCTTTGCAGCCGCATAGCTCGCCGTTTGCTCGACGTAGCACTGGCAGTCTTCGACTCTCCGGATACGATGGTCCACGGACTTCAGTTCGATGGTGATCCCACGAAAGCTCAGGTCCGTGATGCCGCCTGCCGCCGCAGGGTGCTCCTCGAGGTCGGATCCGATTCGAGGCGCACGCCGCAGTTCCTTCCGCACGTAGTCCTGAAACCGACTTTCGGGCCAGATCCCATCGAACTCCGCGTCCTGAACCGCTCGGCCAGCCATGTTGCACAGTACCGCGAGAAGCTCAAGCACATCCGAGAGCTCATGCACATTGGCCAGTCCTTGTTGTCGAAGCAGGTCACGGACCGATACGATCTTCTCGTCCATCGCGGCGTAACCGGTAATCGGGTGTGACTTGATGTCGATCCCCTCGACAAGGAGGGTGCGATGGCCGACGATGGCTACGGGTTGCTCCACACTGGCAGGTTGAAACGCGGCGGCGTACTTGAACTCGAACGGGCGGGCCTTGAGCCCTTGCGCTACCTGGAGGATCGCCCGCCCTCCTTGAACCAGCGTGTAGGGCGCCTTCCCAGGTGGTTTGGGGAATGTGAACTCGGATAGTTCGTAGGAGCTTCGCGGCTCCGCCGAAACCGGGGTTAAGGTGAGATGCGTCGCGTTGTCAGGCCATCGCGAGACCCGCACCTCAATCTCCATGTCGTGCATCTCGCGCGGCGCCAGGTGGTGAACATCAGCGGCCGGCTGGCCTCCGAGCTGAAACTTCAGGAACGCAACGGAGAGCTCTGCTGGCTGAGGCGCCACCTCGACGGCGAGATCCTTTTTGCGCGGAACCCTGAGCCCCTCGTCCCCGAACACCCCAATGGGCAACGGAACGCGTGAGAGGCTGCTGCAGAGGGCTTCAAAGTCGGCGAGCGTTGCGATCGAGGGAACGGTAGTCGAAGCGTCCAGCAGCGGCATCGCTTCCGACCGTTCCCCGTACTCGTTCACCCAGAGGCGGTGGCGCTCGATCGCGCTTCGTAGGAGCCGATCGCCTCCCTCCGTAGCGTCAAGTACCGACTGTCTCCACTCCGCCAATGTCGACACGATGCGCAGTAGCCCCGCGAAAGCGCCGTACGCCGTTGCAGTTGCTGCCCGTCCATACTGAAGGGACGCGCCGTCCAGCGCTGCGCTGATTTGTCTGAGCGTCTCGGCTTCAACGGCTCCGCCGTTGCCAAGCCTGCCAAGCGCATCAACCGCCTCGATGCGTGCGAAGAAAACTTGGGAGAGGATTGCGTCTTGCCGCATATTGCTTCTCGTCGTCGTCGAGGGCCTTCACGAGGCCCTCCCACTCTGCCTTCAACGCCGCCCGCTGCTCCGCATCACCAGCGGCGACGGCCGCCTCGAATCGCACTGCAACGACCTGCATCCGGCGCGCCCACTTCATTCGTCTCTTGGGGACCGTGTCAGGCACGTCTTCCCACGCAGCCTCAACCGCCGTGATCGCTTGCTCCCAAGCCCCGACCCGCGTCAGGATTTCCACCATCGCGCCGACATACGGGGCGCGATCCCTCCTGCGAACGGCGACTTTGGCCAAATCATCCGCACGCTTGAGCGCTTCCGCGTCGGGGATCAAGTACGCAAGCCGGATTGCGTCCTCCTCGCCGTACTCGCGGACGGACTGGTCCTCGAGGATGCTGATCACCAGATCCACGTACGAGGGATCGTCCTTGAGGAACCGGGACATGGAGTTGAGCGCCCGGAGGTTCGAGCTCGGCGGGACGGCCATGAGGATCCCGATGAACCAGACTGCCAAAGCCTCCTTCAGCTGCTCCTCTTTGGCAAATCTATGGAGGTAGAGCCGCATGCATCGAGGCAGAAAGCCACTGGTGTCCTTCTCCGACTTGTAGGCCCCGATAAGCTGGAGAAGCGCTAGGCCGGCGGCTTGCTCGAGATGGGGTGGCAGAGGAATGTTCTCAAGCGCACCGGCGGCCGCTTGATGCACGATGACGTAACGATCCGACAGGAGAAGAACGAACGCCTCGAGCACCAGCTGGGGAAGGTCTGCAATCCGGCTCTTGCCCGCCCTGCCAAGCGTTTCGGCTGCCGTCGCACGCACGAGAGTTGACGTGCCCATCAATCCCGAATAGAGCTCAGGCAGCACCAGGTTCAACCCTTCGGGCGTGGAGATGAGATGGCTGGTTTCCTTGAGCAGCGCCGATACCAGCCAGGTGCGACTCTCATCAACTTTCGTCAGAAAGTCGATGTACGATTCCGTGGCGAGCCGATCTCCTTCAGCCGCTCTGGCCGCGATGGTCGCGAAGCATTCCCTGAGATTGTCGAGCGTCGACCTGAAATTACCGGCCTCCAGAGCGTCCAGGGTGGAGACGTTGGTCTTACGATTCTGCTCGGCATTAAACGCTTCGAACCGGGCGTCGAGGACGGCCGCTGCTCCAAGGACGACGTCGAGGTCCTTCCTGGCTGCCCGAAGCAAGCTGCCGGAGCCATCCCTGAAGATCTGGGAAATCTCGCTGAGCACCTTGAAGTTGTTCGAGGTGCTCGCAAGCTTGATCACCCTTGTAAGGACCACGCCGGCGACGTCGTCTTCCAGCGTTGCTTTCCCGCGTACGGCAAACCGGAACACCTCCTCGTAGACCCGGATGAGGCGCGCTTCACCCTCGGACGAGGCGCCCTCGAAAAAGCTTGAGATCAGCTGGTCGGTGGCGGCGGGCTCGAGGAGAAAGATGGCTGCGATGGAGCGCTGAAGATCGCTGCACACCATGTCCCGGTCCCTGTCTGCCTCGTCGTTGTCGATGAGGAGGTGCGCACGCGCGAGCTTCGCGACCAACGTCTTGCCGAACTGTCCCGGGATGACCGGATCTTTCGTAGCAAGGACCTTGAGACCAGCCGTCCCCGTACGTATTGAGTAGGATTGCCGCGAATCGAGCAGGCGTTGGATGCCGCGACGGATGGCCTTCGGTCGCTCGCCGAAGACGGCCTCCAGCGGTCCCGGTTGCAGCCGCCGCTGGTGATGACTGAGCGGCAGGCGAGGTGGGCTAGCCAACGAGATGAGAGCAGGCACCGCTGCTTCCACCGCCGCCTCCTCCCCTAAGCTGGGCGTCGCCATGAAGATACCGGCGGCCACTGCGACGGACTCATGGCGCGCCAGGCAACCCAGTGCCGCCGCAGCGAGACGCGCGGGATCCGCACCAACGTGTTGCAGCACTAGGAGTGCTTCCGTCTGACACCCGCCCGCGCGCGTTGCGGCCAGTTCGAAAAAGTACTCAGTGATCGGAGCCGTGAGCACCTCAGGGGCCAGCTTAACTGTCTCGACGATCCGCGTTCTCGCCTCATCTGAAGGGTGGTCATCCAGAGCTTGAAGGTCATCAAGCAGCGCGCACGTTGCGGGACTCTGGCCAGTTCGTAAGGCATCCCGACGCTGCTTGCGATCTGCGCGGGCCGCGTCAGCCTCCGCCTTCGCTCGCTCTGCGGCTTCCTTGCGCCTCGCCAGTTCCCGGTCACGCTCCGCTACCAGTTGGCTGAGGTTCGGCAGCCGAACCGCTTGACGCTTTTCGCAGTGCACACAGTTGCGGTCGTAGAAGTCGAGCGCACCTTCCTCCAGGTACCAGCCCGCGATGCCTCCTGCTGGCGCGAAGTCGCATTGCATGCCGAACATCCCGATGGGGAGGCCTGTCTGCATGGCGATCAGACCCGTCCCACCGTGGTTGCGCACCTGAGCGTGGGAGCACCAGTTGTGCACGAGCTCCATGACCTCCTTGTTGCGCTCGCCGGTCCGGACATGTCGATCGAATTCGGCCTCGTTCATGCCGCGATTGTAAAGCGTCGTGGGAGCGTCGTCGTAGTGAGCGCTGCACTTACTCTCATATAGCGGCGCTAATCGGCGTACGGGGGCGCGCGTTGGGTGGCCTCAGCGCCCGGCCAGATTGAACGGCCGTTTAGGAGCCGACATTCGACGTTGGCGTCGCCGGTGCAAACGACTGATCCCGCGGCGAAGCAGTCATAGGCCTTTCCCGTCGTACTTCCGCTTTGGGTCAGTAGTTCCAGTTGGCAGGATGGAGAAGCCGCCGTTCACCGTCGCCTGACGCTCGAACGGCAGGTGACCAGCACATTGCTGCCTGACTGCGCCATCAAGCCACCGGCAGCTGAGGCCGACCAGTTGTCGTTGCAGGTACAACCAGGGGGCGCTGTGTTCTGTATGTCTACGGGATGATCAGGGTCCCCGCCCAAGACCAGCGAACATAGAGTTGAGCACTGCGAGGGGTGGTCTCGTAGACCTCCACGCTATCCTGCCCCTCGAGAACTCGAACTTCGCTATCGATACCCGAACCCCAGCAAGCCTTCCACGCTCATCCCAATGCTATCGAGATGAATAGGTTCGCTTCCTTCGACGTCGGTGAACTGCCACTGCCGAGGCCCGCAGCGACGATACAACTCGCTGCGACCACGAGCAGGGTCGATCACCAGCAGTTCCTGCACGCTGTCGATCTCTCGGTATGCGTGGAGCTTGGCGCCCCTGTCGACCTTTTCCCGAAAGGGTGACAGGACCTCGATCACCAGGCCCGGGTAGGCGACGCGCTGCTCGTTGACCGGATCTCGACATAGGGTGGAGACCCAGAAGTCGGGATAGAGCGTCGAGCGATCGGTGCAGAGGGGCCTTCGATCGCGGGCGGTGAACACCTGCTCTAGTGAACACGCGAGGTGTTCGCGGAGGGCGGCTTCCAGTTTCTTGCAGATGGCATCGTGAGCCTTGGATGGTCGTGGGATGGGCTGCATCAGGCCTTCAATCATCTCGTGAGCATCGTCCGGTGGCCGCCGTCGAATCGTGAATTCCGGGACGCTTGAGATTAGCAACGCTGAGCAGGAAGGAATACTCGTCCATGAGCCGGGCCGTATACCAGGTTTGCTTGTGCGACGAGGGGTGTGGCTGGTTGTGGACATCATTGTCTTCGGACTCGAGAGTAATGTGATGGGTGTTACGGGTTCTGCAATCACGTCGCAACGTCTTCTGAAGGTGAGATGGTGCCTAGGATTGCCGGCCTCGCTTGCAGACATGCCCTCCTGAACAACGTCTGCCGACATCCGTCAACGTCAGGTCCGCTGATTGGCCGGATGCCTTCCTGATCCAGGAGTGCGCGAAGGTGTTTGGGCGAGGTGTGGGCACCTTGGGCAAGGTCTCGAAGCCAGACGTACTCGGTCTTGAACTCCTGAAGCTGCTGCATCGCCACGCGCTGGTTGCGGCGACGCGTCTCCGCGGTCGTCGTGTGCAGCAGGCCTTGTCGGACGAGGTGATATGCGACCTCCTGCTTCACCGCCATAGCCTCTGCGACTTCCATGACCGAGAGGGTCCTTGAATGCTCGGCACGCCACTCATCACGCAACTGGAGATGTCGGTCTGCATCCACAACAAGAGAGGGAATGAGCGACAGCCCCGTTAGTCTTCCGATGACGGGCAAGCGTCCATCAAGGATGGCGTTCAAGGTGAGGGCCAACTCTCCCTCGACAAGGCGAGTGCGACATGCGGTCGCGAGGGAGATGACGTTCTCGTTAGCCTCAGTGGGCGAAGGGCTAGCTGCGTCGTCGAGTTGTCTCTTGAGCACGTCGAGCCGATGGCGGCCGATTCGCCAAACGGCTTGTTCGGTTTCGTTGCGCCCCTCGAGGACGGGCAGGATGCCTGCCTGGCACAGCTCTCGGAAGCGGCGCCGGCTGAGCCCGAGTTCACGCCGGACCTCGACAGCGGTGAGGCTCGCAGTGCGCAGTGACCGATAGGCCTCAACCGCGTCGGGGTTGATCGACGTGAAGCAACGCTTGCCTGCAGCGGCTACCCGGCCCGCGAGGCGTCCTGCCCGGATCAGTTTCTTGACGCTGCCTCGCGCCAAAGCAAGGTAAGCGCTCCACGAACCCCATCCTTACATAGCCGCGGGTGAGGCGGCATGCTCAGGCTTCCGTTTCTCAGGGAGCACGAAC
>NZ_ATJV01000083.1 GCF_000443165.1 Thauera terpenica 58Eu | reverse complement strand
GCTCGCGCTGCCATGCTCGACCTCAAACCGTCAGGAAGTCCGGCGCCGCCGGGATGGATGACATTTTATTGCACCAACGCCGTTGCGTGTCATCCCACAGATTCAGAACAACAACCAGAGCGACTACCGTACCGTCTTGTCCGACGTCGGCGTGATCAGTCAGTGCGATGCTCCAGCTTATGCGGGCAACCGCAAGATCTTCCGTGCCTTCCGCTACTTTCAAGCGCGTATCGAAGAGATGGTGGAGGGCGAGAATGATCGCTTGGCGTCGATCATGGCCTTCCTCGACAAGGTGAGCCAGGCCTGCCTGGTGAAGATCGAGGTGGCCAGTCACGCCGATGCCTACACGCTGTTCGAGTCGCTCAATAACCGGGGCATGCCGCTCACGGCCATCGACCTGATCAAGAACAAGCTACTCGCGCGGCTGGAGACCACCGAGCCCGGCAAGGTAGATCACTACTTTGACGTGTGGAACAAGCTGTTGGGCTATCTGGGCGATGACTACAGCGTCCAGGAGCGCTTTTTCCGGCACTACTACAACGCGTTCAAAGACCCGCTGAACGTGCCGTTCCGCAAGGACGACGACAAGAGGAAGGACCCCCTGGGCCCGGTGGCCACACGGTCCAACCTGATCCAGATCTACGAAAAGCTGATCAATCAGGACGCCAAACACCACCTGCAGGCCATTCGTTCTGCTGGCCAGCTGTATGCACTGATGCTGGCACGGAACACGGACGAGGCCTGGGCTCCGCTGGACAAGCCGCTGAAAGACCTGGACCGCATTCAGGGCGCCCCGTCTTACCTGTTGATGCTGTACCTGCTGGTGCGGCGTGAGGCGCTGGGCATCGACGTGACGCAACTGGAAGAGATCGCGCGGCTGCTGGTCTGCTTCTTCGTTCGACGCAACCTCACCGACACACCGCCCACCCGCGACCTAACGCGCCTGTTCATGGCCACCATCGACAAGGTGGCAGCATTGTCGGGTACTGCCGTGGCGAAGACCATCCGCAACGAACTGCTGGCGGTATCGGCCAGCGATGAGACCTTCCGCAGCAAGCTGGAAGGCGCCATCTACGAGGAGAACGCGGGGGTGACCCGGTTTGTGCTGTGCGCCTTGGCTGAGCAGAGCATGACTAAGGAGACCTGGGTCGATCTGTGGAAGTACGAAGGCAAGCTCTTCGTGTGGACTATCGAGCACATCTTCCCGCAGGGCGACAACATTCCCGCTTTTTGGGTGGCCATGATCGCGGACGGCGATGTGAAGAAGGCGAAGGCCATGCAAGAGACTCATGTCCACAAGCTGGGCAACCTGACGATCTCGGGCTTCAACAGCGCATTGGGCAACAAGAGCTTCAAGGAGAAGCGCGACCGCACCGACAGCAATGGCCGCAATGTGGGTTACAGGAACGGGCTCAGACTGAATGCCGAGCTGGCCACGACCGAGGCATGGAGCGTGAAGCAGATCGATGCTCGGACGACCACGCTCGTAGACCAGGTGATGAGTCTGTTTACCCTTACGGGGACAAAAGCATACTGATCACCACAGAGCCGAGAGGAATGATGCCGGAGAACAAGGAGCTCCTTGAGAGCGCGCCGCGACAGGTCATCAACACCCACCCATTCAGCGGGGCACTCTGCAGTGGAAGTGCGGGGCAAACGCCATGAACGAGCTGATTCTTTACACCACCGAAGACGGCCGCAGCGAGATCAAGCTGCGGGCCGAGCAGCAGACTGTTTGGCTGACGCAGTTGGAAATGGCAGAGCTGTTTGACGCCACCAAGCAGAACATCTCGCTGCACCTGAAAAACCTCTTCGCGGACGGGGAGATGGACCCGGCGGCAACTATCAAGGAATCCTTGACAGTTCAAACCGAGGGTGCGCGTCAGGTGCAGCGCAAGGTCACGCTTTACAACCTGGACGCCATCCTCGCCGTGGGCTACCGGGTGCGGTCGCCGCGCGGGGTGCAGTTCCGCCGCTGGGCGTCCACGGTGCTCAAGGGGTATCTGCTCAAGGGTTTTGCGCTGGACGACGAGCGTCTGAAGAACCCGGACGGCCGGCCAGACCATTTCGATGAGATGCTGGCGCGCATCCGGGACATCCGTGCCTCGGAGAAGCGCTTCTATCAAAAGGTCCGCGACCTGTTTGCCCTGGCGAGCGACTACGACAACACCAACCAGACGACGAAGACCTTCTTCGCCACGGTGCAGAACCTGTTGCTCTACGCCGTGACACAACAGACCGCGGCAGAGCTCGTCATGGCCCGCGCCAACCCCGACGACAGTCACTTCGGCCTTCTGCACTGGCAGGGCAACAAGGTACGCAAGCAGGACATCCTGATCGCCAAAAACTACCTGACCGAAGACGAGATCGACACCCTGAACCGTCTGGTGGTGATCTTTCTGGAGACCGCAGAGCTGCGCACCAAGCGCCGCGAGGAAATCCGCATGAGCTTCTGGCGCCAGAACGTGGACCAGATCATCAGCAGCAACGGCTTTCCTGTGCTCACGCATGCGGGCAAGGTCGCCCACGCGCAGATGGAGCGCGCCACGAGCGCGCGCTACCTGGATTACGACCAGCGCCGCAAACAGGACGAGGCACGTCAGGCCGACGAGCAGGACGAAGCCGAACTGAAAGCACTGGAAAACACGCTCAAGCAACGTCCGAATCATGACTGAAAACGACCAAAAGCAACTCGGCAAAACGCTCTGGAACGTCATTGATCAACTGCGCGAGTCGATGAACAGTCTTTCCAGAGCAACGCGCCAGGCTTGGATTCCGGGTTGCACAGGCGGTTGAGAACCAACGGACGGACCAGCGATTCCACGTCAGTGGTGTAGCACTGAGGCGGGCAACGACGTCGGCCACGGATTTGACCTTGCCAGCGGCCACATCCTGGTTGCCTAGCGCGAGGATCTTCAGCAGAGCCAGGCGACGGGCGCTTTCACGCTGGATTAGCGCACGCAAGGCCTCCTGCACCAGGGCGGACTTCTCTGTCATCGCGGTCAGCGCCTGGGCCTTGGCAAGCAACTCGTCGTCGAGTGCGAGGGTGATGCGCATGGTTCTCTCCACAAGAAAAGCCTGGATCGACCATAGCACCATGTGATGCCACCTCAACAGCCATCCGATACCACGGCGGCGACGGAGCATCGTGTTGCACCTGCGGATGAGCTCGAAGCCTTCCAGCTCGGCATCGAAGCGCTCATTGAGCGTATCGTCCACAATCCTGCCATTCGACGGCGCTTGCTTCTCCCCATTTGGCAAACTGGAATGCGGGGGCGCACGCCATGCATCACACGGCAAATCGAACCCTTCCCGCGGTAGACACACCACCGCAGCTGCCCTCCGACAGAGCGATCTACGAAATTGAAAAGCGCCCTCTTCGTCGACTTCGACAACGTCTATTCCGGCCTCCGCATACTCGACCAGACCATCGCCGACCGCTTTGCCCGCCAGCCTCTTCAATGGATGAACTGGGTCATCAACGCGCTCGAGTTGCCGGATCACACTCCCGAGGGCGCCCGGCGGCGCCTGCTGGTGCGACGCTGCTACCTCAATCCACAGGCCTACCAGCGCTTTCGGCCCTCGTTCAATCTGGCCGGCTTCGAGATTGTTGACTGCCCGGCGCTGACCAGTGAAGGCAAGACCAGCACCGACATTCACATGGTGCTCGACATCATCGATCTGCTGCAGCACGAGACCCATTACGACGAGTTCATCGTTTTCTCGGCCGACGCGGATTTCACCCCCGTGCTCAGAAAGCTGCGTCGATCAGATCGGCGCACGACGGTGCTGGCGATCGGCTTTCCATCAGCCGCCTACCGCGCCTCGGCCGACCTGCTCATCGACCAGGACGAATTCGTGCGCAAGGCCCTGGGCTTCAAGGACGAAGATGAGTCATCGCCACCCGAGTCCGTGAGTCAATCGGTGAACGTAGCGTCGGATGCCGACGCGATATCGACCGCCGCCCGTGCGCTCGTCGCGGAGGACGTCAGAGACACCCCTGTTCCTGCGCCGCCAGTTGCAAGCGCCAAAGCGCTCGACGCGGAGTTCGACGGGCTCATCGAAACCATACGCCAAGAAGTCGCCCGCTCGTCCGTCCCTGTTCCGTGCAGTCGCCTCGCAGTGCTGATCACGACCCAGTGCAGCGCCCTCACAGCCGACTGGAACGGCAAAGGCAGCTTCCGCAAGTTCATTGAAAGCCTCGATCTTGCGCCGCTGCATTTCGACTGGAGCACGGGGGGAGGACACGTCCACGACTCCACCCGACCTGTGACCATCACACGCAACGCTTGCGCCACCGCGGACTGGGGCAACGATGTGCACATCCTTCCCCTCGCGACCCAGATCCACGAGGTCTCGGGCGCGCCCCTGCTGAGACCACAAGACTACCGCGCCCTGTTTTCAATCATCGAGCAGGATGTTCGCCTGCACCCCTTCGATCTTAAGGAGACCGGAAAGCGGGTTCGCGACGGTCTTAGGGAGGGCGGCTTCGGGGGCAGCCGCGCGGACGTCAACTGGGTGCTAAGCGGCCTGCTCATGCGCGGCCATGTTTTCAACGAAGGGCAAGATGATGCGGTGGGACTCGGCGTGAAGACGGCGAACAACGTCAGATCGCTATGCCTGCGGGAGCAGATGGTTCTGGACAGAGCGGCCGAAACCGCGATTGCACACTGGTTCGGCACCGCCCAGGCAAGCACACAAGCCCGTCAATGAGTGTGCAAGATCAAATGCGTGCGCCGGCGTCAGAGATCGATGAGGTGCCTGAGCAAGCCGAAGGGCACGCGCCAGCCGGGTTCGTTTTCACAGTTGATGCTGGCGGTCTTCTGATTGATGCGCACGATGGTGCCGATCCGCGTCTGCAGGTGGCGATCTTCGAAACTGACGCGGTCGCCAACGCGAAAGTCGTCGCGGGTGGGGCGTGGCGCGGCCTTGGGCGTCGGCGCCTGCGCCGCCGTGCTCTTGCGCGCAGGGAGTTCGACGGCCGCATACGGCAGCGTCCACGTCACGCGCGTCACATCGTCCTGCACGCTGAGCTGAGTGTCCTTCATCGCCACCACGGTGCCGCTGCGCAGTTGCAGCGCCGCGCCGGGCGCTTTCACATCCACGAAACGCACGTGCTGCCCCAGGTTCAGGTGCAGCCGAATCTGCACGATGCGCACCGGATCCGACATCAAGCGCTCGATCACGGTCGACAGATGGAAGAGCTCCAGGGAACTGGCGCGGTTGAGGGCTTCGAGGGTAGAGGCGTCCATCAGGGCGGCAGGCTATGAGTTTATCGGCAGCAGTTTGTCACCCCCGGCCGCTCGGCGTCTAGGCGGGCGGGCTGGAACGGGCTGGGGGGTAAACATGGTATTCAACATTCTTGAACTGCGTCGCCTCAGGCGGTGCGAGTGTCAGGTGGCCACACGATCATTCGCCCCGTTTCACGCCTTGCGCCGACGACCCGCTGCAAGCCCCATCAAACCCAGTCCCAGCAGCGCCAGCGAAGCGGGCTCAGGCACGTTGTTCGACGGCCCGCAACCGGGCGCGGTGGGGTTTGCGTCACAGAACTCGACCGCCGTGCCCTGCACGCCCACGGTGAAACCGTTCCAGTACTCATTGCTCAGACTGCGCCAACTCACGGTGTCGAAAGTGCCCTTGAACTGCAGCGTGCCATGCGGTTCACCGGTGCCGAGGAGTTGATATTCGGTCTGCCCGCCGACGGTGACGATGTTCTTGTACGAGGT
Source organism: Thauera terpenica 58Eu (assembly GCF_000443165.1). Taxonomy (GTDB): domain Bacteria; phylum Pseudomonadota; class Gammaproteobacteria; order Burkholderiales; family Rhodocyclaceae; genus Thauera; species Thauera terpenica. The sequence goes on along the minus strand of NZ_ATJV01000083.1, from coordinate 7,138 downwards.
CCCGCAACCCCAGTACCCACACGCATTTCCATCACTGGAATGACCAAAGCTGAGGATGTCGAAATCCTGATCGAAGGCGTAACCGTTGCCGTTCAGGCTGACGTAGGCAAAAACGGGATTTGCAATCGCCTGGGAGAAGCTCAGGGTCTGATTGCCCGCGTTTTTCAGGGCTACGATGTCTGAGGTGCCCGGCCGGTTGTCGACCGCAGTGCTGGTGTAAGGAGAAGTGCCAGTGGGCCCATCCGTGCCATTGCTGTAGTAGTTGATGCCGCCACTCGGCTGATAAAACGCAATGCCCTGCGGGTTCGTATAGGTGACGCCAACGGTGGAGGTCGGCGTGGTGATCGTGCCCACGCCCTTGAAGCCGACTCCCGGGTCGAGGTCGGAGCCAGTCCAGTCGGTCCAGTAGATCTGTGCTGCACAGGCGCCGCCCGCGCTCAGCGCAATCGCCAGAGCGCAGGCAGTGCGCACAAAATATCCGGTGTTCTTCATGTTCGTCCCCTTCAAAAAAGTTTGTGAATTCGATCTGATCATAACCAAAGCGAGATTCGTGCCATTTTCATGAAGGGAAAAATACTTCTTTAAAATCAATCTGGTGAAACCGAACTTCGAAGACACTCGCGGACAGGAACCGAAACTCAGTAAAGAAATTCGACAGTGATCGCGCTGCCACATGCCTGTGCCCGACCCTGGTCACGACGACAGCTTTCCCGCTCGCGCCGGCTGCTCAGCAATCCCCAAAGCGCTGAGTTCGGCTCCCTACGCAAGGTGCCCCACCTTGACGTAAATGAGGCAGCCCTCATCACTGAACGGCTGGTGGCGGCTGAGGTGGGGGCTGCGTAGCCAGCTGCCGGCGGGGTAGTCGCCGTACTCGTCGCTGAATGTGCCTTCGAGGACGAGAATTTCCTCCCCTCCCCAGTGCGTGTGCACCTGAAAACGCGTGCCCGGCGCCCAGCGCACCAGCGCGACGTGCTCGCTGCCGTATTCATGCAGCGGCAGCACAGTCAGCCCTGGCACGAGGCCGGGACGAAATGCCGCCTGCGAGGTGTCGATGACGACGCGCGCATCATCACCGGCCTGGAACTGGCGCAGCTTGACGAAAATCTCGCAACCCGCGGTGGAAAACGGTCGATGCCGTGAGCCCGGCGGATTGCGCACATAAGTGCCTGCCGGATAGGCCCCCTGATCGTCTTCGAAGGTGCCCGTCAGCACCAGAAACTCTTCGCCCAATTCATGCGTGTGCGGGGCGAAGACCGACCCCGGCGCGTAGCGCACGATGCTGGTCGCGCGCGCCACCTCGTCGCCGACACGATCGAGCATCTTGCGCTCTACCCCCGCCTGCGGCGAGGCCATCCAGGGCATGTTGCGGGCGTCGATCGCAACCCGGGCATTGAAGTCTGCGTTCACGTTCATTGCGGCTCTCCGGGAAAGGCTCTCATCATTGCTGCGGCCTCATCGACCCCTCAGGCAGGTGTCTCAGGCAGGTGTCTCAGGCAGGTGTCTCAGGCAGGCGTCTCAGGCAGGCAGCTCTGGCAGCGCGCTCAGGCGCATCCGCAACCACGCGCCGATGTCGTCGATTTCCTGCGGGCAGACCGAGTGCGGCATCGGATAGGTGTGCCATTGCGGCGCCAGCCCGAAGCCACGCAGCAGTTCCAGCGCCTGCTGACCCATCGCGGGCGGCACCACATCGTCTTGCGTGCCGTGGGCGACAAACATCGGGATGTCGCGGTTGGCCGCGGACAGCTCGCGGGTGATGAGCGCGGCCGAGGGAATATAGGTCGACAGTGCGATCACCCCCGCGAGCGGTTCGGGATGCGTGAGCGCACTCAGGTAGGCCACCGCACCGCCCTGGGAAAAGCCGGCGAGAAAGATGCGCTCACTCGGGATGCCACGCTCGACCTCGCGCGCAATGAGGGCACGGACGATCGCGCGCGCAGCCAGCAACCCGGCTTCGTCAATTTCGCGGCTCTCGCCGCCAAGCGCGATGATGTCGTACCAGGCGGGCATGACGTAGCCGCCATTGCAGGTCACGGGCTGCAGCGGTGCGTTGGGGAAGACGAAGCGCAGCGCGGGCGCGGACGCAAGCCCCAGTTCGGGCACGATGGGTTCGAAGTCGCTGCCATCGGCACCCAGGCCGTGCAGCCAGATCACCGCTGCTGAGGGCTTGGGCGCGGTTTCAACTTCAAGAAAACTGATTTCACTCATGGTGATCCTGTCCGGGTTGCGAATTTCATTGGGCTCGCGCTGCGCTTGCGGGCGGCGTGAGCGAAGGGCTTGAGCTTCAGACCAGGTCGAAGCGGTCTGCGTTCATGTGCGTGGCTCTGCGCTCTCAAAACGCGCAGAGCCACGAAACAAGAACGACAATATGTCTCACCAACGGACAAATTGTCTCAAATGAAGACGGCCACATTTACATAACCTTGGCTCTTACAGAGTTTTAATGCGGGCATCTAAATTGCTTATGGGGAAATGCCTTTCAAAACCACTGAAGACGGGGGGAGACAATGAACATCTCTAGACGCGGATTCTTCAAGGTCTGCGCTGCGGGAATGACGGGTTCCAGCCTGGCCACGATGGGGTTCGCCCCCAGCGCGGCACTCGCTGAAGTTCGCCAGTACAAACTCACGCACGCTACCGAAACGCGCAGCATCTGTCCTTATTGCTCCGTCTCCTGTGGCACCCTGGTTTATTCCCTGGGTGACACCTCGAAGAACGCCAAAGCGCGCATCTTCCACATCGAGGGCGACCCGGACAACCCGGTCAACCGCGGCAGTCTCTGTCCCAAGGGCGCCGGCCTGCTGGATATGGTTCAGAGCCCCTTGCGCCTCACCCATCCCGAAGTGCGCGAACCCGGCAGCAACGAATGGAAGCGCATCTCCTGGGACGACGCTCTCGAGCGCATCGCCAGGCACATGAAGGCCGACCGCGACGCCAACTTCGTCGACACCAACGCAGCCGGGCTCACGGTCAACCGCTGGAACACCTTCGGCTTCCTTGCCAGCTCGGCGGCATCGAACGAGCCCGGATATCTCACCCACAAGGTTCTGCGCGGGCTCGGCGCGGTCGCCTTCGACACCCAGGCACGCATCTGACACGCCCCCACGGTAGCCAGTCTGGCTCCGACGTTCGGGCGTGGTTCGATGACGAACCACTGGGTAGACATCAAGAACGCCGATCTCGTCCTGATCATGGGCGGCAACGCGGCCGAAGCGCACATCTGCGGTTTCAAGTGGGTGCAGGAAGCGAAGGAAGGTCGCAAGGCCAGACTCGTGGTCGTCGACCCTCGCTTTACCCGCTCTGCAGCCGTGTCCGACTACTACGCGCCGATTCGCGCGGGCTCGGACATCGCCTTCCTGTCCGGCCTCATCCACTACCTGCTGGAACACGACAAGATTCAGCATGAGTATGTGAAGGCGCACACCAACGCGCCCTTCCTGATAGACCCCGCGTTCGGCTTCGAGAACGGCCTGTTCACCGGCTACAACGCCGAAAAACGCAACTACGACAAAGCGTCATGGCGCTACCAGATGGGCGAGGACGGTTTCGCCCGTGTCGACCCGACCTTGCAAGACCCGAACTGCGTCTTCCAGCTCATGAAGAAGCACTTCTCGCGCTACAACGCGGACGTGGTCAGCAGCATCACCGGCACGCCCAAGGACGCTTTCCTCAAGGTGTGCGAGATGGTGGCCGAATGTTCGGCGTCCGATCGCACCATGACCATCCTCTACGCCCTGGGGTGGACGCAGCACTCCGTGGGTTCGCAGAACATCCGCACCATGGCCATGATCCAGCTGCTGCTGGGCAACATGGGCATGGCCGGGGGTGGCATCAACGCGCTGCGCGGGCACGCCAACGTGCAAGGCATCACCGACATGTGTCTGTTCGGCGACAGCCTGCCGGGCTACATGCATTCGCCGACCGAAGACGAGGCCACGCTGGACGCCTTCCTCACCAAGCGCACACCCAGGATGCTGCGTCCGGGGCAGATGAACTACTGGAGCAACTACTCCAAGTTCTTCGTCAGCCTGATGAAAGCCTTCTACGGCCCCAACGCCACCGCCGACAACAACTTCGGCTACGACTGGCTGCCGAAGATGGATGGCGCCTATGACGTGCTGGCCTTGTTCGAGCGCATGCACCAGGGCCGCATGAACGGCTTTGTCTGTCAGGGCTTCAACCCGCTCGCCTCGGTTTCCAACAAGGCCAAGGTGTCGTCGGCGCTGTCCAAGCTCAAGTATCTGGTGGTGATGGACCCGCTGGCGACCGACACCTCGGAGTTCTGGAAGGACTACGGCGAGCTCAACAAGGTGGATCCGACCCAGATCCAGACCGAAGTGTTCCGCCTGCCCGCCGCGCTCTTCGCCGAGCACGAGGGCAGCTTCACCAACTCCGGCCGCGTCATCCAGTGGCACTGGAAAGCCGCCGACGGCCCGGGCGAAACCCGCGAGGATACGGCGATCATGGGTGAGCTGTTCACCCGCCTGCGCACCCTGTACGCGACCGAGGGCGGCGCCAACCCGGAACCGATCCTGAAGCTGCACTGGCCTTACCGCATCCCCAGCCACCCGTCGTCACAGGAACTGGCGCGCGAGATCAGTGGCTACGCCATCAGCGACCTGGCGGATGCCAGCGGCACGGTGACGGTCAAGGCGGGCGAGCAGGTGGCCGGTTTTGGCGTGCTGCGCAACGACGGCTCCACCGCCTGCGGCAATTGGCTGTATTCGGGCATGTGGTCACAGGCCGGCAACCTCACCGCGCGCCGCGACAATTCCGACCCCTCCGGCCTTGGCCAGACGCTGAACTGGGGTTACGCCTGGCCGGCGAACCGCCGCATCCTCTACAACCGCGCCTCGTGTGACGCCTCGGGCAAGCCTTGGGACCCGGCGCGCACCGTGATCAAATGGAACGGCAAGGCCTGGGGTGGCAATGACGTGCCCGACATGCGCCCCAACGCTGCACCCGAAGAGGGCGTCGGTGCCTTCATCATGACCGGTGAGGGCGTCGCCCGCCTGTTTGCACCTGGGATGGTCGAAGGCCCCTTCCCCGAGCACTATGAGCCCTTCGAGACCCCGCTGGGCAAGAACCCGATGCACCCCGAGCAGCCGGCCGTCACCAGCAACCCCGCCGCGCGTGTCTACAAGGGCGACATGGAGGTGTTCGGCAAGGCCGATGAGTTCCCCTACGTCGCCACCACTTACCGCCTGGCCGAGCACTTCCACTTCTGGACCAAGACCTCGAAGATCAACGCCATTCTCCAGCCCGAGCATTTCATCGAGATCTCGGAAGAGCTGGCAGGCGAAAAGGGCATCCGCAAGGGTGATGTGGTCAAGGTGACGTCCAATCGCGGCTACATCAAGGCGGTCGCGGTGGTCACCAAGCGCATCCCGGTGCTGACGGTGGACGGGCGCAAGCTGCACACGGTGGGCATCCCCATCCACTTTGGCTTCAAGGGTGAAACCAAGCCGGGTTACATCACCAACACCCTGACGCCGGTCGTGGGCGATGCCAACTGCCAGACGCCGGAATACAAGGCGTTCCTGGTGAACATCGAGAAAGCATAAAGGGAGGCTCGCATGGCACTGCAATCGCTAGACATCGCGCGGCGCTCGGCGACCACCACCGAGTCACCCATGGTGCGCGCCACCACCGAGATCGCGAAGCTTATCGACGTGTCCGCCTGCATAGGCTGCAAAGCCTGTCAGGCGGCATGCATGGAGTGGAACGACATCCGTCCCGAGCTGGGCAACAACGTCGGGGTGTACGACAACCCGCAAGACCTCGACGACAAGACGTGGACGCTGATGCGCTTCTCCGAAGTCGAGGAGAACGGCAGGCTGGAATGGCTCATCCGCAAGGACGGCTGCATGCACTGTGCCGACCCCGGTTGCCTGAAGGCCTGCCCGGCGCCGGGCGCCATCATCCAGTACTCGAACGGCATCGTGGACTTCCACCAGGAGAACTGCATCGGCTGCGGCTACTGCATCACCGGCTGCCCGTTCGACGTGCCACGCATCTCCAAGACCGACAACAAGGCCTACAAGTGTTCCTTGTGCTCGGACCGCGTGGCCGTCGGCCAGGCCCCGGCCTGTGCCAAGGTCTGTCCTACCGGCGCCATCCGCTTCGGCGCCAAGGAAGACATGGTCCATCACGCCGAGGCCCGCATCGAGGACCTGAAGGAGCGCGGCTATCAGAATGCGGGCCTGTACGACCCGCAAGGTGTGGGCGGCACGCACGTCATGTACGTACTGCAGCACGCCGACAAGCCCACCCTGTACGCCGGCCTGCCGGCCGATCCGCAGATCAGCCCCATGGTTGCACTGTGGAAGGGGGTGGCCAAGCCGCTTGCCCTGCTGGCGCTGGGCGCGACGGCGGTGGGCAGCCTGTTCCACTATGTGATGAAGGGTCCGAACGAGGTCTCCAAGGAGCTCGAAGAGGAAATGGAGAAGGAGGACTCACAATGATCCGCAATCCACGTGACCTCAAGCGCTACACCGCATCGGAGCGCGCCAACCACTGGGTCGTGGGCATCTGCTTCATCCTGCTCGCGCTCTCGGGGCTGGCCTTCTTCCATCCTTCGCTGTATCCGCTGGTGCATCTGTTCGGCGGCGGCACCTGGGCGCGCATCCTGCACCCGTGGATAGGCGTGGTGATGGCGGTGTTCTTCATCATCATGTTCTTCCGCTTCGCCAGCCTCAACCGCATGGGTGAGGCCGATTGGGACTGGCTGTCCAAGGTGGGCAAGATGGTGGACGGCGACGACCACGACATGCCGGTGCAGGGCAAGTACAACGGTGGCCAGAAGCTGTTGTTCTGGGGGCTGACCGTATGCATGGTGCTGATCACCGTCTCCGGTGTGGTGATGTGGCGCAGCCAGTTCAGCTTCCCGGTCGGCATGATGCGAATCTCCGCGGTGGTGCATGCCGCAGCGGCCGCGTTCATGATCGGGCTGATCTTCGTCCATGTGTATGCCGCGTTGTGGACCCGCGGCACCATCCGTGCCATGTTGTACGGCACGGTCACCCGCGCCTGGGCCAAGCAGCACCACCGCGCCTGGTACCGCCAGATGACGGGCAAGAACTGACTACCGCCCTGTCCCCAATCCGCGGCGGGCGGTGTCCGGCAGTACTGGACACCGCCC
>NZ_ATJV01000082.1 GCF_000443165.1 Thauera terpenica 58Eu | reverse complement strand
GGAACAGGGAGGTTCCGTCGCAGCCGTCCCATCCCTCTGCGGGAATCCTTAGCGTACGTTTTTTTCCATTTCGTGAGCTGACCCCTATCTGGTGGAGAAGGGCGGTTTCGCGCGCCTGGCGGGCGCTGCGGCCCTGTTCCTGCTCGGTGGCGCGATGGTCGAATTCTGGTGGTTCGCCCTGGCCTTCGTGGTGGCCGCGTGGTGGTACTTCAAGACGGCCAACAACCTGGCCGTGGTGGTCTGCGCATTGGCGCTGGCCGCGTTGTTCGTGGTGAACAAGAATTTGTGGGCGCTGGCCGCCGTGCCGTTGATGCTGGCCGCGCCCCTGGTCGATCTGAACATGCCTCGCCTGCGGCATGTGTTCTACGCCTTCTATCCGGCACATTTGGCCGCCCTGCTGGCCCTAACCTCGATCCTGGGGATACACCTATGAAAGAAAGCCTCGATGCTTACCGCGAGCCGTTCAAGGCCGTGGTGCTGCAACACCTACGGGAAAGCCTGCCCAACGGGGAATGGAAGCGGTTGCGCGACTACGCGGAACACACAAGGCAGTCCCGCCTTGTGGAATTCGAGTTCGATCCCACGGCCACGCCCGAAGCGCTGCTCAACGAAGCCTTGTCAGAAGGCAGCATTTCCGTAAATCAAACGCTGGTCCCGAACTTCCGCGCGAAAGCGGTGGAGATTGGCTCCATCGAGGATCAGCCGGTGCGCTACATCGACGGGCAGGGCATCTATCTGTGGGGATTGGAGCCGGAAAACGGCTTCTCATTGAGTTTTTGGGTCACGCATCCTGCGTACCCGCCCGCATGGTGAGGTGCAGCATGACACTACCCGCTAAAAAGAGACTCGCCTTGGTCTGGCATCGAGTCTTTCAAGCCACCTTGGTGGCGGCCCTCTTAGTGGGTCTTGGGCCGTTCGCGGTTCAAGGCTTCCAAGAGGTCATCGCCAGGGTTTGGGAAGCCGATGCACCAGTCTGGCTGGCCTCGATGAAGACATTGCTGGTGGCAAGCGCCGCCGTGTTGGCAGCCCATAACGCCATTGCGACCATTAGGGTCATCCCCCTACCCTGGTCGAAACGATAGCCCGGAAGGCATCAAGCGCCCATGTCGGGCACGGCCTCGCATAGGCGCTACGTGCCGGATCGGCCAGCCAAGCTTTCACCGTTCGATAACCACAAGGTCGCGCCGTGAAATCCGCAATCAGCGCCGCCGCCTGCTTCATGCTGATGCCGTGCTGATGGAGCAGGGCGCGAAAAGCCGCCCGGTTTACCGTGGCGGTCATAGCGTCAGTTCGTAGTCTCATCCGAATAAGCCTATCGCGGGATTTCTCGCCCGCGAAATTTACCGACAAAAAGGGGCACAAGTGCCCCTTAATGAGAAGGAACCAGAAGGTGGACGTAGCCAAGTACATCGAGCCGCACTTTCAGCCGATTGTGTGGAGCAAGGGAACAGGCAGCTACGCCTACGAAGCCCTGTTTCGCTTCAAGGGTTCCGACACACTGCCTATGCATCTGTTTCGGCGGTGGGAGAAAAGCGGCTATGTCGCCGTGGTCGATTGCGCAATGGTGCGCAAAGTCCACGAGGCATTACAGGGCACGCGAGGCATGTATCGGGTGGCCGTGAATGTCTCCGCGCGAACCCTGGCCTTGGCTCCAAACGAATACTTCAAGGAAGTAACGGCCCTTGCGAAGACTGCACGGCGCGTGATTGTCGAAGTAACGGAAACTTATCCGGTGGAGAACGCGGAAGCCCTGGCGGCGTTTGTAGCGCGCTGCAAGGCCCGTCAAATTTACGTCGCGCTCGATGACTGCAAGCCACCGCACGAGTTCTGCGAATCCGCGTTCACCGGTTTAGTGAAACCGCACTTCCTCAAGATCGACGGGGAATTGCTCGCCCGCTGTTTTTTGGCCGGAAGCAGGGAGCCTCTACGCGACGTGGTGCGCCTTGCGCGGGCTATCGGAGCGGTAGTAATAGCCGAGTGGATCGACAGCCCGGCCAAGCGTGATTTTGCTGCGGGGGTTGGCGCGAATATGCTGCAAGGCGATTGGATTGCCAAACCGGCGCAGTTCGGCAACCTGACCGTAAGGCCGGGCGAAGCAGCTTAACGCTCCACATCCTTTCCTCCCCTCTTTGGCGCGGCTTGTTCCGCGCCTTTTTTTTGCTCGGCGCTCGGTTCCGGCGCGGTCTGTCGGCCCTGGTCGTGGATCTTCTCGGGCTGCTTGGTGAAACGCTGCGCCAGATCCTTCTTGATCTGGTGCCGCTCGGTCTCAATGGTCGGCATAGCCTCCACAAAGGCCCGGATGCGGCCCGCAAGCGCCTTGTTTTCCTCCGTGGTGGCTTGGTATCCCTCTAGCCGTTTTCCGCCTGCAAGAGCGCGAGAATCGCCAGTTCGCGCCCGTCGCATTTCAGGATCGGCGCTTCCGTCCCGTCCCAAACGATCAGGTGCATTCGCCCGCAGAAGCACTTGAGAAGCTCGTCGGTGGTGAACCACACCGAGGCCGGACAGGTTTCGCACGCTGGCGAGGGATCGGGGCGATGCTTGGGGTCCAGATTTTTCAAGGTTGGACTGATATACAGCGGCGGCTCGCTGGCCTGGCCGTGCTCGATCTGCGCTGATTCGCTCGTAGTTGGGTCGCTCATTGCGTGGTTCCTTCTGGTTGAAAGTCAAACGGGGGTTGTCCTGCTCCAAGGCATCGGCAGCAGCCAGCCAGGCGCGGCGCACCTCGCGTTGCCGCGCCTTAATGGCTTCTTCCCAAGGTTTGGCCGGGACGGGCAAGCCCTTGGCCTCGGCGCTGAGTTCTTCGGCGGCTTGCTTGACCTTGGCGGCCTTGACGTGCGGGACACGGGGCTTGTGGGTGTCGTCGCCTTGCTCGATGTGGCGAATGACGTTGGGTTCACGCTTGCGAACGACTCCGCGCGAGCGCCGGGGCGTGGCCTCGGCGTCGACGCCCTGGTCACGCATGTATTCAGCGAAGGTTTCGCGCCACTGCTGCAAGTCCGCCTTGCGCGGATTCAAGCGTGTGCCGTCGAAGCCAAGGCATTTAACGGTGACGTGGCAATGCGGTTGAAGGGTCTTCTTGTCGTTCTCCTGCGAGTGCAGAGCGAACACGTATTCATGGTTCTTGCCGAAGGTCGCCTTGGCGAACTGCCGGGTCGCCTGGCGCACCGCCTCGGGGTCGGTGCCCTCGGGCATGGATAGAACCAAGTGCATCGTGTCTCGCTGGTTCTTGTGGCGCTTGGCATCGCCAAAGTCCTTCTCCCAATCCTTGAAGAACTCCCGCACTTCGGCCTTGCCGTCAAGAATCTCACCGCGGTCGTTCTCGAGCTCGACCTTGCCGTTCCGGCTGATGTATTCGAGGTTCGCCAGGGCGTGGCCTGCGCCCTTGCTGAACCCAGTGACCTTGACCATGACCTCCGTCGAGTTCTGAGCAACCCGCTTGGCGGTCGCGCGCAGCTTCCGGGTGTTGTTGCCCTTGCGCTTTACCGGGTCTTGAAGGGCACTGCCTAGCTCGGCCTCAATCAGCGCCATCGTCGGCCTCCCAAGCGTTCTGACTGGCGCGCACCAGCGCCCGCACGGCAAGCCGGTTCTCGGTGATGACCTGGCGCAGCTCGGCCAGCTTCTCCAGCTTCACCCGCTCGGTTTCATAGAACGCCTCGTTCAGCGCCCGCGCGATCTGGTTGAGGTTGCGGCCAATCGCGGCCAGCTCGCGGTTGCTCGCCAGCAGCCCGGCCAGCTCGTCATCGGACATGACGGGCTGACGGGTGAGGTTCGATTGCACCAAGGCCGTGACCCAACGGCTTGGGGCCATCCCTTTGGCCTTCGCCCGCGCCTTGGTGCCCTCCATCAAAAAGCGGGGCATCCGCACCGTCATGCGGGCGGTGTCGGCCTTCTCCGCATCCGGTTCGATGGGCTGGGCGGGGCCGTCATCCTCGCCGGTTACGGCCAGGATGACGGCCCGAAGAAGCTCCGATTCGGACAGCCTGCGCGCCTTCGCCATGCTGCGAAAGCGCGCTTTGGTTCCTGGCTCGACGAGTGTTTTCAGTACCGGCATAGAGGGAGGGGAGGGGGTACAATTGCCGCGCAATTGTACCAAATAGCGGCGCGTGCGCCTATCCTGCCCTAGAATTCACCCCCTCCCCTCCCTCATGCCTTTGTGGTACACAAACGGGACTGAAAACCGCCAAGGCCGGGACAAGTCACGGACATTGGCGAGACAGGTACAAAACGTTTCGCGGACGCGAAACATTGACATCGGAACGGATGCGGGACAAAATCGGGACAGTTTCAACCAGAAAAGAGCGCGCAAGATGGATAGGAAAGCCATAGCTGAACGACTCCGCGCGCTTGCTTCCGACGATAAGAAACGGTCTAAGGCCGCCCGCTTGCGGGATGTGATTGATGATGTTGAAGCGGCTTTGGCTGCCGGCGTCCCTCGGGCTTCGGTAGTTGAAGAACTGTCGAAGCACGGTCTCGAAATGACGCTTGCGACATTCGAGACAACCCTGAAAAGGATTCGCCAGAAACGCGGCAAAGCCGCGATCACGGCGGCGAAGTCGGCCAGCCCTCCGGGCCAGCCGTCGAAGCCGAGCACTGCCGCGCCGGTCGTGGAAGCCGAACCCGAAGCGGAAAGCTCCGGGGGTGGCTCTCACAATCCGGCAGACCTGGACAAGATCATCGGGAGTAAGCCCGACCTCGCAGCATTAGCCAAACTCGCAAAAAGGACGAAAAAATGAAAGTAGCCGTTTTGAATTTCTCGGGTAACGTCGGCAAGACCACGGTCGCCGGTCATCTGCTCAAGCCCCGCATGAGTGACGCACCGATCTACTCCATCGAGTCGATCAACACCGGAGCCGACGCGGACGGCCTCGATGTCGAGAAGATGCGGGGTAAGAAGTTCGGGGAGCTGGTCGATGAGTTGATGCCCCTGGACACAGCCATCGTGGACGTGGGCGCGTCGAACGTCGAAGACTTCCTGAAGCTCATGCAGCAGTTCGACGGCTCGCACGAAGAATTCGATTTCTTCGTCGTGCCGGTGGTCAAGGAAAAGAAGGTGCAGGCCGACACGGTGAACACCATCCGCGCGCTGCAAAAGATCGGCATCGAGAAGAAGCGCATCCGCCTGGTCTTCAACAAGGTGGAAGTCGATGAAGCGGTGTCCGATGAGTTCGCCGCCCTGTTCGGCCTGGCCGAAGCGGAAAAGTCCTTCGTGGTGAAGCCCGAGGCGACGATTTACGCGAACGAGGTCTTCGAGCGGTTGAAGGCGGTCGGGAAGTCCCTGGGGGACATTACCGCCGACGAAACCGACTACCGCGCCCGGCTGCGCCAGGCTGCGGACGAGGACGAAAAGGAACTGTGCGTTCGCATGGTGGCCTTGAAGCGCCTCGCGGTGACGGCCAACAAGAACTTGGATGATGTTTTCAAAGCCCTGTTCAAGTAAGGCCGCACCATGAACGGCCCCCGCACTACACGCGAAGCCCTCATTGCCGAAGTGCTCGGCGATCTGGATGGCCTTCTGACCCGCGTGGAAGCCCTCCCGGCGATGGTGGCCGGTGCCGAAGGCAGGCTATCCGGCACGGTCGCCGCGCTCGATGAGGCGGGCGACAAGTACCGCCTGGCGGTGACGGCCTTCACCGAACAGGCGAAGGCCGACTTGTCGGAATACCTTGACCTGAAAACCGCGCACGCTGCCCAACTGGCAACGAAGACGGTTGAAGAACAACGGGCGGCGCTGCAAGAGGCCGCCCGCTTGGCCTTCCGGTCGGAAGCCTCCGACAAGGCCGCGAGCCTGGGCGTAGCCCTGGGCGAAGCGGCAAAGGAGTTCCGGCGCTCGATGTGGTCACGGATGATGGAACACGCCGTTACCGCGCTGATCGCCTCGGCCTTCACGGCGGGGTTGGTCTATGCAATCGTAAAGTGAGGAATCGAACGATGGATGACGACAAGAAGCCCGAAGCCTCTACCCCGCTACTGTTCGGCCAGCGGACAGGCGTTCCATTCAACTTCAAGGGCCATGACGGTGATGTGCGCCATCACACGGTCGTCATTGGCCCCACGGGGAGCGGGAAAAGCCTCGTGCATTCGGAACTGCTCGATGCCGCCACCAAGGGCCAGAATGATGGTTCCACGAGCTGACGCGCTTCGCTTGTCGCCTCCCTGCTTTGCACCGTTCGTAAGCGAACGGCACAAAGCAGGGAGGTTGAGGCGGCCCGACTTGGGGCGCTGCCCAAACCCCGCTCTCGCCCGCGAGGCGTCGGGGAGCAGGGGTTAAAACCTTTCCTTGGCCCCCTCGCGCGTCACCGCTTACCGCTCCGGGTCGCGCTGCTGCTCGACCTTGATCTGTCTTTCTTCCCGAATCTGCACGCTCGGCACGTCGCCGCGCTCGATCCGCTCGGCCACGTTCTGGCGCACGCGCGCCATGACGATGGCCCGCTGCTGCTCGTTGAGGCCGTCCGCCTCGGCCTTCGCTTCGCGGGCGCGCATGTACCCGTAGGCCGGAGCAAGCTCCGGGTGCTGCTGCACCGCCTTTTCGGGCGACTCCTGCCGGAAGACTTCGGCGGCAAGCTCGGTCTTCGCTTGGCGTCGTAGGTCATCGACCTTGCGGAGTTCATCGGCGCTGGCCTGGCGCTCGGGCCGGGCCAGCATGTCGGCCAGCTTGTCAAAGCCCTGGGCGTAGTCGCGGCGCTCTTGCAGGGTCATAGGCCGGGCGCGCTCGGCCTCGACCACGGCGCGGGCCTGCGGCTCGCGCACCCACTGGCCGCCGTGCAGCTCGTTGGAATAGATCGCCTCGGCCCCGCGCCGGTAGATCGTCACGCGGTCGGCCAGCTTGTCGCGCTCGATGCGCTCAAGGGTGGCGGGCATCCCGTCATAGGCCGCCCGGTGAGCCTCGGGCGTGGTCATGCGCCCGGTGCCCCGGTCGGCCTTCTGGTTCTCGTACCGCTGCAAGATGCCCTGCTCGCTCAAGCGAGGATTGACGGCCAGGGCGCGGGCGTCGATTTCATAGCCTGCGGCCCGTAGGCTCTCCATCGTGGAGGCAACCTTGTTGCCGTCGCGCATGGTGCCCTCGATGACGATATTGACCCGCTGCGCCTTGGCCTCGGCAATAGCCTTCTCGACCCATTGGCCGGTGTCGCGGTCAGTGTAAAAAGCGGCGGTCTTGTCGTCGCGCTCCATCAACCGCGCATAGTGCGGGTGGTAGCCGCGCAGGTCATCGCCAACGATCTGAACCGCCCCGCCTCGCGGCTCCAGCTCGCGCATGGCCGAATCGACGGCGGCGCTTTTGCCAGCGCCAGGCTGGCCGCCGAAGATGACGGCCACGGGTTGATGGGATGGTTTCGCGCCCGCGAAAAGGTCGGGCTTTATGTCCTGCTCGAAGATCGCTTGATGGTCTGCTTCACTGAGCCGGTATCGGTCGGGATTCGACGCCATGCACTACGCGGCAACCGCCTGGTGCTCGGCCCGCCAGGCGCGGACGAATGCCCCGTATTCGGCCCGGATGCGGGCAACCTCGGCGCAGTCGCCAACGTGCAAGCCTGCACGCTCCTGAGCGAGCCGCGAACGCTCCGCGCGAAGCTGCGCCAGGCGCGCAGCGTCCGGCTGCGGCTTGGCGCGTTCGTCGGCAATCTGGCCGGTGTGGATCGCCATCATGTCGGTGATGACTTCGCGGGCGCACTCGAAGGCAACCGCTTCTTCCTGTGTCCACTGCTTCATGATGTTCCTCCCGTCACGCGCGAAGGTAGGCCGCTGCGAGCATCAGCGCGGCCCAAGCGCCGATAACCAGATACGGCAGGCTGCGAGCAAACCCGTTCAAGAACTCCCCTTCGACCTCGATCACGTTGCCGAAGGGGTCTTTGCCGATGGTGGCCTTGTTGGTGAAGAACAGGCGGCGGGCGATTGCGTTCATGAGCAAGTCCTTTCCGATTAAGAGCGGAACAGCAGGCGGATGATTCCCCCGGCGATCATGATGCCGGGCAAGGTCATCCAAAGCCAGAAATTGGGCACGGACGGCCCGGAAATGGCGAAGCCAAGGCCCATAAGGGCCAGGCCGCAAGCGATATAGACGCGCGCCTGTTGCCTGGTCATGCCGTCGCCCCTTCAAGAGCCAGCGCCTTGGCGCGAATGTCGGTGAAGACCGCCATCGCCTCTTGCGGGTGGCAAAGGTGCTTGTACCGCTCGAAGCTCGCCTTCGGGTCGCCCTTCGTCCCGCGCCCCTGCACGCCCTCGGTGAACATGCGGTAGTAGCTCAGCAACGCATCGCAGGTCGTGACGATTTCCTTGCTGTCGCCGGACTGAATCGCCCGGCCCAAGCGGTCAAGGCAGTGCAGCGAGTCGGAAAGGTGCAGCACATCAAAGCCGACTTCGCGCGGGTCGCGGTCTTTGTAGTCGCTCCGATACGGGCTATTCAAGCGAATGGCGGTCGCCACGTCTGCGACATGGACCAGCAGGCGGCCAAGCTCCCAAGAAACGTCGATCTTCATTCAATACCTCACATCAAGAGCGCCAAGGCGCAAAAATAAACAGCAACAGCACGAACAGCACGCCCGCCAAGACAAGGAGCTTGAAGGGCGACGCCTGGAATTCCTCGATCAACTCCAGCAGTCGGCGCTCACGCGCGATCTGCGCTTGTTGCTCCTGGTGCTCGGCCAGCGCCTTCCGCACGCGGTCGCGGTCGTTGTTCATCCGTGGCCTCACAGGGTCATCATCATTTCCTGGGGCGAAATCGCCATCAGGATGAAGTCATACGTCCAAGCGATCACGAAGGCCAGGAAGCTGACGATGCCGAACCCCCAAACCATCGCGGTTTTGTCGGGGAAGGCATACCACGCGAACAACCACGCCAAGAGCATCGGAATGGACACCAGATTGCACAGGAAGATGACCGGCAGGCGCAGCCAATACATCACCAAGAACAGCGGCAAGCGCACCAGCAGGAACAGCCAGGCGAACACGCCTTTGACCGTCGCCGCTTTCGGCATCGCCGCCTTGATCTTGGTCGCGTCAAGGTCAAGGGCGGGCAAGGCCCGCTTGCCCTTTGGGAACCTCACAACATTGCTCATTTCAGCACCCTACCCTTTCCATTTTCACGATTCCAGTGTAATAGAACCGGCGCATTGTGTCAAGCGTTTTTACTTGTCACAAGCCCTTTTCTTTCGATGAAACGCGCCAGTGTGTTGTACGCCACGCCAAGCGCCTTCGCCATCCTCCGCTTGGGCAGCCCGATAGCGATGTAACCCCTGATTTCGTCCTCGCGCTCGTCCAGCTTCAACCGCCCGCCCGCGCCTGGTGGCCGCCCGAGGCGCTTCCCTTCCTGCTTGGCCCGCCGCAAGCCTTCCTTCGTGCGCTCGCGGATAAAGGAAAGCTCGATCAGGGACGCCATAGAGAAGACCGACGCCAGAAGCTGGCTTTGCATGGAACCGTCCATGACGGTGCCGGTTTTCGTGACGTGGAGAATGACCCCCTTGGCGGTCGCCGCCTCCAAGAACGTGAAGACCTGGCCCGGTGTCGCGGCCAGGCGCGTGAACTCCGGTGTCAAGATCACGTCGCCCTGCCCTGCCCTCTCCAACAACGCCCCGAGCTGTCGGCAGCGCCAGTCGGCGGCCCGGCTGACGGTTTCCGCAATGAGTTCCATCGGCGCAAAGCCCTGCCGGTTGGCGTACTCGAGAAGCCCTAGCTTCTGGCTCTCGACTTCCTGCCCGTCCGTGGATACGCGCAAATAGCCGAAATACTTAGGCATCACGGCTCGCCTTCAACCAGCTTGATCGGCTCGTATTCGGCGACAAGACGCCGAAAAGCATCGCATTGCCCGTCATCGAATTGCGGGCACGTCTTGCATAGACGCCCGCCTGAAGTCCAGTGAAGCACGTGCGCGCGCTCGCGCTCGCCCGGCTTCTTGTGGTTGAACACGGCGCAGCCAGCGAGCCGGTAGGACAGTATTGAATATGCTTCCATCCAGTCAGAAGTCATCCCTAGTGCCGCGCGCCAGGCGCGTGCATTGCCACGAAAGGCGCGAAGGCGGCGCAAGCCGCGCGGCGCTCGTCTTCGGTCAAGCCCACGGTCAAGCAATACTCGAACAGCGCCAGGCACAGCGCCTGCGCGGCCTCGGGTAGCCGTTCGATCTGCGACAGGTCGAAGGCTTCACCCTCGACCAGCGAGAAGGCGAACAAGGCCAGCACGCGCCCGGCCTCGCCGGTCGGCGCAGCGGCCACGCTCTGAAAGACCGGCTCCAAGGCTCCGGCCAGCGGTGGCCGGTCGGCCTGGATGCGGTAAACCGCCCGTTCTTCGCTCATTTCGGCCTCTTTTCCGTGAAACGCGCAACTCGGCATTAGTTGGATGCACTGCGCGTCAAAATAATCGTTATGAAAGTGTAGCACCGTGACTCCCTTTAAATCGACGTTTATTCGGATGCGTTTTCCGCTGTTTTCGCGTCCGCGAAAATCAGCGGTCGCCCTTCGGATGCACTTGCCGCCACACCCACGGTTCAACGGCGTTCGGATCGGCCCACAAGCCCCGGCCCGAGCTGCGCGCCTCGGCCTGCAAGTCGAACAAGCGGCGGTCGGCAGCCACGGCGACGCCAAGCGGAAGCGTGGCCGGGTTCTGCCCGATGGCCTGGGCGCAGCCCAAGGCCACGGCCAGCGCGGCGGCCAGGTTGAGAAGGCGGGCGGGTTGCATTGGTGGTTCCTCCTGGGGTGGTGGGTCAAGCTGCCGCGCGGATCGCCGTCAAAAGGTCGGCGGCCACGGGCGGGCATACGGCGTTGCCAAGCATGAAAAGGGCGTCTTTGTGGGTGTCCGGCAAGGCGTAGCGCGCCGGGAAGCCCATTGCGGCCTTGGCCTCGGGTACTTGCAGCATCCGCATCCGGTCGCCGTCGACCACGGCCCAGCGGTCGCGGGTGGTGATGGTGCCGATAGGCCGGTGAATGCTGCGCCCAGTCAAGCCGCTGCCGCTTGAGTAGTAGGGCGCGACGAAGCGCGCGCCGAACTCGGCGCGGCCAGCGGCCACGCGCTGCAAGGTCTTGGCGCTGCGCCCCGGTCGGTCGATCTGCCTCCACTCGTGGGCGTCCCACTCGATCACGTCCGCAATCGGGCGGTGCTGCCGCTTCGGCAAGTCAAGGTGCAACGGGTGTTTGGTCTGCGTGCAGACCAGAAACAGCCGCTCGCGGTGCTGCGGAACTCCATGATCTGCGGAGTCGACAAGATGCGGCGCGACGGCGTAGCCAAGCCGGTGCATCGCATCGCACCAAGCCGGATAGAGCAGCCAGCGGCGGAACTCGGGCACGTTCTCCACGAGAACAACCGGGCTGCGGTGGTACTCGGCGCACGCGACAACCGCCCAAGCGGTGGAGCGCAGCGCGTCATGGTGGGGCCGTTCCTTGCCCCGTGCCGGGCTGTGGCCCTGGCACGCGGGCGAAGCAAGCATCACGTCATGGCGCGGCACCGCGCGCCAGTCGGCTTGCTGCAAGTCTTGGCAGGAATGTTCCGTTTCCGGGTGGTTCTGGCCGTGGAACTCCACGGCCTGCCGCCAATGGTTGGCGGCCCATTTCACGCGCACGCCCGCCAGGCGTGCGCCCTCACTGAAACCGCCAGCGCCCGCAAAAAGGTCGATTGCTTCCATGTTGTTGTTCTGTCCGTCGAAAAAAGAGGGGGCAACGGGCCAGCGCCCGAAGACCCCCCGAAAAGGCCGCTGTCGCGGTTCGTCAACGTAAGCACGGCTTACGCTTTCCCCTGCGCGCCAGACGCGGGCGCGCTTCGGGATGTGCTGTCAAGCTGTCTTGCCAGTCTTAACGCTTGTCGCTCGTGATCCTCCAAGCGTTCAACGTGGCGCCCTAGCAAGTGGGCTTGTCTCAGGTGGTAATCGACGGCGCGGGCCAGGTTGGTGGCCTCCAACCGAAGCCAGTTGCCGCCCTTGGTCTGGTACAGCTTCATGACCAGCACCAAGCGGCGGGCCTTGACCTTGGCTTTCTGCCCATTCACGCGCGCCCGGCGTTTCCATTCGTTTTTCATCGGCCTTGCCCTCGATGTGTGGAGCGGGGAGGGCTTGCGCCCTCCCGGCCTGGATTACTCGGCGTGCGCCGGGGCGGTGGCCTTGCCTGCGCGGGCAAGGATGAAGTCATAAGCCAGGCTGGCTTGCTTGCTGGCCGTGAAAATCGCCGTCTTGTCGTTCTTGAGGACGGTCAGCCAGTTTTCGAGGTAGGCCGCGTGGTTCTCGATGGTGGCATCCACGAAACCGACATGCCCCACGACGAAGGCCGCGCCAAGCTCGGCCACCAGTTCTTCAAAGGCATAAGCGTTGTCACCGAAACGCTTGCCGAACTGGCGATTCAGGCGGCTTTCGTGGCCGGTCCAGTGGGTCAGCTCGTGCAGTGCGGTGGCGTAGTAGTTTTCCGGGCTGGTGAAACGCTCGCGCTCGGGCAGGCAGATCTGATCCTTGCTCGGGGCGTAGAAAGCGCCGTCGAAGCCATGCACGATGCTTGCGCCGCTCGCGGTCAGCAGGGCTTCGGCCTCGGCAATCGGGTTGAACTCGGCGGCCTGCTCGGTCGTGGTGTTGTAGAACGATTCCGGCAAGCCTTCGATCTGCGCCACGTTGAACAGCCAGAAGGGCTTGCACATCGGAAAGAAACCGGCGCGGCCTTCCTCGTCGCCGTCCTGCTCGGCGGGTTCGTTGCCCTTGCGCTTGACCATCTCGAAGTAAGCGCACATCACGCCCTTTTCGCCCTTGCGAACGTGCGCGCCCATGTCGGCGGCCTGCTTGAAGGTCATCCAGACATTCGAGGCATAACCGGCCTCGATGGCGGCATCCCACAGGATCAGGACATTGACGCCCCGGTAGGCGTCGCCGGTCTTGCCGTTGCGCGGGAAACCACGCTGCGCGGCCTTCGTCCAGCGGGTACGCGCTTCGTTGCCGCCCTTTTCGAGCATGGCGATGATCTTGTCAGTGATGGCTTGGCGGATGTCCATTTTCGATTCCTTGCTTACGTTGACTTGAGGCTTTTATTTGCTGGCGATTCGTCTCGATCACCATGACTAAAGTATATTCGCTGCCCGGTTTCGTGTCAAGCGTTTTTGCTTGTCATCGAAGCAAATAAATATTCATCGCGGATCGGCAATATATAGCGTTTTGCTATGGCGCGTTGAACACCGCAACGCCCGCGCCTGGTTGGCCTGGTGGTCTGCCGCGCCAACGAGCGCGGCGGG
>NZ_ATJV01000081.1 GCF_000443165.1 Thauera terpenica 58Eu | reverse complement strand
TCAGCTCGCTCTAGGGCTGGTTTCGGATCTCACCGGTCGCTCGAATGACGACTCTGCTACTACCATGTGTGGCAGCAAATGGCCGAATGCAGCCAGACGATCAATAAACCTCCCCACGCCCGCTTCCACCATCAACCCCATTGCTTGCAACCCCAACCCGCCCAACCAGACCTACCGCTTGCTCTTGGCCCTAATGTAAAGCACCTTGCTCGTCCCACCCGCCGCGGTCCGCTCTTCCGTAACGAACAAATCATCACGACCTCGCACCAGATCAGACAGCTTCTTGTAGCCATGAAGGCGCGAATCGAAATCCGGTTGGATCTTCTGCAGGTAACTGCCGAAGGTGCCGAGGTGAGCCCAGCCGGAGTCATCAGCGGATTTCTCCAGGGCTTCCATCAGAAAGTCGGTCGGAAACGCGGTGCGTGCCATCGTGCCCGCCGGCGCTGCGGTGGCGCCGGGCGCCTCTACGGCAGCCGGTGATCCGTTCGCTGACGCGGCAGTTTCGGGGGGTGCAACCGGCTTGCGCAGCACTTCCGTGAACACGAACTTGTGGCAGGCATTGCGGAATGCCTCGGGGGTTTTCTGTTCGCCGAAGCCATAGACGAGCAGCCCCTCTTCTCGAAGCCGCACGGCCAGGCCGGTGAAGTCGCTGTCGCTGGTGACCAGACAGTAGCCATCGAAGCGGCGGGTGTAGAGCAGATCCATGGCGTCGATGATCATGGTGCTGTCGGTCGCATTCTTACCCGTCGTGTAGGCGAACTGCTGGACAGGTTTGATCGAGTAGCGATTCAGGACCTTCTTCCACGACGCACTGGTGGGCGAGGTGAAATCGCCGTAGATCCGCCGAACCGTCGCTTCACCGAAACGGGCGACCTCCTCGAGCAGGCCCTCGATAACCCCGGCCTGGGCGTTGTCCGCATCGATGAGGACGGCGAGTCGCTTGGGCGACTCTTCCGCTTCTACCCTGACGATTGTTTTTGGCTGCATGACGAACCTATTGATTTCGAATATTCGCAGAGTATAGATGGCGCGGCTCCGCGCGATCTGCGGCTTATTCCACGGAGATAAGACGAAACACCGATGCAATGGCTGTTAGACGGGTACGAAGAATTCGAGCAGGGCGGGCGTCGCTGCTTTTGCCGAGCTTCAGACGCCGGAAAACACACCCCTCTCGGCCCCTCGTGGGAAGCGCCCAGCCCGGCGAAGACAACGTTCACGCCTTGACAACCCCGCACCGAAGCCTAAGATACCATCCATACAGATGGTCACGGGATTCCAATGAGCGTACATCAATTCAAGCCAAAGACCGGAGACACGTCCGAGAAGATCACCATCAACCTCGGCGTGATCGACCTCGGGCAGATCGACCTGTTGGTGCAGGAGGGCTTTTATTCCAATCGCACCGACCTCATCCGCACCGCGATTCGCAACCAGTTGAGCACGCATGCCGAGGTGGTCAGGGAAACCGTGGCTCGCAAGACCTTTGTCCTCGGGCTGCAGCACTACAGCCGTGGTGACCTCGAAGCGGTGCAGGCGGCGGGAGAGATGCTGCAGATCCAGGTCTTGGGCCTGGCCAGCATTGCCGACGATGTATCCCCCGAACTTGCCCGCGCGACGATCGATTCGGTCGTCGTGCTGGGTGCCTTACATGCCAGTGCGGCGGTCAAGGCCGCGCTGGCAGACCGAATCCAATGACGCGCATGGCGCGAAACCCGGAGATTCAGATCATGAATGCAAGACTACAAGCGGGATTGCTCGAAGCGACCCGCCTTACTCGCGCGGGGCAATTGCTCGAAGCCACCGCGATGATTCAACGTGTTCTGCGTGGCGAGTCAACGCCGCCCGCGGCGGACGAGCCTCCACGCGCCGACGCGCAGACCACGCTTGAAGGCGAATGCCGCGTTGTCGAGTCCGAGCCAGCCGTGCTTACTGGAACAGTGGACGCGGCGCCGCGTGCATCGCGCGAACCCGCACAGCCGGACCCCCAGCGCGCTGCGGCCTCAGCGCAGGGATTGGGAGCCCGGCTGCGCGAAAAAATCCGCCAGCATTGGCGCGAATTTCGCAAGCCCACGCCCGGAGCAGAACCCGCGTCGGTCGGCAGCCCCGGCGTCGTGCCGGAGGGCGAGCGCTTCGTCACTGCCTCATATACCAACTACGTCGGCACCCGCAGCTACAAGCTGTATATCCCCAGTGGCTATCACGGTCAGCCGCTGCCGCTGGTCGTCATGCTCCACGGCTGCACGCAGAGCCCCGACGATTTCGCCGCCGGCACCCAGATGAACGCGCTGGCCGAGGCGCAGCTGTGCTTTGTCGCCTACCCCGCTCAGACGCATGCGGCCAATAGCTCGAAATGCTGGAACTGGTTCAAGGCCTCCGACCAGCAGCGTGACGGCGGCGAGCCCTCGCTCATTGCCGGACTGACGCGCCAGATCGCCGACAACTACAGCATTGACCCGAAGCGGATCTATGTGGCCGGGCTCTCAGCCGGCGGGGCGATGGCCGCGACCATGGCCACGACCTATCCCGATCTGTATGCGGCAGCGGGCGTCCACTCCGGACTGCCCCACGGCGCAGCCCAGAACCTGCCCGCCGCGCTTGCCGCGATGCAGGGCAGCCAGCGCATGTCGCACAGCCGGCACTCGACCGGCGGCTCCCACACCGATCCCGCGTGCGTGCCGACCATCGTGTTCCATGGCGACCGCGATACCACCGTGCACCCGTGCAATGGCGAGCAGGTGACCGCCCAGTCCATGTCGTCGCATGCCGCGCCGGGGGCCACCGGTGCCAAGGACGCGTTGCGCGTGATCGTGGAATCCGGCAAGGTCCCCAACGGCCACGCCTACACCCGCAGCACCCACCATGACGCGAACGGTAGGCCCCTGGTTGAACACTGGTTGATCCACGGCGCCGGCCACGCCTGGTCGGGCGGAAGTCCGCGCGGCTCCTACACCGACCCCAAAGGGCCAGATGCCAGCCGCGAGATGCTGCGATTCTTTTATGAGCATCCGCAGGGTGCTGTCTCCCGGCGCGCTTCGTAAGCGGGTGAGCACTGCGCGCGCTGCCGCGCCATGTGGAAGGCGCTGCACGCGGGCGATGCGCTGCAGGCTCAGCCGGGCACATCCTCACATGCGATGTTATGGAATGCAGCAGCCTCGTTAAGCCGGCGGTCGAGACTGGCCAGCCGGGCGCCGAGTCGGCGTGCGATGGCCAGATGCAGCGCATCGCCCGCGCGCAGCGCCAGCGGCGCGTCGATGAACACGGCGGCGGTGCGGAAGTCGGCGGGCTCGACCTCGACGGTGCGCAATTCGGCCGAGACGAAACGCTGGAAGTGCGCCAGCGCTTGCTGCCGCGTGGCACCGTCGATGGCGCCGGTGCGCTGCTTGATTCCACCGACACTGGCCATTTCGGTGAGCGTCCACGCCGAAATCACCAGGCCTTCACGGCGCAGGAGCTCAAGATGGTCGAGCACGCGCACCGCGCCCGGTTCGCGAAAGAACAGCGCGCCGACGACCGAGGTATCGAGATAGATCACAGCAGGTCGTCTTCGCGCATCTGGGCCACGCTGGGGCCTTCAGTCGGTTCAGCTGCGAGCCAGGCGCGCAACGCGGCCCAGCCATAGCCACCCGCTCCGGGTTCGGCCACTAGGCGCGCCACCGCCTGGCCTCGGCGTGTGATCAGCACATCAGTGCCGGCCTCGACGTCGGCGATGAGGCTGGACAGGTGGGACTTGGTCTCAGCGACTGAAGCGGTTTTCATGTGCGCTCCGTTTAATGTGGTCAACTGTGAGCTCATTTTGGCTCCAGTTGACCATTCTGTAAACTGGGGCGACAAAACCGCACTGTCCACAGCGCGCGCAACAAGCAGGGTCGCCGCCTCATCAGCGCCCGGCGTCTGATCAAGGCACCGGCTCGGCCCGATTGCCTTCGTCCATGCGGCGGATTGCTTCGCCACCTTGCGAGGCGAGCGCGGCGAGGCGGTCGATCTGAGCGTCGAGCTTGGGCAGGGCTTCGCGGCGGTAGCGCGACAGGTCGTCGATGGCGCCGAGCACGTCGGCGAAGGCCTGTTCGAGCTGGCCCATGTCGAGCATGGTCGAGGCGGCGCGAGTCTGGATGTCCACCCCCTGGGTGCGCAACGCCTGCGCGGTGCCGGCGATGAGCGCCGAGGTGGTCTGGTTGAGCGCGGCGACGCGGTCGAGCACCAGGCGCTGGTTGGCCAGCCCCAGGGCCACGGTGACTGCGACGTTGAGCGCTGACACGGTGACATTGATGGCGCGATCCACGCCACGGATCAGCTCGCGGTTGTTGCGGATGACGACCTCGAGCGCGAGCACGCCTTGCTGGCTGACCGCGACCTGCTGCTGCAGGTCGACGATGCGCTGGCGCAGCGGGAAGAGCAGTTCTTCCTCGACGAAGGCGCGCCGCGGCGCCGGCAGCGTGGCGGAGGCCGCCTCGCGCACCAGGCGGCGGTCGATCATGCGGCCGATTTCGACCTGGCGCTCGAGCTGGGCGAGGATGGCGCGCAGCGATTGCTGGTCGTCGGCCAGGGTCAGGTTGTCGCGCCGCAGCATGTCGGCGCCGCCTTGCAGATCGCCGATGATGGCGTCGAGCGCGTCCTGCGCTTTCTCGTACTTCTGGAAGTAGCGCTGCATCGGCTTGCCGACGCCGGGGATGAAGGCCAGCGCGCGTGACAGGCCTTCGCCGCTCAGCTTCTGGCGGCTGGGGTCGAGGTCCACCATCTTGTCGCGCAGCGCGAGCAAGGCCTGGGCGACCGGACCGCCTTCGTCGCCCTGATGGGCGAGCTTGCGGATCGGCGCCTGCAGCATCTCGCTGCGCCAGGCGGCCTGGCGCTGCAGCTCGATGCCCATGCTGTCGACCGCTTCGCGCTGGCGATGCAGCGCAGCTTCGTCGGCGGCGAGCGCGTCGCGCACGAAGGCATCGGCGGTGGCGGCGAGTTGGGGGTCTTCGGGTGCTTCTTCAGGCTGCGGCGGCACGACCTCGCGCGCGATGTCTTCGATCGGCGGCAGCGACAGGCCAGAGCGCGGCTGGGCTTTGGCGGCAGACCCGCCACCGCCGCCCTGCTCACCGGCAGGTGCTTCGAACAGCGGGCTTGAAAAAGACAGCAGCGGCAGACTCATCACGGGATTCCTCGGCTTAGGGCTGGCGGCCGTACAGGCCGGCACGCTCGGCAAAGCGGCGCAGTTCCTGCAGCGCCTGCTCCATGTTGCCGGCGCCGCCGCCCTGCGCGCGGCCGGTGTCGATGCGCGCCACGGCGACGGCGACGTCGTCGAGCGCGGTCAGCGCGGCCTCGTTGCCGGCGGCGATCTCGGCCAGTCGGCGTTCGGTTTCGTCGGCGATGGCGAGGCGGCGTTGGAGGGCGTCGCGTTCGGTGGCACCCAGCCGCGCCGCTTCGCGCGTCAGGCGCTCGCGCACGAAATCAGCGTCGAGCCCCGCGCTGCCCTGCACCAGCGCCAGCATCGCCCCCAGGCCAGCGGCGGCCTCCTGCACCACCTCGCCGACCAGGCCGCGCGCGCGTTCGTAGGTGACTTCGCGCACATCGAACTTGTCATCGAGGACATCGAGCGCGCGGTGGTAGCGGGTGAACAGGCGGTCGGCGTGCACGGCGAGATCGGGCCGGCGCAGGCCGACGAGGTCGCGCTTGATCTCCCACAACTGCATCACCACGGCGTCGGCAGCGGTGGGGGCGAAGTCCGGGTCCAGGCTGAGCAGGCCGCGCTCGCCTTGCGCCTGCGCCGCCTGCTGGCGCTGGCGTTCACGCGCTGCCGCACGATCACGGCCGGCGCGCGCGGCCCGCCAGCGCCGCCAGCGCTTCTCCACGAACAATTCCACCGGCACCGCGGCCAGACCGGCCAACCAGCCACCGACACTGGCGCCCAGCCCGCCCCAGAAGGAGGTAAACAGCAGCAGCATCGCCACCGTCGGCATCACCAGCGCATAGCGCAGGATCACCTGCCAGCGCGAGGCGAGCTCTCCCGGCACCACCAGCCGCGGGTCGTACAGCCCGGTCAGAAACCAGGGCATGACCGACATCAGCAAGCCGAAGGCGAGCCCCTGCATGAAGTCGAACATTACGCAGCGCCGAGCGCCGGGTTGAGCGTGTAGGTGCCGCTGATGCTGGCCTGGGCGAGCACATGGCCCTCGATGGCTGCGCGCACCTCGGGGCCGGTGAAGCGTCCCTCGACTGCACAGCGCGCTACATCCAGCGCATAAAGCGTGAACACGTAGCGGTGCATGAGCTCGTCATTCCACGGCGGGCAGGGGCCGTCGTAGCCGTAGTAGTCGCCCTTCATCGCCTCGTCGCCAGCAAACCAGCCGGTGTAGTCGTTGAGGCCGTGGCGTGCGCCCATCTGGGTTTGCGGGCCGGGCTTGCCGTGCGCGGTGATCCCGTCGCAGAACTGTCCGGCTTCGATGGCGCGCAGGTCGGCGGGCAGATCCACCACCACCCAGTGGAAGAAATCCACCCGCGCCAGACTCGCCGGCACGCTGCGCCCTTCCTGGTTCACGTCGTCGCCCTGGCTGGGCACGTCAGGGTCGTGACAGATGAGCACGAAGGACTGGGTGTCATCCGGCACGTCGAACCACGCCAAGTGCGGGTTGCGATTGGGCGCGAGGCTGACATGGCCCTCGGCGGCGGGGATGCAGAAGGCGAACTCACCCGGAATCGGCGCGCCGTCGGAAAAGCTCTGGCTGCTGAGTTTCATGCTATCTCCTTGCTCGGTTATGGGGGAAGGGGAAAGAGCGCGGCTAAACCCTCTGTGTCAGGGCGCTTCGCACAGGCAATGCATGTATACATGTTGCGGATCGTTCCAGCGCAACAGTTCGGCGGCAGGCGCTTGCAGTTCGCTCAGCAGGCGGGCAAAAGGCGCCGGTGTGCGCACGGATGCCACCGGCTCCAGGCCGAGAACCTGGGCAAAGTTCGACAGCCGGCGCAGCAGGCGCTGCTCGAGCGAGGCCCCTGCCTCTGGCCACACCACCTCGTAAGCGCTGACGCCGGCGCGCGCGGCGGCGGCGGCGATGGCCGCATCCAGGCCGCCGAGCTGATCGACCAGACCCAGCTCGAACGCCGCCTTGCCGGTCCACACGCGACCCCGGGCGACCTTGTCGACCTCGGCCGCGCTCATGTTCCGCGCCTTGCCCACCACCGCGAGAAAACGCCGGTAGCCATGTTCGATACCGAGCTGCATGGCGCCGGCGGCGGCCGCGTTGAGCGGACGACGCGGATCAAGCGCACCGGCGAGCGGCGCGGTGGCGATGCCATCGACGCCGATGCCGAGGCGCTTCAAGGGTTCGGAGAACTCCGGGAACATGGCGAAGATGCCGATCGAGCCGGTGACCGTTGCGGGCGCCGCCCAGATCTCGTCCGCCCCCGCCGCAATCCAGTAGCCACCGGAGGCTGCCACCGAGCTCATCGAGGCAATGACCGGCTTGCCCGCCAGCCGCGTCAGCTCGAGTTCGCGGCGAATGACTTCGGACGCCCAGGCGCTGCCGCCCGGGCTGTCGATGCGCAGCACCAGAGCCTTGATCTGCTCATCCTCACGTGCAGCGCGGATGAGCGCGGCGAAGGTGTCGCCCCCCACCACTCCGGCCGGCTCACGCCCATCCATGATCGCGCCCTGCGCCACCAGCACCGCGATCTGGTCGTCGACCTGCGGCAGATCACGGCGCGTGGCCGCGAGGTAGGGCCCGACCTCGACCATGCGCACATCCTCGCCCTCGGCATCCATTCCGACCAGCGCGATCAGGCGCGCGCGCCACTCGTCGCGGGTGCTGAAGCGATCGACCAGGCCGCTGTTGCGCGCCGCCAGGGCGGCGTCGCCACCGGCTGCGGCGAGCACATCGCGATAGTTGTGCACCAGCTCATCGACCGCTTCGGGGCGCAGCTTGCGCGCGCTGGCAATATCATCGCGCAGCAGAGTCCACAGGCCATCGAGCAGATCGAGCGAGGCCGCGCGGTCCTCGTCCGACATCTCGCTGCGGGTAAAGGGCTCGGAGAAGGACTTGTATTCGCCCACCCGGAAAACGTGCACCTTCACCCCCAGCGTATCGAGCGCGTCCTTGAAATAGGCGCTGTAGCGTGCCAGGCCGAGCAGCAGCACGAAACCGTCGGGCGACAGATGGAGCTCATCGGCGACGCTGGCGAGATAGTACTGAGCCTGGGTGAAGCGCTCGCCACGCGCCAGCACCTGCTTGCCCGAGGCCTTGAAGTCGAGGATGGCGGCGCGCAGCTCGCCGAGCTTGGACATGCCGCCCGACATCAGGTCATCGGTTTCGATGATCAGCGTGGTGATGCGTTCATCGTCCTTGGCACGGCCCACCGCTTCGAGTAGATCGGCGAGCGCGGTCTGACCGACAGGTCCGCCTCCCGTCGTCAACAGTTCCAGCGGGCGCTCGAACACCGCCTGCTCGACCAGGCTGCCGGCCGGGCGCAGCAGCAAGGCCGAGCCGTCCGCAATCTGCGGCTCGGCGCGGAAGAAGAAGGCCACCACCATGCCGATGCCAAAGATCAGCAGCGCATAGAACAGCCCGCGCACGACGAAGTCCAGGGTGCGCACGAACAGACGCAGCATGGTGAAGATGAAACGGAACAAGCCTCGGATCAAACTCTCTCTCCCTCAGTCCGCGCGGCGGCGGAACACCAGGTCCCACACGCCATGACCCAGCTTGAGACCACGGTTTTCGAATTTCGTTAGCGGGCGGTAGGCCGGGCGCGGCGAAAAGCCCTCCGCGCTGTTGTACAGCAGCGGCTCGGCGCCCAGAACATCCAGCATCCAGTGCGCGTAATCCTCCCAGTCGGTGGCGCAATGCAGATAGCCACCGGGAGCGAGCTTGCGTGCGACCAGGGCGACAAAATCGGCCTGGATGATGCGGCGCTTGAAGTGGCGCTTCTTGCGCCAGGGGTCGGGGAAGAAGATGTGCACGCCCGCGAGCGTGCCGTCGCCGAGCATGTCGCGCATGACCTCGACCGCGTCGTGCTGCATGACGCGCACATTGCTCAGATTGGCTTCGGCGATCAGCTTGCACAGTGCGCCCACGCCTGGCGTATGCACATCGATGGCGAGAAAGTCATGATCGGGCATCGCCGCCGCAATCTTCGCCGTGGTCTCGCCCATGCCAAAACCGATCTCGAGGATCTTCGGCGCGCTGCGGCCGAAAGCCTGGTCGAGGTCAAGCGCGGCGACGCGGTAGTCAATGCCGATCTGCGGCAGCATGGTGTCGAGGTAACGCTGCTGGGCCTCGGACATGCGCCCCTGGCGCAGCACGAAGCTGCGGATGCTGCGGCTGGAGAAGCGATGCTCGGGGCTGTCGCGGCCGATGATCTCGACGCCGGCGACCACCTTGTGCGGCGCCGACGCGTCGTGCGCGGGCAGGGTGGCCTCAGTGCGGGGCTCAGCCGCTGGCTCAGGATTCCCGGTGCTCATGAACCGATCAACCCTTGCGTGGGCGAGCTCGGGTCGGCGGAGTAGAACTTGCGCGGCATGCGCCCGGCAAGGAAAGCCTCGCGCCCGGCCTCGACCGCCTTCTTCATCGCGCTCGCCATCAGCACCGGCTGGCCGGCAGCGGCGATCGCAGTGTTCATCAGCACGCCATCGCAGCCCAGCTCCATCGCAATGGCGGCGTCCGAGGCCGTGCCCACGCCGGCATCGACCAGCACCGGCACCTTGGCGTTGTCGATGATCAGGCGCAGATTCCACGGGTTGAGGATGCCCATGCCGGAGCCAATCAGGGAGGCCAGCGGCATCACCGCCACACAGCCGATGTCTTCCAGCATCCTGGCCTGGATGGGGTCGTCGGCGCAGTACACCATGACCTCGAAGCCCTCCTTGACCAGAGTTTCGGCCGCTTTCAGGGTCTCGGGCATGTTCGGGAACAGGTTGCTCGGGTCGCCCAGGACCTCGAGCTTGACCAGGTCATGGCGGCGATCCTCGGTTGACAACAGCTCACGCGCCAGGCGCAGCGTGCGCACCGCATCTTCAGCGCTGTAGCAGCCGGCGGTGTTGGGCAGGATGGTGAACTTCTCGGGCGGCAGCACCTCGAGCAGGCTGGGCTCGCCCGGGTTCTGGCCGATATTGGTGCGGCGGATGGCGACGGTGACGATCTGCGCGCCGCTGGCGTCGATGGCTGCGCGCGTTTCGGCGAAGTCCTTGTACTTGCCGGTGCCGACCAGCAGCCGCGAGTTGTATGCCGTGCCGGCAATGACCAGGGGGTCGTTCATGATGGAGACCTGTGCTGTGCTTGGGAAATGGGGGAGAAGAACGGGGGAGGGGCCGCGCCGACGCGGAAAGGTCGCCACCCTGTTTGCCGGTGGCATGGCAAGGCTTGGCGTGGCGAGGCCTGGAGACGTGCGCAAACAGGCGCGGCGCTCGCGGCCGGATTCAGCCGCCGCCGACGGCGACCACGATCTCGAGCCGGTCGCCGTCGGCGAGCCTGACCTCGGCATGGCGCGCCTTGGGCACGATCTCGCCGTTACGCTCGACGGCCACCCGTTTGCCGACGAGGCCGCGCTCATCGAGCAGCGCAAGGACAGTGGAGTTGGGCGCCAGCACTGCGGGCTGGCCATTGACGGTGAGCTGGATCATGGCGATGCGGAGGGTGGTGGCGGGTGAAAATCTTATCACGTCGCGTGGTTTGACTTTTCTCGTGGCGGGCGCTAAGTTCGCCCGACCTAGCGCCGATTTGACCAACAGCTTGCGGGCGCTCAACAAATACGGCTAAAGCGAGGGCACCCAGTCCGCTGCTTCAGCCGGCTGGGTTTTTTGCTTTACACATGACGAACATGATCCAAGCTCAATCCGTCGGGGTCGTCACTGCGCAACGGGCAGACTTCAACACCCCGCTCAAGTTGCGCAGCGGCGGACAACTCGACCAGTACCACCTGGTGTTTGAAACCTACGGCACGCTCAACGCCGCGCGCAGCAATGCGGTGCTGGTGTGCCATGCGCTGTCCGGCTCGCATCACCTCGCCGGCCGTTACGCTGACGAAGCGCACAACATCGGCTGGTGGGACAACCTCATCGGCCCGGGCAAGCCGCTCGACACACGCAAGTTCTTCGTCATCGGCGTCAATAACCTCGGCAGCTGCTACGGCTCGTCCGGGCCCAACCAGATGAACCCGAGCACCGGCAAGCTGTGGGGGGCTGACTTTCCCTTCGTCACCGTCGAGGACTGGGTCGAGTCGCAGGCGCGGCTGGCCGACCAGCTGGGCATCGAACGCTTCGCCGCGGTGATCGGTGGCAGCCTGGGCGGCATGCAGGCGCTGTCGTGGTCGCTGCAGTTTCCGGAGCGTGTCGGCCACGTCGCGGTAATTGCCGCCGCGCCCAAGCTCACCGCGCAGAACATCGCCTTCAATGAGGTCGCGCGCCAGGCCATCCTGACCGACCCCGACTTTCACGGCGGGCACTACTACGAACACGGCGTGGTGCCGGCGCGCGGACTCAAGCTGGCGCGCATGGTGGGGCACATCACCTATCTGTCGGACGACGCCATGGCGGAGAAATTCGGCCGCAGCCTGCGTCATGGCCGCAACACCTACAGCTACGACGTGGAATTCGAGATCGAGTCCTACCTGCGCCATCAGGGCGACAAATTCGCCGGTTACTTCGACGCCAACACCTATCTGCTGACCACCAAGGCGCTGGACTACTACGACCCCGCCTTCGAGTACGGCGGCCACCTGCCGGCCGCACTGGCGCGCGCGACCGCCGATTTCCTGGTGGTGTCCTTCACCACCGACTGGCGCTTCTCGCCCGAGCGTTCGCGCGAGATCGTCTACGGCCTGCTGCACAACCGGCGCAACGTGAGCTATGCCGAGATCGACTGCCCGACCGGCCACGACTCCTTCCTGCTCGACGAGACGCGCTATCACGCGCTGCTGTCGGCCTGGTTCGACCGCATCGAGGTATGAAATGACGGCCTATCGTTACGACTATGAAGTGATCACGCAGTGGATCGAACACGGCGAGAAGGTGCTCGACCTGGGCTGCGGCGATGGCGACCTGCTCAAGCACCTGATCCAGGTGCGGCAGGTGCAGGGCTATGGCGTGGAGAACGACCCCATCAAGCTGCAGGCCAGCGTCAGGAACGGCATCAACGTGATCCAGATGGACCTGGAGAAGGGCCTCGTAGGCCTCGAGGACGGTTTCTTCGACCACGTCATCATGAGCCTGTCGCTGCAGGCCATCCACAACACCCAGGGCATCCTGCGCGAGATGTTGAGGGTGGCAAACGAAGCCGTGATCAGCTTCCCGAACTTCGGCTACTGGCGCCACCGCCAGAGCATCCTCAACGGCCGCATGCCGGTGTCCGACAGCCTGCCGCACCAGTGGTACAACACGCCCAACGTGCGTTTTTTCACCATCGCCGACTTTGACGCGCTGTGCGAGATGAACGGCATCGCGGTGCGCGAGCGCCTGGGCTTCGACGAAGGCAAGCTGATACTGGACGAACCCAACTTCCTCGCCAGCGTGGCGGTATACCGCCTGGGGCGGGCGGACTGATCAGGACCAGCAAGCCCCTCAGGCATTCGATCAGCTGAGGGCGGCACTGCACTGCCAGCGGACGGTGGCCGGGGTTTGACTGCAGAACCCGGCCGGCTTCCGCGCCCGCCCTTCAGCCTACAACGAAGGCGGCGACATCGACGCGCATTGCCTGGCGATCGAGGGCCGCTGCGCTCATCAGGGCGAACTTCTTCGCCCACTCCGAGCCCTGCTCGAAGCGGCTCTCACCGCCGTACTTGGCGACGCTGAGGATCATGTCGAGCACCAGCACCTTGCCCATCGGGTTGGAGGGCGTGCACTCGAGCTCTTCGAATTCCTGCGTCAACCAGTTACGCGCCTGGTCCTTGGTCGTGCCCGCCACTTCGGATGCGTGCAACGCAAATTCGTACTCGCGGTTGCCACCGAACACCACGGTCACTGTATAGGACATGAAGGACTCCCTCCTCGAAGCTGAAAATACGCTGAACTTGGCTGAATGCGCGCATTGTTGAGGTAGATGGCGCCAGACGCAAGCAACGTATCGAATTGTGTGGACCGGTGCGCCATTGCCGATCTGCGATAATGTGCGGCCTCGCGATCACGCCTGCATTCGCCGCCGCCCGCGCGACAAGGGCCGCCTCGCTCTCCTCCTGCTTCGTCCCATCCCCGCCTGCGCCTTCATTTGCCCTCCGTGCACTCCCCTCCCGCCCTTGCGCGCGCCTGGCGCCTGTCCGCCATCCTGGTGCTCGGCTTTGCCTCCGGTCTGCCGCTGGCGCTGACCGGCCAGGCCATGCAGGCCTGGCTGACCATGGACGGCGTGGACCTCGCCACCATCGGCTTCTTCGGTCTGGTCGGCGCGCCCTACACCTTCAAGTTCCTGTGGGCGCCGCTGATGGACCGCTTCGAGCCGCCCTGGCTCGGCCGCCGCCGCGGCTGGCTGGCCCTCACCCAGCTCGCGCTGGCGGCGCTGCTGTGGTGGATGGCCACGCTGTCGCCGGTGAGCACCCCCGGCCTGTTCGCCACCGCCGCGGTGCTGGTCGCCTTCCTGTCGGCGTCGCAGGACGTGGTGGTCGACGCCTACCGCACCGATCTGCTGCCCGAGGCCGAGCGCGGCCTGGGCGCCTCGGTGCATGTCTTTGCCTATCGCCTGGCGATGATCGTGTCAGGCGGCATCGCCTTGATCTGGGCGGGGCAGTGGGCCTCGTGGCCGCGGGTGTACGAAACCATGGCGCTGATCATGCTGGCCTGCGCCGCGGTTTCACTGCTGGCGCTGCCGCGCGTATCGGCGGCGCTCAAGGCGCTCGACTCCGATCCCAGGCGCGAGCTGCTCGGCTTTGGCGCGATGCTGCTCGGCGTCGGCGCCGGCTTTCTCATCGCCCGCCAGGCGCTGATCCTGGTCGGGCTGGACCCGAACGACGACAACCGCTGGATCCAGCTCCTGTTCGTGCTCGCCGAGATCGCGCTGGCGCTGCCGCTCGCGGGCTGGGCGGCGCGCCGTGCGGGCTTCGAGACGCTGAACCGATCACTGTCGAGCTATTTCGCCCAGCATGGTGCAGCGGCTTTTCTGGCCCTCATCATCCTCTACAAGCTCGGCGACGCCTTCGCCGGCAGCCTGACCACGCCCTTCCTCATCAAGGGCATGGGCTTTGCGCAGGAAGAAGTCGGCATTGCCAACAAGGTCATCGGCATCTGGCTCACCATCCTGGGCGCCTTCATCGGCGGCCTGATCATGACGCGGCTGGCGCTGTACCGCTCGCTGCTGCTGTTCGGCATCCTGCAGCTGCTGTCGAACTTCGGCTTTTACCTGCTTGCCCAGCTGGGCAAGGGCGCCTGGGGCGCGGTGCTGGTGCCGGCCTTTGACTGGGGCTTCGTCTCGCTCCATGCGCCAGCGGCGCTCGACCTGCTGCTGCTGACCGTGATCGCGGGGGAGAACATCACCGGCGGCATGGGCACGGTGGCCTTCGTCGCCCTGCTGATGGGGCTGTGCAACCAGCGCTTCACCGCCACCCACTACGCCATGCTGTCGGCCTTCGCCGCGGTCGGGCGCATCTACGTCAGCCCGCTCTCGGGCGTGCTGTCGCAGAGCATCGGCTGGCCGGCCTTCTTCCTGTTCTCCATCGTGGTCGCGGTGCCGGGCGTACTCATGGTGTGGTGGCTGCGCGATGCGCTCGGCCGCCTGGGCCGGCCGCAGATCGACGGGGTGGTGGACGATTGATGGGACAGGCAGACATGAGCACGCGCCGCGAATTCATCGCCGACTGTCGCAGCCGTCCACGAGCCGGCTAAACTCGGGCTCCCCCTCGCCTTCTGCCTAGACGCCCGATGACCGTGCCCACTTCGACTGAACCCGCCACAGCGCCCATCCTCATCGACGCTGCGCTCAGCCTGTCGGCAGCGGTGGACGCGATGCATTTCTCCGCACCCGTCACCCACGTCTACAACCCGCTCGACTACGCCTGGAACATCCATCGCCGCTACCTGGAGCGCTTCGGCGCGGGGCACAAGCGCGTGGTGTTCGTCGGCATGAACCCCGGCCCCTTCGGCATGGCGCAGATCGGCGTGCCCTTCGGCGAGATTGCCAGCGCGCGCGACTGGCTGGGGCTGGAAGGCGCGGTCGGGCAACCCGCAAATATCAACGCCAAGCGCCCGGTGCAAGGCTTCGCCTGCACCCGTTCCGAGGTCAGCGGTCAGCGCCTGTGGGGCCTGTTTCGCGCCCGCTTCGGCACCCCGGAGGCCTTCTTCGCCGAACACTTCATCGTCAATTACTGTCCGCTGGCCTTTTTCGAAGGCGGACGCAACCTCACGCCGGACAAGCTGGTGGTGGGCGAACGCCGCCCCTTGCTCGCCGCCTGCGACACCCACCTGCGCACCGTGATCGCCACCCTGCAACCGGAATGGGTCATCGGCATCGGCAACTGGGCGGAGACGCGCGCAATGGAAGCGCTGGGCGACATGCACAAGCTCAAGTTCGGTCGCATCCTGCATCCCAGCCCGGCGAGCCCGATCGCCAACCGCGGCTGGGCCGACGCGGCGACGCGGCAACTGGTGGAGCTGGGGATCTGGGACGGGTGATGCTGCGGCGCACGCAGTCGGCATACCGGGGAAGGCCTCGCGCAGCAAGAACGGCCCCTGCAGCACGCCAAGGCTGACAAGCACCCGCATAGTTATTCATAATTACGGCTTTCCAGCCTTTGCCTACAGACAGCGACCATGCCCCAGACAATCGAACACCTATTTGGCAACAACAAGGCCTGGTCCGAGCGCAAGCACGCCGACGACCCCGAGTTCTTCACGCGCCTGGTCAACCAGCAATCACCGGAATACCTCTGGATTGGCTGCTCCGACAGCCGCGTGCCGGCGAACCAGATCGTCGGGCTGGCGCCGGGTGAAGTCTTCGTGCATCGCAACATCGCCAACGTCGTCGTTCATACCGACCTCAATGCGCTCTCGGTCATCCACTATGCGGTGGCGATCCTGCGTGTGAAACACATCCTGGTGGTGGGGCACTACGGTTGCGGCGGCGTGAAGGCCGCGCTCAACGACAACCACACCGGCCTCACCGACAACTGGCTGCGCCATGTGCAGGACGTGCGCGACCGCCATGAGACGCGCCTGGCACAGATCGACGACAGCGACGAACGCCTGAACCGACTGTGCGAGCTCAACGCCATCCATCAGGTGGTGAACGTGTGCCAGACCCCGATCCTGCGCGAAGCCTGGCAGCGCGGCCAGAGCGTGACCGTGCACGCCTGGTGCTACAGCCTCAACGACGGCCTGATCCGCGACTTGGGTGTGAGCGCCAACAGCCGCGACGAAGCCCTGGAGCTTTACCGCTGCGCCGTCGAGCGCAGCATCTGAGCGCTCACGCCGCAAGACGCTGAACGGCTCGGACTCGAGGGTCAGACCTCGAGCGGGTCGACGTCCAGTTGCCAGCGCAGCTCACGTGCGCTGCGCTGGCAGTACAGTTGCGCCACCCAGTCGGCAAGAAAGGCCTGCAACGGGCCGCGCTGGTCGGATTCGATCAGCAGTTGCGCGCGTTCGCGGCGCGCCAGGCGCGTCATGCGCATCGGCACCGGGTCAAAGATGCGCACCCCTTCGGTCGCGCGCGCGTCGGCCAGGCGCCGGGCGTGACGCAGGAATTCCAGCGCATCGTCCAGCGCAGGGGCGTCGGCACGCAGCATGGCCTGATGGCTGAAGGGCGGAAAGCCCGCGCTGCGCCGACTCTGCAGCTCCATGCGGGCAAAGGCGTCGAAGTCGTGGCGGGCAAGGTGCAGGAAGAGCGGGTGTGCGGGGTATTCGGTCTGGATCAGCACCTCACCGGGCAGGCTGCCGCGCCCGGCGCGCCCGCCCACCTGCATCAGCTGCTGGAACAGGCGCTCGGGGGCGCGAAAGTCGGCCGCGTGCAAGGACGCGTCTGCGCCGATCACGCCCACCAGGGTCAGGTTCGGAAAGTCATGGCCCTTGGCCATGATCTGCGTGCCGACCAGGATGTCGGCGCCGCCCGCGGCGATCGTCGCCAGCAGGCCTTCCCACTGCTTGCGCGTGCGTGCGGCGTCACGATCCACACGCAGTACACGCGCCTGCGGGAACAGCTCGGCCAGGCGGGCCTCCACACGTTGCGTGCCGCGGCCAAAAGGCTGGATGTCCTGATTGCCACAGCTGGGGCAGGCGCGCGGCATGCCCGCATCGCAGCCGCAGTGGTGGCAGCGCAGGCGGCGGTCGACCAGATGCACGACGAGGTTGGCCGAACAGTGCGGGCAGCGGCTCACCCAGCCGCAGGACGGGCATGACAACACCGGCGCATAGCCGCGGCGATTCAGGAACACCAGACTCTGCTCACCGCGCGCCAGGCGCTGGCCAATGGCCGCGAGCAG
This sequence comes from Thauera terpenica 58Eu, assembly GCF_000443165.1. Classification (GTDB taxonomy): domain Bacteria; phylum Pseudomonadota; class Gammaproteobacteria; order Burkholderiales; family Rhodocyclaceae; genus Thauera; species Thauera terpenica. Next base: position 161,211 of record NZ_ATJV01000081.1, on the reverse strand, counting down.
GCCGGGGCTGAGGCCTTCGTCCAGCTTCAGGCGGCGCACGTCGATGCAGCGCACCGTCGGCATCGCGGCCGCCAGCGCGCGCTGGCTGAGCACCTGCAGCGCATAGCGCTCGTTGTGGGCGTGGTACCAGGTTTCGAGCGCGGGCGTGGCCGAACCCAGCACGACCGGCACGTCGCGCTGGCGTGCGCGCCATACCGCCAGATCCCGCGCCGAATAGCGCACGCCTTCCTGCTGCTTGTAAGAGGCGTCGTGCTCCTCGTCCACCAGGATCAGGCCCAGCCGCGGCAGCGGTGTGAACACCGCCAGGCGGGTGCCGAGGACGATGTCGGCGTGGCCGCTGAGGGCCTGGACGAAGCCACGCGAGCGCGCACCGTCGGCCAGGCCAGAATGCAGGCTCACCACCCTGGCCGCCGCAAAGCGCTGGGCGACGCGCTGTTCCAGCTGTGGTGTCAGCGCAATTTCGGGCACCAGCATCAGGACCTGCCGGCCTTGGGTCAACATGTGCGCAGCAAGACGCAGATAGACCTCGGTCTTGCCGCTACCGGTGACACCATGCAGCAGCCAGCTGCGAAAGCCCTCACCATCCGCCAGCATGGCCTGCAGCGCGCCGTCCTGCTCGGCCGTCAGCGCGGGCAGGCTGCCGGTGGCATCAAGGCGCTGTGCATCTTCGGCAGCCGGCACCAGCCAGCCGCGGCGCAGCAAGTCACCGACCGCCTCGCCGCCCTCACGCTCGCGCACCACGCTGCGCCGCCAGGGCGGGCTGTCCTGCGCCAGCGCCTGCAACAAGGCCAGCGCCTTGCTGGGGCGGCGCGTGGCCTGCAAGGCCTCGGTGCCCGCCACGCCGATGTCGAGCAGCGGGTCTTCGTCCTCGGCGCTGACGCCGTCGGCACGACGCAGTCCGGGTGGCAAGGCGAGCGCGACCACCTCGCCCAGCGGCGCGTGGTAGTAACGCGCGACGAAAGCCACCAACTCCAGCCAGTCCGCGGGCAGAGGCAGCACATCGCGCTGAATGTGAAGCACCGTCTTGAGACGGCCGGGGTCGATGCCGCCATCGACATCGGCATCGCAGGCGAGCGCAACGATCAGACCGTTGCGCTCGCCACGGCCGAATGGCACCTTGACGCAGCGCCCGACGTCCTCAGCCGTCGCATCCGCGGCGAGGTAATCGAACACTTGCGGCAGGGGAAGCGGCAGGGCGACACGGACAATGGGCATGCTGCGCGGGGGCGGACCAGGAAAGACGTTTTATCTCAGCGTCTTGTGATCGATTCGTGAGGACGAATCAAGAAAACACAGGGCAAGTCATTGGCGGAAAAACCGCTCCCGGCGCTTGTCCACAAAACCTGTGGATAAGTTTGTGGGAAAGCTGGGCAAATCGGCCCCAAACCTGCACAGAATCAGGCTTTTCCTTACACTGCCTCAATATCGGTCTTTTGAAAGACTCTTTGTTTTCAATGGCTTATGAAAATGGCCGGATAAGATATGCAGTACACCCTGCGCGCACAGCTGGATCGCGCTGATGTGCATAAGTCAAGCCTTTAAACAACTTTCAAACACCCAATTCGGGCTTGACAGACGCTCGCCGCGCCCCTTCGGAAAGCGGCGAGCGTCAGCGCAGGTATCAGCCCTGGGCGCGCAGCTTGCGGCTGTGCTCATGCACGGTGTCAACCAGCACGGTGACGCTCTCGGGCGGGGTGAACTGCGAGATGCCGTGGCCAAGATTGAATACGTGGCCAGGATGATTGCCGTAGGCGTCCAGCACGCGGCGCGCCTCATGGGCCACGACCTCGGGCGGCGCAAACAGCACGTTGGGGTCGAGGTTGCCCTGCAAGGCCACCTTGTCACCCACCAGCTGGCGTGCGCGGCCGATGTCCATGGTCCAGTCCAGGCCTACCGCGTCGCAACCGATGGCCGCAATCGACTCCAGCCACAGTCCGCCGCCCTTGGTGAACACCACGTTGGGCACGCGCTGGCCGTCACGCTCGCGGATCAGCCCGGCCACGACCTTCTCAAGGTAGGGCAGCGAGAACTCGCGATAAGCGGCCTCGGACAGCACGCCACCCCAGGAGTCGAACACCATCACCGCCTGCGCGCCCGCTTCGATCTGGGCGTTGAGGTACTTGATCACGGCCTGCGCGGTCACCTCGAGGATGTGGTGCATGAGGTCGGGGCGGCTGTAGGCCAGGCTCTTGACCTTGCGGTAGTCGCTCGACGACGCCCCTTCCACCATGTAGCACGCCAGCGTCCACGGGCTGCCGGAGAAGCCGATCAGCGGCACGCTGCCGTCGAGCGCGCGGCGGATCTCGCTCACCGCGTCCATGACGTACTGCAGCTCGGCATGCGGATCGGGCGCGCTGAGGTTGCGGATCTCCCACTCATCCTTGAGCGGGCGCTCGAAGCGCGGCCCCTCGCCATCGGCGAAATACAGGCCCAGGCCCATCGCATCCGGAATGGTGAGGATGTCCGAGAACAGGATGGCGGCGTCGAAGTTGTAACGCGCCAGCGGCTGCAGCGTCACTTCGCAAGCCATCGACGGGCTCTTGCACAGATTGAGGAAGTTACCGGCGCGCTTGCGCGTCTCGCAGTATTCCGGCAGGTAACGGCCGGCCTGACGCATCAACCAGACGGGCGTATGTTCTGTGGGCTGGCGCAGCAAGGCGCGCAGGAAAGTGTCGTTCTTGAGACGGCTCACGTCGAGTCCTTATAACAGTCGTTCAGGGACAATCCCCGATTATCGCCTGTAGGCGGCAGCAATGGGCTTGTCGCGTGTCAAAGCGGCACCGAAACCCGCGCGGCCACAGGCGTGGTGTGCGCCCGGCTGGCGCTCAGCGGCGCCAGAACGCAGGCGTGAGCACGACCAGGAGGGTGAAGATTTCCAGCCGGCCGAGGATCATGGTGAAGGCCAGCAACCACTTCTGGAATGCGGCCAGGGCCTGGTAGTTCGATGCCGGCCCCACCATCTCGAGTCCGGGGCCGGTGTTGTTCAGGCAGGCAACCACGGCAGAAAACGCGGTGATCAGATCCAGCCCGGTCGCCGACAGCACCAGGGTCAGGCTGACGATGGTGACCATGTACATGAAGCTGAAACCCAGCACCGCGTAGAGGATGGTCTCGGGCACCGCCTGCTTGCCCATCCGCACCGGGCGCACTGCATTGGGATGCAGCGAGCGGATGATCTCGCGCAACACCTGCTTGTACAGGATCATCGCCCGCATCATCTTGATGCCGCCGCCGGTGGAGCCCGAACAGGCGATGAAGCTGCCGAGGAACAGTAGCCAGATCTGCGCGAACATCGGCCACGCCGTGTAGTCATCGACGACCAGACCCAGCGAGGTCGAGATCGATACCACGTGGAAGACCACGCTGCGCAAGGTGGCGAGCGGCTCGAGGTGGATCTGCCAGTACATCAGGTAGAGCGTGAGCATGACCACGCTGAACAAGAGCACGCCGAAATAGAAGGGCAGCTCCGGGTCACGCGCATAGGGCTTGAGCGAGCGCCGCACCAGGGCAAGGTAGTGGGTGGCGTAGTTGAGCCCCGCGAGCACCGCAAACACGATGGTCACCAACTCGACGTTGAGGTTGTCGAAATGGCCCATCGAGGCGTCCTTGTTCGAAAAGCCCCCCAGCCCGGCAATGGAAAACGCGTGGATGAGCGCATCCCAGCCCTCCAGACCCGCCCACCACAAGCTCAGGGTGCAGGCCACGGTGAGCAGCAGATAAGTCATCCACAAGCCCTTGGCGGTCTCGGCGATGCGCGGCGTGAGGCTGGTGTCCTTCATCGGCGTCGGCACTTCAGCCTTGAACAGCTGCCGGCCACCGATGCCCAGCAGCGGCAGCACCGCCACCACCAGCACGATCACCCCCATGCCGCCGATCCAGTGCATGAAGGTGCGCCACAGGTTGATCGAGGTCGGCAAGGCGTCCAGCCCGGACAGAACCGTGGCGCCGGTGGCGGTCAGACCCGACACCGCCTCGAAGTAGGCGTCGGTGAAAGCCAGATCGGGGATGTAGGCGAGCAGGGGCAGGGCACCGAACAGCGGCAACACAATCCAGGTCGCGGCGACGAGGAAGAAGCCATCGTGCACCCGCAGGTCGCGACGTGCCCCCCGGGTCAGCACCCAGATCACGAGACCGACCACAAAGGTGGCAAACATCGACTGGTCGTAGGCCAGGGTCGCGCCATCGTCGAGCCACATCGACACCCCGAGCGGAAAGCCCATGAGCAGGCCGAAGATCATGATGATCAGGCCGAGCGCGTTCAAGGCGGGGTAGTAGGCACGCATGCTGAGAATCGCTCGTCAGAGGAAGTGGAAGCCGACCTGGAACAGCTTCTCGATCTTGCGCACCATGTTCTTGTGCGTGCAGAACACGATCACGTGGTCGCTCTCCTCGATCACCGTGTCGTGATGCGGCATGATCACCTCGCGCCTGATCACGCGCCCTTCCTCGTTCTTCTCGTCGCGCACGATGGCGCCGATGCTCGCACCCTTGGGCAGCACGATCTCCTCGATCGGACGGCCCACCACCTTGGAGTCCTTGCGACTGCCGTGGGCGATGATCTCCAGCGCCTCGGCCGCCCCCCGGCGCAGGCTGTGCACCGCGACCACGTCACCCCGGCGCACATGCGCGAGCAGGGTGCCGATGGAGGTGTGGGCGGGCGAGATGGCGATATCGATCGGCCCGCCCTGCACCAGATCGACGTAGCTCTTGCGGTTGATCAGCGCCAGCGTGCGACGTGCCCCCATGCGCTTGGCGAGCGAGGCCGACATGATGTTGTCTTCCTCGTCGTTGGTGAGGGCCACGAACAGGTCGGTCTCGTCTATGCCTTCGTTCTCGAGCAGCTTCTCGTCGGTCGAGTCGCCGCGCAGCACCAGCGCTTTCGACAGCTGGGTGGCGAGCAACTCGGCGCGCTCCCGATCCACCTCGAGAATCTTGACGTGGTAGTTGTTTTCGATGGACTGCGCGAGGCGAAAGCCGATATTGCCGCCGCCGGCGATCATGATGCGGCGCATCGGCTTGTCCGAACGGCGCAGCTCGCTCATCACCCGACGCACGTGCACCGTGGCCGCGAGACAGAAGACCTCGTCGCCGGGGACGATGATGGTGTCGCCCTGCGGGATGATGGGCACGCCGTTGCGGTAGATGGCGGCGATCCGCACCTCGACGTTGGGCAGGTGAAATTTGAGCGCCTTGAGCGGATGGCCGACCAGCGGTCCGCCCTCGAAGGCACGCACGCAGATCAGGCTGAGCACGCCGTCGGCAAACTCGAGCACCTGCAGCGCTTCGGGGAAGGCGATCAGACGCTTGATGTAGTCGGTCACCACCTGCTCGGGGCAGATCGAGAAATCGACCGCAAAATTGCTGTCGTCGAGCAGTTCGGGGTAATCGACGTAGTCGGTCGAGCGCAGGCGCGCAATACGCGTCGGCAGGTTGAACAAGACCTTGGCGATGCGACAGGCGCACAGATTGGTCTGATCCGACTGGGTGACGGCGATGAGCAGGTCGGCGTCGTCGGCACCGGCATCGCGCAGCACCTTGGGCGATGCCGCATTGCCACACACGGTGCGCACCTCGAGGCGATCGCGCAGCATGGCGAGGTGTTCCGCGCTGGTGTCGACGAGGGTGATGTCGTTGGCTTCTGAAACCAGGTTCTCCGCCACCGAGGCGCCCACCTGTCCCGCACCGAGAATGATGATCTTCACCGGCTGTGTCCGCAAAACATATCAACGGACGATTCTACGCTGCCCCGCAACATCCGGACACACGAATAGTGCACTGCAACATCCAATCGCGCGCTACTGGTTTTCCTCGTGCCGTCGCCCGGCCTGCAGACCGAGCTGCTTGAGCTTGCGGTAGAGATGGGTGCGCTCCAGCCCGGTCTTCTCCGCCAGTCGGGTCATGTTGCCGCCCTCGAGGCGCAAGTGGTGCTCGAAATAGAGGCGCTCGAAGGACTCACGCGCCTCACGCAAGGGCTGGTCGAAGGACACCCCGATCGAGCCCGCCACCGCATCCGGCGGCAGCAGCCGGCGCACGTCGCTGACACCGATCTCCTCTTCGAGCGTGCCCAAGGCAAGCGACTTCACCGCAGCGCGCAGCTCCGCATACCCGCCCGGCCATACCAGGTTGCGCACCTGGTTGAGGGCCGCGGTGGAGAAGCGGCGCAAGGGCACCTCACCGCCTTCGACCAGATGCAACAGGATCTGGGCGGCGAGCTCGGGCAGGTCGTCACGCACCTCGGCCATCGACGGTGGTGCCAGGCTGACCTCGAACAGCAGCGACAGCAGGGTCTCGTCCCAGCCTTCGGCGAGCAGCGCCTCGGCGCTGCGGTCGGTGGCCATCACCAGGCGCAGGTCATAACGTTCGAGACGATCGACGGCGAAGGCCAGGTTCTTCTGCTGCGCGCGCGACAGCCGCGCCAGCTCGCCGACGAACAGCACCCCGCCCTGGGTCGCCTGCAGCTGACTGATGTCCAGCGGCGTGGCGATCGCCGCCAGGTCAAGCCAGCCCGTGCTGGCGCTTGGGGCGCTGCGCGCGACCAGCTCGGCGAGGCTGCCCGCGCCCACGCGCAACAGCAGCAGACGTGAGCTGCTGGCGATCTGTTCGACGCGGCGGCGCAGTTCGCGCAGCTGCACCGAACGCGTGAATGCCGCCAGCGTCAGCGGCGCCGGCGCGCCCGGTAGCAGCGGGCGCTGCAGGCCACGCTTCACCGCCACCAGCAGCTTTTGCAGCGCGATCGGCTTTTCCAGGTAGTCAATGGCACCGATGCGCGTGGCCTCGACCGCGGTGTCGATGGTTCCATGGCCCGACATCATCACCACCGGCATGTTGAGCTGGCCGTTGGCAGCCCACTCCTTGAGCAGCGTGATGCCATCCGTGTCGGGCATCCAGATGTCGAGCAGGACCATGTCCGGGCGCCCGGCATTGCGCAGCGCGCGCGCTGCGGTAGCGTTCTCGGCGAGCAGGATGTCGTAGCCCTCATCACGCAGGATCTCGGACAGGAGTTCGCGAATGCCCACTTCGTCGTCAACGATGAGTATCTTTGCCATTGTGTTCAGTGTTCACCATTGGTTTCGGCCAGCCGCAGCCGGATGCGGACTTCCGCCCCGCTGCCGTCGCGGTTGCCCAGGCGGACGTCACCACCGTGCTCGTCCACGATTTTCTTCACCATCGCCAGCCCGAGTCCGGTGCCACGCGACTTGGTGGTGAAATACGGCTCGAACGCATGCGCGAGCACCTCAGCCGGAAAACCCGGGCCATTGTCGCGAAACAGCAAGAGCACACGATCGCCCTCGCGCTGGGTGATCACGTGCACTTCGGCATTGTCCATGCCGGCGAGCGCATCCTGTGCATTCTGCAGCATGTTGTGGATCACCTGTCGAATCTGCGACGCGTCACCCTGCACCGCGGGCAGGCCTGGCGCGAGTTCGAGACGGATCCCCGCAGCCGCGCTCTCATACAGCTCCAGCACCTCGCCAATGAGCGCATTGAGGTCGATCGCCGACAGCCTGGGCGCCGGCAGGCGGGCGTAGTCGCGGAAGGCGTTGACCAGGTTCTTCATCGCCTCGACCTGGTTCACGATCGTGGTCGTGCCACGCTCGAGCATGGCGCGGCTGCTGTCATCGAGCTTGTCCGCGAGCTTGAACGCCAGGCGCTCGGCCGAGAGCTGGATCGGCGTCAGCGGGTTCTTGATCTCGTGCGCGAGGCGGCGCGCCACCTCGCCCCAGGCGGCAGTGCGCTGCGCGGCGACCAGGTGTGAAACATCGTCGAACACCGCCACCAGACCGCCGCCCGAGGTCGCGGGCAGGCGCGAGCCGTGAATGAGCAAGGTCAGTGGCGTGCTGCCCTTGACCGAGAGCTCGATCTGAGTGTGCCAGTCGCCCTCGTTGGCATCAAAACCATCGAGCAGCGCGTCACGAAACTGTTCCAGCCGCGGCCAGTCGGCAAGGGCGATATCCTCAAAACCGCTCAGGGTGTCGCCCAGGACCTGCATCGCCCCATGGTTGGCCGCGCGCAGCTTGCCGTCAGCCGAAAACGCCAGCACCCCCGCCGACAGATTGGCCAGCACGCTCTCCAGATAGGCGCGTGCGGCCTCGACGGCGGCACCGCTGCGCTGTGCTGCGCCACGGGCATCCTCGAGCTGGCGCGTCATGCGGTTGAAGGACTGGATCAGCACACCGAGCTCGTCCTTTGCCGGCAGCGCCTGGCGTGGACTGTAATCGCCCGCGGCCACCGCCTGTGTGCCCTCGGCCAGGATCAGCAAGGGCGCCGCCAGGCGGCGCGCGATGATGAAGGCGGCGGCAACGGCGGTGAGCAGCGCCAGCAGCAAGGTGAGCGTCAAGGTCAGCGTGTAGATGCGGTTCAGGCCTTCGCGCCCGAGCACGAGCTGCTGGTACTCGCGATAGGCTTCCTGCACCGCCTCGGCGTGCAGTCCGAAGGTCTCCGGCACCGCCTGCGTCAGCTGCAGCAGCCTGGGCTCTCCGGCCAGCGTGCGCAGCGGAATCGGCACGATGACGCGGATCACCAGACGCCCGTCGGGCTGGCTCTCGACCACATGAAATTCACGCCCCTGGCGCGCCTGGCGCAGCTGGTTGATGCTGGGAAGGTCCGGGATGAGTCCTGCCGCGACATCGGCTGCGGTGGCAAGGATCTGCCCGTTGGCCGTCATCACGGTGGCGCTGCCCACAGTCACGCGTTCGCGCAGACGATTGAGCAGCAGCGGCGAAACCAGCTCGACGCCTTCGAGCTCCAGCACCATGTCCTGCGCCTTGTCACTGACCTGGCTGACCAGGTAGTCGAGCGCGTTCTGACCGAGTGCAATGCCGCCTTCCAGCGCCGACTCCACGCGCACATCGAACCACGACTGAATGCTGCGCACCACGAACTGCAGCGACACCGCGTACACCACCAGGCCGGGCACCACGCCCATGAGCGCAAACATCAACACCAGGCGGTATTTCAGCCGCGAGCCGAACTGCTGCGCGCGGTACTCGCGCCACAGGTCGCGCAGCTGCACCCCGACCAGCCCGGCGAGCGCGACCACGAGCACGCCATTGAGCGCAAGCAGATAAGGGTAGCTACCGGCGAACAGATCGGTGTTCGAGCTGGCCGAGGTCAGCAGAAAGAGTGAGATCGCGGCCAGTGCGGCGGCCACGACGAGCAGGATGCGCTTCATCGCAAGCCCGCCGCTCCCGGCAGGAAGGTCCAGGTCATCCAGTCCGTGCTCAGGTTCCAGTCGCGACTGCCGATCGCCGTCACCTGGAAGGGTTTGGGCAGCTGGCTGGTGTCGAGACGAAAGCGCAATGCCGCCTCATGTGAGACGCCGGCGACCAGCTGATCGAGCTCGGCGACCTGCCAGTTGCGCACGCGCTGCATGGTGTTGAGCGCCGCTTCGAGCTTCTCGAAACTCTGATGAAAGCTGCCGATCGACAGGCGATAGCTGCGCGTGATGGCGTGATAGGAGAGACGGTACTCCAGCCCGCGATCGACGACGAGCTCGTTCAACCAGTACCAGCGTGGCCGCTCGATGCGCAGCTCGGTGGTGAAATACAGCGAGACGCCGCGCCTCACCGCATCGGCCAGACGTGGATTGAGCTCGACGTCGATATCGGCGTTGAGCACATAGCCGACGTCACCGCGCACGATCTCGGCACGGACGATGCGCGCCTCGCTGGCGTGCGCCGTGTGCCCGAAGATCAAGGGCACAAGCAGCGCAAGCACGGCGCAGGCGCGCAGCAGGCGCTCAGAGCCTCTTGCGCAAGCGGGCAAAATAGAAGCCGTCATGGTCGACATCGGGCAACAACTGGCAGTCGGGGGAAGCTTCAATGGGGACGATTTCGGCGTCGGCGTGACGCCGGAGAAAACTTGACACCTGGGCCGCATTCTCCTGCGCGAACACCGAACAGGTGACGTAGAGCATTGTGCCACCCGCGGCGAGCGTGTGCCAAAGCGCGTCGAGGATGCGGCGCTGCTGAAGCGCAAACGCGGCGATATCCTCATCACGGCGCAGCCACTTGATGTCGGGATGGCGACGTACCGCCCCCGAAGCGGAGCACGGCACATCGGCCAGAATGCGATCGAATGGGCGCCCATCCCACCACTGCTGCACAGCGCTGCAATCGGCCACCTGAACGCGGGCTTGCAGCCCCAGGCGGGCGAGATTACGTTCGATGCGCTGCGCGCGCTGTGGATCGAGCTCGAGCGCGAGCAGCTCGATGTCCGCCATCTCCAGCAAATGCGCAGCCTTGCCACCCGGCGCAGCACAGGCGTCCAGCACTCGGTCGCCCGCCTGGGGGGCGAGCAGCACGGCCGCGCGTTGGGCCCCGGCGTCCTGCACCGACACCCGGCCTTCCGCATAGGCCGCCAGGCGCGCGACTGCGACCGCGTGCTCCAGCACGATGGTGTCTGCACCCAGGGCACGCGCCGGGATGTCGTCGGCAGCCAGCTCGGCAAGCACCGCATCGACGCTGCTGCGACGCCGATTGACGCGCAAGGCCATCGGCGAGCGCTGATTGCCTGCAGCCAGCAGCGCCTTCCAGCGCTCGGGGTGATCGACGCGCGCCCGCTCCACCCACCAGCGCGGGTGGGCGTGGCGCGCCTCTTCGTCGCCATCGATCCACTGCGGCCACTGCGCACGCTGGCGCAAGGCATTGCGCAGCACGCCATTGACCATGCCCTTCAGCCCCGGCATGGCGACGGCGGCGGCCTGCACCACTTGATCCACTGTGGTGTGCGCCTGCTCGGGGCGTTGCTCGAGGCGGCGCAGGGCGACCAACAGCAAGGCATGAATGACGATTGCGGGTGGCGTGTGCAGCAGCTGGCGCAGGATCGCATCGCCACGACCATAGTCGCGCAGCGTGGACCAGGCCAGATCACGCACCGCAGCGCGCGTTTTCTCCGGCCAGCTGCCATGCAGCTCGGCCATGCGCTCAAAGGCGTCGGTGAGGTTTCCGCCCTCCATCACCCGGGCGACGAGTTCGGCTGCGCGCAGCATCGCGTAGCCCAGGCTGTCTTCAGGCAGATCGGGCGCTGGGGCTGGGGCTGGCGCGCGCGCAGGCCGCGGAGTGGACGAACTCCGCGGAGTGGACGAACTCCGCGAGGGCGATGAAGGACGCGAGGGGGACGAGCGTTGCGGGCGGCGGGGGGCGGCGGAGGAGCTCACTGGATGTCGAAGCCTGACGGCGCCCGCCGCCCGCCTTGATCAGGCCAGCAGCGCACGCAGATGATTGGGAAGCGCAAACTGCGCCTGGTGCACGGCACCATTGTAATGATGAAGCAGCTTGATCCGACGCTGCTCCAGGCGACGGTCGATCTCGTCAGCGGAGACGGCCTGCGGATTCAGCGTGTCGGAGGCGGTGGCCAGACCCCACAGACTGCCGTAGAGCGGCATGTACAGAAAATAGGGGCAAACCGTGGTGAACACCCGGCGCAGGCGCTGCACCAGCTCACGCACGCGCTCGGGCTGGAACACCGGCGGGCCGATATGCAGGCTGAGCGCCCCCCCAGCGTCCAGGAGTGCGCGACAGGCGCGAAAGAAGTCTTCGGTATACAGCGCCTCTGCCGGCCCCACCGGGTCGGTCAGGTCGAGCACGATCAGGTCGTAGCGATCACCCGCTGCCGGCCCGTCTTCATTGACGTACTTCATGCCGTCGCCGATGCGGATATCCACGCGCGCGTCATCGAGCGCACCGTGATGCACCGCAGCAAAATAGCGCCGCGAAATGTCTATCACCTTTTCGTCCAGCTCGGCGATCACCACCCGTTCCATGGTCGGTGACTTCAGCAACTCCTCGGCCGAGCCGCCGTCGCCGCCGCCGATGATCAGCGCCCGCCTCACCCCTTCATGCGCCATTGCGGGCACCTGAATGAGGTTCTCGTGGTAATAGAACTCGTCACGCTCCGAGGTCATGAAGCAGCCATCGAGACGAAACAGACGACCGAAAAGCGGCGTCTCCCACACCTCGTAATCCTGCCACTCGGAGCGCCCCTGCTCGAGCAACTTGCCGCCGCGGTAGAAAAACCCGGCATCCTCGCTCAAGTGCTCAAGCAGGAACCCCTCCTTGTCCAGGGCGGCGCGAGCGCTCATGACTCAGGCCTCCACCGGCAGACGTCCACGGGTGACTTCATGCTCGACACGTTCGCTCGGATTCAGTGCCGCAATCACGCGCGCGTAGACCTGGCGGGCACAATCGCCATTGTCGCGGGAAAAATTGCACACATAGACATCCAGCGTCACATCACCCGTTTCTGGCCAGGTATGAATGGCGAGGTGCGACTCAGCCAGCACCACGGTCCCGGTCACCCCAGCCGGGGCGCCATTTTCGTCGCGAAACTGATAGAAATACGCACCCAGCGGCGTGAGCCCCGCATCCCGGCACTCTTCGACACAAAGCGTTTCGAGGTGCTCACAGTCAATCAAAACTGGAGAGGCTGCGCGACAGCCGTAGAGATCCGCGATCAGATGAAGTCCGTTCATATTCCTGAGCAGTAGATGGAGCAGTGAATGGAACCCGCTATTCTATCACGGCAAACTTTGCAACATTCCCGCAAAGATTTTCGCCGTCTGTTTCACGTGAAACATCCGCAACGCTCGCGCCTCAGAAGAAGGTGTCGTAGGCAAGTCGGGCTATCAGCACACTCACCACCGCAAGAAACATCTTGCGCACAAAGCCACTGCCATGACGCATCGCCAAGCTCGTACCAATGATCGACCCTGTGAGACTGCATACCGCCATCACGGCGGCCAAGGCCCACATCATCTGAACACTGCCCGCGAAGTAGGCGATGGCCGCGACGTTGGTCGCCACATTCACGATTTTCGCCGATACCGATGCGCGCAGAAAGTCCATGCCCAGCAGGCGGATGAACAGGAAGATCAGAAAGCTGCCCGTCCCCGGCCCGAAGATCCCATCGTAAAACCCGATCACACCCCCGATTGCCACCGCAATTCCGGCGGAGCGCCGGCCGTGCTCCGGCTCGGTCGACACCGAGCCGAGATCCTTGCGCACGAAGGTATAGACCGCAACCAGCACCAGCAAGAACAAGATCAGGGGACGAAGAACACTAGGATCGAGATAGACCACCGTCTTCGCACCAAACCACGAACCCACCAGCGCAGCGAGTGCACCCGGCCCGGCAACCCCCCAGGGAATTCGCACCCGACGGCTGTACTGCACAGCGGCAGTAGCCGTGCCCACTATGCTCGCCAACTTGTTCGTACCAAACAGAACGGCGGGCGCCGTGCTCGGGAAAGCGGTGAGCAGCGCCGGGAGTTGTATCAGCCCCCCGCCACCGACGATGGAATCGACAAAGCCCGCAAAGAATGCCGCAAACCCCAGCGCCACAAATACAAAATCAACATCCATCAGAATTGTTCCACGTGAAACACCGGTCTCGCCCTTTGCGGGAAGCGAGGCATTTTACTCCCATCGGCTCTGCGCCCCCGCATGCAACATGCTTTGGCGCCCGGGCAGTCCTGGTCCGCATTCGCGCCTTGCGGTGTTCCTACAAGCCCCCCCGCACCCAACGCCACAATCTGCTGTAGGAGCGCCGCGAGGCGCGAGGGGTTTGGCGCCACAACGTACGCCGCTGGAGTGCGCCGGGAACCTGCACTGCCGGCTACTTCAGGGCAATGACAACGGATAGCGTGCAGCCCTGGACATCGCCTGCGCACGCAAAGCCTCATACAACTGGGCTGGGCCGAGCAAGGTGTCCTTGAGACCTTCCTGAATCCGCGGCGAATTGAGCGCCTGACTGCTCATGCTGGTGTGCACTTCCAGCGCATCCATGATGGCGTGCAGGATGGCTTGCGAGAGATCGGGCGAGTTGGCGAACTGTTCCTTGCTGTTGTTGGCGGCTTGCTGGACCAGAGTGTCGTTCTCCAGCAACTTGCCCTTGAGGGCGCCGTTCAGATAGACCAACTGATCGTTGTCGGAGAGTTCACCCTCGAACAAGCCGTTAACTTTCTGGATGATCTCGGCCAGCAAGGCCTTTTCCTTCTCCTGCACCGAACCGCTGCCGGTCTCGGTCATCGGTGCCAACTTCGCGGCTTCACCGTCCTTCAGATTGAGCGCCTGCCTGCCCTTGTCGCGCAGGGTGTGGTGGGTCAGCACCACCTTGGACAGGTCGACGTTCTCGCGCTCACGGCCGAAATCGAGCAAGGGCAGCAGACGCTTGTAGAAGATGAAGCGCTTCTCGATGTCGGTGTTGCCGTAATCGAAGATCTGCGACAGAAAGGCATACAGACGGTTGAAAGCGCCCATGTCGCCCTTGAACAGCAGCAGCACGGCCATCGCGTCCTTGGCCGTCTGGGTGGCGGCTTCATCGCCCTTGGTCTCGGCGATCGCCTTCGCGTTCTGCGCTGCCTTGTAGCGTTTCAGCAGGCGATCGGCCACCGGCGCCAGCGCCTGGCTCAGCTGCGCCTGCGTGCCTTTGGCGTCCATCTCGACCTGCGCCACGCGATCCACCTCGAAGCTGTCGTAGAAGCCGCTGGCGTCGAGCTTGGCGCGCAGGGCGAAGACCAGATTCGGGTCGGTGCAGGCTTCCAGCTGCGCGGTTTCGTAATAGGTCTTGAAGGCCGCCAGCACGTCCTCGGCTTCATTGACGAAATCCAGGATGTAGGTCGTGTCCTTGCCCGGATACGCACGGTTCAGGCGCGACAGCGTCTGCACCGCCTGCACGCCGCCCAGGCGCTTATCCACGTACATCCCGCACAGCAGCGGCTGATCAAAACCGGTCTGGAACTTGTTCGCCACCAGCAGCAGGTGATAGTCAGGCTCGGCAAAGGCCTCGCGGATGTCCTTGCCCTTGAGTCCGGGGTTGAGCAGCGTGCTGGCTTCGGTGACCGGCTCCGCGTAGCTCTCCGGGTCGTCAACCTCACCCGAAAAAGCCACCAGCACGCCCAGCTCGTAGTGCTGGCGGGCGATGTAGGCGGCAATCGCCTTTTGCCAGCGCACCGCCTCCTTGCGGCTGCTGACCACGATCATCGCCTTGGCCTTGCCCTCGAGCAGGGGCTGGACGTTGTCGCGAAAGTGCTCGACCACGGTCTGCACCTTCTGGCTGATGTTGTACGGGTGCAGGCGCACCCACTGCATGATGCCCTTGAGCGCTTCGCTCTTGCTGACCTGGGTTTCGTCGTATTCCTGACCGTCGTTGGCGAGCCTGAAAGCGAGCTTGTAGGTGGTGTAGTTCTGCAACACGTCGAGGATGAACCCCTCCTCGATGGCCTGGCGCATCGAATACACGTGGAAGGCCTGCGGCAGGCCGTCGCTGTCCGCGCCGCTTGCCATGGTGCCGAACAGCTCCAGCGTCTTCTGCTTGGGCGTCGCGGTGAAGGCGATGTAGGTAAGACCTTTGTCCGCAGCCGACCCACTCGCCTTCGCCGACATCTGCAGGGCAAGCAGGGTTTCGGTGTCGATCTCGCCACCATCCTTCAGCTCGGCCATCTCCTCGGCGGAGAGCAGCTGCTTGAGCTTGGCCGCCGCCTCGCCGCTCTGCGAGCTGTGCGCCTCATCGGCAATCACGGCAAAGCGCTTGCCCTCGGTGGCGGCCAGCTCCTGCACCGCCTTGAGCGCAAACGGAAAGGTCTGAATGGTGCAGACGATGATCTTCTTGCCGTCCTTCAGCGCCTGCGACAGCTGGGCGCTCTTGCTGCCGCCGCCGCCCCCGCCGCCCCCGCCGCCCTTTTCGTCGGTAATGGTGGCGACCACACCGGTGGTGCGCTGGAAGTCGAAGATCGCTTCCTGCAACTGGGCGTCGAGCACATTGCGGTCCGACACCACCAGCACGCTGTCGAAGATCTTCCTGTTGTCGGTGTCGTGCAGATCGGCCAGAAAGTGCGCCGTCCATGCAATCGAGTTGGTCTTGCCGGAGCCGGCCGAATGCTGGATCAGGTAACGCTGGCCCGCCCCCTTCTCCAGCACGTCGGCCACCAGCTTGCGGGTGGCGTCGAGCTGGTGATAGCGGGGAAAGATGAGGCTGCTGAGCTGCTTCTTGTCGTTGCGCTTGCCGATGAGGTAACGGCCGAGGATCTCCAGCCAGCTGTCGCGCTGCCACACCTCCTGCCACAGGTAGTGGGTGGCGAAGCCGAAAGGGTTGGGTGCGTTGCCGGCCCCGCCCGCATTACCGCGGTTGAAGGGCAGGAAGTGCGTCGCCGTGCCGGCCAGGCGCGTGCTCATCATCACTTCGGACTGGCTGACGGCGAAATGCACCAGCGCGCCGCCGGGGAAGGCCAGCAGCGGCTCGACCAGCTCGCCCTTGGGCGCCGGGTTGCGATCGAAGCGGTACTGGTCGACCGCATCACCCACGCACTGGGTGAAGTCGGACTTCAGCTCGGCGGTGGCCACCGCAATGCCATTGACGAACAACACCAGGTCGAGCGCATCCTGGGCATTGTTCAGTGAGTGACGCACCTGGCGCACCACGCGCAGACGGTTGGCCGCATAGGCGTGCTGGATGGCCGGGTTGATGCCCAGCGCGGGCTTGAACTGCACCAGCAGCAATGGCTTCTTCAGCCCCACCATTTCCACACCGCGGCGCAGCACTTCCAGCGTGCCTTGCTCGTTGAGACACTTGCGCACGCGCTCGGCCAGCACCTTGGGCAGGTTGGCGCCGTGAGTCTTGCTGAGCTGCTGCCAGCTCTCCGGCTGAGTGGCTTCCACCCAGGCCAGGAGGTCGGGCAGGAAGAGCGCGTTGTGCTTGTCGTAGTGGGCGGCATCGCCTTCGGCGTACAACCAGCCGTGGCGACCAAGGTGGTCGCAGATGGCGAATTCGAAGTGGTGCTCCTGGTGCAGCTCGTACATCAGGCGGCCTCGGTTTCGACAAGGTGGCGGACGTCGATCTTGCCGGTGACGGCAGCGGAAATCAGGGCGGAGCGGCGTTCCTTGAGCAGGGCGATGCCGCGGGTGGCTACGGCGGTGAGTGCGTCGAGGCGGGCAGTTTCGGTTTCGAGAAATACCGAAATTACCGCCTGTTCTTCACGAGGCGGCAGTGCGATCGGCAATGGATGGACGTCGTTCCGGTCAACTCCGGGAACCGCGGATTTTACTGAGTTCATCACAAATAGTGCTGAAAGACTTTGCAGCATGAACCAAAGAAATTTCGCGAAATTTTCATACATCTGGACGCTATATAGCGTGGTGTTCAGTGGCCAGTAGTCTTCCGGCACAAATACGAATTGGCCAATTGTGCCGTAGCGTCCTGTTACAACTCCTGGGCCCTTGGCCTGCACTTTGTTATTCCACCCGATTACCCCGCCGGATGAGACGACAGGGACAGTACCGGGTTCACGAACATCCGCAGCCAAGTCGTGCCCCCGCTGGAGTACGATGGCTCGCTTTAGCGGAATGACGCTCCAATGCGCCGGCACCTCCCCCAACCACGCCACCCCGGAATCCTTCATTGGCGCATCGGGGTTCAGGCCTTTGGTGACGGCGTGGGAAATGGTGGCCTGGCGCTTTTCGGCCAGCAGGGCGATGAGCTTTTCCTGCTCGGCGATCAGCTCGTCAATCTTGGCCGTTTCGCGGTCGAGGAAGGTGGCGATGGCGGTTTGTTCGTCGAGAGGCGGCCTAGCAATAGCATGTGCGCTGAGTGCGCCCTTTGTCATGCTGGGCAAGGCCGTGTTCGTGGAGTAGTAGGTGAAGGGAATGGTCAAAGCCACGTAATAGGCGAATTTCCCGAAGGCATCAGGTGAGATTTTGGTCCAATACATCGTATCGACCGTCCAGAACTTGCCAACTATATAGAGCGGTTTATCGATGGTTCCTTTTCGCCCGAGCAGCACGGACTCCCCGTCGTATAGAAACTCCGACGCAAAGGCAAATGGACCGCCAGAGCCAATCACAGGAAAGCCATCGGCTTGTTCTATTTTCTTGTGATCAGCCCCGTTATGAATATCAACAAAATGCTTGTATGGGGCGACTTCCCAATGCTGTGGCACCTCCCCCAGCCACGCCACCCCGCTGTCCTTGTACTCCGAATACTTCGGCAAACTCATTCCGCCAGCCCCTCCAGCATGCGCATGATGTTGGCGGTGACGCCCTTCAGCTCTTCGTCGATCTCATGCAGGCTGCGCGGCGGCTCGAAGACGTAGAAGTGCCGGTTGAAGGGGATCTCATAGCCGACCTTGGACTTCTCATGCTCGATCCAGGCATCCGGCGCGTGGGGCACGACTTCGCGCTCGAAGTAGGCCTGGATGTCCTCGCCGAGCGGGACGTTTTCGGTGTCGCGCAAGGCGCTGTCGGCTTGCGGCCTGCCTTTGTGTTTGCCCTTGCTGCCCAGCACCACCTGCCCGGCTGCGTCGCGCGCCGGGCGTTCGATGGTGAGCGTGGTGTAGCCGAACTCCTCATTGCGAAATACGCGCGAGATGGGCACCACCTTGAGCTTGCCGCCTGCCGGCACAGCGGGACGGGTCTGCCCGCTCAGCAGCACCTGGCGCTCAATCTCCTTGCCCGCGGCATCGAGCACGGTGGCGAGCTCGGCTTCGGCAAACTCACCGAACAGGCGGGTGATGTCGGCGATGTGCGCGTCTGACAGTTCCTTGCGCTTGCTGCCCAGGCTCTTGCGCATCTTCTGCCAGAAGCTGCTGGCGTCGATAAGCTGGGTCCAGCCCTTGCGATCGTCCGGTTTCTTGTTGGACAGAATCCAGATGTAGGTGCTGATGCCGGTGTTGTAGAACATGTCGGTCGGCAGGCCGATGATGGCTTCGACCAGGTCGTTTTCCAGCACGTAGCGGCGGATCTCCGATTCCCCGCTGCCGGCGCCACCGGTGAACAGCGGCGAACCATTGAGGACGATGCCGATGCGGCTACCGCCATCCACCGCCGGGCGCATCTTGCTGATGAGGTGCAGCAGGAAGAGCATGGAGCCGTCCGAAACGCGCGGCAGGCCGGGGCCGAAGCGGCCATCAAAACCCTTGTCGCTGGCTTCCTTGCGCACTTCCTTCTCGACCTTCTTCCATTCCACGCCAAACGGCGGATTGGACAGCATGTAGTCGAACTTGCGCTTGCCGTGGCCGTCGTCCGAGAGCGTGTTGCCGACCACGATGTTGCCGACGTCCTGGCCCTTGATGAGCATGTCGGCCTTGCAGATGGCATAGGACTCGTCATTGAGCTCCTGCCCGAACAGGGTCAGGCGGGCCGCGGGGTTGTGTTCCAGCAGATGCTCGCCGGCCACCGACAACATGCCTCCCGTCCCTGCGGTCGGGTCATAGAGGGTGCGCACGACGGCATTGCCCGGCGTCAGCACATCGTCGTCCTCGATGAACAGCAGGTTGACCATGAGGCGGATGACTTCGCGCGGGGTGAAGTGCTCGCCGGCGGTTTCGTTGGAGATCTCGGCGAACTTGCGGATCAGCTCCTCGAACACCAGGCCCATGCGGGCGTTATCGACGGTGTCGGGGTGGAGGTCGATGTTGGCGAACTTCTCGGTGACGAGGTAGAGCAGGCCGGCTTTGCCCAGGCGCTCGACCTGGGTGAGGAAGTCGAAGCGCTCGAAGATGTCGCGCACCGCAGGTGAAAAGCCCTGAATGTAGGCGTACAGGTTGGTGCTGATGTGATCCTGATCGCCCAGCACGGTGCGCAGGTCGAACGCCGAGACGTTGTAGAAGCTCTGCCCTGCCTTGCGCAGCAGGAAGGGGTCGGGGTTGAGGCCGGCGGCAGTCTTGGCGGCGAGTTCCGCCAGCACCGCCTGCTTGCTGCCCTCCAGCACGCAGTCCAGGCGGCGCAGCACGGTGAAAGGCAGGATGACCTTGCCGTATTCGGATTGCTTGTAGTCGCCGCGCAGCAGATCGGCGACTGACCAGATGAAGGATGAGAGGGCTTGGTGGTTCATGTCAGTGCTGAAAAAAGAGGGACTTACGCGCTCGCGCCTCGCGGCGCTCCCACAAAAAACGCCGCCGCCCCGCACCCAAGCTCACAATCTGTCGTAGGAGCGCCGCAAGGCGCGAGCAGTTTCGTGCCACAACGCACGCCCACCGCCTCACCACCTCCGCATTCGCAGGAACGACCACGGCAATTCATCGGATGGGCCAGACTGAGGTCACCGTGGTTTGGTCACGGCTTCGTCACCGCGTAGTCACGGTTTGATCACAAAACAAAATGGCCCAGGTCCGCGAAGACCCAAGCCATTGAATTCTTTGGCGCGCCCGACACGATTCGAACGTGTGACCCCTGCCTTCGGAGGGCAGTACTCTATCCAGCTGAGCTACGGGCGCGCGGAATGTGGAGCACGATAGGCTCACACGAAGCGCGCTAGCTTATAACGCCGTGCACACAAAGTCCATGCTGTACTGCCACAGCGGTTTGGCTGCCGGCTATAATCGCGGTTTCCGCCTTGCGCCATAATACAAGTCAAAGGAACCGTGCATGTCGAACCAACGCGCTCTCACCCGCTTCGCAATGCCTGTCGTCGCCATGCTTGCAGCCGCAGCGCTGGCTGGCTGTGGCAAGCAGAGTTCAGTCGACCCCGAACTGACTGCCACCCTGATTCAGCCCGTTGCGCGATTGGTGGTGCAGACCGTCAAGGTCACCCCGGGCAAACGTACCGGCACTGAGATCTACACGGCGCTGTGCGCGTCCTGCCACGACGCCGGTCTGGTTGGCGCCCCCAAAACCGGTGATGCGGCTGCCTGGGCACCTCGTCTGGCCCTGGGCTTCGATGGCTTGACGGCGTCAGCGATCGCCGGCAAGAACCTGATGCCCCCGCGCGGCGGCGGCGGCGACCTGACCGACACCGAGGTGAAGCGTGCGGTCGCGCATCTGGCCAACCTCGCCGGTGCCAAATTCACCGAGCCGCCGATCGAAGACTAAGCCCGGCAGGGCAAAGCAAGGCAAAGCAAGGCAAAGCAAAGGCAGCTTCGGCTGCTTTTTGCGTTTGCCTTGCCCTTGGCGCAGCGCTCAGCTGTCCTTGCCCCGGGTCTCGAACATCGCCATCAGGTTGGCGACGCGCGCCTTGCCCTCTTCCCTGGACACCGGCACCGCGGTCTTGCGATCGTTGGTCCTGATGTCTTCGCCCATCTCGGCGATGAAGCGACTGGGCTCACAGGCGCGGAATTCGCGCCCGGACTTGCGCCGTTCGCACCAGGTGATGTTGAGGCTGCGCTGGGCGCGGGTGATGCCGACATACATCAGGCGGCGCTCTTCCTCGATCTTGTCCTCGTCGATGCTGCTCTGATGCGGCAACAAGCCTTCTTCGACCCCGACCAGGAAGACGTGCGGAAACTCCAAGCCCTTTGAGGCGTGCAGGGTCGCCATCTGCACGCCGTCGAAATCGGGGTCTTCCTTGTCGAGCATGCTTATCAGCGCGATGGTCTGCGTCAGATCGAGCAGATTCTTGCCCTCTTCCGTGCCCTTCTTGCCCAGCCAGCCGACGAAGTCGCGCACGTTGTTCCACTTCGACTCCGCTTCGCGCGTGCCGCAGTGCTCGAACAACCAGGCCTCGTACTGGATCGCGCCCAGCAGGTCTTCCAGCAGCTGCGCGGCGGGTTCGCGCGGCGCGCGGTACTGCAGGCGGTTGATGAAGCCGGAAAACTCCTGCACGCCCTGCAGCTGCTTGGCGTTGAGGTGCTGGGTCAGGCCTTCTTCGAAGACCGCGGCGAACAGCCCGATGTGGCGCTTGCCGGCGTAGGCGCCGAGGGCTTCGAGCGTGCCAGCGCCGATGCCGCGGCGCGGGGTGGTGATGGCGCGGATGAAGGCGAGATCGTCGTCCTCGTTGACCAACAGGCGCAGGTAGGCGATGAGGTCGCGGATCTCGGCCTTGTCGAAGAAGCTCTGCCCGCCCGACATGACGTAGGGGATGCGATTGTTGCGCAGTTGCTGCTCGATGATGCGCGCCTGGTGGTTGCCGCGATAGAGGATGGCGTAGTCCTTGAAGCGCGTGCGGTGCTCGAACTTGTGGGCGGCGATCTTGGTCGCCACCCATTCGGCTTCGTGCTCGGCGTCGCGGCAGTTGGTGACGACCACCTGATCACCCGTGCCGTGTTCCGACCACAGGCGCTTGTCGAAGAGCTTGGCGTTGTTGGCGATGACGGTGTTGGCCGCGGTGAGGATGCGACGCGAGGAGCGGTAATTCTGCTCGAGCTTGATCACCTTCAGCTTGGGGTAGTCCTGCTGCAGCAGCTTCAGGTTCTCGACATCGGCGCCGCGCCAGGCATAGATCGCCTGATCGTCGTCGCCCACCGCGGTGAACGCGCCGCGCACGCCAGAGAGCAGCTTGAGCAGCCGATACTGGGCGCGATTGGTGTCCTGATATTCATCCACCAGCAGATAACGCAGGCGGTTCTGCCAGCGCTCTCGCACCTCGGGGTGTTCCTCGAACAGGCGCACCGGCAGCGAGATCAGGTCGTCGAAATCCACCGCCTGGTAGGCGCGCAGGGTGCGTTCGTATTCCCTGTAGAGCTGGGCGGCGACCGAGGCGATCTCGTTGTCGGCGAGTTGCGCCGCCTCGTCGGGGCTGATCATTGCGTTCTTCCACGACGAGATCTGCCACTGCATCTGCTTGGCGATGCCCTTGTCGCTTTCGCCGGCGACGTCGGAGACGATCTGCACCGTGTCCGAGGCGTCGAGGATGGAGAACTGCGGCTTGAGCCCGCAATGCGCAGCTTCCTGGCGGATGATGCGCACGCCCAGGGCATGGAAGGTGCACAGCGTCAGGCCGCCGGGCGTGCGCCCGCCCATGATGTGGGCGACGCGTTCCTGCATTTCCTTCGCTGCCTTGTTGGTGAAGGTGATGGCGGCGATGTTGTTGGGGCTGAGCCCGCATTCGTTGATGAGGTGTGCGATCTTGTGCGTGATCACCCGCGTCTTGCCGCTGCCGGCCCCCGCCAGCACCAGGCAGGGGCCGTCAAGATAGCGGATGGCTTCGCGCTGGGGCGCGTTGAGGAGGGCAGACATCGATGTGGACACACAAAAACAAAGCCACCCGGACGGGTGGCGGACTTTGATTCTAGCCGATCGCAGCCCGCACCCGGCACCTTTGCAGCATGCGCGGGTCACACGGCCTGCATGGCGGCTGTGCCACCAGGTGACAAGGCGCAGACCCTCACGCACAATCCCTGCGCCTGACCCCGACCCCAGCTCCCGCCAGGCCAGCCTCCCGTCAACACCGGAAAAACCCCATGAAGATCAAGATCGTGCTCGCCGTGCTGCTGAGTCTTTCCTCCCTCGCCCATGCTCAGCGCGCCGGCAGCGTCGGGGGTTGCGACATCCGTCGCGGCACGCTGTGCACCAATGCCAACCTGAATGGCGCGCAGCTCGCCGGCGTCAATCTGTCGAACTCCCAGTTCACCCGCTCCGATCTGTCAGGAGCCGATCTGAGCGGCGCGACCTTGAACGAGGCCAACTTTTCCAGTTGCGAGCTGGTCGGCACCAACTTCGCCAACGCCTCCATGTTCCGCATCAACCTGCGCAGCGCGCGACTCACCGGCGCCAAGTTGATGGGCGCGGATCTGCGCAACGCCGTGCTGCAGAACGCCGATCTGCACCAGGCCGATCTGAGCGGCGCCAAGCTGGCGAACGCAGACCTCACCAACGCGCGCCTGGAAGGCGCCAGACTGGACGGAGCGGATCTGCAGCGCGCCAACCTGCGCGCAGCCAAGCTCAAGGGCGCCTCGCTGGTCGGCGCCAACCTGAAAGGCGCCATCCTGACGCGCGCCGTACTGATCGACGCCGATCTGAGCGGCGCCAACCTTGATCAGGCCATCTTCCTCAACACCCAGACCGAAGGCTGCATCGGCTGCCCCTGATGCCCGGGCGAAGATGCCCGGGCTCAGAGGGACGAACTCAGGTCACGCCCGCGCCCAGCGCCTGCTGATCTGCCCAGTAGCTCGATCGCACCATCGGTCCGCAGGCGGCATTGCGGAAACCCAGCTTCAGCGCTTCGGTCTCGTACATCTTGAACACATCCGGATGCGGGTAGCGCAGCACCGGCAGATGGCCGCCGGAAGGCTGCAGATACTGGCCGATGGTGAGCATGTCCACGTTGTGGGCGCGCAGGTCGCGCAGCATCTCGAGAATTTCCTCATCGGTCTCGCCCAGGCCCACCATCAGGCCTGACTTGGTCAGCACCTCGGGGTGACGGGCCTTGAACTGCTTGAGCAGCTCGAGCGAGAAGGCGTAGTCCGAACCCGGCCTGGCCTGGCGATACAGCCGCGGCACGGTCTCGAGGTTGTGGTTCATGACATCGGGCGGCGCCTGGTCGAAGATGTCGAGCGCAATCTCCATGCGGCCGCGAAAATCGGGCACCAGCACCTCGATCGTGGTCTGCGGCGAGGCGGCGCGGGTTTCGCGGATGCACTCGACGAAGTGCTGCGCTCCGCCATCGCGCAGATCATCGCGGTCCACCGAGGTGATGACGACGTAGTTCAGGCGCATGGCGGCGATGGTCTTCGCCAGGTCACGCGGCTCGTCGGCATTCAGGGGGTCGGGGCGGCCGTGGCCGACGTCGCAGAACGGGCAGCGCCGGGTGCAGATGTCGCCCATGATCATGAAGGTGGCCGTGCCCTTGCCGAAGCACTCATGAATGTTCGGGCAGGAGGCCTCCTCGCACACGGTATGCAGCTTGTGCTCGCGCAGGGTGGCCTTGATCTCGTTGAAGCGTTCCGCCTCCGGCCCCGCGCCCAGCTTGATGCGAATCCACTCGGGCTTGGGCAGGCGTTCGGCGGGGACGATCTTGATCGGGATGCGCGCGGTCTTTTCGGCGCCACGCTGCTTGCGGGCTGGGGTGTCCATGGTCGCTGTTCTCGCTGAAGTTCGGGTGTGCGGGGGTGGGTGACGTCGTTCTGATCTGTGTGCTGCAAGCGTCGTGCGCAATTATGGGCTGGGAAACAGGGCTTGCGCTGCAGGCACGCCCTGATGCTGGGCAGCGGGGGCGACATCGAGCGCCGGCAGCAGGCGCTCGAGCTGAGCCAGCAGGCATTCGCCCACCTGCTCCACGCTCGCGCTGACGCCGAAATCGCGCATGCGGATCGTCTTCAGGCCCTCGTAGCCACAGGGGTTGATGCCGCTGAAAGGCGCCAGATCGACATCGACGTTGATCGCCAGGCCGTGGTAGCTGCAGCCGTTCTTCACCCGCAGGCCGAGTGCGGCGATCTTGGCCTCATCGATGTACACACCCGGGGCGCCGTTCTTGCGCTCGGCAACAAGGCCATAGTGGCCAAGCGTGTCGATGATGGCCTGTTCCATCAGCTGCACCAGCTCGCGCACCTTGAGACGGCGGCGCGCGAGGTCGATGAGGAGGTAGGCGATGAGCTGGCCGGGGCCGTGATAGGTGATCTGTCCGCCACGGTCGATGTGCACCAACGGGATGGCGGTGGGATTGTGCAACAAGTGCTCCGGCTTGCCCGCCTGGCCGAGGGTGTACACCGGCGGGTGTTGCAGCAGCCAGATCTGATCTTCGCTGTCGGCGCCACGCCCGGCAGTGTAGGCACGCATGGCCTCGAGCGCCGGCGCGTAGTCCACCACACCCAGACGCTTGATGATCACAGCACCACCTTGACCATGGGATGCGAAGTCAGCTCACGGTAGAGCGCATCCACCTGGAGCTGGGAGACCGCATGGAAAGTGCAGGTCAGCGCCAGGTAGTTGCCCTTGCTCGAGGGTCGCATCTCGACGCCGGTGGGGTCGTAGTCGGGCGCATGACGCTGCACCACCTCGATCACCGCCTGTGCAAAGCCATCCACCCGCGCACCCATGACCTTGATCGGGAAATCACAGGGATATTCGATCAAGGTCTGGCGCGGCTGCGTATCGCTGGGTTCGGTCATGATCAGTCCTGCTGCTTGCGCTCGGCTCAGAGATTCTTGAAAAACAACACGATCGCGTCCCACAGGCGGCCGAAGAAGCCCGCCACCGGCACGTCCTCAAGCGCGACCACCGGATAGTCGCCGATCGGCTTGTCGGCAACGCTGAGCTTCAGGGTGCCGACCTCCTGACCTTTCTCCAGCGGCGCAATCAGCGGCTGGCGGCTCTCGAGGGTGACCTGCACCTTCTGTACGTCATCTGTTTGCAGCGAGAGCAGGAAGTCGCTGGTGAAACCGACCCCCACTTCGTTCTTCTGTCCCTTCCACACGCGGAACTGGGACAGCGCTTCGTCGGCGGCGTAGAGCTTGACGGTGTCGTAGAACTGGAAGCCGAAGTTCAGCAGCTTCAGCGACTCCTGCGCGCGCACCGTGTCCGAGGCCGCACCCAGCACCACCGAGATCAGCCGGCGCGGGCCGCGCTGCGCGGTGGACACCAGGCAGTAACCCGCCGTGCTGGTGTGGCCGGTCTTCATGCCGTCCACCGTGGCGTCCATGTACAGCAGACGATTGCGATTGGGCTGCTTGATGCCGTTGTAGCTGTACTCCTTCAGGGAATACAGGCTGTAGAACTCGGGGAAGTCCCGCACCACGGCGCTGGCGAGCAAGGCCAGATCACGCGCGCTGGTGTACAGCTGGGGGTCGGGCAGGCCGGTGGAATTGGTGAAGTTGGTGTTGCGCATGCCCAGGCGCTGCGCCTCACGATTCATCAGCGCAGCGAAGGCCTCCTCGCTGCCGGCAATGGTTTCGGCCAGCGCCACGCAGGCGTCGTTGCCCGATTGCACGATCACGCCCCGAATCAGCTCATCGACCGTCACCGGCTTGTTGGGCTCGATGAACATGCGCGAACCTTCCATGCGCCAGGCCTTGGTCGACACCGGCACCACCTGATCGGGCGTCAGCGTGCCGGCCTTGAGCGCGGAGAAGGTGAGATAGGCGGTCATCAGCTTGGTCAGCGACGCGGGCTCGATGCGCGCATCGGGGTCCTTGTCGGCCAGCACCTGACCGGTGGCATGGTCGATCAGCACCCAGGCATTGGCGGCGAGCGCGGGGGGCGGCACGTTCTGTGCCCAGGCAAGAACGGAAAACAGTGAAACCAGTAAAGCAAGAACAAAACGCATGAGGGAGCCCCGGAAAATGATCAGGAAAACAGGCGGGAACGACGAATTATAGGCGCCCGTGCGCAGGCCGGCCAAAAGCGCAGGGCTTACTTGCAAGCCAATGTTGCAACGCGACGGAGGCGAGCCCGTCAATGCAGGCAGCTCAGCGCATGACGACGAAGGGCTTGAGCTTGAGCGTCGTGCCCAGGCGCACGGCCGCGGCGCGGGCGGCATCGACCGTGTCATAAGGGCCGGCGTGAAGGCGGAAGCGCTCACCATCGGCGAACAGCTCGATGCGCTCGGCGTGCTCGACCACATCCAGCTCAACCGCGGCCTTGAAGCCCTCGGCATTGGCCAGCGAGGCAAAAGCGCCGAGCTGGAGAAAGATGCCCGCGCTGGCCGAGGCGATATGCGGCACCAGACCCTCAGCCGTGGAAGCGGCACTGGCCATGTCCGTCTCCAGGTGCGCGCTCGGCGTCGGCCGCACAAGCGGTGCCAGCGCGCGCGCGACCACAGGCTCGGGCGTCGCCGCCTCTGCTGCAGGCGTGGCGTCCGGCTGCTCGACGCTCGCCGGCAGGCGCCGGCCAGGCAGCGGCGGGACGGGCTTCGCCGCGGCGAGCAAGGGCAGCTCATCAGGGACAATCTGTTCGACCTCGACCTCTGCGCTGCCGGAATTGATATAGCCCAGCTTGTAGGCAGCGGTATAGGACAGATCGATGATGCGGCCCTTGTGGAAAGGTCCCCGGTCATTGACCCGCAGCACCACCGAGCGCCCGTTGCCGGAGTGGGTGACGCGCACATAGCTCGGGATCGGCAAGGTGGGATGCGCCGCGGTCATCGCGTACATGTCGTAGGGCTCGCCGCTGGACGTTGGCTTGCCGTGAAAGCGCCGCCCGTACCAGCTTGCCCGCCCACGATCGCGGAAAGGACGCAGCTCGGTGGCCGGCACATAGCCTTGACCGAAGACGTTGTAGGGGCGGTTGGCAAAGCGGTGCAGCGGCTCCAGCCTGGGCTCGGCATCGGGGATGGCTTCAAGGTTGTCCGGGGGCACTGCGTCGGGGCCATCGTCCTTGTAGTAGCCCCCACCGCGCGGGCCGGGCTTGGACACGGCGGAGGGCGAGGTCGCTGCCGCGTCCGCACTGCGTTGCGGCACAGAGCCACAGGCCCCCACCAGCACCGCCGCAAGCACACTCAACAGCGCGCTCGTCAGCGCTCGGCCGGGGCGCGCGCGCCCACCCCGAGCGCTACCGGGTGCGCCCTCGTCAACAACAGGATCAAAACTCATCGCTGCTCCCAAACATGTCAGCTGCTGCGCGCCCTGAGTCGGCTGCGCTGAATGCTCATCAACATACCGACACCCAGACACAGCGTCACCAGCGCAGTTCCGCCATAGCTGATGAAAGGCAGGGGCACGCCCACCACGGGCAGGATGCCGCTCACCATGCCCATGTTCACGAAGGCATAGGTGAAGAAGATCATCGTGATCGAGCCCGCCAGCAGCCGTGAGGCATGGGTGGGCGCGAAGGCGGCGATGAAGAAGCCGCGCACCAGCAGCAGCAGGTAGGTGGCGAGCAGGACCACCGCGCCGACCAGACCGAACTCCTCTGCCAGCACCGCAAAGATGAAATCGGTATGGCGCTCGGGCAGGAAGGACAGGTGGGTCTGCGTGCCTTCCATCCAGCCCTTGCCGGACATGCCGCCCGAGCCGATGGCGATCGTGGACTGGATGATGTGAAAGCCGCGGCCGAGGGGGTCGCGCGTGGGGTCGAGCAGGGTGCACACGCGCTGCTTCTGGTATTCGCGCAGCACCTGCCAGTCGACATCGGGCTGACACAGGGTGTCGCCCAGGGTGACGATGGAACCCAGGCCGATGACCAGCAGCGCCACCAGGGGCACGATGAGCTTCCACGACAGCCCGGCAAAGTAGATCACGTACAGCCCGGCCGCCGCCACCAGCAGGCTGGTGCCCAGATCGGGCTGGATCACGATGAGGCCGACCGGAAGCAACAGCAGCAGCGTGGCCACCACGAAGTCGACAAAGCGCGTCTGCCCCTCGCGCTGCTGAAAATACCAGGCCAGCATCAGCGGCATGGCGATCTTCATGATCTCTGAGGGCTGGATGCGGGTGACGCCGATATCGA
Organism: Thauera terpenica 58Eu; assembly: GCF_000443165.1. Lineage (GTDB taxonomy): Bacteria > Pseudomonadota > Gammaproteobacteria > Burkholderiales > Rhodocyclaceae > Thauera > Thauera terpenica. The sequence goes on along the minus strand of NZ_ATJV01000081.1, from coordinate 132,184 downwards.
GCCAGCGCTGCGCGCCCTTGGACACTTCGCCGAACAGCTCCACGCCGATCAGCAGCAGCACGCCCAGCGCATACAGGGGCAGCGCAAACCTGAGCAAGCGCGCAGGCGACACCCAGGCCATCAGCCACATCGCACCCAGCGCGATGGCGAAGTGCGCGCCCTGGCTGTCGAGCCGTTCGGGCGAGGCGCTCTGCATCAGCACCCAGGCAGCGCCCAGCAAGAGGCCGAGCACGAGCATGAGGATGGGGTCGAGCGGGCGCAGGAAGGCACGCAAGAGCGCGATCGGGTTGAAACGCGAGCCGCTCATTGAGCGCGCCTCCCGGCTGCAGGCGCCGGCGAGCGCGCTGCGCCGCGGGCGGGGAGCCCAGGCTCGGCGGCGGGCTCGACAACCTCCTCGTCCTTGGGTCCGGCGTCCACGCTCTCGTCCGCTTCGTCGGCCTCGGCGTCTTCCGCCGCCGGCCCCCCTGCGCGCTGGTGCAGCAGGTAATAATCCATCACCTGGCGTGCGATCGGCGCCGCCGACTGCGCGCCGAAGCCGCCATTCTCGACCAGCACCGCGAGTGCGATCTGTGGCGCTTGTGCCGGCGCGTAGGCGATGAACCAGGAATGGTCACGCAAGCGCTCGCGCAGGCGCTTCTCCTCGTAGCGCTGGCCGCGCAGCGAGAACACCTGCGCCGTACCGGTCTTGCCGCCCGAGGTGTAGGCCGCCCCCTGAAAGGCGCGCCTGCCGGTGCCCTCGCTATTGACGCCAACCATGCCGTCGAGCACTGCCTTCACATTGGCCGGCTTGAGCGGGATCTCGCGCACCGGCTCGCGCTCGACCGCGCGGCGCTCGCCACTGAGCGAATCCACGACATGGCGCACGATATGGGGCCGATACTGCTTGCCGTTGTTGAGCAGCGTCGCCAGCGCGCTGGCCAGTTGCAAGGGCGTATAGGCGTTGTAGCCCTGGCCAATCCCGACCGAGATGGTCTCGCCCGCATACCACTGCTGCTGCTCGGGGCGGCGAAAGCGCTCGCGCTTCCATTCCGGCGAGGGCAGCACACCGCTCGCCTCGCCCGGCAGGTCGATCCCGGTGCGCGAGCCAAAGCCCAGCGGCCCCATGAACTTGGCGATGTTGTCGATGCCCAGTTCGTGGGCGAGCTGGTAGTAATAGGTGTTGCACGACACCACGATGGACTTGTGCAGGTCCACCATGCCGTGGCCACCGATCTTGTCGTCCATGAAGCGGTGATTGCCGAGGTTGAAGTAGCCGATGTCCGCGATCGCCTGCCTGGCGGTGCGCTTGCCCATTTCCAGCCCGGCCAGAGCCATGAAAGGCTTGAAGGTGGAGCCGGGCGGGTAGGCGGAGTAGATCGCACGGTTGAGCAGCGGATGATCGGGCGAATCATTGAGCGCCTTCCAGTCCTGGGTGGAGATGCCGTCGACGAACAGGTTGGGATCGAAAGTCGGCGTCGACACCAGCGCCAGCACGCCGCCGCTGGCGGGCTCGATCGCCACCAGGGCGCCGCGACGCTCACCAAAGGCCTTCTCGGCAACCCGCTGCAGCTCGATGTCCAGGGTCAGCTCCAGGTCATTGCCCTGGATCGGCGCGATGCGTGACAAGGCGCGCACCGCCCGCCCGCCGGCGTTGACCTCGACCTGCTCCACGCCGGTGATGCCGTGCAGCTCAGTTTCGTAGAACAGCTCCAGCCCGGCCTTGCCGATGTGCTGCGAGCCGCGGTAATTGGCCTCGTTGTCGGCTTGTTCGATGCGCTCGACATCGCGCTGGTTGATGCGCCCGATGTAGCCGACGATGTGCGAAGCCACCGCGCCCTGTGGATAGTCGCGCAACAGGCGTGCCTTCACCTCGACCCCGGGGAAGCGGTAGCGCTGCGACACGATGCGCGCGATCTCCTCGTCGCTCAGGCGGCTGCGCACCGGCACGCTCTCGAAATTGCGGCTCTCCTCCAGCAGCTTCATGAAGCGGCGCCGGTCACGGGCCTCGATCGCCACCAGCGTGGCCAGCTCATCCAGGGTGGCCTCGACGTCTTCGACCTGATCGGGCGTGATTTCCAGTGTGTAGGTGGCGTAGTTGCGCGCCAGCACGACCCCGTTGCGGTCCATGATGGTGCCGCGGTGGGGCACGGTGGGCAGCAGCGCGATGCGGTTGTCTTCGGCACGCGTGAGGTAATACTCGTGACGCAGCACCTGCAGATAGTAGAAGCGCGTCGCCAGCAGCCCCAGGCACAGGCACACGAACAGCATCGCCACCACCACCCGCAGGCGAAAGCGGGCGAGCTCGCGGCCGGGGGTGCGAAATTCCGTCATCGGCCCCCTGCCTCAGATCGGCCGGTTGTCATCGCGATCCACTGGCTGGTACTGCGGCAGCATGAGCAGGATGGACAACGGCGCCCACAACAGCGCGTTGCTCAGGCTGGAGAGAAAGTAGGACCAACCCGGAAACTCGGCCCCGGCCAGGAGGCGCACCGCCACCATCAGCACCTGCGTCAGCACGAACAGCGGCAACATGTGCAACGCCTGCTGCAGCAAGGGAAACCACAGCACGCGCCGCGCTGCGGCATTGGCGAAGTAGGCCAGCACCACGTAAGCCAGCGCATGCTGCCCCATGGCCGCGCCCTGGCCGACATCGACCAGAAGGCCAAACACAAAGCCCACCCCCATGCCGACGCGCAAGGGCTCGCGCACGCACCAGATCGCCAGCACCAGCGGCACCCAGTCGGGGATGCCGGGCACGCGCCCGCTCGGGATGTACTCCAGCCCCAGGGCGAGGAAGAGGCTGAAGTAGACAAACCACAGTTTGGCCGGCTGCAGGATGCGGCTGGAGCGATGTGTCGGCTGCATGGCTCAGCGCTCCCGGGCGTCGAGCGCTGGCGGGGGTGGCGGATAAGCCGTACGGCCGATCACCAGCACCTGCACGCTGGTCTCGATTGCTGCCAGGGGCTCGCACTCGATACGCGCGAAGGCGTCAGACGCGCGGTCGACACCGACCACCTTCGCCACCGGCAGGCCGGGAACGAAAACCCCGTCCAGGCCGGAGGTGACGAGCTGATCGCCCTCGCGCACATCGGCGTCGGCAAGCACGAAGCGCATCTCCAGGCCGCCCTGGCCGCTACCGAAGAGCACACCGCGCACACCGTTACGCAGCACGGACACCGGAATCGACTGGTTGCGGTCGGTGAGCAGCGTGACCTCGGACTGCACCGGATGCACACGCGTGACCTGGCCGACGACGCCCTTCGCATCGACCACCGCCAGCCCCGCCTCGACGCCTTGCTGTGCGCCACGGTCAAGGATGACCTTGCGCGCGAAGGGATCAGGCGCGTTGTAAAGGATGTCGGCGGCGATGCTCTTGACCTCAACCCGTCGCGACATGTCGAGCAGCTCGCGCAGGCGCTGGTTTTCGAGCTCGAGCAGCTCGAAGCGCAGCAGGCGCTCGCCCGAGCTGAGTTGTTGACGACGCAAGTCGGCGTTCTCGCGCTGCACCTCGATCAGGGTGGCGAAGTAGTGCGAGGCATTGAGCACGAAATCGGCCGGCGTGGCGGCCGCCATCTGCACCGGATAGGTCACGACCGAGAGCGCATCACGCATCACTTCCAGGTAGCGGAAGCGCAGGTCGGCCACCAGCAGCACGAGGCAGACGGTGACGAAGGCGAACAGGCGCGCCGTGGGCGCGGGGCCGCGCTTGAAGATCGGGGGAGGCTGATGGCCGACGAAAGACATCCGGAAAACCAGTGGCCGTCAGGTGGAAGGCGAGGACGGAAGCACACCCCGGCCCGTGGAGCCGGAACGGCCGATCACTCGTAGGTAAAAATGGAAGCGAGCTCGTCCATCTTGTCGAGCGCCATGCCGCAGCCACGCGCAACGCAGGTCAGCGGCTCCTCGGCGACGACGACCGGCAGCCCGGTCTCTTCCATCAGCAGGCGATCGAGGTCGCGCACCAGCGCGCCACCGCCGGTGAGCATCATGCCGCGCTCGGCGATGTCGGCGCCGAGCTCGGGCGGCGTCTGCTCGAGGCCGATCTTGACTGCGGACACGATCTGATTGAGCGGCTCGGTGAGCGCCTCGAGGATTTCGTTGGACGAGATCGTGAAGCTGCGCGGAATGCCTTCGGCCAGATTACGACCCTTGACCTCCATTTCGCGCACCTCGGCGCCCGGAAAGGCGGAGCCGATGGCCTTCTTGATCTTCTCGGCGGTGGCATCGCCAATCAACATGCCGTAGTTGCGCCGGATGTAATTGACGATGGACTCGTCGAACTTGTCGCCACCGACGCGGATGCTGCCCGAATACACGATGCCACCCAGCGAGATCACGCCCACTTCGGTGGTGCCGCCGCCGATGTCCACCACCATCGAGCCGGTCGCATCCGACACCGGCAGACCCGCGCCGATCGCCGCCGCCATCGGCTCCTCGATGAGGAAAACCTTGGACGCGCCCGCGGCGAGCGCGGCATCGCGAATCGCGCGGCGCTCGACCTGGGTGGAGCCGCAAGGCACGCAGATGATGATGCGCGGACTGGGCGAAAACAGACGCGAATCGTGCACTTTCTTGATGAACTGCTTGATCATCTGTTCGGTCACGACGAAGTCGGCGATCACGCCGTCCTTCATCGGCCGTATGGTGGTGATGTTGCCCGGCGTCTTGCCCAGCATCTGCTTGGCGGTGTGGCCCACCGCCTGGATCGTGCGCTTGGCGTTGGGCCCACCTTCGGTGCGGATAGCCACCACTGAGGGCTCGTCGAGCACGATGCCCTTGCCGCGCGCATAGATGAGGGTGTTGGCGGTGCCAAGGTCGATCGCGAGATCGTTGGAGAAGTAGGAGCGCAGGAAACCGAACATGAAACCTTCCGAAGCCGGTGGAGTGGTTGAGTCGCGAGCCGCGTTGGATGGTCGTCTACCGCGCTGCGAACGCCTCGCCCGCTACCGCCAAGCGGTGTAGCCCCGGGCGGGGCAAAGACGATTATGATAACCTACAAATCTTTGTGGATTCAGCAGGTTTTGTTACCTCATGTCGCTGTCCAATGAACAAGTCGGGCACCTCGCCCGCCTCGCGCGGATCGCTCTTTCCGACGCCGAAATCGACGCCACCCGGGTCAAACTGGATGGCATTTTCGCCCTCATCGAACAGATGCAGGCGGTAGACACCACGGGCGTCGAGCCCATGAGCCACGCGCAGGAGCTCCCCACCCGCCTGCGCGAGGACACGGTCATCGAAACGGATCAGCGCGAAGCCTTCCAGCGCATCGCGCCGCAGACCGAATCCGGGCTCTATCTGGTGCCGAAAGTCATCGAATGATCCGCATCGCGGCCACCCGCGTCGCGCCACCCCCTTGCTTGCCGAACCCATGATCCACGCCTCCCTCGCGCAACTGCGCCGCGCACTCGACTCCCGGCAGATCTCCAGCGTCGAACTGGCGACGCTGTTCCTCGATCGCATCGACGCCCTCAACCCGCAGCTCAACGCCTTCATCAGCGTAGACCGCGCCGGCGCCCTGAGCGCCGCTCGCGCCGCCGACGAGCGCATCGCCGCCGGCACCGCGGAGGCGCTCACCGGCATCCCGCTGGCGCACAAGGATCTGTTCTGCACCGAGGGCGTGCTCACCACCTGCGGCTCGAAGATGCTCGCCAACTTCGTCAGCCCCTACGACGCCCATGTCGTCAGCCTGCTCAAGGCCGCGGGCGCGGTCAGCCTGGGCAAGACCAACATGGACGAGTTTGCGATGGGCTCGTCGAACGAGAGCTCGTACTACGGCGCGGTCAGCAATCCGTGGAAGACCACCCACGTCTCGGGCGGCTCCTCGGGCGGCTCGGCGGCCGCGGTCGCGGCGCGCCTGGTGCCGATTGCCACCGGCACCGACACCGGCGGCTCGGTGCGCCAGCCCGCGGCCTTTTGCGGCATCACCGGCATCAAGCCGACCTACGGCCTGGTGAGCCGCTACGGCATGATTGCCTACGCCTCGTCGCTCGATCAGGGCGGTGCCTTCGGTGCGTCGGCCGAGGACTGCGCGCTGCTGCTGTCAGCGATGACCGGTTTCGACCCCCGTGACTCCACCAGCCTGGAGCGCGCGCGCGAAGATTACGCAGCCGCCCTGGTCGCACCAGACACGGGCACCAAACCGCTCGCCGGCCTGCGCATCGGTCTACCGCGCGAATTCTTCGCCGAAGGCATGGCCGACGACGTACGTGCCGCGGTCGAGGCTGCGCTTGAACAATATCGCGCACTGGGCGCCACCACCGTCGAGGTCTCGCTGCCCAACGCCAGACTGGCGATCCCGGCCTATTACGTGATTGCCCCGGCCGAGTGCTCAAGCAACATGTCGCGCTTCGATGGCGCGCGTTACGGCCACCGTGCCGCCGAATACAGCGACCTCGCCGACATGTACAGCCGGAGCCGCGCCGAAGGCCTCGGCGCCGAGGTCAAGCGCCGCATCCTGGTGGGCACCTACGTGCTCTCGCATGGCTATTACGACGCCTACTACCTGCAGGCACAGCGCCTGCGCCGGCTGATCGCGCAGGACTTCCAGGCCGCGCTCACCCAGTGCGATGTCATCGCCGGCCCCACCACGCCGACCACGGCCTGGGCGCTGGGTGAGATGGCTGACGACCCGGTGCAGATGTACCTGTCGGACATCTACACCATCGCCGTGAACCTCGCCGGCCTGCCCGGCCTGTCGCAGCCCTGCGGCTTTGGCGCCGACGGTCTGCCGGTCGGTCTGCAGCTGGTGGGCGATTATTTCAGCGAGGCGCGCCTGCTCAACACCGCGCATCAACTGCAGCACGTCACTGACTGGCACACCCGCCGGCCGGCCACCGCCTGATCCACGCCACGATGCACGCCTCGCTCCGCCACAAGGCCCGTACCGGACTGGCCGTGCTCACGCTCGGCGTGCTGGCGTCCTGCGCCACACCGCCCTCGGTGCCGCCCTCGGAGTCAGCCGCAGAGACCCCGCCAAGCGCGGCACCGGGTCGCCTCAAGCCGATGGCGGTGCGCCCGCTCGACGTCAAGACCAACTGCCGCTTCCGTGACGAAGCCGGCTACGCCGCAAGTGCCGTGCTTGACATCGAGCACTCCGAGGTGAAGTCCTTCAGCGCCACGGTGGACGTCCCCCACCATGGCCACTGCCGTTTCGACGGCGCCTTCACCCAGACCCGCCGCCTGCCCAGCGTGGAGTTGCGCGCTCAGGACGGCTGCACGGTGAACATCTGGGAGCAGGGCACGCTGGTGACGGTGGGATTTACCAACTGCGCGCTGCGCTGCAAGCGCGGCAGCTTCGACTACGTATGGCCGATCATCGTCGATCGGACCAGCGGCGAATGCCACTGAGGCTTCGTCGCAAACCGCAACAAGAGAAACGACCATGAGCAGAACGGATTGGGAAGTCGTGATCGGGCTGGAAATTCACGCCCAGCTCAACACGGCAAGCAAGATCTTCTCCGGCGCCAGCACCGCCTTCGGCGCCGAGCCGAACCGTCAGGCGAGCGCGGTGGATATCGCCTTGCCCGGCACATTGCCGGTGCTCAATCGCGGCGCCGTCGAGCGCGCGATGCGCTTTGGCCTGGCCATCGGCGCCCACGTCGCGGAAAAGAGCGTGTTCGCGCGCAAGAACTACTTCTACCCCGACCTCCCCAAGGGCTATCAGATCAGCCAGATGGATCTGCCCGTGGTGCAGGGCGGCGAGATCACGATTCGCGTCGGCGACGCTGCAGGCGGCGAAAACCAGGCCTACGACAAGAGCGTGCGCCTCACCCGCGCCCACCTCGAGGAAGACGCCGGCAAGAGTCTGCACGAAGACTTTCACGGCATGACCGGCATCGACCTCAACCGCGCCGGCACGCCGCTGCTCGAGATCGTGTCCGAACCCGACATGCGCTCATCAGCCGAAGCGGTCGCCTACGCACGCGCAGTGCATGCGCTGGTGCGCTGGATCGACATCTGCGACGGCAACATGCAGGAAGGCTCGTTTCGCTGCGACGCCAACGTCTCGGTGCGCAAACAGGGCGCCACCGCCCTCGGCACGCGGCGCGAAATCAAGAACCTGAACTCCTTCCGCTTCCTGCAGCAGGCCATCGACTACGAAGTGCAATGGCAGATCGACACCCTCGAGGACGGTGGCCGCATCGAGCAGGCCACCGTGCTGTTCGACCCCGACAGCGGCGAGACGCGGATGATGCGCTCGAAGGAAGACGCCCACGACTACCGCTATTTCCCCGACCCCGACCTGCTGCCGCTGATGATATCGGCCGCCTGGAAAGCACGCGTGCAGGCCGCGTTGCCGGAGCTGCCGGGGGCGATGAAAGCGCGCTTCATGGACGAATACGGCTTGTCGGCCTACGACGCGATCACCCTCACCGCGACCAAGGAAGTGGCTGATTATTTCCAGACCGTGGTGTCGGCGGCGGGTGCCGCCCAGGCCAAGATCTGCGCGAACTGGGTGATGGGTGATCTCGCCGCGCGCCTGAACAAGGCCGAACTCGAGATCGCCGCCTCACCCGTGTCCGCGACCCAGCTCGCCGGCCTGGTCGCACGGATCACCGACAACACGATTTCCAACGCCATCGGCAAGAAGGTGTTCGAAGCCCTGTGGCGCGGCGAAGGTGGTGCAGACGCCAACGCCGCAGACGCGATCATCGATGCCCAGGGGCTCAGGCAGGTCACCGACAGTGGCGCCATCGAAGCCTTGATCGACGAGGTGCTGGCCGCCAACCCGAAATCGGTCGAGGAGTTTCGCAGCGGCAAGGAAAAAGCCTTCAACGCGCTCGTCGGCCAGGTCATGAAAGCCAGCAAGGGCAAGGCCAGCCCCGGCCAGGTCAACGCGCTGCTGCGCAAGAAGCTCGAGGCCTGAGCAGCACCACGCGCGCCTGAGCGTCGTCTCGCCCGCCTTATCGACCCCGCATTGCCCCGCCTCGCGCGGGTGATGTGGGGTCGATGCGTTTACCCGGCATCTTCCGCCACTTGCCCGTGGTCAAAGAAGCGCCCTCCACTTCGTCACATTCTTATATTCTTGAATGCTGACAAAACCGGCCCTAAGCCGCCGGTGCAGGAGGAGACATGGATAACTCGGTCGACCTGATCGACTGGCTGGGCGAAGACCTCAGCCTTGCCCTCGGCGGGCTGGTCATCGGCGCGCTGTTCGGCTTCTTCGCTCAGCGCTCACGCTTCTGTTTGCGTGCAGCAGTGGTGGAAGTGGCGCGCGCGCAGGCCGGCGCCAAGCTGTCGGTGTGGTTGCTCGCGTTCTCGTCCGCACTCATCCTCACCCAGACCATGATTCTCCTGGGCGCGTTCGACACCGCCAATGTGCGTCAGCTCTCCAGCCCCGGCAGTGTGTCGGGCTCACTCATCGGTGGACTGCTGTTTGGCATCGGCATGGTGCTCGCACGCGGTTGTTCCAGCCGCCTGCTGGTGCTGGCAGCCAACGGCAACCTGCGTGCATTGCTGTCCGGGCTGATCTTTGCGGTGACCGCGCAGGCCTCGATGAGCGGCGTGCTCTCGCCCTGGCGCGAAGCGCTCGGCCGCCTGTGGACCATAGACGGCGGCAGCGCGCGCGACCTGCTGGCCTCGACCGGCATCGGCAATCGCGGCGGGCTGCTGTTCGGGCTGCTGTGGCTGGCCGCCGGCGCCTGGTTCGCCTGGCGCCGGCGCATCCGCGCCTGGAACTGGGTCGGTGCGATCGGCGCTGGCCTGTCGGTGGCCTGCGCGTGGTGGTTCACCTACCGCATGTCGGCCCTGGTGTTCCAGCCTGCGGCGGTGCAGAGCATGTCCTTCACCGGCCCTTCGGCCGATGTGCTGATGCTGGTGCTGTCACCACCCGGCCAGCCGCTCAACTTCGACCTCGGCATGGTGCCTGGCGTCTTCCTCGGCTCCTTCATCGCCGCGCTCCTGGCGCGCGAGCTGAAACTGGAAGGCTTCGAGGGCGGCCGTTCGATGCGGCGCTACATCGTCGGCGCGGTGTTGATGGGCTTTGGCGGCATGCTCGCCGGTGGCTGTGCGGTGGGGGCGGGCGTGTCCGGGGCTGCGGTGTTCGCTGTCACGGCCTGGATCACGCTCGCGGCGATGTGGGTGGGCGCGAGCCTGACCGACTGGCTGGTGGACCGCAGCGCGGCGAACGCTCCCGCCACACTCACGGCGCCCTGAACTTGCAGCGCAGGCAAACGCGGTTCGTCGCACGCGGTTCGTCGCACGCGGTTCGCTATACTCGGCGCTTCCATAGCGTCGTCGCGGAGACTCCCATGTGCCAGCTGCTCGGCATGAACTGTAATGTGCCGACCGATATCTGTTTCTCCTTTGCCGGCTTTCGCGCCCGTGGTGGACTCACCGATCATCATCGCGACGGCTGGGGAATCGCCTTTTTCGAAGGCAAGGGCGTACGCATCTTCGTCGACCCCAGCCCAAGCGCTGATTCGCCGGTGGCCGAACTGGTCAAGCACTACCCGATCCGCTCGCTCAACGTCATCGCCCACATCCGCAAGGCCACCCAGGGCGAGGTCAGGCTCGAAAACACCCATCCGTTCCAGCGCGAGCTGTGGGGGCGCTACTGGATCTTTGCGCACAATGGAAACCTCAACGGTTTTGCTCCCCGTCTCTCGGGGCGCTTTCTCCCCGTGGGCACAACCGACTCCGAGCTCGCCTTTTGCCACATCCTCGATCATCTCGCGCAGCGCTTTCCGCAGGGCACGCAGGACATCGCTGAGTTGCATGGCGCGCTGCGCGAGATGGCACTCGAGATCGGCGCTCAGGGCGAATTCAACTTCCTGCTCTCTGACGGCGACAAGCTCTTCGCCCACAGCTCTTCGCGCCTGTGCTACATCGTGCGCAAGGCCCCGTTTGCACTCGCCCACCTCGCGGACGAAGACCTGACGGTCGACTTCAATGAGCTCACCACCCCGCTCGATCGCGTCGCCATCATCGCCACCACGCCGCTCACCGATAACGAACGCTGGACCCAGATTGCACCGGGAAACCTGTTTGCCTTCCACGATGGCGAGGCGGTGGCGATGAGCACGACGCAGACCGTGGCGCAGGACTATCCACGGCGCAATGCAGCCGATGCGTAACAGTTCCTCGCCCAGCGTGCGTGGAAGGGTTAGAGTTTGCGTTTACCGAGCATTTTCTGCCGTCGAGAACTGAACATGGATTGTCCGCTGTGCATTGCAAGCAACGAGCAGGTGGTCTGGGAGGACCGGCGCTGTCGCGTGATCCAGGTCGATGACGAAGCCCACCCTGGGTTCTGCCGCGTGATCTGGAACGAGCACGTTGCCGAAATGGGCGACCTGCTGCCCGCTGACCAGCGCCATCTGCTCGAGGTCGTGCTCGCAACCGAGCGCGCCTTGCGCGACCTGCTGCAGCCCGACAAGATGAACCTCGCCAGCCTGGGCAACATGGTGCCGCATCTGCACTGGCACGTGATCCCGCGTTACACCGACGACCGCCACTTCCCCGAACCGGTGTGGGGTCAGCCACAGCGCGTGGGCGTTGCGCACCCGGCGGCCGATGCGGTCGCGCTTGCGCGCGCCATCGACGGCGCACTGTCTGCCGGACACTGACCCCCGCATCGCCCTCATCCGGAGGCTTCTCAAGAATGGATTTCACCAATCCGGCAGCCTGTCTCGATCTGCTGCAGAAGCTGCATCCGATAGACACCGCACGCACGCACGCGACGCTGCTGCAGATCACCGAGGCTCTGCAGCTCGCCTCGCCTGCGCCCAACCAGCACCTGGAGGTGCTGGAGGCTGCACGCGAGGCCATCGCCTGCAGCCAGAACGAGCGCGCACGCTGCTATACCAGCCAGGCCTTGCCACCGGACAGCGAGGAGAACACGATCCTGCAGCAGGTGCTGAGACTGTGGCAAGTCCTGTCGCGCTCCTATGCCCAGATCGCCAGACGCGACGCTGCCGCAGGCACGCTTGACGACCAGCGCGCACTGCTTGCCCAGCGCCGGACGCACTATGCGGGCATGGCCTTGTTCGAATATTTCCGCGCCAAGCGCGCAGTGCCTGCAGGCTGTTGGGCGGAAATCCATGCCAGCCATGCGTCCGCCTTGCATGCAGGGGTGGACAGGGTGCGCGTACCCGACTCGCTCAACGAAGTCTGGCATGCGCAGAGCGCACTCGAGGCCTACGTCTCCATCTTGCTCACCGACATCGCCAATCCCTATGGCCGCAGTGCGCGTGAGCTGAGCTGGGTGATCCGCTGGGCGCAGCGTTTCGCTCCCTACTGCAGCGTGAACGCTGCAGAAGAGGACGCCAAACCCGCAGCCTACGGCGTCGACCTCAACGCGGACGTGGGTTTGCGCCCCCTCGGACTGCTCCCGCAAACCCCAACACGTCTGCGCTTTGACGGCAGCACGCTCGCCTCGCAGATTCAGGCCGTGCTCGCCCAGTTCAAGCACGGCACGAAACCTGCGTCGCTCGGTCTGGGTACCGACTGCTCGACCGATGCCAGCGCACGCCTGCTGCTCTCGCTATATCGGCCCTGGGGACGCGGCACGGCGGGACGACGCTTCCCACGCCGGCACAGTGAGGGCAGGCTCCAGCTCAGCAGCGACTGGCTCACCACCGGCTTCGCCATTGAAGGATCAGTCTTCAAGCAGCCGCGCAGTGAAAACCAGATTCACCGCCTGCGCGAGGACATCTCGCTGCTCACCTTTGGTGAGCGCGCACCCGAGGTGGATACGCCGCAGCACGAACACCAGCGCCACCAACGTGAGGCCGAGCGCCTTGGCCTGGAGTACGAGCTGTGGGACATGCTCGACCAGTCGGTGGCCGGTTTCCGCCTGCAGCGTCACGCTCAGGGCGAACGTCTGGGCCATCACCAGCTGGTCGGCATCCGACCGCCTGATAGCGATCGCTTCCTGCTCGGCGACCTGAGCTGGCTGATGTATCGTGCGGACGGCACGCTGGAGGCAGGGGTTGAAATACTACCCGGAATCCCACGCGTGGTCGCCGTGCGTCAAGCCGGGCAGAAGAACTCGCGCGCGCCATACCAGCAGGGCTTCATGCTGCCCGCGTCGGCCGCGCTGAAAACCCCCGCCACCCTCCTCCTGCCCTCGCTCTGGTACGGTCCTGGCAAGATGATCGACGTGCACCGGGACGAAAAGACCCACCTCGTTCGTCTCGGACGCCTGATCAGGCGCGGCATGAATTACGATCTATGCGCTTTCGAGGCGGCTGAACCCAGCCCGACCTGAGCGCTAGCCACCCGCTCCGGTGCAGGGCCAGTGCCGCGATGGCCCGGGCCGGCGGCGGGCGATTCGGGTATGATTGTGACCCCCTGAATGCGAGGCTTTGTCCATGGCCGGTCTGGACCAGAACACTCCGCTTCCCACCGAAATCACCCTGCACAGCCAGTCAAGACGACTCGAGCTCGCGTTCGCGGACGGCAGCCGTTTCGTGCTGCCCTTCGAGTTCCTGCGCGTGTATTCACCCTCGGCCGAAGTGCGCGGACATGGTCGGGGCCAGGAAACACTGCAGCAGGGCAAGCGCGAGATCGACGTGCTCGACCTGCAGCCAGTCGGCAACTACGCGGTGCGCCCGGTGTTCTCCGACGGCCATGACAGTGGCTTGTACTCCTGGGACTACCTCTACATGCTCGGCGAACGCCAGGACGCACTCTGGCAGGACTATCTCGAACGCCTCGAGCAGGCAGGCGGCAGCCGTGACCCCGCCAAGGCACCACCACCGGCCATGTCCAAGACTGGCTGTGGCCACAAACACTGAGAAGAGCATGAGCGACAGGACCACGCACTTCGGCTTTCAGGAAGTTGCCGAGAACGCCAAGGAAAAAAAGGTTGCCGAGGTGTTTTCCTCGGTCGCGCACAATTACGACGTGATGAACGATCTCATGTCGTTCGGCCTTCATCGCTTGTGGAAGCACTTCACGATCCAGATCTCGGGCGTGCGCGAAGGCGACCGTGTGCTTGATGTCGCCGGCGGCACGGCGGACCTCTCGCTTGCCTTCGCGCGCAAGGTTGGCCGCCGCGGCCAGGTGTGGCTGACCGACATCAACCACGCCATGCTCTCACGCGGTCGCGATCGCATGATAGACCACGGCTTCAGCATGCCGGCCGCACAGTGCAATGCCGAGAAGCTGCCCTTCCCTGACGACTGGTTCGACTGCGTCACCGTCGCTTTTGGCCTGCGCAACATGACGCACAAGGACGTCGCTCTGGCCGAGATGCGCCGCGTCCTGCGTCCCGGCGGGCGGCTGCTGGTGCTCGAATTCTCGCGCGTCTGGAAGCCGCTCTCGCCGCTCTACGACCTCTATTCCTTCAAGCTCCTGCCCTGGATGGGCGGCAAGGTTGCAGACGACGCCGAAAGCTATCGTTATCTCGCCGAATCGATTCGCATGCACCCCGGGCAGGAAGAATTGAAGACGATGATGGAACAAGCGGGCCTCGCGCGTGTCGATTACTTCAACCTCAGTGCGGGCATCGTCGCCCTGCACCGCGGCTACAAGATTTGAACCTGGAGACCAAGCAACAATGAAAAACCTTATCCTCACCTTGATATTTGCGGTGCTCTCCCTTGGATTCGGCGTCGCCGAGGTCGAGGCCAAACGACTTGGCGGGGGCAGCAGCTTCGGCATGAAGCGTCAGGCCACCCCGCAGCAAGCGCCGCGCCAGCCCGCAGCCGGCCAGACCCCCGCTTCCGGTGCGGCAGCCGCTGCGCCCAAGCGCTCGTGGATGGGCCCGATTGCCGGCCTCGCCGCCGGCCTTGGCCTCGCTGCGCTGTTCTCGCATCTGGGCCTGGGTGAGGGTATGGCCTCCTTTGTCATGATCCTGCTGCTCGCCGCTGCTGCTTTCTTCGTGTTTCGCCTGCTGTTCCGGCGCGGCACCAATGCGCCGCAGAACCAGAATCAGAACCTGCGCTACGCCGCTTCAGGGGCGGCTCCCGACACGGTCAGCGCGCTGCGTCCAGCGCCTGCCGCAGCAATGACGGGCGCCACGGCCCTCTCGGGGCTGGATCAGGCACGCGCCGACGGCTTTGACGTCGACGGTTTTGCCCGTCAGGCAAAACTCAACTTCATCCGCCTGCAAGCTGCGAACGACGCTGGCAACCTCGACGATCTGCGCGAATTCACCACCCCCGAGGTGTTCGCCGAGGTTCGCCTGCAGATCACCGAACGTGGCAGCGCCGAACAACGCACCGACGTCGTCGAACTCAACGCCGAGGTCATCGATGTCGCTCAGGAGAACGCGCGCTATGTCGTCAGCGTGCGCTTCCATGGGCTGCTGCGCGAAGAAGAGGGCGCAGCACCCGCGGCTTTCGAGGAAGTCTGGCACCTGACCAAGCCGGTGAGCGGCGAGGGCGGCTGGCTCGTGGCAGGTATCGAGCAGGTCGGCTGATCGCCGTCACGCACAAGGGGAGGCCGGTGGTCTCCCCTTTTTTGTTTTCAACACCACATCCGCCGCTCTTTTCCAAACTGGAGTCGGACCCACATGCTGCCCAGCGTCTTCCTCTCTGCGACCAACCATCTGCTGTCACAATCGGGCTGGGCCAGGACCCGGCTCCAGGCCCATGCGGGACGCACGGCGAGGCTCGCGGTCAGCCCGGTGGCCGAGATCGACTTTTCCGTCGCATCTGATGGCCATCTCGCAGCCTGGGTCGGTGAGGACGAGCCTGAGGTATTGCTGCGGCTGGACGCGGCCGATCTGCCGCAGTTGCTGATCAACGGGCTCGAGACTGCCATGCGTCACGTCCGCATCGAAGGCAACGCCGAGTTTGCCGACGCCCTGGGTTTCGTTTTTCGCCATCTGCGCTGGGATGCTGAAGAAGACCTGGCGCGGATCTTCGGCGACATGCTCGCCCACCGCATGGTGGAAGGTGGCAGGCACGCGCTTGATGAAGGTCGTCGTACGCTTGAGCGTGCAGGCGGAAATTTCGCCGAATACCTGACTGAGGAAGCCCCCGTGCTGGTGCCACGCACCGCCTTGCCTGAGTTCTTCCACGAAATCGTCGAGCTCCGCGATGCGCTGGGGCGTCTGGACAAGCGCGTCGGACGGGTGGAGAACAAGCGCAGACAAGGCATGAAGCTCGATAAAAAAGCTTAAAAAAAAGCAGCTCCAAAGAGCTGCTTCTTGATTCCGGCTCCAGCACGAGGCGGAGCAGCCAGATGATCAGTGCCTGATCTTGCGCAGGCGCTGAATCGCGGCGAGTTGTGCCACTGCCTCCATGAGCTCGGCCTGGGCCTTGGCGTAGTCCAGACGTGCGCTCCGGTTGGCCATCGCATCTTCGGCCCGCCTCTTGGCATCCAGGGCCTTCGCTTCATCCAGATCGCGCCCGCGGATTGCCGTGTCGGCAAGCACGGTCACCAGACCTGGCTGGACCTCAAGCAGACCACCGGCGACGAAAACAAGCTCTTCCTCAACCTGATTCGGAATCTTGACCCGCACTGCACCCGGCTTGATCCGGGTCATCAGCGGCATGTGGCCGGGCAGGATCCCGAGCTCTCCCGCCTCGCCAGGCAGCGCGACGAATTCGGCCAGCCCGGAGAAGATCAGCTCTTCCGCGCTGACGATATCGACATGGACCGTCATAGCCATTGTGTTTCCTTTTCAAGGCCGCGTGCCACCTGCGCGGCACGCGGTCGAGCGAGTGTTACAGCGTCTTCGCCTTCTCGATGGCCTCTTCGATACCGCCGACCATGTAGAAAGCCTGTTCCGGCAGATTGTCCAGCTCGCCGCTGACGATCATCTTGAAACCCCTGATCGTGTCCTTCAGCGTCACATACTTGCCGGGCGAACCGGTGAACACTTCCGCGACGTGGAAAGGCTGCGACAGAAAGCGCTGAATCTTGCGCGCGCGCGCCACCGCCAGCTTGTCTTCCGGCGACAACTCGTCCATGCCCAGAATTGCGATGATGTCGCGCAATTCCTTGTACTTCTGCAAGGTCATCTGCACGTCACGCGCCACGCCGTAGTGCTCCTCACCCACAACCAGCGGATCGAGCTGGCGGCTGGTGGAGTCGAGCGGATCGACGGCGGGGTAGATACCCAGCGCGGCAATGTCACGCGACAGCACGACGGTGGAGTCGAGGTGGAGGAAGGTGGTTGCAGGCGAGGGGTCGGTCAAGTCATCCGCAGGCACATACACGGCCTGGATGGAGGTGATCGAACCCACCTTGGTGGAGGTGATGCGCTCCTGCAGACGACCCATCTCTTCCGCCAGCGTGGGCTGATAACCCACCGCCGACGGCATACGCCCCAGCAGCGCGGAGACTTCCGTTCCGGCCAGGGTGTAACGGTAGATGTTATCGACGAAGAACAGGATGTCGCGGCCTTCATCACGGAAACGCTCGGCCATGGTCAGACCGGTCAGCGCAACGCGCAGTCGGTTGCCCGGGGGTTCGTTCATCTGACCGAACACCATCGCCACCTTGTCCAGAACGTTGGAGTCCTTCATCTCGTGGTAGAAGTCGTTGCCCTCGCGGGTACGCTCTCCCACCCCAGCGAACACCGACAGACCGGCGTGCTGCTTGGCGATGTTGTTGATCAACTCCATCATGTTCACGGTCTTGCCGACGCCGGCGCCACCAAACAGACCCACCTTGCCACCCTTGGCGAACGGGCAGATCAGATCGATAACCTTGATCCCGGTCTCGAGCAGCTCCACCGAGGGCGAGAGCTCGTCGAACTTCGGCGCCTTCTGGTGAATCGGGCGCAACTCATCAGTCTCGACCGGCCCTGCATCGTCGATCGGACGACCCAACACGTCCATGATCCGGCCCAGCGTACCCATGCCGACCGGCACCGAGATCTGATTCCCGGTGTTGGCAACCTTCATACCGCGGCGCAAGCCGTCGGAAGAACCCATCGCGATGGTACGCACCACCCCGTCACCGAGTTGCTGCTGGACCTCGAAGGTCAGCCCCGCCTCGGCGAAAGAGTCGGCAACGTCCTCAAGCTTCAGGGCGTCATACACCTTGGGCAGCGAGTCGCGCGGGAACTGAATGTCCACCACCGCGCCGATGCACTGAACGATCGTACCTTGACTCATCGTCGTTTCCTTAAATCAATAATCCGTTACACCGCAGCGGCGCCGCCGACGATTTCCGAGAGTTCCTTCGTGATCGCGGCCTGGCGGGTCTTGTTATAGACCAGCTGCAGATCGCCAATCACGGTCTTGGCATTGTCGGAGGCGGCCTTCATTGCCACCATGCGCGCGCTCTGTTCGGACGCCATGTTCTCGGCCACCGCCTGATACACCAGAGCCTCGACGTAGCGCACCAGCAGCTCGTCGATGACGGACTGCGGATCCGGCTCATAGAGGTAATCCCACGAGCTGTCAGGGGTGCCGAGTTGCTCACCGGTGAGCGGGAGCAGCTGTTCGAGCACTGGCTCCTGCTTCATCGTGTTGATGAAGCGGGTGTAAGCCACGTAAACCGCATCGAGCTCGCCGGCATGGAAAGCGTCGAGCATCACCTTGACCGGACCGATGAGCTTTTCCAGGTGCGGCGTGTCACCGATATGGGTGACGTTCGACACCACCTTGGCGCCCATGCGCTGCATGAAACCCAGACCCTTGTTGCCGATGCAGCTGGCACGGATCTCGGAGACGCCACTCTCGTCCCACTCTTTCATCGCGGTCAGCGCCACGCGCTGGACGTTGGTGTTGAGGCCACCGCACAATCCCTTGTCGGTGGTCACCAGGATCAGCCCCACCCTTTTCACCTGGTCCTTGTGGACCAGGAAGGGGTGCTTGTAGTCGGTCACATTGGCCTGGGACAGGTTCGCGGCGAGTCGGCGGATTTTCTCGGCAAAGGGGCGAGCAGCACGCATCCGCTCCTGCGCCTTGCGCATCTTGGATGCGGCCACCATCTCCATGGCCTTGGTGATCTTGCGCGTGTTCTGCACGCTCTTGATCTTGGTTCGGATTTCCTTACCGCTTGCCATATTCCGTCTCCCTCGCCGGCCTTACGCCCAGCTCTTCTTGAACTCAGCGATCACCGCAGCCAGGGTCTTCTCGCCTTCGGCGTCGAGCTCCTTCTTGTCCAGAATCGCGGACATCAGGGCAGGCTGCTTGGTCTTCACGAACTGCAGCATCGCAGCTTCAAAAGGCAGCACACGGGCCACATCGACATCGTCGAAGTAAGCATTGTTCACCGCGTACAGCACGATCGCCATTTCGGCAATCGACATCGGTGAATACTGAGCCTGCTTCATGAGCTCGGTCACGCGGCGACCACGCTCGAGCTGCTTGCGGGTGGCATCGTCGAGGTCGGAGGCAAACTGAGCGAAGGCTGCGAGCTCGCGATACTGTGCGAGGTCGGTACGGATACCACCGGACAACTTCTTGATGACCTTGGTCTGTGCAGCACCACCGACGCGCGACACCGAGATACCGGCGTTGATCGCAGGACGGACACCGGCGTTGAAGAGGTCGGTTTCGAGGAAGATCTGGCCGTCGGTAATCGAGATCACGTTGGTCGGAACGAAGGCGGAAACGTCGCCGGCCTGCGTTTCAATGATCGGCAACGCGGTCAGCGAGCCGGTCTGGCCCTTGACTTCACCGTTGGTGAACTTTTCCACGTAGTCGGCGTTCACACGTGCGGCACGCTCAAGCAGACGCGAGTGCAGGTAGAACACGTCACCCGGGTAGGCTTCGCGACCCGGCGGGCGGCGCAGCAGCAGCGAGACCTGACGGTAGGCCCAGGCCTGCTTGGTCAGGTCGTCATAAACGATGAGGGCGTCCAAGCCACGGTCGCGGAAGTACTCGCCCATGGTGCAACCGGAGTAGGCTGCCAGGTACTGCATGGCGGCAGACTCGGAGGCGGTCGCGGCGACGACGATGGTGAACTCCATCGCGCCGTGCTCCTCGAGCTTGCGCACGACGTTGGCTACGGTCGAAGCCTTCTGGCCGATGGCGACGTACACGCAGTACATGCCCTGGCCTTTCTGGTTGATGATCGCATCCACCGCAACCGCGGTCTTGCCGGTCTGACGGTCGCCGATGATCAGCTCGCGCTGGCCACGGCCGATCGGCACCATGGCGTCAACCGACTTCAGGCCGGTCTGCACCGGCTGCGAAACGGACTGGCGGGCGATGACGCCGGGCGCAACCTTTTCGATCTTGTCGGTAAGCTTGGCGTTGATCGGGCCCTTGCCGTCGATCGGCTGACCCAGCGCATTGACGACGCGGCCAATCAGCTCGGGGCCGACCGGCACTTCGAGAATGCGGCCAGTGGCCTTGACGGTGTCGCCTTCGGTGATGTGCTCGTATTCGCCGAGCACCACGACACCGACGGAGTCACGCTCGAGGTTGAGCGCCATCCCGAAGGTGTTGCCAGGAAACTCCAGCATTTCGCCCTGCATGACGTCGGTCAGGCCATGGACGCGGCAGATGCCATCGGTCACGGAGACGACCGTGCCCTCGTTACGCGAAGTCGCGGCGAGCTGCAGGTTCTGGATCCGGCTCTTAATCAGGTCGCTGATTTCAGAGGGGTTGAGTTGCATAGTTTTTATGCTCCTAGTTCTTAAGCGCAGCGGCCATGTTCGCGAGCTTGCCGCGGACCGAGGCGTCGATGACTTCGTCGCCGATGGCGATGCGGACTCCACCGATGAGGGCGGAATCCAGTGTGACGGACACGTTCAGACGAGCCTTGAAGCGCGCTTCGAGGTCGGCCTTCAGAGTCGCCAAAGCGGCATCGTCGAGCGGGAAGGCAGAGGCAATTTCAGCCTCCAGGACGCCTTCGTGTTCGTTCTTGTAAGCAACGAACAGGTCACGGATCTCCGGAAGGACTTGCAGGCGTTCGCTTTCCACGAGGACGCGGACGAAGTTCTGCTGCTCGGCGTTCAGATCACCACTGACTTCCAGCACCAGCTTGTTGAGCCGGTCAGCGGACAGATTGGGATCCTTGAAGCACGCCTGCATGTCGGGATCGGCCGCCACGGCGGCGAGCCGATCCAGTGCTTCCGACCAAGGCCCCAGCGCACCGGCCCCGCGAGCCAGCTCGAAGGCGGCATCGGCATAGGGGCGCGCGATGGTGACGTTCTCGGCCATGACTTATTGCAGTTCCTGTTTCAGGTTGGCAAGCAGCTCGCTGTGCACCTGGGCGTTGATCTCGCGGCGCAGAATCTTCTCGGCACCGGCAACAGCCAGATGTGCGACTTGGTCGCGCAGAGTTTCCTTGGCGCGCTGCGCAGCGGCACCCGCCTCAGCCTCGGCAGCTTCACGGGCAGCGGCAATGATGCGGCCAGCTTCGGCACGGGCATCGTCGATCAGGTGGCTCGCCTGCTTTTCAGCAGAGGTACGCACATCACCCGCAGATTCACGGGCCTTGCGCAGTTCCTCGACGACCTTCTTCTCGGCGAGCGTCAGATCAGCCTTGGCCTTGTCCGCAGCTGCCAGCCCGTCGGCGATTTTCTTCGCACGATCGTCCAGTGCCTTCACGATGGGCGGCCACACGAATTTCATCGTGAACCACGCCAGAATGAAGAACACAACGAGCTGGGCTATCAGAGTTGCGTTCAAATTCACGGTTCTTGGCCCTCAGTTTGGTTCAAAAAAGGATGAACTCGAACCGATCAGAGCTGGAACGGGTTGGCGAACGCAAACATCATGGCGATACCGACACCAATCAGGAATGCAGCGTCGATCAGACCAGCCAGCAGGAACATCTTGGTCTGCAGTGCGTTCATCAGCTCAGGCTGACGCGCCGAGGCTTCGAGGTACTTGGAGCCCATGATGCCGATACCGATACAAGCGCCGAAAGCACCGAGGCCAATGATCAGACCAGCAGCCAGAGCAACAAAACCCAAAACGTTTTCCATGACGACTCCTAAGGGGAAAGGTAAGTTTAAAACTAGGTACTGCGTTGAAGATGAAGGTGAAACTCAGTGACTTTCGTGCGCCTGACCAACATACACCAGGGTCAGCATCATGAAGATGAAAGCCTGCAAGGTGATGATCAGGATGTGGAAGATTGCCCACAAGGTGCCTGCGAACACATGGCCCACGAAGCCGAACACGGTGGCAGTACTGCCGAGCAGCGCAATCAGCACGAAAACCAGCTCACCGGCATACATGTTGCCGAACAGTCGCATGCCGTGGGAGATGGTCTTGGCAGTGAATTCAATCATCTGCATGGCGAAGTTGACCGGATACAACAGCGGGTGGCTGCCGAAAGGTGCGGTGAAGAGCTCATGCACCCAGCCCGAAAAACCCTTGATCTTGATGTTGTAGTAGATGCACAGCAGCAGGACACCGACCGACATGCCCAGGGCAGCGGACAAGTCCGCGGTCGCCACAACACGCATGTAGGCGTGCGCAGGGTCGCCGCCACCGGCAGCATAGACACCTTCCCAGATGCGCGGCAGCAGATCGACCGGCACCAGGTCAACCGCGTTCATCAGGAAGATCCAGACAAACACGGTGAGGGCAAGGGGGGCAACAAACTTGCGCGACTCGGCGCTATGGACGATACCCTTGGCCTGGTCGGCCACCATCTCGACCATCACTTCGACCGCACCCTGGAAGCGACCGGGGACGCCGGATGTTGCCTTGTGCGCGGCTCGCCACAACAGGAATATCGTCAACAGACCGAGCGTGATCGAATAAAACATCGAATCGATGTTGATCACGCTCCAGTCCACGATGTTCTCTTGCGCGTGGCCGGTGTTGTTGAGGTGCGTCAGGTGATGAACGACGTACTCGGAAGCGGTTAGAGCGTGCTCTTCTGTGGCCATGGTCAGGTCTTTACCAAAAATGCAAACAAATTCGCCTTAAGCGCCAGGATCAGACCGATCAACATCCCGCCCCAATGGAGCTGTGGATAGAGAGCCCAAACCAGCGCCAACAGTCCGACAATCGAGGCGATCTTGAAGAACTCGCCCACGACGAAAGCGGTCACTGAAGCTGTCCCCGCCTTGCGCGTGATCGCAGCAAGACGAACAGCGAACATCCAGCTTGGCAGGATGCACGCCAACCCGCCACCGGCCGCAGATATCGCGCCCCGCATCCCGAACACGGCAGCGGCAATCACCACTGCGAGGATCGTTGCACCCAACTGCAATAAAACGGCTTTAAGCATCGGTTGTCGCGCCAGCCTGTTGCACAGCCAGCGACCGCCCAAAAATCCCGCGAATACTAGGGGTTTTCCATAACAAAGTCAAACTCGAGTTGCATTGCAGCATTTGACTCCACTCGCGTTGTATATCTTATAGAAGTTAGATGTTTAACACGACCATTCAGTGTGATGCTTGATGGCTTGCACCCCTCCCTCACCCACCTTGTGCCGAGCACCCGCATGATTGAAGCCCGCAAGGCAAGCCGCCGCGAGATCTTCGGCTGGAGCATGTTCGACTTTGCCAATCAAGCCTATACGCTGTTGATCATCAGCGTGATTTTCGGCGACCTCTACGTGCGCATCATCGTTGGCGATGCACCTGAGTATCGGCTCGGCAACCTGCTGTGGAGCGCAGCCCTGTGCCTGAGCTACGCCGTGGTCGTGATCACCGCCCCAGTGCTGGGCGCGATCATGGACGCGACCCGGACGCGCAAGAAGATGCTGTTTGCGAGCTACGTGCTGACCGTGATCAGCACCGCATTGCTCTACTTCGTCGAACCCGGCGCGCTCTGGCTTGGCTTCTTGCTGATCGTGGTGTCGAATGCGGCATATGCGACCGGCGAATCCATCATCGCCAGCTTCCTCCCCTTTCTCGGCCCCAGCCGGGATCTCGGCCGCATCTCCGGCCTGGGGTGGGCGACCGGTTACGCCGGGGGGCTGGTGGCGGCCGGGTTTGCGCTCGCGGCGCTGGGTGAAACCAGCCTCGAAAACTTCGACCGCGTGCGCTGGGTCGGACCTTTCGCCGCGGTCTTCTTCCTGCTCGGAGCCATCCCCAGCTTCCTGTGGCTGAAGGAGCCTGCAGGTGAGCGGTCGCCGCCACCGGGCACCCGCATCCTGCGCCTGACCCATCAACGCCTGCTGGCAACCTTAGGCCGCGTCCGTGCCTACCCCGATCTCACGCGCCTGTTCGTGTCCATCCTGTTCGCGATGGCGGGCGTACAGGTCATCATCGCGTTCGCGTTCATCTATGGTGCCCAGGTGATCGGCTGGAGCGACTCGACGCGGGCGCTGATGTTCGTGGTCGTGCAGGTGACCGCACTGACGGGGGCACTTGCCTTCGGTGCGCTGCAATCGCGACTGGGCGGGCGGCTGAGCTATGCGCTGACGCTGATGCTGTGGATCGTCGCCATCGTGGCGATCTACTTTGTCAAGGAACTCACCGCACTCGTGAACCGTGGCTTCGCGCTGTCGCTGCTGACCGAAGAAGTGTTCCTGTTCGCGGGGCTGGTGTCCGGCCTCAGCCTGGGCTCGAGCCAGTCCGTCGGGCGGGCGCTGGTCGGCATGTTCGCTCCCGTCCACAGGTCGGCCGAACTGTTCGGCTACTGGGGCTTGTTCAGCAAGCTCGCCGCCATCTTCGGCATCCTTGGCATCGGCGCACTGCAGTGGGTGTTCGGTCTGCAGGGCGCGATCCTGTTCTGCATTGTCCTGTTCGCCGCTGCACTCCTGCCGCTGCTGGGCATGGACGAAGCACGCGGAGTCGCCGCGGCACGCGCCACCCCTCGCGAGCCCTGAGCCCAGCCGAAGTTTCAGCGCAGACGGCCGAGCAAGCCGTCAAGCTGATCCAGGCTGCCGAAGCGAATGCTCACTTCACCCGCGCCTTTCTTGTTGGCCTTGATTTTGACCGAGGCCCCGATCACGTCCGCGATCTCTTCTTCCAGTCGCAGCAGATCGCGATCGGGCTGGGGTGGCGTTTTCTTCAGACGCGGATTGAGCACCTGCTGCACCAGACGCTCGGTGTCACGCACCGACAGCTGTCGGGCGGCAACCTGGTTCGCGAGCTGGACCTGGCTCGCGCCGTCCAGCGGCAAGAGCGCACGCGCATGACCCATGTCGATGTCACCCGCCATCAACAGCTCCTGCACCGGCTTGGCAAGATTGAGCAGACGCAGCAGATTGGACGCAGCAGGACGCGAACGCCCGACCGCATCTGCCGCCTGCTGGTGGGTCATGTCGAATTCGTCGATCAGGCGCTGTATGCCCCCCGCCTCTTCGAGCGGATTGAGGTCTTCGCGCTGGATGTTCTCGATCAGCGACATCGCCAGCGCCGCCTCGTCGGCGATCTCGCGCACCAGGCAGGGCACCTGGACCAATCCGGCGATCCGTGACGCACGCCAGCGCCGCTCACCGGCGATGATCTCGTAAGTGTCCGCCCCCACCGGGCGCACCATGATGGGCTGCATGATGCCCTGCGCCTTGATCGAGGCCGCCAACTCCTCCAGCGACCCCGGGTCCATGCGCGTGCGCGGCTGATACTTGCCCGGCTGCAGCGCGTGCGTGGGCAGCGTCTGCAACTCGCCCTTGTCACCCTCATCGTCCTGGTTGGCCGCCAGCAAGGCGTCGAGTCCGCGGCCGAGCCCTTTGAGTCTGGATTTGTTCATGGTCTTTTGGGAATTCAGAAGAGTTTGGCGCGTTCGATCATTTCCTGCGCAAACGCCATATAGGCCTGCGCGCCCTTGGAAGATTTGTCGAAGATCACGCCTGGCATGCCATGACTGGGCGCTTCGGCCAGGCGAACATTGCGCGGCACGATGGCGCGGAACACCTTGTCGCCGAAGTGGCTCTCGAGCTGAGCCGAGACCTGCTGCTGCAAGGTCACGCGCGGGTCGAACATCACCCGCAACAGACCGATGATCTTGAGATCCTGATTGAGATTGGCATGCACCTTCTTGATCGTGTTCACCAGATCGGACAGGCCTTCGAGCGCGTAGTACTCGCACTGCATCGGGATGATGACGCCGGTGGCACAGCACAGGCCATTGAGCGTCAGCATCGACAGCGAGGGCGGGCAGTCGATGAGGATGAAGTCGTAGTCGTCCATGAAGGCCGCGAGCGCATTGCGCAAGCGCTTCTCGCGCTGCTCCAGATTGACCAGCTCGACCTCGGCCCCGGCCAGATCGCGGTTGGCAGGCAGCACGTCATAACCCCCAGTGGGCGAGGTGACGCGCACGCCTGCGAGCGCAGTGAGCCCGACGAGGAGGTGATAGACCGAGCTTTTCAGAGCGCGCTTGTCGATACCGCTGCCCATGGTGGCATTGCCTTGCGGGTCGAGGTCGATCAGCAAGGTGCGCTGGCCGGCCTGCTGCAAGGCCGCAGCGAGGTTGACGCAGGTGGTGGTCTTGCCCACCCCGCCTTTCTGATTGGCAACGCAGAAAATCTTGGCCATGGTCGATTCAGGCTATTCCATTTACAGGGACTGCACCCGAGGTGCGAAGTCCGAAGTGTAGTTCAATGCGGCACTGCAGCAGACAGGCAGCCCGGATTGCCCGCGCGCGCCTGCGCTTTCAGGCACGACGAATGACGAGCAGATGACGCTCGGCATCCAGCCCGGGCACTTGCAGCGCATGGGTCTCGGCCACGCGCCAGCCCGCAGGCAGGGCGGCAAGCTCATCGACGGGCTGCACGCCCTTCATCGCGTACAGCGCACCGTCCTCGGCAAGGAGGTGGGCGGAGAGCCTGACGAAATCCGCCAGACTCGAGAACGCGCGCGAAATCACCCCATCGGCCGCACCGGCGGGCAGGGCGTCCGCCTCCACCTGCTCTACGCGCTTGTTGAAGACGCTGAAATTGCCCAGCCCGAGCTCGATCTTGGCCTGCTGCTGAAAGCTCGCCTTCTTGCCCACGGTTTCGATCGAGCTCACGATCAGCCCGGGGCGCACGATCGCCAACACGATGCCCGGCAAGCCACCGCCGGAGCCGATGTCGGCAACACGCACCACCGCTTCCAGGCGCGGCAGCACCGCGAGCGAATCGAGCAGGTGGTGGGTGATCACTTCCTGCGGCGAGCGGATCGCGGTCAGGTTGTAGACCTTGTTCCACTTCAGCAGCAGCTCGCCGAAGGCCAGCAGGCGCTCGACCGTTTCAGCGGGCAGGGCGAGACCAAGCTGCGCAATACCCTCGACGAGTTGCCCGGCGCAGGGCTGTAGACGCCCGCTCATGCCGCCGGCCTGCGCGCCGTGCCCAGGTCCTTGTCGGCTTGCGCCACCAGGTCACGACGCTTGAGCCACACCAGCAGCAAGGACATCGCCGCCGGGGTCATGCCCTGGATGCGGCTGGCCTGGCCAATGGTCTCGGGCTTGTGCAGATTGAGTTTTTGCTGCACCTCCCGCGACAGACCGCGCACCTCGAGATAGTCCAGCCCTTCAGGCAGACGGGTGGCTTCGGCCTGCGCCTGCCTGAGGACCTCATCCTGCTGGCGATCGATGTAGCCCTGATACTTGGCGGCAATCTCGATCTGCTCGATGACCTGGGGATCGGTCTCATGCTCTGACGGCGCCCCCGGCAGGCTCATCAGCGTCGCATAGCTCGTCTGCGGCCGGCGCAAGAGCTCGAAGTAGCGCTGCTCGCGCTCCAGGGCCTTGCCCAGCACGCGCTCCTGATCCTGTTGCGGAATCGCCTGCGGCCGCGCCCAGATCGCCTTCAGCTGCGCACTGCCACGCTCGATCGCCTCGCGCTTGGCGCTGAAAGCGGCCCAACGCTCATCGTCGACCAGACCCAGCTCGCGCCCCTTCCCGGTCAGGCGCAGATCGGCGTTGTCCTCGCGCAGCGACAAGCGATACTCCGCACGCGAGGTGAACATGCGGTAGGGCTCGGACACGCCACGCGTGATCAGGTCGTCCACCAGCACGCCCAGATAGGCCTCGTCGCGGCGCGGGCACCAGGGCGCACGCCCCTGCACCTGCAGCGCGGCGTTGGCGCCGGCCAGAAGACCTTGTGCCGCCGCCTCCTCGTAGCCGGTGGTGCCGTTGATCTGGCCGGCAAAGAAGAGCCCCGCGATCGACTTGGTTTCCAGGCTGGACTTGAGATTGCGCGGGTCGAAGTAGTCGTACTCGATGGCATAGCCGGGGCGCATGATGTGCGCATTCTCCAGACCCCGCATGCTGCGCACCACCTGCAGCTGAACGTCGAAGGGCAGGGAGGTTGAAATCCCGTTCGGGTAAATCTCGTGCGTCTCCAGACCTTCAGGCTCAAGAAAGATGTTGTGGCTGTCCTTGTCGGCAAAGCGGTGGATCTTGTCCTCGATCGACGGGCAGTAGCGCGGACCCACACCCGCGATCACACCGGCGTACATCGGCGAACGGTCGAGGTTGGCGCGAATCACGTCGTGCGTGCGCTCATTGGTGCTGGTCATCCAGCACGGCAGCTGGCGCGGATGCTGGGCGCGCCGGCCGAGGAAGCTGAACACCGGCACCGGATCGTCACCCGGCTGCACCGTCATCACCGAGAAATCGATCGTGCGCGCATCGAGCCGCGGCGGCGTGCCGGTCTTGAGCCGGCCTTGCGGCAGCTTGAGCTCCTTCAAGCGCGCCGCGAGCGAGATCGCCGGCGCATCGCCCGCACGCCCCGCGGGGTGGTTCTGCATGCCCACATGCACCAGGCCATTGAGAAAAGTGCCCGCGGTCAGCACCACCGTGGGCGCCTCGAAGCGCACCCCGATCTGGGTGACGACGCCGGTGACGCGATCGCCCACCACGGTGAGATCATCCACCCCTTGCTGGAACAGCCACAGATTGGGCTGATTTTCCAGGCGCTTGCGGATTGCCGCCTTGTACAGCACGCGGTCAGCCTGGGCGCGCGTGGCCCGAACCGCCGGCCCCTTGGAGGCGTTGAGGATGCGGAACTGGATGCCGGCTTCGTCGGTGGCCGCCGCCATCGCGCCACCGAGCGCGTCCACTTCCTTCACCAGATGACCCTTGCCGATGCCGCCGATGGACGGATTGCAGCTCATCGCACCGAGGGTCTCGATGTTGTGCGTCAGCAGCAGCGTGTGCGCACCCATGCGCGCCGCGGCCAGCGCAGCCTCGGTCCCGGCGTGACCGCCGCCGACCACGATGACATCGAAACGGGTGGGGTAGAGCATGGAGCGCTCCGTGCAGCAAAAGGTTAACAAGGGGCGGCATTGTACGCGCTCAGCGCTCCAAGAACCAGCTTCCGCCCCCTTGTTTCACGAAATTTCACATTTTAAACAGTAACTTATGCAGCCTCAACGCTTCTGTGCGGCGAGCATGCGATTGACCGCCTCGAGGTGCTCGGGCTCGTTGT
Organism: Thauera terpenica 58Eu; assembly: GCF_000443165.1. Lineage (GTDB taxonomy): Bacteria > Pseudomonadota > Gammaproteobacteria > Burkholderiales > Rhodocyclaceae > Thauera > Thauera terpenica. The sequence goes on along the minus strand of NZ_ATJV01000081.1, from coordinate 103,084 downwards.
GGCACATGCCCTGAAAGGCCGCGCACAAGTCGAGGAAATCCTTCAGCTCGGTGCGCTGCGCGATCTTCATCAGGCGCTTGGTCAGGCGCAGGGCCTTGGGCGGCTGCGCGGCAAAGCGCGCCGCCAACGCTTGCGCGCGCGCCAGCAGCTGATCGGGCTCGACCACCTCGAGCACGATGCCCAGGGTCCTGGCCTCGGTCGCGTCCACAATGCGCCCCGACAGCGTGAGCTCGAAAGCCTGCTGGTAACCGATCAGGCGCTGCATGAACCAGGCGCCGCCATCGCCGGGGATGATGCCCAGATTGAGGAAGGTCTCGCCGAACTTCGCCTTCGTCGACGCGATGCGGATATCGGCCATGTTGGCCAGATCGAAGCCGGCACCGATCGCCGGCCCATTGACCGCGGCAATGACAGGCACCTCCACCGCCTGCAGCGCCAGCGGAATGCGCTGGATGCCGCGCCGGTAGCGGGTGGCGACCTCGGCCACGTCGCCGGCAAAGTCGCCACCGCGCTCGGCCATGTCCTTGACGTTGCCGCCGGACGAAAAAGCCGAGCCGGCGCCGGTCATCACCAGCACCGAGACCTCATCGCAGTGATTGACCCAGTCCGCCACGGTGCAGATGTCGTCGATCAACGCCGAGCCGGTGAGGGCGTTACGCAAGTCGTCACGATTGAAGGTCAGGGTGGCGACGCGCTGGTCGAGCACGAGCAGGGCATCACTGAGCTGGGGCAGATTCATCGTTGGCTCTCCTAAGCGCTCATCATGGCGCGATTGATGATGATGCGCGCATCGACGACGGCGAGTCCGTCGGGGTACGCGATCACCGGGTTCAGATCGAGTTCGGACAGTTGCGGATAGGCGCTGACGATGCTCGACACCTTGAGCAGCAGATCGACCAGCGCCGGCTTGTCCGCCGCCGCCTCGCCGCGCACGCCGGCGAGGATCTTGCGCCCCTTGAGCTGCTCGACCATGGCCTCGGCATCGAAACGCGACAAGGGGATGGCACGAAACGCGACGTCTTCGAGGATTTCGACAAAGATGCCGCCCAGGCCAAACATCAGCACCGGGCCGAAGATCGGATCGCGCACCACGCCGACGATGACTTCGATGCCCTTTTTCGCCATCGGCGCCACCAGCACGCCGCGGATATCGGCATTGGCGTCATAACTGCGACAGTTGCTCAGGATGTGCTCGAAAGCCGCACGCAAGGCAGTTTCGCCCTTGAGGTTGAGCTTCACCCCGCCAGCGTCGGACTTGTGCAGGATGTCTTTCGACACCACTTTCATGGCCAGCGCCTGCTCGCCAAAATACGCCGCCACTTCCGCCAGTTCATCGGCGGTCTGTACCACGCGCTCCTCGGCCACCGCCACGTCATGCGCACGCAGCAGGTTCTTGGCCTCGAACTCGAACAGATCGCGGCCCTCGGTCTGGGCGCGCGCAAACATCGCCAGCATGTCCTCACGCGGCGCCACGCTCTGCTGCAGCGGCTGACCATGCTGGCGCTGCAGGTAGAGGCCACGCTCGGCCAGCGCCTGCAACACCTTCACCGCGTGTTCGATGGACGCATACACCGGCAGTCCGGCTTCATGCAGGCGGCGCAGCGGTGGCGGCTTGATGGGCGCATACAGGCTGTACACCACCAGCGGCTTGCCGCAGCGCCGGCGGAGCTCGATCATCGCCTCCGCCGCGCGCATTTCACCGCCGAGCAGGGATTCGGCAAAGCGCGTGTGATAGCCGCCGAACATGCCGACCAGGAACACCGCGTCGACATTGTCGTCCTCGGCGACGATTTCCATGCAGCGCGCGAGCACTTCGGGGTCGGCGTCAGAGGTGCCCGCCACGTCCACCGGGTTGGCCAGCGAGGCCTGCGGCAGCAAGATCGCGGCCAGGCGCTTGCGCGTGGGCTCGGACAACTCGGCCACCTCCAGCCCGGCGTCGGACAGGCGGTCGGAGGTGATGGTGGCCTGGCCGCCACCGTCGGCGATGACCGCAACCCGGCGCCCGCGCGCCTTCTGCATCAGCGCCAGGCCCTCGGCCACCGGCAGGATCTGGTCGGAGTGGCGCACCACACTGACCCCGACCTGCTTGAGCAGGTCCACCGTCATCTCGTAGCTGCCCGCGAGCGCACCGGTGTGCGAGCTCGCCGCTTTCTTGCCCAGCTCGGTGGCGCCCGACTTGTACACCACCACCGGCTTCACCGGCGTGATCTCGCGCGCGGCCTGCAAGAAGCGCTGGCCATCGCGGAAGCCTTCGACGTAGAGCGTGGCGACGCGAGTGTTCTCTTCCTCGCCCAGGTAGCGCAGGTAGTCGTTGAAGCCGATATCGGTCTGGTTGCCCGGCCCGACGTAGGTGGAAAAGCCGACATGGCCGTTGTTCTCGGCTTCGAGCACGAGCGCCAGCAACATGTTGCCCGACTGCGAGATGAAGCCGATGTCGCCGGCCTTGATGTTGCGCAGATCGAGCAGGTTCACGTTCTTGTGCAGGTTGAACATGCCCGAGGTGTTGGGACCGATGATGCGCACGCCGCCCGCGCGCGCGGCCGCCATCACCTGGCTCTCGAGCTGCGCGCCTTCGGGGCCGGTCTCGCGAAAGCCACTGGCGAGGATGACCGCGCCCTTCACGCCCTTGCGCCCGCAGTCCGCCATCAAGGCGGTGAGGGTGGATGCCGGCGTGCACACCAGGGCCAGGTCCACCGGCCCGGGAATGTCGTCGAGCGAGGCATAGGTGGGCACGCCGAGGATCTCGGGCACCTTGGGGTTGATCGGATAGACCTTGCCGCGGTAATTGCCCTTGATCAGGCCCACCATGGCCTTGTAGCCGCGCTTGGTGGGGTCGGCCGAGGCGCCGATGATGGCGATCGAATCCGGCGCCAGAAAGTCATGCAAGCGGCTGCGCGCTGGGGCGGTGATGCTGCTCCCGGTCATGTCATTCCCCCTTGAAGATTGGCGTGCGCTTCTCGGCAAAGGCGTCCACGCCCTCCTGCCAGTCGCGGGTCGTGCCCACGAACATCATGCCCTCGAGTTCGGCAGTGAGACAGGCATCGAGCGTGCGCTCGGCCGACAGGTTGAGCTGCTGCTTGGCCAGCTCCATCGAAAACGGCGCCTTGCTCGCCAGCTTGCGCGCAAATTCGCGTGCCGATTCGAGGAAGTTCTCGTCCGCAAACACGCGATTCGCCAAGCCGATACGCACCGCCTCCTCGCCCTTGATGCGCTCACCCAGGAAAGCGAGCTCACGCGCCTTGGCCAGGCCCACCAGTCGTGGCAGCAACCAGGTCACGCCGCCGCCGAGGAAGTTTCCAATCGAGACCTCGGGCAGACCGATCTGCGCGCTCTCGGCCATCAGCACGAAATCCGCCGCAATCGCGATCTCCGCCCCCGCACCCAGCGCAAAGCCATTGACCGCAGCGATCACCGGTTTCTTCAGGTGCAGGAGGCGCTGACACACGTCCTGCTCGCCCTTCAGGTACTGGCGGCGGTCGAAGGCCGAACGCCCGGCCTTGTGTTCTTTAAGGTCAGCGCCGACACAAAACGCCCGCCCCTCGCCCGAGATCAGCACCACACGGGCCTCACGCTCGGCTTCGGCGCAGGACAGCGCCACGTTCAACTCATCATAAAGTTGCTGGGTGACGGCATTCAGACGCTGAGGACGGTTGAGCCGGATTTCGGCAATGCCTTCACGCAAGTCGTAGAGGATGGTTTCAAATTTCATCACAGCTCCCCGTAGAGTGTTGCTGGCTGGTGTCGTGTGGCTCGATCCTGATCACATGGGCGCCGCCAACCGCAATCGGTGGCGGGCACCCATGCGCCGGATCGCGGGCGGACAGCCAGCTTACATCCAGCCCTTTTCCTTGTAGTACTTCAGCGCACCCTCATGCAGCGGCGCAGACAGGCCGCCGCGGATCATTTCCTTGGGCTCGAGCCCGGCGAACGCGGGATGCAGCTTCTTGAAGTCCTCGAAATTGTCGAACACCGCTTTCACCAGCGTGTACACCTTGTCGTCGGCCACCTTCACCGAAGTGACGAAGCTGGCGACCACGCCGAAGGTCGGGGTGGGCTCGGGGTTGTTGGCGTACAGCCCCCCCGGCACCGAAACGCTGGCGAAGTAGGGATACTGCGCCACCAGCTTGTCCACCCCCTCACCGGTCACCGCAACCAGCTTCGCGCCGCAGGTGGTGGTCGGGTCCTGGATGTTCGCTGCCGGGTGGCCGACGACGTAGGCGAAGCCGTCGATCTTGTTGTCGCACAGCGCCGCGCCGTGTTCGTCAGGCTTGAGTTCGGAGGCCAGCGAGAAGTCCGCCATGCTCATGCCCAGCGCCGGCAACAACATCTCCACCGTGGCGCGCTGGCCCGAGCCGGGGTTGCCGACGTTGAAGCGCTTGCCCTTGAAGTCCTCCATCCGCGTCACGCTCGCGTCCTTGCGCGCAAGGACGGTCAGCGGTTCGGCATGCAGGGCGAACACCGCGCGCAAGTCGCCAAAGGGACCGACCTCCTTGAATTGCGCCGCCCCCTTCACCGCGTTGTACTGCACGTCCGATTGCACAACGCCAAAGTCGAGCTCTTCGGCCTTGATCGTGTTCACGTTATAGACCGAGCCGCCAGTGCTCTCGACCGAGCAGCGGATGCCATGTTCGGCCCTGTCCTTGTTCATCAGGCGGCAGATCGCACCGCCTGCAGCGTAGTAGACGCCAGTGACACCCCCGGTGCCGATGGTGACGAACTGCTGCTGCGCGTGCGCGGGGGCGGCGCCCAAGGCGCCGATCAGGGACAGGCTGGCTGCCAGTGCAGTGAATTTTTTCATGCTCTCCTCCTATGGACGAGGTATCAGGAACCTCAGGGAGACCATAACGCGGTAAAAACCTGCGTACAAATATATTTATCCAGCCGCCACCGCAGCATGTGCGCGCAGGCCGCGATTTCACCCACCCTCCTCGCGCTTTTGCACACGGCATAAGGCACCGCCGAGCATGCTCGGCCAGCTGACAAGGAGATGGGCCCGGACACTCACTCTCAAAGCCCGGGCACCGGCAGCGCGGTCTTGTCTATCACCCGTCTGAGCACGAAGCTCGAGTGCACCCCGGTGACACCCGGAATGCGGGTGATGCGATTGAGCAGCAGCTCCTGATAGCCGTCCATGTCGGCGACCACCACCTTGAGCTGATAGTCGGCGTCCTGGCCGGTGATGAGCAGGCATTCCAGCACCTGGGGAATCTTTTCCACCTCGCCCTCGAAGTGCGTGAAGCGCTCGGGCGTGTGGCGATCCATCGAGATGTGGATCAGCGCCATCAGCGACAGGCCCAGCTTTCTGGCGTCGAGCAGGGCACGGTAGCCGCGGATGAGGCCGGACTCCTCCAGCGCGCGCAGACGCCGCAGGCAGGACGAAGGCGACAGGCTGATGCGGTCGGCAAGATCCTGGTTGCTGATGCGCCCGTCTTGCTGCAGCACCTCGAGAATCTGGCGGTCATAGCGGTCGAGTTGCATGATCACCCCCCTTGTTTGGATGAATCGGTGAATTCTTGCATCAAACAATACCAAAGTGAATGATGTTGCTGAAAAGCAGGCGATCGCAGTGCAACAACGCAATCGTCTGTCTCAGCAGTGCGCGTAAACTTCTTCCCATCGAATCACGCCCTGCCCACGAGGACCGCGCCATGATGTTGCCCCAGCCCGCCACCAAGTACCGTCCCTTTCCCGCCGTCATGCTCACCGACCGCCAGTGGCCGGGCAAGCTCATCGACAAGGCGCCGATCTGGATGAGCACCGACCTGCGCGACGGCAACCAGGCGCTGTTCGAACCCATGAACGTCGAGCGCAAGATGCGCATGTTCCGCAGCGTGTGCGACATCGGCTTCAAGGAAATCGAGGTCGGCTTCCCGTCCGCCTCGCAGACCGACTTCGACTTCGTGCGCACCCTGGTCACGGGTGGACACGTGCCGCAGGACGTCACCATCCAGGTCCTCACCCAGGCCCGCGAAGACCTCATCCGCCGCACCATGGAATCGGTGCGGGGTGCGCGCCGCGCCATCATCCACGTGTACAACGCCACCTCGCCCACCTTCCGCGAAGTGGTGTTCAACATGGACAAGGCCCAGGTGGTCGCGCTCGCGGTGTCGGCAGTGCGCCTCATCAAGCACATCGCCGCCGAGATGAAAGCGGACTGCGGTACCGAGATCGCACTCGAATACAGCCCTGAGACCTTCTCCGCCACTGAACTCGACTTTGCCAAGGAAGTCTGCGACGCGGTCACCGCAGCATGGGGCGCGACGCCGGACAACAAGGTCATCCTCAACCTCCCCGCCACGGTGGAAGTGTCCACACCCAACGTCTATGCCGACCAGGTGGAGTGGATGCACCGCAATCTCGCCCGCCGCGACAGCGTCGTGCTCAGCCTGCACCCGCACAACGACCGCGGCACCGGCGTGGCCGCCGCCGAGCTCGGCATGATGGCGGGCGCCGACCGTGTCGAAGGCTGCCTGTTCGGCAACGGCGAGCGCACCGGCAACGTGGACATCGTCACCCTCGCGCTCAACATGTACACCCAGGGCGTATCGCCCGGCCTCGACTTCTCCGACATCAACGCCGTCGCCCGCACCGTCGAGCACTGCAACCAGTTGCCCATCCACCCACGCCACCCCTATGTGGGGGATCTCGTGTTCACGGCCTTCTCCGGCTCCCACCAGGACGCCATCAAGAAGGGATTTGCCGCTCAAAAGGCTGGCAGCGGGGAAACCCGTCCGTGGAACGTACCCTATCTCCCGATCGACCCCGCCGATCTCGGCCGCAGCTACGACTCGGTGATCCGCGTCAACAGCCAGTCCGGCAAGGGCGGCATCGCCTATCTGCTCGAGACCGAATACGGCATCGCCATGCCGCGCCGTCTGCAGGTGGAATTCTCACGCGAGGTGCAGCAGGTGACCGACAGCTCGGGCGGCGAGATGAGCGCGGCGGACATCTGGCAGCTCTTCAGCACCACTTATCTCGACACCATCGCACCGGTGCGCTACGTCGAACATCACTTGTTCGAACGTGGCGAAGCGCAGGGCATCCGCCTCGTGGTCGAAATTGCCGGCACCCGCCACCTGCTCGTGGGCGAGGGCAACGGCCCCATCGACGCCGCGGTGCATGCCTTGCGCGGCGCCGGCATCGACGTCCAGGTGCGCAGCTTTGAAGAGCGCTCGATCAGCGCCAGTGCGGAGGGCGGCAACGCTCAGGCCTGCGCCTTTCTGGAGCTGATGTCGCACTCCGGGAGCAGCGGCGACCGCTACGGCGTGGGCATCGACGGCAACATCGTCACCGCCTCCATCCGCGCCATCATCAGCGGGGTAAACCGCCTGCAGGCCGATCTCCCGCTCAGCCTCGGCGCACGCGCCGCCTGAGGCACGCGGAACTCGGCACCCTGCCGCCTGCGCAAGGACCGGTGCAGCACGCCGGTCCCTGCGCAGCGCCTCGTGCAAGCATCGCGGACCACAGCGGCGCGCTGGTTTATGCTGGCAGCACTCACGCCCTGCACCGGAGCCCAGCATGGATACGCCCGACACCCTTCACGCCTTCTGGTTCGGTACCAGCCCTCAGGACGCCGAAGTGATCGCGAGTCAATCCGCGCTGTGGTGGCAGAAACAGCCGGCGGTGGACACAGAGATCCGCAAGCGCTTCGCCCCATTGGTGGAGCGCGCCGCCACCGGCGAACTCGACAGCTGGCTGGGCGAGCTGCGCGGCCGACTGGCGCTGATCCTGCTCACCGACCAGTTCCCACGCAACATCTGGCGTGAGCAGGCCGCCGCCTTCGCCTTCGACGTGCTCGCCCTGCGCTGGGCCAAGGAGGCGCTGGTGCTCGGGTTGGACACGCGCGCACGACCGATCGAGCGCGTGTTCCTCTACCTGCCGCTCGAGCACTCCGAAAACCTCGCCGACCAGCAACACGCGGTGCGCCTGTTCGACGCCCTCGCAGCCAGTGTGAGCAGCGAATTGCGCCCGGCTTTCGACGGCTTCCTGGATTACGCCCGCCGCCACCTCGAGATCATCGAACGCTTTGGCCGCTTCCCTCACCGCAACGCGGCGCTCGGGCGCGAAACCACGGCCGCAGAGGCAGACTTCCTGCGCCAGCCAGGCTCGCGCTTCTGAGCCCGAAGTCGCCGTGGACACAGAGACGTAACGCAGCACGCGCCCCCCTGAGGCCTCGCAACCCATTGCAAATGATGCACACCCTCACACCACTGCACGCGACCACCGACAGTCCCGCAGCCCTGGTCGGCAAGCCGCTCTTTGCATCGATCGCAGCCTGGCTGACACGTTTCACGGATGCCGGCCCGCCCGCGCTCGCCGCCCTCAACACGCTGCGCGCTGAAGTCGCGCCCGCCACTTGCAGCGGCGGCGGCGCACCGATCCGTTTCAGCGCGCCCGACCCTGCCATCACCAGCTACGAAGCCCACATCTTCGCCAGCGGCGAAGTGCCCACGCGCAGCCATGACTGGCACGACGCCTTCAACGCCCTCGCCTGGTGTGCCTGGCCGCGCAGCAAGGCGTGCTGCAACCGCCTGCATGTCGAGGAGATCCACGCCCGCAGCGCGGCCGGGCTGGGCGGCCGCGGCCCGGTCCGTGACGCCCTCACCCAGTTCGACGAATGCGGCATCGTCGTCGTCTCCAGCGCGCCCGAGATTCCCGCGCTGCTGGCGGCACACGAATGGGAGGAGGTGTTCTGGCGCCGCCGCCAGACCCTGCAGCACAGCACCCGCTTCCTCATCTTCGGCCATGGCAGCTGGGATCAGTTGCGTGCGCCCTTCTTTGGTCTGTGTGCCAAGGCCTTGTATCGCGTGGTCGCGCCCGACTGGCACACCCTGGATGAACCCGCCCGCCTGGCCGACACCGACGCCTGGCTGGCTCAGGAACTGAACACACTTCGCCACCGCCTCAGTACGCGCGCTTTCTCTCCGCTGCCTCTGCTCGGCATCCCCGGCCTCACTCCCGCCAATGAGTCCGCCGACTATTACGCCGACAGCCGCCAGTTCCGTCCCCGGCGCCAGCGCTGAGCGGCCGAGCGCAACATGGCCTGCGCCCGGCAAGGTGAGCTTCGCCCTGTTCTTGTTTGACCTTATAGTGCGCGCGGCTCACGCCTCACCCCCTGCCTCTCAATCGACCCCTGCCGCACGCCATGTTCCGTTCACTTCGCAGCCCGGACGTTCTCGTCACCACCCTCGCCGCGGCCAGCATCCTGCTGGTGACGATGGGCATCCGTCAGTCGATGGGCCTGTTCGTCAGCCCGCTCAACACCAGCACCGGCCTGGGCATCGCCACCATCAGCCTGGCGCTGGCGGTCGCCCAGTTCGTGTGGGGGGCGATCCAGCCGGTGGCCGGCGCCATCGCCGACCGCCACGGGCCGCGTCCGGTGCTGATCGGCGCGCTCGTGCTGCTGGCGCTGGGCAGCGCGCTGACCCCTTTCATGAGCTCAGGGCCAGGGCTGGTGCTGACCATCGGCCTGGTGTCGGCGATGGGCTCGGGCGCGGCGAGCTTCTCGGTGCTGATCGGTGCCGCCGCCCAGCGCATGCCGGTGGAGGCGCGCGGCACGGCGTCGGGCGTGATCAACGCCGGCGGCTCCTTCGGCCAGTTCCTGTTCGCCCCCATCCTGCAAAAACTCATCCAGAGCATCGGCTGGATGGGCGCGATGGGGGCGATGGCCATCGCCGCGCTCGCCGCCCTGCCGCTGATCGGCAAGCTCACGCAGAGCTCAACGCCACCGATTGCGCACACCGACACCGACCACGGCGTGCTGCGCGCCGTGCGCGACGCGCTCGGGGACCGCAGCTATCTGCTGCTGCACGCGGGCTTCTTCGCCTGCGGCTTCCATATCGCCTTTCTCGCCACCCATCTGCCGGGTGAGGTGGAGCTGTGCGGCTTGCCACCAACCGTCGCCAGTTGGTCGCTGGCGATCATCGGCCTGGCGAACATCTTCGGCAGCCTGTATGCCGGCGCCTGTGTATCACGCTACCGCAGCAAGCACGTGCTGGCGGCCATGTACGGCTCGCGCGCAGTGCTCGTCGCCGCTTACCTGCTGGCGCCGCCCTCGGAATGGACCTTCTATGTCTTCGCCGCCGGCCTGGGCTTCACCTGGCTGGGCACGGTGCCGCCCACGGCGGCCCTGGTCGGCAAGCTGTTCGGCGTGCGCTACCTTGGCACCCTGTTCGGCCTGACCCTGCTGTCCCACCAGATCGGCGGCTTTCTCGGCGCCTGGCTGGGCGGACTGGCGGTCGTGGAGTTCGGTGACTTCCGCTGGATGTGGTACGCCGACATCGTGCTGGCCTTGCTGGCCGCGGTGCTCAATCTGCCGATTCGCGAAGCCGCCATCGAACGCCGCGTCGCCACCGCCTGAGGCGCCGGTCACGGCAGCGGCGCGGGAGGCGCTCAGAACGCCGGCAGAAAGGACTCGATCGCCTCGATGGTACGGTCACGCAGGAAGTGCAGTCTAAGCTGACTGCTGCGTGCCGCCTCATGTCGCCCCGCAGCGTGCAGCGCGAGAAGTTCAGTGGCCAGCACATGCACCTCCTGGTGCAGCAGGTCGAGCGCCCGCAAAGGCGCGTCGCCGCCATCGCGGTGCTCGGCGATCGCGCCATCCAGCCAACGCCCGAAGCCGCACTGGTGCGGGTCCAGCGCCGGCGGCTCATCGCGCACACCATCCAGGTGCGCATCGATGGCAAGGATCCAGCCGCGATGCTCGACGCTTGCATAGAGCAAGGGCCTGGCCTCCAGGCCCAGGCGACGCTGCTGTGTCCAGCGCTCAGGGGGCCTCCAGCAGCTCATCCACGCCGGCAACTGCTCGGGCGGCATCGGCCGTGCGATGCCAAAGCCCTGCGCACACTCGCAACCCAGGCGCAGCAGGAGTTCGCCATGGGCCACGGTCTCGACACCCTCGGCAACGGCTTCACGACGAAAGGCCCGCGCCAGCCCCAGCACGCCATCGAGAATGGCAAGGTCGTCCGCATCGTGCAGCATGTCATGCACGAAGCTGCGGTCTATCTTCAAGGTCTCGGCCGGCAATCGCTTGAGGTAGGTGAGCGAGGAATAACCGGTACCGAAATCGTCGAGCGCAAAACCCACGCCCAGCCGCACGCAGGTGTTCATCACCCGGGCGACGTGGCTCATGTCCTCAAGCGCGCTGCTCTCGAGCACTTCGAGCTGCAGCATGGACGGAGCGACCTCGGGATGGAGCGCAAGCAGAATCTCCAGGCGACGTGCAAAATCGGCGCGCTGCAGGTGGTTGGCGGCGATATTGACGCTGACCGGCACACGCACGCCGAGCTCCTGCCAGCACGCCATCTGCGCCAGCGCCGCATCGATCACCCATTCGCCCAGCGCAGCACCCAGGGGGTGATGCTCGAGCACAGGCAGAAAGCGATCGGGCGCGAGCAGTCCGAGCTCGGGGTGTTGCCAGCGGATCAGCGCCTCGGCGCCGATCACCTCGCCGCTGCGCATGTTGACCTTGGGCTGGTAGTGCAGCACGAACTCATCCCGATCAAGCCCGAGACGGATGCGCTCGAGACTTTCGTGCTGGCTGCGCAGATCATCATCGTGCTCGGCATCGAACAGGTGGTAGCGATTCTTGCCGGCGAGCTTGGCCTGGTACATGGCCTGATCAGCCTGACGCAGCAATTGATCAGCCTCGATCTCGGTGCGCTGGGGAAACAGCGTCACCCCCAGGCTGCCCGAGACCTGCAAGGTCTGGCCACCCACCACCACCGGCTCGGCGATCGTCGCCAGCAGGCGCTGCACCAGCGGCCGGCTGCTGGCCTGGTCCGGCAGATCGCACAGCACGGCTACAAACTCGTCTCCCCCCAGGCGTGCGAGGGTGTCACTGTCGCGCAACACCTTGCGCATGCGCGCCGCGACCGCAGTCAGCAACTGGTCGCCGGCGTCGTGGCCGTGGTTGTCATTGATGGTCTTGAAGCTGTCCAGATCGATATAGGCCACCGCAAGCGGCATGCCGCTGCGGTTGGCGCGCAGCATCGCCTGCTGCAAGCGATCGGCGAACAGCACGCGATTGGGCAGGGCGGTGAGCACATCATAGTGGGCGATATGCTCAAGCTGGCGCTTGTGCTCGGTCTGCAAGGTGATGTCCGAGAACAGCCCGAGGTAGTGCTGCAGCCGTCCTTCTTCGTCGCGTACCGCGCTGATGGTGAGCAACTCGGCAAACAGCTCATTGTCCTTGCGCCGGTTCCACACCTCGCCACTCCAGTGGCCACTGCTCCGCAGGCTGTGCCACATGGCCTCATAGAAGTCAGGCGGATGGCGGCCCGAGCTCAGCAGGCGCGGGGTACGCCCGAGCACCTCATCGCGGGTATAACCGGTGATGCGCGTGAAAGCCGGGTTGACCTCGATGATGCGGCCCTCGACATCGGTGACCACGACGCCTTCGCGCGCATTCGAAAACAGCGCAGTGGCCAGCCCGGGTTCGGTGATGAGAGAGGTCAGGGTGTGCATGGGATGAACAGCGACGCGAACGGCAAAGCGCACATCATTTCGTGCGCCGGCGCTCATGGCAAGCGCGTATGCGGTGCGCCGTGCGTTAAGTCACAGATCAAGCTGCAGCGCCGCCAGCCGTGCGTACAGCCCCCCCTGACGGCGAAGATCGGCGGGCGTGCCGGTCTCGACGATGCGCCCCTCTTCCAGCACCACGATGCGATCCACCTGCTGCACGGTCGCCAGCCGGTGCGCGATGATCAGGGTGGTGCGCCCCTGCATCGCCGCGGCCAGCCCCTGCTGTACCAGAACTTCGGACTCGGCGTCGAGCGCACTGGTCGCCTCGTCGAGCAGGAGCACCTGCGCCCCCTTCAGGATCGCGCGCGCGATCGCGATGCGCTGGCGCTGGCCGCCCGAGAGCCGTGTGCCGCGCTCGCCGAGAAAGCTTGCATAGCCCTCGGGCAGACGGGCGATGAACTCGTCGGCGGCGGCGGCCTGCGCGGCGGCGAGCACTTCCGCATCGCTTGCCGATGGGCGACCGTAACGAATGTTCTCCAGCGCGCTGGCGGAGAAGATGACCGGTTCCTGCGGCACGATGGCGATGGCGGCGCGCAGCTCATGCAGCGTCAGGGCACGAATGTCCTGGCCGTTGAAGCGGATGCAGCCGGACGACGCCTCGTAATAACGCAGCAGCAGCTGCAACAGGCTGGTCTTGCCCGCCCCCGACGGCCCCACCAGCGCCACGCGCTCGCCGGGGGCGATGTCGAGGCAGATGTCGTCGAGCGCGCGCACCGTCGGCCGCGCCGGATAGGAAAAGCCGACATGCTCGAAACGGATGCTCACTTGCTCACCCCACTGCGGCCGCTGCGGAATGGCGGCCTCGCGGATGGCGGATTCGGCGTGCAGCAGCTCGAGCAGGCGCTCGGTGGCGCCGCCCGCGCGCATCACGTCGCCCCACACCTCGGCCAGCGTGCCCGCCCCGCCCGCGACCAGCGCCGCATAGAGCACGAAGGCGCCGAGCTCACCCACGCTGAGCACACCGGCCTGCACCTGCTGCGCACCGATCCACAGCACGAAGATGATGGTCCCCATCACCGCAGCGATGATCAGCCCGGTGAGCAAGGCACGCACCTTGGTGCGGCGCACCGCCGCCACGAAGCTGGTCTCGCTGCGCGCGGCAAAGCGGCGCGCCTCGTTGTGCTCCTGCGTAAAGGCCTGCACCGTCGGCATCGCGTTGAGGATCTCGCCCGCCAGCGCCGAGGCGTCGGCAATGCGGTCCTGAGATTCCCGCGACAGCTTGCGCACACGCCGGCCGATGGCGACGATGGGCAGGGCCAGCAGCGCCATCAGGCCGAAGATGAGGCCGAACAGCTGCACGCTGGTGACCGCCAGCATCACCATCCCACCCACGAACTGAAACAGGCTGCGCAGACCCATGGACACCGAGCTGCCGACCACGGTCTGGATGAGCGTGGTGTCGCCAGTCAGGCGCGACAGCACCTCACCGGTCTGCAAGGTCTCGAAGAACTGCGGCGACTGCCCGAGCACGCGTGCATACACCGCGCTGCGCAAGTCCGCGGTCACGCGCTCGCCGATCCACGACACGGTGTAGTAGCGCGCCGCCACCGTCAGCGCCCACAGCGCCGCCAGCGCAAACAGGCCGACGAAACGGGCATCCAGATTGTCTGCGCCGAACAAGCCGCCGCTGACCGCGGCTTCGCCCCCAAAGCCGGCATCGAGCAGATCACGAAACGCCAGCGGCACCACCAGAATGGTCGCCGAGGCCAGACACAGCAGCACGAAGGCGAGCGCGATGCGCGCCCGATAAGGCCGCAAGAAGGGGCTCAGCCCGCGCAGCGCGGACAGCGGGCGGGGCGAGACGGGGCGGTCGGGAGTTTGGCGGCGCATGCGTGATTATCGTCCACCCGCCTCGTGCCGGGGAGGGTGCGCTGGCTGAACCCGGTCGCGCGCAATTCGGCGCGGGGCGCGCATTCGACTATGCTTGCGCGCATCCGGCACCTCCGTTTCCGCTCCCTCATCGCCGCCCGCCAAGACCTCCCGTCATGATCCGCAGCTCCTCCCTGCCCACTCCCGACTCTGCGCGCGCCAGCCCCCGCTTCCAGCCCAAGGGCTTCATCCCGACCGACGAGCAGACCGAGATCCAGACCAACAACGCCCGCCACGTGATCGCGATGGCGAACGCAGGCGCGGCCAAGACCACGACCCTGGCGCTGCGCATCGCCGAATCGATCACGCGTGGGGTGGCGCCCGAACATATCGTGGTGCTGACATTTTCTGCCGAGGCCGCGCGCGTGCTGCAGCGCCGATTAATCGAAATCGGCTTGGAAGCTCGCCTCGCGCGCCGTGTGCGCTGCACCACCTTCGACGAATTCGCCCGTGACAGCCTGCGCGACATCGAGGGCGGCGACACACCCTTTCTCGACTCCTTCGAGGCGGTGGCGCCGCACGTTCGCGCTGCCGTCGCCGAGCTGCAGCGACTCAACGCGCTGCGCGCCACACCACGCGAACTGTGGCTGCCCGAACACAACGCGCAGATCGCCGACTTCCTGAAGCTCGCGCGCCAGTTGAAGACCCAGCTCGTGCGCCCGACCCTGGAAGAGGACGAAACCATCGCCGAGCGCGCCGACGCGCTCGACATCCCGGAAGGCGCTTTCGCCCTCTACCGTCAGCTCGAGAAAGAGCGTGATGGCGATGGAGACGGCTGCAGCTGGCGCAGCGGTTTCGACGCCACCTACGATCTGGCCTGTCTGCTCGGCGCTGGGGAAGGGCCGCCGCCCGCGCTGCCGAAATACCGCGTCGTGATCGTCGACGAGCTGCAGGACATGAACCCCGCCAGCTACGCCTGCCTGGAACAGCTGCTGGCCCAAGGCCAGGCCTTCTTCACGGGCGCGGGTGACTTCGACCAGGTCATCCACCGCTGGGCGGGTGCGGACGTGAGCTTCATCCGCAGCCACTTCGGTGCCGGCTGGCGCAACGTCAAGCGCCTGACGCTGACCATGACCTTCCGCCACGGCCCGGCGATGGCGCTGGCCACCGCCGCCTTCAAGGCCAAGGCCGTGGTGTCGGGCCGCGACCACGCGGCGCAGATCGCGGTCGAGCGCTATGTCGACGACGCCGACGCCGCCCAGCGCACCCTCGCACGCGTGCTCGACTGGCAGCGGCGCGGGCGGCGGCTGGACGACTGCGCCATCATCCTGCGCTCGGCGGACGAGTCGATCGCAATCGAGAACGCCTTGCTCGAAGCCGGCATCGGCTGTCGCGTCGAAGGCCTGGAGCCTTACTTCCTGCGTCCCGAGGTGCTCATGCTGCGCGGCGTGATCGCCTTTGCGCTGGAGGATTACGAATCGATCCCGGGTGCGGGCAAACGCCTGCAGGTCCTGCAGGCGCTCGAGCTGTGGCAGGAGCTGTCGTGGGCAACGAGCCGTGTCGAGGACCTGAAGATCGCCGCCACCCAGCCCGAGCTCTTCGATGCCTTCCTCCACGGTCGCCTGCTCAAGGCCCAGACCCTGGCCGACCAGGCCGCCGCCGCGCTCTCCGCAGACGAGGAGGAGGAGGCCGCGCATCGACTGCTGAGCCTGGCCAGCCGCCTGCGCCGCGAGGGGCGTGAGGCCGAGGTCAGGCTGCTGCTGACGCAGCAACACCGCGCCGCCCACACCGTGGCGGAGACGCCCGCGCAGCAGTACGCACGCCTGCGCCTGGCCAGGGCGCTCGAGATCCTGCGTGACGCACCCGCCGACGAGCCCGCACACCTGGCGCTCGAGCGTGCAGTGAAAACGCTCGATCTGAAGCAGGTCGCGCAGCGCATCTTCATCGACCCCGCCAATGCTGAAGTGGTGGTGCGCTCGATCGCCGGCTTCGTCGACAGCGCGCGTCGCCTGGGCAAGCCCTTGCGCGAGTTTGCGCAGTGGCTGCGTGAAGCAGAAGAGAAGCTCGCCGAGTTGCGCAAGCGCAAGACCGTGCTGCTGTGCACCGTGGAAGCCGCCAAGGGCCAGGAGTTCGGCGCGGTCATCCTGCCCTTTCTGGAAGAGGGCCGTTTCCCGCTCGCCGGCTGCGATCGCACCGAAGAGAGCAACCGCTTCTACGTCGCCAGCACGCGCATGCGCGATGAGCTGACATTGCTGGTGCCCGACGCCGCAGCGCGCGTCAGCCCTTTCGTGGCGGCGATGAAGCTTGAGCAGGCCATGGCGCGCGGGCGCCTGCAGCTCGAAACCCCACGCTGAAGGCAGCACACCGGGGGGCGGTTAGAATGCGCGCATCGCCCGCGCTCAACGGAGTCTCATCCATGCACACCGCCCGCCTTGTAAATCTTTCGCAGCCATTGCGGCTGTGGGCGTTGTTGCTATGCGCCTTCGCGCTCGCCGGCTGCGCCAGCCTGAGCCAGCGCGAACCGGTGCGCATCAACGTCGTCGGCCTCGATCCCCTGCCCGGCCAGGGCATGGAGATGCGCTTCGCGGTCAAGCTGCGGGTGCAGAATCCCAACGACACCGCGATCGACTTCGACGGTATCGCGCTCGAACTCGAGCTCAATGACGCGCCTTTCGCCACCGGCGTCAGCGACCAGCGCGGCAGCGTGGCGCGCTTCGGCGAAGCGGTGATGAGCGTTCCGGTGACGGTGTCCGCGATCGCCGTGGTGCGCCAGGCCTTGGGCGTGCTCGATGGCAAACCCAGCGCCAGCGTGCCCTACACCGTGCGCGGCCGGCTCGCCGGCGGTGTGCTGGGCGGGGTGCGCTTTTCGGACTCGGGCAAATTGAGTCTGCCCGACAGCCTGCAGGGGCTGCGTTGAATGACTGCGCCCACCGCAGCAAGCACATAGCCGTCCCCACGATTGCGCCAGCCGCGCCCCTCTCATCCCAGCGACCCTTCAGTCCCCACGCCATGCCCGCCACTCCGCTTACCGCGCCCTTCTTCGCCCCCGCCCGCTTCGACGACGCCACCGCTGCGCTGGCGCGCGTGCGCGAGATCCACAGTGCCGGCGTCGCCCACCTGCGCGATGCGCTGCAACGCTACGTGTCAGGCGAGGACATAGGCCGTCACGTGCGCGCCTGTTATCCACTGGTACGCATACGCACCGAAACCGTGGCGCGCGTCGGCTCCGGCTCCGGCCTGTCCTACGGCTTCGTCGCTGGCCCCGGGGTGTTCGAAACAACGCTCACGCGCCCCGACTTGTTCGCTGATTACTACCTCGAACAGTTTCAGCTGCTGCTGCACAACCATCAGGTCGCGCTCGAAGTCAGCACCAGCACCCAGCCCATCCCGGTGCATTTCGCCCTCGCCGAGAACGACCACCTGGAAGGCCAGCTTGGCCCCGAACGTCGCCTGCTGCTGCGTGACCGCTTCGACCTGCCCGATCTCGGTGCCATGGATGACGGCATCGCCAACGGCACCTTCGAACCCGGCCCCGGCCAGCCGCAGCCGCTCGCGCTGTTTACCGCGCCACGGGTGGACTATTCCCTGCACCGCCTGCGCCACTACACCGGCACCCTGCCCGAGCACTTCCAGAATTTCATCCTGTTCACCAACTATCAGTTCTACATCGACGAATTCATCAAGCTCGGTCACGAGCTGATGGCCGACACCAACACCGGCCACGGCTACGAGGCCTTCATCGAGCCCGGCAACGTCATCACCCGTCGCGCCAACCTGGCGCCGCAGGACGGTGATGCGCTCGGCAGCGCACCGCCACACCTGCCGCAGATGCCGGCCTACCATCTCGTGCGCGCCGATCGCGGCGGCATCACCATGGTCAACATCGGTGTCGGCCCGGCCAACGCCAAGACCATCACCGACCACATCGCGGTGCTGCGCCCCCATGTCTGGATCATGCTTGGCCACTGCGCCGGCCTGCGCAACACCCAGCAACTGGGCGACTACGTGCTCGCCCACGGCTATGTGCGCGAGGACCACGTGCTCGACGAGGAGTTGCCGCTGTGGGTGCCGATTCCAGCCCTGGCAGAGGTGCAGATCGCGCTCGAGACTGCGGTGCAGGAAACCACCCAGCTCTCCGGCCACGCGCTCAAGCGCGTGCTGCGCACCGGCACCGTCGCCAGCACCGACAACCGCAACTGGGAGCTGCTGCCCACGCACGGCATGGCCAGCAACCCGGAGCGCCGCTTCAGCCAGAGCCGCGCCATCGCGCTGGACATGGAGTCGGCGACGATCGCCGCCAACGGCTTTCGCTTCCGCGTGCCCTACGGCACCTTGCTGTGCATCAGCGACAAGCCCCTGCACGGCGAGATCAAGCTGCCCGGCATGGCCAACCAGTTCTACCGCGAACGCGTGGACCAGCACCTGCGCATCGGCATCCACGCGCTCGAAAGCCTGCGCGAACAAGGCATCGATCGCCTGCACAGCCGCAAGCTGCGCAGCTTTGCCGAAGTGGCATTCCAGTAGCCGCCCAGGAATTCTCACGTCGCGTGCCACACTGAACCCACATGCCGCCCACCGCGCCCCCCCAGCCGCGCTCGATACGGGTGCTCTCCGTCATCCCGCCGATGACGCAGCTCAACACGCCTTATCCTTCCACCGCCTACCTCACCGGCTTCCTGCGCTCACGCGGCGTGGACGCGGTGCAGGAGGACCTGGCGCTGAAGCTGGTGCTGCGCCTGCTGTCACCCGCCGGACTCGATGACATCCTCATCCGCGCCGAGGCCTTGCCGCGCAAGCAGCGCACGCCCCTGGTACAGGGTTTCATCGAGCACTTCGCGCGCTACCGCTTCACCATCGGCCCGACCATCGCCTTCCTGCAGGGCCGCGACCCGACCGTTGCCCACCGCATCGCCAGCCGGACCTTCCTGCCCGAAGGCCCGCGCTTCGATGCCATCGAGGCCTATGCCAGCCTCAACAACGAGGGCGGCGGCGATGACGGCGACACGCTGGCCTGGGCCTTCGGCGCCCTGGGTCTGGTCGATCGCGCCCGCCATCTCGCCACCCTCTACCTCAACGAGCTCGCCGACATCCTGCGCGACGCCGTCGATGCGCGCTTCGAGTTCGTGCGCTACGCCGAGACGCTGGCGATGAGCCAGCCCACTTTCGAACCTCTGGCCGCCGCGCTCGCCGCCGCACCGACCCTGGTCGATGACTACCTGCAAGCGCTGAGTCTGGAAGCGATCGCGACCCACGCACCGCAAGTGGTGCTGATTTCCGTTCCCTTTCCAGGCTCGGTGTACGGCGCCTTTCGCATCGCGCAGACGATCAAGGCCAGACACCCGGAGATCGTCACCGTGCTCGGCGGCGGCTTCGTCAACACCGAGTTGCGCACCCTGACCGAGCCGCGCGTGTTCGATTACTTCGATTACCTCACCCTCGATGACGGCGAGCGCCCGCTGCTGGCGCTGCTCGAGCATGTGCAGGGCAAACGCGGCCAGTCGCGCCTGGTGCGCAGCTTCGTGCGCGATGCTGAAGGCGCGGTACGCTACATCAACCTCGCCGAACCCGACGTGCCCTTCGCCGAGGTCGGCACCCCGACCTGGGACGGCCTGCCGCTGGAGCGCTACCTGTCGGTGCTCGACATGCTCAACCCCATGCACCGCCTGTGGTCGGACGGGCGCTGGAACAAGCTCACGGTGGCGCATGGTTGCTACTGGAAGAAGTGCAGCTTCTGCGACGTCAGCCTCGACTACATCGGCCGCTACGACGGCGCCTCGGCCAGCCTGCTGGTGGACCGCATCGAGGCCATCATCGCCGAAACCGGGCAGACCGGTTTTCATCTCGTCGACGAGGCTGCACCGCCCAAGGCCCTGCGGGCGCTCGCCACCGAGCTGCTGCGCCGCGGGGTGGCGATCTGCTGGTGGGGCAACATCCGCTTCGAGAAGTCCTTCACCCCCGAGCTCTGCCACCTGCTGGCCGACAGCGGCTGCATCGCGGTGTCGGGCGGGCTGGAGGTGGCCTCCGACCGCCTGCTCAAGCTGATGAAGAAGGGCGTGTCGGTGGAGCAGGTGGCGCGTGTCACCCACGCCTTCACCGAAGCCGGCGTGCTGGTCCATGCCTACCTGATGTATGGCTTTCCGACACAGACCGTGCACGACACCGTGGATGCGCTGGAATACGTGCGCCAGTTGTTTGCCGCCGGCTGCATCCAGTCCGGCTTCTTCCATCGCTTCGCGTGTACCGTGCATTCACCGGTGGGCATGAATCCACAGGAATACGGCGTGCGGCTCGTGCCGCTGCCAGCGGTGAGCTTCGCCAGGAACGACGTCGGCTTCATCGACCCCAGCGGCGTCGACCACGATAGCCTGGGCCGCGCGCTGAACAAGGCGCTCTACAATTACATGCACGGCATCGGCCTGGAAACCGACGTGCGCGAGTGGTTCGATGAACGCGTACCCCGCTCACGCGTGGCCAGGCACTTCATCGCCCGAGCGCTCCCGCAGCCCGCACACGACTGACGCCGGCAATGCCTCCCCCTATACTGCAAACAGACCAGACAGCGGCGCCGGATGGCGCGACACCCGCATGAACGACGACAAGCCGGCAGGACCGGAACTTCAACTCACGCTCGACGACGCGACCCGTTCGCTGCGTGCGAGCCTCGTGCCCGATGCACAAGTACCGCGCATCGACCCCTTCTGGGTGCGCGACCGCCTCGCCGACGCCGGCTTTTCGGAGATGAAGGTACGTACCGACGGGGTCAGGAGCTTGCTAGCGCACTACAACGCCGGCAAGGCCGTGAGCGATCTGGAGATCGCCGACTGTGTCGACGCCGCATTGCAGGTGCTGGTGTCGCCGGACGCGCTCGAAGCCCGCCTGACGATTGCGCCGCCGCAGGGCGGGCGCGCAGCGACCAAGGCCGAAGTGCTCGAACAACTGAGCCTGAAGGGCATTCACGAAGGCGTGCTGGTGGATGAGATCAACCGCGCCATCGCCGACGGCCAGGCGCGAGAACTGGTCATTGCCCGCGGGCGCGAAGCCATCGCCGGGGACGACGGCGTGCTCGAATGCCTGCTGCCCGAGATCCGCGCCCGCGTGCCCAATGTGCGCGCCTGCGGCCGCACCGACTACCGTGACCTGGGCGAGATCCAGGTGGTGTGCGCAGGCGATGCCCTCATGCGCCGTCACCCGCCCACCCCCGGCACGCCGGGCGTCGACGTACTGGGCAAGCCGATCGCACCCAGGGCTGGCAAGGACACGCGCTTTGCCAGCAACTTGACAGGCGTGCGCAGCGCTGACGACGACCCCGACCTGCTCGTCGCCGCCATCGACGGCCAGCCGCTACAGGTCAGGGGCGGCATGATGGTCGAACCCGTGTTCACCGTCGACACGGTCAACATGGCGACCGGCAACATTCGCTACGATGGTGCAGTGCGTGTGCGCGGAGACGTCAAGGCCGGCATGAGCATTCACGCCAGCGGCGACATCGAGATCGGTGGCGTGGTCGAGCCCGCCACACTCGAATCCGGCGGCAGCATCGTGGTCAAGAGCGGTGTGCTCGGCGGCATCGGGCAAAAGGACAGCAACAGCCACTGCATCCGCTGCACCGGCAGCTTCTCCGCCATCTACGCACAACAGGCCCGCATCGAGGCGGGTGACTCGATCTTCATCGACGACCTGGCGATGAAGTGCGAGCTCACCGCCGCCAATCACATCCGTCTGGGCCTCAATCGCCGCGGCCAGGTCATCGGTGGGCTGCTGCGCGCCACGCTGTCGATACACGCACGCACCCTGGGTGCACCGAACCGTATCCGCACCGAGCTCGAGATCGGCACCGACCCGGCGCTCGCTGGCGCACTGCAGGCGAGCACACAAGCGCGCGACAGCAAGGAAAGCGAACTGCTGGAAATGGGCAAGCTGCTGAGCTTCTCCGATCGCTACCCCGACCGTATCGCGCCCGCGGTACGTCTGCGCGCAGAACAGACCGCTGCCGCCTTGTCCGCCGACATCGAGGCCCTGCGTGGCGAGGAAGTGCAGCTGCGCCAACGCCTGAGCCTTGCCCAGCACGCCCGGGTCAATGCCGAACGCGCGATCCACGACGGAGTGGTGGTACGCATGGCCGAATCCAGCCTGCGCATCCACGGCGAACGTGGCCCCACCACCGTGCGCCTGGCCGACCAGAATCTGGCGGTTTTTGCACTCGAAGACGACAGCCACCTGGACGACGAAAGGTGACAATTGCCGACACTTGCGGCATGATTATTTTTCTTCAAACAAATCAAGGGTTGGGCGGGGTTGAAAAACTACTCCGCGATATGAGTCGTTGCGCCTTGTCGAACACCGCCGCGTCGGTCCGTGCCGGATCTGAATCCGCGCCCACATCCGATGCTGAACCCCCTGGGCGATCTTGCCCACCCCCGCTGTTCGCGGCCACGTTCTCCGACCCTGCTGTTCTGCCTGCAGGCCCACTTTCGCGGGCCGCGCACAGCCGCCGCGTAACGCAAACGTCATCCGCGTGCGACCTCCGTCGCGCCTATCTCCTGTCGCCCCGGCCAGTCCGTGTCACGTCTGCCTTGCGGCAGTCCTGCGCACGCGCCTGAGCCGGGCATCCCTGGTCCCATGGAAATTCTCGTTCTCGTTATCCTCATCGTCATCAACGGCTTGTTCGCCATGTCCGAGATCGCGCTCATCACTGCGCGTCGGGCGCGTCTGTCCCGGCTCGCCGAGGACGGTGACCATGCCGCAGCAATCGCAATCAAGCTCGGCGAAGAGCCCACGCGCTTCCTGTCCACCATCCAGATCGGCATCACCTCGATCGGCATCCTCAACGGTATCGTCGGTGAAGCCGCACTTGCCGGCCCACTCGCCTCCTGGCTGCAGACCCTGGGCATGGAGCAGCGCGTGAGCGAGATCGGCTCCACCGTGCTCGTCGTGCTCGTCATCACCTATGTCTCTATCGTGGTCGGCGAGCTGGTGCCCAAGCGCATCGGCCAGATCAACCCGGAGGGCATCGCACGCCTGGTGGCGCGCCCGATGTACTTCCTGTCGATCGCCTCGCGCCCCTTCGTGCACTTGCTGTCGAGCTCCACTGCGCTGCTGCTGCGCCTCATGGGTCAGCGTGAAGTCAATGGCCCGAGCGTGACCGAGGAAGAGATCCGCGCCATGCTCGACGAGGGTTCGGTGGCCGGCATCATCGAGAAGAGCGAGCATGAGATGGTGCGCAACGTGTTCCGCCTCGACGAACGCCAGCTTGGCTCGCTGATGGTGCCGCGCTCGGACATCGTGTGGCTGGACATCAATCGCGCACTCGACGAGAACCTGCAGCTCATGGCCTGCTCGGCGCACTCACGCTTTCCGGTATGTCGTGGCGGCCTGGACGAAATCCTCGGCATCATCAGCGCAAAGCAGCTCTTCAACCAGACCTTGCGTGGTGACGCGGTCGACCTCACCGAGGCCTTGCAGACCCCGATCTACGTCCCCGAATCGCTGACCGGCATGGAGCTGCTCGACCAGTTCCGCGTCACCAGCACGCACATGGTGTTCGTCATCGACGAATACGGTGAGGTGCTCGGCATGGTCACCCTGCACGACCTGCTCGAGTCGGTGACCGGCGAGTTCCAGTCGGACAACGCCGAAGAGTCCTGGGCCGTGCAGCGCGAGGACGGCTCCTGGCTGCTCGATGGTCTCATCCCCATCCTCGAACTCAAGGATCGCCTGAACATGAAGGCGGTGCCGGAAGAGGACAAGGGGCGCTACCACACCTTGTCCGGCATGATGATGTGGCTGCTCGGCCGCCTGCCCAGCACCGGCGACATCGCGGTATGGGAGGGCTGGCGCTTCGAGGTGGTCGATCTCGACGGCAAGCGCATCGACAAGGTGCTGGCCAGCCCGGTGCCGGAAGAAGCCGAAGCGGGCAGCAATGACAATGGCGAATCGCCCGCCTGAGCCCACAGCACGCCTCCGACGCCCTGCACGAAGCAATTGAAAACGCCCCGCACGCAAGCGTGACGGGGCGTTTTCAATACTGGGGCGGCGCTTGCGCCACTCCAGGTGGGATTACTTCAATGCGGCGAGCGCAGCGGCGTAGTCGGGCTCTTCCTTGATCTCGGGCACGAGCTGCGAATACAGCACCTTGTCGTTCGCATCGAGCACCACCACCGCACGTGCGGTGACACCGGCGAGCGGGCCGGAGGTGATGGCGACACCGTAGTCCTGGGCAAAGGCCGGGTTACGGAAGGTCGACAGCGTGTTCACATTCTGCAGGCCTTCGGCCTCGCAGAAGCGCTTGGCGGCGAAAGGCAGGTCGGCAGAAATGACCAGCACCACGGTGTCGGCCAGGGCGCTGGCATCGGTATTGAACTTGCGCGCCGAGGCCGCGCACACCGGCGTGTCAAGGCTGGGAACGATGCTCAATACCTTGCGCTTGCCGGCAAAGGCGTCAAGGCCGACATCGGCCAGATCAGCGCCTGCCAGCTTGAAGGCGGGGGCGGCATCACCCGCTTGCGGGAAGCGTCCGGCGACGTCGATCGGGTTACCGCCAAGGGTCACATTGCTCATGGGTTCTGTCCTCAGTCTGAAATCGGGTTATACCGCCGGCCTCTGCAGGGCACCGGTCAGCGGACGGACAGACTACACCAAGCGCGCGGACGGGAGCGCACAACTCAGCGCGACGGACGCTCGTCGATGTCGACCTCGCGGATCACTTCGCCTTCGATGATCAGGCCCTGAGCACCACTCCGACCCTCTCCCTGGCGCTGCCCCTGGCCCATCGACGCCTGCTCACGCATGTGCTTGCGCAGCGCACGCGTCTTCCACCACAGATAGCCCCAGGCCACGGCACCGACAGTGACGATCACGGCAAAGAAGACCACCGAGAACATCAGCGCCACGCCGAACACCGCAATGGTGACAAGCGTGGTCAGGACCTTCTGCAACACCGTCGGTGGCGTCCCGTCACGGGCACCGAACTGCTTGAAAAGGCCGGAATACTTCGGATCTCGATACATGGAAGTGTCCTGAAAGATGGCGTGGCTGGCAATACCGACAAAGGCGGCAGGATAGGGGTCAGAGGCACGCGCCGGGCAAAAATTCCACCACGGCGATGTTTCATCATGCAACAAGCAGCGCCCGCGAGGGGCGCGGCCGCCCTCCTGCACCTGACCTGCGCCCGCCCGGACGGCCTTCAGACTCTCCTGGACGCTCACTCCGCCGGCGCTTGCAACACGGCAATGACCTCCTTCAACACCTTCGCCTGCGCAAGCTGCTCCTTTCCACCCTGAAGAAGCAGGAAGTCCGCCAGCAAGCCGATCTGGGCGAAGGCCGAATCCAGCTCACGCGGCGAGGCGGCGACGGTTTCAAGGGTGTCACGATAGGCCTGGCTCAGCACCTCGACAGCGCCACGCCCTTCCGGCAGCTCAGCTCCACCCAGCCAGCCGGCCAGCGTCGCATCGGCCGCCATCACCGCATCCCAGAACTCGAAGCGCTGCTCGAAGCGTGCCCGCGCCGCCGCGGCGCAGGCACTGGCATCGACCTCACCCGCTGGCGTCTCACCGAGCACGGCGTCGAGCTGCAGACGATTGATGCGGGCATAGGGATTCCAGTCGGTGGCGCGCGCGTCGGCCTCGCCACGTGCGTAGGCGTCACGCGCACGCAGCAGGGCCTCGCGCACCGCGTCCTTCTCCGGCTCCGGGCTGCGCAACAGAATCAAGGCCTTGCGCTTCCACGCCGAACCGATGATGGACTGGCGCTCGGTATTCGGGCGCAAAGCGTCAGCACGCAAGGCATCGATCGGTGCGGCATTGACCGCAGGGTGCAATCCGGACAGCGTGCTCAGAGCCTGCACCCGCGCCAGTGCATCGTCGATCAGCACTGTGGCGGCTGCCAGGTCCTGTCCCGTTCCCGGCACGCTGAGACGCTCCGCCTGGCGTGCCTCCATATTGATGAGCTGCTCGATCGCGCTGATCGGCACCAGGCCCTGCGACGAGTCTTCGGCGATCGCGCGCAGCAGTGCCAGGCGCGCCGCATCGAAGCCGGCCGCGCCATATTCCGCGTACAGCCGCCCCAGCGCCTGCAGCACGTCGGTGCGCTCGGCCCAGTTTGGTGGCAGGCGCCCGAGACGGCGACGGATGCGCTTATTGAGCGCGTCAAAGTCACGTTCGGCCTTGCTCGCACCCGGCAGGCGGGTGTC
Source organism: Thauera terpenica 58Eu (assembly GCF_000443165.1). Classification (GTDB taxonomy): domain Bacteria; phylum Pseudomonadota; class Gammaproteobacteria; order Burkholderiales; family Rhodocyclaceae; genus Thauera; species Thauera terpenica. The sequence continues at coordinate 76,566 of NZ_ATJV01000081.1, read as the reverse complement.
GAGGCGCAGCTGCTCGAGCCAGTCCAGCAACTCCTCTGCAGCCAGCAGCGGGGCCTCGTCGCGGGTCGCACCCGCATTGAGGCGGAGCTGGAAGGCAGGATCGCCATAAGCCTGGTAGGCGCCCCAGGTGTTGCAGTCGGGGTGAGCGTCGAGCGCGGCGCGGCGGGCAAGAAAAATGGCGTCGGCAAAGTGTGCGCCGTGCACCGTCATGTGGGTGAAGAAGGTTTCGGAGAAACTCAGCGCCGCATCGTCACGCACCTCCCAACCTGCGGCGACCACGCAACGCACGCCCATGTCGATCAGCTCGCGCGCCAGGCTGGCGGCCAGACGCTGGTCGTCGGAGCCGGAGCCGATCTTGCCGAGGTGACAACAGCTGAGGAAGACCAGATCGGGCACCGTCTCCATGAGGCCGATCTCGGCCGCCGACAGCAACAGCCCGTCGGACAGCACGACTCCGCTGCGATAACGTCCGTCCGCCGCGCGTTTGGCATGGATGCCGTGAGCCGCGATGACCAGGATGCGGCACGGCCGTGCGAACAGGCGCGCAAACACATCGCCGGCGAGCGCATCGGGTGGGGAATGGCTGACAGCGTAGCCCGCGCCTTCGAGAATGCGCACCACGGCATCGCCTTCGCGCGCAGCACCATCCAGGCTGGGCAGGCGATCAGGGCGTGGTTGACCCTGCGCATCGAGCTGTGGCGTCCAGCCCGCGCCGCCGAACTGCGCAAAATAGCCTTCAGTGCTGGGGTTGGCGATGACGCAGGCGCTCAAGGCATCGGTGCGCACGATCTCGCGGCGGAAACGGCTGGTCATGAACTGGCGCACCATGCGCGTCGTGCGCACCAAGGGCTCGCCATCGGCCTCGAGCAACTCCCACGGCAGGTTGGCGGTGCTCTCATCGACCATGAGCACCAGATTGTGTGCCTTGCGCGCCGCCGCCTTGAATTCCAGCGGCAGCAGCAACTGAAACACCATGTGCCCGAGCGCGTGCTCGCCCGAGGCATAGCGCGTGGCGCTGGGGCCATTCAAGGCCTCGGCGGCGAGCTTTTCGATCAGACCGGGCTGGCGCTGCTGGACCACGGCCTCGGCGCGCGCCTTCTCGCCCATGTAGGTGAAGCGCAGGCGCTCGGCGTGACGCAGCAGGGGGGCGCTGTCCAGACCCTGCACCAGCGGCACGGCGTCGGCCGCAGCCGCATGGCCATGGCCATACAGCGTCAGCAAACGGCGCATGGCTTGCGGCGGGATCGGGTTGTGCAGGCGCGGAGTCCAGCATTCGGCGCCACAGTCGCTGTCTTCGCGGTCGGCGTCGGTGACCGCCAGCCGCGGCCAGTAATCGGAGAAGGGGGTCACCGTCAGGCGCTGGCGTACGCCTTCGCCGTGCTGCAGTTCAGTGGGCAACTCCAGCTCGGCGTCGAGCTGTGCGAGCTCGGTCGCCAGCGTGCGCTCCAGCGCGCTGACGGCATAGGCGGCCGAGATGGCCGTGTCGCGGTAGAGCTCGATGAGATCGAGCGCGACGATGCGCCCGCGCGGCCCCTTGTGCCCGCCCGTGCCCGAACCCAGGGCGAAGTCGCGGTTGGCGAGCAGCACCCCGAGCACGATCGCCCTTACCGCGTCGTCGACGTCGAGCTGCGCGGCCGAATTGGTGCCGACCAGCAAGCTCGCGAGGCGCAGCGGCAGCCCGTGCTCGTCTGCCGCCTTGCATGCCTCCTCACTCTCACGATCACAGGCATGGAGCAGATAGCGCAGCGCCCCGGCGCGCACCGCCTCGGTCACGCCTTCTGGGCCCAGGTGCCCCATCTCGCCCAGGCCGACGACCACCGCCCCACGCCCGCTGCCGCGCAGGCGCTCCTCGCGCCTGCGCGGCATGAGCACCACGGTGGCATGGCCAAGCTCGCCGGAATGCACGCCCAGGCGCTGGCGCTGGCTGAGTGCGCCGCCGACCAGCCAGCGGTCGATCACACCTTCCGCGCCGGCAATCGGGTCACCACGGTAGTGGCCACACAGCAGTGGCACCTGGACGAAGCGCAAGTCCATTGCCTTCACCGCCACCGCCAGCGTGGCGCGCTTGCGTCGTGGCAGCGGCCGCAGGCGCCCGCCCAGTGCGAGACAGGCGATTTCCTCGTCACTGGGATACGCCGGCGGCGGGCCGGCGCGATAGCTCAGCAAAGGTGCGCGTTCCTGCTCGCCGCGACTCACCGGCAGGCGGCCGAGACGCAGCGGCACGCCGCGGCTGAGCAAGGCCTCGATATCGGCAAAATACCTGGCGGTGCTGGTCAGGCCCATATGGTCGGCCGGCATGGTCCAGCAGCGCTCATCGGGCAGATTGGGGATGCGCCCCGACTTCCAGGTCACCGAGCCGTCACCATGGGGCGTGCCGCGCATCATGATGCTCTTTGGCTTGCCGTCCTCGGTCTGCAGCAGGATGCCGCAAGGGGTGTTCTCCGCCTGACCAAAAACGTAGGCGACGCGCTCGGGGGCAAGATCCACCCAGCGCGTATCGGCCAGCGCGCCCCAGAAGTCGCGCGCTTGGTCGAGCAAGGCCTGGGTGGGCTTGCCAGCGAGCGTCTTGCCAAACCAGAAGTCGTTGTTGATCGCCGCCAGCTCGGTCCACGCCTCGGCGCGGTAGTAGTCCTTGTCCGCCAGCCCCCCCGCGTCCTCGAAACCGGGCGCGGGCAGCAGATGCAGCGCACCCGGAAAGCCGGCAACGATGTCGAGCACGGCCTGCATGCCCTGCCTCAGGTCCAGACGCGCCAGCATGCGGATGGTGTCCGACTGGCCAAGCAGGGTCTCGACGAAGAGGTGCGAGCCATGATTGGGCGTGCCCAGCATCAGCAAGCGTCCGCCCGGGCGGGCGACGATATCGGCCCACAGCGTCTTGTCGGCGGCAAAGGCGGCGCGCACCAGCAGACCGCCCATGCTGTGGGCGAGGATGCGCAGCGGCTGGTCGGGGTGGGTGTTCAGGGCTGCGCGCAGCACCAGGGCGAGCTCAGCGCCCAGGGTCTGGATCGGCTGGCGCCAGTCGTAGTCATGGCGAATCACGCGGTGGCTGGTTTCGAGGTGGTCGGCGAGCCTGCCGTAGGCGAGGCCGACGAGACCGTCCTCGCGCACCGTCTTGTGGCTGTCCATGGCAATGCGCGCCAGGCGACCGCGGGCGAGATCGAAGGCATCGAGCCAGATGCGGTTCCCGTCCGCCGCGAGATGGCTGCCCATGATGCCCGGCAGGTAAACCAGCACCGGCAGCGTGTTGTCGGCAGCTTCGGCCTCGCCACGGCTGGCGCGGCCGCTGGCGGCGGGTTCCAGCGCGGGCAGTGCGAGCGGCTGCCAGGGTGCGCTGTGTTCCGGGGCCTCGCGCGTCAGCCACGCGCCCAGCGCACTGGGCAGCGGGATGCCGGCGCTCTTCACATCATCGCGGAAGTAGCGGAAATGGCTGACTTCCGGCCCCTGCACGTAGATCACCCGATGTGCTGCCTCGGGCGCCGCCGCGGCGCGGACGATGAGGCCGCCGTACATGGAGGCAGTGTCCACCACCAGGTCGTTGCACGCACGCTCGAAAAACGCCCAGTCCACAAACATCACGCCGATGCGCTGCACCAGCCCTGCGCCGCCACCCTCGATATCGCCGGCGATGATTGCCATGCGCACCTGAGGCGCAAGCGCAGCCCGCCCGAGCAGCATGCCCATCGGCGACTCGGGCAGCATGGCCTCGATGCCGGGCACGAGGTCGGGCTGCAAACGCTTGTCGGCGATCTCCAGCACCACGCGCGAGAGAAAGGCGAGGCTGCGGTTGGCGAGCTTGCGCGCCGCCGCAGCCGCCAGCGGCGACGCGAGCGCCCCGGCCACCGCGCCCGCACCCCAGGCACCGAAGCGGCGCACCAGATTGAGCAAGGTCGACAGAAACACATCGAGATTGTCCGACAGCAGCGCCGTGCCGCGCGCAGGCGCAGCCACCCGCACATAGCGTTCTACGCGCAGCTTCTTGTCGCGCAGCAGGCCTATCAGGCGGCGCAGCTTGGCCTGCTCGGCGGCGGCCAGCGTGTCGAGTTCGCGCGCGCTGGGGCGCAGCGCCTGCTCGTCGAAGCGCGGCGCCGGGCGCCAGGCGTCGATGAGTTCTTCGAGCAGGGCGTCGTCCGGGTCGAGACACATCAGATCACCGACCAGGCCGCCACGCGAATGCGTGACCAGGCACAGGCGCGCGCCCGCGGGCAGGGTCTCGGCCAGGCTCAGGGCGTTGTCGATCGGACTCTCAGAGAAGGTCCGGTGCTCGAAACCGAAGATGCGTTCTCCAAAACTGGCCTGCAGCACGCCCCAGGCGCTGCTGGCGGGGAGGTCACCGAAGCCGCCCAGGGTGTGCGATCCGGTACCGTGAATGAACACCAGCAGCGCACCCGCCTGCGCCGCGCTGCTCAGGCGCGGGTCGTCGGCGGTGCAGCACTCGCTGTCCTGCAGCACGGTCCCGTTCCAGCGGTAGAGTCCGGGAGCGCCGCCGAGACGGCTCTCTATGGTCTGCATCAGCGCTTGCGCGCCCTTGCGCGAGGCCCAGGCGGCGGCCCAGTCCTCGGCCTTGTCGCCCAGCACCTCGCGCGCCCTGTCCTTGGCGGCGGCGGTGAGTTCATCGTCGACCAGATCGAGCTCGATGACGCGACGCCAGATCCAGCCCAGCGCGCCACGGGTGGTGTCACGGCTGTCGCGAAAGCCGGCGAGGTCGATCAGGCCATCGCCATCGATCAGTTCCGGGCGCGCGCGTGCAAGCTGCTCGGAGAGCGCATCTGCGCGCATGAAGATGGTCGTGCCGTCAGCCGCTTCCAGCGCCAGCAGACCGGAGCGGGCGCCGAGCACTTCCTGTGCCGGGGCATCGGCGCTGCGGCTGGCAGGCGCCAGTTCCAGCGTGCGTCGCACTTTCAGGTTGGGCAGCAGCGCTGCGCTGTCACTGCCATCGGCGCGGCTGGCCAGGGTTCGCAGCGCTGCGGGCAGGGCGGTCGCAGACGAGGCTGTGGCCTGCAGCGGCAGCTTCAAGCCGGGTGCGCGAACTTGGTCAGGGCGCGACGCAGAAGCTTGGGACTCAGGACGCTCAGGATCCTGGCGTGCGGGGCCTCGGGGCTTGGCCATCTTGCTCTCCTCGTCGATAGGCCACGGTGAACCAGACCTTGGCCAGGGTGCATCTTGTCATGGGCGCGCAACATCGGCGGCGCAGCGTTCCAGCGCACGGTGCGCTGCCCTCGATTGCTCAGGGGTGGCGCCAGAAGGCGAAGGACTGGAAGCGCTCACTCGCCCACCATGCGCTGGCCGACACTTCGCGGGCGAAGTTGCGCGTGCCGGCCTGGGATTCAAGCGGGCGCAGCACTTCGCCCTCGGCGCTGCGACGGGCCTGATGTGCGCCCTGTTCGGGTACGACCACGCTGATATGGCCGGAACGGTTGAGGTCGCGGCGTTGGGCGATGATGAGGCAGACCTCGCCGCCATTGGCTGCGGTCTGCAACAGGCTGAGATCCAGCTCGCGTACCCAGCCGAAGGCCACCCCGTGCTCATCGAGCCAGTCGTGCAGCGCGTTGGCATTGAGCTCGCGCACTGTCTGCCCATACACCGCCTCAAGCGTCTCGCCCAGCGTCAGACGCCGCAACGCGGTATCCGTCCACCACACCCGTGGCAGGTAGGCGCTGGCGAGAAAGGCGTAGTCGGTGGCGTAGATGTTGCAAAAAGTCATCCCGGCGCGGGCCTGGTAACGCAGATGCGCGGGATCGGCAACACCCAGATAATCGACGATCTTCCCCAGCGCTGCGGCGCGGCCTGGTGCGTCACGTGCCGTGCGTGTGGGGCGGTCGGCCTCGCCCAGTGGGTAAGCGCGACCGCCATCACGGGCGCGGGTGACGTCGGCACGCTCGCCCTGCAGATGAGCCTCGGGCAAGGCCGGCAGGGGCGTTTCGCCACCGGCCAGCGCGCGCGGTGCGGCGCGGGCGCGAGTACGCGGGCGAGGGGCAAGCGGTGCAAGGTATTGCTCCGCCACCACGCCTTCGCGGAGGACGCCGTTCAGCAACACCCGCACCCGCAGCCAGCCCGCAACAGCCGCAGGGCCCTGGACTTCGACTGCGCTGCCCTGCATCAGCGCGGCGAGCAGGGTTGAGGATGCCACCCGCGGCGCAGAGCGTAGATTGAGCTGCAGCGGCAGCACCGTGTGCGTGGGCACGAAGGCCACCGCCAGCGGCGCGAAAGTGCCGGCAAGGCCAAGCACACGCATGGCATGACGCGCCTTTTCCAGCAGCTCGCGACGGTCGGCAAAGCCGTTCAGCCCGCCATTGATGCGGCGCGTGATCGCGCTCAGGTCGTCGATGTCGGCGAGAGCATTGAGATTGTTGCGCTCCCAGAAGAACACCGCCGAATGCACCGCCAGCTCGGTGGCGACGCGATCAGGATCGGCCACCACGTCCTCGCCGCACCATTGCGCAAAGGCACGATAGTTGTCCTTGCCGGTGAGCTGGATGAGGCCGCGGCCACGGTAGCGATAGCCATCGCCGCTCGCCTCGGGCCCATTGCCCATGCGTGCGCCATAGACGCGATTGCCGATGCGCTCGGGCTTGCGCGCACAGGCCTCGGCCTCAGCGCGGGAGCGAAAGTAGCGCGGGAAGACCTTCAGCAAGCCGTCCACCGAGTAGTTGAGATTCTCCACGCTGAGCCGCAGACAGCCGGACTCGTGCATCAACTGCGCGAGGAAGTGGGTGATGCGCGGTGTGGTGTCGATGCCATGCAAGGCCATCGCCGCATTGAGCGTCTCGATGTAGTGATCCGCATTGGCAGCAGTCGCACCCATGCGGGTGAGCACCTCGCGTGTGATCAACATGTGACATCCCCTCAGAAAGCGCACATCGCAAGCGTCCGCACCCCTTCAATTAAGCTCAGCACAGGGTGCAATTCAAGCCGCCACCCGCTGGTCGGACAGCGACGCTGGGAGGCTGGGGGGCCGGACGCGCATAATGCATCCATTCACGACGCACCCGGGAGGCACGCACGCATGAGATCCCGCTCACAGGGCAGAATCGCGGCGGTTTTCACTTGCATCGCACTGCTTGCAGCCAGCCCGGCCGCGGGCGCGCGCACGCTGATCGTGTGTTCGGCGCTGGACGATGCAGAGCTCACACGCGCCGTACTGGAGGTGGAGGACGGCGCAAGCGCAGCACATGGAGGAGACCGGTACGCAGATCTGCGCATCAGCCACCTGGAAATCGTGACGCCCGAATTCATCTGGTCCACTCCTGGTCAGCCCGAAACCAGGCGCTTTGACGCCGCACGGAGCGATGTGTCACCTGATCTGGCGCAGCTCGACACGGTGGCCATCCACACCACCAGGGATGCGGAGGGGGTGTTGCGGATCGTGGATTTCGCCGTGCTTGAACCTGATGCACTGGAACTGGAAGGTCTGCGCGGCTCGCTCATGCTGCACGAAACCTGGCAGAACGCACGCGCCATCGCGTCGCTGTACTACACCCACAGCGGTAACCGGCTGGTCGTTGCGGCGCTCGCCTGCCGCCGCTTCGAGGACGACTGAAGGGCGTGCACCTTCAGCCGGCACGGCACACACGCCTGCAGCTGCGGCGCGAAACAACTCGTCACCGTGCGCCGGACCTTTCCCACCTGATTCTGTCCATAATCAAGGCATTGCGCGGCGCCTCGGCGCTCCCGCACCCTGTGGTCCGGCATCAAGGAGAACGACATGAAAACAACGATCCTCATCCCCGCCATCCTGCTCACCCTCGCCGCAAGCGGTTGTGCGACGTGGGACGGCATGTCCTCACGCCAGAAGAGCGCCACCACCGGCGCTGCCGTCGGCGGAGTCGCTGGCGCCGTCATCACTGACGGTGGCATCCTCGGTACCGTTGGTGGTGCAGCCATTGGTGGCGTCATCGGCGACCAGATCGGCAAGCAGAAGTAAGGCTGATCAGCGCCGCCCGAAAGCGGGGCATCGAGGCCGGAAACGGCCTCGATGCCCCGCTTCGCGTTCACACCCCGGCATTGCCAGCGCACAAGAGACAAGCTGCGCGTGCAGTGCAAGGAAAATGGCTGCACGGCCGCCTGCTAGTTCCTTGATAGAATTGCGCTTGTCCCGCCTTGCCCACTCCTGCGCAGGCGGTTTTCTTTTCGCTGACGAGTCCTGATGACGACCACCCCCTACCCGCCCGAATTGTTGCGTGACGTCGAGAAGCGCCGCACCTTCGCCATCATTTCCCACCCCGACGCCGGCAAGACCACGCTGACCGAAAAGCTGCTGCTGTTCGGGGGCGCGATCCAGCTCGCCGGCACGGTGAAGGCGCGCAAGTCGGCGCGCCATGCGACCTCCGACTGGATGGAAGTGGAAAAGCAGCGCGGCATCTCGGTGACCAGCTCGGTGATGCAGTTCGAGTACCAGGGCCACACCATCAACCTGCTCGACACCCCGGGCCACGAGGACTTCTCCGAAGACACCTACCGCGTGCTGACCGCAGTGGACGCGGCGGTGATGGTGATCGACGCTGCCAAGGGCGTTGAAGTGCAGACCATCAAGCTGCTCAATGTGTGCCGCCTGCGCAATACGCCGATCATCACTTTCGTCAACAAGATGGACCGCGAGGTGCGTGACCCCTTCGAGCTCATGGCCGAAATCGAGGACGTGCTCAAGATCAGCTGCGCGCCGGTGACCTGGCCGATCGGCATGGGCAAGACCTTCCGCGGCGTGTATCACCTGCTGCAGGATCAGGTCCTGAGCTTCGTGCCGGGCGAAGAAAAACGCAGCCACGCCGGCATCATCAAGGGCATCGCAAATCCCGAACTGGACCAGCGCTTCCCGCTCGAGATCCGCCAATTGCGCGACGATGTGGAGCTCATCGAGGGCGCATCACCCCCGTTCGACCTCGATGCCTTTCTTGCCGGACAGCAAAGTCCGGTGTTTTTCGGCTCGGGCATCAACAACTTCGGCGTACAGGAAATCCTGCAGTCCCTGATCGACTGGGCGCCGCCACCGCAAGCGCGCGACGCCACCGCGCGCATGGTGCAGCCCGCCGAACCGGCATTCACCGGCTTCGTGTTCAAGATCCAGGCCAACATGGACCCGAAACACCGTGACCGCATCGCCTTCTTTCGCATCTGCTCGGGTCGCTACAGTGCCGGCATGAAAGTCCGCCACGTGCGCGCGGGGCGCGACATGAAGCTCGCCAATGTGCTCACATTCATGGCCAATGAACGCGTGATCATGGACGATGGTGTTGCTGGCGATATCGTCGGCATTCACAACCACGGCCAGCTGCAGATCGGCGACACCCTGACCGAAGGCGAAAGCCTCAGCTTCAAGGGCATTCCGTACTTCTCGCCGGAGATGTTCCGTGTCGCCCGTCTGCGCGATCCGCTCAAGTCCAAGCAGTTGCAGAAAGGTCTGCAGGAACTGGGCGAGGAAGGCGCGATCCAGGTGTTCGAACTCGAAGGCGGTCAGATGCTGCTCGGTGCCGTCGGCGTGCTGCAGTTCGAGATCGTCGCCCAGCGCCTGAAGGACGAATACAAGGTCGACGCCATCTTCGAGTCAGCCGACATCCACACCGCGCGCTGGCTGAGCTATCCGGACGAGCTCACGCGGCGCAACTTCGAGTACGAACAGGCGATGCGCATGGGCAAGGACATCGACGGCAACCCGGTGTATCTCGCCAGCAGCCGCTACAACCTCGCCGTCACCGCAGAAAAATGGCCGCAGGTCACCTTCCACGCCACGCGCGAACATGGGCAGGTGCTGAGCTGAAGACTGCAGGCCGGTGCCGCCGCCAGCGCCAGAAGCTGCTCCCGGCCGCAATTCCCAAGGCGCGCTGAACACCTTGAAAAACCCAGCTCATAGGCTGGGTTTTTTGCTTTCATGGACCGATGAACATGGAAATTCCGCAGTAAACGTAGCCGTTCCGAACAGACACGCTTAGAAAGCCCCATCCGACGGAGCGGCTTGCAAAGCCCTCGACCGTCCCTTAAGCTGCGCGGGCATTCGATCCAGGTGCCCTGCGCTGCAACCGCAAACCAGGGTGAAACGGGAAGTTCGGTGACGCCGTCTGCAATGCGCAAACGGCCATTCCGACGCAGCCCCCGCTGCTGTAATCCTGACGGATCCGCACTACGCCACTGGGCATTGCCCGGGAAGGCTGCGGAATCCGCTTGAAGGAGAGCCAGAAGACCGGCCTGGTCGATTGAAGGTCAATGCCCCGGGGTGTGGGCGATCGCCGTCCGATCCGGTCCGGGCATTCCTGTTTCTGCCGCTTGTCACCGGTCTACGCCGTGTACCCGCTCCCCGCACATGTTCACCGTCGTCGCGCTTGCGGAGCCACAGCCATGGATCAGGAAAAGAAGCAGAACCACAACGAGCGCATGCTGCGCAAGAAGGCCGTTGTCGACGGCGCCATCGAGCGCGCGCAGGACGAGCGCGGCATCGTCATCGTCATCACCGGCAATGGCAAGGGCAAGAGCACCTCGGCGTTCGGCACACTGTTTCGAGCGCTGGGCCACGGCCATCGCGCCGGCGTGGTGCAGTTCATCAAGGGCATGCAGTCCACCGGCGAGGTGATCTTCCTGCAGCAGCACGGACTGGACAGCGCCGTTCAATACCACGCCATGGCCACCGGTTTCACCTGGGACACCCAGGACTGGGACGCTGACAAACGCGCAGCCGACCAAGCCTGGGCAGTGGCCGCCGGGATGTTGCAGGACCCTGAGCTGAACCTGGTCGTGCTCGACGAGCTGACCTACATGCTCAAGTTCAACTACCTCGACACGGCGCAGGTCATAGCCACCATCCAGGCCCGTCCGCCGCTGCAGACGGTGATCGTCACCGGCCGTGCAGCCCGTCCGGAGTTGCTTGAGCTGGCGGACACCGTCAGCGAGATCGCCGACCGCAAGCACGCCTACAAGGCGGGCGTGAAAGCGCAGGCCGGCATCGATTTCTGACATGCGGGCCTGTCTGCGTGCCCGCCTGCGTTCAGGCGGCAGCGCTATTTCGCGCCTGGGGCGAGTCGCGGCAGCAGGTTTCAAAACCGGCGGCGTGCTGCTGGCACTCCTCTTCCCAGCCACAACATGCGCGGCTACGTCCGTCGATGGCACCGTGCGCGCCTTGCCGCGCGTGATGTCGACCAATCTGTGCGCTGATGTGCTCGTACTGAGCCTGGCCGATCCATCGCAGATCGTTTCGGTGTCGCGCAAGAGTCAGGATGCGCGGCGCACCTCGCTGCACGCGCTGGCGCAGGGCTTTGCAAGCAACAATGGCGGTGCCGAGGAAGTCATCGCGCAGCGGCCGGACATCGTGCTCGTGTCGCGACGCTGGCAGGCACGCCATCAGGCGAGCCTGTTCGAACGCCACGGCATCGAGGTGCTCACCGTGCCGTTTCCGAACGATTGGGAAGGCATCTTTTCCAGCACGCGACACATTGCGGCGCAGCTCGGCCGCGCCGAGGCCGGTGATGCGCTGGTGGCTGACGTGCAGGCCCGCATTGCCCGTCTGCAGACCAACCCACATCACGCACGGGCGTTGTATCTACGCCCCAACGGTGGCAGCGCGGGGGCAGGGACTTACGTCGATGTCGTATTCCAGGCCGCGGGCATGCGCAACCATGCGGCCGAAGCAGGCCACAGCGGCTGGGGTCGGGTGGCGCTGGAGAGCCTGATCGCCGACCCGCCCGAGGTGTTCGTGCTGAGCAACATGGTCAACGACAGCGCTTACGCCCGCTCCAGCTTTTCCCGCCATGCGCTGATGCAGACCTTGCTTGCCGAACGCCCGCTCATACGCATGGACGGCAACGACTGGGGCTGCAGCAACTGGCAACTGATCGAGGCCGCGGAAGAGATCGCAGCCCAACTCGGGCGACTGCGGCCATGAGCGCCGCAGGTATCCGCGCGCTGGCGCTGAACGGAGCGCTGGCGCTGATCCTGCTGACCCTTGCGCTGGTGTCGTTGACCATCGGTCCAGTGGAGCTGGCTGTGAGCGAAGTCGCGGCGGCCTTGCTACCGGGCAAGGAGGCGGGGTCGAGCGCTGCCGGACTGAGCGATGTGCTCGTCCGCCAGCGCGCCATCGTCGCCGAAATCCGCCTGCCGCGTGTGCTGCTCGCCATCCTGGTAGGCATGTCGCTCGGCATGTCGGGCGCTGCACTGCAAGGCCTGCTGCGCAACCCACTGGCCGAACCCGGGCTACTGGGGGTAAGTTCCAGCGCCAGTCTGGGTGCGGTGCTGTGCCTGTACTTTGGCATCGCACAGCTCAACCCCTGGCTGCTGCCGGCTACAGCGATGGGCTGCGCCGCGCTCGCCACCCTGGTGCTGTATCTGATCGCGCGCCGCGGCGCGGGCAACCTGACTCTCATTCTCGCCGGCGTAGCGCTCTCGGCACTGGCCAGCGCGCTGACTTCATTGGCGATCAATCTCGCCCCCAACCCGACCGACGTACAGGACATCGTGCTGTGGTTGCTGGGCTCACTGGCTGATCGTAGCTTCGACGACATCCGCCTCTGCCTGCCCTTCGTCATCGCCGGCCTGGCATTGCTTGGCGCTTGCGGGCGCGAGCTCGACGCCCTGTCCGCAGGCGAGGACGAAGCCGCCAGCCTGGGGGTGAATCTCGCTCGTCTGCGCGCGCAGATCATCGTCGGCACCGCACTGTGCGTCGGCGCCAGTGTCGCAGTAACCGGTGCAATCGGCTTTGTCGGTCTCGTCGTGCCACACATGCTGCGCCGCGCCGTGGGCTTTCACCCCGCGCGCCTGCTCGTATCGAGCGCGCTCGGTGGCGCCGTGCTCGTGCTCGCAGCCGACATCGTGCTGCGCATGGTGAGCGGCGGCTTCGAACTCATGCTCGGCGTCGTCACCGCGCTTATCGGCGCACCGTTCTTCTTCGCGCTGGTGCTGCGCCAGCGCATGGGGATGGCATGACACGACTGATTCTCGAGCGCGTGCAGGTACGCCATGGCCGCAGCACCCTGGTGGACGAGGTGTCGGCCACAGTCGGAGAGGACCACGGTCCGGGTGCGGGCGAACTCTTCGGCCTCATCGGCCCCAATGGCGCGGGCAAGAGCAGCCTGCTGCGCGCGATTGCACAATTGCTGCCCTATCAAGGCACGATCCATCTCGACGGTGTGGCACTGGGTAGCCTGACGCCGCGTCAGCGCGCCACCCGGCTGGCCTATCTGGCCCAGGGCGACCATGCCGTGTGGCCATTGACGGTGCGCGATTTCGTTGCCCTCGGCCGCTTTCCGCACCGTGCGCGCTGGCGCGGCACCGCCTCTGATGATGACGCGGTGTCGGGCGCAATACGCCACATGGGCCTCGAGACATTGCAACACCGCCGCCTCGATCAGCTTTCCGGCGGCGAGCGCGCCCGCGCACGGCTGGCACGTGCACTCGCCGTCGAGGCCCCGCTGCTGCTGGCCGACGAGCCGGTGGCCTCGCTTGACCCCTTTCACCAACTGAGCGTGATGGAACTGCTGCGCGCCCAGTGCGAACTGGGTCGGACCGTTGTCGTGGTGCTGCACGACCTGACCCTGGCGAGCCGTTTCTGCGACCGCGTGCTGCTCCTCGAGCACGGCCGAACGGTGGCCTGCGGCACGACCCGCAAGGTACTCACCGCCGCCAATCTGCAGCGCATCTACCAGGTGCAGGCCATGTTGGGCGAACACGAACAGCAGCGCTACGTGTTGCCCTGGCGTTGCCGACCCGAGCCGACCTCGAGCTCACCAACGACACCACCCCCCGGCCAGCCCGCTCCCGCTGCGCGCCTCACCCGCCTCGCCCCAATCGAATGAACGCCTTCCCAGGAGAAACCATGTCGGCCACATCCCGCATCCCTGCCACCATCGTTACCGGCTTCCTCGGCAGCGGCAAGACCACGCTGTTGCGCCACATTCTCGCCAATGCCGGCGGCCGGCGTATCGCCGTCATCGTCAATGAGTTCGGCGAGCTCGGCATCGATGGCGAAATTCTGCGCAGCTGCGGCATCGGTTGCGACGAGGACGGCAGCGAGCGCCCGGGGCAGCTCTATGAACTGGCCAACGGCTGCCTGTGTTGCACGGTGCAGGAAGAGTTCTACCCGGTGATGCGCGAGCTCATCGAGCGTCGGGCCGAGATCGACCACATCCTGATCGAGACTTCCGGACTGGCTCTGCCCAAACCGCTGGTACAGGCCTTCAACTGGCCCGAAATTCGCAATGCGTGCACGGTGGACGCAGTCATCACCGTCGTCGACGTACCCGCCACCGCCGCCGGCCAGTTCGCCGCCAACCCACAGGCAGTGGATGCGCAGCGCCGTTCCGACCCCAATCTGGACCATGAATCGCCGCTGCACGCGCTGTTCGAAGATCAGTTGCTGGCCGCTGATCTGGTCGTGCTGTCCAAGACCGACCTTGTCGATGCCGCCGCCTGCATACGGGTCGAAGCCCTGGTGCGTGCGGAACTGCCGCTGCAGGTCAAGGTGGTGAAGGCAGAGCACGGCCAGCTCGATCTCGACCTGTTGCTTGGCATCGGCGCTGCGTCGGAAGAGGGCATCCATCTGCGCCACAGCCACCACGACAATGAGGACGGCGAGGAACACGAGCACGATCACGAGCAGTTCGATTCGGTGGTGATCGAGCTCGGGCTGATGGATCGGGAACAACTACTCGAGCGTCTGCACACACTGGCCGGCGAACATGCCATCTACCGTATCAAGGGCTTCGTGGCGCTGCCCGACAAGCCGATGCGGCTGGTCGTGCACGGCGTGGGGCGGCGCTTCGACAGCTATTTCGACCGTCGCTGGCGCGCTGACGAGACCCCGCGCACCCACCTCGTGCTGATCGGCCACGATCTGTGCGCCGACACCTTGCGCGCCGCCCTTGCGCCCGCTGCGATTGAAGCCGCCGCCCTGGCGGCCCCCAGCGGAGCCCTCTGATGCACCTGCTCGCCGCCCAGCCCGGTGGCTTCGTCGATGACAGCAGCGTCATCACGCACATGGCGCAAGACCCGGCCGACATCATCATCCTCAGCGCCGCCGACACCACGCTGGCCCTGCTTGCCGCTGCCTGCCCGGCTGCAGGCGGCGACGCGGACGGCTTTCCGTCGGTGCGTCTGGCCAACCTGATGTATCTGCGTCAGCCGGCCGCGGTCGACCTGTACGTCGATGAAGTGTTGCAGCACGCCCGCGTCATCATCATCGACCACCTCGGCGGCGAGAGTTACTGGCCCTACGGCACCGAACGCATCGGCGTGCTGTGCCGCGCGCGCGGCATTGCCCTCATCATGTTTTCCGGCGACACCCTTGAAGACAGCAATCTGCTGATGAAAAGCACGGTGGACGTCGACAGCTGCCGGGCCCTGTGGCGCTATCTGCGCGAAGGTGGCACAACCAACGCGCGCAGCTTCTACCGCTACATCGGCGCATGCTTCTTCGCGCTGCCCCTGCAAGCGCCAGCACCACAGCCCCTGCCTGCCGCAGCCGTCTTTCACCCGCAGCATGAACCCGCTGCCGATGAGCTCACCCCGATCGAGGCCTGGCGCAAGGACTGGCAAGCCGGCGCGCCCTGCGTGGTGCTGCTGTTCTACCGTGCTCACCTGCAGGCCGGTAACACCGCCGTGTTCGCTCATCTATGCGAAACACTGCGCTCGAAGGGCCTGAACCCGCTGCCGCTGGCCCTGCTGTCGCTGAAGGATGCGGCGTGCGTGGAGACGCTGCACCAGCTGTGCGCCGAGCATGAGGTGGCACTCATCCTCAACACCACCGCATTTTCGCAATCGGCTCTGGATGAGCCGGGCGACCACGCCCTCGCCGGCGACATCCCGGTGCTACAGCTGGTGTTGTCCGGCGGCAACGAGGAAAACTGGCGTGCCGATCCGCACGGGCTGGCGCCACGCGACATCGCCATGCACATCGCCATGCCCGAAGTCGATGGCCGCATCATCACCCGCGCCATCAGCTTCAAGGGCCTGGGCCATCGCTGCGCACATACCCAGTGCGACGTCGTGCACTACCAGGCCCACGCCGAGCGCATCGATTTCGTCGCCGAGCTGGCACGGCGCTGGTGCCGCCTGCGCACGCTTGCCAACACCGACAAGCGCCTCGCGCTCATCCTCGCCAACTATCCGACGCGTGAAGGCCGGCTGGGCAATGGCGTGGGGCTGGACACCCCCGCCTCGGTGATCGCCATCCTCGAGCGCCTGCGCGACGACGGCCATGCCATCGACGCCATCCCGCCTGACGGCGACGCGCTGATGACGCAACTGAAGCAAGGCATCACCAACGACCCTACACAGTGGGCATTGCGCCCCGCCTACCAAAGCCTGGCGCTGGCCGATTACCTCCGCTTCTTCGACCGCCTGCCTCAGGCCAACCGCGCCGCCATCAGCGCGCGTTGGGGCACACCCGATGCCGACCCGATGCTGCGCGCAGGCCGATTCATGATCGCCGGCCTCCGTTGCGGTCGCGCCTTCGTTGGCATCCAGCCCGCACGCGGCTACGAGCTCGACGCCCAGGCGAGCTACCACGACCCTGAGCTGGTGCCGCCGCACCACTATCTCGCTTTCTACTGCTGGCTGCGCGAGGTCTGGCGCTGTGACGCCATCGTTCATGTCGGTAAGCACGGCAACCTCGAATGGCTACCGGGCAAGAGCGTGGCGCTGTCCGAGGAGTGCTGGCCGGATGTGGCGCTCGGCCCGATGCCCAATCTCTACCCCTTCATCGTCAACGACCCGGGTGAAGGCACCCAGGCCAAGCGCCGTACCCAGGCGGTGATCGTCGACCACCTCATGCCACCGCTGACGCGCGCCGAAAGCTATGGCGCCACCCGCGATCTCGAACGCCAGGTGGATGAATACTACGAAGCCTTGATGCTCGACCCGCGCCGCGCCGAACTGCTGCGCCGTCAGATCCTCGACCACATCCTGCGCCACGACCTGCATCTCGATCTGGGCTTCGAACGCCCGCGCACAGCAGAAGAAGAACAGCGCCTGCTCAACTCCACCGACGCCTATCTGTGCGAACTGAAAGAAGCGCAGATCCGCGACGGTCTGCACATCTTCGGCCAGTCGCCACAGGGTCGTCTGGAGCGCGATACCTTGCTCGCGCTTGCGCGCCACCCGGTCGGCGATGGCCGCGGCAGCAAGACCGGCGTGGTGCACGCACTCGCCGCCGACCTGCAACTGGGCGCGGACTTCAACCCGCTGGCAGCCGACTGGAGCCTGCCGTGGCAAGGCGCACGGCCGCCCGTCCTTGCCACGCTCGGCGAAGGTAGCTGGCGCAATCTGGGTGACACCCGTGAACGCCTCGAACTGCTCGCCCTGCAAGTGCTTGAATCCGGCCTGCCGTCGGGCTACGACTGGTCCGCTACCCGCGCCGTGCTGGCACGTATCGAGAGCGACCTGCGCCCACGGCTGCTGGCCTGTGGCGAACAGGAGTTGCTGCAACTTTCGCGCGGGCTGGCGGGGCGCTTCGTGCCTGCCGGGCCGAGCGGTGCACCCTCGCGCGGCCGTCCCGACGTGCTGCCGACCGGACGCAACTTCTATTCGGTAGACACGCGCGCCATTCCCACACAAACAAGCTGGACGCTGGGTCTCAAGTCCGCTGCGTTGATGCTTGAGCGCTACCTGCAGGACCACGGCGACTACCCGCGCGCAATCGGGCTTTCGGTGTGGGGTACTGCCACCATGCGCACTGGCGGCGATGACATCGCCCAGGCTTTTGCCCTCCTTGGCGTACGACCGAAGTGGGCAGACGGCAGCCATCGTGTTGCCGATTTCGAGATTCTGCCGATGTCACTGCTCGACCGCCCGCGCATCGACGTCACGCTGCGTGTTTCCGGTTTCTTCCGCGACGCCTTCTCCAACGTCATTCGCCTGTTTGATGCCGCCGTGCAAGCTGTTTCCGAGCTTGACGAGGCCGAGGACGTAAACCCGATTCGCGCCCGCATCGGGCGCGAAACCGCGGCACTTGTCGCCGAAGGCATGGCGGTCGAAGCCGCACGCCGCAACGCCGGACACCGCATTTTCGGCGCCCGCGCCGGGGCCTACGGCGCCGGACTGCAAGGCCTGATCGACGGTCGCAACTGGAATGAGGACGCCGACCTCGCCACGGCCTACCTCAACTGGGGCGGCCACGCCTACGGCCAGCACGACTACGGCAGCGACGCACGCGACACCTTCGCGCGCCGCCTGGCGGGTATCGACCTGGTGATGCACAACCAGGACAACCGCGAACACGACCTGCTCGACTCCGACGACTACTACCAGTTTCAAGGTGGCATGGCGGCAGCTGTGCGTCATCTGTCCGGCACACAACCTGCGCTGCTGTTCGGTGACCATGCCAACCCGCAGTCACCGGTGGTGCGCTCGCTACAAGAAGAGATCAGCCGCGTCGTGCGCTCCCGCGTGGTGAACCCGAAGTGGATTGCCGGCATCAAGCGTCATGGCTACAAGGGCGCGTTCGAGATGGCCGCTACCGTCGATTACCTGTTCGCCTTCGATGCCACTGCACGCGTGGTACGCGACGACCAGTACGCACGTGTCGCCGATGCCTATCTGGAAGACGCTGACACCCGCGCCTTTCTCCAGCGCCACAACCCCGATGCCTTGTTCGAAATGTGTGAACGCCTGCTCGAAGCGATGCAGCGCGGGCTGTGGCAATCGCCTGGCGACTATCGCGACCGCATCGAACAGCACCTGCTCGCAGCCGAACAAAGCCTGGAGAAACGCTGATGCGCACACCAGTTCCCGCCCCGGATTCTTCTCAGCCCTTACGTCTGCGTCTACCCGCGATCGAGCGCAAAGACGGAGCGCACACTGGAGGCAAGCGATGAGCTCAAACCCAGCCCTCACCGACAGCCGCACCGTGCCGGCTTTCCCATTCTGTGCTCTGCACGGTCAGGCGCACCTGCAAAGCGCGCTGCTGCTCGCCACCGTCGACCCGCTCATCGGTGGTGTGCTGGTCGAAGGCGCGCGCGGCACCGCCAAGTCCACCAGCGCTCGGGCGCTCGCTGCGCTCTTGCCCGAGGGCCACTTCGTGAACCTGCCGCTGGGCACGAGCGAGGAACAGCTCGTCGGCGCACTTGATCTTGAAGGAGTCCTGCAGGACGGGCGCGTCCGCCTGCGCCCCGGCCTGCTCGCGCAGGCGCATGCGGGCGTGCTCTACATCGACGAGGTGAACCTGCTTGCCGACGGCCTCGTCGACCTCTTGCTCGACGTCTGCGCCAGCGGCATCAACCGCATCGAACGCGACGGTATCTCGCAGCAACACGCCGCTCGCATCACCCTGGTGGGCACGATGAACCCCGAGGAAGGCGAGTTGCGCCCGCAATTACTCGACCGCTTTGGTCTTTTCGTGCGCTTGAGCGAAGTCGTCGATACCACCGCGCGCAAGGCGATCGTGCGCGCCCGGCTGGCTTTTGATGCCGACCCGGCGGCTTTCACCCGCCGTTTCGACACTCAACAGCAGCAGCTTGTCGATCGTATCGCCAGCGCGCGCAGCGCAATCGAACACATCGACTTTACCGACGCCACCCACGATCGCGTCGCCGCCCTGTGCCATGCGGCCGAGGTCGAAGGCGTGCGTGCCGATCTCGTCATGTTGCGCGCCGCACGCGCTCACGCCGCGCTTGAGGGTCGCTACGAGATCGTCGGTACCGACATCGATGCCGTTGCCGAACTCGTGCTTGCTCACCGTCGCAAGGCAACGGGCGCCACATCACCGCCACCACCACCACGCAGTCACTCAGAGCCACAAAACGATCCTGCCGTGGACGCCTTCGCTCAGCCCCCACGACAGAACTTCAACACAAGCAATGCAGAGCCGAACAACGGGGCCGCGGAGGAGATGGAAAACGGAAACGACGACTCAGACTGGGGCGCATTGCCACGTCCCCCGGTGCCCATCCTCAACGTCAAGAGCGTGAGGCCACTGCACGCAAAAAAGCCCTGACGCGTCCGACGGCGCCCGGCAGGGCAGCCAGCGGACGCGTTCCCAACCCCACGCGAAAGGGTCGCCCCGGGCCACCCAGCGGCACTCGCATTGACTGGCCACGCACGCTCGCGACCAAGGCCAACGTGCCACTCGAGCGCAAGCATCTACGCCTGCGTGCGCTGCCTGCCGGCAGCGGCGTGCTGAACTGCGTGCTGCTCGACTGCTCGGCGTCGATGCTGCAGGGGCGTCGGCTGGCGCTCGCCAAAGGCCTGTTGCTGGAATGGACAGCGCAGTTTTACCGCCGCCGTGAATACCTTGCCGTAATCGGCTTTGGCGGTGAGCAGGCAAACCTGCTGCAAGCACCGCTCAAGGCGGTGGCCTTCAACACCACCTGGATTGCCGAGATCGCCGGCGGCGGGGCGACACCGGCAGGTTCGGCGGTGGCACTGGCCGATGCCGTGCTGGCCAAGCCCCGGCGCAGCGTGCGCGGACAACACGTCGTGTTGTGGCTGCTGACCGATGCACGTTTCGACGAGATACCTCCGCGTCCCCGCCAAGCCGACGTGTGCATGGTGGTGGATTTTGATGAGGGCGCGCTGACGCTGGGACGCGCCGCGCGCATTGCCCAGGCCTGGGGGGCGCAGTGCTGGCCTGCCATCGAACTGGGCGGGGTCGCTGGCACAGACACATGCACTCAGGTTTGAGCCGACATTGAAATCACCATGAAGGAGGTAAAAACGCCCGACACCAACAGAACCGGCAGTCCTCGCCAGCCCCAGGGCATGGCACTCAACGTTTTCAAGCCTGTTTCAAAGGAGCACTTCTCATGCACATCGAACCCGGAATCGTCGAAGGCTCGAAAATCCTGCTCAGCTACGGTACCGCTGTTGCTGCGCTGGCCTTCACTGCCAAGCTCTCGTTCGACACCGTAAAGCGCGACGGCGCCGCCTCCCTGCTGCTGCGCAGCGTGCTCACCACCTTGCTGGTGTTCAGCTTCTTCGAGATCCTTCCCCACCATCCGGTCGGGGTCTCGGAGGTCCACCTCATCCTTGGCACCACCTTGTTGTTGATCTTCGGTCTGGCGCCCGCGGCGATCGGACTGGCAGTCGGCTTGCTGCTGCAGGGCAGCCTGTTCGCACTTCCCGATCTGCCGCAATACGGCATCAACGTCACCACCTTGCTGGTCCCGCTGTTCGCCACCAGTCTGCTTGCGAAGAAGATCATCCCCGCCGCTACGCCTTATGTGGATATCCGCTACGGCCAGGCGCTGAAGCTGTCGGTGGCCTATCAGGGCGGTATCGTCGTCTGGGTCGCGTTCTGGGCCTTCTATGGTCAGGGCGTCGGCGCCGAGAACCTGTCCGAGGTCCTCGCCTTCGGCTCCGTCTACATGAGCGTGATCATCATCGAACCCTTGATCGACCTTGGCCTGCTGGCCGCGGCGAAGTTCTTGAACGGCCTCAGGAACACGATGTTCGTGGAAAAACGTCTGTATTCGGGAAGTCAGGCCTGAGCGTCCGGGGGCGGGCGTGCAAGAAAACACCCGCTTCCACAGGAACAACCTTAGCGCGCCAAGCGGCGCGCAATAAAGGTGGCCACCACCGGTCGATGATGGCCGTAGCGGATACTGGCACCAATGACGACGGGATCGCAGGCTTCCAGAGTATGACCATCCGTCGTCTAGCATGCGATCAACAGCCACATCCTCATTTTCCCCTGAGAATGCCCTCGACCACCTTGCGCCCCTCCGAATACAGCGCCACCTGACCGTCTTCGAACTCGATGTTCATGCAGCCCTTGTTGCCGGCGAGTTTGCCGTCCAGCCACTCACGGCAATAGCGCCCCTGATCGTCTACCCACCAGCGCGCCTTGGCGCCGCCGGTGTCGGTCAGGCTGCCGTCAGTACCGAACTTCAGCGTGTAGGCGGACTCGGTGCGCAGGTAGATACCGATCAGGGTCGCGCCCTTGAGCAACTGCTCGGCCTCGGCCTTGGTACTGATGAAGTTCTGTGCCGTTGCAAGGCCACTCGCGGCTGACAAAGCCACTGCCACCAACAGGGCGCGTTTCGTGTTCCCGAGCTTGAGTTTCATGTTCATCCTGTTTTTTGTCATATCTGATGATGCATTGCGTAATTCTGCCCTGCTTGCATCAAGTTTGCAGCCCCCAGGCCCGCCAACTCAGCTCCGCACACCCAGTCTGCCAACGAGACCACGCAAGGTTTCCTGCAGGTCGGCGGGCATGATCACCACCTTGGAACTGCCGGACTCGCCCAGCTTTTCCAGCGCGGTGATGTATTTCTCACCCAGCAGGTAGAGCATGGGCGTGGTCTGCTCGCCGATGCCGGCCGACACGCGTCGGATGGATTCGGCCGAGGCTTCGGCGAGCATGACCTGCGCGCTGGCATCACGCTTGGCCGACTCCAGACGTGCCTCGGCCTCGAGAATGGCGGCTTGCTTGGCACCCTCGGCCTTGGTCACCGCAGCCTTGCGTTCGCGCTCGGCGGCGGCCTGCAACTCCATCGCCTTCTGCATCGAAGGTGAAGGCTTGATGTCCTGGATCTCCACCGACTTCACCGTCAAACCCCAGTCCACCGCCTCATCGGCAATGCTCTCGCGCAGCCGCGCCTTGATCTTGTCGCGTGAAGACAGGGCTTCATCGAGCTCCATTTCGCCGACGATGGAGCGCAATGTGGTCATGATCAGGTTGCGGATGGCCTCGGAGAAATCGGTCACGCCATACACTGCCTTGACCGGATCGGTGACTTTCACGAAGGCGATGGCATTGGTCAGGATGACGGCATTATCGCGGGTGATGACTTCCTGTTCCTGCACATCGAGGATGATGTCCTTGGTCACCAGCTTGTAGGCGACCTTGTCCAGATAGGGAATCAGGATGTTGAGGCCGGGGCGCAGGGTGGTGTGGTATTTCCCCAGGCGCTCGACCACCCATTCCTCGCCCTGTGAGACCAGTCGCACGCCCTTGGCGATGGTGACAACGACAAACACCAGAATGGCGAGCGCAATGGCGAGGCCTTCGGTCATGAATTCTTCCTTGACTTGAATTGATCAGGCTTTCGCCACCTTGATGAAACTGCCTTCGACGCTGACGACGCGCACGCGCTCGCCCGCGGTGATCGCAGTTTCGGCCATGCACACCCATTCCTCAGCGCCCAGCAGCGGGCGCTGGAAGCGCACCTTGCCGCGCTGGAAGGGGGCAACCGCGCTCACCAGCAGACCGACTTCGCCGATCACTTCACCCGCCGCGGTGCCGATCAGGGTCTTGTGCTGCGAACGCTTGAACACGCTGAACCACAGCACGACCATCACCACCGAGGTGATGATCCAGAGCGCGATCTGCGCCGTCAGCGCAAGCGTGGGCAGCGCCAGCACGCTCAATCCGACCAGCAGCGCGCCCAGGCCGAACCAGATGACAAAAAACGAGGGCAGGGCCAGCTCGAGCAGGACCAGCCCGAGACCGCCGAGCACCCAGTGCCACCATTCGATGATCAGAACGTTTTCCATGACGCGACTTTAACGCAGCTCTAGAGCGCTGAGTCTTCATCCCTCCTCAGCGGCGGTGGGAAAGCTGTGTTCAGCACCGGGAGCACTTTGTGGATAAGTCAAGGTTTGCCGTCGACGGCTTTTTTCATCAACAAACCCTACCTCGCTTCGGGTGCGCTCATACAGCTATTCATACATATCGCAACATTCTGTTTTCAATCACTTAAAAGTGGTTTTCCACAGAAAGTGCCGATACATGATCTTTACAGTCTTTTAAATATATAAAAACTGTGTACACCAAAAAAAAGCGCCAGAAATCAACTGGCGCCTTTCTTGAAACAGTCTCGAAACAACTCAGAACGGAGGGTCGTCTGCCGCAACCGGGTTTGAATCCACCACAGAAGCCAGCACAGGCGACGCAAGCGGTGTTGAGGCCTGTGCCGACTGCTCGGCCTGTGCCACACCGGTCTCGCCTCCCAGGGCTCTTACGATCGCTGGCAGCAGGTGAGCGAGCTCTCCCGTCATCAAGGCGAACTCGGCGTTGAACAGGGCTTCGGCATCGTCCTTGTCGCCGTCGATCTGGTCACGCACCACGTCAAGGAAGTCCAGGCGCTTGATCTCCAGCTTTTCGGTGAGCACGAAGCTGATCCGCTCATCGAAGGTCAGCGCCAGTCGCGTAGGCAGCTTGCCGGCTTCGAGGTGGGCTTTCACCTCGTCGCCTTCCAGGGTGTGACGCACGTAGCGCACCGCAGCCTTGTCCTCGCTCACCGAGCGCAGTTCGCAGTCCTGGTCGATGGAAAAACCCGCTGGCGCCTCGTTACCGGCCAGCCAGTCGGCCATCGCCGACATCGGTGACAGTTCGGTACGCAACAGGGTGAGGGGGAAGCTGTCCAGGGTATGGCGCAGCTGCTCGAGCATGTCTTCGGCCTTGCTCTGGCTCCCGGCATCAACCACCAGCCAGCCATTGACCGGATCGATCCAGGCATACAGGCGACGACGACGGGTAAAGGCACGCGGCAGCAGCTCCTGGGTGATCTGCTCGCGCAACTCCTTCATCTGCTTGCGACCGAGCTTGTAGCCTTGTTGCTCAGCCAGTTCCTCGGCGCGTTCGTCAGCGACTTCCTTGACCACGGCCGAGGGCAGCAGGCGATGCTCGAAGCCCAGCGCCACCAGCCACTGGCCGCCGACCGCGTGCACCAGCACCTCATTGTTGAGCGGGGACAGCCAGCCGCGGCTTTCCATGTCCTGGCTGCCGCAGGGGTGGAAAGGCTTTTTCGCCAGCTGCTCCTCGAGTTTTTCGACGCTCATGTCCCACTTTGCGGGCAAACGATAGATCTGCAGATTCTTGAACCACATACGGAAGTTTCCTTGTCGTGAACGCAAACGCACCCGCCGCCACGGCAACGGGTGCGCTTATAAAAAATGGCTTGCAAACTGGACTTACTGCTGCAGACCGCCGGATGCGGCGATCATGCGGATGACGCGAACCGTGTCGAGATCCGACTGGTGATAGGCTGAGCGCACGAACTCGGCATATTGTCCGTCTTCGCTGCCCGCGCCTTCGGGCAAGCTGGTGCGGTAGCGAAAGCGCAGGAACAAGGCGCCCGGCTCGGGTTCCTCTATGCTGATCGTGAGGCTGCCGCCGGCATGCTGATCGTTGGCCTCGGACTCGAAGCAGATCCACTCGAGCGTGCTGAAGCTGACACGGTCGCGAATGACCGTATTGCCAAAGTGCAGGTCGCGCACCAGCGCATCAGCGCCACGTTCGACGATGCGGCAGGCCTCCAGGCCGGGTAGAAAGGCGCGCGAATCCTCGGCACGACACAACAGCCCGAACCACAATTCCTCACGTGTGAGCAGCTCTTGCAGTGGATTGCTGAGGTCATTGACCTCGATCAGGTGTTCGAACTTCACGGACTTCTCCTGGACGACAGGCGCGACAGTTTATCCCGATGACCCCGAGGGTCGCGATAACATGCACGCCATGCAACTCGATCGACTTCTCCATAGCCAGGGCTTCGGCAGCCGCAAGGAATGCCGCGCCCTCATTCGTGCCGGCCACGTCAGCATTGCCGGCGTTTCATGTGAAGACCCCTTCGCGGATTTTGACCCCGGCAGCAAGGACGGTTCAGCCGGCCTTGAATTTCAGGTCGGTGAGCAGCGCTGGCACTACCGCGCCAAGGCTTACCTGATGCTGCACAAGCCCACGGGCTACGAGTGTTCGCACAAGCCGACCTTCCACCCTTCGGTGTTCACCCTGCTGCCGCAGCAGATGCTGTTGCGCGACGTGCAATGCGTGGGTCGTCTGGACCAGGACACCACCGGATTGATGCTGCTGTCCGACGACGGCCAGTTCATCCACCAGTGGAGTTCGGGCAAGAAGCGCACGCCCAAGCTCTACGAGGTGACGCTGAAGCACGCGGTGGGTGAGGATTTTGTCGCCCACTTGCTCGCAGGCGTTGAACTGCATGACGAGCCGGCACCGATCGCGGCTGCGGCCTGCGAACTGAGCAGCGAGACCACCTTGCGCCTGACGATCTGCGAAGGCAAATATCACCAGGTCAAGCGCATGATCGCCGCCGCCGGCAACCGTGTGGAAGCGCTGCATCGCAGCCGCATCGGCGGGCTGGACCTGGATGGCGCACTGGCGCCGGGACAATGGCGCTGGCTGGAGGCCGCCGATCTGCACACGCTGGCCACTTACGACTGAATCCTGACTTGCGTCGCAGGCCAGGACTCAGAAGTGCATCACCAGGCCTGCGCTGGCCGCCCAATTGGGTTCGCGCTCCGGATCTTCCTTACCTCTTGGCCAGAAATGGCCAAGAATGAGATCGGCCAGCAACCAATCGCGATAAACCGGCTGCGTCCATTTCAGGCGCGCGCCATACTCGCGCACATCGTCCCTGCTGCCTGTCTCACCATTGACCAGGGCTTCCAATGACAGCAGTTTGTTGTCGCCGTAGGTCTTGAACATCCCCACACTGCTCGACCATGCAAAGTCGTTGGTTTCCCGAGTGATCGTTGCCGCGTTCTGCCACTTGAACGACAGCGATGGTGTGTAGGCGTGCTCGAGCTCGAGCCAGGTGGTCGAACCAAAACCATCGCTGCTACGCCAGAACAGGGTTTCACCAAACTCGGCCCGATTCCTTGCCGACAACATCCAGTGCCGGCGATAACGTGCCTGGGTGTAAGGTTTCAGACCACCGCGCACGCCGACCCGAAAGTCCACGTAATCGCGCAGCTTGACGCCGAGGCCAAAAAATCCGGTCTGGTCTCTGCGGTTGCTCTCAGTCAGGAGTTGCTCGCGAGTGAAGCTTTCTGGCTGGTTGGCGGTGAGCTCGTCCTCGTTTTCCTTGCCGAAAAAAACGTAAGCCTTGTCGCGTAGGTTGGGCAGATCGAAGCGCGCGCGAAAGCGGATATTGGTATCCGTTCCTCCGTCCTCCTGCCAGCGCAATCGTACGCTGAGCCGCCCGTGAGACACCTTTCCCCCTTCGGAAAAGGGTTTGTCCCCAAACCAGTCATTGACCTCTTCGCCCAGCCAAACGGCAAAACGGCGCACGCCCCGGCGGGTGGTGTCGACGGCCTCGATGGTCTCGGCTTCGTCGGTCGAAGCTGCGGTCGCTGAATCCGGGTGCAACCGAGGCTCGGTGCTTGCGTTCGCGGATGGTGGCGGAGAAAGGGTGGAGCACCCACTCACTGTCAGCAACAGACTCAGGTACAGGAGGTGCCAACGAGACATTGCGTTTCCTCCGGGTGCTTGGTCTGGCGGCGATTGTACTCGACCTTGAGGCTTGTCCCGTCAGTTTCAATCCCGATTTGATGCGCTGCAGGCAGGCTGTCATGCGCAAGCTGGGTGAGGCTTCGTTCTTTATGTTTTTCTTTTAATTTAAAAGATAAACATGTAAACAGTCGGGAAAAATCTGTGGATAAGTCCGCCAGGGCTATGCTCCACACCGGTTTGATGATTGTAGAACTAGGTTGATCAGGGGTAGGAGGAGCTGTGCGTCAAATGTCCATCGTTTTTCCAGCATGCGCATGAGAGGCGCTTGTTCACAAGTCTTCCCCTTCTTTAACCCATAGATATCCACAGTGATGAATAGCGAATGCAAGACAGCACGGCCGCAATGGGAAATCTTCTGCCAGGTTGTGGATAATTTTGGGGATATCGGCGTTTGCTGGCGCCTGGCACGGGACCTGGCCCTGCGTACGGGGACGGCAGTGCGCTTGTGGGTCGATGACTGGAGTGTGTTGCAGGGCATCTGTCCCCAGGTGGTCGATGTGGATGAAAAGGCCGGCGGCCAGGTGGCCGGAATCGAGTTGCGGCGGTGGAATTCCACCCCCGACAGCGCCGAGCAGTGGCACTTGGCAGCTAACGAGGTCGAGCCTGGCGCGGTCGTCATCGAGGCTTTCGCCTGTACCTTGCCCGAGGCTCATGTGCAGACCATGCTCGGCCAGCAGCCACGCCCGCTGTGGATCAATCTCGAGTATCTGTCTGCCGAAGCCTGGGTGGCCGCGTGTCATGCCATGGCTTCACCGCATCCACGGCTAGGCTTGGTGAAGCACTTCTTTTTCCCTGGTTTTGATGAGCACACCGGAGGGCTGTTGCGTGAGCCTGGGCTGCTGCAGCGTCGCGCTGCGTTCCGGGATGATCCGGCTGCTCGCAAGGCGTGGCTGGCAGGTCGCGGTATCGAGCCTGGTGATGACAAGGAGGCCTTGTGCGTATCCCTGTTTGCCTACGCTCAAACCGGTCTGCCCGCGCTGCTGCAGGCCTGGTCAACAGGGCAGCGCAGCGTGCATCTGCTGGTGCCCGAGGGCCGCATGCTGGAGGCGGTGTGCTCCGCGCTGGGAAGCACGCTGCTGGCGGTTGGCGAGCACCTCAGCCGGGCCAGCCTGATCGTCCACGCCTTGCCGTTCACCGATCAGGATGGCTACGACGAATTGCTGTGGGCTTGTGATCTCAACTTTGTGCGTGGCGAGGACTCCTTCGTGCGTGCGCAGTGGGCGGGCCGGCCCTTCGTCTGGCACATCTACCCTCAGGACGAAAACGCGCACAGGCCCAAGCTCGAAGCCTTCATGGAGCGCTATGCCGCGCGTCTGGACCCACAGGCGGCAGCGGCGCTGAAGGCCTTCTGGTGGGCGTGGAACGGCTGTGGCGACGCGGTCGATGCGTGGCCGGATTTCCTTGCCGCACTGCCGATCCTGAATGCGCATGCAGAGCGCTGGTGCAATGAACGCGCAGCGCAGAAGGACCTCGCGTCGGCCTTGATTGCATTCTGCTCCCACAGCCAGATCGTGCCGGGGTAGAATCCCGGCCTGAATTTTCCCTAGACGTCAGGCCTGCCGCCGCGTCGATTTCATTCAGGAAACAGCATGAAAACTGCTCAGGAACTCCGCTCCGGCAACGTCGTGATGGTCGGTAGCGACCCGCTCGTGGTGCAGAAAGCCGAATACAACAAGTCCGGCCGCAGCTCTGCGGTCGTGAAGATGAAGTTCAAGAACCTGCTCAGCGGCGCGCCTTCCGAGGCGGTGTACAAGGCCGACGACAAGTTCGAAGTCGTGGTGCTCGACCACAAGGATGTGACCTACTCCTACTTTGCCGACCCGATGTACGTGTTCATGGACGCCGACTACGAGCAGTACGAAGTCGAGGCCGACAACATGACCGACGCGCTCAAGTACCTCGAGGACGGGCTGCAGTGCCAGGTCGTGTTCTACAACGGCAAGGCGATTTCGGTTGAACTGCCCAACAGTGTGGTGCGCGAGGTCGTCTATACCGAACCCGCCGTCAAGGGCGATACCTCGGGCAAGGTCATGAAGCCGGCCAGGATCTCGACCGGTTTCGAGCTTCCGGTGCCCGCCTTTGTTGAAATCGGCGACAAGATCGAAATCGACACGCGCACCGACGAGTACAAGAACCGCGTCAAATAAGCAGCAGCGTCGATCACAAAACAAAGGGCCTGTGAGAGGCCCTTTTGTTTTGTGCGTGTCGAACTGAGCGCCCCGGCGCTTGTCTTCCTTGGCACAATGCCAACGATATCTCCCACTTTGCAGACCCTGCCGTGATCAAACCACTGCTCCTTGCCCTTGTCCTGCCGCTTGGCCTTCTCCTTGCAGGCTGCGCGCCTGATGCGCCGGCAGAGAAAGCCGATAAATCCGCAAGTGAGGCGAGTGCAGCCGCACGTGAGGCACTCGACAAGGCCGGCGAGGCGGCAAAGAAGCTGGGCGAAGCCAGCTCAGAGGCCACAAAGGCAGTGATCGAGGCTGCAGCCGAAAAGGCGAAGGCAGGCAGCGCCGCCGCAGAAGAAGCGCTGCGCGAAAATTCCGACGTGGCGCGCGAAGTCACCGATGTCGGAGTGCGTGATGCCAAGGAGGCGGCGGAGGCCGCCGCCCAGCGCATTGCCGAAGCAACCCGTGGCGCAGCCCAGCGCCTGAAGGAAGTGGGTCAGGACGCCATCGACAGCGTTCGCCAGCGCGAACCTGCCACGGCGGTGGAGCCCGAGCAAGAAGCCGTCCAGTCAGCGAGCGAAGCCCCCAGCACTGCGGAAAAGTGACTCGGGTGAGCTTGGCCACACCCGCTTCGGCATGATCCTGCGCCTGTTGCTGCTGTTGTGGTTCGCGTTGCTGCCCACAGCGCAGCCTGCGTTTGCAGACGATCCTGTCGCCGCGCCGGCGCAAGCTGTGCTGCAGGTCTTCGTGCGTGAAGGCTGTCCGCACTGCACCGACGCCAAGATCTTTCTCGCCGAACTGGCACAGGCTCGTCCCGATCTCCGTATCGTCTATCGTTGGGTCGATCGCGATCCGGCGGCGCGTGATGAACTGATGGTGCTCAGCCGTGACGCGGGTTCCTGGCCACCCGGGGTGCCAAGCTTCGTTTTCGCCGATCAGCTCCTGGTCGGTTTCGATGATGCGGAGCATATCGGGCGCGAGCTCCTTGCCATGCTCGGTGAGCCCGCAAAACCACGTGAAACGGTTGAATCCTCGTTTTTCGGTACGCTCAGCGCCACTGAGCTGGGGCTGCCGGCGTTCACGCTTGCGCTCGGCCTGCTCGATGGCTTCAATCCGTGCGCGATGTGGGTGCTGCTGTTTCTGCTGTCCTTGCTGGTACGGCTGCAGGACCGCAGGCGCATGGTCCTGGTGGCCGGCACCTTCGTGCTCGTCAGCGGCGCGGTGTATTACGCCTTCATGGCCGCCTGGCTCAACCTCTTTCTTGCCGTGGGCATGAGCACGGCCTTGCGTGTCGGGCTCGCCGTGCTCGCCTTGTTGATCGGCCTGGTGAATGTGAAGGATTTCTTCGCCTTTGGTCGCGGCGTTTCGCTCTCCATTCCAGCGTCATCCAAACCCGGGCTTTACGCGCGCATGCGCGGCATCCTCAAGGCCGAAACACTGCCGGCTTCGCTCGCTGCCGTTGCGTTGCTCGCGGTCGTGGTCAACTTTGTCGAGTTGCTGTGCACCGCCGGGCTGCCCGCGATCTACACCGCGGTGCTGACGCAGCAAGGCCTTTCACCCTTGGCGCACTATGCTTATATTGGCCTCTACATCCTCGCCTACATGGCCGACGATGCCCTGATGGTGAGCCTTGCCGTGCTGGCGCTGGGCAAGGCCAAACTGACTGAACGTGGCGGACGCATGCTCAAGCTGGTGTCGGGCGCCGTGATGCTGGTCCTGGGGCTGATCATGTTGTTGCGTCCCCAGTGGCTGATGTAGCGGGCGCCTGAGCCCGACTCGTGCCGTTGCCGTCAGCTTTGGCACTGTTGCTGTCGGCATCGATGAGCGCAATGATCGACCAGTTCGCGGCGGGCTCGAGCTCGGTCTCGGCTGCGAACACCTCGATCCGCCCCTTGGGGTCGACCGCAAACAGGGGCGTGGCGCGTTCGCCGTGCACCGCGTGAAACTGCGCCATGCTGAAGGTCTCGGACAGGTTGGTCTTGCGCACCTCGGCCCCGCGATAGATGCGCCGCGACAGGTCGACATAGGTGATTTCGTCGCTGAACGCAGTGCGGCCCTCGCGCCGCGTGTCGCGGCGGCTGGTGCCGGTGCTGCTGCCAACGCGTAGCGAATACACATTCTTGACCCCGAACATGTCCTTGAAGCGACTGCAGGCCAGGGCGTTCATGTGGGCATCGGGCGTGACCGCCAGCAGGTGGCCCAATCCCGACAGGTCGAGGTAGTTCTCCGCATGTGCCGACAAGGGGTTGCCGTAGTAGGCTTTCAAGCCCGCCATGCGCGCGCGGCTGACGTTGTCCCACAAGGTGTCGCACAGCAGCACGCGCACCTTCTGTTGCTCGAGCGCTTTCGCCATCGCCCTGCCGAGCGGGTTTGCACCCAGAATCAGGAAGCCGGCCGCGGCGGGTTCGGACACGCCCAGCCTGCGGGCGATCCAGCCTGAGGTCAGACTTTGCAGCACCACGGTGCCGATGATGACGACGAAGGTCAGCGGCACCAGCAGCTCGGCTTGTTCGAAGTTGCGTTGTTCGAGCTTGATCGCGAACAGCGCGCTGACCGCGGCGGCGACGATGCCGCGCGGTGCGATCCAGGCCAGCAGGCTGCGTTCCTGCCAGGTCAGGCTGGAACCCCAGGTGCAGTACAGCACCTCGAGCGGACGGGCAATGAACTGGATGGCGAGAAACACACCGACGACGATCCAGCCCATTTGCTGCAAGTGGTCGAGGTCGAGTCGGGCCGCGAGCAGGATGAAGAGCACCGTTATGAGCAGCAGGGACAGACTTTCCTTGAACGACAGGATTTCGTCGATCGGTACGCCGCGGCGGTTGCCGAGGTAGATGCCCATCACGGTGACGGCGAGCAGGCCGGATTCTTCGATGAAGGCGTTCGATACGGAGAAGGAGCAGAACACCGCGGCGAGCGTGATCGTGTTGTACAGATAGGTGGGAAGCCAGTCGCGGCGCAAGGCCTCACCAAGCGCGTAGCCCGCCGCAAGCCCCGACGCCGTACCCACTGCGATCACGCTGATGAAGGCGAGCACCGTGGCACCGAGCGCATCGCCCGCCCCCGCGGACACCACGAATTCAAACACCAGCACTGCGAGCAAGGCGCCGATGGGATCGATGATGATGCCTTCCCAGCGCAGGATATTGGCGATGTTCGCGGTAGGCCGCACGGTGCGCAGCATGGGCACGATGACGGTCGGACCGGTGACCACCATGAAGGCGCCAAACAGGGTGGCGAGTTCCCAGCTCAGATCAGCGATCAGGCGCGCGGCGATGGTGGTCACCGACCAGGTGACGAGGGTGCCGCTGGTGACGAAACGCCGTACCACCGTCTCGATGCCGCGAATTTCGGAGAACTTCAGGGTCAGGCTGCCTTCGAACAGGATCACCGCGACCGACAGCGACACGAAGGGGAACAGCAAGGGGCCAAGCAGCGCATCCGGATCGAACCAGCCGGTGACAGGCCCGATCACGATACCGGTCAGGAGCAGGAATACGATCGCCGGTAAACGCAGGCGCCAGGCCAGCCATTGGCAGGCGCCACCGATGAGGGTGATCGCGGCAATGGTGAGCATCAGGTGTTCGCTCAAAAGGGTATCTCCATAAGCTCGGTTCATCGCCACACCTTGTGCTGCGGGCGGCAGGATGGGCGAATGATAGCCGATGGGAATTCTGAGCTCGGTAAATGGTCTGCACCGGGCTCGCCCTTAGAATCCCTCCTCTTTGCTTCGTCTCCCCCACCATGCCCGCACCCGATCCCAAGGCGCCCGCCATCCGCATTTTTGGCGCGCGCCAGAACAACCTGCGCAATCTGTCGCTCGATCTGGCGCTGAACCGCCTCACCGTAGTCACCGGCGTGTCCGGTTCCGGCAAGTCCTCGCTGGTGTTCGACACGCTCTACGCCGAGGGCCAGCGCCGCTACGTCGAGACCTTCTCGCCCTATGCGCGCCAGTTCCTCGACCGCATGGACAAGCCGCAGGTGGATCGCATCGAGGGCGTACCCCCCGCCATCGCCATCGATCAGACCAATCCGGTGCGCAGCTCACGGTCGACGGTCGGCACCATGACCGAGCTCGCCGACCACTTCAAGCTGCTGTATGCGCGTGCGGCGCAGCTGCATTGCCGTTGTTGCGGCCAGCCGGTGCGGCGTGATTCCGCGGACAGCATTGCGGCTGATCTGCGCCGGCGCGCCGCCGCTGCCGGGGATCCCCGCCTGGTGGTGTGCTTTCCTGTGCCCATTCCGGCGAACTTCAGCGCTGAGGAAGTCACCGCCCTGCTCAATGCCCAGGGCTACACTCGCATCCAGCAGCGCATTGCGGCGGTGGGCGGTGACAACGATGTGCTGCAGGTGGTGCAGGATCGGTTTCGTGCGTCCACGGTGGATGCAGCACGTCTCGCTGAAGCCCTGGAGAGCGCCCTCGCACGCGGTCAGGGCCGGCTGTCGGTGCATGCCACGGTCGAAGGTGGCTCGACTGCGGGCGCGGCGGGCAAGGCGGTGGCGGGCGAAGAGGTCTGGCCCTATTCCTCCGGCCTGCATTGCGCCGACTGCGACCTCCACTACAGCGAGCCGACCCCAGGCCTGTTTTCCTTCAACTCACCGCTTGGCGCGTGCGAGACCTGTCGCGGCTTCGGGCGTGTGATCGGGGTTGACCTCGGTCTGGTGGTGCCCGACGAGTCGAAGACGCTGGCCGAAGGCGCGATCAGGCCCTGGCAGACGGAAAGCTATCGTGAGAGCCAGCATGACCTGGCGAAGATGGCGAAGAAGCACGGCGTGGCGATGGACATTCCGGTGCGCGAGCTGCCGCCCGAGCACCGCCAGTGGTTGTTCGAAGGTGACCCGAAGTGGAAGAGCTGGGACAGCTCCTGGCCGCGTTACTGGTACGGCGTGCGCCACTTCTTCGGCTGGCTGGAGAGCAAGGCGTACAAGATGCATATCCGCGTGCTGCTGTCGCGCTACCGCAGCTACACCGAATGCCCGTCCTGTCATGGTGCGCGCCTCAAGCCTGACGCCCTGCTGTGGCGCCTGCCGACGACGGATTGGCCCCCTACAGCCACGTCCGCCGACACAGCCACGTCCGCCGCCGCAGGCATGGCTGACGCTGCGGCTGCGGATGCCACCATGGGGCGGGCTGACGCCACCGGCGCTCCCGGCCTCGCCATCCACGAGCTCATGGCCCTGCCCATCGATCGCATCCGCGAGGCCATCGCCGCGCTGCACATCCCCGACGTGCCCGACGAGGCCACCGAGCTGGTGCTGGGCGAGATCCGCAGCCGTCTCACCTATCTGGCCGATGTCGGCCTGGGCTACCTGACCCTGGATCGGCAGTCGCGCACGCTGTCCGGGGGTGAGGTGCAGCGCATCAACCTCACCACGGCGCTGGGCACCTCGCTGGTGAATACGCTCTTTGTGCTCGACGAGCCCTCGATCGGCCTCCACCCGCGTGATATCGGCCGCATCCTCGGCGTCATGACGCGGCTGCGCGACGCTGGCAACACCCTGGTGGTGGTCGAGCACGATCCGCAGGTGATGGTTGCCGCCGATGAGCTGCTGGAGATCGGCCCCGGCCCCGGTGAGCGGGGCGGCCACATCGTCGCCCGTGGCAGCTATGCCGAGATCGCGGCCAACGCCGACTCGGTGACCGGTCCGTGGCTCGCGGGCAGGAAATCCATCGATGTCGATCGTGCGCCACGCCCGGTCGACGCCACCGCCCCGCGCCTGGTGCTGGCCGGAGTGCATCAGCACAACTTGCGTGGTCTGAGTGTTGCCTTCCCGCTCCAGGGTCTGACCTGCCTGACCGGCGTCTCCGGCTCGGGCAAATCGACCCTGATCGAGGATGTACTCTACCCCGCCCTGGCCAGACACTTCGGCGAGGCCAGCGACTCGGCGACCACCGCTCCGGGCAGCTTCGAACGCCTGGACAATGTGGATAAGTTGCGTGGCGTGGTGATGGTCAACCAGTCACCGATAGGCAAGAGCTCGCGCTCCAACCCGGTCAGCTACGTGGGTGCCTGGGATCCCATCCGTGCCCTGTTCGCGGCCCTGCCCGAAGCGAAGCAGCGCGGCTACACCCCGGGCACCTTCAGCTTCAACGCCGGCCATGGGCGCTGTCCGACCTGCACCGGCTCGGGCTTCGAGCACGTCGAGATGCAGTTCCTGTCCGATGTCTGGTTGCGTTGCGCAGACTGCAACGGCAAGCGTTACCGGCCAGAAGTGCTTGAATTGCAATGGAAAGGTATGTCGGTGGCGGACGTTCTGGAGCTGACGGTGCATGAGGCGCTGGACGTCTTCCGCGAGCATCCCAAGGTGCTTGCCGCGCTCGCGCCCTTGGCCGATGTCGGCCTCGACTATCTGCGCCTGGGCCAACCCGTGCCCACCCTGTCAGGGGGCGAGGCGCAGCGCCTGAAGCTGGCCGGACATCTCGCGGCGGCCGCACAGCGCAAGCCTGTACGCAAAGCCAGTGCTGTGGATAAGTCTGGGGGCAATTCGGGAACGCTCGCCACGCGGGCTGCGAAGAGCGCTCCGGGTGAGCTCGCCGTGCGCGCTGGCAAGGGCGCCGCGGGTGGAGTCTCGGGGCTGGCCGAGCCGACCGAGCCCGGCCTGCTCTTCCTCTTCGACGAGCCCACCACCGGCCTCCATTTCGAGGACGTCGCCACCCTGCTCAATGCCTTCGACAAACTGCTGCAGGCCGGGCACTCATTGATCGTCATCGAGCACAACCTTGATGTCATCGCCGCTGCGGACTGGATCATCGACCTTGGCCCGGAGGGCGGTGAAGACGGCGGCCGGCTGGTGGTCGAGGGTCCGCCTGCCGTGGTGCGTGCGCATGTCGGTTCGCATACCGGCGCCGCGCTGCGCGACTACGCCGAAGCGCTCGCCCGCACCCGCGGCGCGCCCTCCGCCAGGAGCGGTGCCAGCCGCGAATATGGCGCTGCCGACAGCACGATCGTCCCCGAAGGCCTGGTCGCGGGCGCCGCTCCTGCAGGGGCACTCCTCGCTGCGGAAGCGCGGGTGGAATACCGTGCCGTTACCGCGCCCGCGATCGAGATCCGCCATGCGCGCGAGCACAACCTGAAAAACGTCAGCCTGCGCATTCCGCGCGACCGCCTCACCGTCATCACCGGGCTGTCGGGCTCGGGCAAATCCACCCTGGCCTTCGACATCGTTTTTGGTGAGGGTCAGCGCCGTTATCTGGAATCACTCAACGCCTACGCGCGCCAGTTCGTGCAGCCCGCCAGCCGGCCGGACGTGGACGCCTTGTTCGGCATTCCGCCCACGGTGGCGATCGAGCAGCGCACCAGCCGCGGCGGACGCAAGAGCACGGTCGCAACCCTGACCGAGATCCACCCCTTCCTGCGCCTGATGTACGTGAAGCTGGGCACGCAGTTCTGCCCGGACTGCAATGTGGCGGTGACGCCGCAAAGCTTCGAGGCCATCGTTGCCCAGATCCAGCATGAGCTGCGCGGCGCCTCGGTGGAGGTGCTCGCGCCCCTGGTGGTCAATCGCAAGGGTTTGTACACCGATCTCGCGAAGTGGGCGCGTGCCAAGGGTCACACCCAGTTGCGCGTCGATGGCGAGTATCTGCCGACAACAAAATGGCCGCGCCTGGACCGCTACAAGGAACACAACATCGAACTCGCGACCGGCATGGTGCTGGTGCAGCCCGAGCACGAGGCAACGCTGCGCGAGTTCGTGCGCCAGGCGCTGGAGATCGGCAAGGGCGTGATCAAGGTGCTGGAGATCGGCAAACTGGGCGCCACGC
This sequence comes from Thauera terpenica 58Eu, assembly GCF_000443165.1. Classification (GTDB taxonomy): domain Bacteria; phylum Pseudomonadota; class Gammaproteobacteria; order Burkholderiales; family Rhodocyclaceae; genus Thauera; species Thauera terpenica. The sequence goes on along the minus strand of NZ_ATJV01000081.1, from coordinate 39,476 downwards.
CGATCACCTTCTCCACCCTGCGTGCGTGTCCGAGTTGCAACACCGGTTTCCCCGAGCCGGATCCGCGCCTGTTCTCCTACAACGCCAAGCATGGCTGGTGCCCGCAGTGTTACGGCACCGGTCTGAAGACGGCGGCGCGCATCGAAGACCCCAATGCGCTCGATCTGGGCGACGCGGAAGGCGTGATCAGCAGCGACGAGCCATGCCCTGCGTGTGCGGGTGCGCGCCTGAACCCGGTGGCGCGCGCGGTGCGCTTTCGTGCGCTCGGCCTGCATCAGCTGGCCGCGCAGCCGGTCAGCAAGGTGGCGCGCTTCTTCGCCGAGCTGGTGCTCAACGCGCGTGAAGTCGACATCGCGCGCGATCTGGTGAGCGAGATCAGCGGTCGCCTCGCCTTCCTGCAGCATGTTGGCCTGGATTATCTGGCGCTCGACCGAGCCGCGCCCACGCTGTCGGGTGGTGAGGCGCAGCGCATCCGCCTCGCGGCGCAGCTCGGCTCCAATCTGCGTGGCGTGTGTTACATCCTCGACGAGCCCACGATCGGCCTGCACCCGCGCGACAACCAGCTCCTGCTCGACACCCTGGAGGCCTTGCGTGACCGCGGCAACACCGTGCTCGTGGTGGAACATGACGAGGACACCATCCGCCGTGCCGACCACATCATCGATCTGGGTCCGGGCGCGGGCGTGCGCGGTGGCCGGGTGGTGGCCGAAGGTGATCTCGCCGCCCTGCTCGCGGCGCCCGAATCCGCCACCGGGGCGTGCTTCCGTCATCCCCTGCAACACCCCTTGCGCCCGCGCCGTGCGGTGGCCGCCGATCATCCGGCGATTCGAGTCGAGGGCGCGCGGCTGCACAATCTGCGCGAGGTCTCGGTGCGTATTCCGCTCGCGCGCCTGAGCGTGGTCACCGGCGTTTCGGGCTCGGGTAAATCCAGCCTGGCGCGTGACGTGATCCACGCCAACCTGCGCACCCGCCTGGGCGATCCGCTTGCGACCCGCGCCCGCCGCCGCGGCCAGGCCCAGCCCGACGAGGTGGATCAGGCCCTGATCGGTTGCCGCGCCCTCCACGGCTGGCAGCAGGTGGGGCGCGTGCTGGAAGTGGATCAGACCCCGATCGGCAAGACCCCGCGCTCCTGTCCGGCAACCTATGTCGGCTTCTGGGACGCGATCCGCAAGCTTTTCGCCGACACCTTCGACGCCCGCACCCGGGGCTGGAGTGCCTCGCGCTTTTCCTTCAATACCGGCGCCGGACGCTGCCCGGTGTGCGATGGCGCCGGTCACACCACGGTGGAGATGAGCTTCCTGCCCGACGTCAAGACGCCGTGCGAGGGCTGTGGGGGTGCGCGCTTCAACCCCGAGACCCTGTCCGTGCGCTGGCGCGACAAGACTGTGGCCGAAGTGCTGGCGATGGCGGTGGATGAGGCGGTGGCGTTCTTTTCCGCGCATCCCGGCATTGCCCATCCGCTGCAGCTGCTGCAGGACGTCGGCCTGGGTTACCTCACCCTGGGCCAGCCCAGTCCGACCCTGTCGGGCGGCGAGGCGCAGCGCATCAAGCTCGTCACCGAGCTGAGCAAGGTGCGCGTCCGCCCCGGCGACCCCACCGACACCGGCGGCGTGCCCCTGCCCGCGGACAAGCACAGCCTGTACGTGCTCGACGAACCCACCGTGGGCCTGCACATGGCGGATGTGGACAAGCTGATCCGCGTCCTCCACCGCCTGTCCGACGCCGGCCATACGGTGCTGGTCATCGAACATGATCTGGATGTGATGGCCGAGGCCGACTGGCTCATCGACCTGGGGCCGGAGGGCGGCGACGGGGGGGGTGAGGTGGTCGCCGAGGGGCCGCCCGAGGTGGCGATGGCGACGCCGGAGTCGCACACCGGGCGCCATCTGCGCGAATTCCTCGCGCTGCGCCAGCCGGCCTGAAGCCGGGCCGGGCCGGGCTGCGGTTCGGTCCGGGCTGCAGCGCTGTCATAATCAAGGCTGTGGGTCGCCCTGAACGCGGGGCGCTGTCATCCACCAACGCAGGGAAACGTCAATGAGCACACGAACAATACGGATCTGGGACTTGCCGACGCGGCTTTTCCACTGGCTGCTGCTGCTGCTGGTGGTCGCCTCCTTCGTGACCGGCTGGGTGGGCGGGAACCTGATCGAATGGCACGCTCGCGCCGGCATCGCCATCACCGGCCTGCTGGCGTTCCGCCTGGTGTGGGGCTTTGTCGGTTCGACTTATGCGCGCTTCGCCCACTTCGTCCCCGGTCCCGGTCGTGTTCTTGCCTATGTGCGCGGGCAATGGCGCGGCCTGGGCCACAATCCGGTCGGTGCGCTGTCGGTGCTGGCCTTGCTGGCGATCCTGATCTTCCAGGCGGTGAGCGGCCTGGTTGCGAATGACGACATCGCCTTCGAAGGCCCGCTCTATGCCTTGGTGGATAAGGCCACCAGCGACAGCCTGAGCAGCCTGCATCGGCAGAACTTCTGGATCATCATCGGCCTCGTGTCACTGCATGTGCTGGCGATCGCCTTCTACGCCCTGGTGAAGAAGGACAATCTGGTCAAGCCGATGATCACTGGCGTGAAGGAAGTCGTCGATCCCGCGCACCAGCCCGCCCGAGGTGGTGGCCTGGTGGCCTTCCTCATCGCGCTCGCGATCACGGCCGGCGTGCTCTATGTCGCCACCGGCAGCTTCATCGAAGTACCTCCGCCCCCACCGGTCGCGCCCTGGTGATCGGAGCGGCGGCGTGGCAGCAAGGATGCCGCGCCGCCAGGGCGACTAACTGCGCCCTGCTGGCTTGCGCTGCGGCGCTACCCAGCGCCATGCCAGCAGCACCAGCATAGCGAAGCCGGTGTATGTCGCCACGAACACCCACCACGGCGCCTCCCAGTACAGCAGGCGCGAGAGCCCGTGGGCGATGAAGCTCTCCTCGTAGCTCGCCTCGCCCGCGATGCGGCGCAGATCCTGCTCCCACAGGGTGAGCGGGCACAGGCGGCCCAGCCAGGCCTGCCCGGTGACGAAGACCATCAGCAGCACATGGATGAGGCGCAGGTAAAAGCAGCGCACCCAGGCCCAGCCGCGCGCGCCGCCCACCAGCACCAGCGCCAGCAGGCCGACCACGAACAGCACCACGCCGACGTGCAGCGCGAGCAGCGCGTCGGCAAGCAGGGCGGCGGTGGCGGGGCTCATGGGGTGATGTTGCCCGCTGGGTGCACATCAGTCAAAAAGCGTCGTCATGCGCCCCGCTTCCTTCCTTCTTTCGCTCGGCCACCCCCACGCAGTTGCGCTTCAGCGCGTAAAAAAGCCACCCCTGAGGGTGGCTCTTGCGCGTGTGAGCGGCTGAGGATCACTCCATGCGGTACTTGTCGTGACAGGCCTTGCAGGTCTCGCCCGTTGCGCCGAATGCCTTCTGCACTGCGGCCTTGTCGCCGCCGGCAGCGACCTTCGCCAGCTCTGCGGCCGCGGTGTTGAAGTTGGTGGCGATCTTGCCGATGTCCGGGCCGTTGGCCGGATCGAAGAACTCGGGCTTGACGCGGGTCTTGACCTCGCCGATGTCCTTGTCCGTGCCCGGGCCATACAGCGCGCCCATGCCCGAACCGGCGATGGCGGCGATGGCGTTGGCAGCGGCCTGGACTTGCTGGGTGTTGTACTCACCTTCGAGGTTGGCCTTGATCTTGCCCATGTTCCAGGACATGAAGCTGTAGCCGGCCTGGCGGTACTTGATCTGCTCTTCGGGTTTGACCTGGGCCGACGCAGTACCAGCCAGGGAAAGTGCGATGATGCCGAGCGCGATGATCTTCTTCATTGATAACCTCGTGAGTGGATGAAAACAGAAAGTAGCCTGAAATGGCGTTGCTGAACACCGGGCCGTATTGCGACCAAGCTCGTGCAACGATGGTTCAACGCCCCTTTATATCAGGATTGCTTGATATTTGTGCTGCATGAGTCCGATGCAAACCGCGGTTTTTCGTTCAAGAATTGCCCCACAGTGGCCGTTGATGAGCTGCGAGCCTGTTTGTGGGCAACTGTGATCCGCCAATGCGGATGTGGAGATGATGATGCGCCGCCTTGCGGATACTCCGATCTGGCTTCGGCTCACCGCCGCTATCTGGCTGATGCTGGTGATCGCCTGGGGCAGCATGATTGCATGGGAAACACGCGTCACGCGCGACATGGCAATCGAGCAGGCGAAGGACTTTGCCGCCACGGTCAATGAAATGACCATGGCGGGGCTCACCGGCATGATGATTACCGGCACCGTCGCCCAGCGCGACGTGTTTCTCGATCAGATCAAGGAATTGTCGGTGGTGCGCGACCTGAAGGTGATCCGGGGCGAAGAGGTGAGCAAGGTGTTCGGCCCCGGCCCGGATGGCGAGTTCAAGGCCGATGCGGTCGAACGTCAGGCCCTTGCCGACGGCAAGGCCTTGATGACGGTCGAACACAACGCAGAATATGGCGAGCACCTGCGCGTGGTGATGCCGGCGCTGGCATCGCGTAGCTGGCTGGGCAAGGACTGCATCGCCTGCCATCAGGTCGCCGAGGGTGTGCCACTGGGCGTGGTCAGCATGCGCGTGTCGCTGGACAAGGCCGATGCCGCGGTCACCGAGTTCCGCAACAACAGTATCTTCTTCGCGCTGCTGGTGTCGCTGCCCGTGCTCGGTTTCGTGTTCTTCTTCATTCGCCGTTTCGTCACCCTGCCGCTGTCGCATCTGGCCGCCAACCTGGCCGAGATCGCGCACGGCGGCGGTGACCTGAGGCGTCGCCTGGACCGTGGCGGCGATGACGAGATCGGTCGTACCGCGGGTTCGTTCAATAACATGATGGGTGTGATCGGCGCGCTCGTGGCACAGGTGGGAGAAGCGGCGGGCGCGGTGACGACGGCTGCACAGCGTCTGGCAAGCGGCGCTTCCGACCTGGCGCAGCGCTCGCATCGACAGAACGACAGCTCGGTGAGCGCGGCGGCGGCGGTCGATGCGATGGGCGATAGCATCACCCATATTGCCGACAGCACGGCTGCGGTGCGCGAGCGTTCGCACGACAGCCTGGCACGGTCGCGTGAAGGTCAGCACAGCCTGCAGCAACTGATGGGTGAGATGGGGCAGGTCGAAGCGGCGGTGCGGCAGATGGCGGGCACGGTGAGTGATTTCGTCGAATCGACGCGGGCGATCTCGCGCATGACGCGTGAGGTGCGTGAGATCGCGGAGCAGACCAATCTGCTCGCGCTCAATGCCGCGATCGAGGCTGCGCGCGCTGGTGAGCAGGGCCGGGGCTTTGCGGTGGTCGCCGACGAGGTGCGCAAGCTCGCAGAAAAGTCGGCACGCTCGGCCGGTGAAATTGACACCATCACGCGCGAGATCGGGCGCCGCTCGGACTCGGTGCAGGGCGCGATCGAGAGCGGTCTGCAGCATCTCGAATCGAGCCATACCATGGCTGAGGATGTAGCGAGTGTGCTGGCGACGGCGAATGCCCTGGTGGCGGAGGTGGGAGAGGGCCTGGACAACATCGCCGCCGCGACCGCTGAACAACGCCGCTCCAGCGCCTCGGTGACCCTGAGCATCGACGACATCGCCAGCATGGCGGGCGAGAACAACCTCGCCATCGCGCAAACCGTCAACGCCGCGCTCGAGCTGGAGCAGCTCGCGGCGCGCATGCAGGAATCGGTCGGACGCTTTCGTGTTTAGGCGACGCGCGCTGCAGCGCATGGGGCCGGGCACGAGGCCCGGCCAGTTGCATCATTCCAGCCGCAGCGGCACGAAGATGCGCGCCTCGCCGCGCTGAATGAGCAACGCAAAGCGCTTGCCGGCGCTCTTGAGCAGGTTGCGGAATTCGCCCACGCTGGTGACCGGCTGGTTGTTGAGCGCGAGGATGATGTCGCCGCGCTGCATGCCGGCGCGTGCCGCAGGCCCGTCCACCCCTTCCACCACCAGACCGCCGCGCAGACGCAACTGGCTGGCTTCCTGCTCGGTCAGTGCGCGTGCGCTCAGGCCGAGGCTGGTATTCAGGCTTTCCACCTGGCTCGGTGTGGAGGTGCTGGCGAGGGTGTCGGCAGTGAGCTCGTCAAGGGTTGCCACCACGTCGCGGCTGCGCCCATCACGCCACACCTCCATGCGGATGCGCGTACCCGGCCTTTTCTCGCCGATCACCCGTGGCAGGTCGGCAGATTCGACTATCTGCTTGCCATTCACACCGAGCACGACGTCGCCGGGCTGCAGGCCGGCTTTCTCTGCGGCGCTGCCTGGCTCCACGCTGGCGACGAGGGCGCCGCGTGCGTCAGGCAGGCCGAAAGACTGGGCGAGATCCTTGTCCACGCCCTGAATGGCGATCCCCAGGCGACCGCGCTGTACACGGCCGTGGGTCACGAGCTGGTCCTTGATGTTCATCGCAACATCGATCGGGATGGCAAACGAGATCCCCATGAAGCCGCCCGAGCGGGAATAGATCTGCGAGTTGATGCCGATCACCTCGCCCGCAAGGTTGAACAGTGGGCCGCCCGAGTTGCCCGGATTGATGGCGACATCGGTCTGGATGAAGGGCACATAGGTCTCATCCGGCAAACGTCTGGCCTTGGCGGAGATGATGCCGGCGGTGACGGTGTTGTCGAAGCCGAAGGGCGAGCCCATGGCCACCACCCATTCGCCGACGCGGGCCTCGTCCGCCTTGCCGATGGTCACGCTCGGCAGCTTGGTGGCGTCGATCTTGAGCAGGGCGACATCGGTGCGGCGGTCGATACCCACCACCGTGGCCTTGAACTCGCGCTTGTCGATCAGGGTCACGGTGACTTCGGACAGGGCGGCGTCACTCCCATCGCCCTCTTCACCGGCCACGACGTGGGCGTTGGTCAGCACGTAGCCGTCCGGGCTGACGATGAAGCCCGAGCCTATGCCCTGGCGCGCGCGCGGGCCCCTGCCGGGCTGGCCGGGCATGCCCGGCATGGGTACACCGAAGCGGCGCAGGAAGTCGTAGAAGGGATCGTTGGCGAATGGGTTCTGTCCATTGCTGGCTTGTTGCTGCTGTTGTTGCACGACGCTGATGTTCACCACCGCGGGGCCGACCTGTTCGACGAGGTCGCCGAAGTCGGGCAGGCCGTAACGATTGGGCGTGACGATAGCTGCCCCCGGCGCGGTGGCCTGGGCAGCGGCGGAAGGGATGATGCTGCCTGGCGAAAGCGCGCTGGCGAGCGCGATGGCCAGCGTACTGGCGACGAGATTTTTGCGCATATCGATTTCCAAGCGTTTTTTGGGGTTGTTCAGGCTATGTGGATAGTGTCGTGGACGCCTGATCGCACTACCCGTTCCCGAGCCTGAGGGTGTTTTCAGCTCAGGCTCGGGAACGGGTAGTGAAGCGGCGTGCCGCAAGCGTGTTCAGAACTGCGTTTGCAGGGACAGGTAAAGCTGGCGTCCGACTTCATTGACCGGCTGATGAGTGCCTGACTGCGATTGGCGCAGGCGATTCACCAGCTCCTGATGGTTGCCAAGCAGATTGATGCCACTGAGGCGGATTTCAAGCTCGTTTTCGCGCACGCGGAAGTTGCGCGCCACGCTCCAGTCGACGGTGGTGTAAGCGGGTACGCTGGAGCTGAAGCCGGGCGCGTAGCTGAAGCCGGCATCGATCGACCCCATGCGCAGCACGCTCAGCATCGACTTCCACTGCCCGATCTCCTGCAGCCAGCTCAGGCTCGCGGTGTAGGGCGCGACCTTGAGGCGGAGTTTTTCGTCGTCCGCGCGGCGATCGATCAGGCTGTGCGCGAGGATGAATTCGGTCTTGCGCAGCGGTCGTGTGCGCACTTGATATTCAATGCCGTTCAGGCGCAGCTGACCGGGATCATTCTCCCAGCGCGTACCGCGCAGGCTCTCGCGCAAGGTATCCGGCAAGACGCCTGCTGCAGGCAAATCGCCTGCGACTGGATTGCGAACGATAAGGTCCTGAATACGTTCGTGGAAAAGGCGGACGTCGAGCGTCGTCCTGCGGTCAGCGCTCACCCCCAGGTAGCCCAGTTCGGCCGCGTCGATACGTTGTGGTTGCAAGTCATGTGCCGGCATCTGCCGCCACTGCAGCAGTGTTCCGGACTGATCCAGGATTCGGACGTCCACTCGACGTTCGAACAGAGCGGGTTGACGCCAGGCGCGCGAGTAGCCAAGGCGCCAGGTTCGGTTCGGGTCGGGTTGCCAGTTAAGGAAGGCGCGTGGTGCGAAATGAGCGGAGTCGCCCTCCACCTGCTCGACCAAGCCGGCGAAGTTCCATAGCCATGCCGGCGCGCTGCGCCACTCCAGATTGGCGAAGACGCGGCGCTCCAGACGCGACACTTCGCGCTCGGCGTTGAAGTAATACGCTGACTCATTGCGCGTGTGGCGCAGCTCCGTGCCCCAGGCCAGGCGGCTGTCACTGTTCAAGCGCGTCTGTTGTTGCAGTTCCAGCGTGTGGTATTCGATGGTGAGGTCATTGCCCACCGCTGAGGTGAGCGCCGGCACCCTGCCGAGCAGGGGGAAAGGCACATTGATCGTGGTGTCAAGCTGCCACGCGTCTTTCACTTTCCGCCTGTCCCAGGACGTGGTCAGCAGCCATTCATCGTCGGCGCTGCTGGCGTGACGCCAGCGCAACAGCAGGGCCTGACCGTAATTGCGTGCTTCGCGCTCTTTCGCGGAGTTGAAGATGGAGCCGGCATAGCCTTCCTCAACCACGCTTTCGCCGACGTTTGCGCTCAGGGTGACTTCGTCATGGGTGTTGAGCTGCAGGTCGCTGCGTATGCTCAGCGCGTTGGTGCGTGTGCCGTCGCGCAAGCCGTCGAAGCCATCGTCTTTCTCGTGAGCAGCCGTGATGCGCAGGCTATGCAGTCCGCTCCCGGCGGTGTGACGCGCACTCACGCCGCTGATGCCTTCCGTGCCTGCCATGAAGCGCAGCGCGCTGCCGGTCTCCGAGGCACTGTGACGGGTGGTGATGTTGACCGCGCCGTGGAAGGCGTTGGAGCCGTAAGCGGCTGAGTTCGAGCCGCGCAAGACCTCGATACGCTCGATATCCTGCAGCAGGATGCGCTCGGGAAGCTGGTTGAAATGCGTGCTCGGCGATGGACGGCCGTCGATCATGACCTGCATTTGCTGGGGAACATCCATCCCCAGGCCGTGATAGGTCACCCAGTGCTTTCCGCCGCGCTCCTGGGCAAGCTGAAATCCTGGCACCAGCCGCAGCACGCGCGCGAGATCACGGTAGCCCGTGGCTGCGATCCTGTCCGCATCGATCACGGTGACCGCGCCCGGCGCGTCGGGCAGCGATTGCGGCAGACGGGAGCCACTCAGTACCAGTGGCAGCGTTTCGAAGAACTCGTATTCAGCCGCGTTTGACGGCGACAGCGCCAGGCACTGAATGGCAGTCAGCGTCAGCGCGTGACGCAAGCTGGGGTGCATTGGATAGTCGGGCTCCGCAATATGTCGTGAAGTATATCGCTTGCCGGCAGTGATGCTGCAGGGTGGCGGACGCGGTAACATCCGGCGATGCCCAACTCGGGCTTTCAGCCACGCTACGGGGGCCCGGACCATGACTCTGACTGACCTGCGCTATCTCGTCGCTCTCGCCCGCGAACGGCACTTCGGCCGTGCGGCGGAAAAATGTCATGTTTCCCAGCCGACGCTTTCGGTGGCGGTGAAGAAAGTCGAGGAAGAACTCGGTGTACAGCTCTTCGAACGCAGTGCGTCCGAGGTCAAGATCACCGAAACCGGGCGACGCATCGTCGTGCAGGCCGAGAAAGTGCTGATGGAGGCGACGCAGATCCATGAGATCGCCGCAGCCGGAAAGGATCCGCTCGCTGGCCCCTTGCGCGTCGGTGTGATCTACACCATCGGCCCTTATCTGCTGCCACGGCTGATTCCGCGCGTGCATGAGCTGGCGCCACGCATGCCGCTGATCATCCATGAGAACTACACCGCGCGCCTGGTCGAGGTACTCAAGCGCGGCGAGCTCGACGTCATCATCATCAGTCTGCCTCTGGAGGAGGCGGGCGTCGTGGCCCAGCCGGTGTATGACGAGCCCTTTCGCGTCCTGATGCCGGCCGCGCACGCCTGGACCCAGGGCGCACAGGTCGACGCGCAACAGCTGGCCGAAGATCAGTTGCTCCTGCTCGGAGCCGGCAACTGCTTTCGCGATCAGGTGCTCGAGGTGTGCCCGGCTTGCCGCAATCTTGGCGGCTTGCAGCGCACCCTCGAAGGCAGCTCTCTGGAGACGATTCGGCACATGGTGGCGACCGGGCTGGGGGTGACGGTGCTACCCAGTTCTGCAGCGGATGAATTGGCCGTACACAATCCGCTCGTTGCCGTGCGACCGTTCTCCGACCCCCAGCCTTCGCGCCGTGTTGCCCTGGCGTGGCGGGTGACCTATCCACGCAACGGCGCCATCGACGTGTTGCGCCGGGCCATCCTCGACAGCGAGCTGCCCGGGGTGAAGGTGGTCGGGCGCGCCTGAGCAGAAGCGTACGCGGGGTGCTCGAGTTCAGTCGGCTTAAAAATGACACGGGCCGCAATCGCGGCCCGTTTCCCGTTGCTGACGGCGGCGTTCAGCTCGCCTTGGGCGTGGCGGTGCGCTTCTTTGCGGGCGCCTTCCTGGCTTTCGGTGCGGCGACTCCGTCGTCATTAGCGCCAGCGGCCTCAGTGGCGTCCTTCGCGCTCTTGCTGGCCGCCGTCTTGGCGTTGGCCTTGGCGCCGGCCTTGGGGGTCTTCACTTCGAATTCGAAGCCCACCTTGCCGTCCTTGCCGCGCACCAGAAAGGCGGAGAACTTGCGCCGTGTGCGTGCCGACACGAAGCCCTTGAGCAGATCGGTTCTGCCCTCGGTCAGCAACTTGAGCATCTGCTCGCGCTCGATCGGCTGCTGCAGGATGATCTTGCCGGAGCGGAAGTCGCAGCTCTTGTCCGGGCCGACCGATTTCTCGCACACGTAGGACATGCCGTGTTCGAACACCCGGCTGGCGCACTTCGGGCAGGCGCCTATGCTCTCCTGAGCGGAGAAGTCCACCGCCTCGGCTTCCTCGCCTTCCTTCGGCTGACCGAAATCGAAGGCGGGCTGCTTGTCCTCGTTGAGCACGACATCGGCATTGAACAGCCGCCCCATCTTGTTGCGAAAGCCCAGCAGGGGGCCGACCTTGCCCTCGCGCAACAAGGCCTCGATCTCGCTGTATTCGAACTGGCGCCCGGCAACGATCTTCCAGGTGCTCCAGTCGCAACTCTGGCAGGCGAACTTCTTGTAGTTCTCCTTCACCACCCCGCCGCATTTCGGACACGGCGTTTGCAGGGTGACGAATTCGCCGGGCACGGTGTCGGACTCATAGCGCTTGGCGCGCTCGACCACCTCGCGCGCCATGTCGCCGATCTCCTGCATGAAGGCTTCGCGGCTCAGTTCACCGCGCTCCATGCGCGACAGCTTGTATTCCCAGCCCCCGGTCAGCTCGGGCGAGGTCAGGGCGGTGACGCCGAGACCCTTGAGCAGCGTGATCAGGGAGAAGGCCTTCGCGCTCGGAATCAGCTCGCGACCATCACGGTGGATGTACTGCTCGCTGATCAGGCCCTCGATGGTCTGTGCCCGCGTCGCCGGCGTGCCCAGGCCGCGCTCGGCCATCGCCGCGCGCAGTTCCTCATCGTCGACCATCTTGCCCGCGCCTTCCATCGCCGACAGCAAGGTGGCTTCGTTGTAGCGCGCCGGTGGCTTGGTCTGCAGCGACTTGAGCGTGATGTCCTCGGTCGACACCGTCTCACCCTGCTTGACTGCGACCAACTGCGGGCTGCCTCCGTCCTTGGCGTCCTTGTCGTCGCTGGCCGCTTCCTTGCCGTACACGCTGAGCCAGCCCGGATTGACCAGCACCTTGCCTTCGGTCTTGAAGGCCTCGCTTTCGATGCGGGTGATGCGGGTGGTGATCTGGTACTCGGCGGCGGGGTAGAACACCGCCAGGAAGCGCTTGGTCACCAGGTCGTAGATCTTCTGTTCGGCTTCCGACAAGCTCTTGGGGAGTTTGCCGGTCGGGATGATGGCGAAGTGGTCGGAGATCTTGGCGTTGTTGAAGATGCGCTTGTTGGGCTTGATCCAGCCCTGCTCGACGATCTCCTTGGCGAAAGGTGCGTACTGTTCGGGCAGGCCGAGAACGACCTCGTTTACGGTCGGGATGTAGTCTTCGGGCAGGGCGCGGGCGTCGGTACGCGGATAAGTCAGTACCTTGTGCTTCTCATACAGCGCCTGCGCCAGTTGCAGCGTGACGCGGGCGGAGAAACCGAAGCGGCCGTTGGCTTCGCGCTGCAGGCTGGTGAGGTCGAAGAGCAGGGGCGAGAGTTGCGTGGAGGGTTTGGACTCCTCGCTCACCTCGCCCGCCTTGCCCTCGCACTTGGCGCGGATGGCTTCGGCCTGGGCCTTGTCCCACAGGCGGAAGGCGGTGGCGTGTTCGTCGCCTTCCGGGCGCTTGAACTTCTCGTCGAACCAGCGTCCCGGGTAGTGCCCGGCGGCGGCGCCGAAGGTGGCTTCCAGCTCCCAGTAGTCGCGCGACTTGAACTTGCGGATGCGGTCTTCGCGCTCGACCACCAGCGCCAGCGTGGGGGTCTGCACCCGGCCCACCGTGGTGAGGTGAAAGCCACCGGTCTTGGAGTTGAACGCGGTCATCGCGCGCGTGCCGTTGATGCCGATCAGCCAGTCGGATTCGGCGCGGCAGATGGCCGCGTTGCGCAAGCCTTCGACGTCCTCCGCCGCGCGCAGATGGGAGAAGCCGTCACGGATCGCCTGCGTGGTCATCGACTGCAGCCACAGGCGCTGCATCGGCTTCTTGGTGCCCGCGTGCTGGACGATGAAATTGAAGATGAGCTCGCCCTCGCGCCCCGCGTCACAGGCGTTGATCAGACCGGTGACGTCCTTGCGCTTGATCAGACGGGTGAGCAGCTTGAGCCTGTCCTCGGTCTTCTCGATCGGTTTGACCGCGAAATGCGGCGGAATCACCGGCAGATGAGCGAAGGTCCACTTGCCGCGCTTGACCTCGAATTCTTCAGGCACGGCGAGCTCGAGAAGATGACCGATGGCCGACGACAGTACATAGTCGTCCGACTCGAAATAGTCCTTCTCCTTGGTGAAGCCGCCCAGCGCGCGGGCGATGTCCTGCGCGACGGAGGGCTTTTCCGCGATGATCAGTTGCTTGCTCATGCTTTTTGACTATGGAGTGGGCCGGCTTGTGCCGACCGCTGGGGTCCGGGAATTTGAGGCGGCGGATGATGCATCCGCCCCTCAGGCCGTGCAGACGGGCGCAACTGGCTAGTGCACCGTGGGGGTGTAGTCCCAGTCCTCGTCCTCGTTCAGCAACTCGTCGACGAGCAGCGTATCGATGGGTTGTTCTTGTTGCCACAGCACCATCAACACGATGACCTTGAGACGATTCAGCGTGATGTTGAAATCTTCCAGCGCCATCGCGCGTTCGATGATGAGTTCGCGATGCACGCCTTCGAGCGCGCCTGCGCTCTCCATCAGGGCGAGAAAGCCGCGGCATTCGGCGCTCAGATGGGCTTGTTCGTATTCAGTGTAGATCCGCACCGAGCGCGCGTCCGGTGCGACGCCCGGGTGAATCTCGCGCGCCACGCGGCGCAGCCCGGCCAGCCATTCCAGCGCTTCGGAGATCTCCCCTTCCTCGAATCCGGCAGCAGACAGTTTGCGCGCAAGCAGATCCGACTCCGGGCAGGCGTCAGCGTGGATGTAGCTTTCGAACAGATAAACGAGGATGTCGAACAAAACGGCCTCTCAGGAGAAGGGCAGGCAGACGGCCGAGCTTGCCATCGGTGGTGGCAATCGTGAGTGCGGAACGGCGGGGTGATTCAGCTGCGCTGGATGCGACCGCCGGGCAAACGGGTGATACGCCCGTCCAGTTCCAAGGGCAGCAGGATGGCGTACAGGGCATCGACCGTCAAGCCGCAGCGTGGGGCAAGGGTGTCGAGGTCCACGGGCTCATGAGCGATTGCGTGCAGCACACGCGCAGCCTCATCGTCCAGCGCCAGATTGACTTGTGTGGAAGGCTGCGGCGTATCCCTTGCAGCGCGTCGTCGGCTGCGCGCGGCGGGTCTCGCCGCCAGCGGCAGTCGGTCGCCAAGACGGCCGCGCAACTCCTCGACCACGTCTTCGGCGGTCTCCACCAGCTTGGCGCCGTCGCGGATCAGACGGTGGCAGCCACGGGCGAGGGGTGAGTGGATCGAGCCCGGAATGGCGAACACCTCGCGCCCGGTTTCGGTGGCCAGCCGGGCGGTGATGAGCGAGCCACTGTTGAGCGCCGCCTCCACCACCAGCACGCCTTGCGACAGGCCGGCGATGATGCGGTTGCGGCGCGGGAAATTGTGCGGCAGTGGTGGGGTGCCGAGCGCAAATTCACTCACGATTGCGCCGCAGGTGGCAATCTCGCGTGCCAGCGCGGCGTTGCTTGAAGGGTAAATGCGATCGATGCCGGTGCCGATGACGGCGATCGTGCTCGCGCCCTGTGCTTCCCCCGCCGTGCTGCACCCCAGGGCGCCACGGTGGGCGGCGGTGTCGATGCCGGCTGCCAGACCGCTGACGATGGTGAAACCCTGGCTGGCGAGATGGCGGGCGAAGGCTTCGGCGTTGGCTTCACCGTGCGCGCTTGAGCTGCGGGCGCCGACGATGGCCAGCGCGGGTCGCTGCAGCAGTGCGGAGGTGCCCTTGACGTAGAGCAGCAGGGGTGGATCCGGGATGTCGAGCAGGGCACGCGGATAGGCGTCGTCGGCCAGGCTCAGGATGTGGTTGCCGGGCTCCTGCGCCCACGCCAGTGCACGCTCGATCGCTTCCTGGTTGGGCGCGGCCAGCACGGCGTCGGCCCGGGCTTTGCCCACCACACTGGCCAGCGCGGTGCGCCCGGCCATGAAGACCTGCTGTGGCAGGCCGAAGGCCGCAAGCAAGCTGCGCTGGCTTTCGGCACCCAGGCCGGGTACCGCGCTCAGGCGCAGCCAGTCGCTGAGGTCGTGGTTGTCAGTCAAGTGCGGAGAGGTGTTCAGGGCTTGCGCACCGCGTCGCCGACGCTCACCGGGCCATCGGTCTCCATCACCAGGGCGTAGGAGACACGATTGAAGACGCGGAACACGAACACCACGCCATAAGCTTTTTCGGGCAGCTTGTAGGTCTCCTTGCCATTTTTGCCGCGATAGACCGCGCTACCGCGGTTGCGGAACAGGCTCAGGACGTGGCCACGCTCCACGCCGTCCTGTTCGCCCACACCGAGCGCGATGACGTGCATGCGGCCGGTTTCGCTGACGCCACGATAGATCGACACGACCCGGCCGTCGATGTCTCGATCCGGTGCATGCGGCGCAAAGGAGAACACGTCGATCGGCTCGCTCGGCAACATGAGGTCGCCGGTGCCGATTTCCTCGACTGCGGAAGTGATCTCCAGCGTGGTGGGTTCGCCGCGTGCGGTGACGCGCGCGGTGCCCAGGTAGTCGGCTTCGAAGGCGATGATTTCGCCGCTCACCGGATCTTTCAGCGGGCGCGCCGGGCGCATGATCTGCCAGACCTCGGTGTCGGCATCAACGTCCGTGGCGAAAATCGTGTCACCAGCGCCGGTGAGGACGCGGCTGGTCTCGGTGGCGATGATGGTTGCTGCGCCCTCGAGCGTGGCCTGCTCGATCACCAGCGGCTTGTTCAGGAAAGGCTCGATGGCATGCACCGGAATGCTCGGGACGGCCGCTTCGAGGGCTTCTTCGTAGACCTTGGGTTGCAGTCTTTCCGTGCCGCCGATGCGCCGCCCTATCGTCAGCCAGGGGCCGCTGCGGTCGAGCATGACGATCTGGCCGGGATAGATCAGGTGCGGATTGTGGATCTGCTCGCGATTCAGGCGCCACACTTCGGGCCAGCGCCAGGGCTCGCTCAGGAAGCGACCGGAAATGTCCCACAGCGTGTCGCCCTTGACCACGGTGTAGCTGTCTGGCGCATTATCGGCCAGCTGTACGCCCGACTGTGCGACCGCGGCCGTGCTGAACAGGGCTGCGATGCTGAGCAGGAGAGAGAATATAATTCGGATCATTGATCGCTTCCGGTTGTGGGAGACGTGCGGCTTGAATTCTGGAACGTCTCTTGCGAGTCTGGGTCATATTGACGGCGCCTAACGCGCGCCACCGCGACCGGTCCCGAGATCCCGGCGCATTTCGCTTGCGCTCAAGCATGCGAAATCACTTGAAATTCTGCACTTAAAGGTTTATTGCGGCAAGCATTCATGGCTCTACTACCCATCCTTCGCTACCCCGATCCCCGCCTCCACACCCACGCTCAGGCGGTGGAGTCCGTCACTGATGACATTCGCCAGCTGGTCGCCGACATGGCCGAGACCATGTACGAGGCGCCGGGGATCGGCCTCGCCGCCACCCAGGTCAATGTTCACCGCCGCGTCGTGGTCATCGACGTCTCCGAGGATCAGAGCGCGCTGATGGCGCTGATCAACCCTGAAATTCTCGAACGCAGCGGCGAGCAGGTGTGTGAGGAGGGTTGCCTGTCCGTGCCCGGCATCTACGAGAAAGTGGCGCGTGCCGAGCGCGTGAGGGTGCGTGCCCTGAACGCCAAGGGTGAGCCCTTCGAGCTCGATGCAGAGGGCTTGCTTGCGGTGTGCATTCAGCATGAGATCGACCATCTCGACGGCAAGGTCTTCGTCGAATACCTGTCCGCGCTCAAGCTCAGCCGCATCAAGGGCAAGCTGGCGAAGAAAGCACGCATCACCGCCTGATGCACAGCGCCCCTCTTCGCGTGGCGTTCGCTGGCACGCCCGAGTTCGCCGCCTGCGCGCTCGAAGCCATTCTCGCTGCCGGCCACGAGGTGGTGCTGGTGCTGACTCAGCCCGACCGCCCCGCGGGGCGTGGCATGAAGCTCAGCCCCAGCGCAGTCAAACAGCTCGCGCTGGCAAGGGGAATCGAGGTCGATCAGCCCGAAAAGCTGCGCACCGATGCGCAGCGCGCGCGGCTGGTCGCCTGTGCGCCTGACGTGCTGGTGGTGGCGGCGTATGGATTGATCCTGCCACCGGCCGTGCTCGAACTGCCGCGCTTGGGCTGCATCAACATCCACGCTTCATTGCTGCCGCGCTGGCGCGGTGCGGCACCCATCCATCGCGCCCTCGAGGCTGGCGACAGCGAGACCGGCATCACCATCATGCAGATGGACGAAGGCCTGGACACCGGGCCGATGCTGCTCAAGCGCAGCCTGCCCATCCTGCCCGATGACACCACTGCCAGCCTGCACGATCGTCTTGCCGTACTGGGGGGTGAATGCATCGTCGAGGCCTTGTCCGCACTTCAGGGTGAAGGCCTGAGGCCCACGCCCCAGCCCGCTGAAGGTGTGAGCTATGCCGCCAAGATCGCCCGCGCCGAGGCCTTCGTGGACTGGTCGCGCCCGGCCGTCGAACTCGAACGTGCGCTGCGCGCCTTCGACCCCTTTCCCGGTCTTGCGTCCACGCTGCGCGGCACCGTGGTCAAGTTCTGGTCAGCCGAGCTCGTCGACCCTGATGGCGAACCCGATCACCCTCCGGGCACGGTTCTGGCTGCGGATGCGAGCGGTGTCGTCATCGCCTGCGGGCGCGGCGCGCTGCGGTGCACGGTGTTGCAGCGCCCAGGAAGCAAGCGCCTGCCGGCGGGGGAATTCCTGCACGGCTTCGCAGTCTGTGCCGGTGAGCGCTTCGCATGCGCTGAAGCCGGCGCGACTTGATGCGGGGCGGCTCCGCCCCCATCTGTCGACTCAAACCGACTCTTTAGCAAGGACTGCGCAATGTTCGGAAACTGGATCAAGACCTCCATCCTCATGGCTGGCATCGTCGCCCTGTTCGGCGCGATGGGTGCGGCCATCGGCGGTCAGCAAGGCATGCTGATCGCGCTCGTCATCGGTGGCGCGATGAATTTCTGGGCCTACTGGTTCTCGGACAAGGCCGTGCTGAAGATGTACAAGGCGCGCCAGGTCGATGCCAGCTCCTCGCCCTATCTCTACAACATGGTGCGTGAGCTGGCACAGCGCGCCGAGTTGCCGATGCCCAAGGTGTATCTGATCGACGAGGATCAGCCCAACGCCTTTGCCACCGGGCGTAACCCGGAGAATGCGGCGGTGGCGGCGACCACCGGCATCGTGCGCATGCTGTCCGAGCGCGAGCTGCGCGGGGTGATGGCGCACGAGCTGGCGCACGTGAAGAATCGTGACATCCTGATCTCGACCATCTCCGCCACCGTGGCCGGCGCCATTTCCATGCTCGCCAACTTCGGCATGTTCTTCGGTGCGGGTCGTGATGGCGAGGACAGACCGAATCCGATCGTGTCGATCGCGATGATGATTCTCGCCCCGCTCGCGGGCATGATCATCCAGATGGCGATCAGCCGCACGCGTGAGTTTGGCGCCGACCGTGGCGGCGCGGAGATCTCCGGCGACCCTGAAGCGCTTGCCAGCGCCCTCGCCAAGATCGATGCCTACGCCCGTGGCATTCCGCTGCACACCGCCGATCAGCATCCCGAAACCGCGCAGATGATGATCATGAACCCGCTCTCCGGCGGTGGCCTGCGCGGGCTGTTCTCCACTCACCCGGCCACGCAGGAGCGTATCGCCCGTCTGCACGCGATGATCCGGCGCTGATCCGGCGCTGGTCTTCGTGGCGCTGCGCACCCCTGCCTTCGGTTCTACCTGGGCGGCGGGCTGCGCTCGGGCGCGGGCGCGGGCTCCTCTGCGCTTGCGGCTGCGTTGCGGCTGATCGTCTCCAGTCTTGCCTCCTTGCCGTCGATGCTGCGCACATGCACGTCGATCTGGTTGAAGGCGATTTCAATCCCGTGCTCCTTGAACAATTCGTCGATGCGACGGTTGATCTCGTCGGTGGCCAGATTGCGGTCGCCCAGCTCACGCACGTGGATGCGCAGCTCGTGGTCCAGGGTGCTGGCGCCGAAGCTCAGGAACAGCACCAGCGGCTCGGGATCCTTCAGCACGCGCGCGTTGTCGTCGGCAATCTGTCGCAGCAGCGTGCGCGTCAGCTCCAGGTCCGAGCCGTAGGCTACGCCCACCTTCACCGTCACCCGCGTCACCGTGTCGCTCAGCGACCAGTTGAGCAACTGCCCGGTCACGAAGGTCTTGTTGGGGACGATGATCTCCTTGCGGTCGAAGTCGGTGATGGTGGTGGCGCGGATCTGGATGCGACTGACCGTGCCCGACAGCTGGCCAATGGTGACCACGTCGCCGATGCGCACCGGACGCTCGAACAGGATGATCAGGCCGGAGACGAAGTTGGCGAAGATTTCCTGCAGGCCGAAGCCCAGGCCTACCGACAAGGCAGCCACCAGCCACTGCAGCTTGTCCCAGCTCACGCCCAGGGTGCTCAGGGTGGCGACGAAGCCGACGACGGCGATGACGTAGGACAGCAAGGTGGTGATGGCATAGGCGCTGCCCTGCGCCAGCTTCATGCGCGACAGCACCAGCACTTCGAGCAGCCCGGGCAGGTTGCGGGCGAGGGTGAAGCTCAAGATCGCGATCACCAGGGCGCCGAGCACATCGCTGAGCGTGATCGGTATCAGGCTGGAGGCGTCGCCGACGGTGCTGCTGTATTCGTACAAGGTGACGTTGTCGAGGTAGGCAAAGACCGTGATCAGATCCGCCCATACCCAGTACAGCCCGCCGAGCAGCGCCGCCAGCAGGCCCAGGTGTACCAGGCGCAGTGATTGCTGGCTGAGCTTCTCGACGGTGATCACCGGGCGCTCCAGCACTTCGGAGTCGGTGGCCACGTCCAGCCCGGCTTCGCGTTCAGCGGCCTCGCGGCGCTCGACCGCGCGCTGATGTTCGAGGCGACGCGCGGCCACGGCCAGAGCGCGCACCGCGGTCGCTTCCGTTAGCCCCCAGATGATGAGCAGCGACAGCGTGTCGATGAGGCGGCCGGTGAGCTTCAGTGCGGTGTAGTAGTAGCCCATGCTCAGCGCCGCGATCAGGGCCAGGGGCATGAGCGCGAGCGCGATGCTGAACACCACCATCAGTGGCGAGGGCGCCGCGTTCTGCAGGCGGTGCTGTGACAGCAACTGCCAGATCAGCCAGGCCATGACGGCGTAGACCGCGAGCAGGGTGAGAATGCCGAGCACGTCGTCGGCAAGCCCCTCCGGCTGATGCTCGGCCAGGGTGACCACCAGCACGACCGCCAGTACCACCATGCCGAGGTGGCGCAAGCGACGGTGGGCCGCTTGAGTGAGCTCGGGCTTCCATTCGAAATGACGCTCGGCGATGCCGCCGGGTGACAGCACCCGGTAGGCGGTATAGAACACCAGCCAGGCCTGCGCCATCTCCATCAGCCCCAGCCCCAGGGTGAGGTTCTGGCCGCGGCCATCGATCTGCAGGGCGAGGCCGGCGAGCGCCAGCAGCAGACTGACCGGCAGCGCCAGCAGGATGTTGAACAGGATGGCGAGCGGGGTGTGGAACTGACTGTCACGCCGCACATAGCCAATGTCCGCATGCAGGCCGTGCAGTCTGTTGCGTAGCCAGCGCCGGCGCAGCAAGAGCACGAGCGAGATCAGCAGCACCGGCAGCAGCACCAGGGGACGTGCCAGCAAGCCTTGCCAGAGCTGCTCCGCCACTGCGCGCCAGGGCAGGGCGGCAAGCTGGCGCTCGAGGGCAGCGGGCAGCGCTGCGAACCATTCCAGGTCGAGCGGGCGATTGCTCGGCACCCAGAACATCTGCTCGTCCAGAGTCGTGCGCAGGCGCTCGGCGGTGGTCTGCAACTGGGTCTCGTTGAGTTGCAGGGTGATGGATTCACTGAGCAGGGCACTGAGTTCGCGATTCAGGCTGTCGAGCAGCCCGGAGCGCGTGGTGAGCAGGGCCTGCAGGGCTTCGAGCTCGCCGTCCTGTACGGTGGGCTCCTGCGCGAGCAGCTGGCTGGCGTAGCGTGCCGGGTTGGCAAGGGCTTCGCGCTGCTTGTTCATCTCGAACTGGTAAAGGCGGATCTCGGAGATGCGCTCGGTGAGCTTGTCATCCGTGCGCGGCTGCGGCAGAGCGCGGCGCTGTTCATACAGGATGCGGGCCAGCAAGGGGCTGCCCTGCAGGATGTTGATCTGTTCGGTGATCACGCTGCTGCTGCGGTTGAGGGCGTCCAGGCGCTGACGGGTGTCGAGCTTGCGCTGGGTGAGGTCGGCGAGCTGCTCGGAGCTGCTCAGCAGGTAGGACGACAAGGTGTCATTGACCGCAGCCTCGCGCGCCAGCACGCTGCCGGCCGCAGCTGCACTGAATTCGGTGCGCGAGAGCTGGCGCAGTGTCTGCAAGGTCTGGGCCTTGCGCCGCGCGCTGATGGCGTTCTGCAGGGCTTCGATGTCACCCTCGATGAGCGCGAGCTCGAATTGCGCGCGTTCGCGCTGCACCTGGCCGAGGTCTTGCAACAGGCTGCTCCCCGAGAGCTGGGCGAGCTGCACGGCCACGCGGGCGTCGAGCGCATGCCACTCGGCGGCCAGTGCCTCACGGCGCTCAGGGCTGAGCGTGCGCGTGCCATCACGACCAGTGCGCAGGCTGGCCTCCAGTTGCTGCATGCGCGCCTGATTGGTGCTGATTTCGGCCTGCGCGCGTTCTGCGCTGGCGCTCAGACTCAGCGCGCTGGCATCGTCGAGCGCACTGCGCCAGCGTGTAAGCTCGGTGTTGCGCTCGGCCAGACGCGCTTCCAGCGTCTCCAGCGTGGCATTGGCGGGTATTGCGGAGGGAGTGGGGGCGCTCGCCTGACGCTGTGCAAGACGAGCTCGGCCTTCGCTGATGAGCGCGGGGGCGCGCTCGAGCTGCTGGCGCAGGCTTGTCAGCTGGCGTCGACTGTCCTCGGCCGCAGTCAATTCGCTCAGGGTCTTTTGCAGCGTCTGTCTCGCCGCCTCCTCCTCGGCGGCAGGCAGCTTGCGTGCGCTCAGCGCATCGAGTCGCGCTTGCACCGAAGTGGCAAGGGGCGGTGCCACCGGCTGGGCAGCTGCGAGCAGGGGCAGCAACAACAGGAACAACAGGAGTTGCAGATGGCGCATGGACGGCAAGGAGTGGATGAGATGAGGCGGAGTTTACCCATACTTGTGCGTGCGCCAGTGAAAGCCAGCGCAAGCGAGGAGTCCATGGAGCGGCAGCCGCCCGCGCTTGCAGCACCCGCTATCGAGCCTGCCCATGTTGCCCTGCAGGTGCCGCCACGTCTGGTCTTTCTTTTCAGTGGCCACATGGTCGATGCTCCCGACCGTGCCGAGCCGCGCTTTCCAGCCGAAAAGGAAGGCATTGCGGCGCGCGCCATCGCCGCCGCGCTGGATGAGCTCGGCGCCGGGCCGGGCGATCTCGCCCTGGCTCAGGCTGCCAATGGAGGCGACCTGCTGTTCCTCGAGGCGTGCAAGGCACGTGGGCTGCGCCTGGTGCTGATGCTGCCGTTTGCCGAGGCGGAATTCATTGCGCGCTCGGTGTGCCTGCATGCCGATGGCGCACGCTGGCGTGCGCGCTATCTGGCGCTGCGCGCCACGCTCGATGATGCGCCCCGCATCCTGAGCGCCACAACATGCGATGAGGAAGAAACGAGCCGCTATGAACGCTGCAATCTGTGGCTGCTACAGACCGCGCTGACGTGGGGCGCGCATCGGCTGCGCTTCATCTGCCTGTGGAATGGGGCCGAGGGCACAGGCCCCGGTGGTACCGACCATATGGTGCGTGCGGTCAGGCGCCACACCGACCGCATCACCTGGCTGGATACGCGTACCCTGTGGTGAGCGGGCACGAAGTGGCGCGACATCTTCCCGGCAATGCTGTATTCCTGAACATTCGCTTGAATAGATGGCGGACGCCGACTATGGTTTCGACCCCAGCTGATGACAAGACGCAAACACAATGACTGATCAGATCCAACGCATGAAGGTGCTGGGCGCCGGCATCTTCAGCCTGATCCTTGCACTGGGCGTGGCGCGCTTCTCCTATACGCCGCTGTTGCCACTGATGCAGCAGCAGGCCGGGCTGGGCCTGGCCGAAGGCGGCTGGCTGGCAGCGATCAACTATGGCGGTTACCTCACCGGAGCGCTGGTCGCGGCCTCCATCAGCGACCTGGTGCTGAAGGACAGGCTGTTTCGCATCGGCATGGTGGTGGCAGTGTTGACCACCTTGATGATGGGGCTCACCACCGATTTCTGGGTGTGGGCGGTGGCGCGCTACTTTGCGGGTCTGGCCAGTGCGGCCAGCATGCTGCTGGGGACCGGGCTCATCCTGAACTGGCTGATTCGCAACAATCATCGCAGCGAGCTTGGCATTCACTTCATGGGCATCGGTCTGGGCATCGCCGGCTGCTCGGCGGCAGTGATCTTCATGAGCAAGGGCATGGACTGGCGCCAGCAGTGGATCGCCTTCAGCGCGATGGGCTGCGTGTTGCTGGTGCCGGCCCTGGGCTGGCTGCCCTTGCCCGATACCAGTGGGGTAACGAAAACGGGTGCGTCGATGCACGACAATCCACCCAGCCCGCTCTTTCTGCGCGTGTTCATGGCGTCCTACTTTTGTGCCGGTGTGGGTTTTGTCGTCAGCGCCACCTTCATCGTTGCCATCGTGGATCGACTGCCCGGGATGGAGGGCAGGGGGAGCTGGAGCTTTCTTGCCATCGGCCTGGCGGCGGCGCCGGCCTGCATCGTGTGGGACTTCATCGCGCGTCGTACTGGCGAGCTCAACGCGCTGGTCATGGCCGCGACGCTGCAGGTTTTCGGCATCCTGTTGCCGGTGGTGGTCGGTGGCATGGCAGGCGCCCTTGGCGGCGCGCTGCTGTTCGGCGGCACTTTCGTGGGCATGGTGAGCCTGGTGCTGACCATGGCCGGGCGCTACTTCCCCACCCGCCCAGCCAAGATGATGGGCAAGATGACCGTCACTTACGGTATCGCACAGATCATCGGTCCGGCGGTGACGGGCTGGCTGGGCGCTGCTTTCGGCAGCTATGCGGGCGGTCTGTATTTCGCCGCCGGCACGATGGTGCTGGGCACGCTCTTGCTGCTGGTGCTCAAGGTGGTGGAGCGGCGTGATCTTGCCGCTGCTGCGCTTGAAAAGTCCGCCAGGCCGGCCTGAGTGCAGCGCGGGTTGCGCCCGCACGCCCGCGAAAAAACGCATGGCAATTCGCAGCCCGCTTTGACCATGTGCAGCAATGGACACCGCGGCAGAAGGGAGCGCAGCAGGATTGCCGGCATTCGCCCGCTTTCTGCCAGGGATTTGATGTATACCGATGCTGAGCTGCGCGTTGCATGGTATTTTCCTGCCGGCTGCGCAAGCATGCCCACGTGTCGTGCAAAGCGACCGGGAGTCGCCATTGGGTTGGCGCCACGAGACCAAAATCAAGGGGAAAAGAATGGCTGAGGGGAAATCCAAGATCATCTACACGCTCACGGACGAGGCGCCTTTGCTGGCCACGTGCGCGTTTCTACCCATTGTCCGCAGCTTCACCGAGCCGACCGGCATCGAGGTCGAGACTGCGGACATCTCGGTCGCCGGCCGTGTGCTGGCCGAGTTTCCGGAGTATCTGAGCGAAGAGCAGCGCGTGCCGGACACGCTGGCCGAGCTCGGCCGCCTGACCCTGCTGCCTGATACCAACATCATCAAGCTGCCCAACATCAGCGCTTCGGTCGCCCAGTTGAAGGTGTGCATCAAGGAATTGCAGGCCAAGGGCTACGCCATTCCCGACTATCCGGAAGACCCCAAGACCGACGAAGAAAAGGCGCTGCGTCAGCGCTATGGCAAGTGCCTGGGCTCGGCAGTGAACCCGGTCCTGCGCGAGGGCAACTCCGACCGGCGCGCGCCGCTGGCGGTGAAGAACTACGCCAAGAAGAACCCGCATTCGATGGGCGAGTGGAAGCAGTGGTCGCAGACCCACGTCTCGCACATGCACCACGGCGACTTCTATCACGGCGAAAAGTCGATCACGCTCGACAAGGCGCGCGACGTCAAGATGGAGCTCATCACCGCGTCGGGCAAGACCATCGTGCTCAAGCCCAAGGTGTCGCTGCTGGACGGCGAGATCATCGACTCGATGTTCATGAGCAAGAAGGCGCTGTGCGAGTTCTACGAGCGTGAACTCGACGACTGCCGTGAGGCCGGCATCCTGTTCTCGCTGCACGTGAAGGCGACGATGATGAAGGTCTCGCACCCGATCGTGTTCGGTCACTGCGTGCGCATCTATTACAAGGACGCCTTCGCCAAGCACGGCAAGCTGTTCGATGAGCTCGGCATCAACGTCAATAACGGCATGGTCGACCTGTACGAGAAGATCAAGACCCTGCCGGAGTCCAAGCACGACGAGATCATCCGCGATCTGCACGCCTGCAACGAGCACCGTCCCGAGCTGGCGATGGTGGATTCAGCCAAGGGCATCACCAACTTCCACTCGCCCAGCGACATCATCGTCGATGCGTCGATGCCGGCGATGATCCGTCAGGGCGGCAAGATGTGGGGCTCGGACGGCAAGCAGTACGACAGCAAGTGCGTGATGCCCGAGTCCACCTTCGCCCGCATCTACCAGGAGATGATCAACTTCTGCAAATGGCACGGCAATTTCGACCCGCGCACCATGGGCACGGTGCCCAACGTCGGCCTGATGGCGCAGAAGGCAGAGGAATACGGCTCGCACGACAAGACCTTCGAGATCGCGGAAGCGGGTGTGGCCAACATCACCGACCTTGCCACCGGCGAAGTACTGCTGGCGCAAAACGTCGAGGCGGGCGACATCTGGCGCATGTGCCAGGTCAAGGACGCACCGATCCGTGACTGGGTGAAGCTCGCCGTGACCCGCGCGCGCAACTCCGGCATGCCGGCGGTGTTCTGGCTCGACCCCTACCGTCCGCACGAGAACGAGCTGATCAAGAAGGTGCACACCTACCTGAAGGATCACGACACCAAGGGGCTGGAGATCCACATCATGTCGCAGGTGCGGGCGATGCGTTACACGCTCGAGCGCGTGGGGCGTGGCCTGGACACCATCTCGGTCACCGGCAACATCCTGCGCGACTACCTGACCGACCTGTTCCCCATCCTGGAGCTGGGCACCAGCGCCAAGATGCTGTCGATCGTGCCGCTGATGAACGGTGGCGGCATGTACGAGACCGGCGCCGGCGGTTCGGCGCCCAAGCACGTGCAGCAGCTCGTGCAGGAAAACCACCTGCGCTGGGATTCGCTGGGCGAGTTTCTGGCGCTCGCAGTGTCGTTCGAGGATCTGGGCATCAAGACCGGCAACAACAAGGCAAAGATCCTGGCCAGGACCCTGGATGCCGCCACCGGCAAGTTGCTCGACGAGAACAAGTCGCCCTCGCCCAAGACCGGCCAGCTCGATAACCGTGGCAGCCAGTTCTACCTGGCCCTGTTCTGGGCCCAGGCCCTGGCGGCGCAGACCGAGGACGCCGAGCTGGCGGCCCACTTCGTCCCGCTCGCCAAGGCACTGAGCGAGAACGAGACGAAGATTGTCGATGAGCTCAACGCGGTGCAGGGCAAGCCGGTGGACATTGGCGGCTACTACAAGGCCGATGCCGCGAAGACCATCGCGGTGATGCGTCCGAGCGCCACGCTCAACGCCATCCTCAAGGCAGCACGCGCCTGACGCCCGGCCGGGCGCGCCCGGTCGCCTGTCGTCTGCAAGCCGGTGGCCTCCCTGCGAGGCACACCGGCTTTTTCATGTTGTGAGCTGTGTGCGGGGCCCGGAGGGGGAACTCCAGGGCCATCGCGCACACTGAAGGTAGTCATTGCTCAACGTACGAACGTGCTCATGATCCAGACCCTGAAACAGTTCTTCTCCACCCTGCTCATGCCGCCAAGCGCGGACGTGGGCGAAGTGGAGCACGTGCTCCAGCTCGCCTCGGCCGTGCTCCTGGTGGAGATGATGCGCGCCGACAACGACTGCCAGCCTGAGGAGCGCCAGGCGGCGGTCAATGCGCTGGCGAGCGGGTTTGCGCTCGCCGACGACGAAGTGGCGCGCCTGCTCGAGCTCGCCGATGCGACTGCGCGCGAGGCATCGGATCTGCACCGCTTCACCTCCACCCTCGCGCGCGGTTTCAGCCTCGAACAGAGGGTGGGCATGATCGAGCAGCTGTGGCAGGTGGCTTTTGCCGATGGCCGTCTCAGTCATCATGAGACCCAGCTCATGCTCAAGCTCGGCGATCTGCTCTACATTCCACGCGGCGACTTCGTCGCTGCCAAGCAGCGCGCGCGCGCGGCTGCAGGCCTTCCATCGGCCTGAGCCGGTTTCGGCTGCGTCGCGCGTGCTTGCGCGTGGTGTCCTTCAGCTCACACGGCACTCATTGGCGAGCGGCGCGTGCGTGCGGCCGTCGAGCAGCAGGCCTTTCCACGGCAGGTCTATCCACACCAGGCCGCTGATCTGATCCTCGAAGCGTGGCAGGCCGGAGTAGGAGGGGTCGCGTTCGAGCTGGTAGTGTTTGCCGTTCCAGTCGAGCTGGATGCGGTGATTGACGCGGTCACGCATCTCGCGCTGCATCCCCAGTCGCACGCCTCGCTCACAGCGGTAGTCGCCGCTCGCCAGGGCAAACTCGAACTGGCCGCTCTGAATGGAAATGCCAGCAGCGGTGGCGACTGGCGGCGGCGCCGGGGTGGCACAGGCCGACAGCAGGAAGGCAGCGCCCAGCGTGCACGAGATGGAGCGGATCATGGGTCAGGTTCTCCTTGAAGCCTTGCCTGATTGTAGCCGACACCCCGGCGCGGCCCATTTGCTGGCCCCAGCCTGATGCCCTCTCCGGGACGAGCCGAACCCGGCCTTACTTGATCTGCAGTACGCTGTCGTCCCACTTGTCGTGCTTTTGCAGCCCGAGCAGGTTGGCCACGGTGGCGGCGATGTTCGACAGACCGGCGCTGTCGGTCTGTTGCAGGCCCAGCTTGCCGCCGCTGACCGTGTCATAGAGGATCAGGGGCACGGGGTTGAGCGTATGGGCGGTCTTGGCCTTGAAGCTGCCGTTCTCGTTCTGCGTCGGTTGCCGGGTCTTCTTGTCGAGCTCGAACATCTCGTCGGCGTTGCCATGGTCGGCGGTGATCAGTGCCACCCCGCCGGCTGCGTCGATTGCCGGCAGCAGGCGTGACAGGGCGAGGTCGACCGCCTCGATCGCCATCGTCGCGGCGCGGAAGTTGCCGGTGTGGCCGACCATGTCGCCGTTGGCGTAATTGCAGCGCAGCACTTGGTACTTGCCTGACTGCAGGGCGGCGATCATGGCGTCGGTGATCTCGGCCGCCTTCATCCACGGGCGCTGCTCGAAAGGCACGAGGTCGCTGGGCACCTCCTGCCAGGTCTCGCCTTCGAACTTGCCCGAGCGGTTGCCGTTCCAGAAATAGGTGACATGGCCGAACTTCTGCGTCTCCGAGCACGCAAACTGGGCCAGCCCCGATTTGCTGAACCATTCGCCCGAGGTGTCCTTGATCGCCGGTGGGCTCACCAGGAAGCGCTTCGGCAGCTGCAGGTCGCCGTCGTATTGAAGCATGCCGGCATAGCTCACGTCCGGGCGGCGCACGCGATCGAAGTGGCTGAAGTCGTCGTCGACGAAGCTGCGCGTGATCTCGAGCGCACGGTCGCCGCGGAAATTGAACAGCACCACCGCGTCGCCGTCTTCAATGGTGCCGATCGGCTTGCCATGGCCGTTTTCCTCAAACTCGGCGATGACGAATTCGGGCAGGTCCTGGTCGATGGTGCCGGGGTGCATCTCACGCAGGCCGATCACCGCGGCGGTGGCGTTGGCAAACTGCGGGCCTTCGCCCAGCACGTGGGTGCGCCAGCCGCGTGCCACCATCGGCCAGTTGGCATCGTAGCGGTCCATGGTGATGGTCTGGCGACCGCCGCCGGAGGCGATGCGAGCATCGAAGCCGTCGGTGCTGAGGGCCTGCAGGAAAGCCTCGAAGGGCACGATGTAATCCAGCGCGCTGGTCTCGGGCACATCGCGCCCGTCGAGCAAGGCGTGGATGCGCACGGTGTTGATGCCTTCGGCCTTGGCCTGTACCACCAGCGCGCGCAGGTGGTCGATGTGGCTATGCACGTTGCCATCCGAGAACAGGCCGATGAAGTGCAGGGTGCCGGGCTTGCCGTGTGCGCCCGCCTTGGCGCCGGCAACGATTTCCTGCCATGCGTTGCCTTGCCAGATGGAGCCGTCGGCGATGGCGTTGGCGACCAGCGCTGCGCCCTGGGAATAGACCTGGCCGGCGCCGATGGCGTTGTGGCCGACCTCGGAGTTACCCATGTCCTCGTCCGAGGGCATGCCGACCGCGGTGCCGTGGGCACGCAGGCGGATGTGCGGAAACTGCGCGAACAAGCGGTCCAGGGTGGGTTTGGTTGCAGCATCGATTGCGCTGCCGGCCTTGTTGCTGGCGATGCCGTAGCCGTCCATGATGATGACGACGACGGGACCGGATACGCCAGCGAAGGTGGAGAGTTTGTGCAGCATGATCGCTTCCTGAAGGAGAGTTCGGGGACGGCTCGGCCCAGCTGAGGGAGACAAGCGGCGAGGCCGCCATTTTCCTTCAAATCGGCGGCGGGATTACAGGCGCGCTTTCAATCGGCCCCATGCACGCGCACATTGCCACCCCAGGCCCAGCGTGTCGCGCGACTCAGGCCGACCATAGCGGCGCACCGGCCGCATCGCGATAACACAGGTAAGCGCGCAGATCGAACTCGTACTGATGGTAGTGCGGCTCCATGTGCTGGCACAGCTGGTAGAAGGCCTTGTCGTGATTGCGCTCGCGCAGGTGGGCGAGCTCATGCACGACAATCATGCGCAGGAACTCCAGCGGCAGCTCGCGAAACAGGGTGGCGACACGGATCTCGCGCTTGGTCTGCAGCCTGGCGCCTTGTACACGCGAGATCGTGGTGTGGGTGCCGAGCGCGTTGCGGATCACATGCAGCTTGCTGTCGAAGCACACCTTGCTCAGCGGCGCTGCGCTGCGCATGGTGTCGGCCTTGAGCGCCTGCACGTAGTCGTAGAGCGCGCCATCCGAGCGCACCTCGTGCGCGCGTGGATAGCGCTTGAGCAGGAGCGCGGCGAAGCGCTGCTGCTCGATGAGGGCCAACACCGGCTCGCGCAGGTGGGCAGGGTAGCCGGCGAGGTAGTCGGGCGCCGCCCGTGGGTGGGCGGCAGCGCCGAGCAAGCGTTCAAACCGCACGGACATGGTGAGAGACCTTCCTGACTAGCCGCCTCAGTTCTTGAAATCGTCGTGACAGGACTTGCAGCTGGCATGGACCTTGTCGTAGGCCGTCCGTACGCTGGCCTCGTCATGCGTCTGCGCAGCGGCGGCGAGGGCGTCGGTCAGTTCGTAGAACTTCTGGCGTTCGCTTTCGAATTCCTGCGTACGTTCCCACACCGCGGCCTTGGCTTTGGTCGGCGGATAATGGGTGTCGGCGGCGAAAGAGTTGAAGGGCGCATCGCGCCGGCTGTTGAGTTCATTGGCGAGGCGGGCGAACTCGTCGGCGCGGTAGCCGTGGGTGCGCAACATCACGCCCATCGGCTCGAAGCTGCGCAGCATGGCCTTGAAGGCGTCCTGACGGTGCTTCACCGGCTGGCCGGGGCGGGTGTCCTCCACCGGGCCGCTACAGGCGCCCAGCGTCAGCAGGCAAACAAGGGAGGTAAGGATGAATCGGGACATGGTGTGCTTGGGGGTGCTCAAGGAGGGGTCGGAGGGGCCTGCGCGCAGGGCTGCAGTCGGCTCCGACCGTGTCGGCCGCAGGTCGTTCAGGGTGGCGACCTAAACCCGTAACAACAGGGTCTTCAGTGGCGGATTGTCGTCAAGGCTGGGGAAGTCCGCCTCCGGGGCAATCCACTGCGCTTCGCGCACCGGCCTGCCGGCCTTGCTGGCGCTGCGCTGGAGTTGGTCGAGCCAGTCTTCGCGGGATACACGGGCGTCGTTGTTGCAGCAGATCAGGCTGCCGCCCTCTGCGGTGGCGAGCAGCGCAGGCTTGAATAGTGCGGCGTAGTCGCGCACCAGATCGACGACGCCAAACGGGCTTTTGGCATAGCGCGGCGGGTCGAGGAAGACCATGTCGAAGCGATGCGCTGCGAGTTCGGGGAAGGGGGGCAGATGCTTGCCGCGCACCATCTTGGCCTGGCCGAGGCCGGCATATTGGCGCAGCGCCGCGAAAGCGTCGGACTTGACGAAGCGCAGGCGGATGGGCAGCGCGTTGAGGCGGGCATTGTCCTTGCCCACTGCAAGACTGGATTCGGAGAAGTCCACATTCACCACATGGCTCGCACCGGCCTTGGCGGCGGCAACGCCGACGCCGCAGGTGTAGGCGAACATGTTGAGCAGGGACTTGCCCTCGGCTTCGGCCATGACGCGCCGGCGCGCGGCGCGCAGGTCGAGGAACAGCCAGGGGTCCTGCCCCGCATGGCGGGCCTGGAAGCGATAACGCACACCCAGTTCGCTGAATTCGGAGGGCTGGGCGGCGAGGGCTTGCTGCTCGGGCGTCAGGGTGTTGGCAATGCGCGAATTCCTGGCGCTGCGGTCGTTCCACACCAGCATCAGGCCGGGCAGAGCGCTGGCATAGAAAGCCTGCAGTTCGGCCAGTTGCTCTTCGCTCAGCGGGCGGTGGAAGGTTTGTGCGAGCAGCACCGCGCCGTAGCGGTCGACCGTGAGCCCGGGGGCGCCTTCGGCCGTGCCGTGGAACACACGGTAGGCATCGGTTTGTTCAGCGTGCAAGGCGGTGATCAGGTCTGCGCGGGCAGACAGGGCGGCCGACAGCAGGTCGGTGAGGGAGGAAGACATGACGGTTCCGACGCGGGGCGCGTCAGTATGCCCTAGCACGCGCCCGAAGCTGCCATGTTCTTCAGTGGCGAGGTGTCAGCAGTCGTGTCAGGTGTCGTGCTGGGCAGGCCGTGAGGGCAGCAGGCGGCGTAAAAGCGGCCCGAGCAGTGCACGAAAATGGCGGCTGTGCAGGCAGATCCCGCCCACCAGACCGACCAGGCAGCCCAGCACGGTGTCGTTGAAACGCGACTGGATGAGCTCGGCGGCGGCGGGGAGCTGATCCAGCATGGCGGCCTCGGCGAGCAGGATGGTGAGCGGGGTGATGAAGATGACGGCGAAACCGTAGTGGCGGACCACCGTGCTCTCGATGATGAAGACGAGCACGAACACGAGCAGCGCAATGCTCCACGGTGACAAGGACAAGGACAGCATGCCCCACGCCAGCACCATGCCGGCAGCGGTGCCGAGCACGCGCTGCAGCTGGCGATTCCACACCGCGCGCAGCGATGCGCCCTGGATCACCGCCAGGCAGCTGATCGGCACCCAATAAGGGCGATCCAGCTGCAGGGCCTGGGCGAGCACCAGCGACAGGGCGACGAAGGCACCGATCATGACCGAATCGAAGACGACGAAGTCGAAGGTCGCCGGCTGCAGCGTGGGGGTCGCTTCGGGTGCCAACCAGGCGCAGGATGTAGAGGCTGTAGAAGAAGGCGATCAGGCTGGCGAGCAAGGCCCCCATGGTGAGCAGGCCCACCCGCAGCGGGATGTCCTCGACCACGCCCGGGGTATAGATCGCGATGGCCGCAGCCATGACGAAGAACAGGCTGCCCGGCGGTCCGACGCGATAGAAGCGGCACACCATGGTCACCAGCATGGTGATGATGCCGAGCACGCCGGCCTGGGTGAGGGGCAGGAAGTGCGCGATCAGGCCGAGGGCGTAGCAGGCCGTCATGCCGAACGCGCACGCCATCAGCCACACCATGCGATGCGAGAGCGCGGTGTGGGGCTGGTAGAGGAAGACCAGCCCGCCGACCGAGGAGATCAGGCCGTAACCCAGATGGCCGAAGAAGGCGCCCACCACCAGCGGCAGCGCGGACGCCAGCGCGCCGGCGAAGGGCATCTGCCAGCGCCGATCGCTGGGTGTGATGGCGGTGAGATGCTGCCATTCAGCGCGTATCAGGGTGTTGAGCCGGTGCAGTATGGAAGGACGGTTCATGGTTTCGGGGCGGTGATGTGTCACGGGTGTTTCACACAGTCATGGCGCGGCCTTGAGCGACACAGGATGAAGTCCTCAAGGGCGCTGCGCACGGCCATCGGCCGATGTGCCGACAGCGCTCAGGGTGAGATTGTGCGCCTCCCATACGATCATCGCTTGCTTGCGCGTGCTGCCCCAGCGGTATTCGCCAAAGTTGCCGTCGGCGCGAATCATGCGGTGACAGGGAACGAGGAAACCGAGGCTGTTCGCGGCGATGGCGCTGCCCACTGCACGTGAGGACTGGGGTAGGTTCTGCTCAGGTAGTGCAAGAAGCGCTGGGGCGAAATGTCCGCCCAGTCGGCGAGCACGCGCTCCAGCGCTTGCGCGCTCAGTCCCACGGCAGCGGCGATCTCCTCCAGCGTGGGTGCTTGCGCTCCCTGAGCGCGAATGAAGGCAATGGCCTTCGCGACCAGGGCGAATTGTCGCGATGCTGCAGCGTCGATGCTCATGATCCGGGCTCCGGTTTGATGTCCGCCTTGAAACGACAGCGAGCTCAGAAGCTCAGGGTGCGCCAGGCCGGGTCCAGCGTACGGCCGATGAAGGCAGCAGCGCCGGCCTGGCCGCTGACCTCGGCACGCAGGGCGGCGGCGTCAACGCCGTGTGCCAGCATGGCGGTCGGGCAGGCGAAGAAGCGGGTGCCGAACTGCGCCGCTTGCTGCACGAAGTAGGCGAGCGTGGGTTCGCTGCCGGGGCGACCGCCGGGGTAAATGGTCTCGGCGACGCCCTTTGCCAGCAGCTGTACCGAGCGTGCGGTGAAGTACATCTCCACTTCCGCGTCCATCGCCGCGGCGGTGGCGGCGAAATGAAAGGGTGTGGCGCACAGCTGCGGTGTGCCCGGCTCGGCCGCCCACACCAGGATGGCGAGACGCTCGCTCATGCGCGCAGGCCCTTCGCGCCTTCGCCCAGCAGCGGCGGTCGAAAGCTGCGCAGGTCGTCGAAGTGCCACAGATCCATCTGCGCCGTGATCGCGATCCGCGCCGCTGGCCAGTCCAGAAGATGGGCCGCAGCATCGGCTGCGGGGATGCGCAGCCGCACCAGCCAGGCCGCATAGGGGTCGGTGTTCATCAGTGAGGCCGAGTCGGCCAGCGCCGCGTTGCCCTCCACCAGTTCGGCATCGAGCGGGGTCTTGACCGGGAACACGGTCTTGCCCGCCTCGAGCAGACCGAAAGCGCGCCCGGCGTTGAGCGCGCGAGGTGCGGGCTTGGCGGTGAATAACAGGATTTCGCCCGCAATGGCGATGCCGAAGGGCGTCACGCCCACGCGCCAGATGTCGTCGGATTCGGCGGCAAACCACAGGTGGTTGGCGGCGTCGTAGCGCAGATCCTCGGGGTATGAGCAGCCGCGCAGTTCAGCCATGTCGCACCATGAACGAGGGTGACGGGGAAAGGGAGGGCGGAAGAGAATGGGAGTCGAACCCACCTGGGACCGGCTGACGGCCCCACCTGGTTTTGAAGACCAGTCGCCCCACCGGGGAACGCATCTCTTCCGTTTGCAGCAACATTCTAAGCGTGCACACGCCGTTCATGCCTCGTCGTGTGCTGGCGCTTCGCCACGC
This sequence comes from Thauera terpenica 58Eu, assembly GCF_000443165.1. Lineage (GTDB taxonomy): Bacteria > Pseudomonadota > Gammaproteobacteria > Burkholderiales > Rhodocyclaceae > Thauera > Thauera terpenica. The sequence continues at coordinate 5,009 of NZ_ATJV01000081.1, read as the reverse complement.
AGCACGTGTGCCCGATGCTGGCCATCGCCCACGCGACGGGTGAAACCGACGCGGTCGAAGAACTCAAGAATCTGGATTGCGCGCTTGCGGCCGCCGCCGATGCGGTCACGAAAGTCGGCGGCACGGATGCGGCCATCCTCGCCTGCAGCGAGTTCGACGGCAAGCGCGCACATCTGCGCCACCGTGGCGCGCGCATAGAACAGGTCGCGCACAACCTGGAACGCCTCGCCGCGCAGGGCGATGCGGCGCAACAGGCTGCGCACCTCTGTTTCGCTCAGCGTGCAGGCGGCGGCGAGCTCGCGCACCCAGGGCGGGTCGAAGGCGCCTGCCTGCAGGCGTGCCAGCAGGGCGTCGGCCTTTTCGCGGTCGGCGGCGCTGAGTTCGACGGTGTGCGAGGGCAGATGCCAGGCCGAGCCCGCGCGCGCGATGCGGCCCTCGGCCAGCAATTCTTCAAGGCGGGCGAGGAACACCGCTGGCGGCAGTTGCTGCGCACACATGCGGCGCAGGCGCTCGCGCTCGACGCCGGGTTCGTCGGCGAAGGCTTCGTGGTGTGCGGTGAGTCGTGCCAGAACGGTCTCACCCAAGTCGGCCCAGGCCGTAGCCGAAAAAATGCGACCGCCCATTTTCGTTGACACCTGTCTGGCGTCGGGCAGCAGCGCCTGCCAGCGTGCATCGGGCAGGTTGTGCGCGGCGGTGAGCTCTTCGAGATCGAGGCCGTTGGCGGCGCTGGCGAGCACCGCCGCCAGGCGTGATGCCGGCTCCGCCTGCTCCAGCGCGCTGAGCAAGGCCAGCCGTGCCGGGCGGCGCCGATGGCGTGCGGCCGGAAAGGGGTCGAGCACCGCACCGCCGCCCAGGGTCTCACGCCCGGCGGCGTCACGTATCACGATGCGGTCGCCGCTGCAGGCAAAGACCGGGCGATCGAGCACCGCCTGCACCAGCGCGGACCGGCCAGGAGCGAGACCACCGGCTTCGAGCGTGTCATCGAGCAGGGCGAGGCGTGCCATCGCATGGCCAGCGGGATGATGCAAGGTGACGCTGGCCCACTGGCCGAGCTTGCGCGAAGCCTCCGGCAGCAGATGCAGGCGCAGGTCGAGACGCTCGGTGGCGCGTGCCAGGGCGGGGTGGAGAAGCCAGTCGCCGCGCTCGATTTCGCCGTAGTCGATGCCACTCAGGTTCACCGCACAGCGGCTGCCCGGCCCGCCGCTGTCGGCCTTGCGATTACTGACACGCAGCGCGCGCACGCGCACTTCGCGGCGGAAACCATCGGGCCGCGCCAGCAGTAGCTTGTCACCGACATGAACCACGCCCGCGTGCACCGTGCCGGTGATGATGGTGCCGGCGCCGGCGAGCGCAAACCGACGGTCGGCGACGAGGCGAAAGCCGGCGTCGGTCGAGCGCTGTGATTCGCTGCGGGCGAGGGCATGGAGATGGGTGCGCAGCGCGTCGACGCCGATGCCGCTCACGGCCGACAGGGCGAAGATCGGACTGCCGGCGAGCCGGGTCGGGGCGAGCAAGCTGGTGATCTGGGCTTCCACCTCGGCAACACGGGCGGGCGAGGCGCGATCGCATTTGCTCAGCGCAAGGGCGCCGCGCTCGATGCCGAGCAGGTGGAGGATGGCCAGATGCTCGCGCGTCTGTGGCATCACGCCGTCGTCGGCCGCCACCACGAGCAAGGCGTAGTCGATGCCGGCTGCGCCCATGAGCATGGTCGGCACGAAGCGCTCGTGACCGGGTACGTCGATGAAGCCAAGACTGGATGCAGCGCCCGCTGCGTCCCCTGGCGCTTGCTCGAGCGGCGCATACGCATAGCCGAGCTCGATGGTGATGCCGCGCGCCTTCTCCTCGGGCAAGTGGGTGGTGTCCACCCCGGTGAGCGCGCGCACCAGGGTGGTCTTGCCGTGATCGATATGGCCGGCGGTGCCGATCAGCATGCCTACACGAGCTCCTTCGCAGTCAGCGTATAGCGGAAGGCGTCCGGATCAAGGCTGTCAAGACGGCCAGCCTCGGTCTCGCCCTGCGGGTACATCAGGAAGGGCACGATGGGGCCGCTGCTGCCGTGCAGGCTGAGGTCGTGGGCGTCGTTATAGGCCATCCAGTTCATCTCCCAGGCGCCGAACAGTTGTTCGCGCACCGCGCGCACCTTGGGGTCGTCCAACGCGAGTTTGCCCGGCGGCTCTTCGAGCACGACCTTGCGCACATCGGCCGGGTCCACCGGCACCCAGCCAAAGCGCTCGAGGAAGACTTCGGCACGGCAGTGCTGCGCCTTGGAGATGTTGCCGCTCTTGCCCAGGCTCTTGTAGCCGAAGCGTGAGTCGGCCACGCGCACGCCATAGACATCGCGCGCCGCCAGGCCTGCGGCACGGGCGAGGCCGACGTAGAGCGAGTTGAGATCGGCGCACTTCCCCGACAGGTTGCCGGTTTCGATCATGGCCTTGATGTCGCCGATGCCGCAGCCGCGTGTCTTCGGTTCGCGAAAGGTGTTATCGACCACCCAGTGGTAGATCGCGCGCGCCTTGTCTTCGTCAGTCCTGGCGTTGGCCGTGATCGCAAGCGCGGTTTCGCGCACGATGCCGTCGGTAGGCAGGAGCTCGGTGGCGCGGGTGTACAGCGCGTGCTGCTCGGGTGGCAGGGTGAGCGCGCTCGCACTCGGGCGCGAGAAGTCGGTGCTGCGGTCGCGGGTGGCGAAGCGGCTGATCACCTCCACCATCGGCTCGGCGGTGTTGGCGGACCATTCGGCGTACAGCATCTCGACCTTGGAGTGGGGGTCGCGCAGGAGCTGCATGGTGTCGGCATTGCCCTGCCAGAGATTGCCCAGCGGGCGGAACCAGGCGGCTTCGGACATGGACGGCAGCGGGATCCAGGCGCGAACAATGCCGTCGGCACGCTGAGGTTGAACATGGGTGCTGACCTCGAACTGGCGCCAGCCGGCGTCGGAGCTCGGCGCAAACACCGGTGAAGCCGCTGCGTCGGGCAGCGCGTCGGTGCTTGCGCGGGCAAGGGTGGGGAAGGCAGGGAGGCTGGCGGCGAGTGCCGAGATCTTGATGAAGTTGCGACGATTCATGGTTTGGATCCGTTCGATTTTGTGGTGGCGAGGGCGCGTATCGGCGCCAGCAGCGCAGGGTCGTGCCAGTCCGCTTCACCAACGATGTGGTAGCGGGGTTGGTGACTGGCGTCGAGTACATAGGTGGTGGGGATCATGCGCGCACGCCAGGCGCGCGCGACGATCTGGTCCGGGTCGGGCACGACGATCAGCTCTTCGAGCAAGTGCTCGGTCTGAAAGCGCAGCGTGTCCACGGCGCGATCGGCGACGGCAACGGTGATCAGCACCAAGCCGGGCTCGGCTTCATCGAGCTCGACCAGGGCCGGCATCTCGTCGCGGCAGGGTTCGCACCAGCTTGCCCAGAAGTTGACGATCACGGCTTTGCCGCTTGCGCTGTCCAGTGCCTTCTGCAGCGCCGGCGCGGGTGGCGGCAGTGCGTCCGCCGGCATCAATTTCGCGGCCAGGGCGGGCGCTGCGGGGCTGGCGGTGCACGCCACGCTCAGTGCGATCGCCGCTGTCATGCGGCTGAGCGTGCTCATCTAAGGTGGTCTGCGCAGCCTCGTCCGTGGGGTGCGCAGGCGAACTCAAGGCGCCGCTGGGGTGGGGAATGAGGGTGTGTCATGGGGTCTCCCGATGTGTGAGCCGCCCCGGTGCGGGATGCCGCCGGAGCTTAATGAGCCAGGCTTGGGGCCAGGCTGTGGGGGTGGCGAGCTGCGTCGCCGTACCGGACGGCCGATATGAAGATCGGCCTGATGTGTCCGGTCGCTGCGATGGACATGCCGTCCATTGCAGCGAGGATGCGAATGATGCCCGATCGAGCGGGCGGGGGACAAATGCTGCTGCGGTCTTTTCGAAGCCGGTGAGCATGCTCTTGCCTGCACGCAGCGAACGCGGGCAAAGAGGCAAGAGCCGGTGTGCTCATGGCCTGCGCTCGAAGCGGGCAGAAAGCTCAAAGGGAGAGGAGTCGGCGGCTCAATGGCCGCTGCTCACTCGTCCGCGTTGCCCGGAATGAACAGCGGATTGGGCCCGCTGCGCAGATAGCCAGCCTCGTCGACCAGGATGTCCAGCGCCAGCGTGGCGAGGTCGTCCGCCACCGGGTCGGCGCTCGTGTCCTTGTCGCGCAGCACGAGCTTGAGGTAGCTGCGGCAGTCGCCGCAGACTTCGGCGCGCACGAGTTCGTGGGTGCTGCCATCGGCGCTTTCGAGCACGCGATAGGAGACCTTGTCGGTCTCGCCGCAGCTCGCGCAGTTGGCACGCACCAGATTCCATTCGGTGTTGCACAGCGAGCAGTGCAGGTAACGCGCGCCCGAGTATTGTCCGGGCTGGATGACGCTGGCCACCGGCAGGCTGCCGCAGCACGGGCATACGCCGGGCACATCGAGCCGGGACAGTCCGGCCAGTTCGGGGCGGGTGGCCATCCAGGTCCAGTACACCTGCAGGGCCGCGGCGACAAGAGGCAGGCGGGCACTGTGGGCGGGATCGTATTCGGTGCGCAGCACGCCATCGGCAAGGCGTTCGAGCTCGGCGGTGTCGGCGTCAATGAGCGCGGCGAGGACCGGACGCAGTGTCTCGGGTGCAACTGGCAGCAGGCGCTTTGCCAGGGTGGCGAGGTGCTGACGCCAGACTGGATCGCGCTGCCAGCCATTGGCAGCGATGGCCGGCATGCCGTGTTGCTGCGCCTGTTCGCGCTGGGCGCTGGAGGGCAGGGCCACAACGCGGTGGGTTTGCAGCAGTTCGTGTTGAATCTGGCTCAGATGGGCGAGAAACACCAGGTAGTCGCCCGAGGGATGAGCAGTGGCAAGACGCTTGAAGCGCGCGGCGCGCTCGGCGAAGACACTGGCTGCGGCTGCTTGCAGTACGGCGGCTGGCTCGAGCCCTGGCTGCGGGGCTGCGGGTGAGGCTGGGGTCAGATTCATGCGCTACCTCATGAAGCGCGGCGGGCGGTGTCCAGTACTGCCGGACACCGCCC
>NZ_ATJV01000080.1 GCF_000443165.1 Thauera terpenica 58Eu | reverse complement strand
GGGTGGAAACCCCCCCCGCGGCTTGGCTGCCTTACTGCTTTTGCGTGATTGCGCTGCCGCCGCCATGGCGCAAGGGTTCGCTGACCGCGGTCACCGTGCCGTCAGGATTGAAACGGATGCCGTTGGCCGCGCCGATCTGGTCGGTTTCACGCCATTTGTGACCCTTCGCTTCCAGCGCTGTGGCCTGCGCGCTGCCCGGGAACTTCAGCAGGGTCTCCACCAGCGTGGTGTCGCCGTTGCGCTGGCTCATGCGCGGCGCGGCGAGCGCATCGGCCAGGCTCATGCCCAGGTCGATGTGGTTCACGATGGTCTGCAGCGCGGTGGTGATGATGGTCGACCCGCCGGGTGAGCCGATGGTGAAGGCGGGCGCGCCGTCCTTCAACACGATGGTCGGGCTCATGCTCGAGCGCGGGCGCTTGAAGGCTTCGGGCACGTTGGGGTGCGGGCCGCTGAAGTCGAAGTCGGTGAGCTCGTTGTTGAGCAGGAAGCCGCGCCCGGGCACCACGATGCCGCTGCCACCCCAATCCTCGATGGTGAAGGTGTAGGCGACGACGTTGCCTTCGCGGTCGGACACCGCAAGGTGGGTGGTGTGCATCGACTCCTGTGCGAGCGGTCGCGGCTGCGGGCGCAGTGGCACCGACAGATCGTTCTCGAAGGGGTAGGGGTCTCCCGCCGCGATCTTGCCGGGCGCCGCGCTCAGGCCGATCACCTTGGCGCGTTCGCGGGCGTAGGCCTTGGACAGCAGCCCGTCCTTGGGTACGTCCACGAACTCCTCGTCGGCCACATAGGCGTTGCGGTCGGCGAAGGCGACGCGTGAGGCTTCCAGGTAGAGATGTTCGATGTCCGCGCGCGACTTGCCGGACAGGTCGAAGGTCTCCATCAGGTTCAAGGCCTGGGCGATGGCGATGCCGCCGCTCGAGGGCGTGGGCATGCCGTGGATCTCGTAGCCGCGATAGGTCGAGCGGATGGGCTGGCGTACCCGTGCCTCGTAGTCCTTGAGGTCGGCCATGCTGATGTCACCGGGGATGACGCTCACACCCGGGTTGGTGGGTGGGTGGCTGACCGCGGAGACGATGCTGGCGGCGATCGGTCCTTCGTAGAAAGCTTTCACTCCGCCCCTGGCGATGTCGCGAAGAGTCTGCGCCATGTCCGGGTTGCGAAAGTGCGAGCCCTCCGCCAAGGCCTTGCCGTCTTTCAGATAGAGCGCAGAGGCGGTGGAGAAGCGCGCGAACTTGTCTTCGTTGATGGTGTTGATGCGGTGGAAGTTGGGGCCGATGTCAAAGCCGTCTTCGGCGACGCGGATGGCGGGAGCCAGCACCTGCTCGAAGCCCATCGTGCCATAGCGGCTGAGCGCATCGTGCCAGCCGCGCACGGTGCCGGGCACGCCCACCGCGACACCGTTGGGCACGGTGCTCTTCCAGTCCATCTCGCTACCGTCGGCATTCTGAAACACGTCGGGGCGAAAGCTCGCCGGTGCGACCTCGCGGTGGTCGAGGGCGATCACGCGCCTGTCCTTGGCTGAATAGATCAGCATGAAGCCACCGCCGCCGATGCCGCAGCTGAAGGGCTCGGTGACGCCCAGCGTGGCCGCTGCGGCCACTGCGGCGTCCACCGCATTGCCGCCAGCGTTGAGGATCTCCATCGCGGCCTGGCTGGCCTCGTGCGAAATGGTGGCGACTGCGCCGCCATGGCCGGTGTCGACCGCCTGTTTTGCCCAGGCGCCGAAGGCGGCCATCATCAGGGCAGTGGCAAGAAGCTTGCGGGTTTTCATGGTGTGCTCCGTCATGCTGGGAGGATGACGGTAGCACCGGGCGAACATCCGCCTCAAGCCGGGATTACCCGGCGTCATTGCGCACAGACGGCCAGAAAAGGACGGGCGCAGCCTGGGGTGGATGAGGCGAAGGGGGCAGGGGCGGCTGTGCACGCCGCGGCCCTGCTGTTGATTACAGCCCCAGCGTTTCCGCGGTGTAGCGCGCGATCATGAGCTCTTCGTCGGTCGGCACCACCACCACCGCGACCCGGCTGTCGCTTGCATCGATGCGAGGCGCGTGGTCGGCGTTGGCGGTGGCGTCGATGTTCAGGCCCATCCAGGCCGCCAGTTCGGCGACCTTCGCACGCACCGGCGCCGCGTGTTCGCCGATGCCACCGGTGAACACGAGCGCATCCAGTCCGCCCGCCGCTGCAGCCAAGGAACCCAGTTCGCGGGCGATGCGGTAGCAGAACAGCTCGACCGCTTCCTTCGCTTCGCGGGCGTCGGAGGCGAGCAGAGTGCGCATGTCCTGGCTGATGCCGGACACGCCGAGCAGGCCCGATTCCTTGTAGAGCAGATTGGTCAGGGCCTTGGCGTCCATGCCCTTTTGCTCCATCAGGTAGAGCAGCACGCCGGGGTCCAGATTGCCGGTGCGCGTACCCATCACCAGGCCATCGAGCGCGGTGAAGCCCATCGTCGACGCCACGCTCTTGCCGTCGCGCAATGCGCACATCGAGGCGCCATTGCCGAGGTGGGCGATCACCACCGCGCCCTGCGCGCGCGCGCCGATGATGTCCGGCAACTGTCGGGCGACGTAATCGTAGGACAGGCCGTGAAAGCCGTAGCGCTTCACACCTTCGGCCGAGATGTGGCGGGGCAGGGCGAAGGCCTGAGCCACTGCAGGCTGGCTGCGGTGGAAGGCGGTGTCGAAGCAGCCCACCTGCGGCACCTCGGGCATGAGCGCCAGCACCGCACGCACTGCGCGCAGGTTGTGCGGCTGGTGCAGGGGCGCGAGGGGGGTGAAGCTGTCGAGCTCGCGCAGCACGCTGGCGTCCAGCCGCGTCGGCGCACTGTGGCGTTCGCCGCCATGCACGATGCGGTGACCGGCGGCGACGATGTCGAGCTCGGGGTGGTGCTCCTTGAGCAGCGCAAAGACATGATTGAGCGCATCGCGGTGCTGTTCGGCCTGGCTGCCCGAAGTGCGCACCGCCTCGCGCACGCGCTCGCCGCTGGCGGTCTTGAGGGTGATCTCGGGGGTGGCACCTATGCCTTCGACCTGGCCGGAGAAGGCCGGGCTTGCGGCGAGCTCAGCGTCGATAGCGTAGAGCGCGAACTTCAGGCTGCTGGAGCCGGCATTCAGGACGAGGATGGCTCTCATGGCTTGAGCGCCTCGCGCTTGCGGTGCGCCATCAGCTGTACCACGGCGCAGGAGGCAGCGCGGGTTTCAGCGGTGTCCGCGCGGCTGGTGAGCACGATGGGCACGCGCGCGCCCAGCACTACACCCGCCATCAGCGCCTTGCCCAGGTATTCGAGCTGCTTGGCCATCATGTTGCCGGATTCGAGATCGGGCACCACCAGGATGTCGGCGTTGCCGGCGACGGCCGATACGATGCCCTTGGTCTTGGCCGCAAGCAGTGAGATGGCATTGTCGAAGGCGAGCGGGCCGTCGAGCAGGCCACCCTTGATCTGGCCGCGATCGGCCATCTTGCACAGCGCGGCCGCGTCGATGGTGGAGCGGATCTTGGAAGTCACGGTTTCCACTGCCGACAGGATCGCCACCTTGGGCTCGGGCAGGCCGAGGATGTGTGCGAGCTCGATCGCGTTCTGGATGATGTCGACCTTGTCCTCGAGGGTCGGCTGGATGATGATCGCGGCGTCGGTGATCATCAGCGGGTGCGGGTAGGTCGGCACGTCGGCGAGAAAGACGTGGCTGATGCGGCGGCCGGTGCGCAAGTGCTTGATCACCTGAAGCATCATCTCATCAGTGTGCAGCGAGCCCTTCATCAAGGCCTCGGCGAGGCCGTCACGGCACATGCCCACGGCAACTTCGGCCGAAGCGTGGCTGTGTTCGGTGTCCACGATGCGAAAGCCCCTGATGTCGATATTGAACTCCTCGGCCACTGCGCGGATCCTGTGCTCCGGGCCGACCAGGATCGGGTCGATCAGGCCGGCGTGCGCGGCCTGCACCGGGCCCGACAGCGACTCCTTGTCGCAGGGGTGGGCCACCGCCATCGGAATCGGAGACAGCCCCGCCGACACCGACAGCAGGTGGCGATAGCGCAGTTCGCGGTCGGAGATGGTGACCTCGGGCAAGACCACGCGTGCGCGTTTGATCTTCTCGGTAGGCGCCAGCACCTCGGCGAGGCCGTCGATGACCTTCAAGCCGTCCTGGTTGAGCGCCACACACTCAAAGATGATGTGGTGGTTGTGGTCGAACTTTTCCTTGCAGGTGACGGTGATCGTCAGCGTGTCGCCGATCGTGATCGGGCGCCAGAAATTGAGCCCTTGCGACACATAAACCGTGCCGGGGCCGGGGAACTCGGTGCCGAGCACGGTGGAGATCAGCGTGCTGCCCCACATGCTGTGACCGACGACTTCGCGAAACTGGCTGGAGCGCGCGTATTCGAGGTCGACGTGGGTCGGGTTGACGTCGCCGGACATGGCGGCGAAGAGGTGGATGTCTTGCGGGCGCAAGGTGCGCACAAGTTCGGCGAAGTCGCCCACCTGAATCTCGTCAAAGGTGCGGTTCTGGATGAACTGCGGTGTGGCTTGTTCCATGGGGGATCCCTTTTATGTGCGTTGCAGCATAGGATTTTAGGCGCTGGTTATAGCTAATATAAGCAGAAAAGTGCGTCAATTGTGCAATGCGTCAATCTAAGTGGAAATTGCTTCCACGGCATTGTGGTTTTCACGCATGCACCATGCATTCGCTCACATTCTGGGGCGAAGCGCGATGGTAGACTTCGCGCCACTTCGCTAATTCGTTGGAAACTGCCATGCAAGTAGTCGTCCTCGCTGCCGGTCAAGGCAAGCGCATGCGCTCGGTCCTGCCCAAGGTCCTGCAACCCATCGCCGGCAAGCCGATGCTGGCACACGTGCTCGACGCGGCGCGCGCGCTTGATGCCCGTCGCATCTGCGTGGTCTATGGCCACGGCGGCGAGGTGGTACGGGAGCGGCTGGATGCGGCCGACCTGGCCTGGGCCCGGCAGGAGCCGCAGCTGGGCACCGGTCATGCAGTGCAGCAATCGCTGCCGCACTTGAGCGATGGCGAGATGGCGCTGGTGCTTTACGGCGATGTGCCGCTCATCGGTGTACCCACGCTGCGCCGTCTGGTCGATGCGGCGGGCGGAGCGCGGCTGGCGCTGCTCACGGTGAGCATGAACGACCCCACCGGTTACGGTCGCATCCTGCGCGATGCTGCCGGCAAGGTGAGCCGCATCGTCGAGGAAAAGGACGCCAGCGCCGAAGAGCGCAAGGTGTGCGAAGTCAATACCGGCATTCTCGTCGCCCCGGTGACGCAGCTGCGCGACTGGCTCGGGCGCATCGGCAACGACAACGCCCAGGGCGAGTATTACCTCACCGACATCATCGGCCTGGCCGTGGCGGACGGCATCGAAGTGGCCAGCGTGCAGCCGGACAGCTTTGCCGAGACGCTGGGCGTCAACAACAAGGCGCAGCTTGCCGAACTGGAGCGTCTGCACCAGGGCAACATCGCCCGCCGTCTGATGGAAGAGGGCGTCACCCTGATCGACCCGGCGCGCATCGACGTGCGTGGCAGCCTCACGGTCGGGCGCGACGTCGAGATCGACGTCAATTGCGTGTTCGAAGGCACGGTGGAACTCGGCGACTCGGTGCGCATCGCCGCCAACTGCGTGATCCGCAATGCACGCATAGGCGCGGGCACCCGTATCGAGCCCTTCAGCCATGTCGACAGCACCAGCATGGGCGAAGTCTGCGTTGTCGGCCCCTATGCCCGCACCCGGCCGGGTACCGTGCTGGGCAAGGACGTGCATCTGGGCAACTTCGTCGAGGTCAAGAACAGCATCATCGCCGACCATTCCAAGGCCAACCACCTGGCCTATGTGGGCGATGCCGACATCGGCCGCAAGGTCAACATCGGCGCTGGTACCATCACCTGCAATTACGACAGCGTCAATAAACACCGCACCATCATCGAAGATGATGTCTTCATCGGCTCCGACACTCAGCTCGTCGCCCCGGTGCGCGTCGGCCGCGGCGCCACGCTTGGCGCCGGCACCACGCTGACGCGCGATGCACCGCCCGATCAGCTCACCGTGACCCGCGTCAAGCAGATCAGCGTCACCCATTGGAAGCGCCCGGTGAAGCTGCCGCGCTGAGCGCGCCTGGGAACGTGCGCGCTTGCGCAGTTCGCCGAATTCCTCCGCATCACCCCCGAATCCCGTCTTGAAGGAAGTCCTCCTATGTGTGGCATCGTTACCGCCATTGCAACAAACAACGTCGTCCCCGTGCTGCTCGAGGGGCTGCGCAAGCTGGAATACCGTGGCTATGACTCCGCCGGCCTTGCCGTGCTGTCGGGCGAGCTGACCCGACTGCGCTCCCCCGGTCGCGTTGCCGACCTCACCGCGTTGGCCGACGCCAGCCAGCTCTCCGCCAGCATCGGCATCGCCCACACGCGCTGGGCCACCCACGGCGTGCCCTCCGAGCGCAATGCCCATCCGCACATCTCCGGCGGCCTGGCGGTGGTGCACAACGGCATCATCGAGAACTTCGAGGCCATCAAGGCCAGCCTGCAGGCACGCGGTTACGTGTTCACTTCCGAGACCGACACCGAAGCCATCGCCCACCTCGTGCACAGCAAGCTGCAGGTCGCCCCCGACCTGTTCGAGGCCGTGCGCCTGGCCACCAATGAGCTCATCGGCGCCTACGCCATCGGCGTGCTGGCCGAGGCCGACCCCTTCCGCGCCATCGTCGCGCGCCGCGGCTCGCCGCTGCTGCTGGGCGTGGGCGACGAGGGCATGTACGCCGCATCGGACATGGCTGCGCTGCTGCAGGTCACGCGCAAGGTGGTGTATCTGGAAGACGGCGACCTCGCCGAACTGCGCCGCGACAGCTATCGCATCATGCTGGCCGACGGCACCCCGGTCGAACGCGAGATGCACCTCTCCAGCCTGTCGGCCGATGCCGTCGAACTGGGCCTGTTCAAGCATTACATGCAGAAGGAAATCTTCGAGCAGCCGCAAGCGCTGGCCAACACCCTGGAGCTGATCTCCGGCGGTGCCGGCATCAGCCCGCTGCACTTCGGCGCACGTGCCCCCGAAGTCTTCGACGGCGTGCGCCGTGTGCTCATCCTGGCCTGCGGCACCAGCTATCACGCCGGCCTGGTCGCGCGCTACTGGATCGAGTCGATCGCAAAAATCCCGGTCACGGTCGAGATCGCCAGCGAATACCGCTATCGCGATTCGGTTCCCGACGCCGACTCCCTGGTCGTCGTCATCTCGCAGTCGGGCGAAACCGCCGACACCCTGGCCGCGCTCAAGCACGCCAAGGCGCTGGGCATGGATCGCACGCTGGCCATCTGCAACGTGCCCGAATCGGCCATCGTGCGCGAGACCGCACTGCGCTTCATCACCCGCGCCGGCCCCGAAATCGGCGTCGCCTCCACCAAGGCCTTCACCACCCAGCTCGCCGCCTTTGCGCTGCTGACCCTGGCGCTCGCCAAGCTCAATGGCCGCCTCAACGACGCCGACGAAGAGCGTCATCTCACCGCCCTGCGCCACCTGCCGGTCGCGGTGCAGAAGGTGCTCGAGCTCGAGCCCGAGATCGAGCGCTGGGCACAGCGTTTTGCCAGCAAGGAACACGCCCTGTTCCTGGGTCGCGGCCGTCACTGGCCGATCGCCATGGAAGGCGCGCTCAAGCTCAAGGAGGTCTCCTACATCCATGCCGAAGCCTACGCCGCTGGCGAGCTCAAGCACGGCCCGCTGGCCCTGGTCGACAAGAACATGCCGGTGATCGCCATCGCTCCGGCCGACGAACTGCTGGAAAAGCTCAAGTCCAACCTGCAGGAAGTGCGCGCCCGCGGCGGCGAGCTGTACGTGTTCGCCGACGCTGGCAGCGAAATCCCTGAATCCGAAGGCGTGCACATCCTGCACATGCCCGAGCACTACGGCATGCTGTCACCGGTGCTGCACGTGATCCCGCTGCAACTGCTGTCGTACCACGCCGCGCTGGTGAAAGGCACGGACGTGGATAAGCCGAGGAATCTGGCGAAGAGCGTGACAGTGGAGTGAGGCGATGAGGGCGGGAGCGCTTTTGATCGTATAAATAAAAAGTGTAAACGGAAAATAAAAACTGTCAGGGAACCGGGTTTGGCCTGGGCAGTTACCACAGTTATTGATGGGTGACTGCCTCGGTTTCCAGTGAGAGCACTCGCTGGTCATGTCCTTGCTGCTTGTGCAAAGGACTGCCCGCATGCCGCTTTGAGCTGCTGTGGAACCTCAAATTTTGGGAGATGACAACTGGCTGACGCGGGTGTGGGTAACATAGGGCGTCGCCGAACAGAACAACGAGAACGATTGAATGAACGTCCAGCAACTCGAAAACGAACTCTGGGAGGCTGCCGACCAGCTACGCGCTAACTCGAAGCTCACCGCCGCCGAATACGCGATGCCGGTGCTCGGCCTGATCTTCCTGCGCCACGCTGACAACCGCTTCAAGGCCTACCTGCCAGAGATCGAGGCGGATATTCCCCCGCAGGTGCCTGCTGCCCAGCGTGAGACGCTGATCAAGCTGGGCTTCCAAGGCAAGGCTGCCATCTACCTGCCCGAGGCTGCACGCTTCGATCGCATCGCCGCGCTGCCGCAAGGGGCCAATATCGGCGAGGTGATTGACAGCGCCATGGACCTGATCGAAGCGGACTACCCTGTTTTAGCCGGCGCACTGCCGCGCAGCTACACCGCGTTCGAGCCAAAACTACTGGCGGAACTGGTGAAGATTTTCGACCGCCCCGCCATCAAGGCCGCCACCGGTGATGTGTTCGGTCGCATCTACGAATACTTCCTCAACAAGTTCGCCATGAGCGGCGCGCAGGAAGGCGGCGAGTTCTTCACCCCGCCCTCGCTGGTGCGCATGATCGTCAACATCATCGAGCCAGACCATGGCCTGGTGCTGGACCCGGCCTGCGGTTCGGCGGGTATGTTTGTGCAGACCGGCCACTTCATCGAAGACGTGCGCCACCAGCAGGCCAACGAGACCGTCACTTTCCACGGCCAGGAAAAGAGCGACACCAACACCAAGCTCGCACGGATGAACCTGGTGGTTCACGGGCTGGATGCTTCCAACATCCGCCAGGGCAACACCTTCTACGACCCGGTGGAGCACCTCATTGGCCAGTGTGATTTCGTCATGGCCAACCCGCCGTTCAATGTGGACGGTGTGGACACCAAGAAGGTAGAGGGCCAGGTTAGCCCCCTTGAGCAAGGCGGGCGCCTGCCCTTTGGCTTGCCCGGCACCAACGCCAAGACCGGCGCCATCAGCAACGCCAACAGCCTGTGGATTCAGTATTTCTACGCCTACTTGAACGATGCGGGCCGCGCCGGTTTCGTCATGGCCTCCAGCGCCTCGGATGCCGGTAACAAGGACCGCGACATCCGCGAGAAGCTGGTCAAGACCGGCCATGTCGATGTGATGATGGCCATCGGCAACAAGTTCTTCTACACCCGCAGCCTGCCCTGCACGCTGTGGTTCTTTGACAAGGGCAAGCCCGCAGACCTGCAAGACCAGGTGCTGATGATTGACGCGCGCAACGTCTACCACGTCGTCTCGGCGCGTTCGCACATCTTCACCGACGAGCAGCACGCCAACCTTAACGCCATCGTCTGGCTGTACCGGGGTGAGGCCGAGAAGTTCGTGGCGCTGGTGGCCCGCTACCTGCGGCAGGTCGATGAATGGCTGGCGGCTATTCCGGAGCGTATTGCTGCCGACACCGTCGCCGTTGGGCGGCTGGAGACCCTGTTACGTACCTTTGCCCAGGGCGCGAGCCTAGCTGAATTGAACGCTGACCAGCCCGAGGATGCACACCTTGCCCAGGCTCAACTTGTTGCCTTCAAGGCCGACCTGGCCGCTGCCCAGGCCGACACGCACGCGGCGGATGCCATCGCCGCACTGCTTACCGCCTGCACTCAAGTTCGTGCTGCTTTTGCCCAGGCCGACCTTGCCAGCCACGCCGGACAGGTCGCACTGCAAGCCACGCTCGATGCCCTGGCGCCGAAGCTCAAGTCTGTGGGCAAGGCGCTGGAAGTACGCCACAAGCAGTGGCTCAAGCTGCTGGACAGCGCAGAAAAGCAGCTACGCGCCCGGCAGAGCAAGGCCTTCGACGGCAAAGCCGCCCGCGAGGCCAAGCGTGCCTTGCTGGCTGCCGACGCCAAGAAGAATGAAAGCCCCACGGTGCGCGATGCGGTGCTGGAGGCCCTGAAGCAGGCCGCCTACTTCATCCACCAGGTGCATTGGCTGCACAGCCGCTTCCCGCACGGCTGCTTCGAGGAGGTGCCGGGCCTGTGCAAAGCGGTGACGCTGGAAGAAATCGCCGCCAACGACTGGTCACTGACACCGGGGCGCTATGTGGGCGTGGCGGCGGAAGCGGCCGAAGACGAGGACGACTTTGCCGAGAAGCTGCGCGAGATTCACGACGAGCTGGCCGAGCTGAATGACAAGGCGGTGGAACTGGCGGGGCGGATTGCCAGCAACTTTGAGGAGTTGTTGGGATGAAGGTTGTATGCGTTCCCGCTGGCTGGTCTCGCGCTGAACTTCAACAGCTTGTCTACTTCCAGCGCGGATTCGATATTACGAAAGCGCAGCAAAAACCTGGTGATATTCCTGTAATTTCTTCATCCGGAGTCACAAGTTTTCATAATGAGGCCAAGGCTCAAGGCCCCGGAATTGTCATTGGCCGCAAAGGAACTCTTGGGTCTATTCATTTCACTGAGCGTGCCTACTGGCCGCACGATACGACCCTTTGGAGCAAAGAAATCCATGGTAACAACGCACGGTTCGTCTACTACTATCTTCATCTGTTCGACTTCCAGCATTTGGATGTAGGTAATGCCAACCCGACTTTGAATCGGAATCACATCCACAAGCTGGAAATTGCGATTCCCCCCAAGAGTATTCAGGATGCAATTGCGACCGTTCTCGGTGCCTACGACGACCTGATCGCCACCAACCAGCGCCGCATCGCTTTGCTCGAAGACGCGGCCCGCAGCCTGTATCACGAGTGGTTCGTACACCTGCGCTTTCCCGGTCATGAGTCGGTGCCGGTGAAGGATGGGGTGCCGGAGGGGTGGCTGTCGCTGACTTTGGGTGATGTCTGTGATGCAGTGGGTGGCGGAACCCCCTCCACTGCGCGACCTGAGTATTGGGGTGGTGATGTGACGTGGGTGACGCCTACCGACGTGACCCGCAATGATTGCCTCGTGTTACTCGACTCGGAAAAGAAAATCACCGAGGCCGGTCTTGCCAACTCGTCGGCCAAACTGGTGCCACCTGAAACGATCCTGATGACCAGTCGCGCATCGATAGGTTTCTTCGCGCTGATGGACAAGCCAGCCTGCACGAACCAAGGGTTTATTTCTGTATTGCCCAAGCAAGATAGTGCTCGGATGTTCCTGCTGTTCAATTTGCTGGGCCGAGTCGAAGAAATGATCGGATTGGCAACGGGGGCGACCTTCAAAGAGCTCTCGAAAAAGACTTTCCGGGCACTGCCAGTGCTATGGCCAACCGATGCTCTCTTGAAACTTTATGAGGATAAAACGTACCCCTTGATTCAGCAGGTTCGATTGATCAAGAAACAGAATCAAGAATTGACCAAAGCCCGCGACCTACTGCTCCCCAAGCTGATGTCCGGCCAGCTCGATGTCTCCGGCATCCCTCTGCCCGAGGTGGTGGCGGCATGAGTCTCGAAGGCCAGCAACTCGACCGTAAATCGCTGCGTGCTGTCAGCGGCAAGACGGCGGACTGGCCCGAGCTGGCCAAGGACTGCGTGGCTTTCGCCAACGCGCTGGGCGGGCGTCTGCTGATCGGCATCGAGGATGGCGAGGGGATGCCTCCGCCCGCACAACGCATTCCGGTCGAGTTGCCCGATACCCTGCGCCGCCGCATTGGGGAACTGACCGTCAATGTGGTGCTGTGGCCGGTGGTCGTGACGGCGGATAACGGTGGCGAGTATCTGGAAGTGGGCATTGCGCGCTCGCCCAATGTGGCCTCGACTGCGGATGGCCGCTTCTTCCTGCGCATTGCCGATGCCAGTCGTCCCGTACTGGGCGACGAGGTCATGCGCCTGGCCAGCGAGCGTTCGGCCTTGCCGTGGGAGACCCTGGCCACATTGGAAGTCCCGCGCAGCCAGGTTGATGCGGCCAAACTGGCCGGTTTTCTGGCAGGCATCCGGGCTTCTGACCGGGTCAAGGCTTCGGTTAAGGAGAAGTCGGCGGATGAACTGCTGGAACACTACCAGTTGGCGCGGGGCGAATGGCTGACCCACCTGGGCGTGCTGTGCCTGGGCCTGGCCGCTGACCGGGCGCGGCTGGGGGTGGCGCCGGTCATCCAGTTCATCAAGCGCGACGCCCAGGAAAACAAGGTCAATAAGCTGACCTGGGACGACTACACCCTGTCCCCGATGGAGCTGGTCGATGCGGTGTGGCGTGATGTGCCGGACTTCCGCGAATTCTATGAAGTGGCGGATGGCTTGTTCCGCACCCAGGTGCCGGCATTCGATGAGCGGGTGATTCGTGAGTTGCTGATCAACGCGCTGGTGCACCGGCCCTATACCCAGCGCGGTGACATCTACCTGAACCTGCATCCCGACCGGTTGGAGATCGTAAACCCCGGCCCGCTGCCACTGGGGGTGACGCCGGACAATGTGTTGCATGCCTCGGTGCGGCGTAACGAACACCTGGCGCGGCTGTGCCACGACCTGAAGTTGATGGAGCGGGAGGGCAGCGGCTTCGATGCGATTTACGACGTGCTGTTGTCGCAGGGACGGCCGGCCCCGAAGGTGGAAGAGGGGGCTGACTGGGTGCGAGTGACGCTACAGCGCACTGCGCCTGATCGACAGGTATTGAGGTTCATTGCCCAGGCGGGTGAAACTTATCCTGTGACGCAACGCGAGCGCATTGCTCTGGGCTTGCTGGCCCAGCACGAGGCGCTGACGGCGCGTGAATTGGCCGGCTTGCTGGAGCTGAGCCAGACCGATGCCCTGCGCCCATGGCTGGACCGGCTGTGCGAATGGGGGTTGGTCGGACAGAGTGGCCGTACCCAGGCAACACGGTACTTTGTGAAACCCGAACTGCTGCGCTCCCTGGCCTTTCCGGCGGTGACCACGCTTAAACGTATTGAGGGGCATCGTTTGCGCGCCTTAGTGGAGGAAGATTTGAGCCGATACCCTGGCTCAGCATTTAGGGAAATCCACGCACGGATCGGTAGCGAGATTCCACAACGAAGCCTGCGCACCATGCTCAAGCAGCTCGTTGATGAGCGAATCGTCGAAAAAACCGGGGTATTGAAGGGCACCCGCTATAGCTTGGCTGGCGCCGGGTTATTGACGCTAAACACGCTGAATGCGCCATATCGGCGTCAATAAAAATGTTCATAAACACACGTATAAACGTGCATCTATCTGTTTTTCAATCCATTTTATTGGCGGTGCGTGTGGCACGGCGTCAATAAGTAGGGGAAAGAATGGCCAGGAAGGACTATTCCCTGAATCCGTGTTCGCTCAGCCCGGATTCCATCCTAACGCATTGATGTAATTGTATAATTACGCATCCGAACCCTTCACCCAACC
>NZ_ATJV01000079.1 GCF_000443165.1 Thauera terpenica 58Eu | reverse complement strand
TCAGCACCTGCAGCGCGTCGCCGTCGGCGTCCGAGTCATTGGCGAGCAGGCCCGCCGCCACTCCCACCGCCAGGGTCTGGCCAGCGCGCACCGTGTAGCTCTCGTCCTGCACCACCGGTGGCGTATTTCCGCCTCCGGCGGCCGTGACCAGCACATCGCGACTGGCCACACTGGCATGAGTCCCATCTTCGTCGACGAGCCCGACGCCAATCGAGTAACTGCCCGGGTCCGCATAGACATGGTTCAAGTCGCCCGCTGCCGAGACAATGGAGTTGCTGCCGTCGCCCCAATCGACGAGATAACTGGAAACCGTATCCGTACCCGGGTCCACCACCGCGCCCAGCGTCAGCGTGTAAGCGCTGTCCTCGACCACTGTCGCCGCACCCGCAAGCGCGATGGTCGGCGCCACGTTGTTGACCGTGACCGTCTTGGTCGAGCTCGAACTGTCGCCATCCTCGTCGCTCACCGTCACCGTGATCGTACGATCGGTGGCATTGATCGGACCATCCTCATCGTCGGCGAAGGTGTGCAGCACCTCACCGCCGAGCACCGCCAGTTCAGCGGCGGTGAGGTGCTGCGCCGCACTGCCATCACCCCAGTCAATGCTGTAGGACAGGGTATCGGCCGTGCCCGCCGGGTCGCTGCCAACCAGACTCAGCGCGTAAGCCCCGCCCTCGTCGATCGCATCGGCGCCGCTCGCAAGCACCGCCGGAGCAAGGTTGAGCACCGTCAGCGCCTGGGTGCCAAGCACATGGGTGCCGTCCTCGTCGGTGGCGCTCACCGTGATCGTGCGCGCCGTGCCGCCCGCGCCGCCATCGGCATAGACATGATCGAAACTGCCCGCAGCCGTTGCCCATTCGCTCGGCGTGAAGCTGTCGACACTGCCGTCACCCCAGTCGATCGCATAGGCGGAGACCGTGTCCACCCCCGGATCGACGACCGCTCCTACCGCCAGCGTGTAGGGCGTCGCCTCGGCGACCGTCGCCGCACCGGTGACTGCCGCGGTCGGCGCCACGTTGTTGACCTGCAGCACCAGGTTCCCGGTGTCGCTGTCCGTACCGCTGGTATCGGACACGGTGATGGAGGCGTTGAGTGTGGCCGGCCCATCGGCCGCACTGCGGCTGAGCACGAAGCCCTGGGTGGTGGTGGTACCGCTCTGAGTCACGCCATCGCTCCACACCACGTCGTAGGCCCAGCCATCACCACCACTGTCCTCACCGTCAGTGAAGGCGATGTTGCGGGTGAAGATTCCACCTTCAGTAATCGCACCAGGCACCTGGCTGGCGATCACGACGGTATCAGCTGGTTCAAGCACCGTCACCGCAATGCTCGCCACATCAGCAAAGCTGCCGTCCTCGTCGCTGAGGCTGACACGGATGGTCGGTGTGCCTGCTGCAGCATAAGTGTGCGTCAGATCGCCCGGAACACTGACGGTGGAGCTTGAACCGTCACCCCAATCCACCTCGATGCCGTTGGCCAGCAGCGTGTCGGCACCCGGGTCGAAGTAGTTCGACAAGCTCAGGGTATAGACCAGACCCGCCGTGGTGGAGGTGGCGCCGCTGGCGTCGATGGTCGGCGCCACGTTGTTGACCGTGACCGTCTTGGTCGAGCTCGAACTGCCACCGTCCTCGTCGCTCACCGTCACCGTGATCGTGTGCCCCGTCGAGTTGACCGGGCCATCCTCGTCATCGGTGTAGATATGCGCGACATTGCCGCCGAGCGTGGACAGTTCGGCCGCGGTGAGGAGCTGCGCCGCGCTGCCGTCACCCCAGTCGATGCTGTAGGACAGGGTATCAGCCGTGCCCGCCGGATCACTGCCAACGAGGTTGAGCGCGTAAGACGCCCCCTCGGCACTCACCGCCGCGCCCGTCAGCAGCACCGCCGGAGCGACGTTGTTCACCGTCACCGTCCATGTGCCGGCATTGCTGTGCTGGCCGTCTTCGTCAGTCACCAACACCGAGATCGTGCGGTTGATGCTGCCGTCGGCATACGCATGCGTGTAGTCGCCAAGGCTGTTCACCACCTCAACCGCGCCGTCGCCCCAATTGATGGTGTAGCTGGTCGGCGTGTCCTGACCAGGGTCGGTGACCGCGCCCAGGGTCAGCGTGAAGCTCGAGCCCTCATCCACCGTCAGGTTGCCGGAGAGCGCGATCGTCGGCGCCACGTTATTCACGGTGAGCGCCCGGGTCTGCGTCCAGGTGCCGTCCTCGTCGGTGGCATTCACCGTGATCGTGCGCGCGGTGCCGCCGGCCGCACCGTCGGCATAGGCGTGGGTGACGCTGCCGCCGAGCGTGACGAGTTCAGCCGCGGTGAGTGCGGTGGCTGCGCTGCCGTCACCCCAGTCGATCGAGTAGCTCGCGATCGTGTCGGCGCCGGGGTCGCTGGAGCTGATGGCCAGGGTGTACAACGCGCCCTCGGCCACACTGCCCCCGCCGGAGAGATTCAGCGTCGGCGCCACGTTGTTCACCGTGACCTCGAAGCTGTCGCTGCCCGATTGCGCGCCGTCATCATCGACCGTGACCGTGACCGTGTAGCTCGCATCGCCGTCGGCGTAGGTGTGGCCGATGCCGAGCGAAGACGGGTTGAAGGTCCGGCCGCTGCTGGTGCTGCCGTCGCCCCAGTCGATGGTGTACAGGCGACCCACGGGATCGGTGTCGCTGGGATCGGCAAAGCTGATCGCGGGCACAAAGTACTGGCCTTCGTTCACCGTGAGATCGCTGCCGGCATTGACCGTCAGCACCTCGGCTGGTGCGCTGACCTGGACGAGCTGTGTATCAACACCGGCGTGGGTGCCGTCCTCATCCACCAGAGTCACCGAGATCGTGCGCTCGCCGGCAGTGGCGTAGCTATGGTTCAGTTGCCGATTCTGCGGCAGGTCGCCGGCGGCGACCACCTGCACTGCCGAGCCATCACCCCAGTCGATGCGGTATTCGGTGACGGTGTCGGCGCCCGGGTCATAGACACTGCCCAGGGTCAGCGTGTAAGGCTGGCTCTGCTCCACCGTGGCATTGCCGAACAGGTTCAGGTCGGGCGCCACATTGGACACCACCACCTCAAAGCTGTCGGTCTCGACGCTGTTGGCCTGTCCCGCCTGGTCGTTGGCGGTCACGGTCACCGTGTAAGTGCCGTTATCCGGGAAGTAATGCGAGATGTTGTACACCGCCGCACTGGTCGAATACTGCGACGGCGCCGAGCCATCACCCCAATCCACCGTGATCAGGTGAGTGTCGGGGTCCGGATCGCCGAGCGTGAGCGCGTGGCTGAACCAGGTGCCTTCGGCCGCGGTATCGTCAGCGCCGGCCTGCAGCGCGGGTGCGTCATTGACGTTGGCGAGGTTGATGATCGAGAACACCGGAGTGGGCGCATAGGCCACCCCATCGCTGCCCGTCCATGCGAACTGGTCGAGACCGAAGTAATTAAGCTCGCCCTGATAGCTCAGCTTGCCGGCCTGCAGGTCGGCAAGGCTGATCTCCTGACCGGGGGTCACCGCAACGCCATCGAGCTTCAGCACGCCCTCGGCCGGCAGCGTGGTGACGCGGATCGCCGCCAGGTTCTGGCCTTCGGCATCGGAGAAACTGTCGATGAAGAGCTGGGCCTCGAGCACGATCACCGCCTCTTCCAGGCCATTGACCGTGAACGGCGAGATCTGCGGCGCGGTGTTGCTGTAACGCTGCAGGTGGATCTCGAAGGTGTCATTGCCGCCGTCGGGCAGACCGTCACCGTTCTGGTCACTCGAATACACATAGGACGACCAGGCCACGACGAAGCCGCCGTCGGCCATCGCGGTGATTGCCGGCTGCTGCTGCACATAGGGCGTGTAGCTATTGACCAGCGTCTCACCATCGACCTGGCGCCCGGCCGCATCGTACTGCTGCAGGAAGACGTCGTAGGTGTTGGCCGCGGCACCGTACTGGTCGGTCCAGCTCACCACCCAGCCGCCGTTGGCCAGCCCGGTGACCGCCGGTTCGAACTGCGAGCCGCTGGTGCTGGTGTTGACGCGGAACTCCGTGCCCACCGTGCTGCCATCGGCGGCGTAACGCTGGCCATACACACCCGCGCCGCTCAGATCCTGCCCGTCGGAGCGCCACACCACGATGTAGCCGCCGTCCTCGAGCGCGGCGACGTCCGGCTCGTACTGGTTGCTGCCGGTGTAGGTATTGGCGCGGAAGGCCGTCCCGAGCGCATTGCCCGTAGCGTCGAAACGCTGACCGAACACGCCGTTGCCCTCACCATCGGTTGCGCTGGAGTCGGTCCACGTCACCACGAAGCCGCCGTCGGCCAGCCAGGCGATCGCGGGCTCCGATTGGTACTCGAAGGTCGAACCCAGCGGCGGGTTGGCACGCGTCTCGGCACCCAGTTTGCCGCCTGTCGCGTCGAGGCGCTGGAAGAAGATGTCGGCATACTCGGTGTTCGAGGCGCTATAGCTGTCGTGATACCAGGCAACGACGAAGCCGCCGTCGGCGGTCGCGGTGGCATCGGGCTGGTACTGGTTGCTGCTGGTCATGGTGTTGACCTGCGTCTGCCCCCCCACCGCGCTACCCGTGCCGTTGAAGACCTGCGCATAGACGCCAGAGCCGCTACCATCCTGGCCGTCCGAGCGCCACACCACGGCGAAGCCACCGCCCGCCAGACCGACTACGCCGGGCTCGTATTGCGCATTTGCCGTGGTCGTATTGACACGGAATTCACTGCCGAGTGCATTGTCGTCTGCGTCGTAGCGCTGCCCGTAGACCCCGTAGCTGCTGCCGTCCGCCCCGCCCTCGTCGGTCCACACGACGACATAGCCGCCATCGGCCAGGTGGGTGATCGCGGGGTTGGTCTGCTGGCCACCCACGGTGGTGTTGACCTGGCGCTCGAGCCCGCGCGGCACCGCGCCGTCGACCTCAGGCGTCACGTTGAGCGTGACGAAGCGTGCATCGCTCGCCCCGCCATCGCCGTCGGTGACGCGGATCGAGATCGTGCGGCTGGCAAAGGGGTTGCTCGAGGTGTTCTGGTAGGTGAGGTTCTCGATCACCGACTCGACCGCCGGCACCGTGGCATTGGCGTTGAACTCGAGCACCAGCTTGCCGTGGTTGCTGCCGTCGGCCACGAGGGCGCCGATCAAGGTGCCGGAGTAATACACGTTGAGGCCGGACACGCGCACCTGGGTCGGGGCATCACCCTCGGAGCGGATACCGAGCTGGTCCTGATTCTCCAGCCCCTCCATGCCGAGCTGGTCCTGACCGCCGTAGCCGCTGATGTAGTCCACCTCCAGCCGGCCACCGTCGAAGTTGGCCGAATCGGGATCGATCAGCCCGACGTCGGGGTCAATGAGCTGCGGCGCGAGGTTGACCGCGTTCTCACCGAAGCTGACTGAGGACGCCACATCGACCAGTTCCGGATTGCCCTGGCGGCTGAAGTCGGCCGGATTGCCGAACACGCGCTGGAAGACGCCGTAGCTGTTGACGTCCGCATCATCCCGGTAGTCCGTCCAGCTCACCACGAAGTTGCCGTTCGACAGCGCCAGCACCGCCGGTTCGCTCGCCCAGTAGGCGTCCTTGACGTCCACCCGGGTCTGTCCGTCCACCGGCAGGCCGGCGGCATCGTACTGCTGCACGAAGATCTCGCCGCTGGCCATCCACGCCACCACGAAGCCGCCATTGGCGAGCCCGGCAACCGAGGGCTGCTGCTCGCTATCGACGGTGGTGGTGTTGACGCGGAACTCGGCACCCACCGCTGTGCCATCGGCGCCATAACGCTGTGCGAACACGCCGGTGGTGCTGCCGCCGTCCTGGTAATACGAGGTCCACGCCACCACGAAACCGCCGTCGGCGAGCGCGGCAATGCTCGGCTCGTACTGCGTGGAGTCGGTGTAGGTATTGATGCGGAACTCGCTGCCCAGCACGCTGCCGTCGGCAGCGAAACGCTGGCCATACACCCCGGTTGACGAGCTGTCCTGATTGTCGGAGCGCCAGGTCACCACGAAGCTGCCGTCGGCGAGCGCAGTGATTGCGGGCTCGTATTGGCCGTTGTTCTCGAAGCCGGTGCTGGCGTTGGCGCGGGTCTCGGAACCCAGCGCCTGGCCGTTGTCATCGAAGCGCTGGACGTAGACGTCGTAATAGCGCCCGTCCTGCTGGCCGTCGGAATACCACGCCACCACGAAACCGCCGCCCGGCAGGCTTGCCGCCGCCGGCTGGTGCTGGTTGCCGGTCGCGCTGGTATTGACCAGAATGGCCTCGCCGACCTGCAATCCGTCGGCATCATAGCGCTGGCCGAACACCCCGTAACCGTTGCCATCGGCACCGCCGC
Organism: Thauera terpenica 58Eu; assembly: GCF_000443165.1. Taxonomy (GTDB): domain Bacteria; phylum Pseudomonadota; class Gammaproteobacteria; order Burkholderiales; family Rhodocyclaceae; genus Thauera; species Thauera terpenica. The sequence goes on along the minus strand of NZ_ATJV01000079.1, from coordinate 8,215 downwards.
GGTCGGTCCACAGGACGACGAAGCCGCCACCGGCGAGGCTGGTCACCACCGGCTCGACCTGGTCGTAAGGCGTGTAGTTGTTGGCCTGGAACTGGTTGCCGACCGCCACGCCCTGCGCGTCATAGCGCTGACCGTAGATACCGTAGCCCCAGCCATCCTGCGCCTGCGAAGTCCACACCGTGACGTAACCGCCGTCGGCCAGACGCGCCATCGCCGAAGCGCTTTGCTCGCCCGGCGTGTAGGTGTTGACCACCTCCTCAGCAAACAGCGGCTGCGCGCCGTCATATTCGGGCGTCACCTTGATGGTCAGCACACGCGGCACGCTCGCCCCGCCCGCGCCATCGCTGACCTGGATGGACACCGTGCGCGTCTCGACCGGGTTCGATACCGTGTTGCGATAGGTCAGATTCTCGATCACCGCCTCGACGGCCGGCGCAGTGGCACTGGGGTTGAAGGTGACGACGAGGTCACGTCCCGCCATGCCGTCGGTGGTGATGGTGCCGATCGTCACGCCACCATAGCTGACCGCGCTGCCAGAGACGCCGACCTGGCCGGCACCGCCACCCTGGTTGCGAATACCGAACGCATCCTGCGTTTCGGCTTGTTGTACCAGCTGCGCTTGCTGGATGTTGCCGTAACCTGACAGCACGCTCACCACCAGTTGGCCGCCGGCGAAATTTGCCGAATCAGCGTCCGACAGGCGCACCGCGCCATCGATGAGCTGCGGGCTGGCGTTGACCGTGTTCTCCATGAAAGTGACGCTGCCGACCACATCGACCAGCTCGGGCGCAGCCGAGCGCACGATCGAACCCGGTGTGCCCATGATCTGGGAGAACACGCCGTAGCTGTTCGCCGTGTTTGCTTCCTGGTTGTAGCCCGCCCAGGCAACAACGAAGTTGCTGCCGGTGAGGCCGGCGAGGTCGGCGAGGTCGGGCAGGTATTGGGTGCTGGCGATGGTGCTGTTGACCACCGTGGCACCATCGATCTTGTTGCCGGCAGCGTCGAACTGCTGCACGAACACATCGTAGGTGCTGCCACCGACGCCGTTGTAGCTGTCCCAAGCCACCACAAAGCCGCCGTCGCCCAGCGCGGTGACGCGGGCGTAGTCCTGATAAGGCACGCTATCGACCGTGCTGACCTGGAACTGCCCGCCCACCTTCGCACCGCTGCCGTCGAAACGCTGGCCGTGGATCTGGTCGTCGGCCGACCACCACACCACCACGTAACTGCCGTCGGCGAGTACCGCCACGTCGTGGCCGTACTGGTTGCCGGCGACCGTGCTCGGCACTCCCTGCTCGGCCACCGCGACCGTACCATCGGCGTTGAAGACCTTGCTGAACACGCCGTAGCCGCTGCCGTCGTTGGCGCTGGCGTCGCCATATACGACGACGAACTTGCCCCCTGGCAGCGCCGCCAGGCGCGGGTTGAACTGGGTGCCCGAGACGGTGGTGTTGAGGGTGAACTCACCACCAAGCACCATGCCATCGGCGCCATAGCGCTGCGCGAGCACGTCGTAGACGTAGCTCGAACTCGAGGCGGAGTAATCGCTGCGATAAGCAACGACGAAGCTACCATCGCTCAGGCCGATCACCGCCGGTTCGTACTGGTTGCCGGTAGTCGTCGCGTTGACGCGGAACTCGTCGCCCGCGAGCGCCCCGTCGGCACCATAACGCTGGGCATAGATACCGCTGCCCGAGCCGTCCTGACTATCCGAGCGCCACACCACCACGAAGCCGCCGTTGGCGAGCGCGCCCACTTCGGGCTCGTACTGGTTGCCGAGTCCCTCACTGCTGACCTGGAACTCGGCGCCCACGGCAGCGCCCCTGGCGTCGTAGCGCTGGCCGAAGACACCGTAGCCGCTGCCGTCCTGGCCATCGTCCGAGCGCCATACCACCACGTAGCTGCCCGCGTTCGCGCCCTGTAGCGCACTCACCGCCGGCATCGTCTGGTAGCCAGCCTCGTAGGTGTTGACCTGCTGTTCACCGAACAGCTTGCTCACGCCATCAGTCTCGGGCGTCACGTTGATCTGCACCGTGCGCGGCATGCTGGCACCGCCAGCGCCATCGTTGACGCGGATGCTCACCAGCCGGGTTGCGGCCGGATCGGTGGAGCTGTTGGCGTAGCTGAGATTTTCGATCAAGGCCTCGACCGCCTGCGGCGTCGCATTGACATTGAGGCTCACCATCAGGTCCGCGCCATTGGCGCCGTTCGAGCCCAGCGTGCCGATCGCCACCCCGCCGTAGCTGACCGTATTGCCCGAAACCCCGATCTGGCCAGGATCGTTACCCTGGTTGCGAATGCCAAGTTGATCCTGCGCAAGTTCGTACACCGCCTGGTTCTGCCCGGCGGGAATGATCGCCGCCACCAGCTCACCGCCAGCAAAGTTCGCCGAATCAGCGTCCGACAGGCGCACCGCGCCATCGATGAGCTGCGGGCTGGCATTGACCGCGCTCTCCAAGAAAGTGACGCTGGCGACCACATCGACCAGCTCGGGCGCAGCCGAGCGCACGATCGAACCCGGTGTGCCCATGATCTGGGAGAACACGCCGTAGCTGTTCGCCGTGTTTGCTTCCTGGTTGTAACCCGCCCAGGCAACAACGAAGTTGTTGCCGGTGAGGCCGGCGAGATCGGGCAGGTATTGCGTGCTGGCGATGGTGCTGTTGACCACCGTGGCGCCATCGATCTTGTTGCCGGCAGCGTCGAACTGCTGCACGAACACATCGTAGGTGCTGCCACCGACGCCGTTGTAGCTGTCCCAGGCCACCACAAAGCCGCCGTCGCCCAGCGCGGTGACGCGGGCGTAGTCCTGATAGGGCACGCTATCGACCGTGCTGACCTGGAACTGCCCGCCCACCTTCGCACCGCTGCCGTCGAAACGCTGACCATGGATCTGGTCATCGGCCGACCACCACACCACCACGTAACTGCCGTCGGCGAGCACCGCCACATCGTGGCCGTACTGGTTGCCGGCGACCGTGCTCGGCACTCCCTGCTCGGCCACCGCGACCGTGCCATCGGCGTTGAAGACCTTGCTGAACACACCGTAGCCACTGCCGTCGTTGGCACTGGCATCGGCATATACAGCGACGAACTTGCCACCCGGCAGCGCCGCCAGGCGCGGGTTGAACTGGGTGCCCGAGACGGTGGTGTTGAGGGTGAATTCGTCCGCCAACAGCGTGCCGTCAGCCGCGTAGCGCTTGGCCAGCACGTCGGTCGTGTAAGTGGAAGCGGTGTAATCGCTGCGGTAGGCGACGACGAAGCTGCCGTCGCTCAGGCCGATCACCGCCGGTTCGTACTGGTTACCGGTAGTCGTTGTGCTGACGCGGAACTCGCTACCGGCTAGCGCCCCGTCGGCGCCATAACGCTGGGCATAGATACCGCTGCCCGAGCCGTCCTGACTATCCGAGTGCCACACCACCACGAAGCCGCCGTTGGCGAGCGCGCTCACTTCGGGCTCGTACTGGTTGTTCTGGGCGAAGGTATTGACCTGGAACTCGGCGCCCACGGCAGCGCCCTTGGCGTCGAAGCGCTGGCCATAGACACCGTAGCCGCTGCCGTCCTGGGCATTCTCCGAGCGCCATACCACCACGTAGCTGCCCACGTTCGCGCCCTGCAGCGCGGCCACAACCGGCGCCGTCTGCTGGCCAAGCTCGTAAGTGTTGACCTGTTGCTCGCCAAACAGCGGGCTTGCACCGTCAGCCTCCGGGGTGATGTTGATCACCATCTGGCTTGCGCTGCTCGCCACGCTGGCGCCGTCGCGCACGACGATCTGCACCGTACGCGAGGCAAGCGGACCGTCCGAGCTGGTTCTGTAGGACAGGTTCTCGATCACGCGCTCGATCGCCTGAGCGGTCGCAGTCGCGTTGAAGTTGATCACGAGTTGGTCGCCATTGGCGCCGGTGTCCGCGGCGTTGATGGTGCCGATCAGCACCCCGCCGTAGCTGATGTCAGCGCCGGAGACGCCGACCTGTGCCGCCGCGCTGCCCTCGTTACGGATGGAGAGCTGGTCCTCGGGGCGGCCCGTGTTCGACACATAGGACACCGTCAGACTGCCGCCAGCGAAACCGGTGGCGCCGTTATAGCCGAGCTGGACACCCGGATCGAGCACCACACCGGCCTGGGCGGCGGATTCGGACAGCGTGACCGCAGGCTCGACATCCAGCAACTCGACCGCGGCCGGGGTGACACTGGCCTGGATGCGCACCAGCACCGCTTGCGCCGCACTCGCCGCCCCATCGCCATCAAACAGGCGAAAGCCCAGATAGCGGTCGGTCTGGCTGGTACCCGGCGCGGCGTGGACATAAGTCACGTTCTGCACCAGCGCCTGCACCGCCTCGGCGGTGGCGCTGGCATTGAGGGCAACCAGCAGATCGGCGCCCGCAGCGGCGCCGCTGAAGCTGCCGATCACCATACCGCCATAGCTCACGTCATTGCCGGAAACGCCGATTTCGCCCGCCCCCGTGCCCTGGTTGCGGATCGCGAGCGTCTCATTCGCATGCGTGGCCGGCGTGCCATCAAGGAAGTGCACGATCAACTTGCCGCTGGCGAAGTTCACCGAATCAGCGTCACTGACGTACACCGCCGGGTCGATGACCTGCGCGCTTCCTGCATACAGCGCAGAGGCATTGTTGTACGACAGGTTGAGGGTGGTGCGCAGGCCGTCGAGCACCGGATCAGCAGAGGGCCGCGCCAGCTCAGTGGCATCACCGAACAGCTGCTGACGGATCTCGTGGGTGTTGTTGCCGCCATTGGCGCTGGTCGCGTAGCTGCTGTAGATCACCGCGAAGTTGCCGCTGCCCAGATCCGCCACCACCGGCTGATGGGCGGTGCTGTTGTCGGGCGACTCGAGCTTGCGCTGGCCGTCGACCGCGCTACCGGTGGCATCGTATTCGCGGATGTAGACGTCGGCCGTGGTGCCGCTGCCCGCCACGTCGTAGTTGTCATTGTAGAAACTCACCACGAAGCCGCCGCCCGACAGCGCGCTCACCTCGGACATGTACTGACTGCCCGCGGTGGTCTCGTTGACCTGGAACTCGCCGCCCAGCTTGTTGCCCGCCGCATCGAAGCGCTGGCCGTAAACACCCCAGGTGCTGGCACTGTCCTGGTCGTAGGACGACCACACCACCACGAAGCCGCCCCCATCGAGCATCGCCACATCAGGCGCATGGTTGCCGTCGCTCGCATACGATTGGTAGCTCGCAGTGGTCGTGCTCACCAGGAAGGTATTTCCGAAGGTGCCCGAGACCGCATCGTAGGTGCGACCGAACACCCCGTAGCTGTCGCCGTCGTTGCCGCCGCCGTCGGCCCACACGATCACCAGCTTGCCGTCGCTCGCAGATGCGATGCCCGGCTGGTACTGGGCACCCGATTGCGCCGAGGCGCTGCCCGGCGCGGTGCTGACCAAGGTCTCGCCGCCCTGCTTGGCGCCGACGTTGTCAAAGCGCTGCAGGTAGATGTCGTTGCCGTTGGACCACACCGCAGCAAAACCGCCGCTGTAGCCCGCCACGTTGCTGTGGTACTGCGTGCCCGAGGTCGTGGTGTTGAGCAACAGCTGCGCGCCCTGCGCTGCCCCCGTCGCATCGAAGCGCTGAGCGAAGCTGCCCCAGCCGCTGCCGTCATTGCCCGCGCTGTCCTGCCAGCTGATGACGAAGCCGCCGTCCGACAAGGCCGCGATCTGCGCCCAGCTCTGGTCGCCATTGACCAGGGTATTGACGCGGAACTCCGCCCCCAGCGCCTCGCCGTTGTTGGCGAAGCGTTGGGCGTAGATACCCCCCTGACTGCCATCCTGAGCGTTGGAGTCCCAAGTCACCACATAGCTGCCATCGGCCAGGGTCGCCACCGCCGGCCACTCCTGCGTGCTCGCGGTGTAGGTGTTGACCACCTCTTCGGCCCACACCCGCGCCACGCCGTCATCCTCGCGCACCACCTGTATGCTGACCTCGGCGGCGGCACTCGCGCCGCCGTCACCGTCGTACACGCGCACCGCGATGCTACGGCTTGCCTGCGGACTGTTCGAGGTGTTGGCATAGGTCAGGTTCTGCAGCAGCTGCTCGACCGCATCCACGCTGGCACTGGCATTGAGCTCGATCACCAGAGAAGCGCCGTTGCCGCCGCCACTGATCGTGCCTATCGTTACCGCACCGCTGCCGTCGTTGAAGCTCACGGTGCTGCCCGAAACGCCGATCTGGCCGACGCCCGTGCCCTCGTTGTTCACACCGAGCTGATCCTCCACGCCACCGAAACGAGTGTAAAAAATCTCGACACGGCCACCATCGAAGTCCGTGGAGTCGGCGTCGTGAAGGCTGAGCACCGGATCAATGATCTGCGGCGACGCATTGACGGCGTTCTCTCCCAGCACCAATGCACCGCCAAACTCGTTCAGCTCCGGGTTGGCCTGGCGCGGCATGTCGGCAGGATTGCCGAACAGGCTTTGGTAGATCGCCGAATGGCCACCGTCGACTTCCTGGTTGTCTGAACGCCACACGATCACGTAGTTGTCATTACCCAGGCTGGCGATCGCCGGCTCGTACTGTGCCGTCTGCGTGGGCGTCGGGGTATTGACCTTGACCTGAGCACCAAGCGCCACACCGCCAGCGTCGTACTCGCGCACATAGACATCCTGATAGGAGCCGCTACCGCTCATGTCGTAGTTGTCGTTGCGCCAGGTGACGGCGAAGCCGCCACTGCCAAGCGCAGTGACGTCGGGCTGATACTGGCCACCCACGGTGGATTCATTGACGCGAAACTCACCGCCGACCGCCGTGCCGTCGCCAGCGTAGACCTGGGCATAGACACCGGCGCTGCTGCCGTCCTGACTGTCCGAACGCCACACCACCACGAAGCCACCACCTGCCAACGCCACGACCTGCGCCTCATACTGGCCGTTTGCGGTGTGGGTATTGACGCGGAACTCGGTTCCGGCTGTGGTGCCGTCTGCATTGAAGCGCTGCGCATAGACACCCGCGCTGCTGCCATCCTGACCGTCCGAGCGCCACACGATGACGAAGCGGCCATCAGCCGTCGCCGCAACGTCCGGTTCGTATTGATTGCCGGAGGCGCTCGCATTGACACCGAACTCGGCACCAACGGCCGTGCCCGCATTGCCGAAACGCTGAGCCTGCACACCCAGGCCACTACCGTCAGGTCCATAGGACGACCAGGTGACGACGAAGCCGCCGCCATAGGCGGCCAGCGCAGGCTCGTCCTGTTGACTGGTCGTATAGGTGTTGACGCGCTGTTCGCTGCCGAGAGGCGCTCCGTCAGCCGTATAGCGCTGCAGATAAACCCCGTAGCTGCTGCCATCCGCCCCGCCCTGATCCGTCCATACGACGGCGAAGCTGCCGTCGGACAAGCCGGCCACCTGCGGTGCGAGCTGAGCACCTGCGGTGGTGGTATTGACGCGAAACTCGGGACCGACCGGCACGCCGGAAGCATCATGGCGCTGCGCGTAGATGCCGTCTCCGCTGCCATCCTGGTCACGCGAGGTCCACACAACGACGTATCCACCCCCGCTGAGCTTGGAAGCCGCAGGTGCGTACTGGTAGTCGGGGCTGTAGGCGTTGACCTTTTCTTCGGCGTAGTGGCTCATTTTCGTGCTCCCTGGACAAGCTTCAAACGGTGGACGCCCACCGATATCAGCTTGTAGAAGCATAAAAAATGCCTATCCGAAACTCACTTAAAAACAGTGCGTTACAGAAACGTTCCGACCAATGTGTAAGAAAACCCGACATCCCTCCGAAACCCGCTCACAGGCCCGCCATTTGACGCCGCGCATCAATAGTCGAGCAGCGTGGCACAGGTTTCCGTACGCCCGGTCATCGCGCCAAACCGATCAAGACGCTCACGCACGAAGTCATCCGGCACGCGCGCATTGGCACAGAACTCCCGCAGTTGCATCGCATGGGCGAGGTTCTGCATGTCAGCGACCGTTGTTGCCAATGCGGGGAAGGGGTAGGCGTCGGTGTCACGCCACTCGGGACGCGCGGCCGGCGTTTGTGGCGCAGTTGCCGGTGCGGCGGCAGGCGGTGCAAGCGGCTGCTGTGCCTGGACGGACTGCAGGCCGAGGGTCAGCACCAGCATGGGGAAGGCGCGCGCAATGGACATCGGGCCGTAAGCAGGAGGATGGTCCTCCTGCTTACGGCCCGATCGGCTCGAAGCTTTAATCAAACCCGCCAGCCGCTCGGCCAGCGGGGTCATGCTCAGGACTCCAGCGCCT
>NZ_ATJV01000078.1 GCF_000443165.1 Thauera terpenica 58Eu | reverse complement strand
AGACCCTCCTGCCCTGGAATCTCAAGGCTGAGCATCTGATCACGGCGTAGCGAACCCGGGAAGAATGGGGTTTGTGGAGCGCTTACGAGATCGGAGCCAGCAGTAGCATCGACCGAACCAATGATGGTGTCGTTGCCAGCGGTACCGGTGATGTTGTCCAGACCCTTAGTGAGCATAATAGCCCGGCACTCACCACTCCCTTTTTAAGTCAAAGACTTACGCGCGTTTTGAAGCTCCCAAAACGCCCACTTCCGACCACTTTCCTACTGCAAAAGGCAGATTTTCAGTCTTATCGGATATTTCATTTGTCTTTTCAAAGACTTAGCCGCGCTTCCTACCTATATAGACGCAATTTAAAGCCAATCCGACGTACCAACTTCCTACCAACCGAAGCCATCAAGTGCAAAGGCCACCCGATGTGTCTCATCAGGTGGCCTTTGTGCCTTTTGGGTGGCTCGGGATGCCGTGCTCATTGTGGCGGCTTGGGTAGGTTTTGTGCCTTCAGGATCACCCCAATCGCCCCATCGTCCCGGGTGACGAATTCGATGCCGGCCAGGCTCAGGGCCTTGACCACCTTGTTGAGCGTCGAGCTGCGGCTGTCGGCCATGTTGCCTTCCATGCGCAAGAGCGCCGACATGGAAATCCCCGAAGCATCCAGCAACTCCTCCCGACTCCAGCCCAGCATGGCCCGGGCTGCCCGGATCTGTCTTCCGTCGATCATGGTCGACTCCTTTGCGTTTTGATTGGTAACTATATCTGCTTGTTTAGATGCTTTTTATGTCTTTTGCGGCGCATTGTATCGTAGTATGGCCTCACGTTGTAAGAGGAGAATGGCCATGCCAGCACAAGCATTGAGTACGGAGTTTTTGGCCACCTTGCCGGGGCGCGTTCCGGCGTCCGGTGGGGTGTATTACTTCGATACCGAGATCAAGGGGTTCTTGCTGGAGCACCGCTCCAGCGGTGGGGCGACGTTCTATTTCCGCTACCGCGATGCGGCGGGCAAGGTGCGCATGAACAACATTGGCCGGGTCGATGAGATGGCGCTTGCGGATGCTCGGGCCAAGGCGCACCAGATGAAGCAGATGGTCACCGAGGGCGGCGACCCGAAGGTGGAGAGCCACCGCTTCAAGGATGTGCCGACCTTTGGGGATTTTGTCGCTGAGCGGTATCTGCCTTATGCCAAGACCCGTAAGCGCAGCTGGGAGACGGATGAGACGATGCTGCGCAATCACCTGCTGCCGGTCTTTGCCGAGTTCCGGATGAACCGGATCACTCGCTCGGATGTGGTGGCCTTTCACCACGCGGTGTTCGAGAAGGGCTACGCGGCGGGCACCTGCAACCGGATGATCGTGCTGATGAAGTTCATCTACAACTGCGCGATCCGCTGGGACATCCTGCCGCCCAAGAGCAACCCCTGCGATGGGGTGGAGCCGTTTGAAGACCACGGCGCGCGCGAGCGCTATCTGTCGCAGGAGGAAGTGGGCCGACTGTTTGATGAGCTCGACACCAACCGCAATGTGCAGGTGAGCCAGGTGATCCGATTGCTGCTCTACACCGGCGCTCGCAAGCGCGAGATCCTGGATGCCCGGTGGGACGAGATTGACTTCAACCGGCGGATGCTGACGGTGCCGGCGGCGCGCTCGAAGTCGAAGAAGGCGCGCCACATTCCGCTCTCCGATGCGGCCATGGAGCTGCTGCAGGCACTGCCCCGACAGGACGACATTCCTTGGGTGTTTTTCAACCCGAAGACCAAGAAGCCGCCGGTGTCGATCTTCTACGCTTGGGACTCGATCCGAAAAAAGGTCGGACTGGAGGAAGTGCGGCTGCACGACCTGCGCCACAGTTACGCGAGTTTCTTGGTCAATGCCGGGCGGTCGCTGTACGAGGTGCAGAAACTGCTGGGTCACCACGACCCGAAGGTGACGATGCGCTATGCGCACCTGTCGCCGCAGGCGGTGCTGGAGGCGGTCAATGTGGTGGGGAATGTCGTGGGGCGGAGGGCGGTGGTAGTGAATCAGGCTGCGGTGGCGGTGGCCACCATGTGACGGCCAGGCCCGACAAGGCACGACAAGAGCGCGACACATTGCTGTCGCGCTTTTGCTTTATGCCTTCAGCTGCCCGATCAGGGACTCAGCCAACTCGATGAACACTGCCCGGGCTTCGGCAAACGTTACTGGCTCTCCGAACACCAGCTCATCAACGAAGCGAAGGTAGTCGCGCTCGAAGGCATCGGTCTCGTGGTGCAAGGCATCCAGCACCACGCGCATCTGCCCCACGGGGTCTTGCTCGAACTCTGGATATTGGTTGCGGTATTGAATCGCGTCAGCAGTGACCATGGCGGCAAAGTGTTCATGCGGCAGCGCCAGACCAACACGCCCCTGGGCGATGGCTCTCACATCGTAGAGGTGGCGAACCAGCCGGTCGTCATAGTCGGCACGATTTCGCCCCGCCCGGGCTTCTGCTGTTCGGCGCAGGAAGGACAGCACCTTTTCAGCAAGGGTTTCCTCGACGCTGATGCACGCCACTTGCAGATCCGTCTTGGGCGCCTGGATCAGAACGTCGAGCATGGATGCGATGGGCAACCGTGCCGTAGGCAGCACGGGCGGCCGGGCGTTGAGCTCTACCTTGATTTCAGAGCGCAGGCTGGCCACCGGCGCAAAGCGGCTCTCGTAATGCAGATTCAGCGAGACGTAGCTGTTCTCGTCAAGGGCGATGATCTCGTTGGCCGGCACCGCAAAGCCGGCATCCACCAGAACTGCGGCCAAGCGTTTCTTGAACTGGCTGAGCAAGCGGCTGCGCGCACTGCGTGACAAACCCTCTGGCAGAACGAGCTTGAAATCGATGTCTTCGGACATCCGCTCGATCAGGCCGTGTGCCTTGGACAGGCAGGTTCCACCGCAAAACACCAACTGAATGCCGTCGCTTTCCACGGCCACGACGGTGCGCAGCACTTCGGTGATCAGCAGGTCTTTCTCGAAAATGCCCGGTGGCAACGAAGTGAGCCCTTCGTTGCGCATATCCAGGATCAGGTCATGCTCGCGCGCTGTAATGGTTTTCATAGCGCACGGTGCTAATGCCGACGGTGATCTTGCGGGAAATACGGCGCTGGCCGGTATTGAACGTCGTGCGCACCGGAATCTGCGTGGTCTTGCCCTCGGCGTAGTCGGCCTGGGCGCGGCCCAGCTGCACAGGCACGCCCAGCTTCTCCAGCGCTTCCTGCGCCAGCTCTTCCAGGGACACACGCGGCACAGGTTTGCCGGACAAGGTGCTCGGACGAGCTTTGGCGTAGACGCCATAACCGAGACGAACGATCTTGCCCGCCTCGATCAGCTCCTTGAGTGCCCGGCTGATCTGGCTGGGGCTACCCATGGACTCGAAGTCAGCGCGCACGACCACCTCGCCCTTGCGCAGGGCGATAGAGCGAACCATTCTTTCTTTAACGCTGAATCGGCTCATGGCGACCTCCGAGGTGATGCAAACATTGCTCATTCACTGTACTTTATATCGACTTCCTTTTCCAGTTTATGCATGGTTTTTTTGATGCAAAGATTGCCCATTGTAAAACGAAAAAAATCCCCGATCCCACCGCGGCGAAGGCAGCTGGAGGCAGTGAATATTGTCGGGAATGCGGTAGGGAGATAGCCGGTGGTGGTGAATCAGGAACAGGCAAGTGTCGCTCTTGCGTGACACATTCGACCGAGGCGCGACAAAACTGGCTTGAAGCACGACACATTGCGCGACATAATAGTGTCGCGCTTTGTCACTCCCGCACGACATGGCGTGACAGATTCACCGCAAGGAGTCCCATCTGATGCCACGCGCCACGCTGACCGAAGAACTTAAACTGATCGAATCCATCGTCGCGGCGCACCCGAGCGGCATTGGCATCACCGCCATTGAGGCCGAGATGGCTCAAGGCCAAGGTGGCAAGCCTAACCGTCGCACGCTGCAACGCCGCCTGCAAAAGCTGATCGGCGAGCAGCGCTTGACCACCGAGGGCGAGAGCATCGCCTTGGTCTACAAGCTGATCTCCGGCAGCGTCGTGCCGGCCAGTGGTTCGATGACGTTGACCGCAACGGCAACGGCCGAGGCTGAGCTTTATGTACCAGTGTCCCCAGAAGGAGCAGTGATCCGCGATCAGGTTCGGCTCGCGCTGATGCATCGCCGCCCCGTAGGCTATCAGCGTGACTTCCTGCAAGCCTACCAGCCTGGAGAAACCTTCTATCTGCCCGAGCCACTGCGACTGCAGTTGCACGAGATGGGGCGCACGTCTGCCAATGAGCGACCGGCGGGCACCTACGCGCGGGACATCCTGGGCCGGCTGCTGGTCGATCTTTCGTGGGCCTCGTCGAAGCTCGAGGGCAACACCTACAGCCGGCTTGACACCCTGAATCTGATCGAGTTGGGCCAAGTCGCCAAGGGCAAGGACGCCATCGAAACGCAGATGATCCTTAATCACAAGGCTGCCATCGAGATGTTGATCGAGGACGCCGATGAGGTCGGCTTTGACGCCTTCACCTTCAAGAACCTGCACGCGGTGCTGTCGCAGGACTTGATGCGTGACCCGCAGGCCTGTGGCCGTTTGCGTCGGCGGCCGGTGGATATCTCGGGCACCGTGTTTCATCCGCTGGCACTACCGCAGGTGGTTGAGGACTGTTTTATGCAGCTGCTGGACAAGGCCGCTGCTATCCCCGATCCGTTCGAGCAAGCCTTCTTCCTGATGGTACAACTGCCCTACCTGCAGCCGTTTGAAGATGTGAACAAGCGCGTCTCGCGCATCGGTGCCAACATTCCGCTCTTCAAGCACAACCTTTGCCCGCTTTCCTTCATTGATGTGCCGGAGCACGCCTACATCGAAGGAACGCTGGGGGTGTATGAACTTAACCAGATCGAGTTGTTGCGCGATGTATTCATCTGGGCCTACGAGCGTTCCTGCCAGCGGTATTTGGCCATCGCGCAAACGATGGTCGAACCCAACCCGCTGAAGATCAAGTACCGGGAGGCGCTGATTCAGGCGGTTCAGACGGTCGTCAAGGGACTGCGGCAACCCAGTCCTGCGGTGATTGCCGAAGTGGCGCAGGATCACGCCGCGCAAGCCGACCAGGCAGCCTTCAGGGAGATGCTTACGGCAGCACTGCAACAGTTGCACGAAGGTAGCATCGCGCGGTATCGATTGCGGCGCTCAGAGTACATCGCGTGGCAGCACGCGCAAGACCATGCCTGAGTCGATCAAAGCGTCGGTAGAAGTCAATACTCACCGACGCTTTGGTGCCCGCCAGGAACCGTAAACTCTGGAAGCAAGCGACGTAAATCTCGGAATCAACGCCTTGAGAATTCCCCAGTTAGCGGATTTACGCTTCGGATGGGGGGCTCAGAGCCACGTCACCCAGCCCCCAAACGCAAAAATCCCCCGACCCCACCGCCCATGAAGGCAGTGAGATCGGGGGATCGTCGTTTCAGGTTGTCGTGCCGTGCGGAAGTAAGTGGTGGCAAGTCAGGCTGCAGTGGCCACCGCCTGATTTGTCCGAATAGTGTCGCTCACTTCCGGACAAAAATCCTCGATGCCTCGCATTTGTCCGATTTATGTATATACTATTCGGACAGGAGGGCGCCATGCGAGGTCCCAGTCTCAATCTCAAATCACAGATCAGCCATCGCGTCGCCGGGCATCAGCCGGGCTACGTGTGGACGCCTGTCGACTTCCTCGACCTCGGGCCACGCGATGCCATCGACAAGGCGCTACAGCGCCTGGTGGCATCGGGAGATTTGCGGCGTGTGGATCGCGGCCTCTACGATCAGCCTCGACACAATGCACTGACAGGCAAGACTGCAGCACCAGACTACCGCAGCGTGATTGATGCGGTCAGCCGCCGAGATCAGGTGCGTGTGTTGGTCGACGGCATGACCGCTGCCAATGCTCTGGGGCTGACCGATGCCGTGCCTGCCCAGGTGGTGGTGCACACGGACGGGCGCCTGCGTCCCATTCAACTGGGCAACCTCACCATCCAGTTTCGCTTGACGGCCGCCAGCAAGTTGTACTGGGCTGGCCACCCGGCTATGCAGGTCGTCCAGGCTTTGCACTGGCTGCGCGACACCCTTTCCGAGCAACGCGATGCCGTCATCGCCCGACTCAGACGATTGCTCGCCAGCGATGCCAGCGGGGCGCTAAGAGATGACCTCCGGCAAGGCCTGCCCACACTGCCGGCGTGGATGCAGGACCTGCTGCGCGAAATCCTGAAGGAAACCGACGAGGCCGATGCGAGCGGCAAGGCCTATTTGATGGTCCCAATGCCATCAGCGCCTCACGCTGAGCGGCACGTAGCACAAGGAACCCATCAATGATGCCCGGATTCCAGGACATCATTGCTGCAGCAGAAGCGGATCGCCGTGATTTGTTCCTGAGCACGTCAATGCGGCTGGGTACGCCCATTCAGAATGTCGAGAAAGACTTCTGGGTATGCTGGGTGCTGGACCTACTGTTCAACGGGGCCGGTGCTGATGAGCCTCGGCTGTTGTTCAAGGGCGGCACGTCCCTCTCGAAGAGCCATGGCCTGATCTCCCGGTTTTCTGAAGACATCGACATCAGCGTGTTCCGTGAAGATCTCGGTCAGGCGGTTGATGTGGAAGCCTTGGAAGGCCTGAGCGGAAAAAAGCAGCGCGCGCATCTGAATGCAATCAAGGAAGCCTGCCAGCGCTACATCACCTCGACGCTCAAGGTACGCCTGACCGCCAGCATTGCGTCGGCGTTTGAGAAGGCGGGGCTGCCCTTCAATCCGTCGGCGGTCACCTTGGACCCCGACGATCCGGATCAGCAAACCCTGCTGATTGCCTATCCCGCTGTCAGCGCCCAGCTTGGGGACTACAACCCGCCGACCGTAAAAATCGAAGCCGGGGCCAAGTCAGCGCTCGATCCGCACCGCGCCACGGCGGTCACGCCCTACCTGGCAGAAGATGTGCCAAACCTGATGCTGAACGTGGCCAACGTCGTGACCATTGATGCTGAACGGACGTTCTGGGACAAGGTGGTGATTCTTCACGGTCAGCGTCGCTGGTTTGAACGGCGCGGTGAGCTGCGCCGCCAAGGGCAGCGCGTATCCCGTCACTACTACGACATCTACCGCCTGCTGCGCAGCGATGTCGGCCAGCGTGCAGCGCGCGATCTCGACCTGGCCAGAGACTGCGCACGTCACGCCCGGATGTTTTTCAACAGCAGCGATCTGGATCTGGCCACCGCCCATCCTGGGACGTTTTCCCTGTCGCCACTGCCGGAAATGGATATCCAACTGCGCAGAGACTACACGGCCATGGCCGGGATGATCTTCGGCGAAGTGCCCGAATGGGAGACCATTGTTGAAACCATTCGGCAATTCGAGGAGCAGGTCAACGCGGGCGCCAGCCAGTGACGAAAACCGCACTGATCGAGTAATTGCGCAAATTTGCGCCTTTTCTGCCGGGCGACAGTGCTGAGCCGTCCCTGGCCACAAATCCGCCAATTGGCGGATTTACCCGCTGGCCATCTGCACAAGGATGCGCAATTTTGCGCGCCCACCCTGGCGGCAGTGCGCCTGCACACCGTTACGCAAATTTGCTGATCGGTGACCACCTCGACAAATTCCGCCCATGGGCGGATTTACGGCAGCAATCTCCGATGTGCAAATTTGCATCTCTCGGGCACGCCGTCGCCGCCGGGCTGCCTGCTGACCGCCGCTGAAACCATGCCAATTGGCAAGATTTCCCTTCTGGCGGCGCATGCGACTGACCTTCGGCAAATTTTCCGGATTCCTCCCTCCTGGGTCATCCGGGCCGGTGTGCGGACCACCTTCTGCAAATTTGCAGAAGGTCCGTCCCAGTACGCCACCCGATCTCCCCTGCCCAGCGCTGCCTGCGCCAATTGGCGGACCCTGTCATGTGCCAGAGCAGACCTGTTCTGGAGTACGAGTCTGGATATTCAGACCTTCACTATACAAACAGTCTGATTAGAATCTTTTTGTTCCTTTCTGGTTGTTTTTTAGGTCCTTTTCGGGTGGGTTTGGTATTCAATAGAGAGTGTCCTGATATAAACGGAGACGCCGAACATGAACGCTTCCCGCCCTGATTTGCCCTCCACGGGCTTTCTTCGACTCCCCCAAGTGCTCGCCCTCATCCCCATTAGCCGCTCGGCCTGGTGGGCCGGTATTCGTTCGGGCAAATACCCCGCTGGTCGCAAGCTCGGCGGCAAGACCACCGTCTGGCGCGCCGAAGACATTCGCGCCTTGATCGAGCGCGTGGGAGGCCAATGATGACGACGCTGACTCCCTACCAACAAGCCCAGCGCCGAGCCATGACGGCCGAGCTGCAACGCGCGATTGCCACCCATGGCATCGAGCCGCTGCTCGATCGCCTCTTTGGTGCAGGCAACCATTACTTCGATCCCATCGAGCGGCTGTGGATCACCCCGGACCGCCAGCACCGAGGTCCTGGCCGAGGCTTTCTGTGCATCCGTCCCGATGGCAGTTGGTTCAAGGCCTGCCTGCCCGAGGAGGACGTGCAATGAACGCGGTGAGCTTTCTGGATTTCAACGATGCCGCGCCCCAGGGACGAGCGCAGCCGGCCAGTTTGGATCGCGAGGCAATCCTGAGCCGGGCCAAGATGCAGTTGGAGCCCTTGCTGCAGATGCTTTTCCCGCATGGCAAGCGCCGGGGGCGTGAGTTCGTGGTCGGCAATCTGCAAGGTGAGCCGGGCGACAGCCTCTGTGTGGCCCTCGAAGGCGCACGGGCCGGGATGTGGATCGATCACGCCACCGGCGAAAGCGGCGATCTTTTTGCGCTGTGGGCAGCGGTCAGGGGCTATGTGCTGCCGGGTGCCTTTGCCCAGTTGCTGGGCGACATGGCCGACTGGCTGGCAATGCCACGCGCACCGCGTCAGCCGATGGCTACCTCCTCATCTCAACCTGTCGTGGATGAGTTGGGGCCGCACGCCGCCAAGTGGGATTACCTCGATGCCCAGGGGCGTCTTGTGGCCTGCGTGTATCGCTACGACACGCCCAGCGGCAAGCAGTACCGGCCTTGGGATGCACTGCGGCGCAAGATGAGCGCGCCAGAGACTCGCCCGCTCTACAACCTGCCGCGCGTGGTGAGCGCGAACACCATCGTGCTGGTCGAGGGTGAGAAGTGTGCGGATGCGCTGCAGTCGCTGGGCATGGTGGCGACCACTGCGATGGGCGGCGCCAATGCGCCTGTGCTCAAGGCGGATTGGTCGCCGCTCGCCGGCAAAACGGTGATCGTCTGGCCTGACCACGATGACGCTGGGGCACAGTACGCCGACACGGTCATCGCCCACCTGCACACCTTGGCAGGCACGTCGGTTCGGCGCGTATCGATCCCGCAGGACAAACCCGCCAAGTGGGATGCCGCCGATGCGCTGGCCGATGGCACCGATGTCGCCGCCCTCATCGCAGCCGCCCAGCCGGTGGTGGCCACACCCAGCTACCACTGGAACCTGTCGGACTGGATCGCCTGCGAGCGCTTCGTCGGTCCACCGGTGGCGCGTCAATGGCTGGTCGAGGGCATCTTTCCGATGGCACAGACTTCGCTGATTGCTGCAGCAGGCGGTGTGGGTAAATCCTTCCTGCTGCTGTCTCTGGCGCGCGAGATCGCCGCCTTCGATGGGGATCGGCTCAATGCGCCGCTGTGCTTTGGCGGTGCGCTCAATGTGGCAGGTACAGCGGTGTATGTCACGGCCGAGGACGATGCCATCGAGATGCACAACCGGCTCTTGAGCCTGGGGCCGATTCCTCCCAACCTGGTCACGCTGCCCTTGCCCGATGCCGGCGGCGCCAAACCGCTGTTTGCGCCGGAAAGCGGTAGCCGCAATCCCGGCACCACGGTGTATTGGGCACAGCTCACGCAGCAGTTGGTGCGCATCCCCCAGCTGCGCCTGATCGTGCTCGATCCCCTGCAGCCGCTGTGCGCGCTGGACTTGAACGTGCCGGAGAACGCGCAGTTCGTCTGCTCCCAGCTCTCGGCCCTGGCAGCGGCTACCGGCGCAGCGGTGATCGTCTCGCACCACTTCGCCAAGCGCGAGGCCAGCACGCCTGAGCAGGCACGCGAGGCGATCCGGGGCACCGGCGGGCTGGTCGATGGGGTGCGCTGCGTCTACGCCATCTGGCTACCCAAGGAGGATCACGCCAAGTCCATCTGCGAGAAGCTCGGCATCACCTACCAGCGCAACTTGGTGGTCCAAGGCGGTGTGGTCAAGGCCAATGGCCGCGCCAATTTGCAGGTCAGCACCTACATCCGCAGCGACAGCGGTTTGCTGGTGGACCAAACCTACCGCCTCAGGCATGACCCGCTAGACCACACCAGTTTGCTGCTACAGCTGCGCGCTGCCATCGCCCATGCCGCCCTGGAAGGCTTCCCCTATACCAAGACCGCTGGCAATGGCGTCTACGAGCGCCGCTTCGAGCTACCCGAACCCCTCAACGGGCTGAGCAAGCACCGACTGGTCAGCATGGTCGACGAGTTGCTGCAGGGCGGTCAACTGGTGCAAGCGGTGGCCGAAGGCTCCAAGGTCGCCAAGTGGCTGGATGTGCCCACCGGGCCTCTGGCGCAGGGTGACGGTGACTTCGAGGAGGGGCATCTGACACCGGCCCATGCCCTGCAGGAGCCTCTGCAATGAGCTGGCCTTGCGCTGCCCAAACACTTCCCGCTTCCCGACTTCCCGCCGGGAAGCACCGGGCCGGAAAGTCTAAAAAAACCAATCCGATCAATGCGTTAGCACTTCCCGGGCAAGCCCCTTCCCGCCGCCTCCGGGAAGTCAAAAACGCTAAGCAAATCAACAGCTTACCGACTTCTCGGAATTTACCCTTTCAGGGGGAGGGAAGCCTTGGATGCTTCCCCTCCTGACTGTGGATGTTGTTTGGCAGGCGGACGGGAAACCAACAGTGCGCCCATGGCCGTCGGGCGACTCAAGGACGGCCTTTCTTTCCAATGGAGAATCACGATGACGCAACTGCTTTGCATCACCGGCGAATGGGACAACGTCACCCAGCGCACTTCGGGCACGGTCGAACAGGTGGTCTGCGGCGGCCATGACATCGAGCATTACCAACAGCACCCCTGGGTGCCACATGGCTTGCTGAACCTGGCGGACACGCGCGAGGACGCTGAGTTTCTGGTGGCCCGCACGATGCGGGTGCTGCGTTTTATGGATGTCACAGGGCTTGCGCCCTTCGGCTATGCCTGGGAGTCGCGGCTGCAGGATTTGGCCCCGCGTCTGCCGCAGTCGGCCGATCACGCGATGCTCTGGCAGGATGCCGACGGTCGCTGGATCGTGACGGTGGAGCCGTATTGCATCGAAGGCGCACCGCCGGCCAGTCTGGTGCGCTGGGCACAGTCGGCGGGCTGGGCGCTGTGGCGAGCTGATCCGCGCAGTGGGATGTGGAACCCGGAGCAGGAGGCACGACTGCTGGTGATGGCACCGCCCGCTTCAGCGCAGGGTGGGGATGTCGAGGCAGTGTGCCAGGCCCTGGAGATCTCACCGCGCGAAATGCCCCTGGCGCGTTGTCTGGTGGCGGCCAAGGTCGAGAAGGCTGAATCGGCCAGCGAGGCCGCCTGATGGGTGCCACCCGTTCCCAACCCAATCTCTCGGGGCGGGTGGCACCGCGCCATCCACCCCGGCTGGGGGACTGGCAGGTGCGCCCGGATGGCACGGCGCTGGAGTTCGTGCAGGAGACCGATGACGATGGCCGTGCCGTGAAGCACTTTCGCTGCGTGGACACCCTGGGGCTGTTGCTCAAAGGGGGCAGCATCAGTGCGGCACAGCACGACGCCGGGCAACAGTTCGCCACCGACTTTGCCCGGGCCTTTGCCAGCGGCATTGTCACCGCCCGGCTCGATGGGCTGCCCTGCGGCACCCGGTCCGGCGAGTTGATGGTGGAACGCAATGCACGGATGGCGCGGGATGTGCGCGCAGCCCTGGATGCAGTGGGCGGCAGCACCACCCCAGCCGGTGAGGCCTTGTGGCACATCGTGGGCCTGGGGATGTCGATCCGCGAATGGGCGCTGCGCAGTGCCTGGTCGGGGCAGAGCCGCTCGCCCAAGCAGGCGCGCTCGATCCTGCTCGGGGCGCTCACGCAGTTGGCCAAGCATTACGGATATGAGCACGCCGAGGTACCGCTGCGAACACGTCGCTCGCGCTCCACAAAATCTTTGCGCACACGACCTGCAACCTGATTGAATCACCGGGGATCACAAGGTACAGTATTGTCGTACTGCTGATCAATGCGCCCACCGGGGAGACCCGTGTGGGCGTTGTCGTTTCTGGAACCCGCACCCGATCTCGTCACCCAACTCTGAAGGTCCAGCCCATGCTCAAACTTGACGTCACTGCTGATGTGGCCCAGGCCACCGAACACCTGTCCGACCTGGCCGAGAAACACATCCCGAACGCTGCCGCCAAGGCCCTGACCCGCACCGCCTTCAACGCCCGCGACGCGGTACGCGACAGCTTGCCCCAGCGCTTCAATCTGCGCCGCCCGTGGGTCAAGTGGGGCGTCGGTGTGACACCGGCCAAGCCCCGCACGCTGATGGCTGAGGTCTGGTCGCGCGACCGGTTCATGGCGTTGCAGGAAACCGGTGGCGCCAAGACCGGCACCTCGGCCATCCCGCTCGGGCCGATGGCGCAGAAGGCTCGCACACAGGTGATCCCCAAAAGCCAGTGGCCGGGACAACTGGCCCAGAAGAAGACGGTCTTCTACCACGCGGGAATGCTCTTCGAGCGCCGGGATGAACGTCGAATTCTGGCGCTGTACCTGCTGGGCAAACGGCAGAAGGTCGAGCCGCGCTTTGGTATGGCGGACACCGTCAGGAGTGTGGCGCTGAAGGAATACTACCGGCAGATGGAGCGAGCCCTGCGGGAAGAGCTGACGAAGGCTGGCAACCCTTGAGGCGGTCACGCGGTGTCACGCCCCTTGTCCGCTGATCAACAGCACTACCTCTCGACACTGCCCGCCAGCGTTCAGCGCACCATGTCGCGTGCGCTCGAAGGCAGCACCTCTCCGAGGCAGGCCATCAAAGCGATGTGTCTGGTCTGCAGCAATTTCCAGCGCAGTGAAATTACCCTGTGCGCCATGTCGCGCTGTCCGCTCCATGCCTACCGTCCCTACCAGACGCAGGACGCTGCCGAAACAGCGCCGCGTTGCTCGGCCGGCCTTCGCCAGAACCGCTTGCCTCGCGCGTTTTTGCAGGCGAATGCCCTCCGGTAAGGGGGTAGCCCCAACCGGCTCCCGATATCTCGCCAAACCGCGCGACAGAAACCATTTTGGGTCCTCCCTGGCGATTTAAAACGCGGGGGCCGCGCGCAGCGCTCGACCTCGCTACCGTCAGAGCCGCAAACAGGTTGCCGGTTGCCACCGGGCCTTGGCAGATCGTCTTTTTACCCGCAGCGCCATCCACACCCGTCCTTTTGTTCGTGATTGAACCTGGCAACCCAGCGCCCTGAGGTTGCCGGGTGGTTGCCAATCATTTCTCTCTTCTATCCACACAAGGAGCATCCCCATGGGAATTTCTATTCGGGCCTATGCCCAACATCGCGGTGTCAGTCACGAGGCGGTGCGCAAGGCCATTGCTGCCGGCCGCATTCAGCAGGAGGTCGATGGCAGTATCGATCCCGACAAGGCCGATGCCGCCTGGGACCGCAACACCATTGCACGAGGTGATGGCGAGGCCGGCGATGCCCGTTCAGGGGTGCCGAACCTGCAGACCAGCCGCGCCATCCGTGAGGCCTACGCCGCCCGCTTGGCGAAACTGGACTTTGAGAAACGCACCGGCAAACTGATCAGTGCCGATCAGGTCAAGGTCGAGACCTTCAACCTCGCACGGCGCCTGCGTGACCGCATCCAGCAGTTGCCCCGGCGTGTGGCACCACAGATCGTCGCCACCGTGGTCAAGCAGCCGGATGTGCGCGAGGTCGAAGCACTGCTGGATACCGAAATTCACGAAGCGCTGTCGGAGCTGGTGCGATGAGGAAGCGCTGGAAGGACGAACCCAGCGGCGACGGCAGCGATGACGCCAAAGGTGTGCTCATGGCAGAGCTGACGATTGAGGACGCTTTTGCGCTCGGACTGCGCCCTGGTGAGCGACCGGACGGGCTGCGTATGGAACGCGCCTTCCGGGCTGGGTTGCGGCCCGATCCGCAACCCGAGGTCTACACCGCCGATCAGACTGCCGCGTCGGATAGCAACGCCGCCCGATAGACCCGCCCGCCGCCTTCGGCCTTCTCGGAGGTGACCACGATGCCGCGCTTCTTAAGCGTTCCGGCAAAGAGGCCACGAACGCTGTGCGCTTGCCAGCCGGTGATCGCCATGATCTCGGCAATAGAGGTGCCTTGCGGTCGTTGCAGCAAAGCGATGACCTGGGCCTGCTTGCTGTCAGCCCGCACGCGGGGTGTGTCCTGTACGGCTTGCCAGGACGCCTCGGCGGCGACCACGGCAGCTTCGAGCTCTGGGTCGATCGCCAGGGGGGGCGTGGCTTGGGATGCTGTGGCGCCTGCTGCGCTCACCGCCGCCAGCATGTCCTCGGGCTTGGCCTCGCCCTGAATGATGGCCACGGCGGCGCCTGTAATGCGCCACCGGCCGCCTTGCTGCTCGATCAAGCCGCGCTGCGCGAGGCTGGCAATCATCTTCAGTTTGGCCCCGCCCTTGAGGGTGAGCAGCGGCTCGATCAACCCACCGGCATCGCAATGCGCGCGGGTGATGAGCTCGAGTTGGCGTTCGGTGATCGGGGTGGTTTGTGCGGACATGGTCGTTCTCCTGGTGGTCATTCGTCGCTGCCGTCGAGGAGCGCCACCACCTCGCACAGACCGTTTTCGATGCGGGTGAGATCGCCGACGTGGCCCCGGTGGATGGCATCGGGGTCGTGCCCAAAGTGGTCGTCGGCATGGCGCTGCAGCGCCTCAAGCTGGCTGCGGATGTTGGCGATGTGCTGCAGGTAGGTGTCTATGGCCTGAGGTCTGGCTTTGCTTGTAAGGGTGGGCATCGTTGGCTCTTGGTGGTTGATGGACGATGCCATTCACGCTCTGTTCGCCAGTGAAGCCAAGCGTTCAGGTGCCACCGATCAAACATTCAACGAACATTTTTTGAAACAGGCTGCCGGCGGTTTGCCGTGTGGCCGGGAGTGCTGTCCATGACCCTCGAACAACTCAAGGCCCAGCAGGAAGCCCTGCAGGCGGCGCGCTTCAATGGGGTGCTCACCGTGAAAGCCGGTGACAAGACCGTGACCTACAAATCCAATGTCGAGATCCGGGC
>NZ_ATJV01000077.1 GCF_000443165.1 Thauera terpenica 58Eu | reverse complement strand
CAGCGTGGTCTTGCCGTGGTCAACGTGGCCGATGGTGCCGACGTTTACGTGCGGCTTCGTCCGCTCAAACTTGCTCTTTGCCATATTCGTGAGTCCTCTGATTGTGTTTACTGAATTACTTGCGGCTGCTGATGACGGCTTCGGCAACACTCTTCGGAGCTTCAGCGTAATGCTTGAACTCCATCGAATAGGTCGCGCGCCCTTGCGACAGCGAGCGCAGCTGGGTCGCGTAGCCGAACATTTCAGCCAGCGGCACTTCAGCCTTGACTTCCTTCGTCCCGCCGGGAAGGTCGTCCATGCCCTGGACAATGCCACGCCGACCCGAGAGGTCGCCCATGACGTTACCCATGTAGTCTTCAGGAGTCTCCACGACGACCGCCATCATCGGCTCGAGCAGAACCGGACTGGCGCGGCGCATCGCCTCCTTGAAGGCCATCGAGCCCGCCATCTTGAACGCGTTCTCGTTCGAGTCGACGTCGTGGTAGGAGCCGAAGTGCAGCGTAACCTTGACGTCGACCACCGGGA
Source organism: Thauera terpenica 58Eu (assembly GCF_000443165.1). GTDB lineage: Bacteria > Pseudomonadota > Gammaproteobacteria > Burkholderiales > Rhodocyclaceae > Thauera > Thauera terpenica. The sequence continues at coordinate 15,053 of NZ_ATJV01000077.1, read as the reverse complement.
AGCCGGCGAGGATGCCGTTATTGAGCGTGTCCTGGATACCCTTATCCACCGCGGGGATGTACTCACGCGGAACGACGCCGCCCTTGACCGCATCGACGAACTCGTAGCCCTTGCCCTGCTCGGCCGGCTCGAGGTTGATCACGACGTGACCATACTGACCCCGACCGCCGGACTGCTTGACGAACTTGCCTTCGACGTCGATGGCTGACTTGCGGATGGTCTCGCGGTAAGCCACCTGCGGCGCCCCCACGTTGGCCTCGACGTTGAATTCGCGCTTCATGCGATCGACGATGATCTCGAGGTGCAGTTCACCCATGCCGGAGATGATGGTCTGACCGGACTCTTCGTCCGTGCGCACACGGAAGGAAGGATCCTCGGCAGCAAGCCGGCTCAGCGCCAGACCCATTCTCTCCTGGTCGGTCTTGGTCTTCGGCTCGACGGCAACGTGAATCACCGGCTCCGGGAAAATCATGCGCTCAAGGATCACCGGAGCCGACATGTCGCACAGGGTTTCACCCGTGGTCACGTCTTTCAGGCCGACCACTGCAGCGATGTCACCCGCGAGCACTTCCTTCAGTTCGGTACGATCATTGGCATGCATCTGCAGGATGCGGCCGATGCGCTCCTTCTTGCCCTTCACCGAGTTCAGCACCGTCGAACCCGACTCCAGCACGCCCGAATAGACACGAATGAAGGTCAGCTGTCCGACGAAGGGGTCGGTCATCAACTTGAAGGCGAGCGCGGAGAACTTCTCGTCGTCCTTCGCGTAGCGCAGCACTTCCTTTTCGTCGTCATCGATGCCGGTGACCGGCGGAATATCGATGGGCGACGGCAGGTACTGAATGACGGCATCGAGCATGCGCTGCACGCCCTTGTTCTTGAATGCGGTACCGCACAGCATCGGCTGGATCTCGCACGCAAGCGTGCGGGCGCGCAGGCCGGCGACGATGTCGTCCTCGCTCAGCTCACCTTCCTCGAGGTACTTGTTCATCAGCTCTTCGTTGGCTTCAGCCGCGGCCTCCACCATGCCGGCGCGCCACTCTTCCGCCACCGCCTGCAGCTCTTGCGGCACATCCTGATACTCGAACTTCATGCCCTGGGATGCGTCGTCCCAGAAGATGGCGCGCATCTTCAGGAGATCAACCACGCCCTTGAAGCCTTCTTCCGCGCCGATCGGAATCACGACCGGCACCGGGTTCGCCTTCAGGCGGGTCTTGAGCTGGTCGACGACCTTGAAGAAGTTCGCACCCGAGCGGTCCATCTTGTTCACAAAGGCCAGACGCGGCACCTTGTACTTGTTGGCTTGGCGCCACACGGTCTCGGACTGGGGCTGAACGCCACCCACTGCGCAATAGACCATGCAGGCACCGTCGAGCACGCGCATCGAGCGCTCGACTTCAATGGTGAAGTCCACGTGCCCCGGGGTGTCAATGATGTTGAAGCGATGCTCAGGAAGAGACTGATCCATACCCTTCCAGAAGCAGGTCACTGCCGCCGAGGTGATGGTGATGCCACGCTCCTGCTCCTGCGCCATCCAGTCGGTGGTCGCCGCGCCGTCATGCACCTCACCGAGCTTATGACTGACGCCGGTGTAAAAGAGGATACGCTCGGTCGTAGTCGTCTTGCCGGCGTCAATGTGAGCGGAGATACCGATATTGCGGTAACGCTCGATGGGTGTCTTGCGAGCCACGTTTTACCTGCCTTCTGTTATGCGATGCGCGCCAGTGACGCGGTCAACGAATTTCTTGCGTTAGAAAACAATCGAGCCCTATACAGGGCCCGAGATACCGCTACCGAAAAAGATCAGAAGCGGAAGTGCGAGAACGCCTTGTTGGCCTCGGCCATGCGGTGAACTTCTTCGCGCTTCTTCATCGCCGAGCCACGACCCTCTGCGGCCTCGAGCAATTCAGCAGCAAGGCGCTGAGCCATCGACTTTTCTGCGCGCTTGCGCGCGGCTTCCCGCAGCCAGCGCATCGACAGCGCCATGCGGCGCGACGGACGCACCTCGACCGGCACCTGGTAGTTGGCACCACCAACGCGACGGCTCTTGACCTCGACCACCGGCTTGATGTTTGCCACTGCAGCCGCAAAGATCTCCAGCGGATCCTTGTTGGCCTTGGTGGTGATGTGCGCGAACGCACCGTAGACGATCTGCTCTGCAACGGACTTCTTGCCCGACTGCATGATCACGTTGATGAACTTCGAAACATCCTGATTACCGAACTTGGGGTCCGGCAGGATTTCCCGCTTGGGTACTTCACGACGACGCGGCATGGCAACCTCTCGCTAAATTTCTTGAACCAACAATCAGGCTTTCTTGGGACGCTTCGCGCCGTACTTGGAGCGCGATTGCTTACGATCCTTGACGCCTTGCAGGTCGAGGGAGCCGCGAACGATGTGGTAACGCACACCCGGCAAGTCCTTGACACGGCCGCCACGGATGAGGACCACCGAGTGTTCCTGGAGATTATGGCCTTCACCACCAATGTACGAGATCACCTCGAAACCATTGGTCAGACGGACCTTTGCGACCTTGCGCAGCGCCGAGTTCGGCTTCTTCGGGGTCGTGGTATAGACACGGGTGCAAACGCCGCGCTTTTGCGGACATGCTTCCAGAGCAGGAACCTTGCTCTTCGAAGCTTCCATCTGGCGCGGCTTGCGCACAAGCTGATTGATTGTTGGCATAGCTTAAGAATTTCCCAAAAAACCGAGGCAGCCCACCACGGGCCGCCTCGGGCGGATTATTCCGGCTGCGACTGACTACGATTGGTCAGTCCACAAAAAGAGGCCGGAGTTTATTCCGATACGACAGAAAAAGTCAACGTGCTTCTACATCCTGCGGTGCTTCGATCATGGCATCGGCGGGCGCCCAGGCATGTTCGGCCCCGAGATCGATCCCCGCTTCCTGCGCCTTGCGACTACGGTGATAGGCAAGTCCCGTGCCGGCCGGAATCAAGCGTCCAACAATGACGTTCTCCTTCAGACCACGCAACTCGTCACGCTTGCCCATGATCGCCGCTTCGGTCAGCACCCGCGTCGTCTCCTGGAAGGACGCTGCGGAGATGAAGGAGTCGGTCGACAGCGAGGCCTTGGTGATGCCCAGCAACACGTTTTCGTATTGCGCCGGCAACTTGCCCTCTGCTTCCATACGGTCGTTCTCGTCCAGCACTTCCGAGCGCTCGACCTGCTCCTCACGGATGAAGCGGGTATCACCCGCATCGGTGATCACCACCCGACGCAGCATCTGGCGCACGATCACCTCGATGTGCTTGTCGTTGATCTTCACGCCTTGCAGACGATACACGTCCTGCACCTCGTCGATGATGTAACGCGCCAGATCGTTGATACCTTGCAGACGCAAGATGTCGTGCGGGTCGGCCGGACCATCGACGATGTGCTCGCCCTTGTTCACAACCTGACCGTCATGCACCATGAGGTGCTTTTCCTTCAGGATCAGGAACTCGTGTGCAGTGCCATCGGGCTCGGTGATCACCAGACGCTGCTTGCCCTTGGTTTCCTTGCCGAAGGACACCGTGCCGGTGTGCTCGGCGAGCATGCCCGCGTCCTTCGGCGCGCGCGCTTCGAACAACTCCGCCACACGCGGCAGGCCGCCGGTAATGTCGCGCGTCTTTGCCGACTCCACCGGGATGCGGGCGAGCACCTCACCCATGCCGACCTGTTGACCGTCCTTCACCGTGATCAGCGAGCCGACCTGCAAGGTGATGGCGACCGCGTGGTCGGTACCGGCGATGCGCACTTCCTCGCCGTTCTCGTCCAGCAGCTTCACCAGCGGACGCACGCCCTTCGCGGTGCCGGTGCTCGAACGACGCTTCGAATCAATCACCACCAGGGTGGACAGACCGGTGACCTCGTCAATCTGCTTGGCAACGGTCGCGCCTTCCTCGACGTTCTCGAACCTCACCGTACCGGTATATTCGGTCACGATCGGACGCGTGTGCGGATCCCAGGTTGCAAGCCGGACCCCGGCTTTCACCGTGGCACCGTCATCAACGAGCAGCATCGCGCCATACGGCAGCTTGTGACGCTCACGCTCGCGTCCCATGTCATCGGCAACCACGACTTCCGACGAGCGCGCGATGACAACTTTCTCACCCTTTACGTTGGACACGTAGCGCATGTTGCCGGCAAAGCGGATGGTGCCGCCCGACTTCGCCTCGACGCCGCTTGCCGCGGCGGCGCGCGATGCCGCACCGCCGACGTGGAAGGTCCGCATGGTGAGCTGAGTGCCGGGCTCGCCGATCGACTGTGCGGCAATGACGCCCACCGCCTCACCGGCATTGACCATCGAGCCACGACCGAGGTCGCGGCCATAGCACTTGGCACACAAGCCATAGCGGGTCTCGCAGGTCAGCGGCGTGCGCACCTTGACCTCATCGACGCCGAGCGCCTCGATCATTTCAACCGCGTCCTCGTCGAGCAAGCTGCCCGCCTCGAACACGGTTTCCTGCGAATCGGGATTGACCACGTCCTCGGCCGTCACTCGACCCAGGATGCGCTCACGCAGCGGCTCGACGACTTCGCCACCCTCGATCAGCGCCTTCATCGAGAAGCCCTCACGGGTACCGCAGTCGTCCGCGATCACCACGAGGTCCTGAGTGACGTCAACCAGCCGTCGTGTCAGGTAGCCCGAGTTTGCGGTCTTCAAGGCCGTATCCGCCAAGCCCTTACGTGCGCCGTGGGTGGAGATGAAGTACTGCAGAACGTTCAGACCTTCACGGAAGTTGGTCGTGATCGGGGTCTCGATGATGGAGCCATCGGGCTTGGCCATCAGGCCGCGCATACCGGCGAGCTGGCGGATCTGCGCTGCGGAACCGCGCGCGCCGGAGTCGGCCATCATGTAGATGGAGTTGAAGGATTCCTGACGCACGGTGTTGCCGGCGCGGTCGACCACTTCCTCCGAACCGAGCTGCTCCATCATCGCTTTCGCGACCTGATCACCGCAGCGCCCCCAGATATCGACGACCTTGTTGTAGCGCTCACCATCGGTCACCAGGCCGGAGGTGTATTGCTGCGCGATCTCCTTCACCTCGGCTTCGGCGGCACGGATCAGGTCGTGCTTGGCCGTGGGCACCAGCATGTCCTTGACTGCGATCGACAGGCCGGCACGGGTTGCCAGGCGATAGCCGAACTGCATCAGCTTGTCGGCGAAGATCACCGTCGCACGCAAGCCGCAGCGCCGGAAGGCGGCGTTGATCAGCTTCGAGATTTCCTTCTTCTTCAGCGGCTTGTCGATGACGCTGAAGGGCAGTCCTGCAGGCAGGATTTCCGACAGGATGGCGCGTCCGGCGGTTGTCTCGTAACGCGTGACCTTTTCGATGCGCTCGCCATTGGGGCCAAGATCGGCTTCCTTCAAGCGCACCGTGATGCGCGCGTGCAGCGCGATCTGGCCCGACTCGTAGGCGCGCTTGACCTCCGACACGTCGGTAAACAGCATGCCTTCGCCAGGCACGTTCACCCCTTCACGCGTGGCGTAGTAGAGGCCGAGCACGATGTCTTGCGAGGGCACGATGATCGGCTCGCCATTGGCGGGCGAGAGCACGTTGTTGGAGGCCAGCATCAGGGTGCGGGCTTCCATCTGTGCCTCGAGCGACAGCGGCACGTGCACGGCCATCTGGTCGCCGTCGAAGTCGGCGTTGAACGCGACGCAGACCAGCGGGTGGAGCTGAATCGCCTTGCCCTCGATCAGCACCGGCTCGAAAGCCTGGATGCCGAGGCGGTGCAGCGTGGGAGCACGGTTCAGCAGCACCGGGTGCTCGCGGATCACCTCTTCGAGGATGTCCCACACCACGGGCTCCTGCGACTCCACCATCTTCTTCGCCTGCTTGATGGTCGTGGCCAGCCCCATGAGCTCGAGCTTGTTGAAGATGAAGGGCTTGAACAACTCCAGCGCCATGAGCTTGGGCAGACCGCACTGGTGCAGCTTGAGCTGCGGACCGACGGTGATCACCGAGCGCCCGGAATAGTCCACGCGCTTGCCGAGCAGGTTCTGACGGAAGCGTCCGCCCTTGCCCTTGATCATGTCGGCGAGCGACTTGAGCGGGCGCTTGTTCGCACCCGTCATGGCCTTGCCGCGGCGACCGTTGTCGAGCAGCGAGTCGACCGACTCCTGCAGCATGCGCTTTTCGTTGCGTACGATGATGTCGGGCGCTTTGAGCTCGAGCAGGCGCTTCAGACGGTTGTTGCGGTTGATGACCCGACGATAGAGGTCATTCAGGTCGGAGGTGGCGAAGCGGCCGCCATCGAGCGGCACCAGCGGACGCAGGTCCGGCGGCAGCACCGGCAGCACTTCGAGCACCATCCACTCGGGCTTGATTCCCGATTGCTGGAAAGCCTCGAGCACTTTCAAGCGCTTCGAGAACTTCTTGATCTTGGCTTCCGAATTGGTGGTTTCGAGATCGCCACGCAGCTTTTCGACTTCCTGGGCGACGTCGAGGGTACGCAGCAGTTCACGGATACCCTCAGCGCCCATCACCGCATCGAAATCGTCCCCGTACTCTTCGACCTTGGCGAGATAGTCATCCTCGGTCAGCAACTGCGCGCGGTTGAGCGGGGTCATGCCCGGCTCGACGACGACGAAGGCCTCGAAATACAGCACGCGCTCGATGTCGCGCAGGGTCATGTCGAGCACCATGCCGAGACGGCTGGGAAGGCTCTTCAGGAACCAGATGTGGGCAACAGGCGAAGCGAGTTCGATGTGGCCCATGCGCTCACGGCGCACCTTGGACAGGGTCACCTCGACGCCGCATTTCTCGCAGATCACGCCACGGTGCTTGAGGCGCTTGTACTTGCCGCACAGGCACTCGTAGTCCTTGACCGGACCAAAGATCTTGGCGCAGAACAGGCCATCACGCTCCGGCTTGAAGGTGCGGTAGTTGATGGTTTCCGGCTTCTTGACTTCGCCATAGGACCAGGAACGGATCTTGTCGGGCGAGGCGAGCCCGATGGTGATCGCATTGAACTCTTCCTCATTCGGCAGGGTTTGCTTGAACAGGTCAGCGAGCAGGCTTTTCATGTATCACTCCATCCGGGCCGGCGCGTTGTGTGCGCCAGCCCCGGGGTTCAATCGCAGGCGGGTTTCAGGGAAGGAATCGCGCACGGTTCAGCCGCGGTCGAGATCGATGTCGATCGCGAGCGAGCGAATTTCCTTCACCAACACGTTGAAGGACTCTGGCATGCCGGAATCGATCTTGTGCTCGCCCTTCACGATGTTTTCATACACCTTGGTCCGGCCGACCACGTCATCGGACTTCACCGTCAACATCTCCTGCAGGGTGTAGGCGGCACCGTAGGCTTCCAGTGCCCACACTTCCATCTCACCAAAGCGCTGGCCACCGAACTGCGCCTTGCCGCCCAGCGGCTGCTGGGTGACGAGCGAGTAGGGGCCGGTCGAGCGTGCGTGCATCTTGTCATCGACCAGGTGATGCAGCTTCAGCACATGCTTGTAGCCCACCGTGACCTTGCGCTCGAAGGCTTCGCCGGTACGACCATCGAACAAGGTGACCTGGCCACCGATCGGCAGACCGGCGAGCTCGAGCATCTGTTCGATCTCCGTCTCGTCCGCGCCATCGAATACCGGCGTCGCAAAGGGCACGCCCCTCTTCAGGTTGCCGGCGAGGTCCATGACTTCGACCTCGCTCAGACCGGCGATGTCTTCGGCCTTGCCACTGCTGTTGTAGATCTGGTCCATGAAGCCACGCAGCTCGTCGGCCGAAGCCTTCGCCTGCATCATCTTGTCGATCTTCTGGCCCAGGCCCTTGGCCGCCCACCCGAGGTGGGTCTCCAGGATCTGACCGATGTTCATCCGTGAGGGAACACCCAGCGGGTTGAGCACGATGTCGAGCGGCGTGCCGTCTTCCATGTAGGGCATGTCTTCGACCGGGACGATCTTGGACACCACACCCTTGTTACCGTGACGACCGGCCATCTTGTCACCCGGCTGCAGGCGGCGCTTCACCGCCAGGTAGACCTTGACCATCTTCTGCACGCCCGGCGGCAGCTCGTCGCCCTGGGTGAGCTTCTTCTTCTTGATCTCGAAAGCCTGATCGAAGTCCTTGCGCGTGTTCTCCAGACCTTCGCGTACGGCTTCGAGCTGGGTGGCCAGGGTCTCGTCCGCCAGACGGATGTCGAACCAATGGTAGAACTCCAGTGAGTCGAGATATTCCTCGCTCAGCGCAGTGCCCTTGGCGAGCTTCTTCGGCCCGCCATTGGCCTTGTGGCCCAGGACCATGCGCTTGATACGGGCGAAGGCGTCACGCTCGACGATGCGCATCTGGTCGGCCAGATCGGTCTTGAAACTGCGCAACTGATCGTCGATGATCGACTGCGCGCGCTTGTCGCGCTCGATGCCTTCGCGGGTGAACACCTGCACGTCGATGACGGTGCCGACCATGCCCGAGGGCACGCGCAGCGAGGTGTCCTTGACGTCGGAGGCCTTCTCGCCAAAGATCGCGCGCAGCAGCTTCTCTTCCGGGGTGAGCTGGGTTTCGCCCTTGGGCGTGACCTTGCCAACGAGCACGTCGCCCGCCTCGACCTCGGCGCCGATGTACACAATGCCGGACTCGTCCAGGCGTGACAGCTGTGCCTCACCCAGCGACGCGATGTCACGAGTGATTTCCTCTGGCCCGAGCTTGGTGTCGCGCGCCACGACGGTCAGCTCCTCGACGTGGATCGAGGTGAAGCGGTCATCGGCCACGACACGCTCGGAGATCAGGATCGAGTCCTCGAAGTTGTAACCGTTCCAGGGCATGAAGCCGACCAGCATGTTCTGACCCAGCGCGAGCTCGCCGAGGTCGGTCGATGCGCCATCGGCCACGACGTCGCCCTTGGCGATCAGATCACCCACCTTCACCACCGGGCGCTGGTTGATGTTGGTGTTCTGGTTCGAGCGCGTGTACTTGATCATGTTGTAGATGTCGACGCCGACTTCACCCGCAAGGGTCTCGTCGTCATTGACCCGCACCACGATCCGGTTGGCATCGACATAGTCGACCATGCCACCGCGGGTTGCCTGCACCGCCGTACCCGAGTCGACCGCAACGCGGCGCTCGATGCCGGTGCCAACAAGCGGCTTTTCCGGACGCAGGCAGGGAACGGCCTGGCGCTGCATGTTGGCGCCCATGAGCGCACGGTTCGCATCGTCATGCTCGAGGAAGGGAATCAGCGAAGCCGCAACCGAGACGATCTGGCCGGGCGCAACGTCCATGTACTGCACCATGTCGGCGGTCGCCAGGGTGAACTCACCCTTGTGGCGGCAGGACACGAGGTCGCCGGTCAACATGCTTTCGCCATTGATCTCCGCATTCGCCTGCGCGATCACGTACTGGCCTTCCTCGATCGCCGACAGGTAGTCGATCTGGTCGCTCACCTTGCAATCGACCACCTTGCGATACGGCGTCTCCAGGAAGCCATGGCGGTTGGTGCGGGCATACACCGCGAGCGAGTTGATCAGACCGATGTTCGGGCCTTCCGGCGTCTCGATCGGGCACACGCGACCGTAGTGCGTCGGGTGCACGTCGCGCACCTCGAAGCCGGCGCGCTCGCGCGTCAGACCACCCGGGCCGAGCGCGGAAACACGTCGCTTGTGGGTGATCTCGGAGAGCGGGTTGGTCTGGTCCATGAACTGCGACAGCTGGCTGGAGCCGAAGAACTCCTTGATCGCGGCCGAGATCGGCTTGGCGTTGATCAGATCGTGCGGCATCAGGTTGTCGGATTCAGCCTGCGACAGGCGCTCCTTGACCGCACGCTCGACCCGCACCAGGCCGGCGCGGAACTGGTTCTCGGCGAGCTCGCCCACTGAGCGCACCCGGCGGTTGCCGAGGTGATCGATATCGTCGATCTCACCGCGACCATTGCGCAGCTCGACGAGCACGCCGATTACGGCAAGGATGTCTTCATTGACCAGCACACCCGGGCCGTCCTCGCCATGGGCGCCGACGCCCTCATGGAAGCGCTTGAGCCAGGCTGGAGCCTTGTCATCGATCTTTTCAGGATAGGCACGGCGATTGAACTTCATCCGTCCCACGGACGACAGGTCGTAGCGCTCCTCGGCGTAGAACAGGCCCTTGAACAGCCCTTCGACCGCATCCTCGGTGGGCGGCTCGCCCGGACGCATCATGCGGTAGATGGCGACCTTGGCAGCCCACTGGTCGGCCGTTTCGTCGATGCGCAGGGTCTGCGAGATGTAGCCACCACGATCGAGGTCGTTGATGTAGAGGGTGCGCATATCGGTCACGCCGGCAAGGCGCAGCTTGTCGAGCAGTTCCTCGGTGATCTCGTCGTTGGCGCGGGCAAGCACCTCGCCCGTTTCCGGGTCGGCGATGTCATTTGCGATCACACGTCCAAGAACGAAGTCGTCCGGCACGCCGATCGTCTTCACGCCCGCCTGATCGATCTCGCGGATGTGCTTGGAGGTGATGCGCTTGTCACGCGCGACGATGATCTTGCCGTCGGGGGTGACGATGTCGAAGCGCGCGACTTCACCGCGCAGGCGGTCGGGCACGAGCTCGAACTGGGCGCCTTCGTTCTCGAGCTTGAAATTATCGAAGTCGTGGAAGGTGGCGAGAATGTCTTCCGGTGTCAGACCGATCGCGCGCAGCAGGATCGTGACCGGCATCTTGCGTCGACGGTCGACACGGAAATAGAGGAAATCCTTCGGGTCGAACTCGAAGTCAAGCCAGGAGCCACGATAAGGGATGATGCGCGCCGAGAACAGGAGCTTGCCCGAGGAGTGGGTCTTGCCTCGATCGTGTTCGAAAAACACCCCTGGCGAACGGTGCAGCTGCGACACGATGACGCGCTCGGTGCCGTTGATGACGAAGGAGCCGGTGGTGGTCATGAGCGGAATCTCGCCCATGTACACTTCCTGCTCCTTGACTTCCTTGATCGTGTCCTTGGGCGCCTCGCGGTCCATGATGACCAGGCGCACACGTGCGCGCAGCGGTGACGCGAAGGTCAGACCACGCTGCTGGCATTCCTTTACATCGAAGGCGGGCTCGCCCAGCATGAACTGCACGAACTCGAGACGAGCATTGCCGCTGTGGCTCGAGATCGGGAAGATGGAATTGAAGGCAGCCTGCAGACCCTGATTGTTTCTTACCCCCGGCGGGGTGTCAGCCTGCAGGAATTCGGCAAAGGACTCGATCTGGGTGGCGAGAAGGAAAGGCGCATCAAGCACGGCTTCGCGCTTGGCGAAGCTCTTGCGGATACGTTTCTTTTCAGTGTAGGAATACGCCATGGATGCTCCGGCTAGAGGGCTAACATCGGAAAGACAGAACACAGCGTCCGCTGGACTTCAGGTCGGCGACCGACCCGCAAACGCTCTGCTCTGGCTTCGGTTTCCGCTCACCTACCCCACGGGCATGCAAGCTTGAATACAAAGCACGAAAGGGCTGGCACTCCGAAAAGTGCCAGCCCCGCTGGAAAGCCGAATATTACTTGATTTCGACCTTGGCGCCAGCATCTTCCAGTTGCTTCTTCAGCGCTTCGGCGTCAGCCTTCGACACGCCTTCCTTCACCGTCTTCGGCGCGCCGTCAACCACATCCTTTGCTTCCTTCAGGCCCAGGCCGGTGACGGCGCGTACGACCTTGATGACCTCGACCTTCTTGTCGCCGACCGCGGTCAGCACGACGTCGAATTCGGTCTGCTCCTCGACCACGGCAGCGGCAGCGCCCGGACCGGCCACAGCCATCGCGGCGGCGGACACGCCGAACTTCTCTTCGAACGCCTTGACCATATCGTTCAGTTCCATCACGGTCATCGCGCCAACCGCTTCGAGGATGTCTTCTTTGGTGATTGCCATTTCAACTAACTCCAGAATCAAAAATATTCAGAATGCTTGAGCGCACCGACTGCGGCCACAGGCCACTCAGGCAGCAACTTCTTCTTCGGCAGCCGCCGGCTCTTCGCGCTTCCTGGCGAGAGCGGCCATGGCGCACGCGAAACCGGACACCGGTGCCTGCATGACACCCAGCAGGGTGGCCAGCAGCTCATCACGGCTCGGAATCGAAGCAAGCGCCTGAACGCCGGCCTTGTCGAGCGTCTGCCCGGCGTAGGAGCCCGCCTTGAGCGCCAGCTTGTCGTTGCTCTTGGCGAAGTCGTTCAGCACCTTTGCAGCGGCGACCGGATCGGTCGAAATGCCGTAGATCAAGGGACCGGTCAGTTGATCGGTGAGCCCTTCGAACGGGGTACCGGCGATCGCACGACGAACCAGGGTGTTCTTCAGCACACGCAGGTAAACACCAGCGTCACGCGCCTTCGCGCGCAGCACGGTGAGATCACCCACCTCGACGCCGCGATACTCGGCCACCGCGATGGACTGAGCGTTGGCCACTTGCGCCGACACTTCAGCCACTACGGCTTTCTTGTCATCAAGATTGAGACCCACAGGTCCTTCCTCCTTATCAAGTCAACACGCGAATCAGAACTGCACGATTCGCACCCACGGCGACCTGGATCAGGAGCGCGGCTGCTTCGCAGCCAAAATCCTGTTCTGGGCACACCATCTGCGCAGGCCGTCCGGAGACGATTAAACGGTCGGTGAGAACACCTTCCGCACCTGCGGTCTTTGACGATCCGCATTCGGACAACAACCCGAATACGTCCCAAAGTTCTGCTACGGCCACCCGGGACAGGGGTGGCGAATTCGTCAAACGGGATTGACGCTGGTCGTTTCAACGCGAACGCCGGCACCCATGGTGCTGGAGACCGCGATACGACGCAGGTAGATACCCTTTGCAGCTGCCGGCTTGGCCTTCACCAAGGCATCAACGAAGGCCGACAGATTGCGCTGCAGGGCTTCGATGTCGAACGAGGCACGGCCGATCGTGGCATGTACCAGACCCGCCTTGTCGGTACGGTACTGAACCTGACCCGCCTTGGCATTCTTGACTGCAGTCGCGACATCCATGGTCACGGTGCCAACCTTCGGGTTCGGCATCAAGCCACGGGGGCCGAGAATCTGGCCCAGTTGGCCGACAACGCGCATGGCGTCCGGCGTGGCGATGCAGACGTCGAAATTCAGATTGCCGGCCTTGACCTGCTCGGCCAGGTCATCGAAACCAACCACCTCTGCGCCTGCGGCACGCGCTGCTTCGGCCTTGTCGCCCTGGGCGAACACGGCCACACGCACGCTCTTGCCCGTACCGGCGGGGAGCACGACCGAGCCACGCACGACCTGGTCGGACTTGCGCGCATCGACGCCGAGGTTCACGGCGATATCGATCGATTCGTCGAACTTCGCGGTCGCGCACTCCTTGACCAGCGCCAGGGCGTCAGCCACCGGGTAAGCCTGATTGCGGTCGACCTTGGCGCGCAGCGCCTGAACTCGCTTGGAAAGTTTCGCCATGATCACAGGCCCTCCACGGTGATGCCCATGCTACGGGCGGAACCGGCGATGGTACGCACGGCGGCTTCCATGTTTGCAGCGCTGAGGTCAGGCATCTTGGCGGTGGCGATTTCCTCGACCTGGGCGCGGGTGATCGAACCGACCTTGTCAGTGTGCGGCTTGGCCGAACCCTTCTGCACACCAGAGGCCTTCTTGATCAGCACGGTCGCCGGCGGCGTCTTCATGATGAAGGTGAAGGACTTGTCGGCGAAGGCGGTGATCACCACCGGAATCGGCAGACCCGGCTCAAGACCCTGGGTCTTGGCGTTGAAGCTCTTGCAGAACTCCATGATGTTCAGACCGCGCTGACCCAGCGCCGGACCGATCGGGGGGCTGGGGTTGGCCTTGCCGGCCGGCACCTGCAGCTTGATGTAACCAATGATTTTCTTTGCCATTGCGGCTTGCTCCTGTGATGAGTGCTAGCGCGCCGAGGTTCTTCGGCGCTCCTCGCCTTGCTTGACCGTTGACAGGACTGCCGGAGGCATTTGTCAACGGGCTACGGCAGGCCTGCTGGCCTGCCGTACCATACTCAGGCTTTTTCGACCTGAGTAAAATCCAGCTCGACTGGTGTTGCGCGACCGAAGATGGTCACCGAAACACGCAGCTTGCTCTTGTCGTAATTCGCATCTTCCACCGAACCATGAAAGTCGGTGAACGGACCTTCCTTGACCCGCACCACTTCGCCGACCTCGAACAGCACCTTGGGACGCGGCTTGTCCACGCCGTCCTGCATCTGCTGCATGATCTTCTCGACTTCCTTGTCGGAGATCGGCGCGGGCTTGTTCGCAGTGCCGCCCACGAAGCCGGTCACTTTCGGCGTCGACTTCACCAGGTGCCAGCTTTCGTCGTTCATCTCCATCTCGACGAGAACATAGCCTGGGAAGAACTTGCGCTCAGTGATGCTCTTCTGACCGCCCTTCATCTCGACGACTTCTTCGACCGGGACCAGAATCTGGCCGAACGCGTCCTGCATGCCAGCACGCGTCACACGGTCAACAAGCGCCCTCTGCACCGACTTTTCGAAGCCGGAATAGGCATGAACTACGTACCATCGCTTCGTCATATCACTTCCAACCCAGAACGAGATCGTACAGAACCCACTCCAGACTCTTGTCAGTCAGCCACAGGAAGATCGCCATCACGACCACGAACGCGAACACGAGACCGGTCGTCTGCACCGTTTCCTTGCGGCTCGGCCAGACGACTTTCTTCGTTTCGGTGATCGCCTCGCGCGCGAATCCGACGAATCGGCGACCCGGCTCGGAGAACCACGCAACGGCAACGCCAGCAGCCACGCCCGCAAGGACGGACAACACGCGTAGGACCAGTGCCTGCTCGGAGAGCAGATAGAAGCCGACAACACCGGCAACCAGCAAAGCCAGCGCCAGCGCGAACTTCAACTTATCGGCCATTATGGAAAGCTACCCGGAAAAATATGGCAGGGGCAGAGGGAATCGAACCCCCAACCTTCGGTTTTGGAGACCGACGCTCTGCCAGTTGAGCTATACCCCTGCAGCAGAGACTACAAGGCGCACCTACTTCGATGCGCCCTTGCATCGATCAGCGAGAATTACTCGATGATCTTGGCGACAACACCTGCACCCACGGTACGGCCACCTTCGCGAATCGCGAAGCGCAGACCTTCTTCCA
>NZ_ATJV01000076.1 GCF_000443165.1 Thauera terpenica 58Eu | reverse complement strand
TATCGATTGTTCAAGTTTTTAAAGATTCGCCGCAGAACCTGCAGCAAAGAAGCGAGATTATGAACACTGCCACAACCCCTGTCAAGTACCTCGGGAACTCTTTTTAACGAACCGTGCCTCCAACCGCACGACCCGAAATCCCCGAAACACCCAACCCGCCTCACCTCCAGCACCACCGCAAAGACCGGAATCAAACCGCGTCAGCGCCAGGAGAGGCCGAATTATAGACACCAAAAAACAAAGGTCAAGATCCGCGCACGCTTAAAGATTTCTATGCGCGCATGAGGCACCAGCCCGGGCGTCACTTTCCTATGCAAAACCGCGAAAAGATCACCCCAAGCAGGTCGTCCGCACTGAATTCGCCGGTGATCTCCCCCAGCACATCCTGCGCCAGGCGCAGCTCTTCAGCGAACAGCTCAAGCGCCGCCGACTGGCCGGCAGCCGTGCCAATGTGCGCCAACGCGGCGCGCAGCGCCTGCAGATGCCGTTCGCGCGCCAGGATGAGGTCCTCGCCATGCGCCTGCCAACCGGCGACGCGCAGCAACTCCGCACGCACCAGTTCCATGCCCGCACCCTTCTTCGCCGACACCTGCAGACGGACCACGCCGTTTTCTTCCACCCGCCCGGCCTCCAGCCCGACGAGATCTATCTTGTTGGCAATGATGATGCGCTCGACCGCTTGCGGCAGGCGCGCATCGATCGCCTCGGTCGCGCTGGCCGAAGCCCCCACGCGCGCATCCACCAGCCGCAGGATGACGTCGGCGCGCTCGATCTCGCGCCAGGTGCGCTCGATGCCGATGCGCTCGACGGCATCCTCAGTCTCGCGCAGGCCCGCGGTGTCGATGATGTGCAGCGGAATGCCTTCGATCTGTACCGTCTCGCGCAAGGCATCGCGCGTGGTGCCGGCGACCTCGGTGACGATGGCGCGGTCTTCGCCGGTGAGCTGGTTCAGCAAGCTGGACTTGCCGACGTTGGGCTCACCCACCAGCACCACGTTCAGGCCACTGCGCAGCAGTGCGCCCTGGCGCGCGCGATCGAGAACGTCCTGCAACTGCTGACGGATGGTGTCGAGTCGCGGCAGCGCGCGCGCTTGCTCGAGAAACTCGATCTCCTCTTCAGGGAAATCGAGGGTGGCTTCGACCAGCATGCGCAAATCGATCAGCGCATCGACAATGCGGTGAATCTCTTCAGAGAATCGGCCAGAGAGCGAGCGCAGCGCAGAGCGCGCGGCGGCGGCGGTGGACGCCTCGATGAGATCAGCAACGCTCTCGGCCTGGGCCAGATCGAGCTTGCCATTGAGAAAGGCGCGGCGCGTGAACTCGCCCGGCTCGGCCAGGCGGGCGCCCAGCTCCAGACAGCGCTCGAGCAACATCTGCATGACGACCGGGCCGCCATGGCCCTGCAACTCGAGCACGTCTTCACCAGTGAAGGACGCGGGGGCGGGAAAGTAGAGCGCGATGCCCTCGTCGAGCGTCACCCCGTCAGCATCAAGGAAGCGGGCAAACACTGCCTTGCGCGGGACGGGGACACTGCCGCACAGCGCGGTCGCAAGCTCACTCAGGCTGGCACCCGAGACGCGGACGACACCGATGCCACCGCGGCCCGGCGCCGTCGCAATCGCCGCAATCGTGTCAGCTGGCCTTGCTGCCCGACTGTCCACTTTCGATCATCCGTGTGATCTGCCACTGCTGGGCAATGGACAGCGTGTTATTCACCACCCAATACAGCACCAGACCCGACGGGAACCACAGGAACATGAAGCCGAACACCACCGGCATTGCCATCATCACCTTGGCCTGAATCGGATCCGGCGGGGTGGGGTTGAGCTTCATCTGGATCAGCATGGACAGCGCCATGATGACCGGCAGGATGAAGTAGGGATCCTTCGCCGACAGATCCTGAATCCAGCCCAGCCAGGGCGCGTGGCGCATCTCTACGCTGCCCAGCAGCACCCAGTAGAGGGCGATGAACACCGGAATCTGCACCAGGATGGGCAGACAGCCACCCAGCGGGTTGATCTTCTCGGTGCGGTACAGGCTCATCATCTCCTGCTGCAGCTTGGCCTTGTCATTGCCGTACAACTCCTTCATGCGCTGCAGGCGCGGGCCGAGCACCCGCATCTTCGCCATCGACTTGTAGCTCGTCGCCGACAGCGGGAAGAACAAGGCCTTGAGCGCGACCGTCACCAGGATGATTGCCCAGCCCCAGTTACCGGTGAGGCTATGCAGCCAGGACAACACCCAGAACAGCGGCGCCGCAATCACCGTCAGCCAGCCGTAGTCCACCACCAGGTCCAGCCCGGGCGCGATCGCTTCGAGCTTGTCCTGCTCCTGCGGACCGGCGTAAAGGCGCGACTCCACCTTTCCTTCGGCGCCGGACGCAAGCGTATCGACCGGCACGATCATGCCCGCCGAAAACAGGTTGTTACCCAGCGCCCGGGCGAAGAACTCACGCTGCACATCCCCTTCCGGCAGCCAGGCGCTGACGAAATAGTGCTGCACCATCGCCACCCAGCCGTCGTTGGCGGTCTTCACGAACTTGGCGTCGCCGTCGGTGATGTCCGCAAAACTGACCTTCTGGAACTTGCCCACATCGGTAAAGAACGCAGGGCCGGTGAAGGTGCTGACCCCAAAGGCCTCGACCTGCTCCGCTGCCTCGCCATCGCGGGTGAGCTGGAAATAGGCGTGCGGGGAGATCGCCTGCGCACTGCCATTCTTGATCTCATAAGCGATATCGACCAGGTAGCTGCCGCGCCTGAACGTCATCACCTTGGTGACCTGCACGCCGTCCTGTTCCGGCGCCTGCAAGCGCAGCACCACGGAATCCTCGCCATTCTGCAGGGCGAGTTCGCCGGCGGGCAGGGCAAACACGGTCTTGTGTGTCGGCAAACCTTCGCCGATCAGGCCGGTCTGCGCCGAGTACTGATGGCGGGTCGTGCCATCGTCGAACAGCACGAAATTTCCGCTGTTCTCGCCGCTGGCCTGGTGTTGCAGCAGTTCGAGACGAACGATGCTGCCGCCCTCGGCCGACACCTCGGCACGCAGCAGATCGGTGGTCACGATCACGCGCGGCGCGGAAGAGACCGCAACCGTCCCACCCGGCACGACGGCCTGGCTGGCTTGGCCGGTGAGTGCGGCCGACGGCGTCGGTACCGACCCATCCGCTGCGGCCGGTGCGCCTGCCGCGCTCGTAGCCTGAACCGCCGGCGCGGGGTTGTTCTGCTTGATCCAGCCTTCCCACAACATCACCAAAGAGAAGGAAAAGACCAGAAAGAGGATAAGGCGGCGTTGATCCATCGGATTCGTTCTATCTCAGGTCAGGGAACGGGATCATACCCGCCCCGATTGAAAGGGTGACAACGCCCCACCCGCTTGGCCGCCAGCAAACCACCGCGCAGCGCACCGTGGCGCTCCACCGCTTCGATCGCGTACTCGGAACAGGTCGGGTAAAAACGACAATTCCGCCCCAGCATGGGGCTGATCGCGTAGCGATAGAAGCGCAGCGGAGCGATCAGCAGAAACTTCATTGCCGGGGCAGCTTGTGCAGCAAGGCGAGCAGGTCTTGATTGAGCTCGGCACGCGTTGCCTTGGCAACCGGCGCCTGCAGACGCACAACCATGTCGAGCGCCGGCAGCGATTCGCGATGACGGCGAAAAAGCTCGCGCGCGATACGTTTCACCAGGTTGCGGGTGTTCGCACGCTTGGCGAGCTTTTTTGCCACCACCACGCCCAGACGGGCCGTATCGAGACCGTTCGGGCGATAGTGCAGGATGTAGAAGCGACCACGCAGAGCACGCCTGAATGCAAAAACGGATGAATATTCATCCGTTTTGTGCAATCTGTGAGCGCTTCGAAAACTCTGGTCAGCGCCCGTGGGCAAGCTCACCTCAGACAGCGAGGCGATGGCGGCCCTTCGCACGACGTGCGCGGATGACCGCACGGCCACCACGGGTCTTCATGCGGACCAGAAAGCCATGGGTGCGCTTGCGACGTACAACGGAGGGCTGATAAGTGCGTTTCATGATCGACGGCCAGTGTTAGGTCAAACACGAGAGTTAAAGGGATAATCCCATGTTTGTCAATAACAATTTTTGGGAGCCCCTGTGGATAAGTCACCCTGCGGGGGTTAGAATATCGGGCTTCGGAGCCTCGCCGTCAAGGCAAGCCTTGCCCGGCATATCGCGCCCGCATCGCCAGGAGGCCACGCATGCAAGTCCCCCTGAGCCCACACGACAAACAAGTACTCGCGTTCACGCCCCGCGCGTGCGCTGACGCTTGAAAAAATTGCCGCACAACCACATTGCCCACAACGACATCCACCCTATCGAAGACGCCGTGACTGAAGACTTCTGGCCTTTCTGCCTGTCGCGCCTTGAACAGGAGCTGCCGCAGCAGCAGTTCACCACCTGGATCAAGACCTTGCGGGCCGAATCCAGCGTGGACGGCGTGTTTCGCCTCATCGCGCCCAACCGCTTCGTGCTGCAGTGGGTGCGCGAACGCTATCTACGTCGCATCCACGAACTGGGCGAAGAACTGAGCGGCAGCCCGCTGCAAGTGGAGTTGCTGCTGCCGCCGGTGGACGCCACGCGCGCCAGCCGCGCCGCCGCGCCTAACCCGACGGCCGGCGCCAGCGCGCCAGCACAAAGCAACAGCGCCGCCGTACAAGCCGCCGCAGCCACCCAGGCGACGCTCGCCGGATCGGACGTCAGCGACGCCCCCGCCAGCGCTCGCGCGCCCGACAGCACCAGCAACCGCAGACCCTCCAGCGCGCCCAGCGCCCCATCGGGCATGGAGCTGGCCTACGAAAAGACTCGCCTCAACGCCGACTTCACCTTCGACACCCTGGTCACCGGCCGCGCCAACGATCTGGCCCGCGCCGCCGCCATGCAGGTGTCGCAGAACCCCGGCACCTCCTACAACCCGCTGTTTGTGTATGGGGGCGTCGGCCTGGGCAAGACTCACCTGGTGCACGCCATCGGCAACGCGGTGTTCAAGCTCAACCCGCGTGCGGTCATCCGCTATGTACACGTCGAGGACTATTACGCCGACGTCGTGCGCGCCTATCAGCAAAAAAGTTTCGACGCGTTCAAGCGCTACTACCGCTCGCTCGATATGCTGATCATTGACGACATCCAGTTCTTCAACAACAAGAACCGCACGCAGGAAGAGTTCTTCCACGCCTTCAACGCGCTCACCGAAGCCAAGAAGCAGATCGTCATCACCTGCGACACCTACCCCAAGGACATCCAGGGCCTGGAAGACCGCCTCATCTCGCGTTTCGACTGGGGTCTGACGGTGCAGATCGAACCGCCCGAACTCGAGATGCGCGTTGCCATCCTGCAGAAGAAGGCCGAGGTGCTGCGCGTGCTGGTCGACGACGACGTCGCCTTCCTCATCGCCAAAAACCTGCGCTCGAACGTGCGCGAGCTCGAAGGCGCGCTCAACAAGGTCGTCGCCTACGCCCGTTTTCACGGCCGCCAGATCGGCCTCGACGTGGCCAAGGAAGCGCTCAAGGACATTCTCCACGCGCACAACCGCCAGCTGTCGATCGAGCATATCCAGAAGACCGTCGCCGACTACTTCAAGATCAAGGTCGCCGACATGTATTCCAAGAAGCGCACGCGCGTCATCGCGCGCCCGCGCCAGGTGGCGATGTGGCTGGCCAAGGAACTCACCCCGATGTCCCTGCCCGCCATCGGCGAAGCCTTCGGTGGCCGCGACCACACCACCGTGCTGCATGCCTGCCGCACCATCACCGAGCTGCGCCTTGGCGACCACCAGCTCAACCACGATGTCCACGTGCTCACCCAGGTCCTGCGCGGATGAGCCAGAACACACACCGATCAACCCTAGACCTGATCTGACGCCATGCACCTGCTCACCACCACCCGCGATGCGCTCCTGGCTCCACTGCAGTCGGTTGCCGGCATCGTCGAAAAGCGCCACACCCTGCCGATCCTGTCCAATGTGCTGATCGAGAAACAGGGCGACCAGCTGACGATGCTCGCCACCGACATCGAGATCCAGATCCGCACCACCAGCGCCGGCCACATCGGCGGCGAAGACGTCTCGATCACCGTCGCCGCACGCAAGCTGCAGGACATCCTGCGCGCCCTGCCCGAGAGCCGGGAGGTCAGCCTCACACTCGACGACAAGCGCCTCACGCTCAAGTCCGGGCGTAGCCGCTTTCAGCTGCAGACCTTGCCCGCGGCCGACTATCCGCGCCTGTCGCCGCCGGACGAAGCCGCCGCCCGCCTCAGCATCGGCCAGCGCACCTTCAAGCGCCAGCTCGCGCAAGTGGCCTATGCCATGGCGCAGCAAGACATCCGCTACTACCTCAACGGCCTGCTCCTCATCGCCGACGGCAGCGAGCTGCGCATGGTCGCCACCGACGGCCACCGCCTGGCCTACGCCGCCTCCGAGCTCGAAGCGCCGGTCACCACCCGCACCGAAGCCATCCTGCCGCGCAAGACCGTGCTCGAACTCGCGCGCCAGCTCGCCGACAACGACGACCCGCTGGAGATCGTGCTCGCCGGCAATCAGGCGGTGTTCCGCTTCGGCGCGATCGAGCTCGTCACCAAGCTCATCGACGGCAAATTCCCCGACTACGAGCGCGTCATCCCGCAAGCGCACCCCACGCTCATCAACTTCGCCCGCCAGCCGCTGCTGGCTGCGCTGCAGCGCACCGCCATCATGACCAACGAAAAATTCCGCGGCGTACGCGTGGTGCTCGAAGACGGCGTGCTCAAGGTCGTATCCACCAACACCGACCAGGAAGAAGCGCAAGACGAGCTCGAAGTCGACTACCACGGCGACAAGCTCGACATCGGCTTCAACGTCACCTACCTGCTCGACGTGCTCAACAACCTGAGCTCCGACACCGTGGACTGGCGCTTCAAGGACAGCAACTCCAGCGTGCTCATCACCCTGCCCGGCGACGACAGGTTCAAGTATGTCGTGATGCCGATGCGCATTTGAGGCCCAGTCGCCGCACAGCACCCCGTTTTCAGGAATCACCGAGATGACCATGTCCGAACCGAAAGACCTGCCCACCGCGTCCGCAATCGCGCACGAAGACTACGACGAAACCAGCATCCAGCAGCTCGAAGGCCTGGAAGCGGTGCGCAAGCGCCCCGGCATGTACATCGGCGACACCTCCGACGGCACCGGCCTGCACCACATGGTGTTCGAAGTCGTCGACAACGCCATCGACGAAGCACTGGCCGGCCATTGCGACGACATCGTCATCACCATCCACGCCGACAACTCCATCTCCGTCACCGACAACGGCCGCGGCATCCCGGTCGGCGTGAAGATGGACGACAAGCACGAACCCAAGCGCTCGGCCGCCGAAATCGTCATGTGCGTGCTGCACGCCGGCGGCAAGTTCAACCAGAACAGCTACAAGGTGTCCGGCGGCCTGCATGGCGTGGGCGTGTCCTGCGTGAACGCCCTGTCGAAGTGGATGCACGTCACCGTCGCCCGCGACGGCAAGCGCCACCTGCTCGAGTTCGAACGCGGCAAGCCGCAGAACCGCGTCATCGAGGTGGTCAACGGCGTCGAAGTGAGCCCCGCGCGCGTCATCGGCGACACCACCAAACGCGGCACCAAGGTCCATTACCTGGCCGATGACGAAATCTTCGGCAACATCGAATACCACTACGACATCCTCGCCAAGCGCCTGCGCGAGCTCTCCTTCCTGAACAACGGCGTCAAGATCCGCCTCATCGACCAGCGCAACGGCAAGGAAGAAGACTTCGCCTTCGCCGGCGGCGTGAAAGGCTTTGTCGAATACATCAACCGCGCCAAGACGGTGCTCCACCCCACCGTGTTCTACGCCACCGGCTCCACCCGCATCCCCACCGGTCAGGGCTACGACGCCGAACTGACGGTCGAGGTGGCGATGCAGTGGAACGACAGCTACGTCGAACAGGTGCTGTGCTACACCAACAACATCCCGCAAGCCGACGGTGGCACCCACCTCACCGGCCTGCGTGCAGCGATGACGCGCGTCATCAACAAGTACATCGACGAAAACGAGATCGCCAAAAAGGCCAAGGTCGACATCTCCGGCGACGACATGCGCGAAGGCCTGGCCTGCGTGCTGTCGGTCAAGATGCCCGACCCCAAGTTCGCCAGCCAGACCAAGATGAAGCTGGTCTCCAGCGAGGCGCGCCCGGCGGTGGAAGAGGTCGTCGCCAGCAAGCTCGGCGACTTCCTGCTCGAGCACCCGATCGACGCGCGCACCATCTGCAACAAGATCGTCGAAGCCGCCCGCGCCCGTGACGCCGCCCGCAAGGCACGCGACATGACGCGGCGCAAAGGCATCCTCGACGGCGTCGGCCTGCCCGGCAAGCTCGCCGACTGCCAGGAAAAAGACCCCGCACTGTGCGAGCTCTACCTGGTCGAGGGCGACTCCGCCGGCGGCTCCGCCAAGCAGGGTCGCGATCGCAAGTTCCAGGCCATCCTGCCGCTCAAGGGCAAGATCCTCAACGTCGAAAAAGCCCGCTTCGACAAGGTGCTGCAAAGCCAGGAAATCGCCACCCTCATCACCGCCCTGGGAACGAGCATCGGCAAGGACGACTACAAGCCCGAAAAGCTGCGCTACCACCGCATCATCCTGATGACCGACGCCGACGTCGACGGCGCCCACATCCGCACCCTGCTGCTCACCTTCTTCTACCGCCAGATGCCCGAACTGGTCGAACGCGGCCACATCTACATCGCCCAGCCACCGCTGTACAAGATCAAGCACGGCAAGACCGAGCTCTACATCAAGGACGATCACGAGCTCAGCGGCCACCTGCTCACGCTCGCGCTCGACGGCGCCAGCCTGACACCGCGCGCAGGCGCCGAACCGATCATCGAAGAAGCGCTGGGCGGCCTCGCCCGCCTCTACCTGCTCGCCGAAGCCGTGGTCCGCCGTCTGGCCAGCTACATCGACCCCGAAGTGCTGCAGATCATGCTGGCGCACGACATCGAAGTCAGCCTCGACGACGAGGCCGCCGCCCGCGACTCCGCCGCCCGCATCCAGCCCCACCTGCCCGAAGACCTGCAGATCTACGCCGAATTCCACGACGAATCCGAAGAATGGCGCCTCACCATCGAGCGCCTGCACCACGGCAATCGCAAGTTCGGCTGGGTCGAACAGGACTTCATCGCCTCCGGCGACTACCGCAGCATCCGCAACGCCGCCGAAGCCATCGGCGGTCTCATCGGCCCCGGCGCCGAAATTCGCCGCGGCGAAAAGCGTAAATCCATCACCCGCTTCGCCGACGCCATCACCTGGCTGCTCAACGAAGTCGAACGCGGCCTCACCAAGCAGCGCTACAAGGGTCTGGGCGAGATGAACCCCCAGCAACTATGGGAAACCACCATGGACCCCGCCGTGCGCCGCCTGCTGCGCGTGCAGATCGACGACGCGATTGCCGCGGACGAGATCTTCACCACGCTGATGGGGGATAACGTGGAACCGAGACGGGCGTTCATCGAGAGCAATGCGCTGTATGCGCAGAATATTGATGTGTGAGGACTTTTAGCTGCTGTAGGTTCTCACTCGTTCTGAAATTTTTCTCACATCGGTGAAATAGATTTCTCAAGAACGGTGAATTAAGCCGAGCGGTGGTAGTACGGGCCCGGTAGCCTTCAGGGAAGGCTACCGGGCCTTCGTTTAGGACCAACCCAAAAACACATAGGTTGGGTAGGCCTGCCCCTCGATCCGAAATTCGGCACGCCCGATGCTCTCCGCCTGACGTTCTTTGTCTCCGGAGAACGGGAACCAAGAGCGCCCCCCACTCAAGTTGCGCTCCCGCGGGATCTGCCAGTACGAGAAGCCCTGATCTAACCAGACCTGGAGCTTCTTGCCGCTCGCGAAACTGATGTCGAGCCTCCTCGCATGGATCGCATCGCTCTTGGTCAGGGTCTCAAGAGAGAGTTCGAGTCCCGCGTACTCAAACGCGGCAACGAGCGCCTGATCCCGCTCCTCGTTGCTCGCCCAGTTGTGCCACACCTTACTCGGGGGCGTACGGGCCATCTGAGCTTCGGGTACGGGGGAAACCCTCAGTTCGACTTGCCTCACATCCCAGGCATCGTCTGCAACTCCGCGCAACGCACACACGAAATCGAGCAGCAACACCACGGGCAGTGGCGCATTGAGATATCGATCGTGATACGCGAGTCCCACAACCCTTTCACCATGCGGAATCAAGGAGGTTCCGAGATGCGATTGGAAGCTCTCGACCATGCGACGACCAAATCCGTCCGCCATGCCGTCGAACTCATTACCAAGCTCGATCCTCGCCGTTTGTGCCGGCAAATCCTCCGGCACCGAGAGGTCAAACTTCAGAACCTCGCCCAACGCTGCCGGCTTGATCGCAGCCCCTCGAACAAGAACCGCTCCATCACAATCGCCCCAGTTGGGACCAGGAACGGTACGACCTTCGAGACCCGCCCATGCGATCGTGCGCCCGCCCAGTCCGACTTCAGCCAAAACAGCAGAACCCTCCGCGATGGAAGCCGCCTTTCCGACCCTGAGCGTGACCCCGTCCAGCATAGCCATCGCCGCCAGAACCGATTGATCTCCCCGCGATACATGCTGAACCGCCTCTGCGCGGAGTACCAGTTCCACGGCGACTCCTGTGGCCGCCCAGCGCGAGACCGAGCGACGGAGTGGAGAGACGGCGAGATCCCAGCCTTTCGGCTCACCACCTAGAAAAATCCGCAGCACTTCGCACGAGGGCATGGCCAACTCACGCGTGATCGCCTCCACAAGGGTCTGATGCTCAGCAACGGAGCTGGGACCAAAGTGAGCAAGTTCAGCGGGCAAATCCAAGGCAGTCAGCCACTCGCCAGACAGAAAACCTTGGCCAGCATGTCGATCGAGATCATCAAGGCGGAACCGGGTATCAAAGTCCAACAAACAGTGTTGGCACGCTGAGTCGCAGCTTTCGGAACAATTCAACTCACCTGCGGCCGCACGGAGGATCTGCGGCAACCGGTCGGCGACTGAGGATGCGTAACCGGAGGCGCTTCGGTCGAAGACCACAATCGCTTGGCAGCTCCCTTCACCGAGGAAGCGCACAGGCTTCGTATCGCACCCCAACTCCGACGACTCGATACCCAAAGTCGCAGCGACGGCGTTGCGTATGGCCACTGCGAGCGTAAAAGCGGTCTTACGATCGCGTATGGGCTGATCATCCAGGCCACGCAGCACCAATTCGAGCACATCCGTTCTGGCCTCATGACCCAACCTCAGACCGCGCTGGATCGAGTAGGCGTTATAGCTTCCTTCGCAAACACTCGTCTCGCCACCCTGCGCACCGCGAAGCCGCCTGTGCTCCTTCAGCTTCCCCTTCTTGTGATCGAAGAAGGCATCAGGAAGATCATCCTCGCCATCCATCGGCTCCGCGCGTCCACAGCAGAGGCAAATCGCAAAGCCATGACCATGGATACCTCCCGAATGATGAAACACAACACCGTCCACGCTACTTCGGTGCACGCCCAGCGCGGGATTCGCCAGCGAGAGCCACTCGCCATTCGCGTTGATCCAAGGAAGCGACACCGGGACAAAGGTCTGCGTGGAAACATCGTTGTGCGGGGTGCTGTAGAGATCAACGGCAAAGCCTGCGGGCTCAAGATAATCGAAGCGCACTTCCTTATCGGCGCCGAGTGGTGACCCGCAATCCGGGCACTCGTGCAATCGGCTCGCTCGCAAATGTGTGCCGCTCGAGCCGCAGTGACGGCATCGCCATGCGTCACGGATATTCTGGATCTCATTCGCCTCGGTCACCGAGGCTGGGGTATGCCAGTTCAACGTGATGCCTGCAGCACGATAAACAAGTCCATCGATCACCACCTCCGAGCCGGGGGCGTATTCCCGCAGGGCAGTCACCATGTCGCGGCTCGGCAATTCACGGAAGCGCATCCGGTTATCGATGCGGCCAGTCTCTTCCTGTTGCTGACGCCTTTGCTTGGCTTCAATACGGGCCAACTCATCGACGGTCAAGGTGTCCAACGGGGCGATGTCCGTCGGGAACCCGTACCCCGGGAGAAAGCCCTCTGTGGCAAGTTCGCGCAGCAGATACTCGCCGGTCAGCCGCTTGCGCTGGATCTTGAGCGCTTTGTAGGCGGGCTCTGTTATGCCGGGAGGGGTCGACAAACGTGCCAACTCGGCTTCAACAACATCGAACTCGGAGAACCATTTCCTGGCGTGGTCTTTCGCCATCCTTCCTGCTTCTGCGACGAGCCGCTCCAACGAAGCCGTACCTTCATGCGGTGTATGCCGGAGGAGCGATCGCAGACCCTTGGCAAGCTCGGGCTCATTTCCGCTCGAGAAACACTGCGTCCAAGCGTAGAAGCGCTGCTGCCGCGACTGATCCGCCGGCAGCATCCACCACTCCAGATTCAGCTTCTCGGCGGAGCCAGGGCCAGAAAGCTCCTTGCGCAAGAAGTTTGCAAGGAGCATTGAATTCAGGTGGCGCTGCACCAGGATCGGACTGCTCAACTGGACCCGGGGAGCAGGCAGAACCGTCTCGAACGGCCACATGGGATTGGCGAAGACCTGCTGATCGTGTGGGTTCGACTTGCAAAGTGACAGCGCAACCGATCGGGTCTCGCTACGACGGCCCGCACGACCCGCGCGCTGCAAATAATTCGCTGGATGGGGCGGCACGTTGTTCATGGCCACCACCGAGATCCCGCCGATATCGACACCCATTTCCATGGTGGTCGAGCAGCTCAGCAAGTTGATCCCGCCACTCTTGAACGCCGCCTCATACTTGGCGAGACGCGCACCCGGTTGCTGTGCCGAATGCTCGGCGGCACGGAAGTAGAACGCCCCCTCGACGACGCGGTCATTCAGATCGGACCAGAGCCCCTCATTGCGAAGTGCTGTAACCGTGTCATCGGTATTGAGCCAATCGCGAACGACCTCAACTCTCTGGTCTCCGATGTCATCCACATTTGCGATTGGGCTGTAGTCCGGCATCTTCAACGGGACACACTTCGCGACTCTGTCCGACTTGGCCTGCTCAGGGAGATAGGGAGTCATGCCCATGAAGGTCGTGTCGAGCACCCTGCGCGTCACAGGGCATAGCCATGCCTTGTCGAAGGGTGCAAGTGCCAAGCTATCCAGCTTGAGGTAACGACCGGTACCGCCCATCTCAAGCATGCCCAGCTCAACCAGTTGCTTCCAAGCCCCCCTCAAGAGCACATCTATCGTGTTGCGGCCTGATGCTGACTGCGGGTCGATGTTTAAGCCGCGTGCTAGCAGTCTCACAAGTCGGCTCTGCCGCTCGGTAGCCTGGCACTGTGGCCAACGCTTGTAGAGGTTCGTTTGAGCCTCTTTTGATTCAGGAGGCAGGAACTGCCTTGCTGAAAGCTTTGTACCGCCCCATTTCCGCCACGCGTTTGGAAGGTTGATGAACGAGCCGCCCCTGGCGTGAAAATCCAGGGCAATCTTCAGGAAGTCCTTCCAGTCGGCTAGCGCGATCTGGGGAGCACTTCCCGAAAAATCCGGCAGGCGTGTAATCGCCTCAAGTTTCGGATAAGTGGTCCGAACCAGGCCCATGGTTTCGAGCGAGTTCGCTCTCTTTGGTCGCCGGGCAAACTCCCTGGTTAGTAGGATGTCGGCCAAACGCTCCCTGCCATCACCTTTCCCAAACTCTCCAGGGTCTTGCTCGCTGTAGTATTCATGCATCCACTCCTTGACGTCACTGGCTACGGTACTCAGCCACTGCATCATATCGGCAAACTGCACGGGTCGATATCCGGACAGCGCCTGAAGCGCCTGCCTCTTTTCGTCGACCATAACCTGCAGTGCAGGACTCGGCGCGAGCTCGAGCGCCCGGCAAAGGGTGTCGATGTCACTCTGCAACTTCGCCCTATCTGCATCCCCGCCCGCGCTCCCCGACGTTAGTACCTTCTTGAACACCAGGCCGCGAATACGATTGCGCTCTGAGTCCTGCTGCAGTCGGGCTGCGATGCGAGCCGTACCCTGCCGGCTGTCCGTGAAGGAGATCATTCGACGACCACGATAAGGCCGCTCCAGGGGCTTCGCCTCCGAACTATCGATGTCCGGACAGAACTCGAGGAGCGTCGGGACGATCTCCCCAAGCAGGAACGGTGCGCCAAGGATTGCCTTGCGGAAAAGCCCCAAGCCACTTGAAGCATCATGGGCTCCGCACTCGGGGCACACCATTGCAATCGTCCCTTCGTCATCGATGACCGATTCGTCTCGCCCTCTGAGACGTACTGCCCCATTCACCTCCAACGGATCGAGGGCAAGGGTATCGGCGTCGACAAGAATCTCTTCCGTCGCGCCCTTATGTGCGTTCGCAATCAAGACCGGGGAATACCCGGGTCTCACTATGGCCTGCTGCTCATCTTCCTCGGAGCGCTCTGTATCCAGCGAGAACTCATCGACATCCTCTTCGGTCGTCTGGAGCAGACGGTACTTACCATCATCCCCAGGCCCATATCGACGTGCCCACAGGTAGGTGGTATTGCACTCGTTACAAGATCGAAGCTCGTACACGGGCGATCCGCACTCGCAATGTTTCCGCGGCTCGGTGTAGACCAATCCGAACGACCAGTCCGGCGCATCCAGCTCCGTCTCGGCCTTGCATCTGCACCCTGGGTCCGCGCAGGCCCAAAGCCCATCGAGCACGTTATGGAAAAGATGTGCGCGTAGCGGCAGATACGACTTGGCTGGCTTTCCCTTCGGACGCGACTGCGCCAAAGTCAGCAAGTCGAGCCAACTCAGCGCCTTTGCCTTGTCTGACGCTTCGGGCGCGATATGACCGCACAAGCTCCCCGCAAGTGAGGACAGCGGCAGAACTCGATCGTTGGGCGGAGTGAAGCTCGCTCGGATCGAACGCGCCGTTTTGTTAGCGCACAAGGCCGCGTAGAGGCGCTCGGGATCCTCCGCAATCGACTCCAAGGCCTCGAGTGACGCATCGGCGTACGCGGGCTCACCTGCATCGAGGTCTGGCACAACTCTGTGACCCGAAACGACGTGAACGCGATCGAGGCTCAGACCAGCCACGCGCGCAAGGAACTCCCGCAATTGCGCCTCGGCCTCGCCGCCCCCGATCGTCGCGGAGGTTGCGACAAAGCGAACCTGTTCGGGTGTGACACCAAAGGCGTGAAGCACGCGACGCAGCAGCAGCGCAAGTTCCGCAGCCTGGGAGCCGATGTAGGTATGAGCCTCATCGAGCACGATCCACTTGAGCGCGCCTTGCGACTGTTCGAGGATGGGGGCGTCCTGCGCGCGCACGAGCATGTACTCGAGCATGGTCGCGTTAGTCACCAACAGCGGCGGAGGTGCAGCGCGAAGGGACTCACGATCGAGCACCTCGTTTCGCAGCTGATCGCGCAAGCCTTGCGGCTGCTTCTGTGGGGTCAGTCCGTTGTAGAGGCAGAACCGTAGCCCGTCGCCGAAGGATGACGTCCAGGCGTTCAGGCGCTCTCGCTGACTCTGGATTAGGGCGTTCAACGGGTAGAGGAACAATGCCTGCACCCCAATCAGCTTCGACCCGCGCTGGGCATGCGCACGCGCAAGCTGATCCAGAATCGGCACCATGAAGCATTCGGTCTTGCCCGATCCCGTGCCGCTGGTCACGACCACCGACTGCGGCTTATCTTGCCCCAGAATCCGCCACGCCTCGAGCTGGTGGCGGTAAGGGCGAGCCTCGCGAGGGAAACGGTAACTGCTTTTTGCATCCCCGCCTGGCCGATCGAGGGCTGACACTAGGGCTGGCGTCAGCAGCTCGGGGCTGAGTTCGGCCAGGCTATGTTCCGCCTCCTCCCAGCCAAAAGTGGCTTCGAACACCGGGTCGCCGACAAAGCAACCTTTTGCGCCGTAGGAGGGGCGTTGGTGCACTATTAACAAACGCTTATATAACAATGGCTTAGATTCTGAGATTTCGGCATGATTCGCCCCTTTCCCCGGTCCGCTTTATGCAGCAGGCGCAATTTGCCCAGCCCGGACCGATCGCGGCATGCCCAAGTAGGTGAAGCCGTTAAGGATGACCACCGGCACATGAGCCTCGGCCACCTGACGCTCGAAGGTTCTCGAGAACAGTCGGTCGCCCAGTTGCTTGAGGCGAAACATCATGTTCTCGGCAAGGCTGCGCCGATGGTAGCCACTGTCTTCTTTCCAGCCGTCACG
>NZ_ATJV01000075.1 GCF_000443165.1 Thauera terpenica 58Eu | reverse complement strand
GCAAATTTGCAGATTGGTGTCAGGGGTAAATCCGCCCATTGGCGGATTTACCGAACAGTCACACCACCTCCACTACCTCCCGCAGCCGCTCGCGGCTCAGGTGCGGATAGCGGCAGCCAGCCGATGGACAGGGGCAGCGACAGAAAACCGTGGTCTGTCCCCTATTCTTGTTGCAGGGCCTGTTGCCCGACCTTGTGATCAGCCAGCTGCGCCAGGTCATACCAGTGGCGGGACAGGCGCTCAGCACTGGGTCTCAGGCTCGGGCGATGGCACTCGACGTGAATCAGCGTGGCCTTCTCCCAGAAGGTGCGCGCCCCTGACAACACGGACACCTGCGCAGTCGGCAAGGCCAGGTCGGGGACGTGTTCGGCAATATCTGGTGTGATGGAAAGCAGGCTCTGTGGCAAGGTCGAGTTACGACCGCCAAATTCGATCAGGATGCTCGGACGCACGTAGCTGTCGGTGTTTTCTACCGCGCTGGGGTAGAACACCCACAACTTCTCAGCGTCATCGCTGACCTCGGTGCTGGTGGGCTGCGTGGGAAGCGCCGTGGCGAGCGCTGCTTGTAATGCCGGCACCAACTCGTCGATGACGTGCGTCGTGAGTGCCGCCTTCAATGCATCCGACAACTTGCTGCGCTGGCTGTTGCTGGTAATCGATTCCAACTCGGGGGCGTCGGCCACCAGGCTGCGGTAATCGACGGTGACGTCGATGTCTTCGGAGAAACGGTCAATCGCCTTGTAGACCTTGGACAGCGAGGTGCCCCCCTTGAAAGCCATGGGCTTGCGGCAAGGCAGCTGAAACAGGATGTCGAGCACCTGGCACAGCCAGATGTCTTTTTCCAGGATCTCAGCCCGGCGGCCCATCACAGGCGCCAGGCTCTGGAGTAAATCAGCTTGATCGCTGACGGACAGGTCGAAGTAGTGTTCGCGGGGGATGTCAGCCATGCGCCAGCGCGCCTTCCTCATACCGGCGAAGGGCTTCGACCATCCAGGCCGGCATTGCGGCCTTGGCGCTGCATAACGCCTCGAATTCCACCTGCGGCAGCTTGGCAGCGATACGCTCGAACGTGGCCGGCGTGACTTGCCGACGACCGAGGTACCAGAGCGCGGACAACGCTTGGCCCGCTGGGCGACCCGCCAGTACTAGCTTGCGCGCAGCCACGTGCTGCAGTCGCACTTGCAGCTTACCCATCCGCACGGTGTGAGACGATCCGGTGGTGTAGAAGACCGGCTGGGCCGGAACCTGGGTGCTGAAACCAAAACGACGAGCGGCCTCGGCCCCGTGCACTTCAATGGAGGCACCTTCGGCGGCAGCGACTGTCTGCGCCACCGTTTCCGGCGAAGGCATGGACTTCAAGCCAAAACGGCTGGTCTTGGGGACGGTGTAGAGGCCACGGCCGAGGCGCTCGATGAACCCTTCCTTGGTCAGACGCATCAAGGTCTGATCAATGGACGCGCGCGAACCCAACCCTGCAAACAGGGCTGGGGTGAAAGGTTCTCCGGCAGGTTGGGCCGCGATACGCTCGCGGATGGCTTGTGATGTGCTCATGGCTAGCTCCGTGTTAGATAATTTACCAAAATATCTAACAGTTCACAAGGCGCACGTTGTAGACAAGAAACCGCTTCGCTTATCCTCCGAGCCTTTTGGCTCAGAAAGAGGATTCGTGATGTTGATAGGGTTATCCCTGCTGGCCTTCGCCATCGGGGTTCTGGTGGGAAGAATCAGTGTGCGCCACTACCGACTTGACCGCATCGCCTGGGCACAGCGGCGGTTGCAGCTGAAGGTGCTGTCGCTCGAACTCAAGAGCCTACGCAGCAAAGTGGTGTCCGCTCAAGGGCGGCGCACGCCACCGGCCCAACGTCGCCTGGTGAGAAAACTGCCGACGCTGAAATGGTGGCAACGGCGCCTGATTGCCTGGCTACGCTTGCACTTCCCGTGGCTGACGCGTTTCATGCGATTCACCCCGACAACCTACATCCGTTGGCTGCAGGCCAAGTCACGCAAGGGCCACGCAATAAAGATCGCCGAGGGCAAGGCGCGTGGCAGACCACCCACGCCGCAGTTCGTCGTCGATGCCATTGTGGCAATCAAACGAGACAACCCGCGCTACAGCGCCGGGCACATCGGCCGGATGATCTCTGGCGGCGAGCTGAAATTCCGCATCAGCAAAAAGACGGTTGCCACAATTCTCAAAGCCCACGGCTTCAAGCCCAGGCCGAAGGGCAAGCGCCCACCGCGCGAAGAAGAACCCGGCTGGCTGACCACGCTCTACAACCAACACGTCATGGCCATCGATTTCAAAAACACACTCGACCTGGCAGGCAACACCATGGCCGTGTTCAACCTGATTGACCACGGACGACGCGTACTGCACTGGTCACGCGCCACCTACAATCCGACAGCAGAATGGGTGGCCCAGCAACTGCGCAATGCCTTTATGGACATGGACGACTTGCCCGAAGCCATCGTGATGGATCGCGACAGCATTTTCTTGCCTATCGTTAAACAGACGCTCCCGGCCATGGGCATCAAAACAATCCGGATTGGCTACAAGTGCCCTTGGCAAAACGCGGTGGTGGAGCGCTTTCATCGCACACTGACCGACGAACTGCTGCGAGATGTGCAGCCCGTGAATGACCGGCACCTGAACCGCCTGCTCGGCCAATTCCGCACGTACTACAACACCGTCCGGCCGCACATGGCTTGCGGCGTGGAGCCGCCAATGCTGCCGGATGTGACGAACAACCCTGCGGCCAACGATCCCGACTTCTTCAAGACACCGCGCAAACTCGTGCGCCAGAAGTGGCTGGGCGGCCTGCACTCCAGCTATCGCTGGGCAGCGTAGTTCTCGACTGACAAGTTGGCGAGTCACGGTCATCGGTGCCGGCAGCCGAGGCCCCGTCACGCCTGAAATTCCGACATCCACCAATCCTGAGCACACCTTCACCCTAAGGGAAGGTCTGACTGTGCTTGCCGGGAACAAATACAGGCCAGAAACCGACTGCACGGCACGCCCAAAAGACGCAAAAAGTAGCCTATCGGATTTTTTCACCAGCACAGTTCATCGGCAGGGCAGAAAAAGGGGTGGCGCAAGAATAACGCCGCCAGCAAGAAAAAACCCTGCCCCTCGCGAGAAGGACAGGGTTTCAATCACCTCAAGCACCTACCCGAGGGCGGGTGCTTGTCTCCGGGGGAGATTAGGCGATGTCTGCGAACAGGATGCTACCGGCAGCAGCGGTGGTAGATCCGCCAACTTCAACCAGAGCGGTAGCGCCAGTGACACCAACCAGCTTGACCAGTACGTCCTGAGCACCGTTTTCAGCGAACACATAGGTGTCGGTGCCGAACTGGAAGGCCAGGATGTCACCAGCAGTGGCAGCGACAGCCGCAGCTTCAGTCAGCCACTCGCCCAGCGTATCCACTGCAGTTGCACCAGCACCACCCAGGGTCAGGATGCCATCCTTGACGGTGTAGGTAACACCAACGGCTTGGCCAGCTTGAGCCGTTGCGTTAGCCTCAACAGTGATAGCCTGATTTGCCGAAGCAGCAGCCGTGAGATCCAGGTTCAGCAGGCTCAGATTAGCACCACCAACGGTAGAGCCTTGGAAGTTTGCATTCGACGAGAAGTTGACACCGGTAGTGATTGCCTCCGACAGCTTGAAGCCGGTAATGCTATCGGCACCGGAAGCAGCGGAGTCAGAAGTACCAGCGGTCAGCGACGATGCCACGCTGATGATGTCGCGGCCTTCGCCAACGGTGATGAAGTCAGCACCCAGACCACCGGAAACGATGTCTGCGCCAGCGCCACCATTGATGGTGTCGATAGCAGCGCCACCGCTCAGCACGTCGTTACCAGCACCGCCGGTGATGGTGACATTTGCGGTGGTGGTGTTATTGGCAGATGCGAAGGTCACGCCCAGGTTCGCTGCGGTATCCAGACCAGCGGTGCCGTTGGCCACCACACCCGAAGCGTCGAACGTGGTGATCTTGGCGTTGGCGTTGGTCAGGTTCAGACCGTTGTTACCGGACACGGTCACTTTGGTTGCGTCACCAGCCACCAGGGTTGCGGTGTGAATCACGGCAGCGCTACCGCCCGTTGCAGTCGAAGCATCGTTGGCGATGATGTTGATGGTCTCAACACCGGCAGCGGTCACGGAACCAGCAGCCAGAACGCCACCGGTCTTGCTCAGCTCAATGTTGAACACGTCGGCGGGGTTCAGCAGAGCGTTCGTGACCTTAGCTTCGTAACTACCTGGGCCAGCGCCAACGTCCGAGGTCAGCTTCAGTGTGCCATTGGCACCGAAGCCGTCGAGCACCAGAGCGCCCGTCGCACCACCGGTGACAACCTTGTTCACGCCGTTGATACCGGCCAGAACGATGGTGTTTGCACCAGAAGCACCGAGTTCCAGGACTTCAAAGCCGGTGAACTTGGTATTAAAGGTGGCATCGTTATCAGCGGTAGCTGCTTCAGCAGCGGTCATCTTGATGGTGTCGGTACCTTCGCCAGCGGCCACAGAGTAGCCTGTACCGGTGCCAGTGGCGTAGGTGACGGTGTCGTCGCCCTTGCCCATGGTGATGGCCTTGGTGAACCCGGTCGTCAGCGTGATGGTGTCTGCGCCGTCACCGCCGGTGAAGGTCACACCCGTAGCCAGTGCGGAACCGAAGGTAGCACCGGCCGTGTTGGTCACGTTGATGGCGGTGACCGCACCCAGCGCCTGGCCAGTCAGGGTCAGCTTGGCATCACCGGCAACGTTCACCGTCGTGGCGCCGTTGGCTACCAGCGAGTTCAGGGTCGAAGCCTTGGTCGAAGAAGTGACATTCAGGGTGGTGATGTCGTTGTCGATGGTCACGGCACCGGTCGACGTAGCTTCATTCAGGTTCAGGGCCAGGGAAGTGTTTGCCGGGGTGGTCAGCGCACCCAGAGTACCAGCGTTCACCGTGACCAGCGTGCCACCCAGGTTCAGGGTCTTCAGCGCGCCCGAGTTAACCACGGCAGCGCCAGCGTTGGTGATGCTGACGGTTTCGATGGTACCAGCCGCAGTGTTGGAAGCCGCGTTGGCATCAGCGATATTGACTGCACCAGCGGTATAGCCCACAGCGCCTGCAGTGGTGGCGGTAGCGGTCAGACCCGTTGCAGTTTTGGACTGGGTAACGGTCACTTCCTTGGTGGAGGCATTGCCCGTGACGGTGATTGCACCGCCGACAGTGTCGTTACCCGTGGCAGCAGCGTTGCCAGCGTTCTGGGTAACGGTAACAGTCGTACCACCAGTCACAGCAATCGCGCCAGCAGTGTTGGTGTTCGCGGTGCCGCCTGTAGAGGTCACGGTCACAGCGCCAGTAGCAGCGGTTGTTGCGCCAACAGTGATCGTGTCGAGGATGTTGTTCTTGGAGGTAACGGAAACAGCCGCGCCGCCGTTGACAGCAACAGCTTCTGCGGTGACAGCAGCGTCAGTGTTGGTCACTTCGACGGCAGTCGTACCAGCAGCGGTGACAGTGGCACCGCCAGTGCTTTGCGAGGTCAGCTTGGTCAGGCCAGAGAAGCCAGTTGCAGTATTCAGAGTAACAGTAGCGCCGCTCAGGAAATTGGCGGTTTCAATGTTTGCAACGGTTGCACCAGTCGGCTGAGTGATGGCCGCAGTCTGGGTCACGTTGAACGTATCGTTGCCAGCACCGCCATCAATGGCGTCGCCAACAGTCCAAGTGTTGCCAGTAGCATTCTGGTTGCCGACGAAGGTGTCGTTTCCGGCGGTACCAACGAAGGAAGCGCCTGTATCCGAACCATTAGTGAGCGTAAACGTCTGCCCAGTCGCCCCAGCACTCGCATCACCCACCGCAGCCAGAGCGGCCTTCACCTGCTCAGCCGTTGCCGGAGTCGCGGTCACGCCTGCGATGAAGGCACGTGCCGAAGCAGCGGCAGCGGCGCCCTGGTAGGCCAGAACTTCTGCCGTCGTGTCGATGGCGTTGAAAAAGCCTTCGCCAGCGTCGAGCTTGTTCTGCACGCTGGTCTTGTCGGCGGTCTGCAGCGCGTCGTTGAGGATGGCGATGGCAGCGCCGGCCTGGGTGATCTTGCCGCTGTCGATCTGGTCAACCCAGTAGTTCAGGCCAGCCAGCTCGGCCGGACGACCGATAACGTTCTTGTATACGTTGTTGACGAAATCATACTTGCTGCTCGAGGCGTAGAGCGCCTTCGATTCGTTCGAGGCAGCGAAGGCGGCTTCGACTTGAGCGGTGGTCTTATCCGCCCACTCGCGCGAGCCCGCGTAGTCGACCGGGCGGCCGAAGTAAGCGAGGTAGTACTTGTTAAGTTCGGCAAATGTAGCCATCAGGAGCTCCTAAAGGTTGGACAACAGCGCCATGAGGCGCATTCTGAACTTTCGTGCACGGATCGTTTCAGGCGTGAAGCGAATGAGCTCCAGTATTCTAAGGTCTTTCGGAGCCCAGCAAGCATATTGCACGGCGGACTCTAACCAAAAGCCCGCCACACAAATGTGACGTGCGTCACAAAAACGCTCTCTGTTCGATTCTATCGACAAAAACGTCGCAATCAGGGGACAAGCGCGGGGCTGGATATGGCAATGGGGCCCAGCAAGGCCTTGAAGGCGAGCGCATGTTCGTGCGCGCCACGACAGATCAGCACCGCGTCATCGAGCTGACGCAGCAGGCGGACGTTGCGCTCGTCGAGCAACACGGGTTTCGCCGCTGCCCGGTAGGCCTTGATGCGTGCCAACGCGGCCTGCCGGCCCGGGGCGTCGGCCACCCACAGCAGGCCTGCCTGTTGTGGGGCCAGCCACTGCGCCGGCACCCAGGCGGGTGCGCCGGGCTTGCCAAGCGCGGCGAACGGTGGTGCGTCAAAGGCGCGGCGGACGTGATCGAAGGTGCTGGCATGGGGGCGGCCATGACAGGCCACCGCCAGCGCTGCGGGCGGGGGCGGGACGGGGGCGGCGAACAAGGCCTCGAGCTGGTCGACCTGGGCGCTGAGCGCGAAGGCCTGGATGCGCGCCCTGGCGGCGGCGCCGTGCGCGGCGAGCTGTGCGGGGTGGTCGAGATAATGCTGCAGACAGGCGGCGAGCGCGGCGGCGTCGCCTGCCGTGGCCAGCAGCCCGGTCACCTGGTGCTCAACCAGTTCTGGAATGCCACCGATGCGCGAGGCCACCACCGGCAGGCCGCAGGCCATGGCCTCGGTGATGCTGACGGGCTGGTTTTCGGGGCATACCGAGGGCAGCACCAGCACGTCGGCCTGTGCCAGGCGGTGCGCAACGTCGGCATTGGGCAGGCGTCCCCAGAACTTTGCTGACACCGCAGGCGCACTGGCAGCGAGTGCGCGCCGGTAGTCGGACAAGGCATGGCCGGCGCCGACGAAATCGACCTGGAGGCGGCGCCCGGGCAGGCGCGCGAGCGCCTCCAGGAGCTGCGGCACCCCCTTGTGCGGCCCCATGTAGCCGATGAACAGGATGCGCAGGCGGGCCTCGGTGCCGGCGCTGCGCGGCGCGGGTGCGGGATGTGAAAAGCGCTGCAGGTCGATGCCGTTGGGGATGACGTGAACGCGATCGGTCGGCAGGCCGGCGGCGCGATAGGTGTTTGCCAGGTAATGACTGGGCAGGATGAAGCCGGTGACGGCCTGGAGCTGCCAGCGGATGTAGTCCTGGCGAAAGCTGAGCGGCAGCGGCTGCTCGCCTGCGGTGATGAAAGCGCGGCAGTCGGTGGCGCAACGGCTGGTGTCGTGGCAGAGCTGGCCGGCGCTTGTGATGCGCGTGCTGTTGAAGCAAAACCCCCAGTGGTCGTGCAGCGTCATGTACACCGGCACGCCGCGGGCGTGGGCGCTGCGCACGATGCCGAGCGACAATCCGAGCAGGTGGTGCGCATGCACGAGGTCCGGACGCCAGGTGTCGAGGAGTTCGCCGAACAAGGCGTCCACCTCGGGGTGCGCGACATCGTTGCCGCCCGCCTGAAAGTCCTTGTGGGTGAGGGCGACGCGGCGCACCGGAAGGCCTTCGTGGAGGTCGTCAGTCGTGTCGTAGCCAGGCTGGTTGCGGCTGGCGTCACCGGCGAACACACGCACGCTGTGCCCGCGTGCGGCGAGCGCCTGCGCGAGCTGAAAGGCGACGATTTCCGCGCCGCCGACGAAGTGCGGCGGGAAAAAGTTGGATACGACCAGAATCTTCATGATGCGGGCTCAGCAGCGGTAGGCGAGGTGGCCAGGCAGCGTCATCGCGGCAGCGGGCGCCAGGCCTACGGCGCTGCAGAGCGTGGCGGCGTGAGCCTGCGGGACGATCAGCACGCAGCCGGAGAGGCGATCCAGGGGCAGATAGTCCAGCACCCGGGTGTGCGCGAGGGCGTGGTCGGAGATGAGGATGAGGGCAGGCGTGCAGCCATGTTCGTGCAGGGTGTGCAGCAGCAGGGGAATGTTGTGCTCAAGAGGGCCGAGGAGCTGGCTGACTGTCGGCTGCGACTTGAGCTGTGCACCCGTGTCGTGTTCGATGAGTTGCCAGGCCTGCGGCACGTGCTGGGCGAAGAGCGCGGCTTCGGCTTCGTAGCCTGCGCCCAGGATGAGGGCGCAGTGCACGGGGCGTGCGCGCAGCAGCGTGGCGAGCGCAATGGGCCAGTCGTCCGCCGCCGGGGCGGTGGCCGCAGGCAGCAGCAGCTGGTGCCAGTGCGATGGGAGCGCAGCGGATGCCGGCACGGACTTGTGCTCGGCCAGCTGCTGCAGGAGCGCACGGGCGTAGCCGCGCCAGGTGAGGATGTGGCGTGCCAGGGCCTCCTGGGCGAGCGCCGCGTAGCGCACGCTGTCGCCAGCGAGCGCGACCAGGGTGTGGGCCAAGGCGCTGGCATCGCTCATGTCCACCGTCTGGCAACCGCCCTGCTCTGCGAGCTGGGCCATGACGCCGGAATGGTGACAGACACAGGGACGGCCATGCCATAGGCTTTCGACGATGGGCATGCCATAGCCTTCGACCAGGGAGGGGTACACCGTGAGCTGGGCCTGGGCGTAGTGCTGATTGAGGGTGTGGTCATCGACGACGCCGTGCCAGCGGATGCGCGGGTCAGCGGCGGCTGCGGCTTGCACCTCGTGGACGATCGCCTCCGCGCCGGCATAGCGGTTGCCGATGAGATGAAGCTCCCAGTCGAGCTGGGGGTGGCTGTGGGCGATCTGACGCAGGGCAGCGAGCAAGCTGCGGTGGTTTTTTCGGGGCTCGAGGGTGGACACGCAGAGGATGCGCAATGGCGTGCCCGGAGACGGCGGCAGCGGGGCGACCGTGGCGCGTGGCGCGGCGGTGAGCTCACCCGGTATCCAGCAGTGGCGCAGCTGTGCGCGGACGGGGAGGTGCTGCTCATCCCAGAAGGCGCGCAGCTGGTGCTCGGCATCAGCGGAAATCGGCAGCACGCGGTCGCACTCGGCCAGACCGCGCATGTAGGCGGCGTGGTTGTCGCGGATGGCGGTGTCGGGGACCCATTGCGGATGGGTGACGGGGATGGCGTCATAAAAGATGGCGGCAACGCGCAGGCCCAGGGCGCGGGCCTGGCTGCGGCGCTGCGGACCTTGGCGCTCGAACACAATTTCGCCTTGCAGCAACCAGCCGCCGCGCAGTCGACTGCCGACCACGCCGCCCAGGCGCAGGCGGCGGTGAGGCAGCGAACGGGGCAAGGCATAGTGCGAGGGGTTGGGATCGGGGCCGCCGTAGGTGGCGAGGTTGTGGTATTCGGCCTCGGTGGGCAGCACGTAGGTCTGCAGGTATTCGTCCCAGGCGACGAACAGCGGCCGGCCAAAGTCCTGCAATTTGCGGCACAAGCTGCGAACGACACGTGCAACCCCGGTGTTGGCGGGGTCGCGCAGGCAGGCGCTGGCGTCCACTACGAGCTGCGGCCAGTGGGGGTCTCGCGCCGGGACGATGTGGGTGAGCGCGGCCTGGTAAGCCGCGAGCGTGTTGTCCCAGGTGAAGCGGGTGCGAAAGCGGGCGATGGCGTGCTGCCATTGTTCGGGCTCGAGCCAGGTGCCTGAGAGGATGCGCAGCGCCTTGTCGATCATTTCGGCTGCGCTTGCGCAACATTGCCAGGGGTGGGCGGCGACCTCGGGGTGGGCGCCGAGGTCGAAAACCAGGACCGGGCGGGCCAGCTGCTGCATTTCGGCCAGGGGCAGATTGAAGCCCTCCCAGAGGGAGACGCTCAAGCCCAGATCGGCCTCCTGCATGAGGTGGACGAGCTGTTCGTCAGTGGGCTTGCCAAGCGCACGGATGCAGTGCGCGAGCTCAGGCGGGGGCGTGAGCTCGCCCGCATCGGCAAGCACGCCGAAGCTGGCCTCGGGATGGACAGCGAGGATGCTGCGCGCGATCGTGTACAGGGCTTCGCTGTTCTTGTAGTTGCCGGTCTCCCAGCGCCCGAGATTGAGGATGCGCGGACCACGACGAGCGGGCCAGGCGCAGCGCGTGTCCGCGCCCTGCCAGGGCTGGGCGCTGTGCGGGCGGCTGAGGTGGTCGCTGCCGAGGTGGATGGTGGTGAGCTGCACCTCGGGGCCGGCGTCGCGGCGGCTTTGTGTGCGTTCGATGAAGTGGCTGATCGGCGTGATGAGCTGGGCTTCGGGCAGGAACTCGCGTCGCCGCGCGCGCAGTCGCTCCTGCACCGCGAGCTCGCCACCGTGCATGCCGGTAGTGGGCACAGCGCCACAATCGAGCGCCACGACCGGAACACCCCAGCGCCGAAACACCGAGATCGCACCGTAATAAGGCCAGCCGCCAAGCAGGGCGACCGTGTGGCTGGACGGTGCTGCGGTGCCGAGCACCTGGCTGCGCGCGGATTCGAGCCAGGCGCTGGTGGCCTGGTCGAGATCGATGTAAGGACCAGCGTAGGGCGGAGGCGTGATGCAGTGCGGGGTAATGTCCGCGAGCACGGCAAGATCGGCGCGCTGTGCGATCAGGGTGATCTTCCAGCCTGCTTGCTTGAGACGCGCTGCCAGCAGCAGCAGCACACGATCGACTCCGAAGCGGAACAGCAGGCGCTCGTTGCAGATGATCAGATGCATGCGGGCGCCTTGTGGGGGACATGGCCAATGACGGCGTAATCTTGCGGCCCGAACACCAGGGTCGCGAGCGGTTCAGCCAGTTCGCCGGCGGCAAGCCGGGCTGCGTCCGCGGGGTGGCGGCGCTCGATCTCCACGCGCTCGAAGCCATGTTCCTCAAGCAAGAAGGCCATCAGGGCGGGTGGCAGCGGGTTACGGTGCGTGGGGTCGACATAAAAATTGCAGGCGCCAACGACCAGGTTTTCGGGGTTGGGCGTTTCAAACAGCACCACGCCGCCGGGCTGGACGACGCGACGGGCGTGCTCGATGAGGCGGATCAGGACGGCGATGGGCAGGTGTTCGATGATATGAAAGCCGGTCAGGCCAGCCAGGGCATCATCGGGCAAGGCAGCAAGATATTCGATGGCGTCGCCCTGGCGAACGGACAGGCCCGCGTCGAGGCAGCTACGGACCATCCACGGGCTGCTGTCCACCCCTTCGGCCACAATGCCGTGTTCGGCGAGCAGCTGCAGCCACTCGCCGCGGCCACAGCCCAGATCCAGCACGGGTTTGGTGGCTGGCCCCCACACCGGCGCGAAACGCGGCAGGTTGGCGCGCAGGCGCGCGCTGATGAGCGCGCGTGAGCCGCGGAACTGTTCTTCAAAAGCGCCG
Organism: Thauera terpenica 58Eu; assembly: GCF_000443165.1. GTDB lineage: Bacteria > Pseudomonadota > Gammaproteobacteria > Burkholderiales > Rhodocyclaceae > Thauera > Thauera terpenica. Next base: position 5,727 of record NZ_ATJV01000075.1, on the reverse strand, counting down.
TAGAGCTCAGGTGGCAAGCCCTCGGCCGGGGCGGCGGAGTTGGGCTGCGCGGCCGAGGACGGTGGCTGCGCAGCCTGAGCTTGCGGCGGCGAACGCGTAAGCTCGCGAAGACGCTGCTCCAGCTGCCCGAAGCGCCGCAGCAGGAGTGCGTCGTTGGACTGGGCGGCGACGGCGTGGGTGTACAGCGACTGGTTCACCTGGTCCTGGATCACCAGGCCCACATTGCGCAAGGCGGTGCTGGCCTGGGCAAGCTCGAGCTCGAGCGCCGCGACCCGCGCAGGCAGGCGGCGGAAGACGGCGATATAGGTGTAGAGCGGTGCCACCACGGGCAGGCGCAACAAGACCCCTCGCAGCAACAGGTAAAGCACGTTGCCCATCGTTGCCCCGCCCGGGCGTTGCCGCGCCCGATTGAGCAGCCCGAGCACGCGAGGATGATCGAGGATGCGCCCCAGGGGGGTGCGACGCAGTTTGAGATAGAGCCTGGCCGCGCCGGTGTCGGAAGGGGTCGGAGCTTCAGGCGCGGGCTCGAGGACTTCGGGCGCTGGCAGCAATTCTTCCAGCTCGAGGGGTTCGAACGCGCGCACCAGGTCGGCGAGATGGCGGCTGGACGGCTCACCGCCCTCCTCGCGCTGGAAAGCATCGCGCGCCTGAGGCGTGCAGTCGCGACGGACAATTTCGGCAGCGATGAGGGCTTTGAGATGTTTAAGATCAATTTCCATGGATATTCCAGGCCTTCATCGCACAGTCGATGGGCTGTCGTGTGCAGGCGGTGACAAGTCAATGAACTCGGCTTCCAGGGCGCATAGGCCCAAAAAATGTTTTCTGTGGCGATCATTGACAACCTGAAACACGATTGCCTTGTCCCACCAGTCGTAATTACCCTGCAGATGACTCATCCCCGCGTGCAGCGCCAGCGCAAGGCTGTAGCTGCCCTGGCCGACGTTGAGCGCGGGAATGCGCAAACGCACCTTGAGGGGCACACCAGGGTATTGCCCAAGCCGAGTCCATTCGCCGCGCAGCCAGCTGTTGCTGCCGAAGACTTCGTAGCCGGTACGGTCCTTGATCATGAAGCCCAGGCACAGATCCTCAAGCACTTCGTGGGCGATGAGGGTGACCTCGAATTCGATGTCCTCACCGACAGTCACGATGCTGACCGCCTGGCCACGAGAAAACGCCTGTACCTGCAGGATTTCAGCCTGGCCGGTGCCGGAGCGCCCCTCCCGCCCTGCGCTCACATCCAGGTTGGCAGCATCCTCCTTGCGTGCAATGAGCGCGTTGTATCGGTCAAGGACGGTTTCGGGATCGCCATCGAGCACGAGCTGTCCGCCACCAAGGAGCAAGGCCCGGTTGCACAGGCTCTTGATCGCCCCGGGATCGTGCGACACGAAGAGGAGCGTGGTGCCCTGGTCGCGGAAGCTGCGAATGCGCGCAAATGATTTATGCTGAAAGTATACGTCGCCCACCGCGAGCGCCTCGTCCACGATCAACACCTCGGGCCGAACGGCTGTTGCGACACTGAAGGCCAGCCGCACGAACATCCCGGATGAATACGTGCGAACCGGCTGATCAAAATAGCTGCCGATTTCGGCGAAGTCCTGGATGGCAGGCATGAGCTCGGCGAGCTGCGCGTGAGACAAGCCCTGCATGCGAGCGGCCAGGATGACGTTCTGCCGCCCGGTGAATTCGGGGTGAAATCCCATCCCGAGCTCCAGCAAAGCCGACACCTTGCCCTGCACCGATATCGTGCCTTCGGTTGGAATCGCCGTGCCAGTGATCAGCTTGAGCAAGGTGCTCTTGCCGGCGCCGTTGACACCAATCAGACCGACCGACTCACCCTGTTCGACGCTGAAACTGATATCCCGCACGACCCAGTTCTGCACGCGCGGCACAAGGCCAAGCCAGGTGGCCAGGGCATTGAGGCGCCCGGTGAATTTTGGATAGGCCTTGCCTACGCCACAGACTTCAATCGTCATGACATCAAATCTGGTCGAGGAGATCGGCGTAGCTGCGCTTGTAAAGCAGAAATGCGGCGACCAGCACGAAGGTCGCAAAGAGCACGGCAGGCACGAGGCTGACCAGATCCACCGGCATCCCCAGCAAGGAATTCTGTGCCACGCGTATGACTGAAAAGACCGGGTTGAAATACATCAAGGCTTGAATACGTTCCGGCAGGATGGTCACCGGATAAACGATGGGCGTAGCCCAAAAAAGCCCCTGGGAAAAGATATCCACGATCTGACCTGTATCGCGGAAAAAAACATTCAGGATTGACGCGAGAACACCCACTGTCAAGCCCAGATATAAACCCGCAGCAAGCGCCGGAATGAACCCAAGAATTGTGACTGACAGCGGAAAATCGGCAATCAGCATGAAGATCAGGACCAACATCAACAGCACCAGACTGTTGAAAAGCGCTACCAGCACGACCGGAACAAACAACACCATCCTTGGGAAGCTGCTTTTTTTTATCAAATTTGCATTTTCCAGGAATACGCCCTTGCCGCGCTGAACAAGCTCAAGCATGAAGGTCCAGACGATTATTCCCGCACAGAGATAAATGCTGTATGCGTATTGATTGTCGAGCTCAGGCAAGCGCGCGCGCATGATGGTTGAAAACACCACCGTGTAAATCAACACCATCACGATTGGCGGCAGCAGCAACCACACCATGCCCAGGACTGAGCCGATATAACGACTGCGGAGATCACGAACTACGATGGAATAAATCAGGCCACGAAACTGGTAAATACTATCAAATACGTTTGAGATCATTGAAGCTGGGCCTTGGAAGCTCGGGACAGGCTCGGCGCCCGGCTTGATGCTTATGGAGTTCGTTACCGAGTCCAGTAGGTGACACCGGCGGCGACACGCGCGCCATCGAGCCTGGATTGAAACACATAGGCCGCATCGCGATTGTCGGTACCGAGCGCACCTCTTACCGACATGTTGGAGGGCAAACGCACAGGCGCAGCGCTGTAGAGTCGACCTTCAGGCGTTACCACACCCGAAGCTCGTAGCGCGAATGACTCTTCGCCTGCCACCAGCCTCAGGCTGGTGGAGAAAGTGGAATTTGAAAAATTGACCGAAAAAAGGCCATCTTGCAGACTCGCCAATGTACCGACACCGGATTGCTCATTCTGGATGACCGCGGACCCATCCTGTAGAGCAAATGACATCGAGTTTTGCGCCGGTCGCCGCCACGTCCCTTCACGCTCGCGCAACACCGCGAAACCGCCACCCGTGGCAATGAGCTGATGAGTCTCGAGCAAGTCGACGATGGACATCTCCTTGTCCTGGCCGAGCACAACCTCCCACCGCCCCCAGTGCAAGGAGCTGTCTGCAGTCCCTTCGGCCCGGTCCACCGAATCTATCTTGGCCGGCGACAGATCGACCCGGGTCAGATCATGTGCCCTCGACTCACCATGAAGCTCCAGGCCGTCCGGCTCTTCTGGCCGCGGCGGCTTCAGCGCGTCGGGAGAAAGACTGCTGTCCTGCAAGAACTGGGGGGCCTGCTGGCCACGGCTGACCTGCAGGATCAGCCCCGCCTGCACCCCCAACAACTCTCGGCTGGACTCGTCGGCACACGGACCGTAGGCCGAGGCGGCGCACGAATCAGAAAGCGGACTGACAACGACCGCGCCTGAATGGACGATCACCCGCGAGACGTCCTCAGTGGTGAACACACTGAAATCAGTGCCCTTGACGCCGATGGCGGCCACCGGCGTGTTGAGCCTGAAATTCTGGCGCGCCTGAGTGACCGCCGCACCGGAAATGTGCCTGACCACCCCTGCGTCCACACTCAGGCGGATTCGTGTGTTCAGGGGCTCTTGAACATCGACGTGATAAACCTCGAGTCGGCCGACGCTGCCTGGCCTGAGGATGAAAAAACCCTCATCGATGGTTTTGAGATAGACGTGCCCGTCCGCCCCGGTCCTGACGACGTCGCCCTCAGCGACGGTCATGCCGACAACAGCGGGCGAAGCTCCGACCGAGACCTCTCCACTGGCGAAGACGACGCGCGCGCCGCCTTCGGCCGCAGCACACATCGAGAACAGCACGGCACAGACCGCCACGAACCATCGCTTCATGACATCACCCTTCTTGTAGAGCACGACTCATCCATACGTAGCACCAAAGGAAAGTTGTGATTGTCATCACATAACCGAGTCGCTTAGTATAAGTTTTTCTCAAGCATTGCGCCAAGCTGGATGCCCATCGACTGCTGCACACAATCGGCCTCTGTCGCACGCCGTGGAGGCCCTGAACGGGCTCACAATTCGCTGTGATCAATGCTGCATCCGGCACGCCATACGACTACAGCAAGCCTGTTTCGTGCAATCTGCGCAGCGAAAAAGTCCGCTTGTGCGTTGCCGCCCTCTTTCTGGCATTTTCCCCGACTTCGAGCGCCACGGAGCCGACATCGGAGGATGTGTACCGCACTGCAATGCAAGCTCTCGCCGAGGGGCGGGAGTCCGATGCACGCGACGCACTGAACCAGCTCCGCAACAAGATTCCGGACTCGGCTGGTGCCTGGCTCGACCTGGCCATCCTGCATTGCAGCCTGGGTGACCAGGCGATTGCCGAGGCGCTGTTCACGGAGATCGAGAGCCGATTCTCACCCCCCGCAGCAATCCTCGAGATCATTGCCCTGCAGCGCGCCACGCAATGCAAGCCTGCGGCAATGAAGCGCAGAAGGACCAGCTTGCAGATCACCCGCGGCTACGATAGCAACGCAAACCAAGGGGCCAGCAACCCGAACTTCAGCATCGGCAGCGGCATCAACAGAATCGAACTCACGGTACAGCCTGCTTTTCAGCCCATTTCCGATCAGTACGCAGCGATTTCCATCGATTCCCGCGAGAAACGTAGCTCCAGCAAGGGCTACGACAGCTTCATCAAATTACGACTGCGAAGTTACGACACGCTTTCCCACCTGGATACCGGCGCCTTGATCGCAGGCCTGGAGGAAGGCTGGCAAGTCAACGACTGGAAATTCGAGGGCTCTGCAACTGCCGGTTTCACAAGCCTGGGTGGAAAGCCCTACATGTATCAAATGCAGGTTCAAGCCAATGCGTTGGTACCCACCCCGCTACCCGCAGGATGGAGCTTTGTCGTCGGCGGTGGGCTGGCACGCTCACATTACGCTGAGCTCAGCAGTTCGGATGGCTACATTCTTGAGTCATGGACTTCACTACGGAAGCGCAGACCGAACATCGAGTGGCAGTTCAATGCTGGTGCGATGCATGACAAAGCCATCAACAGGCGCCCAGGCGGAAATCGTAGCGGCGTTTTTGGCGTGATCTCGGTTCATTTCAAAGTGGCATCCGACATCGAAGCTGAAATGAGCTGGCAACAGCAGCGTTGGCTCTCGAAAGAGCGCTATGCACCCGGCTTGATCGACATTCGGCGTGATCAAGCAAGCGCACTATTCACCACAACTGCGAGCATTCCGTTAACGAAGAACAGTTTTTTCATCACTGAAATTCAGGCATTGAAAAACAGGGAGAATATCTCCATATTTGGATATGAAAGCACCGTCTTGCAGTTCAGCTGGCAATATCGACTATGATTTCATAGCTGTCGCCCTAAAAAATCAAGATGACACGATCAAGATTTTCTCAAGAAAGCACTCCCATCCCGGAGGGCGTTGGTGCACTATTAACAAACGCTTATATAACAATGGCCTAGATTCTGAGATTTTGGCATGATTCGCCCCTTTCCCCCGTC
>NZ_ATJV01000074.1 GCF_000443165.1 Thauera terpenica 58Eu | reverse complement strand
AGCAGGTTGAGCAAGGCAAGTTCCGGCCGTTACGAATGCCCGGCGAGGCTTAGCGTACGATTTTTTCCGTTTCGTGAGCTGACCCCAGATACAAGACGCCGGCGGCCACCAGCAGCGTGAACATGATGTTCAGCGGCCACCAGCCCGACAGCAGACCGCCGAGGCCGATGAAAAACGGGGTTGCGGCCACGCCGTACAGCGCCAGGCGCTTCATGGTCCGGGCGTAGGCACCAGAGGTCAGCGCGCCGGGCCGGGCCAGGTTGTAGGCCAGCACAAAGCCGAAGATCGGCATTGCCAAGCGCCCCAGCTCGAACGCGCCGGGCAGCCCGTGAGCGAAGACGTACTTGTTCGCGTGATCGAGCGTCATCAACACCAGGCCGAGCCACTTCAAGGCTTCCAGCGTGCCATTGCTGATGACCACGCGCGGCAAGGCGACCGCCTTTGCAGGCGGGCGCTTGCCCACAGCCGGGACAGTGACCGGCCTCATTGATTGCTCGCCAGCTTGACCGACTGGCCCTTGAGTTCCGCAATGCGCGCATTGACGAACTCGATTTCCACGCGGCGGTTAAGTGCCCTGCCCTCCTTCGTCACGTTGGGCGCGGCAAAGTCGCCATCGGCCTGCGAAAAGACCCTTATCTTGTCGGCGCTGACGCCGTGGTCGACCAGGAACTTGCGGGCGGCCATCGCACGGCCCAGGGCAATCTTTGCATCGAGCGGTCCGGCGACTCGGGAATCCGTGCGACCGCGCACGTTCACGCGATCCGCCGCTTTGCCCGACGCAATGAGCACTTCGGCCACTTCCGGGCTTGGGTTGAACGCCGTGCTGCCCGTGGGGAACGACACCTTCACGATTGCGGCCGCAGCCGTGACCATGCGCGCCTCGATTTCGTCCAGGCGTGCATTCACATCAAACAATTCCTGCCCCGTCGCCTTCGGGTTCGAGCTGGCTTGTTCGAGCAGGCGGCGCACGTCGGCAAGCTGGCTTTCGCACAGCTTGAGCAGTGCGGCCACGTCCTCATCGCCCGGCTTGGAGGCGGGGACTTCGAGCGCCGCGAGCTTGACCGCTTCCGGCGCTTTGGCTTCGTCCGCCGCGATCGGTGCCGAGAAAACGCGCGTGGTCATCGGGGCCGAGAACGTCACCGACTGCCCATTGGCCCACACCGTGAAGTTATCGAGCACGCGGGCCAGGCGGTAGTACCGCCCTACCCTCTCATACTCGACCGATTCGCCGGATGCGTCCCGCACCGTCACGAAGGACGGGGCCGAGTTGCCGAATTCGAGCAGGGTCACGCTGCCGTACACGTAGGCGCGGGCATCTTCGACGCCACCCGTAGCCATGTAATCAGGGCTTACACGGCGGGCGGCGTCTTCCTTGGGGGGTACGTAGGCGCAGGCCGAGAAAAGCCCGGCAGCGGCCACGCAAAGGGCTAGACGGGCCGGTTTCATCGTGCGCGCTCCTTTTCTTCCTTGGCCTCGCGCTTCACTTCGATTTCCTCTTTCACCTTCACTTCGGGGATGTTGCCGCGCTCGATGCTGTTGACGACGTTCTGGCGCACGCGGGCCATGACGATGGCCCGCTGTTGCGGGTTCAGGCCGTCCGCTTCGGCCTTCTTGTCCATCGCCGCGACCGCAGCGGCAGCGCCCGCGAGTTCGGGATGCTTCTTGACGGCTTCCCCGGGGGAATCCTTGGCGAAGCTCTCAGCCATGCGCTTGTTGGGTGCCTCGGGCTTGGGCGGTTCGGCCTGCGCCTTCACTTCCTTGGCGTCCTCGTTTTCGCGGGCGCGAAACGGCTTGTTCTCCTTCTCCACCTTGTTGGCCTCGGTCTGGCTCATACGCTTCGCCAGTTCGGCCTTGTCCTGTTCCGAAGGGCTGTAACCCTTGACGTGCATCCCGCGCGAAGCCGCTTCAAGCCACACTTCCTTGCGGAAGGTTTCGGAGCCGGACACCTTGATTTCATCCCACCCGCGCGCTTCCGCGATGCGCACCATAGATTCTGCAATCGCTTCGCTGTTGGACTTCGTTTCCAGCTTGTTGCCCTTGTCCTCGAAGGCCACCAGATCGGTGTTCTTGGGGTGATAGAACTTGTCACCCACCCGGAGGTATTGCTTTTCGATTTCGGCGGGCACAGCGGGCTTAATCTCGCTCTGCGTGGCCGTGAAAATCTCGTCGGACTCGACCTGATTGCCGCCCGGCGCTTTGCTGTTGGCCTGGCCTTGTGCGTTCGCTGCGTCGGCCTTCTTCAACCAGGCGGCCCGCTGCGCGTCCTGCGCTTCGGAAAGCTGCTGCTGTTCCTTCTCGATGTTCGGCTCCACCGAGTTGAGGCCGAGCGCATCGCGCACCTGTGCGGAATCGCGCGCCCGTGCGGCGGCGACCCGTTCGAGGTCAGCCGGATCAATGCGCAGTTCTTCGACCCTTGCTTTCTCGCCGGTCACGTCTTGCGCCACGTCCGGCGCAGCCTTCTCCAAGGCTTCCTTGTAGTGCGGGCTTGCCTTGGCATTGAGCGCCATGTCGTCACGCATGTAGCCGCGTTCCGTGGTGTCGCCCTGCGCCCGGTAATCCTCGCTGTCGCGCTGCGCCTGCTTGGCGGCTTCCTCGGGCGTCCAGTTCTTGGCCCGTTCCTCGCGTTCCGCGATCATGGCCGCGTACTCTTGCGCCTTGCGGTCCTCTTTGGCCGCCACCTTGTCATGGAGAGCGGCATCGAGGGCATAGACTCTTTCCGCCGTGCCTGGATAGCCCGGAATGGCCTTGTCCAGCCCGGCCTTGTATTCGGGATATGCGCGGGCGTTGTTCGCCATGTCGACCGCTGCGCTTTCCTGCAAGGCTGGATCTTGGATGCGCCGGAAGGCGTGGGCATCGGCCAGCGCCATTTCCTTATCGGTATCGAACCCCTGCCCCACTCCCGCGCGCTGTTCTGCGCGGGCTTCAATGGCGCTCAGGCTGTCCCGGTCGATGGTTGCCTGAACACTGGCAAGCGGCTTGTCTTCTTGGGCCGGGGGCTGCTGGCTGTTCTGCGGTGCCAGCGGTGCATTGCGAACCCACCAATGCCCGTCGACCTTATCGACCTGCTTCACCGCGCCGTCAGCGTCCCGGTGTTGAAACCGCGAGGCCCCGAGTTCATCGGCCTTGGCCGTGGCCGCTTCCGCCGTCTGGAAACGGAAAGTCGTTTCCGCGAACGGGTCATGAAGCTCGTAGCGGTGTTGCGGTTCGGCCAGGTTGGCTTTGATGCGTTCCGCCAGTTCCTTGCCGCCTTGATTCTGAATGTTCGCGTCCATGTCTTACCTCACAGGTTGATGCCAGCTTGCTTGCAAAGGTTGTCGGCGTAGGCATGAAGCGCCGCTTCATCCAGTTCGCCCGCTTTCGGTTTCTCGACCGCCGAGAAATCGACGGCGAAGCTCGCCAAGCTCAACTTGGCGAGATTGGGAACATCGTCCGGGGTCACTGGCCGTTCGACCGTCACCACTTGAGGTGCGACCTGTTGCGGGGCAACGACCGTCACCGGCAGTTCGCCGCCCACTTCCCGGTTGTGCGCTTCGAGGTCGATCTTCGGGACCGGTGCGCCGAGTTCGCCCGCTTCGACAGCGCCGTCCAATTGCTTCTTGGTCGGCAGCTTCGAGCCGAGGCCGTTGAGGCTGGGCGACACCGCTTTGAGGCGATCCACAAAGGCCCGGTCCTTGAAGTACAGGACCTTGCGCGCGAGGATCGGCGGCACGTCTTCCATGACCACCAGTTCCCGGCCTTTGCCCAGACTGGTGATTTCTTGAGGCAGCAGCAGCGCCCGGCGCTGGTCCGACATGCTTTCGGTCGGCGTCTTCTTGCCAAACAGGTTCTTGCTCTTGGAAACCGACGTACCCTTGACGGTCTGGTAGCCGAGCCATTCCGAAATGTCGCGCGCCGTCTGAGTTTCCGAGGCTTTCGGCGGGTAGATGATTTGCAAGGCGTGGTTCGTCTGGAATGTCTGCGCGGCGTCCTTTCCGTAGATTTCGACCACCTGCGCCGGACTTTGGATGATCGGCATCATCCGCAGCCAGTAACCCGCGATGTAGCTGATCCCTTTCGCCAGAATGGGAATCTTGCCGATGGCGGTGAATTCATCCATCACCAACATGCACGTGTACTTGATCGCCTTGCTTTGTTCTGGCCGCACTCGGGTGTTGAGGTCAATCAACTGCTGGAAAAACAGGTTCAGCAGCGGGGCCATCCGTTCGAGGTTGTCCGGCGTGACGCCCAGGTAGATCGACATGCGCTTCTTGCGCACGTCGCGCAAGTCAAAGTCGTTGGCGCTGGTGGCCGCGTCCACCAGGGGGTTCATCCATAGTTCGAGGCGCGACCGGAAACCGCCGATGATGCCGCTGCGGGTGTTTTCCGACGCAATCGAAATGTAGGTGTTCAGGCCGCGAACGCACGCGCCGGAAAGCGGGTTGCCCGAAGCGGCCCGGTCATTGATGATCTTGGCGAAGTAGCCGGAACCGTCGCCATCGGCCAGCGTTTCGCGCAAGACCTGGCCGAGCGTCACGGGCTTGCTTGGAGTTTCCAGCAGGTAAAGCACGATGCCGAGAAACAGACTTCGCGGCGTGGCCGTCCAGATAACGTCAGTCCCTGGCTGATCGGGGAACAGCATGTTGCCGATCTTCTGCACGTCATCAATGCGGAAATTCGGGTCTTCGCTGATGTACGCCAGCGGGTTATAGCGGTGCGTCCGGTAATCGGTGGCGGCGGGATTGAACAGGAAACACTCCTGCCCGAACTTGCGCCGGTAGCCGCTGGTTATGTCCCAATTCTCTTGCTTGATGTCCAGCACGACCACGCTTTCCGGCCAGTTCAGCAAGTTGGGAATCACGATCCCGACGCCTTTGCCGCTTCGGGTCGGGGCCGAAATGATCGCGTGCTGTTGGCCCTCGAACATGAGGTAACGCCCGCCAATCTGCCCGACGATGATGCCTTTCTCACCGAACAAGCCCGCCTTCTTGATTTCGCCCCGCTTGGCAAAGCGCGCGTCACCGAACAGGCTGCGTTTCGCGGGCGCGAAAAAGAGCAGACCAGGCGCAAGCAGGACGGCCAGCGAAATGCCGCTGGCGATGTAAAGCCACTTTTGAACTTCCTGTTCCGCCCCGTAGTGATACCAGTATTGGTACATCGTGAGCGGCGTCGCTTCCTCGAACTGGCGACCGTAGGCCATCATGAAGATGCCCCCGGCCAGGTAGGCCCACAGCCCAACCACGAGCAGCAGGCCGCCCGCGATGAGGCCCGCTTTAGCCCATGAGTTGTCGCTTATGTTCAGGGTCATAGTAGATTTCTCTCAGCTTGCGTTGGTGATAGAACAGCACTACGTCAATCGTGGTGAACAAGCGGTGTTTGATGTAGTTGGTATCGAGATGCGCGCCCGTGCGGCTGTCCTTAATCAGCGCGGTCAATTGCTCGAACGCTTCATAAGCACCGTTCGCGTGCATCGTGGAAATCGAACCAGGGTGGCCGGTGTTCACCGACTTGATGAACTCCCAGGCTTCGTCACCGCGCAACTCCGCCAACAAGATGCGATCCGGCTTCATCCGCAGGCATGAAGCCAAGGCTTGCTTCGGCGTCACCTTGGCCCCGCCTTCGTCTTCTCGCGCGTAGAACAGATGCACCTTGTTTTCGTGCTGGTTCAGGAACAGTTCATGCACGTCTTCAATCGTGATGAGCCGTTCGTCGCCGGGGATGCTGCGAATCAGACTTTTCGTGATCGTGGTCTTGCCCGAGCCGGTTTTACCAACGATCAGGATGTTCCGGTGCTTGCGAACCGCCAGATCGAGAAATTCCTTGATCCGCTTTTCGTCCTTGAGCTTCAAAAGCTCGTGCTCGAACGGCAGCAGTTCATCATCAACGTCCGCGAATTCCTCAAACGCGCCTTCCGCGTCCAGCTCGTCAAGGGTCTTGTCGATCATCGACGGCTTGCGGATCGTGATCGAAATCGTGTGAGGTTCGCAGGCCGGGGGGATGATGACCTGTGCGCGCTCCCCATCGGGCAGCGCGGCAGACAACACGGGCTTGTCACCGGAAATTGCCTTGCCGTTGTAGCTGGCAATCAGGGTTGCCAACTGGCGGCAGTGGTTGAAGGTCAGCGCCGGGACATCGTGGCGCTTCCATCCTTCCCGGCCTTCGGTCCAGACTTCACGCGGGCGATTGACACAAACCTCGGTCAATGTCGCGTCATCGAGAAACGCTCGCAGGGGTTCGATGTACTCCACGAGCATTTCCGACGACTGCCCTTCGTCTTCATGGCCCTTCAAGGCAGTCACCGAGGCGTTCATTGCGTCACCTTCAACCCATAAACGCCGGAGAAATCCAGATCGCGGGCGACCATGACCTGAATGTGATCGCCTTGGTTCTTGATGATCGTCGGCGGAATGTTCACCGTCGATTCAAGAATCTTCTCCACGACCTTTTCGCCGCCGTTTGCCGTGCTGCCATACACGTTGGTAGTGCCGCCCGATCCGTCGTTGGTTTGGTTCGCCAAGGCCGTGACGGAATCCTTGATGAAGCTCATCAAGATGGCTGCGCCGAAGCGTTCCAAAAAGTGGTTATCAACCCATCCTTCCAGGCCCGAACGCCCCAAGGCATCCGTGCCCGGTGAGTTCAGCGAAACAATCACGCCGTTGGGCGTCTTGGCTCGCGTCCAGAGCACGAACAGCCGCACTTGGCCTTGCTTCAAGCCGCCTTGGTACTCGCCCACCAGTTGCGAGCCGCGATCCAGAAGGAGCACCTGACCGTTGTCGCTGTATACGTCGCGCGTCAGGCGGCAAGTCGTGATGCCCGGCACCGTGCTATCCAGCGCAGTTTCCAGTGCGCAATCCAACGTCGTGCCTTTGGTAATCAGGAAATTCCTGTCCGGGAGCATCGAGGCGGAAACGCCCGTCGTCACCGTGGGTTCAAGCCTGGCTGCCAACTCGTTGTTGGGGTTCGAGCGACCGCCACCTTGGCCTGCGAACACGGCGGGCTGGTTCGGGTCGGCGGTTGCCGGAACGGGTGCGGGGCGGACGGGGCCAGATGCGCCGCCGTTGTTCTGTTGCGCTCCCACCAGCAGCGTGCCGCCCATCTTGCGATCCGACCAATGCAACGGCTCTTTCCCCGCAACCTTCGGGGCACCTTGGACCGGGATCGGCTGTGCCGGGCCGGTCTTGATCTGCGGCACCGAGGCGACGGGGGCTGCGTGCGCGACGGCGATAGGCGGCGGGGCCGCTGGAATCGCAATCGGCGGCAGAGTGTTGGAAACCTGTTGCTCGTTCGGATTGGTTTTCTTCTTCGGTTCCTTGTCCCCGTTCACGGCGACGATGAGGGCCGCTGCTGCGCCGAGGATGAAGACGAAGCCAAGGGCCGTCACCAGCTTGTTATTGCCCCTGCGCCGGTTCACCGAGGGCAAGCCCTCGTTTTCTTCCGCCGCTGTTGCTGCTGCCCTCGCTGTCGCTTCCGCTTTTTCGCGGGCGCGAAAATCCTTCTTGGTCTGTTGCGACTGCATCGCTTCGGCCAGGGTGGAAGGTTCAGCGTGCATGTCCGGCAGGCCGTCCGCGTCTTCGCCCGGCGCTTCGGCCTTATTGCCTTTGAGTTTGTCGAAAAGCCCCATCATTGCGCTCCCTTAATCACGCGCTCCACGTCCTGCGAAACCGTGCCGGTGGTGTTGTCCATGCCGCCGCCCAGGTCGAACGACTTGTTCACGACGGATGCGACGGCAATGCCCTTGCGAAGAATCAGGCGGCGCACCAGGCGCTGAACCACGATGGTGTTGCCGTCAATGACGTTGGTGTTAATCAACGCTTCATTGCCCTGTTCATCGACCGAGTACACGGCGGGCATGTCGCGGTTGTTGGTGAAGGTCAGATAGATGAAGCGACCATCGTCGCGGGCCGCCGTGGGGCTGACTTCCTCAGACCCGGCCACCCAATAATCGAAGTTCTGGCCTTCCTTCGTCGCGTCGGACAACTTGCCTTTGATCTCACCCAGGCGCGCTTGCAAGGCTTCCTTCTGTGCGGTTGCCGCGGCCTTGGCTGCTTCCTCGTCGGGATACCGGAACGCCAGGGAGAAAATCAGGTTCGGATCGGCCCAAGCGGTCGAATCCTTCACCGCCCGAGGCTGGACCACCAAGGCGAATTGATAGGTGCGTTTGTCGGTGATGACGGTGACGTTCGTATCCGCCTTCTCGGCTTGCGGCTTGATGAACAGATGGCTTCCGCGCGGAACCACTTTCCACGCTTGATCGTCGCCCACTGCCACGTCGCGGATGGTTTCGCCGTCCGCGAACTGCACATGCGTGGAAACGCCGTAGAACGTGGAGAGCTTCACCACGTTCAGCGGGTTGTAATCGACGGTGCGGACGCGGGGGTCATAGTCGCCTTTGGGCGGCGTGATTTCTGCCATCGCCATCGCCGGCACCAGGAGGCCAATCAGTAAGAGTCGTTTCATGGCATCCTCCTTACTGGGCCGTGGTCGGGAAGACCGTCACGGCAGGTTCGGGCGTTGCCGCGCTAGTCGGGGCCGGAGCCGGGGCCGTTGCTTCCGGTGCGAGGGCGTCCGGGTCGTTGCGGTACTCCACCACTTGGAAGCCAAGCGGGTTAATTGCCCGGTCCTTTTCCGCCATCGGGGCTTTGGTGTACTTGAACGTCACCGTCGCGGCCCAATGGGTCACAATCGGCTTATCAAGTCCGCGCTCGATTTCCTTGGTGTAGCGCACCAGGGCCACCGTGGGATTGATAAAGGACGTGCTCTTGATGCGAATCTTGACCTTCGCGTAAGAGCCGTACACGTTGAGGGGCGAAAGCGGGTTCTTCGGGTTGAAGAACTGGTAATACTTCTGCTGTTCCAGCGAACTCGACATGATGCCGACGTTGTAGTAGTAGTCTTCGGCCAGTTCCTTGGAATAGCCTTCGCGGTAGCGGACATACCACTGAGTGAAGTATTTGTTCATCGCCTCGTCGTAGTTGGTCTTGCCGTCCGTGAGGGCTTCGACCACATCAACGATGCCGGTGGAGTTATCCACGCGGATGACATACGGCTCGACCGTCTTGAGGGGCATCATCGCCGCCACGGCCATGACTGCCGCGAAAGCAGTAGCGCCCGACGCGGTTGCAACGCGCCAGGCGATCTTTTTGGACTTCTCGCTCTCTCGAACCTTGTCGGTTTCCCAGGTGCGGGCCTCCTGCAAGTATTTCTCGAAGTCCTGTTTTTCGACCTTCTTGTTCATTCGGTTCCCCTTAGTTCGTGCCCGGAGTAGTGGTTTCGATAGGCGCGCGGAAACGGACGAAAACATGATTCCCGCCCTGATGCCGCGTGGTGTTCAGCACCACATCGGCCACGTCACCGCCCTGCTCGCCAAGGGCGCGCAAGGCGTCTTCGAGGGTCGCGCCCCGTAGGTTCACACGCACCGGCAGGGGCGACGGTTTGCCGAGCGTTGGCATAACGTTGATCTGCGGGGCCACACGCTTGAGCGCCGGAAGCGCCCCGAGAATGTCCCCTTCATAGTGGAAATCGAAAACACCTTGCGGAGCCGGGGCGGCGGGCCTGTTGATAGGCCGGTAGTCGCCTTCAGGCATCGGCGGTTTCGGGGGAGAACCTGCACATCCGGCCAGAAGGCAGACTGTCAGAACCCCAAGCATGTAACGCATAAAAACTCCTTCTCCAAATGGTCAGGTTACGCCGTCAATATAACACACTTTGCGAACGCAACACATAGCATCTTGCGATTCTAGGGACATAAAAAAGAGCGGTTTTCGCGTCCGCGAAAAACCGCCCCTTGGCCTACTTATCCGCGCGCAACGCGGTTGCGCGTCCCTCCTGTGATCTTGCGATAGACCGCCATCGGTGCACCCGCTGCGGCCTGTGCCGCACCTTTCGCAATGCGCACATCGGCCCGCGCCTTGTTGAACGAGCGACGGAGGTTTGTCGGACGCATCGCGGCCATGCCGCCCTTCGTCTTGCCGTAGGCCCAACCCACTGCGCCGAGCGTGCCGAGCGCCACGCCACCGCCGAGCGCCGAGGCCATCGCCGGCATTTGCACCAAAGCCAATGCGCCAATGATCGAAAAGACGATTGCGGGCAATGCTTGGTCAAGTGCTGGATCGGCAAGCACTGTGCCGCTCGCGTCAGTCAGGTACTTCTCGAGAATCACCATGATGAGCTTGATCGTGGCCGCCGAGAGCATCACCAGGAAGACGTAGTTCAGCGCCTGGCCGATCCAAGCATCGAAAAACCGCTTGGTCGGCTCGAAGATCGTCAGCAGGATGAATAGCGGACCAATCCCCAATGCGACGGCAAGCCCCATCTTGGCGAGAGCCAGCAAAAAGGCACCGTAACCCGTTGCAATCACCCCGGCGACCCACAGCGCATAGGCCATGAACAACAGGCCGAGGTCGGGAATGCCAAGCGTCGAATTGGCTTGTGCCTTCTGGTAGTAGGCATCCCCGAAGTCGTACATCCGCGACATCAGCGTGTCGAGATAGGCCGCGTTCGACGTGCCATTTCCGCCACCCAAATACGACGCGAGCGTATCCGGGGAATTCCACAGCATGTCGGCAATGAACCCGTTGTAAAGCCCTAGTTGCAACGCCACCCCGACAATGAGCGCAAGCCGGACGATTCGCCCTGCCCCGTCCATGATCGGTTCAGAGATAACCCCCCGCATCATCGACCAACCCCACAGCATCACGTAGATCGAAACCAGCGTCGTGGCAACGGGCGTGATCGCGCCGATGATGTTGGTCGCGGTATCGTTGACGTAGGTGCTCAGCGCATTGCTCAGCTCGGTGAACATGCGAGAGTAGAAATGGAAGTCACTTGCGGCCATATATCACCATCCTTTCGGAAGCCCGCCTTTGGTTGCGTCGGAACTCACCGCCTTCTGCACCTTGACGCAGGTTTCGTGTGTCGGCTTGCCAGCGCAATACTTCTGAATGAACTCCGTTCCCTTGATCGGGTTTCCGTCCGCATCGACCGGGCGATGCGGGTCTTCGACGTGCGGCACGCCATCGCTGCAAGCACTCAAAAGCACCGCCGCCACGACCATCAAACCCAAACCCTTTTTCATCGCATTCTCCTTGTGAGGGTGCCCCTTCGCGGGGCACCGGGGTTGCATTACCAGCCTGCGGGCATTCCGCCTTTCGACGACTTCATACTGATTTCACGCGCTTGCTGAATCTGCAAGTCACGTTGAGCTGACGCCAACTGCGCCAACATTTGCAGCTTGTTGGCTTCGTTCTGCATCATCACCTGTTCGGCCTGGATGCGGCCTTGCAGGTCCGCAATGTCTTTGGCGTCCGGCGCGCTATTCACCCTGTCCAGCAACACCTGAATGTCCGCAAACCGCTGGCTGGCCGTGCTGTAGGCTTCTTCCGCACCGGCCCGGTTGATGGCGGCCTGCTTGGCGACTTGCTCAAAGGCTCGCGCTGCATCGCTGCTTGCCGACAGGCTGGTGGACGCAATCTCGAACTTCTTGGCCGCATCGCGGATCGCCTCCCATTGGCCTACGCCATTGCTCAGGATCGTCTGGTAGTCATCGGGCAGATACCGGCGCGCAGTCGGGTTGTTGACCAGGCTTCCCATGTTGCGAACCCCGTTCAGGTTGTTATACGCCTGCTGCATTTGCTGGATTTGCTCCACCATCTGCTGATACTGCTGCGCCCAGGCCGTTACCTGCTGAATGGCTTGCGCCAAGTTGGCCCCGTCGATGACGGGAATACCGGCATACGCTGGATTCCCTGCCGCCAGGCCGAACACGAGGGCAAACACCCCAAAGAGCTTCTTCAATGCTTTCATGCGAGTTCTCCTTTACGAATGCGATGAAATTCAGGCAACCAAACTGCGGGATCTTCGCCCAACTCCGCGACCAGCTTTTCAGCCAGCAATGACGTGGCCGTGTTGCCCGAGAGCACGGCCAATTCATCGTCAAAACCGCGCAGGTTCAATTCGGCAACCACGCTGTTTTGTCCCTGCTTGATGAGGAACCGGCGCGACTTCTCGCCCAGCTCCTTGACGATCTGGAATTCCCGTTCCGTCAGCTTGAAGCCGTTGACGTAATCGTCATAGTCGGCCTCGGGGTTCGGCAGGAAAATCTTGGTCGCGGTCTGCCCGATGATGGCGTAAGCAATGGGCGACTTGAGAACCTGTTTCGGTGACTGCGTGAACATGACAAGGAAGCCGTCTTGTTTCCGAATCGTCACCAGCTTGTTTTGCGCCAGGTCTTCAAAGGCCGGGTCATCGAGCAACTTCCAGAACTCGTCAAGGAAGATCGGGATGCGGCGACCGTCGATCAGGCTTTCAATGCGGTGGAACAGGTACATGATCGTCGGGGTTCGCGTGGCGTCGTTGTCCAAGAACTCCGTCACGTCAAAGCCGACCATCGTGCAGTTGTCCAGGCGAAGCGTGTCTTCGGGATTGTCAAACAGCCAGCCGAGCGCCCCGCCGCGGCACCACTTCGCCAGGCGCACCGCCAAGCCGTTATCGTCCGTGGGGTCGAGGAATTCGAGCACCGAGGACAGCCGGCGCTTGGACTTCGACGCGCCCATCACACCCTTGATGGCATCGCTGATTTCGCGCTCTTGGCGGGGCGTGATCGGCAGCCCTTCGTGCTTGACGAGCTGCTTGACGAGCTTTTCGAGGAAGGTCAGGTTGTTGGGCGTCGGTTCCATTTGGAACGGGTTGAAGCCCGAGGGCACGCCGTTCTTGAGTGGGTAGTACCGGCCCCCCATCGCCCGCACGCCCACCGCCGCGCCCAAATCCTTGTCGAACAGCACGCAGGACAGCACCTTGCCCTTTTCGGGCTGGCTGAACTTCTGTGCTTGGGCCAGCAAGACCATTTCCAGCACGGTCTTACCCGTGCCGGACTTGCCAATCACAACCGTGTTGGCAAGGTCTTTGTGGTTCGGGTCGAGCTTGGCCGCCTTCTTGGCGTCCGCGCCCTGCTCCCCCTTGTGGAAGTTGAAGTAGTACGGAGCGCCGGAAGTTGTCTTGAACATCGTCACGGCGTCACCCCATTGGTTGCCGCGAATGCGGCCAATGGGGTAGTTGTGGAAGCTGCTGAACCCGGCGAAATTGCGGCTCGTAATGTCGCCAGCGCGCACGCGGTAATCGAAGTTCCCCGGTAGTTGCGCCCAAAAGGCACCGGCAATGCCCGAGTCCTCGCGCGCCCACTTCATGCCCGCTTCCGACAGTGCCGCGCCTGCATCGCTGATGTGCTCGTTCAGCGCCTTCTGATTGTCGGCCCGAACAAACACGCTCAGGCTGTGCGTGCCCATCACGAAGCGATTGGAAGTCAGATCGTCAAGGGCCTCGTCAATGTCTTCGACCTGGCTGACGGCCACATCACCGGCGTTGACCATGCGGGCTTGTTGCCGCTTCATGCGGCCTACCGCGACCGGCTTGGACAGGAAGGTGAACGACTGCGAAACGACCAGCTCGAAAGGCATGCCAAGCAGATCATTCAGGATGCCGGGGCAGGTCATGGCCGGGTACTCCTGAATCGTCACCATGCCGCCGTATTGCGTATGCGTCGGCCCCTTGAGCGAGAGCAAACCGCCCTTGCCGAAGAACGGGCGCGACGTTGCCAGAATGTCGCGGATTTCGGCGCGCGGCAGCGGGAAGCGCCGCCATTCGCCGTTAATCAGGAAGGCGAGGAATTCCAGCACTTCGGAGAACATCGCCCCGTTGTACTCATAGCAGCCGAGCAAATCCGGCTCGTAGCGATCCAGCGCGGACAGGGCCGTATTGGTCACTTCGTCCAGGGCTTCGAGTTCGTCCAGTTGCTTTTCCTGCAACTCCTTCGGGTCCTTCGATCCGAACATGTCGAACAGCTTGGCCGCCTTCACCGGCTGCGGGCGGTAAACGAGGGTCACGTACAGTTCATTGACCAGCATCTTTTCGCCCGCCATGTGCTGGCGATACTTTTCATTGAACTCGCGGCAGAAGCCGGGCTGAAACTCCCCGCCCGGATATTCGCCGTACTCCCGGCGAACGATGTGCGACCACACCGCCACATGGGGCGAAGCGATGTTGCGCATGAAGCCGTTGAGTTGGTCGTGCCAGGAATTGATGTCCCGCACGTCCGCGCTTTCGTGGGCTGCGCCCTGCATCCGAATGACTTGGATGTAGTCACCACCGGCCAGCTTCACCGCGTTGCGGGTGACGTGGCTCGAATATGGGATGAACGCGGCTGTGCCCTCTTCGTTTTTCAGCGCGTCGGCGTACTTGAATGCTGCGCCCATTTATTGCTCTCCTTCGGTTCGCGGTAGCGTGAAGCCGATAACTTCCAGTTGCCCGTAACGGCGGATGTTTTTCAGCAGCCGGACCCGCCGCAAAAACTCGTTCTCGAAAACATTGGGAATGCCGAACACCTTGGGGAAAAAGAGAAGGCACCCGGCCACCGACAGCGCCGCCGTCATGCTCAGGTAGATCGCGGCAGTGCGGATACCAAGCGCGATTTCTTCCGGGGTCATACCTTGCGTGGATTGATGAATCTGCGGCGCGAACGTCGCGGCCATCAGAATCCCGAGGCCGCCCACCAGGCCGAGCATCCGAACGTAGAAGCGCACGACCTTCCACGTTCCGGCCAGTTGGGCAAAGAGAAACGCACCCCAGGTGCGCGCGTCCCTCTTTGCCTCCTTTCGCAGACGCGCGTTTTCAGCGTCGGTCAGCTCGCCGCACTTCTCGCCGTCCAAGTAAATGTGATAGTTCATAGCTGTCCTTTGCTGTTTTCGCGTCCGCGAAAATCTACTTAGCCCACTTCTTGGTCGGGAGCGGCGAAAAGCTCGCCGCACCCCAAAACCGAGAATTCCGGCAGCGTCCGATCGTCTTCATCCACATGAAGATCGAACCGAACACCCCCGGATCGTTGGCGCTGATGAGGTACAGAACCCCGTGAATCGGCACGGCCAGCAGCAGGTAAACCGGGTTTCCCACTGCCAGGAAAATCAGCGTTGTCGCCATGAATTCGACGACGAACGCGATATAGGGAACGCCCCACATGGTTGCGGGGCGCGTCAGGCCGACGAACAGAGGGTCCGTATAAACGTCCTGCGCGCCTTGTTCCATGATTAGGACGCCGCCGCGATGACGTAATCAACGATGGCCGCCGCGCCGAAGATCAGCACGATGCCCACGATGATCTTGATGGCCCAATCCCAGGAGAGCTTGCCCGCGATGGCCGCGATGCCGCACGCGATGACCGCGATGATGGCGAGGGTTCGCGTCAGGCCGCCCGTGAAAATTGCGAGCACGTTGGTGGCCGCCGAGTCCCACGGGGCCGCCATTGCCAGTTCCGGCATGACGGCGACGACGGCCAGGGCCAGCATCAGCATGAAGCTGGCTGCTTTCTTGTCTACGCCGATTTTGGCGGCCTTGTCTTGGGCGATGGCGTTCTTGGCGTTCAGGTACAGGGTCGAGAGGTTCATTTCTGTCATTTCTCCGAGTGTTGAAGCGAAAGGGCAATGGCTGGCGGAATGCCGTAGTTCTCACGAATGTGGCGTGCCAGCCGATCTAAGCTCGCCCATTCACGGATCGTCTTGCGCGTAGTTACTAGATTCCAATCTCCTTCTTTCCAAGTCAGGTTCACGATGATTTGGTATTTACCGGCCTCGTTCTGAACGATGTTCAGCCGCTTGACGGCCTTGTTCTTCACGAAGTCCGTCAATTCCGCTTCGCTCAGAGTGTTCATGCGTTTTCCTCGCAGTTCACACCTCGCATACTGGATGACAACGGCCTTAGTGTATCACAAAACATATTATTTTGAGTGTGCAAAGTGTGGTTTTTTGCCGTTCCGCTGTTCATCACTTTGCCTTGTCGAAATCCGGCTTTCCGTTCTTGTTTTCATAGGTCGCCTTGCAGCCGTCCTTGAACCCGGAGCAGCCCCAAAAGTCATACCCACCCTTGCCCTTCTTGGCGCGATGGATTAGCGGTTTGCCGCATTTCGCGCAGGCGAAAGCCGATGTTTCTTGCGGCTTCCGCTGTCCCGGTTTGCCGCCTTCGTCCGGCAACGTCACAGAACAGTCGGGATGCCCTGAACATCCCCAGAAGTGCCCGCTTTTCCCCTTGATGCGCCGCAACGGCTTTCCGCATTCGGGGCAGGGGTGTCTCGGAGTGGCCGAAACTTCCATCGTTGCCAGCTCGCGCCGCAACTGTTCATGCACCTTGCCGATGACGCCCTTGTAGCCCGCCTGGCCTTGCGCGATGCGGTCAAGGTCTTCTTCCACGTCGCGCGTAAAGCCCAGATCAATGAAGGCGAACTTGCCCACCAGCGAATCGACCACCAGTTCCCCCGTGGGCGTGGGCACGAGGTATTTCTTTTCGACGCGGACATAGCCGCGCGACACGATGTTTTCCATGATGGCCGCGTAGGTTGCGGGCCTGCCGATGCCCTCGCTTTCGAGCTTCTTCACCAGCGTGGCTTCGGTGTAGCGGGCGGGCGGCTTGGTCTTCTTTTCCAGCAGCTTGCCGCGCGCCACATCCAGGCGCTGGCCTGTCTCGAGCATGGGAATCGGGTTGGTCGGTTCCTTGGCGTCTTCGCCTTCGTCTTCCGTCTGATCGCCCGCCACCAGCTTGAGCCAGCCGCTATAAGTCAGCGTCCGTCCCTTGGCCTCGAACTCGACGTTCTTGCCGCCCACCGGCTGCGCGCCCGCGAGGCGCACCGTCCGCACGGCATAGCGCGCGTCCGCAAGCTGGCAGGCAATCGCGCGAAGCCGAATCAGCTTGTAGAGCGCCCGCTGTTCGGTGGTTTCGCCCGCTACCTCAACGTCCCAATGCGTGGGCGTGATCGCCGGGTGGCCGACTTGCGCGCCTTCCGGCGCTTTGAACTTCCGGGGCGATTCGGCCATGTCCAGGCCGAGCTTGACGGCCACCGCGTAAATGTCGCCCAGGGCGTCATCCGACACGTTGGGATTGTCGGTGCGGTGATAGCTGATGTGCCCCTGTTCATAGAGCTTTTGCGCCGCATCCATCGCGGCCTTGGGGTTCAGGCCAAGCGCTACGCTGGCGGCCTGCTGCATGGTGGAAGTCGTGAAAGGCGGCGGCGGGCTGCGCTTCGCTTCGCTTTCGACAAAGGACTTGACCACCACCGCGCCGACTTCGGCCACGGCAGCGGCAAACGCCCGGTCCATGAAATAGGGGTTGTCTTCGGTCACGAAGTCGGGCTTCGTGAGCCATTCGGCAAACCATTCGCCTTCGGTTTTCGCGTCCGCGAAAAAGAGCATCGCCCCGAAGTGGTTTGTCACCTTGAAGGCGCGAATCTGGCGTTCGCGCTCGACCACCAGGCGCACAGCCGGGCTTTGCACCCGGCCTGCCGAAAGCCGTTCGCCGCTTTGACGGCTCAGTTCCGGGCTGACCATGTAGCCGACCAGGCGGTCAAGCACGCGCCGCGCTTCCTGCGCGGCTACCCGCTTCACGTCAATGGTGCGCGGCTGCACCAGCGCCGATTTCACCGCCGTGGCGGTGATTTCGTTGAACGTGACGCGCAGCGGGTTCGAGAGCTTCAAGCATTGCTGCAAGTGCCAGCTAATGCTTTCGCCCTCCCTGTCCGGGTCGGTGGCGAGATAGACGGCATCGGCCTGTTTCACCAAACCCTTGAGCCTGGCGACCACATCGGAGCCGCGCTCCGTCAGTTCGTAGGTCGGTTTGAAGTCGGGCGCTTCGACGCCCATTTCCTTTTGCGGCAGGTCGCGCACATGCCCGACGCTCGCCGCGATCTTCCAGCCGTCGCCCAGGATGGCCGATAGCTTCGCTATCTTGCCCGGCGACTCAATAATCATGAGTTTCATCAGTACACCATCACGCCTTGGGTTGAATCGCCACTGCTGTACACGCTCGCACCGCTGCCCTGCCATTGCGGAATGGCCGGGCCTTCGGCTTGGAGCCTCACCGGCTGTTCGGCCTGCGCCTGGCGCGGTTTGGCTGCTGGCTTGGGCGCTTTCGCGCCGGTCAATGGAATGGGCGACACCACCGGGACGGCGGGAGCCGCCCCGGCGTTGTTCACCACCTTCTGCACGTACCCGTTGGAAAAGCCCTTGGTGAATGACCCGGTGTTGTAGGCCGACAGCGCCGCATGAAGCGCCGCCTGTTCGCCTTCCACCTTCCGGCTGGCCGCCTGATAGTTCCAGGTCAGAATCGTGGCCGCCGCCGCCAGGTTCTTGCAGGGGTCAAATGCGTCTTCGACCGTGAGGCCGGTCTTCGCCAAGTTCGCGGAATTGACTTGGCCCAAGCCCATGTCAATGTTGTAGCCGTTGGCGATAAGCCACTTGGCCGTCACAACCGCTTCGGCCTTGTTCTCGGGCTGGCGGGCCAGCCTCGCACCGCGGTTGACGCCAATCGCCAGGGGCCGGAATGCGGATTCCGTCTTGACGATTGCCGCCATCGTTTCATGCGCCACCCACGGGGCGCACTCTTGGGCCAGTGCGATGAAGTCCATTGCTCAGTTGCCCCCCCACCAGTTGCGTTGGGCGTCTTCCTGCGCAATGCGGGCGTTGTATTCGGCCAGGGCTTGCTGATAGTTCGCGGGTTCGACCCAGTAGCCGCCGCGTTCGGGGACGCCGACATACATGGGCTTGATGCTGCTCAGATCGGTGTAAGCGTGGTTCGTGTAGGCCGCGCAGTAACTCGGCATGCTGTTGCTGACGTAGATGTAACCGTCGTCCCAACTGCCGCCCCAATTGCGCAAGGTTCTGTTGAGGGAAGTCGCGTCGCAACGTCCCGCGCCGTTGCCCATTGCCTTGACCAGAGCAGCCATTTCGGGGGTTTGGTTTGCAACTGGGCACAGTTCGAGGAAATTGATTCGCCCCTTGATCGTGTCGGACAGCTTTTTGTAAGAAATACTGAAATACCGGCGCAGTGACGGGGTGCATTCGCTCGGCTGTTGGCCGGTCGCCAAGCAAAGGATGGCTTCGCAGGCAAGCCGCGTGTCTCCGGTCAGAAGTTCTTGCGCCATCGCCGGGGCCGTCATCGAGGCACCGAGCGCGGCAGTCAGGGCAAGCCGTTTCAGCTTCATGTCGCTATCTCCTTCGCATTGCGGGTTGGTCTGTTCAGTGGCTACAAACTTTAGCAGTTCGCGCACTCAATATACCACATTTTGCGATGCCGAATAGGAAAATAGCACCGGCGCGTTTTCGGCCACGTCGACGGTAAAAAGCAAGGGCTTTTGCAACATCAAAGGCATACTCCGGGGCATTTTTCGCTTCCGCGAAAAACCGGGATGCCCGTTCCAGGCGCGGCTATTCGCCTTGGTCCCTTCGGGACTGGCCTTG
>NZ_ATJV01000073.1 GCF_000443165.1 Thauera terpenica 58Eu | reverse complement strand
TCACCGCCGCCTTGCGGCGGGGGTGACGGCGGGGGTGGGCGGGATGTTCATTGGTTTTGGCGCCAGATTGGCGACCGCCACCCTGGGCTAAGGCGGCGACGGCGCGGCGCACAAGGCCTCGCTCTGCAGCGCATGTGATCTTTGTCGTGGTTGATTGCCCATTTTGGGCTCAGAATTGCGCCATTTCTGGATTGCCAGAATGGCACGGGGGTGTGAGCGCATGGATGAAGTCTTCAAGTGGTCGCCGGCCTTCATGACTGAGTTGCCCGAGGTCGATGCCCAGCATCAAGGCCTGGTGAGACTCATCAATCGGCTGGGTGTTCTTCATACCGGTGGCGAAGAGGTCTCGCAGCGCCAGATCGACGCGGCGCGCGCCGAGCTGCTCGACTATGGTCAAACCCATTTTCGTGACGAAGAGCGCATGTTCATCGCCGCGGGCATTGATCCGCGCCATGCGGACTTCCATCAGGAGGAGCATCAGGGCTTCATTGACGAAGTGCAGGCGCTGATGACGGCCGAGAGTGAGCGCTGCGGGAATTCGGTGCGGCGCGAACTGGACTATCTGGTGAATTGGCTGGCCTACCACATCCTCGGCGTGGACCAGGCCATGGCGCGCCAGCTGCGGCTGATCAAGGGCGGCTTGAGCGGGGAGCAGGCCTTCGAGATCGACATTGAACACCGTCAGCGCATGAGCGCAACCGAGCCCTTGCTCGCCGCCCTCAATCGGCTGATCACGCTGGTGTCGGCGCGCAATCGTGAACTGGCGGAGCTGAACAGGACGCTGGAGCAGCGCGTCAGCGAGCGCACGGCCGAGCTTGCGCGGGTCAACGCGCGTCTGCAGGTTCTGACCTACGAAGATGAGCTGACCGGTTTGCCCAACCGACGCCATGCCGTGTCAGCGCTCGAGGCCTTGTGGCTTGAGGCGAAGCGCGATCGCACGGCACTGTCCGTGTTGATGCTTGATGCTGACCGCTTCAAGGGCGTCAATGACCGCTTCGGTCACGCCACCGGTGATGAGGTGTTGAGGGCGCTCGGGCAGCGCCTGCGCGATGCGGTACGCACCAGCGACATCGTGTGCCGGCTCGGCGGTGACGAGTTCCTCGTCATCTGCCCGCGCAGCGATGCGCAGGGCGCGATGCAGGTCGCGAGCAAGATTCTGGCCTCGCGCCAGCCGCATGTGAACGCAGCGGGCGAGCTGTGCTGGAGCGGTGCGGTGAGTATAGGCGTGGCCGAGGTGCAGACGTCGATGAACAGCGCCGAAGACATGCTCAAGGCCGCGGACAAGGCCTTGTACGAAGCCAAAGGTAAGGGTGGCGATCGCGTGGGTTGATGTTTTTATTAAAGAAGTCACGCGAAAGGTCGAAAATGTCTTATTCGCTTGCTTTGCGTAGGAGTTCACGCTGATGCCAAATGGCTTGAATTAAGCTGCGTTTTCCGTCTTTGCTGATCTTTCCTGCGTCCCTCTGCCGAACTGCCATGCGTCGTCACCTCACTGCCTTTCTGTGTTGCTTGCTATGTGCCCTGTCGGTGCAGGCGGCGGATCTGGCGGAAATTCGCGCCCGCGGCGAGCTGCGCCACCTGGGCGTTCGCTTTGCCAATTTCGTCACCGGAAGCGGTGATGGTTTTGATGTTGAGCTGGTGCGGGGTTTTGCCGAGCATCTGGGCGTGCGCTACACCCTGGTGTATTCCGACTTCTATGTGGTGATGCGCGATCTCCTGGGCAAGGAGGTGGTGCGCGAGAACGGCGTGGTGCGCCTCGAAGGCGACTACCCGGTCAAGGGCGACATGATTGCCGCCGGCTTTACCGTGCTGCCGTGGCGTGAGCAGGTGCTGCTGTTTTCGGCCCCGACCTTTCCGTCACAGGTCTTGTTGGTGGCGCGCACCGATTCCGATCTGTCGCCGATCAAGGCCCGCGCCGCGCCGGGGGCTGACGCACTTGCCGATGTGCGCGCCGACATCGAGGCCACCAAGGCCTTGATCGCCAATCGCAGCCTGCTGGTCATGGAGGGCACCAGTCTTGATCCGAGCAACTATGGTTTGAGCGGCAAGGGCCTGGATCTGCGTGCCTACACCCGCAGCAGCAATCCCAACGAGATGGTGCCGGCCCTGCTCGAGCATGGCGTTGAGCTCACGCTGCTTGATGTGGCGGACGTGATCCTGGACTTGCGCAAGTGGGCGGGCCGGATCAAGGTCCTTGGCCCGGTCTCGGAGCAACAGCTGCTCGCCGCAGCATTTTCACCGGATTCGCCGCAGCTGCGTGCCGCCTTTGACGACTACCTGCGTGAGCTCAAGCGTGACGGCCGCTACGACGCGCTCGTCGACCATTACTACCCCGGCATCCGGCGCTACTTCCCCGCGTTCTTCGCAGGCTACGGCTGAGTTGGCGATGAGGCCAGACACCTACAGCGCACGCGCTCCTGACCGGACGCACTGGCCGTGGCTTGTGGTCGCGCTCATCACCATCTACACGTCCGTGCTGCTGTCCAGCCTGTTCTCGTCCGAAGCCTTGCTGCGCGATGCGATCGACCGCCGTCTGCTCGCTGATGGCACGCACAGCGCAGCGCAGGTGGTGGATTTTCTGGCAGAGCGCCAGCGTGACGTGATGGCGAGCGCCGAGTCGAGGGCGATCAACGATTACCTCGTCAATCGCGCCCTGGGCATGTCCGAGCGCTATGGACTGAACCTTAGCCTGGATGACATCGACCGGCACCTGGCGAGCGAGATCCAGAACACACGCCTGCGCTCGCGTCAGGTGTTCAGCGCCATGGCTTTCTTCGACGAGCGCGGGCAGCAGGTGGCGGCGGCGGGCGAGCTTGATGCCGCCGTGGTCGCGGGTGGCGAGCAGTCCGCAGCCGGTTTTGAAATCATCGCTGATCGCCAGCTCTTCCGTGTGCGTGCGCCGGTGATCTTTCGCGGTGAGTTTCGCGGCAGCGTGGTGGCGGTGGGCTCCCTGGAGTGCGTGGCAGCGGCGCTGATCGATGATGCGCTGGCCGCCGGCGGGCACTACCTGAAACTGCTCGTCGGCGCCGACGGCCGGCTCGTGTCCGGAGTGGTGACCGATGTGGGATCCGGGCAAGGCGTCGAGCTTGATCCGGCGTTTGTAAAAGGACTGGTCACACTGCCCGAGGGCAGGATCATGCCTGCCGCTGCGCCGGGCAGTGCAGCGCTGATGGATGCGCCTCTCCTTGCGCTGCGCTCGCCGGTAGGCGCCACCTCGCTGTCGGTGCTCATCCTGGGGACGGAGGCGGAAGTCCACGGGCAGGTCGCGTCCCCGCTCTTCCTGCTTGGGCTGGCGGTCTTTCCTCTGGCGCTGGCGCTGGGGGTGTTTGCCTTTGTCCGCCTCAGTCGCCATGCCGAACACCTGCAGGGCGACAAGGAGGCGCTGGCGGCCGAGGTCGGCCGGCGTGAGCTGGCCGAGGCCAGCCTGAAGCAGAAGGCTGATGCCCTGCTGCGCTCGAACGCCGAGCTCGAGCAGCTGGCGATGGTGTTTACCCATGCCCGCGAAGGGGTGTCGATCACCGATGCCAGTGGCAGCATTCTGAGAGTCAATGATGCTTTTTGTCGCCTGTCCGGCTATTCGCGTGAGGAGCTGATCGGGCAGAATCCGCGCATCCTGAGTTCGGGCCGGCAGTCGGCGGAGTTCTATGCGCAGATGTGGACGGCGCTGCTCGTCCAGGGGCATTGGTCGGGTGAGATATGGAACCGGCGCAAGGACGGCGAGCTGTTCGTCGAGCAGCTGACCATCAGCGCCGTATGTGACAGCGCGGGGCAGGCGCTGCGTTATGTCGGCTTGTTTACCGACATAACCGCGCAGAAAGCCCATCAGCGCCAGCTCGAGCAGATGGCTCACTACGATGCCTTGACTGAGCTGCCCAACCGCAGTCTGCTGGCCGACCGCCTGCAGCAAGGCATGGCGCAGGCGCTGCGGCGCGAAGCGCGGCTGGCGGTGGTGGCGCTCGATCTGGACGGCTTCAAGAGCATCAACGACCGCTACGGCCATGATGCCGGAGACCGCCTGCTGGTGGCGGTGTCCGGGCGCATGAATGACGTGCTGCGTGAGGGTGACACCCTGGCACGCATAGGCGGCGATGAGTTCGTGGCAGTGATGGTGGACCTGCCCGAGATCGGGTCCTGCCTGCCGCTGCTCGAGCGCCTGCTCGAGGCGGCGGCAGAGGAGGTGGCGATAGACGACTACAGGATGCAGGTGTCGGCAAGCCTGGGGGTGACTTTCTATCCTCAGGACGAAGTCATAGACGCCGACCAGTTGCTGCGCCAGGCCGACCAGGCCATGTACGAGGCCAAGTTGCTGGGCAAGGACCGCTACCATCTCTTCGATGCAGCTCAGGATCGCGTCGTGCGTGGACGCCACGAGAGCCTGGAGCGCATTCGCAAGGCGCTGGAGCAGGACGAGTTCGTCCTCCACTACCAACCCAAGGTCAACATGCGCAGCGGGCGCATGGTGGGGGTGGAGGCGCTGATTCGCTGGCAGCACCCTGAGCTTGGGCTGCTGGCCCCGATCGAGTTCCTGCCTCTGGTCGAGAATCATCCCTTCGCGGTGGAACTCGGCGACTGGGTGATCGACACCGCGCTGGCGCAGATCGCGTATTGGCGAGCCTGTGGCCTGGAGCTGGCGGTCAGTGTCAACGTCGGTGCACGCCAGCTGCAGCAGAAAGACTTCGTTGCACGCCTGCGCGCCAGACTCGCGGCCCGCCCGGAGGTGCCGTCCGGGCTGCTCGAGCTCGAAGTGCTGGAGACCAGTGCGCTGGAAGACATCGACCAGGTGTCGCGCGTGATCAAGGATTGCCTGGAGCTGGGCGTGCGCTTTGCGCTCGACGACTTCGGCACTGGCTATTCCTCACTTACCTACCTGAAGCGCCTGCCGGCACAGACGCTGAAGATAGACCGCAGCTTCGTGCGTGACATGCTGCACGACAGGGATGACCTGGCCATCCTGAAGGGGGTGCTGGGGCTGGCCGCCGCCTTCCGCCGCCAGCCGCTGGCTGAAGGGGTGGAGACCGCAGCCCATGGCGAGCTGCTGCTTGACCTGGGCTGTGAGCTTGCACAGGGCTATCACATCGCACACCCGATGCCCGCCGTGGCCATCATCCCTTGGGTGACCACGTGGATGCCGGGGCCGACCTGGCTCGATCGCCCGCGCAAGAGCCCCGAGGACCTGCCGATCCTGGTCGCCATGGTGCAGCATCGCGCCTGGGTGGCGCAGCTGGAGGCGATCGTGCTTGCTGAGGACGAGGGTGCGCTGGACACCTCGTTGAACTGCTCCTTCGGTGCGTGGCTGAGGCGGGAAGGGCAGGCCAACCTTGTGCTACGGCAGGCGTTTGATGTGATCGTCACGCGCCATGACGAAATGCATGCCCTGGCGGAGGCCATTCTTGGCTGGCAGAAGGAGGGCCGGCAAGCTGAAGCGCTCGCTGCGCTGCCCAGGTTCAGGGCACTGGAAGCAAGCTTGGTCGACGCGTTCGAGCAGTTCTCGCGCGCCCGGCGTCCGCACTAAGCTCCGCACGCCCAGGCTGGCGCTGTGGGTTGTGCGGTCCTGAGCTGGTGTCGGTCCGGGGCGTGCTGCTCATTGCCTGGTGGGCGCTGGTGCGTGGCCCTGATCTGCTATCTTTCCAGCCATGCAGACCATCATTTCCATTTCAGAGCTCTCCAAGACCTACGCCGGCGGCTTCGCCGCCTTGAAGCAGGTCAGCCTCGATATCCGGCGTGGCGAGATCTTCGCCTTGCTCGGACCCAATGGCGCAGGCAAGACGACGCTGATCAGCATCGTGTGTGGCCTGGTCACGCCCAGCACCGGACGGGTGACGGTCGATGGCCACGACATCATTGACGACTATCGTGCGGCGCGCGCGATGATCGGCCTGGTGCCGCAGGAGCTGACCACCGACGCCTTCGAGTCGGTATGGAACACGGTGAGCTTCAGCCGCGGCTTGTTCGGCAAGCCGGCACGCCCGGGGTATATCGAACAGCTGCTCAAGGACCTGTCGCTGTGGGACAAGAAGGACGCCAAGCTGATGATGTTGTCCGGCGGCATGAAGCGCCGGGTATTGATCGCCAAGGCCTTGTCGCACGAGCCGCGCATCCTGTTCCTCGATGAACCCACGGCCGGGGTGGACGTCGAGCTGCGCCGCGACATGTGGCAGCTGGTGCGCCGTCTGCGCGACACCGGTGTCACCGTGATCCTGACCACGCACTACATCGAAGAGGCCGAAGAGATGGCCGACCGCGTGGGCGTGATCAGCAAGGGCGCGCTCATCCTGGTCGAGGAAAAAGCCGCCTTGATGCAAAAGCTCGGCGGCAAGCAATTGACGCTGCAACTGCAGACCGCGCTGCAGGCCATACCGCCAGCGCTGGCGCGCTACGGGCTGAGGCTGGCGAAGGGCGGTGCGGAGCTCATCTACGCCTACGACGGCGAGGGCGAAGAAACCGCCATCGTGGATCTGTTGCAGGAGCTGAGCGCGGTGGGCATCGGCTTTTCCGACCTGCACACCACCCAGCGTTCGCTCGAGGACATCTTCGTCAGTCTGGTGGCCGAGCCCGCATCCGCGCCCCAGCGCATGGGAGAGGTATCATGAACTGGCACGCGGTACGCGCGATCTATCTGTTTGAAATGGCCCGCACCCGTCGCACCCTGCTGCAAAGCGTGCTGGCGCCGGTGATCTCCACCACCTTGTACTTCGTCGTGTTCGGTTCGGCCATTGGCGGCTACATTCCCGAGGTCGAAGGCGTGAGCTATGGCGCTTTCATCGTGCCCGGCCTGATCATGCTCAGCCTGCTCACGCAGAGCGTGTCCAACGCCTCGTTCGCGATCTTCTTTCCCAAGTTCACGCGTTCGATCTACGAGCTGCTGTCAGCGCCGGTGTCGCACTTCGAGATCGTGCTGAGCTACGTCGGCGCGGCGGCGACCAAGTCGGTGCTGCTCAGCCTCATCATCCTCGCCACCGCCAGCGTGTTCGTGCCCTTTCGCATCGAGCACCCGCTGTGGATGCTGTTCTTTCTCGTCCTCACCGCGCTCACCTTCAGCATGCTCGGCTTCATCCTCGGCATCTGGGCGGACAACTTCGAGAAGCTGCAGCTGGTGCCGCTGCTCATCATCACGCCGCTGACCTTCCTCGGCGGCAGCTTCTACTCCATCGACATGCTGCCGCCGGCGTGGCAGACGGTGAGCCTGCTCAACCCGGTGGTGTACCTGGTGAGCGCCTTTCGCTGGAGCTTTTATGGCAGCGCCGATGTGGCGGTGGGCGTGAGCCTGGCGATGGCGCTGCTGTTCCTGGCGGTGTTCGTCGCCATCGTGATGTGGATGTTCAGGACCGGGTATCGGCTCAAACCCTGAGCCCCGGTGTGCCCCGCAGCGCGCCGGCCCCATGATTGATGTCCAGGGTCGGAGCGCGGCTGATCATGAGCGAGCCTGTGGCTCGCCCTCAGTGTGGCGGAAGCGCTTCACCAGGCTGCCGAGCTCACGGGCGACCAGATCCAGGTCGTGGGCCGATTCTGCGGTTTGCTGGGTGGAGGCACTGGTTTCCTCGACCATCTGGGCGATGGTTTCCACTTGCTGGGCGATCGCTGTGCTGGCGGCGCTCTGTTCCTGGGTGGCAAGTGCCACCTCGCGGATACGTTCCAGCGTGGCAACTGCGCCTGCGCGGATCTCGCGCAAGGACTGCTCGGCCTGACGCGCGAGCGCGACGCCGTGCTCGATCTGCGGTAGCGATTTGTCCATGGTGTCGACGGCTGCAGCGGTGTCGGACTGGATCGCGCCGGTCATGCCGGTGATCTCCTCGGTGGCGGACGAGGTGCGTTCGGCGAGCTTGCGCACCTCATCGGCCACCACCGCGAAGCCCCGACCCTGCTCGCCCGCACGTGCGGCCTCGATTGCGGCGTTGAGCGCGAGCAGGTTGGTCTGGGCCGCGATCTCCTTGATCACATCGGTGATCTTCGAGATATCGGTGGCGCGGGATTCGAGCGAACGGATCATCTGTGCCGCCGACGTGGCCTGCTCTGCGATCAGGGTCATCTCCCTGGTGGCCTCGGCGACCTGCGCTTCGCCGCTCGTTGCCAGCGTTGCTGCGGCTGATGAATACTGCTCCGTGTCGCGGGCGAGATCGGAAACATGGGTGATGGAGACCGTGAGCTCTTCTATCGCCGCGGCCATCGTCGAGGTCGAGTTGGCCTGATGATGGGAGGCTTCGGCGACCTGCCCGGAGGCCACCGAGATCGACTCCGCGGTCTGGCGTACGGTGTCGGATTTGGTGGAGATGTCGCCCACCATCTGCCGGATCGACTGCAGCATGCGGGTGAGATCGTGGAGCATGCTGCCGGGCGGCGCGGTCGGGATGTTCACGGTGAGGTCGCCTGCTGCAGCGCGGTCCATCAGTCTCATGGCCTGCGTCGGCTCACCGCCGATCTGACGCAGCACCGAACGGGCGATCATGATGCTGAGGGCGATGATCAGCAGCATGATTGCGATGTTGATTGACAGGTCGGTGAGAAGTCGGCCCCAGAATTCATGGCCGACGTCATCCACGTACACGCCGGTGCCGATCACCCACTTCCAGGGGGCAAAACTTGCCACGTACTGCAGCTTGTCGACGGGCTCGGTGCTGCCGGGGCGGGGGAAGGAAGTGTCCACGAAGCCGGCGCCGCTGGAGTTGGCTACGGCTTGAATGTCCTTGAGGGTGTAGCGCCCCTTGCCGTCGCGCACCTCATTGGATACGTCACGGCCCACCCACTGCGGGCGGAATGGATGCATCACCGTGGCGCCTGAGCTGTCCTGGATGTACAGGTACTCCGACTTGCCCTCGCTGCCGCCGTAGCGCATGTCCTGAATTGCGACAAGGGCGCGTGCCCTCGCTTCCTTGTCGCTCAGCTCTCCGGCCGCGGCGCGCGCCTGTTGCGCCGCTGCGACCTGCACGGCGATTTCGACCGCCGACCGGATCTGGAGCTTGCGCGCCTCCATGAGATCCTGTCTCAGGTTCGCCGCATTGAGGGCGACGCCGGCCGCCAGCCCGAAGAAGGTGGTGACGATCAGCAGGATGATCTTCGTTCTGAAGCTAAGACTGTCGAGCATCGTTGGTCCCGGATCATTGTTGTTACGCTGATCCGGTAACGGCCCGCACAGGCCCAACTTTAGGCGCTCGAACTTCAGGCGCTCGGGGAAAGGGAACTCACGCGGCGGCAATGATGCCGGGGATGTCGAGCTCCACCTCGTCGCAGTTGGGTCCGGGGCCGCGGCGGTCGATGACGATGAAGTCGCACACCGCGTCGAGCGCGAGCAGGGGGTGGTGCCACACGCCGGCGGCGTAATTGACTCCCTGGTCGCCGCGGGCGAGAAAGACCTTCAGCTCCCCGGCCCGCGGCGCGGCGCCAGCGGGCGCGACCACGACCAGATAGGGCTTGCCCGACATCGGGATGAAGGCCTGCGAGGCGAGCGGGTGGCGCTCCATCATGTTCACGGTGAAGGGCAGGCTGCGTGCCTGGCCGCGAAAGATGGAGACGATGACGCGTCCATCGGGGCCGGGCTCGATGTCGGCCAGATCGTGGTAGCGCTCGGTATTGCCGGCGTTGATGGTGAAATGCTCGACTGCGTCGCTGGCCTCGATGACATCACCAAAGGCGGCGAAGGCGGCGCGGCTGAGAGGCTGCACCTCGAGCGTAATGGCGGGGTGGGAGGACATGCGAGGGTCTCCGTCGTTGAGGTCAGGGTTCGGGCCGCTGGCGCGGGGCAGCAAGGCCGATGCGGAGCAAGCGAGGGCAGACCACGCTGCACGCGGCAAGCGCGGTCTGTCTCGCGTCTGAGCTTACTTCGACTCGGCCTTGCCCCACAGCCGCAGGCGCGATACGCCACCGTCGGGGAAGATGTTGAAGCGCACATGGGTGATCGGGCCGAGCTTCACCACTTCGTCGCTGAAGGTGTGGATGGCGTCCATCTCCAGCGTCTGCAGGGGCAGCAGGGTCTGCCAGAACATCGACTGGGTGGTGATCGAGCCGTCGGTGCCACCGTTTACATACGCGGCCTGCAGCGAGCAGCCATCGGGGAAGTTGCCCTTGAAGTGGGCGGTGTCGACCTCGATTTTTTCCACCGTGCCGGGCACGCCCAGCGCGATCACGCACCAGTCGTTGCCGGGCTCGCGGCGGCGGCGCGTTTCCCAGCCATCGCCCATGTTCAAGCCGCGCCCCGGCAGCAGCAGGGCAGAGCCCGAGGAGCCGAAGCTGGCATCGTTCCAGGAGATGGCGCGGCCGCCGTTTTCCATCGCGATCAGGTCGACGGTCGCACCCGCGAGCGCGCTCGGCCTGGCCACCGGGCGGCCATACACGCGCAGGCGGGCGATGCCGCCGTCGGGGTACATGTTCACCCGCAGGTGGGTCCAGGCTTCGCTGCTGGCGCATTCGACGATGTGGTGGCTGTTGGGGCCGCAGGGCGTGGCGGGCAGGATCTCGCTCCAGACTGCGGCCTGCAAGGCGTCGACCGCGTCGGAATCGGACACGCAGGCCTCGATCGAGACCGCCGGCGGGTAGTTGCCGGTGAAGTGGCTGGTGTCGATGTCGAAGCCACGGATCACGCCCTTGACGCCGAGCTTGATCAGCGCCCAGTCATGACCGGCGACACGCTTGCGGCGCGACTCCCAGCCGTCCATCCACTTGCCATTGGTGTCGAACTTGCCGGGCACGAACTGCGCCGGTTCGGGGTTGAGCATGCGCGCCACTTCGGCAAAGAAGTCATCCGAGGTGGCGAGCGCCTGCGCACCCAGGCGCGGGTTGGCGAGGTCGATCGAACGCAGCGCCCAATCGGGCAGCTGGGCGGGGGCGGCAAAAACGGGGGCGCCGGGAGTGTGACTGGCCATGGGAGTGCTCCTTCAGGGTGGCTGGTGATCTGAAAATTGTATTCGATAATTAAAAAAATTGTACACATCACAGCGGTGCCGAATCGATGCTCGCCTCGCGCACTTCGTTTTAGCCTGAGGTGGCTCATTCCGCCAGGGACACCGCTCAGATCGATGTCGACCGTGCCGGCATCCTTCCCGCACCGGTGCAAGGCGTAGGCGAGGGGGCTCGGCTGGCGGTGCTGAGGGCGGACGAAGGGGGGCAGGTCTTGGAGGAAGATAAGCTGCGCAAATGAGCACAAAAACTTCTTGGTATGTATACAAAAACAGACTTATATTGCGGCCAGACGCTACGCACGATGTCGTGCGCAGCATGTGAAGGAGTCTCCATGGCCCGCAAACGTTCGTCTATTGATCTCGGGGCGCTGCCTGCCGATGAGGGCATGGCCGGCAGCGGCAGCAGCCGCGATGAGGCGATCTACCGCAATCTATATGCGGCGATCGTCGAAAATCACCTCGAGCCCGGCACCAAGCTGCCCGAAGACACCCTGGGCGAGGCCTTTGGCGTCAGCCGCACCAGTATCCGCAAGGTGTTGCAGCGCCTGGCCTATGAGCGCCTGGTGGATGTTCGCCTGAATCGTGGGGCGACGGTGGCGCAGCCCACGGTCAAGGATGCGCGCGACATCTTCGTGGCACGGCGCATCGTGGAGTGCGGCGTGATGCCGCAAGTGGTGGCCAGGATGACGCCGCATGGGCTCGAGGCGCTGCGTGACATGGTGCGCCGCGAACATGAGGCCGAGGCGCGTGGTGATCGGCGCGAGGCGATCTACCTGTCCGGGGCCTTCCACGTCGAGCTCGCACGCGTTGCCGAAAACGAGGCCATCACCGACTTTCTCGCGAGCCTGGTTTCGCGCTCGTCGCTGGTGATCGCGACCTACGGTG
The DNA here is from genome assembly GCF_000443165.1 of Thauera terpenica 58Eu. GTDB lineage: Bacteria > Pseudomonadota > Gammaproteobacteria > Burkholderiales > Rhodocyclaceae > Thauera > Thauera terpenica. The sequence goes on along the minus strand of NZ_ATJV01000073.1, from coordinate 7,752 downwards.
CGCCACTGGCCGGTAGCTGCCGTCACTCGGAACACGACGACGTGCTCGAACTCATCGCCAGCGCCGACGTGGATGGCGCGCGGGAGTGGATGGAGCGCCACCTCACCGATGTCGAGCGTAGCGTGGTGCTGGTCGAGGAGCAGCCCTCGGCCCCGGACTTGCGCACCATCCTCAACGAGGTCGCCCGCCGTCACCGCAGCGCACGCTGAGCACACGGTATCGGTCGCTTGCGCACCCGCCACGGAAAACACCATGCACATCCGCTTGATCAACCCCAACACCACCGCCGCCATGACCGCGAAGATCGGTGCCGCCGCTGAGCGCGTGGCGGCGGCGGGCACGCGCATCTCGGCGACCAATCCTGAAGCCGGCCCGGTGTCGATCGAGAGCCACTTCGACGAGGCGATCAGTGCCGTCGGCGTGCTCGATGAGATCCGCCGCGGCGATGCACAGGGGGTCGATGCTCATGTCATCGCCTGCTTTGGCGACCCCGGTCTGCTCGCCGCGCGTGAGCTCAGTGCTGCGCCGGTGATCGGCATCGCCGAAGCCGCCTTTCATTTCGCCGCCCTGATCAGCACGCGCTTCTCGGTGGTCACCACCTTGGGGCGTACGGCCATCATCGCCGAGCAGCTGCTGCACAACTACGGCTTCGCCCAGCACTGTCGCAAGGTGCGCGCGGCCGAGATCCCGGTGCTCGAGCTCGAGCACGACAGCGCCTGTGCACTCGAGCGCATCATCGCCGAATGCCGCCGTGCCAAGGCGGAGGACGGCATCGGCGCGATCGTGCTCGGCTGCGCCGGCATGGCCGAGCACAGCGCGGAGATCGGCGCGGCGGTAGGCTTGCCGATCGTCGACGGCGTGAGCGCGGCGGTCAAGCTCGCCGAGTCGCTCGTCGCGCTGGGTCTGCGTACCAGCAAGCATGGCGATCTCGCCTTTCCACCGCCCAAGCCCTTCAGGGGCCGCTTTGACTACCTCGGGTGCTGATCGGCCCGCGTTCCAGTACCCACACCTGTACCTCGTACCTGCAACTTGCACGGCGTGGTCCCCGATGACCCCCTCGCCCGGAATGACATGATGACCTCCAACAAGGCTTACCCCCGCGACCTCATCGGCTACGGCAAGAACCCGCCGCATGCCAACTGGCCGGGTCGTGCCCGCATCGCGGTGCAGTTCGTCCTCAACTACGAGGAAGGCGGCGAAAACTGCGTGCTGCACGGCGACCCCGGCAGCGAACAGTTCCTGTCCGAGCTGTTCAATGCCGCCAGCTACCCCGAGCGCCACCTGAGCATGGAAGGCATCTACGAGTACGGCTCGCGCGTGGGCGTGTGGCGCTTCCTGCGCGAGTTCGAGCGTCGTGGCCTGCCGCTGACCGTGTTCGGGGTGTCGATGGCGCTCGAGCGCCACCCCGAACTCACCGCCGCCTTCAAGGAGCTTGGCCACGAGATCGCCTGCCATGGCTGGCGCTGGATCCACTACCAGCACACGCCCGAAGAGCTCGAGCGCGAGCACATGAAGATCGGCATGGAGATCATCGAACGTCTCACCGGCGAGCGCGCGCTGGGCTGGTACACCGGCCGCGACTCGCCCAACACGCGGCGTCTGGTCGCCGACTACGGCGGTTTTCTGTACGACTCCGACTACTACGGCGATGACCTGCCGTTCTGGACCGAAGTGCAGAAGAGCAACGGTGACCGCGTGCCGCACCTGGTCGTGCCCTACACCCTGGACACCAACGACATGCGCTTTGCCCTGCCGCAGGGCTTCTCGCATGGCGACGAGTTCTTCGAATACCTGCGCGACGCCTTCGACGTCATGTACGCCGAAGGCGAGGAACGCCCGGCGATGATGAGTATCGGCATGCACTGCCGCCTGCTCGGTCGCCCCGGGCGCTTCAAGGCCTTGCAGCGCTTCCTCGATCACATCGAGAAGCACGACCGTGTGTGGGTCTGCCGTCGCGTCGACGTCGCCCGCCACTGGATCGAGCACCACTCCTTCCAGGCGCAGTAAGCACGGCGCAGCCCACAGGACTCGTCCGCCCCTTTTCAACAACAAGCAATGCCTGCTCGGCAGCAGCAAGCCTCCCCGCGCGGGAGCATGGAGACAGTGATGGAAAAGATCGACCTGAAGATCCGCAATATGGATCCCAGCCTGTACAACGCCGACCTCGCGCCACTACCGATGGAGCAGCGCAAGTGGGGGTGGTTCGAGATATTCAACGTCTGGTCCAACGACATCCAGAGCCTGTTCGGCTACACCCTGGCGGCCACGCTGTTCATCTCCTACGGGCTCAACGGCTGGACGGTGTTTGCCGGCATCATCCTGGCGGGCATCATCGTCAATGTGCTGGTCAATCTCACCGGCAAACCGGGGGTCAAATACGGCATCCCTTACCCGGTGATCGCACGCGCGTCCATGGGTGTGCGCGGGGCCAACTTCCCGGCCCTGATCCGCGCCATCGTCGCGATCTTCTGGTACGGCGTGCAGACCTATTTCGCGTCCACCGCGATCGCCTTGCTGATCAATGCGCTGCTCGAGAGCCCGGGTGGCGGCACCTTCCTCGGCATGAACGCGGTCGACTGGGCGTCGTACGCGATCGTGTGCGTGTTTCAGCTCGGGCTTTTCCTGCGCGGCTTCGACTGGATCACCAATTTCCTCAACTGGGCCGGTCCGCTCGTCTATCTGGTCATGATCGCGCTGCTGGGGGTGATCTGGTACAAGGCCGGCAGTGGGCTGGTGAACGAGCTCGGCACCATCTTCGACGGTCGCGGCGAGCATCCGGGCGGCCCGATTGCGGCCTTTGCCGCGGTGGTCGGAACGATGGTGGCCTACTTTGCCGCGGTGGTGATCAATTACGGCGACTTCTCGCGCTTCGTCAAGAACGAGTCGCAGATGAAGTGGGGCAACTTCCTCGGCCTGCCGGTGAGCCTGGCCTTCTTTTCCTTCCTGGCGCTGTTCATCACCGCCGGCGCTTCCGTGCTGTTCGGTGAGCTGATAACCAATCCGGCGGAGATCGTGGCCAAGGTGGACAACCTCGCGCTCACCATCATCGCTGCGCTCACCTTCTTCGCCGCGACGGTGGGCATCAACCTGGTGGCCAACTTCATCCCGGCTGCGTTCGGCCTCGCCAACCTCGCCCCGGCGAAGATCAGCGCGCGCACCGGCGGCATCATCACCGCAGTGATCGCGTTTTTCATCGGCGGCCTGTGGATCGCCCTGATCAGCCATATCGGCATCGCCGGTTTTGTCGACACCCTGGGTGCGGTGCTGGCGCCGCTGTATGGCATCGTCGTTGCAGACTATTATCTGGTGCGCAAGCAAAAGCTCAACGTGCAGGACTTGTTCTCGGCCAAACCCGGCTCCACCTATTATTTCGACAAGGGCTGGAACACGCGCGCACTGGTGGCGTTCACGGTGGCATCGGTGTTCTCCGTGGCCTCGGTGTGGACGCCGGCGCTGTCGGCGTGGGCGGGTTTCTCGTGGATGTTTGGCGCACTTCTGGGTGCAGTGCTGCACATGATGCTGATGCGGCGCAAGGTCGGCGCGGCGATCTGAAATCACCCAGGCGCTGCGCTTGCACAGGCCTGGCCGTAACAGGGTGGGCCAGGCCATGCGCAGGCCCGAGATCGATGACTGACTGGAGACAAGCATGAAGCTCTACATATCGCCGCGCGCACCCAATCCGCGCCGGGTGCAGATGTTCATCGCCGAGAAGGGCATCGCCGGCATTGCCGAGGTGGTGGTGGAGATCGGCAAGGACGAGCACCGCAGCTCGGACTTTCGCGCCAAGAGCCCGCTCGCCAAGGTGCCGGTGCTGGAGCTCGATGATGGCCGCATGCTGGGCGAGACGCGCGCCATCTGCAGCTATCTCGAAGGCCTGTACCCCGAACCCAACCTCATGGGCGAGACCTTCGAGGAGCGCGCCTTCATCGAAATGACCGACCGGCGCATGGAGTTTTACCTCTTCGGCAGCATCGCCAACTGCATCCGCCATACTCACCCCGGGCTGGCGCCGCTGGAGCAGCCCCAGTTCGCGGACTTCGGCCGCTCGCAGGGCGAGAAGGTGCGCGAGGTGGCGCGCTGGCTGGATGAGGAGCTCTCACGCCTGCCTTTCGTGGCGGGCGAACGCTTCACCATCGCCGACATCACCGCGTTCTGTGCGATCGAGTTCGCGCGCGGGCTGATGAAGTTCAGGCCCGGCCACGAAGGCCTGGCCAACCTGCAGAACTGGCGCGACCGCATCGCCGAGCGGGCCAGCGCCAGGGTGTGAGGGGCAAGGACGACGCGGTTCTGGTTGTGGTCGCGGCGCGCTTGTCGCGCCGTCCGCTCCTTGCGTGCAGTGCGCGCTAGCGCGCGAGGTGGCGCGCTAGCTTTTGCAGCAGCACTTCGCGATCGAAAGGCTTGACCAGAAAATCGATCGCGCCGGCGCTCAGGCTGGCCTGCAGCACCTGGCGCCCGCTGTGGCCGGTGATCATGACGATCGGGATTGCCGCCATGCTGGGGCTGGCCTTCAGGCGGCGGGTGATTTGAAGGCCGTTGAGGTCGGGTAGGTCGATGTCCATCAGGATCAGGTCGGGCTGCTGGCGTCCGAGCAGCGCGAGCGCTTCGCCACCGGAGTGGGCCGAGGCCGAACGGTAACCCGCCTTTTCGAGCAGGCGCTCGAGCAAGGTGCACTGGAAGCTGTCATCCTCGACGATCAGAATCAGCGGTGCAACCCGATCAGCCAGCTCTCCCAGTCGGCGGGCGGCATCGAGCTGCGGCTTCACGTCCTGTTTCAGGCTATTGATCCACTCGCCGAGCGGCACGACCTTTTCCTTTGCCTCATTGACCCGTAGCTGAACCTCGCGGATCACGCCCTCGCGCTGAGGGATGCTCAGCGCGGGCTGAGGCGTTGCGCCAGAGGGGACGCCGTCCAGGTCGAGCTCGAAGCTGTCCGGCAGCGCGCCAGCGCGGGAGGCGGCCGCGGCGCTACGGCTGGCGTCCGCCGATGAAGCCGATCTGACTGCGATGGTCGCCATCCCCTCGGCCTCCTGAAGGGTCTGCGCAAGGGTCTGGGCGCGTTGTTGGCCGACTGCAATCTGCTCGTCCAGCACGTTTCCCAGTTGGCTGACCGAGCGTGCGTGCGCAGCGACCTCGCGTGCTGGGGGAGCCTCGCGCTGGACCTGCAGCGCGCGCCCGGCGAGGAGGATGGACATGGGCAGCCGCGGCGTGTCGAAGACCAGCGGCCAATACATGACGTAATCGTCGAAGTAGCCTTTGCTGCACAGCTCGAAGGCGCGGTGCACGTTGTCCTTGTCGCACAGCACGATGTTGCGGTGGGGAACGGTGTGCACGATCTCGCTGTGGCGATAGAGGCCGAGCGAGTAGCGCTCCGCGCGTTCCAGGCTGGGCAAGGCCAGCACCACCACATTCGGCTTGACGCGCTCGAAGTCGGCAACAAAGTGGGTCTCGACGGTGGAGGTCTCGACCTGATCGAAATGGTCTCTCAGCAGCCGTGCAATCTGCGCGGCTTCGGCCGCTACATCGGTCACGATGAGGATCTTCAGGGTTTCGTGTTTCATACCGTCAGCCTCGCTCGAAAAGACAGTGCATCACCATGCCCTGCAGGCGGCTGCATCATGAGCCGGAGCAGGTGCGTGCAGGGTCCATCGCTTGTAGTGCGGCGTCCAGTGCCGCATCGAAATCGTCCATGAGCTGATGGATGAGCTCGCCATCGCCGCCGCCATCGCGGCCGGCCTGCTCAAGTGTGGCGCAGATCTCGCCCAATTGCATGGCGCCGACCGCGCGTGAGGACGACTTCAGGCGATGGGCGAGCTCGCCCACCTGTCGCCAGTTGGCGCTAGCCTGTGCCTTTGACAGCGATTGTGCAGTGTCGCGCGCGGAGATCCGGTAGGCGGCGAGGAGCTCCTCGACCAGCGTTGCGTCGCCGCCGGTCAGGCTGGGCAGAACCTGTGCATCGAACAGGGCATGCCCGGTTTGAGTGGGGACGGCCGCGGTGCTCGCCTTGATGGCTGCGGGCGCTTGCAGATCGTCCGCCTGCAGCCAGCGCATGAGCGTCTGGCGCAACACATCGAGCTGGATCGGCTTGGTGATGAAGTCGTCCATGCCCACATCGATGCAGCGCTGGTCCTCGCCGCGCAGGGCATTGGCGGTCACGGCGATGATCGGCATCCTCCGCCCGCTCGGCTCCTCGCTGCGGATGCGCGCGGTGAGCTCATAGCCGTCCATTTCAGGCATGTGCAGGTCGGTCAGGAGCAGGGCGTAACGGCCCTTGCGCCAGCGTTCGAGCGCTTCCTGGCCGTTCTCGGCCATGTCGCACTCGAAGCCCAGCAGCGCGAGCTGGCGTTCGATGACCAGGCGATTGACGTCGTTGTCTTCGGCGAGGAGGATCGGGCTGTGGGGCGCTGCGGCGCCGTGCGCCTGTGACGGCGCCGGGCGGGAGGAGGGATGCCGGGGCAGGGTGGTGTCAGCTGCCGCGCTGGCAGGGGCCGCGGCATCTTGCCGTGCAAGCGTGGCGTTGATGGTCGTCAGTGGCAGGGTGACGATGAAGCGCGTGCCACGCCCGGGCAGGCTGCTTACCTCGATCCGGCCCTTGAGCATGCCAACCAGCCGGGCAGAGATCGGGAGCCCCAGTCCGGTGCCGCCGAAGCGACGGGTGGTGGAGAACTCGGCCTGGGCGAAGGGCTGGAAGATCTTGTCGAGCACCTCGGGCGCCATGCCGATGCCGTTGTCCGTGACCATGAATCGAATCAGCCCCGCGCCGGCGTTTTCGGCGCGGATCTCGACGCGGCCGGGGCGCTCCATGGCGGTGGAGAACTTCACCGCGTTGCTGACCAGGTTGACCAGGATCTGGTGCAGGCGCAGCGCATCCGAGCTGACGGCTGCGGGCACGTCGTCCTCGATGCAGGTGGTCAGCTTCACGGCCTTGCGTTCTGCAAGCGGGCGCATGATGTCGGCGATGTGGGCGATCAGCTTGTGAATCGACACCGGGGCGAGCTCGAGTTCGACCTTGCCCGATTCGATCTTCGAGAAATCGAGGATGTCATTGATCAGGCTCAGCAGGGTCGTGGCCGACTCCCGCATGATCGTGACCAGGTGCGTCTGATCGGCCGATAGCGGCGAGTGCGCGAGCACGTCGAGCAGGCCGATCACGCCGTTCATGGGGGTGCGGATTTCGTGGCTCATGGTGGTGAGAAAGTCGCCCTTGGCACGGCTGGCGACGTTGGCGGCATCGAGCGCATGCTGAAGTTCAAGCGTCCGGCTGGCCACCAGAGCTTCGAGGTGGTCGCGGTGGCGCAGCAACTCCTCTTCCATGCGCCGCTCTTCGGTGATGTCCTGCTTGACCGCGACGTAGTGCGTGGTTTCACCGTGCTCGTCATGGATAGGTGTGACGGTCGCACGTTCGAGATATTCGCTGCCATCCTTGCGCCGGTTGTAGAACTCGCCGGCCCAGGGCTTGCCCTGTGCCAGCGTCTTCCACAGGCGACGGTAGGTCTCCGGCGGCGTGCGCCCGGACTGCAGCAGCCGCGGATTCTGTCCCACAACCTCTGCACGCGCGTAGCCGGTGTTGTCGATGAAGGCCTCCCGAGTTCGACAGTTACGCGCGCAAGTCCTTGTTTTTGCTAGATCACACTTTCAAAAATGCCACTACAACAGCGCCAACTGCTCCGGCGCCGCTGGTTTTTCTATTCCTAAGGCATGAAGCACCTCGTTCTGTTCCGTGCTGATCGTCGACACCCCCGCCACCGGTTCGCC
>NZ_ATJV01000072.1 GCF_000443165.1 Thauera terpenica 58Eu | reverse complement strand
AGCAGGTTGAGCAAGGCAAGTTCCGGCCGTTACGAATGCCCGGCGAGGCTTAGCGTACGATTTTTTCCGTTTCGTGAGCTGACCCCTACAAGGGCTGCGAGCAAGCACGATCGGGCTGCGCCCGGGAGCTGTGAGCCACTTCTGGCCCAGCACAAACGACGATGCCACCCCTGGCGGTTGGCCATCGCGCACTCCTGCGCCCAACGCACCGCCTCGACGTAATCGGCGAAGTGCTCGCTGCCTTCGGCAAAGTAGGCCAGGTCGCGATCGGGCATGTCCGCCGCCTTGTTGGCTTCGGCACGCGTCTCGACGAGCAGGAAATGCGTCAGCGGGCTGACCAGCTGATGCGCGACGGCCAGTTCCAGCGCCTGACGCGAGTGGGCACCCTGGGCGCTCTCTACGGCGATCAGGGTTTCGATCTGCCCGGCCACGGCCATACGGCTGAGCGCCGAATCATGGTCGGCAGCGGTCAGGCTGGCCTCGCCCAGCGACTCGGGCGGCCCTGCGTGCGTGCGCGTCCCGACCAGACGCACCGTCCCATCCGGCACCTGCTCAAAGCGTGCCCACACGGTCGCCGCGTCGCCGTCGAACACCGAGCCAGGTAGCGCGCTCATCCACTTCAGTCGCACATGGAACCCCGCCAAGGAAGACCAGGCGACGGACCGTGCCTACCGAATCGGGCAGACCCGGGATGTGCATGTGCACTACCCGATCGTGAGCGCATCGAACTTCAAGACATTCGACGAAAAGCTGCACGAACTGCTGACGTGGAAGCGCTCCCTCTCGCAAGACATGCTCAACGGAGCGGGCGAGTTGCGTGCCGAAGACTTCGCCGATCTAGACAACCTGGCGACAGAGCGCATGGCCGCTCAAGCGAACTAGATAGTCCGCGCAGTGCCATGCCCTCTCCCCGCAGCCTCACCCTCGCCCTCTACACCCACTGGGAAATCATTGAAGCCCTGGTGCCGCTGACGCGTGACTTTCCGGCCTTCGATCCGGAGCACGCGATGGCCATCATTGCCCGGGCTTCCCCAACCCTGGACGTTGCCCAGAGCGAAGACACGCTGCGCCAATTGGTGAACAGCGATCTGCTCCGCGTCGTGCCGCGCGGCAGTGCGCTCGAGCTGCACCCCCAAGTGCTGGAGTTCGTACGCGGGCTCACCCGCGAGCACGAGCTGGGCCTGTCCCAGGTGCTGCGGGCAAGGGTGGATGCGATTCGCGAGGCTACTGCGCAACTCGCCGATGCACTCGTCCTTGGCCGTGCCGACGGCATGCGCAGCGCGGCGAGCAAGCTTGCCGAACTTTTTCGGCAGATCAGCCAACAACTCGATCAGGATCGGCACGCGATCCTTGAGCTGGCCGAGCGTGCCAAGGCAGCCGATGCCAACCTGCCCCTTGTCCGACGTTATGCTGACGTGCTCGAAGCCTTCGACAGTTACATCGAGCCGATGGCGCAAATGATGGACAGCGGGCCCGAAGGCACCTTTTACCGCTTCCTGGAGCAGGCGGAGCAAACGCTCGATCATGCGGTGGAGACACTCGAAGTGCGCGGCGCCCTCTACACCCAGCGCCTCGCAATGCGGCATGTCGCGTTTCGTGCCAAGGAACTGCGCCGGCTCGGCCGCGAAGTGCTCAAGCAATGCAGTGACACGCTCCTGCGCGAAGAGCTCCGCCAGCACAACGCCTTGTCATCGGCGATCAGCCACTTGCTTGGGCAAATCCGCAAACGGGGCTTGAAACGCACATTGCGCAATGGCGATCTGCCGCTCTGGCAGCGGGGCTTTCCCCGTCGTGTTTCAGTGGGCGGTGACTTCCTGAGCGTATTTTGCGTTGTAAACATTGGACTTTCCGAAGTTTCTTAAACTAACTCCCGTAGTTAGTTTAAGAAACTTCGGAACGCTTGAATCTCAACCTGTCCTGAGCAGCCTCGCCGCCTTGCCGCCCGTTCTTGTCCGCCTATAGTGAAATCAGGCCAGCCATTCAATCCGGGCCCGGGCCCTCCATCCCGGATGGGCGCCCACACCCTGAGGGGATCGGCAGATGTCCTTAATTTCGCGTGGTGGTCACGACACTCCTTCAGGGCGCCGCGTTCTGGCCATCGCCTTCCTGATGACCGGCTCGTTCTGGGTTCGCCCGACCGAGGTTCTCCAGGTCAGCCTCGAACTCACCTGGTTCCTGCCCTTGCTGGCAGGGTGGTTGACCTTCAGGCATGGGATCGGCGTGCTGTGCGCCTGGTGGCCGCTCGTGCTTCTCCCCTCGCTCGGCGTCACGCTCGATGGGGGCGTCGGGTTTCGCTTCGGCGTCTCGAACGCAACGCTCCTGCTGTCTCTGGTCATCGCCGCTGCAGTCGACGGGCGGTGCGCCCTGCCATCGCCGAGGCGCTGGCTGCGGGGCAACACAGCCCTTCCGGTGATCGCCGGTTTCAGCCTGCTGGTGGTCGCCGCGCTCGACATCGCGCCATGGCGGGTGGTCTCGCCACCGGGCGAGCTCAGGGTCAATCTCCTCGCGATTCCGGCTGTCCTCATCCTGTTCCTTGCGATCCGCTGGGAGGCACTGGCCGGCGCGATCTGGACGGGGCGCCCTCAGCGAACCGTCGGTGCGCTCGCAATCCTGGGCGCGGCCCTGGTCCTGGCGGGACTGGCGAGCACAGGCTCGGTCAGCCTCGGATTCGCGGGCATCCGTTACGGCAGCTACAGCCTCGCCACCTGGGTGCCCATCATCTGCTTCGGCCTCGTTGTGCTGAGGTGCTGTCGTCCGCGCGTCCTTGTCGCCCTGCTCATCACCGGCCTGGTGATCAATCGCCTGTTCGCCCTCGCCATCGGCAGCTCGCTCGAGCCCCTGATCACCACGGCGGAGTCGCCGCGCCTCGACTGGGATGCCCTGCTGGGGAGCCTCGCGGCAATCCTTGCCGGCCACGTGTTCCGTGCGTTGATGGCACCCGGCGGCGGTCGCCTGCCAGACGGCAAGGTGATCGCGCAGCTCGCGCTGGCCTGGATCGCGCTCCTGCTGATCACGCCTCTGCTGACTCGCTTCACCGCGCCGTCCTACGGCTGGGCGATGTGGCTGGTGGCAGCAATCGCGTTTGCCGCCGGCACCCACTGGCGCGCGCGCAGCCTGGTCTTCGTGCCGCCCTTGCTGATGTGCGTGTGGCTGTTGGCCGCAATGCTTGCACCCGCCGGGCTGGGCGGTGGGGCCTCCGGTCCGCTCGCGACCATTGGCCTGGTCAGCCTTCCCTTCGCCTTCTGCGGCGCGTTTCTTGCGATCAGTCGCGAGCTCGCCCCGCTCGATTCGTCGCACGGCGGAGCGAGCGTACCGACATCTGCGCCTGCACCTTCCCCTGCAACTGCAGCCCCCATCGCGCTGGTCGACGTATCGCCCCTCGCGGAGATCGTCGAGCAGATCGACCGCTCGGCGACCTGGCGCTCCTTCCTCGTCGCGGCCGCGCCCTTCCTGGTGCTCTGGCAGCTCTTCGAGCTGTACGGCGCGCAGCGTTTCGTCGAGCAGGCATCGGAGGCCTTCGGCGGCGAACCGCTGCTCGAGGACTGGCACTATGCGCTCGGCGCCCTGCTCGCGCTCGCGCCGCTCGGCTTCGCCTTCTGGGACTGGCTGGATCGCCAGGATCGATTCCGGCTGCTGGCGCTGGTCAGTGGATGCATGGTCGGCGCGGTCGCATGGCAGCTCTTCGCCGGACTGCTCGGCTACGGCCTGGTGGGGCTGATTGACGAGTTCGGCGACGAGCTGCTCGTGATCGTCGGCGTCTTCGTCTGCCTGGTGATCACGCTCGTGTCCGGCCTGCTGGCGGGCACGGACCGCCGGATTGCGCGCACCGTGTTCCTGAGCCTCTCGGGCATCCTTATCACGGCAGCGCTTGTCGGGATCGGATGGCTCTGGATGGAGGGCGACCGCGACTTGGAGGAGTTGCTCGGCACCCTGGCTGCGCTGGTCGCCCTCGCCTTCGTCTGCCTTGCGCTCGCCCGCTTCGTCCGTCTGCGACTGCTTCTGGCCGGCGACCGGCCTCGGGAGCTCCTGTTCGGCGCACTCCGCGACAAGGGCTTCTGGGTCCGCATGGCTGCCGCATCGGGCCTGCCGTCGTCATCGTGGCGGCTTGGCGCGCTGAAGAACCCCGCCTTCTGGGCCCTGTTCCTGGCGCGCTTCGTCGTCTACACGGGCGGTGTGCTCGCCCGTGCCTGGATCCTCATCGGCACCCTCGTGATCCTCGTCGGGCATGCGCTGTTCCATGCCGGCAAGCGCCTGAGCGCACGCGAGATGTGGCGCCCGGCCGTGGCGTACTCGTCGGATCGCCCGATCCTGTTCCTGCGCGGCTTCGATGACGATCAGTGCACCTTCCGGCGGCGTCCCTGGGACCTGCCCGCGCGCTGGCTGGATCTGTGGTCCTTCCGCCAGAACCTGGACGAGGCGCTGGTCGACGAGCTCGCGCAGTTCGGGCCGGTGATCGCGCTGGGCCGACCGGGCGATAAGCGAACGCCTTTCGGCGCGCAGCGCCATTACTCGGACCACGCGGACTGGCAGCAGACCCTGGCCGCCGCTGCCCGCTCTGCCCAGACCATCGTACTGGTGGCGAGCGACTCGCCGGGGGTGAAATGGGAGTATGACCTCCTGAAGAACGAGGCCATGCTCGACAAGGTGCTGCTGGTGTTCCGGCCTGACCCGGCGCACGGGGCCGCCAACCGCCACGCCGCCGAATGGTTCGACTCCGCCGCCGGCGCGAAGATCGACGAGGCGATTGCCGCCGGCCTGAGGCCGGTCAGCCTGCGACGCGACCAAGGAAGGGCACTGCTGACCGCAGCGCAGACCCCGAGCGCGGCGGCCAGCGTGCTCTCGCTGCGACTGCACTTCCACGAGGCCCAAGCGCAGTGAAGACATGGCTGCGATCTGCCCCTCTGCCCACCCGGGATGCGAACCGTAATTCGTATTACGAGGTACGTATGAGCACAGGACGCAGGTGTCAGCCCGCACTGCGCTATTACGTGTTTCATCCAGCGAAGCAGGAAAATTTGACCCTCGCTGGACCGACATACGTCAGCGCATATGGCATGAACGTAACACCCTCGCGCGCGTTTCTCCGGCCTCAGAATTCATCGAGCCGCTTCATGAAGTTCCGCTTGCGCTTCCACTCGCCCCTGATCTCGCGCAGCGCGTTCTGGAATTTCGCGAGCTGTCCTCCTTCAATGTGCAGCTGCCGGATCGCAGCGACAATCTCGAACGCGCCGTCGTAGCGTGCACCCGCCCCTTCGGCCTCGATCACGTGCGGGAGCAGCCGACGGTAAAGCGCGACGGCCTCGTCGGGATGCGTCTTACCTCGCATGGCCGCCACCGGCTGCCAGTGCTTCACGGAGACGGGACCTCCGCAGAAGACTTCCCACACCGCATCGGCGTCTCCTTCCTCGCGGTGAATGCCGACGAGGTGGTCGCGTTCGAATCCGAACAGGGCCGACCGTCGGGACGATCCACGCGTTGAGGACTCGGCCTCCTGTTTTTTCACCCGGGACCAAAGGAAGCCCAGGGCACGCTCGCGCAAGCTTTTCTCCCTGCCGATTGCCTTACCGACCTCGAGCAGATCGAAGAAGGCGTTGCAGCCGGCCAGACGCTCGAAGCGTTGCCAGGCGACGGTCTCGACCTTTTCGTAATCCCCGCTTTCCCGATAGAACTCGACCAGGAGACTCTCAAGCGGGTAGGCCTCGTTGATCGGAAAGGCTTTGAAGCCCTCCTCCGCCCAACGGATCGCGTCATCAAGTCGCCCATGTTCACGGCAAAGCTTTGCGAGCTCCAGATGCCGGCTGCTTCGGGAGAGATTTCTGGCTTTCGCCCGGATCAGGGCGTCCAGATCGCCAAGCTGAGCCAGGTTTGCCTCGACGATTGCTTCGATCGCATGACGCCTTGCACTAACCGAGGAGCTCCTGTCTCCGACCTCAAGGTTGGGCAAGGCTTCCCAGACTTCGAAGGCGGCCCGCCAGTACGCAGACTGGCCGACTTCACCGATCATTTCGAAGTAGTCGTCGGCGATTTCGGGAAGATATCCCCAGCGGTCCTCGAGTTGCCGTTGAAATAGCGCACGCCCCACGTCTTCCGGAGGAATATGCAGTTCAGCGCAGGCGTCGAGATGCGTTCGGTGAAGGTCGCGGATCGCATCATCCAGGAGGCCAGAGGACTCGTGGAATTGCTCGACTGACCGCTCGACGAGGCCGATGAGCTTCTCGATGAGTTCGAGCAAGGCAGGATCGCCATCTCCGATGCGTGCGTCGAGCAGTCGGACCGCGTCTTCCACACGATCGGCGTAGCCGGCGTCATCCGCCCAGCCGAAACTGCCTTCGGGTGTGAGGCTATGCAGAAGTGCCTTCTCGAGCACTCGCAAGCCCGGACGCTTTGCCGCCGTCGCCTGGGTCACCAGGCGCTTCCACAGTTCGGCGTTGTTGAAGGCGGCCTCGAGCAGCACCTTGCGCAACGCCGCCGCGCCAAGGCTCTCAAGGTAGTCGATGACCTGTTGCTGGTTTTCCATAGGCTTTGGTATGGGGACTTCGGACAGTGCCGCTGCAGCCCCTTCGACTCGAAGGCGAGCTCGACTGCAGGGCTATCGAACTCCAAGAACCGCTGATCGAGGGCCTCTGGCCACAGGTTCATTCGGTTTGTGAAAAGGCTCATGAAGGCTGGCTCGTCGTGCCAGAGGCTGTCCGTGTAGATCATCGCGGGACGGCCGAGAACGTGGATCCAAGATCTGATAGTCCACCTGATCATCGAATCGGTCGCTCGCCCCTCCAGAGGGCCCAGGAGCGGCAGGACTCCTTCGCTGCACAACCGCCGGATTTACGCCGCTTCGCTTTGATCACGAGAGCTTCGCGGTTTCGTGCCCGCTCGCCCTGCTCAGCAGTGCTTTCTATCCGATTCTTGTACATCGGCTCGCAGCTTATGCTCCACGCTTCCTTCCCACGCCCGGTCACCCTCACGCAGTTGCGCTTCGCTTCGTTCGCTGTGATCAACTTACGGCGGGACTTGCACCCGCAGGAGTGCGCCCATGCTGGGCGCACACAATAAAAAAGCCGGCACGCTGGCCGGCTTTCCATACTGTTTGGTGGGCGGTACTGGGATCGAACCAGTGACCCCTGCCGTGTGAAGGCAGTGCTCTACCGCTGAGCTAACCGCCCGATCGGCTTTCTGGAAGGAGGCACAAATGCCTGGTGGGCGGTACTGGGATCGAACCAGTGACCCCTGCCGTGTGAAGGCAGTGCTCTACCGCTGAGCTAACCGCCCTTCCGCGAAAGAGGGCGCATTGTAGAAGCGGCGCTGAGGGGCGTCAACTTCGACTTGCAATCAATCAAAGCCACGCCCTTCGCCAAGCTCTTCATGGGTGACACCGTCGCGAATATGGTAGATGCGCTTGAAGGTCGGAATTATCTTCTCGTCATGGGTGACGACGATGATCGCGGCCTCGAACCTCTTCGCCATGTCGTTGAGAATGCGGATCACCGCCATGGCGCGCACGCTGTCCAGCGGTGCGGTGGGCTCGTCGGCGAGGATCACCGGCGGCCGGTTGACCAGGCCGCGCGCGATCGAAACGCGCTGCTGCTCACCGCCTGACAAGGCCGATGGCATGGCGTGGGCGCGGTGCTGCACATCCAGCGCGGTGAGCAATTCGAGCGCCTTGGCACGTGCTTCGGCGTTGGGCACGCCGGCGAGCATGGACAGCAGGGCGACGTTGTCGGTGGCATCCAGAAACGGAATCAGGTACGGCGCCTGAAACACGAAGCCGATCTTGTCCCGCCGCAGCGCACTCAGGTCGCGGACTTTCCAGCCCTCGTCGTAGATCACCTCGTCGTCGAGCACCATGCGGCCGGCGGTCGGGTCGATCACCGCGCCCAGGCATTTGAGCAGGGTGCTCTTGCCCGAACCCGAGGGGCCGATCAAGCCGACCACCTCGCCCGGGGCAACCTGCATATTCACATCCTTCAAGGCAAAGACGGCGGTGTCGCCCTGGCCATAGCGCTTGCTCAGACCTTCGATGCGGATTCCCTTGCGGCTACTCATATATTTACCCGATCGCTTCGGCCGGATCGACCTTGAGCGCCATGCGAATCGCGACCAGGCTGGCGAGCACGCAGATCACCAGCACGGCGAAAAAGCCCACGATGGAATCCATCGGCGTGAGCAAGACGTACTTCGGGAAGATCGGCGCCGAAAAGGTGGCGGTGATCTTGCCCACCACAAAGCCGATCACGCCCAGGGCGAGCGCCTGCTGCATGATCATCCCGGCGATGGTCCGGTTGCGTGTGCCGATGAGTTTCAACACCGCGATCTCGCGGATCTTGTCCATGGTCAGCGAATAGATGATGAAGGCAACGATGGTGGCGCTGACCACCGCCAGAATTGCCAGAAACATGCCTATCTGCCTGGCCGAGGTGGCAATCAGCTTGCTGATCAGAATGTCTTCCATCTGCACTCGGGTGTAGACCGTCAGTCGCCTCCAGCGCCGGATGGACTCAGCGACTTCTTCGGGGGCGTGGCCGGGCTTGAGCGTGACCAGCACGCCGTTGACGAAGGCGTTGGTGCTTTGCGAGGCGATCACCGCGTCGAGCAGACCGGGAACAGCGGGCCGGTTGAATGCCGGGTTGGCCTCGCTGCGGCGCCGGCTTTGCCAGATGGCGTCGTTGTCCTTGAGGAACTGCGCCTCCTGGGCGTCCTTGAGGGGAATGAACACCATCGGGTCACCGCTGGACGACACCATGCGCCGCGTCAGTCCGACCACGGTGTAGTGGTTGCGGCGAATCGCGAGCCGATCACCCAGCTTGAAACCGGAGGCGATGTCGGCGACCGCCTCATAGTGCGCACGCGTGATCTGGCGCCCGGCAACCAGATACGGTGGCCATCCAGGCGTCACTCCCAGGCTGCCGGGCGCAATGCCGACCACCATGGTGCGCACATCGCGATCACCCTTGCGTACCTGCATGTTGAGGTAGGTCACGTTTGCCGCCTGCGCCACTCCCGGCATGGAGAGGATGGCGCGATAGGCGTCATCGTTGAGGCTGGAGGGCTCGGCATAAGGGCCCAGGGTGTCCTTTTGCACCACCCACAGATCGGCGCCGCTGTTGTCGAGCAGCGCCTTGCCGTCATCCACCATGCCCCGATACACGCCAGCCATGACCAGGGTAACGCCGATCAGCAGCCCCAGACCAATGCCGGTGAACACGAATTTTCCCCAGGAATGGAGGATGTCGCGGCCGGCCAGACTGATCATGGTGACACTCCCGCGATGCGCTCGACCACATGGACGCGGCTGCGCGCCGTGAGCGCCTTTTCGCTATAGAGCACCACCTGATCGCCCTCCACCAGGCCTTCGCGCACCTGCACGAATCCGTCGAGATCCGCAACGCCGAGCTTGAGCACCACAAAACGCAGATCGCCATCCACGACTTGCCACACGCCCAGCTTGTCGCCCTCGCGCCGCACAGCCGCATTGGGGATGGTCGGAGCCGACGCGACCGGCGGCAGTTCGACCGTGACCTCGGCCAGCTCCCCCACCGGTGGCAGCGGCTCCGGCCTGCCCTCAAAGACCACCTTGGCGAGCAGCTCCTCGGTGATCGCATCGGCCTTGAGCTCCACGCGCAGCACTCGCCCGGGCAACGCCTGCCCACCCCGCGAGCGCAGCACGATCCGGGCCGGCAAGTCCTGCGCCAGCCCGGTCGCGCTGATCTGATCGAAGCGCACATTGACCCACAGGCTGCTGGCGTCGATCACCTCCACCACCGCCTGACCGGCCACGACGGTGGTGCCCGGCTCTGCGTCGCGCATGCTGACCACGCCATCGACCGGCGCGACCAGGCGCAGGTTGCTGCGCTGCGACATCAGCGCCTCGCGGTCGGAACGGGCACGGGCCAGTTCCTGGCGGGCGGCGGCCAGCGCGGCGTCGGCGATCTGCGCCTCCTGGCGCTTCGTGGTGCGTGCCTCTTCGCTGCTCGAGCGCACCGCAAACAACTGTTCGTAGCGCTTTGCCTGGGTGTTTGCATAAGCCAGGCGAGTCTCGGCCTCGCGCACGGTCGCCTGCGCACGCTTGAAGACCGCCTCCTGCGAGCGCACCCGGTCATCGAGATCGACCGGGTCCATCTCGCCCAGTAGCTGCTGGGCGCGGACGAAGTCGCCCACGTGCACGTTCAGCGTTTTCACACGTCCCGCAATCGTCGGGCCGATCCTGTACGTATAGCGCGCTTCGACCGTTCCGATGCCGAACAGCGCGGGCGTCAGCGCGCGCGACTCCACCTTCGCCACCGTCACCGCGACCGGGGCCAGCGGGCCGGAGCGCAGGCCGACGTAGATGAACAACGCAAGCAAGGGGAGGATGACCGCGAGCAGCGCCAGCGTGCGGCCCTTGATGGGTAGACGTTTCATGCGCTGCTCCCGACCGGCGCACCCTGGCCGGCCACGCGACCCACACCGCGCCGATAGATTGCGAATACCCTTCTTGCGTCGTGGCGCATGTTGTCAGCGTCGCCGCTGAGCAGCGACTGCATCACCAGACCCTGGATGGTACCGATGAACAAGGTGACGGCCGCCTCGGTGTCGAGCGCCGCATCGAGCTCACCCTTCGCCTTGCCGTCCTCGACCAGCTTGTGCAGACGCTCGCCGTAGTGCTTGATGAGGGTTGTCACCATGCGCTTGGGCGCGGTCTCGCCGGCAACCTGGAGTTCGCCGAACATCATCCGCGGCACGCCGGGGTGCCCCGCCACGAAATCGATGTGGGTGAGGAAGATGGCCTCCAGCGCGGCGATAGGCGAGGCCTCGGCCTGCATCGCCTTGTCCACACGGGCGAGCAGACGCTCCGCCACCCAGGCCATCACCGCCTGCAAGATGGCCTCCTTGGTGGGGAAGTGCCGGAACAGCGCACCCTGCGTCAGCCCCATGCGCTTGGCGATGGCGGCGGTGGTGATGTCACGTGGATTCTGTTCTGCCGCCAGCTCGACCACCGCATCGACGGTAAGGGCGCGACGCTCGTCTGCGGGGAGGTGTTTTACGGAGGCTGTCATGCGTTCGCCCATCAAGCAAGTAATTACTTACTATCTTAACAGGTGACGTTTGGTTTGCAAGCGCAAGATGCAGCCTAGCCGCTCAAGCAGTCGACGGCAAAGGCAAGCCCGGCCACCACCGCGGCGATACTGGCAAGCAGCACGGCGGCGGCGGCGATATCCTTGGCCGCGCCCACCTCGGGATGGTGCTCGGGGTGCACGTGGTCAATGAGTGTTTCGAGCGCGCTGTTGAACAACTCCGCCATCAGCACGATGCCGACCGCCAGCCCCAGCACGGCCCACCATAGCGGCGCCGGCTGGGTCAGGAGCAGCACCAGCAACACGCCCGCCGCTGCGCCGAGATGGGTGCGCAAGCTGCGCTCGCTGCCAGTGGCGCGCTTCAGACCCTGCAACGCAAAACCCAGCCGGCGCGTGAAACCCTGCCCTTTCATCTCCACTCCTCTCATCCACTGCCCTCGCCTAGCGCCGCCGGCTGCGCCAGATCGACACCAGCACCCACAGCCCACCCAGCACCGCACCCAGAAAGCCGAGCAGGCCCAGTGTGCGCAGCCCGCCCAGCGCGGGGTCGTGCACCACCGTCATCAGGATCGCCGTGCCAATGATCAGCGCTGCGGTGACGATGCCTATGGTCATGCGGCTGACGGCGCGATCGAAATGATCCACCGCATCCTTGAGCGAAACCACATCCACCTGCAGTTGCAGCTTGCCACGCCGGGCCGAGCGCAACAGGCTGCCCAGATCCTCCGGCAGGCCGCCGATCAGCTCCGCCACGCTGCTCACGCTGCGCCATCCGCGCCGTGCCAGCGCGGCCGGCGTCTGATAGGACAGCAGCGTCGCCTTCAGCAGCGGCTCAGCCTCGGCGGCAATATCGAAATCCGGGTCGAGCTGACGCCCCATCCCTTCCAGCGTGATGAAGGCCTTGATCATCATGGACAGTTCAGGCGGCAGGCTCAGGCCATGCTCGCGCAACAAGGCCATCAGGTCGGTGAGCATGGCGGCGAGATCCAGGCGTTTGAGCGGCACGCCCTTGTACTGATCGACGAAGGCATCGATATCGCGCCGCAGACGCGCCTCCCCGGCCAGCTCGTCGCTCTCCTCCTCGCCCTCGCGCCAGTCGAGCAGCACCCTGGCAACCGATTCGGACTCACCCGTCACCAGACCGTAGAGCAGGACGGCGACTTCATGACGTCGGCTCTCGGACAAGCGCCCGACCATGCCGAAGTCGATGAAGGCAATGCGGTTGTCGGGCAGGTAGAACACATTGCCCTGATGCGGATCGGCGTGAAACAGGCCGTCCTCCAGCATCATCTTCAGCACCGCGGCGGCGCCGCGACGGGCGAGCAGCTTGCGATCAAGGCCCGCAGCATCAACGCCTGCCAGATCGCGCCCGGGAATGCCGTCGACAAAGTCCTGCACGTTGAGGCGCTCGCCGCACCAGGCCCAATGAATGCCGGGGATGACGATCTCCGGGCGCTCGGTGAAGTTTGCGGCGATGCGTTCGGCGTTGCGGCACTCGGCGGCGAAGTCGAGCTCGCGGCGCAAGGACAGGGTGAATTCGCGCACCACTTCGCGCAGATGGTAGCGGCGCAGGTCGGGCGCCTCGGAGTGGATGATGTCCGCCAGGCGTGCCAGCAGATGCAGGTCGGCTTCGATCAGGGGACGGATTCCCGGCCGACGCACCTTGAGCACGACCTGACGCCCGTCGCCAAGACGGGCGCGGTGCACCTGCGCAAGCGAGGCCGCCGCCAGCGGCTCGGGCTCGAAGTCGGCGAACACGGTCTCGGGCGACTGACCCAGATCTTCAGTGAGCTGGGCAAGAATGGCCGCGATGGGCTCGGCGGGCGCGGCATCCTGCAGCTTGCCGAATTCGGCAATCCAGTCGGCTGGGAACAGGTCCACGCGCGTGGCCATCACCTGACCGAGCTTGACGAAAGTGGGGCCGAGATCTTCCAGCGCGCGTCTCACGCGCGCCGGCGGCTCCTGGTGTGCGAGCTCCGCAGGCATGCGCCAGTGCAGCGCCCTGCCCGTCTTCTCCAGCATATTGCCCAGCCCGACGCGTCGCACCAGATCGCCGAAACCATAGCGGATCAGCACCGTGGCAATCTCATGGGCGCGGGCCAGATCCCGCGCCGCACCGATGGCCTGCCAGAGCATCAGTCGTCCCGGTCCGCTGCGCTCTTGGCCGAGCCGTCCTGCTGCAGCCGATCAGCCAGCCCGCGCAGCACGCCCGCGGCCATGCCGGCAAGCAGCTCAGCCTGCGCACCGAGGGCGCGCATGCCACTGTCCACCTGTGCACGCGCGAGCGCACTCATCGCATGGCCGAGTTCGAGCACCGCGGTCTGCACGCGCGCGCCGACCGCGGTGCCGCTGTTGCTGGCATGCTCGGCCAGATCGCGCAAGGTGGCCTGGGCCACACCGCTGGTCTGGCGCGCGGCGTCGCCGAGCGCGGCAACGAAATCCCCTTCTAGGCGTGACAGCTGCTCGACCGAGTGCTTGAGCCCTTCGCGCGAAAACTCACCGCTGCGGCCAATGGCTTCCTGCATGGCGAGCTGCGTGGCCTGGGCGGCGGAGGCGAGCGCTTCGTCGAGCCCACGGACCGCGTCCTTGATGGCTTCGGTCTGACCATCGACAAGGCGTGGCGCGGCGGCCTGGGCGCCGCGCAGCACGGCCTGTGTCACCTCGCGCAGCGCCTGGGTGTCCACAACCCCACGCGTCAGCGCCTCGAGCGTGATCGTGCGCACGCGCTCGGCAATGCGTGCGGGCTCGGCTTCGAGCGCCGCTTGAACATCGCGCTCGATGCGCTGGCTATCCTGTGTCATGGTCGATCTCCTCATGAAAAATGAAGCCTGACTGAAGGCTGGGGGCACCAAGCCTCAGCTGCATGATACGCGCCCGCCTCAGCCGCCGCTGCCACTCAGCCCAGCGCTGTTCAAGCTGAATCCCCGGCCTCATCATCGTGCGCAAATTCCTTCAGCCGCCGATCCAGCGTGCGCATCGCTGATGCCAGGCTTGCCTGCGGTGGCAGCGAGGGCGCGAGCAAGCAGCCTGCCTCCCTGTCAGTAGAATGGCCTATCGTCACACTATTCAACCGCAGCGCGCAGCCAGATAAATGGAAGCGCGCACCGCCTGCCCCAATAAAGGCCCTGCCCCCCATGACCCTCTCCATGAACAGCCTGCGTGATGGCTACACCGCATTGGTCGCTGGCGCCAGCGGCGCCATTGGCCAGGCTTTTGTTCACCACCTGCAGCGCGATCCGCGTTGCGCCCAGGTCATCGAGTGCTCGCGGCGCAGCGACCCCCCGATCGAGCTCGACAACGAATCCAGCCTGGTGCGTTACGCCCAGGCCGTCACTGCGCAAGCCCCGCTGCACCTGGTGATCGACGCCACCGGTGCACTCAGCATCGATGGCCACGGCCCGGAAAAGCGCCTCGAAGACCTGCACGCAGTGCGCTTGCAGCGCGCCATGATGATCAACGCCATCGGCCCGGCGCTGCTCTTGCAGCAACTGCAGCCACTGCTCGCCAGCGGCGAGCGCGTGATCTGGGCCAAGCTCTCGGCGCGCGTGGGCAGCATCGAAGACAATCAAAAAGGCGGTTGGTATGGCTACCGGGCATCGAAAGCGGCGCTCAACATGTTGCTGCAGACCACCGCGATCGAACTCGCTCGCCGCCGTCCGCTCGCGGTGCTGGCGGCGTTGCAGCCCGGCACCGTCCGTTCGGCCTTGAGCGCGCCCTTCGTCGGCGAGGCCGCACTCGATCCACTGCAATCCGTAGCCGGCCTGCTGGCGGCGCTCGACGGCCTGGCGCCGAGCGGGCGCGCACACTTCATCGACTATCGCGGCAAGGCCATTCCGTGGTGAGCTTGGCGTGATGCCCTATGGCGTCCTCAGCCACCCGTCACTCTGCCCGCCGGGAAATTGGCTGCGAAGCGGCTGCCTGCACCCGGCGTACTGGTGATCTCCAGCGTCGCCTGGTGGCGGCTCAAGCAATGCTTGGCGATGGCCAGGCCCAGCCCGGTGCCGCCGGCGCTGCGCGAACGGCCGCGGTCGACGCGGTAGAAGCGTTCGGTCAGGCGCGGGATGTGTTCGGGTTCGATGCCGATCCCGGTATCCTGCACCGCAAATTCGGCGCCTGCGGCCGACACTCTCCAGATCAGCGTGATGGTGCCGCCGCTGGGGGTGTAGCGCACCGCATTCGATACCAGATTGGCCAGCGCGCTGACCAGTTCCGACTCGGAACCCAGCAGATTGCCCTGACCTTCGCTGTCGAGCACGATGCGGTGACGTCCGCCCGACAGAGCCTCAGCGTCACGATGCAACTTGTCGATCAGGCGGGCCATGTCGACCGGCTGGTCTGGCGGCGGCGGCGCCGACTCGATTGAGGACAGCCTCAGCAAATCCTCGACGATCGACTGCATGCGCTGCGACTGCTCGCCCATGATGTGCACATAGCGCTGACGCGCCTCGGCGTCGACCTCCATCTCCTGCAAGGTCTCAACGAAGCCGGACAGCACCGTCAGCGGTGTGCGCAATTCGTGCGAGACATTGGCGACGAAATCGCGCCGCATGCTGTCGAGACGATCGGTCTGCGTGATGTCCGCCACCTGCAGCAGCCAGCAGTCCTCGGCATAGGCCATGAGCTCGATCGCGAGCACGCGCTCGAAGTAGCGCTCCAGGCGAAGCACCAGTCGACGCGAGAAGTCGCGCTTGCCCAGATAGTCGACGAAGCTCGGATGGCGCACCCGATCGACGATTGGGGCACCGCGATCGGTCGCCGACCTCAGGCCGAGCTGACGCTCGGCGGCCTGGTTGCAGAACTGGATGCGAAATCCCCCATCGAGCAGGACGACGCCGTCGTTCATCGCATGTACGGCGGCGATCAGACGGGCAAAGTCGCGCTCGCGCTGTCCGATCTTCTCGAGCAATTCCTTTTCATGGCGATACAGTCGGCGGAAGACGCGGTCCCACTCGCCATCGCCTTCAAGGCTGGCATCGAGCACCGGCTTGCGCGACCAACGTTCGAGTCGCGAAAAGTTACGGTAATGCATCCCAAGGTGCACGCTCAGGCCGATGTAGAAGAGCACCCAGCCCATCCAGGCTTCACCGAAGTAGCCCAGCGAGAGCGCAACGAGGGCGGTCAGGACGCCATAGGTCAGGGCTCTTTGCACCGTGCTCAGGCTCCGCGGAAACGGTATCCGCTACCACGCACGGTCTCGACGCGCTCTTGCAGGCCGCTGGGCTCAAGCGCTGCACGCAGGCGGCGGATGTGCACGTCGACCGTGCGCTCCTCGATGAAGACGTGGTCGCCCCAGACTTCGTCGAGCAGTTGGGCGCGGGAATACACCCGTTCGGCATGCGTCATGAAAAAAAGCAGGAGGCGAAACTCGGTCGGGCCGAGTTCGAGCGGCAGTCCGGCCGCGAACGCGCGGTGTGTCGCCGGGTTGAGCTCAAGCCTGCCGAGCACGACGGTCTCGCTCGCCAAGTGCGGCGCACGCCGTCTCAGCACGGCGCGCACGCGGGCAATCAGCTCCTTGGGCGAAAATGGCTTGGTTACATAGTCGTCCGCGCCGGCATCCAGTCCCTGGATCTTGTCCTCTTCGAGCACGCGCGCAGTCAGCATGATGATGGGGATGTCGCGCGTGCGTTTGTCAGCGCGAAGCTTCTTCGCCAGCGCGACGCCGGACTGGCCCGGCAGCATCCAGTCAAGAATGATCAAGTCAGGAAGCGCAGCGCGGATGAGCGACTCGGCCTCTTCTGCGGTGGCTGCGCACACCCCCAGAAATCCGGCGTGCCTGAGGTTGATCATGAGCAGCTCCTGAATCGCCGGCTCGTCCTCGACGACCAGAATCGTCGCTGTCACTTGATGGCCCCCTTGTCGTAACGAATGTCGCGGCCATCCACGACGTAGACGACCTGCTCCGAAATATTCTTCGCATGATCACCGATACGCTCGATGGCGCGCGCAATGGCCATGATGTCAATCGAGGTCGTGATCGTACGGGGGTCTTCCATCATGTGCGTGATCAACTGGCGAATGATGGACTTGAATTCGACATCGACCTCGACGTCGGCACGGATGACGTTGAGCGCCAGCGCACCGTCCATGCGGGCGAAAGCATCGAGCGCCTGATGCACCATGCTCAGCGCCGCTTCGGCCAGATGGCGGATGCCGATGCCGTACTGCTTGGGCAGGGTGCCGGCCTCGTGGATGCGGCGCACACCCTTGGCAATTTTCTTGGCTTCGTCGCCGCTACGCTCAAGGTCGGTGACGATCTTGCTGATCCCCAGTATCAGGCGCAGATCGGAGGCGATGGGCTGGCGCCTGGCGATGATGTGGGCGCAATCGTCATCGATGGCCTTCTCGAGATCGTTGATCTTTCGATCCGTGTCGACAATCGCCCTCACCCTGTCGACCTCACCGCTTATGCAGGCTTCGATCGACGCCGCGATCTGGGTTTCGACCAGCCCCCCCATGTGCAGCACATGGGTGCGCAGGCGGGCGAGATCCTCATCGAACTGTGTTGATACATGTACGGAATCTGGCATCTCGGTTCTCCTCAACCCATGCGGCCGGTAATGTAGTCTTCGGTGCGTCTGTCGTTCGGCTTCATGAAGATTTCATCGGTATTGCCAAACTCGATCATTTCGCCCAGGTACATGTAAGCCGTGTAGTCGGAAACGCGCGCCGCCTGCTGCATGTTGTGGGTGACGATGAGAATCGTGACGCGCTTCTTCAATTCATGCACCAGCTCTTCGATGGCCCCGGTGGCGATCGGGTCGAGCGCCGAGGTGGGCTCATCGAACAGCAGCAGCTCGGGATCGGTCGCCAGCGCGCGGGCAATGCACAGGCGCTGTTGCTGGCCACCCGAAAGCGTGGGCGCCAGGGCCTGCAGGCGGTCCTTCACCTCGTCCCAGAGTGCCGCGGAGCGCAGCGCCTGTTCGACCTTCTCATCGAGCAGACGCTTGTTGCTGAGGCCACGCACGCGCAGGCCGTAAGCCACGTTCTCAAAAATCGACTTGGGAAAGGGGTTGGGCTTCTGAAAGACCATGCCAACCCGCATCCGTACCTCGATCGGATCGACATCAGCCGACAACAGATTGGTGTTGTCGGGAAAGAAGCGGATTTCACCTTCGTAGCGATTGCCCGGGTAGAGGTCGTGCATGCGGTTGAAACTGCGCAGGTAAGTGGACTTCCCACACCCCGAGGGACCGATCAGCGCGGTCACCTTCTTGTCGTGGATCGGCATGTTGATACCCTTCAGCGCCTTCACCGCACCGTAGTAGAAACTGAGATTGCGCGCCTCGGCCTTGAGTGGGTGCTGGGGCTGGGTGATGTCTTGAGTCTGCATCATGGAATCCTTGAGTGCTTGCAGTGGCAGTACGCCGCTTGGGCCGGGTGTGCTGGACGACGGCGGGCCTACCATTTGATGGTCTTGCGCATGCGGTAGCGCAGCCAGATGGCAAGCGCATTCATCGACAACACCATGCCCATCAGCACGAAGCCGGCGGCGGCGGCGTTCACCTCGAAGGCCGGGTCGGGACGCGATGTCCAGTTGAAGATCTGGATCGGCATCACGGTAAAGGGCGACATCACCCAGTCGAACAGGCCGGCGCTGGCACCGTCCATACCGGTCGCGGTGAAGGGCACAGGTGGCAGGAAAGCAATGAAGGTCAGCGCACCGATGGTGATGATGGGCGCGGTTTCGCCGATGGCGCGCGCCAGGCCGATGATCACGCCGGTGAGGATGCCGGGCATGGCGTAGGGGATGATGTGGTAGCGGCAAGTCTGCCAGCGCGTCGCACCGACGGCCATCGAGCCTTCGCGGATCATTGCCGGAATCGAGCGGATGGCCTCGCGGGTCGAGACGATGACGATGGGCAGGATCAGCAGCGCCAACGTCAGACCGGCCGAGAGGATGCTCTGCCCGAAGCCAAAAGTGTAGACGAAGATACCCAGCGCCAGCAGCCCATAGACAATGGAAGGGACGGCGGCGAGGTTGGTGATGTTGATCTCGATGATGTCGGTCACCCAACTGCGCCTGGCGTATTCCTCGAGATAGATGCCGGCAGCGACACCGAGCGGCACCGCGGCCGCGCCGGTGACCAGCATCACCAACAGGCTGCCCACCCAGGCCGAAAGGATGCCGGACTGCGCGGCGCGGCGTGAGGCGAACTCGGTGAAGAACTCGATGTTGAGGCGTTCGACGCCGCGCATCAGCATGTCGCCGACGAGCAGGAAAATCACCATCAGGCCGATCGCCAGGCAGATGATTCCTAACGCCTGGAAGAGCGTATCCCTCATCTTGCCGCGGGCAATGAGCGCGCGGATTTGCCCGGGGGTCATGGTGTGCATTTCAGTAAGCCTCACGATAGCGACGGCGCAGCCACTGGCCGAGGATGTTGAAGCTCAGCGTGATCAGCAGCAGGGTCAGGCCGGCAGCAAAGATCGTCTGGTAAGCGAGCGAACCGTGCGGCAGGTCACCAAGTGCCACCTGAACGATGTACGAGGTGATCGTCGCCGCCGGCTCCATCGGGTTCCAGGTCAGGTTGGGCTGCATGCCGGCGGCGACCGCCAGGATCATGGTTTCGCCCACCGCGCGCGAGATACCGAGGATGCAGGCCGCGCTCAGGCCGGAAACTGCGGCCGGGACGACGACGTGGATCGCGGTGTGGAGCTTGGTCGCGCCCATCGCGTAAGAGCCTTCGCGCAGGCTCATCGGCACCGCACGCATTGCATCCTCGGACAGCGAAGCGATGTAGGGCATGATCATGATGCCCATTACCAGCCCGGCGGAAAGCAGCGAAAAACCCGGCAACTCGGGGAACACTTTCTGCAACAGCGGAGTGACGATCAGCAGGGCGAAGTAGCCGAAGACGATGGTCGGGATGCCGCCCAGCAGTTCGAGCACCGGCTTGGCGAGCTCACGCACCTTCGGATTGGCGAACTCGGACAGGTAGATGGCGATGACCGTGCCCATCGGGATGGCGAGCGCCAGCGCAACAGCGGACGACACCAGCGTGCCCGAGATGAGGACCATGATGCCGTAGTGGGCATCGTCAAACAGCGGGGTCCACTGGGTGTCGGTAAGGAAATCGACGATGCCGACCTGGTGGAAAAAGACGATGGACTCGGAGACGAGCACATAGACGATGCCAAGCGTCGTCAGCACCGACACTGCGGCAGCAGCGAACAGTACGGTTTCGATCAGGCGCTCGCTGAGCTTGCGCATGGCGTTTCTGGCCAGGCGATCGCTGACCTGAGGCAGGTCGGAAACAGAGCTTGCGGACATGGCGAGATTCACTTGAAGAGTCCTTTCGGAAGCAAGGCCGGCCCGCTGCCGGAACGGCCGGGAAACAGGCTTGCGGCGACGGGCCGAAACGGCCCGTCGCACG
>NZ_ATJV01000071.1 GCF_000443165.1 Thauera terpenica 58Eu | reverse complement strand
ACTGACCGCCTTCGACACCGAAACCACCAGCCTCGACCCGATGGCGGCGCAACTGGTCGGCATGTCCTTCGCCGTCGTGGCGGGCGAGGCGGCTTATCTGCCGCTGGCGCACCGTGGCACCGACGTGGCCGCGCAACTGCCGCTGGCCGACGTACTGGCCAGGCTCAAGCCCTGGCTGGAGTCCGCGGACCACGCCAAGCTCGGCCAGAACCTCAAGTACGACACCCACGTGCTCGCCAACCACGGCATCGCTCTGCGCGGCATCGCCCACGACACCTTGCTGCAATCCTATGTGCTGGAAAGCGACAAGGCGCACGACCTGGATTCGCTCGCCAGGCGCCATCTGGGGCTCACGACCCTGCCCTACACCGAGCTGTGCGGCAAGGGCGCCAAGCAGATCGGCTTTGCCGAGGTTGCGATCGATCGCGCCACCGAATACGCCGCCGAGGACGCCGATCTCACCTTGCGCGCGCACCAGCAGCTGTGGCCGCAGCTCGAGGCCGCGCCCCAACTCGCCGCGCTTTATCGCGACATCGAACTGCCCGTGCTGTCGGTGCTGCAGCAGATGGAGCGCACCGGGGTGCTGATCGACCCCTTCCTGCTCAGCCAGCACTCCGAGGAGCTCGGCCGCCGTCTGCACCAGCTCGAACTCGACGCGCACGCGCTCGCCGGCCAGCCCTTCAACCTCGCCTCGCCCAAGCAGCTGGGTGAAATCCTGTTCGTCAAGCTCGGCCTGCCGCCAGTCAAGAAGACCGCCACCGGCCAGCCCTCGACCGACGAGGAGGTGCTGGAAAAGCTCGCCGATGACTATCCCTTGCCCAAGCTGCTGCTCGAACACCGCAGCCTGGCCAAACTGAAAAGCACCTACGCCGACAAGCTGCCGCGCATGGTCAACCCCAGGACCGGCCGCGTGCACACCAGCTTCTCGCAGGCCACCGCCGTCACCGGGCGGCTGTCGAGCTCGGAGCCCAATCTGCAGAACATCCCCATCCGCACCCCCGAAGGTCGTCGCATCCGCGCCGCCTTCATCGCCCCCAGGGACCAGCTCATCGTCTCCGCCGACTACTCGCAGATCGAGCTGCGCATCATGGCCCACCTGTCGGATGATGCCCGCCTGCTCGAAGCTTTTGCGCAGGGCGAGGACGTGCACCGCGCCACCGCCAGCGAGGTCTTCGGCGTGCCGGCGGCCGAAGTCAGCAGCGAGCAGCGCCGCTATGCCAAGGTGATCAACTTCGGTCTCATCTACGGCATGAGCGCGCACGGCCTGGCGAAGAACCTCAACATCGACCGTGCTGCCGCACAGAGCTGGATAGACCGTTATTTCGCGCGCTACCCCGGCGTCGCCGACTACATGGAGCGCACCCGTCTCGAGGCACGCGACCAGGGCTACGTCGAAACCGTCTTCGGCCGCCGCCTCTATCTGCCCGACATCCGCGCCAGCCAGGCCGGCCGCCGTCAGGGCGCCGAGCGCGCGGCGATCAACGCGCCCATGCAGGGCACCGCCGCCGACCTGATCAAGAAGGCCATGATCGCCACCCGCGACTGGCTGGCACAGTCCGGCCTGCAATCCAGGCTGGTGCTGCAGGTGCACGACGAGCTGGTGCTGGAAGTGCCGCAGAGCGAACTCGACACCATCCGCGCCGAGCTGCCGCGCCTGATGGGCGGCGTCGCAAAGCTGAAGGTGCCGCTGCTGGTGGAAGTGGGCGCGGGGGAGAACTGGGACGAGGCGCATTGAGCCGCGTCACACTGAGCCGCCGCGCAAGGCTCAAGCCCAGGCGCTGATTGACGTGCTCTTAATGCCGTGCTGGTTCATATTCCGGCACCCAGCGCTTCAACCCTGCTCGTACTTCTTCATCACTGACCGGCCCGGCTTGCGACAACCATTGTGTGAACTCGTCGAGAAAAGTGTCCGCCACCGGGCGCGAGCGCGCGATGCGCAGTTTGGGGTGGGGCGTTGTGCGCGTGTGCTCGGCGTCCGTCAATAGTTCCTCGTAGAGCTTCTCTCCCGGTCGAAGCCCGGAAAACTCGATGCGGATCTCGTCTTCCTTGTAGCCCGATAGCCGGATCATGTTGCGCGCGAGGTCGACGATCTTCACCGGCTCGCCCATGTCCAGTACAAAGATCTCTCCGCCCTGGCCCATGGACGCAGCCTGCAGGACCAACTGCGCTGCCTCCGGGATGGACATGAAGTACCGGTTCACCTCGGGGTGGGTTACCGTGACCGGACCGCCGCGAGCGATCTGATCCGCAAATTTCGGAATCACGCTACCAGTGCTGCCCAGTACGTTGCCAAAGCGCACGATTTCCATTTGCGTAAGGCCCGGAGCCGAGCGCTGCAGTGCCTCGCAGGCCATTTCGGCGACGCGCTTGCTAGCGCCCATCACATTTGTCGGGTTCACGGCCTTATCGGTCGAGATCAGCACAAAGCGTTCCGCGCCATGCCGCTGCGCTTGGCTTGCCACCTGGAAGGTGCCCAGGGCGTTGTTGCGCACCGCCTGCCAGGCATTGCCTACTTCCATCAAGGGCACATGCTTGTAGGCCGCGGCGTGGAAGACGAGTTGTGGTGTCCATGCAGAAAATATCTCCTGCACGCGCATCGCGTCCTTGACGTCTCCGGCGAGGGTGCTGAGCGGCACGCTCGGCATGTGCACGCGAAACCACTGCTCGATGTTGTACAGCGCAAACTCGTTGACTTCGAGCAGCACTAGGCGCGCGGGCGCGAACCGAGCGAGCTGACGGCAAAGTTCGCTGCCGATCGAGCCGCCGGCACCAGTGATGAGTATGGTTTTGCCACAGACCATCTTGCTCACGTTCGCGGTGTCGATCTGCACCGTCTCACGTCCGAGCAGGTCCTCGATATCCACCGGGCGCATGGCGTTGATTGCCACCCTGCCGTTCATCAGGTCTTCGAGCGCAGGCACGGTGAATACATGAGCGCCTGCTCTCACCGCCACATCGGTGGCGCGGCGCAGGGCATCGGAAGCCGCAGAAGGCATGGCGAGAATGACATGCTTGACGCGGTACTGTTTGAGCGTCTCGGGAAGCATATCGATGCCGCCTGTAACCGGGCGGCCGTGGAGATCGCGTCCCCACTTGCTGCGGTCATCATCGACCAGCGCCACCACGCGCCAGTCCGGGCTGCGCGCGAGTTCGCGCACCAGCATCGCGCCGCCCGTACCGGCGCCCACCACGATCACCGGCTTGCCGGCGCCCACCAGCCCGCCGTACAAGCGGTGCTCCTTCCACATGCGCCACGCTGCCCGTCCCCCGCCCATGATGGTCAGCAGCAGCACCGGGTACAGCACGACCATGGAGCGCGGCAAGGCCGGCTCGCCGCGGTCCATTGCCACCATCAGCGTCAACGCCAGGGCCGATAGACCGATGGCCTTCATCACCCGTTTCAGATCGGGCAGGCTGGCGAACACCCACATGCCCCGATAGAGCCCGGCGACTCTGCAAGCCAAGGCGTGCACAACAAGCAGTGCGCCGCCCACCATCAGCATCTTGTGGGTGAAATGCACAGGCCATTCGAAATTGAAGCGCAGCAAGAGCCCGCCCACCCAGGCCGTGATGGCCGCCAGCAGGTCGAACAGAAAAACAAAGGTGGATCGCGCGTGCCGCTTGATCATGGAAGGGTGTGGGTAGTGGGTGAGCGCGAAGCGGAGCGGCCGGCACGGATGCGGTCGGTGAGCGCGTTGTCTGGATTGATCATGTCTTCAAAGCCGCAGCCGATCTCCCGTGCCTTTGCCGGACACGGTCAAAAGTATGTAGCGAAAGTAAGCGCGCAGGTTCAAGGACTGCAACATGCGAGCATCCACCCGCGCCAGCAATTCGGGCGTGGACATGTCAATTTCACTGATCTGCGCCAGGCCGGTGATGCCCGGTCGGGCATTGAAAACCCCTTTCCGGACGCGCGCTTCGATCAGTTCGTGCTGGTTGAACAGGCATGGCCGGGGGCCTACCAGGCTCATCTCGCCCTTCAGCACATTCCACAACTGCGGCAGCTCATCAAGTTTGGTGCGACGCAAGAATCGGCCGAACGGGGTCACCGCACTGTTGCTCACCAGGTGTGTGGCGACAGAGGCCGTTCCCGGCCGCATGGTGCGGAACTTCAACAAGATGAAGGGTTTTTGAAAACGCCCCACGCGCTGTTGACGGAATATCGGTGAGCCCGTATCCCACATGCCGATCAGCGCAATCAGCAGCAAGGCTGGCCAGCCCAGCAAGAGGCCCAACGCCGAAAAGAACAGGTCGAAGAAGCGAATCATTTCAGCTTGTCCATCACCGCTCGCCTGAGCCCTTCGTCCACCGTCAGCGGTGGTGTCCAGCCCAAGGTATCCCGGGTGTGGGCAATATCCAGCTGCAAGCTGCCCAGCAAACGCTGCGCCATGCCGCTCTTGCCCAGCAGCGCTGCAGTCTTTTGAAGCAGCACCGGGGAAATGGGCAACAGGCGCGCGGGCCTGCCCATTGCCTTGCCCAGGCGCTGCAACAGTGCAGTCGTCGACAGATCTTCACCATCGCTCACCAGGAAGGTCTGATTGGCCGCTGCGGCGTGATCGATGCAGGTCACGATCAAATCCACCAGATTGTCCACCGCCACCAGACTGCGCCGATTGGCCGTGACCGCACCCAGGGGTAAAGGCAGGCCGCGCCAGACGGCGCGCATCATCATGGCGAAGTTGCCGCTGACGCCATCGCCATAAACCAAGGGTGGACGAATGACGACGACTTCCATGCCGGTGTGCGCGGCAAGCCTGCGTAAGCCGGCCTCGGCTTCGGCTTTCGAAATGCCGTAGGGGTCCTGTGGTGACACCTTGTCCGTTGCGCGATAGGGGGCGCCCGCCAGCGTTTGCTCACCGTTCACCTTGATCGAACTGATGAACACGAAGCGTCGCACCCCGGCGCTTGCCGCCTGACGTGCAAGCTTCAGGCTGCCCTCCACATTCACTGCACGAAAAGCCTGCAGGGCGTCGCCAGCCCTGTCTCGCATCACGTGCACGCGTGCGGCGGCGTGCACCACCGTGCCCACGCCTTCAAGCAGTGCCGACCAGTCGTCGTCGCCTTCCAGTGCGGGGCCTTGCACGCAAGCCAGTGCCGACGGCCTGGTATGGACGACTCCGCACACTGGCCAGCCCTCGTTGAGCAGACGCGCCATGAGCGCGGAGCCGATGAAGCCGCTTGCGCCGGTGATCAGCACCTTGTTGCGGGCGTGTGAATCGGCATGCATGGGCATCACGCTGTGCGTCCGGCCACTTTGCGATAAAGCCGTGCGTAAGCTTGTCCCAGCGCCGCACCCGAAAAGAGCTGCTCGTAGCGTCGCCGCGCAGCTTGCCCCATCTGCAGTGCGAGTGCCTCATCTTCAAGAAGGCGACTCATGGCCTCCGCCAGGGCGCGCGGGCTTCCCGGCTCGACCACGAAGCCGGTTTCCCCATCGGCGTTCACAAAAGAGGTGCCAGTATTTATTTCGCAGGAAATCATCGGCTTGCCAATCATGGCGGCTTCTACCAGCACCATGCCGAAGGCTTCGGAGCGCAGGTGCGATGGCAGCACCAAGGCGCGACAGTGTTTCAGGAGCGCGACCTTCTCCTCGTCCGAAACCTGGCCTGCAAACATGACGCCGTGTGCGCCAGTCTTTGACGCCAATTGGCGAAGGGACTCCGCCTCAGGCCCCGTGCCCGCGATCACGATGCGGGTGCTGAGCAGGCGTGCAGCCTGAATCAGCGCATGCAGCCCTTTGTAATAACGCAGGACGCCAATGAACAGGAAAAACGGCCCACCTTTATCCAGCCCAAGTCGGCCGATGATGCGCTCGTCGCCCTCCTGCGGGTAGGAGCGCTCATCGATGCCGAGCGGAATCACGCTCAGCTTCTCGCGCAGCGCCGGGTCTGCAAGGACGCTGCTCGTGCGCGCATAGGCAGGCGAATTCGCCACAATCGCCTGCATGCTCCGCAGCGTGCGTTGCATCAGCGGGGTGTAGGCGGCGCCAAGCCATTTCTGCCGCACGATGTCCGAAATGTAAGTCAGCACGCTTGGTGTGTGCGGGCGCACGCACTGGTGCAGCAGGTCTGCAAACGGCCAGGGAAACAGGTAGTGGATGACATCGGCTTCGTTGGCCAGCTGTCGAAAGGTCAGGAACGCGTTCGGCCCGCCCAGATCGCAGGATGCCGGCGCAGCCCATGATCGGCAACGCACCACCCGCCCCTCGGGGCGCTGCAAGACCGCGGGCTGGGGCGTTGGCGACAAGGTGAACACGGTGTTCTCGATGCCGAATTGCTGCGTCGACAGGCAGATCTGCCGAATCGCCTCTTGCAGGCCACCCGGTGGGTCGGGGAAGTAGGTGCGGTAGACATGAAGCACGCGCAAGGAAGCCGAAGACACTTCTCACTCACCCTGAACTGCGACATAGGCGGCGGCCGTCTGGCGGGCGCATTGCGCCCAGCTGAAGCGCGCCGCCTGTTCCAGCCCGAGTGCGCGCGCTTGCGTTCGCCATTCCTCATCCACCAGCCCACGTTGCAACAGCTCGCTGAGTTCATCGACATTATCGGGTGCGCACATCAGCGCAGCCTGTCCGGCCACCTCAGGCAGTGAAGAGCTGTTGGAGCACACCACGGGCACGCCCGAGGCCATCGCTTCGAGCACCGGCAAGCCAAAGCCTTCGTACAAGGACGGGAAGGCAAACAGACGCGCCCCGGCAAATACGGCGGGCAAGGCCGCACTCGACAGATATCCCAGGTAGCGTACCCATCCTTCCGTCTCGGCCTTGCGGATGCGCGCATGAAGCTCCGCGCTCTCCCAGCCTTGGTAGCCGCACAATATCAATGGAAACTGCGCTCTGAGCGGGCCTGGCATCCGGCTGTATGCATCGAGCAGCACCCCCAGATTCTTTCTCGGCTCTATGGTGCCGGAATAAAGGCAATAGCCTTCGGCGCGGAGCCCGAGCGCAGGCAGCACCGCGTCCAGTTCCGGGCGCGTGTGCGGCCGAAAACAAGCGGCACTGGCAAGCGGAATGGCGCGCACCGCCTCGGGTGCCAGCGAGAAGAAGGCCCTCACTTCCTGTCGGGTGAATTCAGAATCGGTCAATACCATCGACGCCCGCCGCACTGATTTGATGATTTCGCGCTGCATCATCCTGGCCCTGGCCCCGGGGTGGCAGTGTGCCCACGAGAAAACCGACAAGTCGTGAATCGTCACCACGCTTTTGCCAGCGAAGGGCGGCAGATAGAACTGCGGCCCATGGAAGATTGCGTCCGTGTGTCGGCGCAGTGTGCGCGACTGACGGTGGGACAGCCAGGCGCGATGTGCGGATACGATGGCTGCGTTACGCTGCAGCCACCTGCGCATCCGAATTGCTGCCGAGTTGTCGTGCACCGGGTCCGACGCTGCGGTCTCGGTGGGCAGAGCGTCCACGAAACGACTTCCGCTCATGAAGCGCAGATCGAGCCCTGGTGCTTCGTCCGCCAACTTGCGTGCCAACTCGTAGGTGTAACGACCGATGCCAGTGAGCGGAAAGCGCACGGCGTCGATCGACAGAATGACCTTCAATTCACTGCTCCAGCATCCAGCGCAGTGTCACCTCAAGCGGCGGGCTTGCCCAGTCACCAATGATGGCGCGCAGTTTCGAGGCGTCACCGCACAAGGTCTTCACCTCGTTGGCACGCACGAATGCCGGATTGCTCAGCACCTCGATGCTGCGCCCGCTGATCCTTTCTGCAGTGGCGATCACTTCACGCAATGAATATGACTTGCCAGAGCACACATTCACCGTGCTGCCCGCCGGACAGGCTTCAAGCAAGCGCCGATAAGCCTGTGCCACCGCGCGCACATCGGAGAAATCGCGCCATACGTCCACATTGCCGAGTTCAATCACCTCCGCCCCGCGGCGGAAGTGGTCCACGATCTTGGGCAGCAGGAATGACTCCGCCTGTCCCACGCCGGTGTAGTTGAACGGTCGCGTGATCACGATCGGCAAGCTGTCTGCCCACAGCCTGGCCATGTACTCCATGGCCAGCTTGCTCACCGCATAGTCATTTGCAGGCCTGGCCGGGGTGGATTCGTCGAGCATGCCTGCGGTGGTGTTGCCATACACGTTGGCGCTGCTGGCCAGCAACACGCACTCGGGCGTCTTGTCACAGGCCGCCAGCGCAGCCAGCAGCTTGCGCGTGCCGATGAGGTTTACCTGGTAGAACGCGTCGGCGTTGTCATGACCAACGAAGGTGATCGCCGCCAGATGCACCACCGCGTCCGGGCGCAGCTCGGCCAGCACGGTGCGCAAGCCTTCGCCATCGGCAAGGTCAACACGTCGATAGCGCGCATCACCCTCATCGTCGTGCGTCCCCAGGCCCCACACCTCCCAACCGTGCTGTTCAAGCTCGGCGGCGACATAGCGTCCGGTAAAGCCCTTGATGCCGGTGATCAGTGCGCGTTTCATGGTGTTTGCTCAGAATGAAGAGCCGAGCTCATTACGACGGATATCGGCCTCCACCATCATCTGGCAGAGCTGCTCAAGCGTGGTTTTCGACTCCCAGCCCAGTTCGCGCCTGGCTTTTTCCGGATTACCGATCAGCAGATCGACTTCGGCCGGCCGATAAAATTTCGCATTCACGCGCACAAGCGTCCTGCCCGAGCGGCGGTCGATGCCGACCTCCTTGTCTTCCCTGCCTTCCCACTGCAAGTCGTAGCCCACAGCCTTGCCCGCCATCGTCACAAAGTCACGCACGGTGACGGTGCGATTGGTGGCGAGCACGTAGGTCTCAGGCGTCTCTGCCTGCAGCATGCGCCACATACCGTCCACGTATTCCCTGGCAAAGCCCCAGTCGCGCTGGGCATCCATATTGCCCAGCTCGAGCACATCGAGCTTGCCCAGCTTGATCCTGGCCATGCTGTCGGACACCTTGCGTGTCAGGAACTCACGGCCGCGCAAGGGAGATTCATGGTTGAAGAGGATGCCGCTGGCGCCAAAAATGCCGTAGCTCTCGCGGTAGTTGATCGTCATCCAGTGCGCGTAAAGCTTGGCCACGCCATAGGGGCTGCGTGGGTAGAAGGGCGTGTCCTCGGTCTGCGGTATGCGCTGTACCTTGCCAAACATTTCTGAGGTCGAGGCCTGATAAAAGCGCGCCTCAGGGTTTACGATACGGATTGCTTCGAGCAGGTTGACCGCGCCCAGGCCGGTGATCTCGCCGGTGGTGATGGGTTGGTCAAACGAAACACCTACAAAGCTCTGCGCTGCCAGATTGTAGACCTCGGCTGCTGCGGTGCTCTGCAACAAACGAATGCTGGCGGAAAGGTCGGTCAGGTCGTATTCGACCAGCTTCAGATTGGGGTGATCAGCGATGCCCAACTCTTCGATACGCCAGAAATTGACCGAACTTGTACGGCGATAGGTGCCAAAAACCGTGTATCCCTTGTCAAGCAGGAGTTCGGCCAGATAGGCGCCATCCTGCCCGGTGATGCCGGTGACGATTGCAGACTTGCTCATAAACAACCTCATGTTCGACCGCTGACGGTCCGATCGCCAGAAATTTGTGTCGCATTATCGCACCTTAGCTTGGCAAATTGATGTCGTTGCTGCAGTGCGAAAGGCGTAGTGGAGGCTGTCCAGGCCTTGCCTTGCATGGTTTTCGGCGAGGTGTAAATCTCTGTTAAAGTTCATATAGGACTTGTTGTACAATCGCCGCTCCCATGCGCACCCTGCTCCGTATCCGGCTCAACACCACGCCCGAACAAAAAGACCGTCTGCTCGCCCTGCAGGCGGCTTTTGCACGGGTGTGCAATACCTTGGCGCCCATCGTGCGCGAGTCGCGGTGCTGGAATCGTGTGGCGCTGCACCATATGACTTACAGGCAGCTGCGCGAGCAATTCCCCGAAATCGGTTCGCAGATGGTGTGCAACGCCATCTATTCGGTGTGTCGCGCCAGCCGGCTGGTCTACCAGCACCCCAAGAGCCCGTTCAATCTCACCCGCCTGGGCGAGCGCCCCTTGCCCCTGTTGCGTTTTGCCGACAGCTGCCCGGTGTATTTCGATCGCCATACACTCAGCCTCAAGGCCGGGCAGGTGTCGATGTACACGCTGGACGGGCGCATGCGCTTTCAGCTCGAGCTGCGCGCCGAAGATGAGCAGGCGTTTCACGTCCAGCGCCTGCGTGAGATCGTGCTGTCGCGCCAGCTCGACGGTGGCTTCGAGCTGGCGTTCTGGTTTGCCGAAGCAGATGATCGCACCGCTGCCGCGCCACCCCATGGGGCAGACGAAATTCCCGCATACCTGATGGTTGAAGAGACCGCATGAACCCCAACAAGAAACCGTCCGAGCTGCATGAAGCCATCCTGGCCTTCAAGCCGCACTACTGGCGCGCCTTCCGTTTCGCCCTCATCGGTGCGCTGCTCATACTGGCACCCACCGCCTACATGTTCGAGGTCTATGAGCGCGTGGTGAACAGCCGCAGCCACACCACCCTCGTCATGCTGACGGTGATTCTCGTCATCGCTTACATCGTCATGGAGGTGCTCGACTGGGCGCGCTCCGAGACCATGCGCGAGGCCGGGCAGCTGCTCGATCAGCGCATGGCGCCGCGCGTCTTTCAGGCCATGTACGAGTCCAATCTGCGGCGCATGGGGCCGCCGAGCATACAGCCCATGAACGACTTCCGTACCGTGCGCGACTTTCTCCATCACCCGGTGCTGGGCGCGCTCATGGAGTCCCCGATCTCGCTGGTGTTCATGCTCATCCTGTTTCTCGCCAGCCCGGTGCTGGGCTGGGCCGCGGTGGCGGGGGCGCTGGTGCAGGTAGGGCTGGCGTGGCTCAATGAACGCAGCACCAACCCGCCGCTGACCGAAGCCAACCGCTCGGCGATCGCGGCCCAGCAATATGCCGACGGCTCGCTGCGCAACGCCGAAGTGATCGAGGCGATGGGCATGCTGCACCACATCCACCGCCGCTGGATGGAGAAGCAGCATGCTTTCCTGGGCTTGCAGGCGCAGGCGTCGGACAAGGCCGGTGCGTTTCAGGCCGGCAGCAAGTTCGTGCAGACCACCATGGGTTCGCTGCTGCTGGGCCTGGGTGGCTGGCTGATTCTGGAAAATGCACTGCCAGGAGGTCCGGGGATGATGATCGTCGCCTCGGTGCTGGGCGGGCGCATGCTCGCGCCGCTG
The DNA here is from genome assembly GCF_000443165.1 of Thauera terpenica 58Eu. Lineage (GTDB taxonomy): Bacteria > Pseudomonadota > Gammaproteobacteria > Burkholderiales > Rhodocyclaceae > Thauera > Thauera terpenica. Next base: position 9,744 of record NZ_ATJV01000071.1, on the reverse strand, counting down.
GTGCAAATGGTGAGCCAGTGGCGCGCGGTGGTGAATGTGCGCGACGCCTGGCGCCGTCTGGAGCAGCTGCTGACCCAGATCCCGGAACGGCCTGAGGCCATGTCCCTGCCCGCTCCACGCGGCGTACTGAGCGTGGAGCACGTGATCGCTGGCGCTCCGGGCAGCAACGCCCCCATCCTGCGTGGCATCGCCTTTGCCCTGCAGGCGGGCGAAGTGCTCGCCGTGGTCGGGCCTTCGGCCTCTGGCAAGACCACGCTCGCGCGCTTGCTGGTGGGGCTGTGGCCGACCGTGAGCGGCAAGGTCCGCCTCGACGGCGCCGATGTCTTCAGCTGGGACAAGCTGGAGCTGGGCCCTTATCTGGGCTATCTGCCGCAGGGGGTGGAATTGCTCGAAGGCACGCTGGCCGAGAACATCGCGCGCTTCGGCGAGGTGGACATGGACAAGGTGCAGGCCGCAGCACGCGCGGTGGGGCTGCACGAATTCATCCTTTCCCTGGCGCAGGGCTACGACAGCCCGGTGGGGCGCGACGGTGCGATGTTGTCCGGTGGCCAGCGCCAGCGCGTGGCGCTGGCGCGTGCGCTCTACGACGAGCCGGTGTTCGTGGTGCTCGACGAACCCAACTCCAGCCTGGACGAGGCCGGTGACGCGGCGCTGGCACAGGCCATCACCCAGCTGAAGGCGCGCGGCACCACCTTCGTGGTCATGACCCACCGCACCAGTGTGCTGGCGGTGGCGGACAAGATGCTGGTGCTGCGCGAAGGCAGCCAGCAAGCCTTCGGGCCGCGCGACGAGGTGCTGGCCGCGCTCAATCAGGCCGCGGCGCAGGCCAACCAGCAGGCGCAGGGCGCACGCCCTTCAGCGCCGCCGTCCGCTGCGCCGACGCTCGCCGGTGCGCGGTGAACGCCGCTTCAAACATGAACGGATCGGAATGAATATGGCAGTCATGGGTTTCTTTGCGCGCAGCGAGCTTGCCGCCACTCTGTACGCGTTCAGGCGCGAATTCCTGGTCGTGGGCATCTTCAGCATGGTGGCCAATGTGCTGATGCTGGCACCCACGCTCTACATGCTGCAGGTCTACGACCGCGTGCTCGCCAGCCGGAGCGAGCTCACCCTGCTGGTGATCTCGCTGCTCACCCTGTTCTTCTTTGCGGTCATGGCCTTCGCCGAATGGTCGCGTTCGCGTCTGCTGGTGCGGGCCGGTGTCAGGCTGGACGCGGTGCTCAGCACCCGAGTGTTCAACGCCAGCTTCGAGGCCAACCTCAGCCATTCGGGGGCACCGGCGCAGCGCGCCTTCAACGAGCTCACCGAAGTGCGGCAGTTTCTCACCGGCAACGGCATCTTCGCCTTCTTCGACGCGCCCTGGGCGCCGATCTATATCGGCGTGCTGTTCTTCCTCCACCCCTTCCTCGGCTGGGTGTCGATCGGCTTTGCGCTGGTGCAGGCAGCGCTGGCCTGGTTCGGGCACCGGCGTACGGTCGCGCCGGCGGAGGCCGCGGCCAAAGCCTCGCTCGATGTCAATCTTTACCTGCAAGGCAAGCTGCGCAACGCTGAAGTGGTCGAGTCCATGGGCATGCTCGCCGGCCTGCGCGAACGCTGGGCCCGGCGCCATGCGGATTACATGGAGCGACAGGGCGCCTCGCAGGCGCTCACGCACCGCATCAACGCCATCAGCAAGTGGGTGCGCTACTGCCAGCAGTCCTTCGCGCTGGGCGCAGGTGCGCTGCTGGTGATCGACGGCCAGCTCACCGCCGGCGGCATGATCGCCGCCAACGTGCTCATGACCCGCGCCCTGGCGCCCATCGACCAGATGGTGAACACCTGGCGCAGCTTCATCGGCGCACGCAGCGCCTTCCTGCGCCTGGAAAAGCTGCTGCAAGCTCACCCCGAACGCGACCAGGCCCTGAGTCGCGTGCCGCCGACCGGGCAGGTGGTGCTGCGCGACGTGGTCGCCAGCGCGCCCGGACGGGCCGAGCCCATCCTCAAGCAGCTCAGCCTCGAAGCCAGCCCGGGCACCATCACCGTCGTGCTCGGACCGTCCGGCTCGGGCAAATCCACGCTGGCACGCGTGCTGATGGGCATCTGGCCCGACGTTGCCGGCGAGGTGCTGCTCGACGGCCTGCCGCTGGCAGGCTGGAGCCGCGCCGAACTGGGGCCTCATCTGGGCTACCTGCCGCAGGACATTGAGCTCTTCGATGGCACCATCGCCGAGAACATCGCCCGCTTCGCCGAGGTCGACTCGAACAAGGTCATCGAGGCCGCCCGCAGCGCTGGCCTGCACGACATGATCCTGCGCTTCCCCAAGGGCTACGACACCCCCATGGGCGAAGCGGGCAGCCTGCTCTCGGGTGGCCAGCGTCAGCGTGTCGGCCTGGCGCGTGCCATCTACGGCGACCCGGCGCTGATCGTGCTCGACGAGCCCAACGCCAACCTTGACGATGTCGGCGAGGCCGCCTTGATGAATGCGGTGCGCCAGCTCAAGGCCAAGGGCTGCACGGTGTTCCTCATCACCCATCGCCCGGGCGCGGTGGCGGTGGCCGATCAGCTGCTGATGCTGCGTGATGGCCATGTCCATTGCCAGGGCCCGCGCGACGCCGTGCTCGCTCACTTGCAGGCCCAGGCCCAGGCTCAGGCCCAGGCGCGGCCGGAGGCGCCGCCCTCGGCGGGCGCCTCGGCACCGCTTCCGGCCTGAGGCAGCACCCCCTGCATTGACCTCAGCCCCCCCGCCCTGGCTTCACCGCCACACCTGACCCACCCTTTTCGAACCGCTTTCTGCTGGACACAACCATGGCTACTTCCGATTTCAACCCCGCTCCGGCTGCGACTCCCAAGCACGGCGCTCCGCCTGCCGACACCGGCCATGCTGCTCGCGTCGGTCTGTGGGCGCTCGGCCTTGGCTTTGGTGGCTTCCTGCTGTGGGCCGCACTGGCCCCGCTCGATGAAGGCGTGCCCAGCCACGGCACGGTGATGGTGGACACCAAGCGCAAGACCGTGCAGCACCTGAGCGGTGGCATCATCACCCGGGTGCTGGTGCGCGAAGGCGAGATCGTGCAGGAGGGTCAGACCCTGATCGAGCTCGACGCCGCGAGCGCGCGCGCCAATTACGAATCCGTGCGCCAGCGCTATCTGGGCCTGCGTGCCATGCAGGGCCGGCTGGTCGCCGATCAGCTCGACGCAGAGAGCATCAGCTTTCACCCCGACCTCATCGAAGCCGCGTCCGATGGGCTGATCCAGGCGCAGATGGACATGCAGCGCCAGCTCCTGCAGTCGCGCCGTGCCGCCTTGCGCGCCACCTTGCAGGGCATAGACGAGAGCATTCTTGGCCAGGAGTCCTTGCTCCAGACCTATGACGCCATCGCTGGCCCGCGCCGCAAGCAGCTCGACTTGCTGCAAGATGAGCTCAAGCACACCCGCGCCCTCGTCAGCGAGGGCTACGCGCCGCGCAACCGCCAACTCGAGCTCGAGCGCCAGGTGGCCGAGGCCAACGCCGCGATCGCCGAGCTGATGGGCAACAAGCTGCGCGCCCAGCGCACCATTGCCGAGCTGCGCCAGCAGCACATCGTGCGTCGCCAGGAATACCGCAAGGAGGTCGAGACCGATCTCGGCAACGTGCTGCGCGAAGTGCAATCCGACGCCGAGAAGCTGACCGCCGTGCGCGCCGATCTCGAGCGCACGCAGATCCGCTCGCCGGCCTCTGGCCAGGCCATTGGCCTGGCGGTGCAGACCGTGGGCGGCGTGATCCAGCCCGGACAGAAGCTGATGGACATCGTGCCCGAGGACGAGCCGCTGCTGCTCGAAGCCAAGGTCGAGCCACACCTCATCGACAAGGTGCACACCGGGCTCAAGACCGACGTGCGCTTCAACACCTTCTCGCATTCACCACAGCTGGTGGTCGAGGGCGAAGTCATCTCGCTGTCCAGCGACCTGCTCACCGAGCAGGTCGGCGGCGGCCAGATCTCCTACTACCTCGCCCGCGTCAAGGTCACACCGGAAGGCATGAAGGTGCTGGGCAAGCACCGCATGCAGCCGGGCATGCCGGTGGAGATCATCATCAAGACCGGTGAACGCTCGATGCTGACCTATCTGCTCAACCCGCTCACCAAGCGCCTCGCCGCTTCGATGAAGGAGGAGTGAGCATGCGCGCCCCCCGCCTCCTTGTTGCCATCACCCTCGCCGGATTGCTCGCCGCGGGCAGCGCGCCGGCCTGGAGCCTGGACTTGATGCAGGCCTATCAGGCCGCCCTCGCCCAGGACGCCCGCATCCGTGCCGCACGCGCCGCGCGCGACTCGGCGATCGAGCGCCTGCCGCAGGCGCGCGCCCAACTGCTGCCCAACATCGCCATCAATCTGGGCCGCAACAAGAACGACATCGACCGCACCCAGGAGAACGCCCTCGGTCGTGATGTCTCGTTTGGCGAGGAATACTTCAGCTACAACCAGACCCTGCAGCTGCGCCAGCCGCTGTTCCGCATGCCCTTGTTCGCCGGCCTGCGCCAGGCCGGCTTCGTGGTCGATGACGCCGAAGCCACGCTCGAGCGCGAGCTGCAGGACCTCGGCTCGCGGGTCACCGGCGCCTATATGGAGGCCTTGCTGGCACAGGACGCGCTCGAGCTGGTGCTCAAGCAAAAGAGCGTCACCACCATCCAGCTCGACGCCGCGCGCAAGTCCTTGCAAGCGGGTTACGGCACCCGCACCGACATCGACGAAGCCCAGGCCCGTCTCGACATGAATACCGCCGAGGAGCTCAGCGCCCACCAGCACGTCGAGTTCACCCGTCGCCAGCTCGAAATCCTCATCAATCAGCCGGTCGACAGCCTGGTCACGGTCGACGCCCAGCGCCTGCCGCTGCTGCCGCCCGAACCGGCCGAGGTGGCGGCCTGGGTTCGCATGGCCGAGGAAAGCAGCCCCGAGGTGCGCGCGCTGCAGGCCCGCCTCGACACCGCCAGGGCCGAGATCGACAAGGCGCGCGGCGGACATTACCCGACCGTAGACGCCATCGCCCAGATCTCGCGCAGCGGCAGCGAAAACGTCACCTCGCCGAGCTCGAGCTACACCAACCACCTGATCGGCCTGCAGGTGAACATCCCCCTCTTTGCCGGCGGCTACGTCAACTCCAGCGTCCGCCAGGCCATCGCCGAACAGGTCCGCGCCGAAGAAAACCTCGAGGCCACCCGGCGTGACCTCGCCGTGCGCGTGCATCGCGAACATCGCGGCATCACCGAAGGCGTGCTCAAGGTCAAGGCCCTGCAGCAGGCCGTGCGCTCCGCCCAGCAGCTGGTGCAGTCAAGCAAGCGCTCGTTCGAGGCCGGCAGCCGCAGCACGGTGGACGTGCTCAACGCCGAGCAGCAGCTGCAGAGCACGCTGCGCGATCTCGCCGAGGCGCGCTATGTGTATCTGCTGTCACGCGTGCGCCTGCGCGCACTGGTGGGGATGGACAGGGAGCAGAGCATTGGTGAGGTGAATGGCTGGCTGGGTGGGAGCTGAGTCTGCTGCCGGCCTTGGCCACCGTTTTTGGCTGATCGTGCAATTCAGTTGTCGTAGTTGCGGCGAAATGCGAGAATCCTGGCCCCATGTCGTGGTCATGAACATCTGACGCAAGACAGGTGCGTTTTCTTCCAGTCCTGACCTGCAAGCGTTGTCCAAACCGGTTCCGAGGCCAGCGCAGAAGGTTGCTGGTCGCTACCTCGACGCTCCGACGCTCAACACCGTTTCCTGCGTTCGTCATGCGTCTCGTATTGTTCCCTGCACAATCCCGTAAGCGGAGGCAATGATGGCAGTCGTAAATTTGCATCGATCGCAAGACATGTTTGATCCATCGGTCTGGTATGGCTACGTCGAAAGTTACTCATCCAGTCATATCACGATCAAATCCGGACCTCATTCAGGAACCTATTACGGTAATTTTTCTTACGATTCATATGGAAATCCGTATGGGGTGCTAACCAGCTATACGCAGACATCTAACGGATTTACAAATTATTCAGTAAGTGGTTTGAGTCATGATGCTGCCAGGGTGAATTCATACCTTGATCGTGGTGACGCGATTGGTTTGCAGTCTTACGTATTAAGCGGAAATGATCAGATCAATGGCTCTTCATCCAGTGATGGGATTCAAGGTTGGCGAGGTAACGATACTCTTTTTGGAAATGGCGGTAATGACATTCTGGCGGGTGGCCAGGGAAACGACTATATTGACGGTGGTGCAGGTCTTGATACCAGCTTTTATTTTTCATCGCGAGCAAATTATTCTGTACTGAAGGTAGGCGAGGCTTACAAAGTTTCGGGTGCGGAGGGTGTGGATACCCTGGTTAACGTCGAGCGTATTCGCTTTGCAGATAAATCGATGGCACTCGACGTAGATGGCGATGCGGGTGATGTATATCGCCTTTACAAGGCGGCATTCAATAGAGCTCCGGATGAGCTCGGCTTGGGTTACTGGATTGCAAAGCTCGATAATGGAGAAAATCTCGTCAATGTCGCGAAAGGCTTCACTGTCAGCACGGAGTTCAAAAGCACTTATGGGGCCAGCCTGACAGACGAGTTTTTTCTGGAAAAAATTTATCAGAATGTGCTGGGTCGCACCTACGACGAAGTTGGCTTCAATTACTGGATCACTGGACTGCAATCTGGATCGATGACGCGCGAGTGGGTTTTAACCGGATTCTCTCAGTCGAATGAGAACAAGGCCAACGTGATCGGACAGATCAGTAATGGCTTTGAGTTCATTGATCATCTTCTTTAAGCGAAACCCGAAACACTTCGATTGGCTGTGTGACTCCACGCAAGCTGATGTGCCCTATCGATGTGGTCGGGTGCCGCTTCAGCAGCGTTTGGGTATAAGGTCCAATCACGATATCCGTGGGGAGCTTGCGTGCGGCCTCCTGCAATCGTGATGCAAAATTGATGCAGTCACCCACTGCCGTATAAGTGCTTCTAAAGTCAGTACCCAAGTCGCCGACCAGTGCGGTGCCGCTTTCGATGCCGATGCGCACACGCAGCGCTTTTTGGCCTTGTTGGACACGTTCGGCATTGAAGGCTTCTATCATCGCCAGCATGCCCTTCGCGGCGTCAATGGCGCGATCGGCTCGATCGTCGCAGGGGAGGGGCGCCCCCCAGAACGCAACCAGGCCATCACCGGTGTACTTGTCCAAGGTGCCGTCGCACTCAAGTACAGGGTGCGTCAAAACCCGAAGAAAAGCCTTCGTCAAGGCAGCAGCCTCGGGAAGTGATAGTGCGGAAGTTGTCGCGGTGTAATTCTCCATGTCTGCCACCAGGACCGTGATCTCCCGCAGTTGAGGTTCCAGACTATGAGCAAAATCCGATAGCAGAATCTTGTCCAGAACGGATTTGGCGACGTAGTGAGAGAATCTTTCGATCAGTTTTTTTTCCCTTAACTGTGACCGTCGCCACTCGTAGGGTACGCCCAGGCCGAACAGCAACAAGTAGCCTGTCATCGGTGCCACGATCGACCACGTAGCTTGGTTCAAGACCCCCCAAACCGAAATGGCAAGCCACAATGTGACAAAGACAGAAATACAAAGTGTATTCCCCCACACCGCTCCACGCAACATCACCAGGATGGTAATGAAAAAGCTGGATATGACCCACAAGACGAGAAATGATCGTCCCGACCACGCTGGGTTCATTTTTCCTTCTTTCAAGTCCAGCATCGCTGACAGGCTCGATGCGTGCACCAACATTCCGGAACTCAACGGTGCAAGCGGAGTGCTGACTCGATCACCCTGGCTCAGCGAAGATGAGCCGATGATGATGTATCGGTCATGGAGGAGTTCATCGGCCGCGCGCTCGGCGAGTACCTCGTGGGCAGGCACAACGGTGTACGCAGACAGTGATTTCGTGAATGGCACGCGCCAGAAGCCTTGATCATCGGTCACGAGCCTGACTGCGCCTCCACCCCAACACTCCAGCAAGGCGTAGGACAAATGGAGATAATGTGCAGCGCCGTGTCGGGTGTGAAGCGGAATTTTTCGGAGTACTCCATCCCCATCGGGAATATAGCCAATGTTTCCCACACAGTCTGAGCCACTTAATCCTTGGTGGTTGGCGATGAAACCGCTTGCAGAAATCGATGCATGCCCACTGGAGTTCAGCTCTCCTCCGGTAAGAACGCCCTGATCGACTTTTTGCACCCTCTCTGCATAATCAAATATCTGCGAAAGGGTTATGGGTCCATGCATGGCCAATGCTGCCAGACGTGCGTCGCCTTCAGGATCGGCTGCATCCGGAAAGACAATATCTATCGCTAGTGCCCTTGCCTGATAGCGTTGAAGCAGGGTCTCGATCAGCGCTGCTATCTTTGCCCGTGGCCAGGGCCAGGGCCCCTCTGCAGATATTGAGGCCTCGTTGACATCCACGATGGCTATCCTGTCATCGGGGGTGTCGTCTTCGACTAAGCGCAGAATTGCATCACGTATTGACTCGTCTATCTGTGTCAAGTGTTGGGGTCGTGTCCACTCTATCCACATCGTGACTACAACTGCCAGCGCGAAAACGAACACATGGACAGCTGTTGCCGTGCGCCAATGTTGACGTGATGTCATAAAAATATTCGAAAATCGATTGCAACCTTCATCTCTGAAATAGTGGCGTCGAGATGATGCGTATCATGTAGAGTGCCACCAAGCAGCCAGCTGCATTCGCTACCAGGTCCATGATGGAAAACCCACTTCCGAACTTTCCGTCCCAGATTTCCTTCAGTAGCCCAATGCTCATCACAAAAAAGATCGCCCATGATTCAGGCCATATCACTCTTGCAAATATCATCATCCAGAAACTCCATTGAAAGTGGAGGTGTTTGTCTTCTTGAAGGGTGAACTGCAATAGCTTGTTGAGTCCATTTTTTATGTTCAGCATCAATGACTCATTTTAAATTCATCTTCCATAAGTGCCGGACTGTATCTTGATGCCGCCTCCATGGTGCATCCAACGCATGTCAGTCATTTTGAAAGACGAAGTGTTCCAAATGCTGCGCTGCGGAGCAGGTCGGGCTTTCTTACGATCAGTCTTCTACGGTCTTTATGCACGACATCATGTTCGATGAGGGCGGTGATTGCTCTTGACACGGTTTCCCTGCTCGTATTTGCCATGATTGAAATTTCTTGCTGCTTTGGCATTTTATCGATGAGCCGCAAGCCGCCGGGCGCATCGTGAGCTAGATGTTCCAGTATGGTGAAAACGCGCTGAAAGGCGTTCGGGAGAGAAGCGACCGTTTGGTGAAAGGAAGCTTTCCTCAGCTTGGCTGCCATTCGTCTCAATACGCGCTCTGCAACCTGAGGGTTGTTGTAGATCAAGGCCTTTGCATGGGATTTCGCCAGTTGCCCGATCGTTGAGTTTTCACATGCCAGAACTGATGCTGACCGAGGCAGTCCGTCAATGATCGATATCTCGCCAAAATAATCGCCACTGTTTATGAAATTCAGGCCTATTTCTTGCCCCTCATCGGTGACATCCACTGCCTGCAACTGTCCGGAAAGCACCAGGACAAGATGTTCGCCTGGGCTGCCCTTGAGCACTACATAGGCACCTTTCCTGACTTTCCGGACCTGGAGATTGTTCTCGATGAATTCGAGCGAGGCTCTGTCCAGATCACAGAGCAAGGGAACCCAGCTGAGATCCAGTTCTTTTTTGCTCTGTGACTCCGGGATGGCGTTGGTGCAATAAAATGTCATCCATCCCGGCGGCGCCGGACTTCCTGACGGTTTGAGGTCGAGCATGGCAGCGCGAGCGA
>NZ_ATJV01000070.1 GCF_000443165.1 Thauera terpenica 58Eu | reverse complement strand
GTGTCGCGCATGATCAGCGGCGGCTCGGCCGGGTTGAGGATGATGATGGCCTTGCCCTGTTTGGCGCCGCCCACCTTCTCCACCGCTCCGGCGGTGGTGCGGGTGAATTCGTCGATGTTCTTGCGCGTGCCCGGGCCGGCCGATTTGCTCGACACGGTGGCGACGATCTCGCCGTAGCTCACCGCCTGCACGCGCGACACCGCGGCCACCATCGGGATCGTGGCCTGGCCACCGCAGGTGACCATGTTCACGTTCATCTCGCCCTTGCCCACATGCTCGACCAGATTGACCGGCGGCACGCAGAAGGGGCCGACCGCAGCCGGAGTGAGGTCGATCATGAGCACGCCCAGCTCATTGAGCTTGCGGCTGTTCTCCGCGTGCACATAGGCGCTGGTGGCGTCGAAGGCGATCTGCACACCATCGGCCAGCACGTGCGCCAGCAGCCCATCGACACCGTCGGCGGTGGTCTTGAGGCCCATCTCGCGCGCCCGCGCCAGGCCTTCGGAAGTGGCGTCGATGCCCACCATCCACACCGGCTCCAGCACCGGGCTGCGCTTGAGTTTGTACAGCAGGTCGGTGCCGATGTTGCCCGGACCGATGAGGGCGCACTTGATTTTCTTGCTCATGGCTTCAGTTCTCCAGCAGACGGCAACACGTGGCCCGCCTTGCTACCAGGGGTGTTTATTTCAGGGTTTGCAGGATGTGCGGCAGTACGGGAAGAGGGAGGAAAGTGCGGCCGCCCACCTGCAAAGCGCACAAATCAGGAAAAGGCGATCGAGCAGCTGCCCAGACCTTCGATTTCCATCTCGAAGCGATCGCCCGCGCGGGCCGGAACCAGGGGTGCCAGCGACCCGGACAGGATCAGCTCGCCGGCGCGAAACGGGATGCCGAAGGCGCCCAGCGTGTTCGCCAGCCACGCCACCGCCTCGGCCGGATGGCCTTGTACCGCCGAGCCCAGGCCTTCGCCGGCGGCCTCGCCGTTGCGCGTCATGCGCATGCGCACCGCGGCCAGGTCCAGGCCCGCCGGGTCGGTATGCTGTGCGCCGATGACGAATACGCCGCATGAGGCGTTGTCGGCCACGGTGTCCTGGATCCTGATCTTCCAGTCATCGATGCGCGAGTCCACGATCTCGAAGCAGGGCGCCACCCAGGCGGTTGCGGTCAGCACGTCGTCCCTGGTCACCCCCGGGCCCTGCAGGTCGGTCTTGAGCATGAAGGCGATCTCGCCTTCGGCACGCGGCTGCATGAGACCGGCCTTGGACAGCGAAATGGTGGCGCCGTCGGGGTAGTGCATGGTGTCGGTGAGGAAGCCGAAGTCGGGCTGGTGCACATTGAGCATGTCCTGCACCGGCTTGCTGGTGACACCGATCTTCTTGCCTACCACCTTCTCGCCATCGGCCTCGCGCCGCGACAACATGTGCAGCGAGATATGGTAGGCGTCGTCGATGCTGAGTTCGGGGTGACGGTCGGTGAGCGGTGCGAGCGTGCGGCGCTGACGCAGGGCGTCGTAGAGCTCGTCGCCGAGGCGACGGATCTGGGTGTCTTCCATGGAGCGGGGTCCAGCGGTGAAGGGGTTTGCGGCGAAGCGTGGCGTGAAGTGGCGTGACGAGGGCGTTCAGCCCGGCCAGACGCTCGACTCGGCGCCGCCGTCGACTTCGAGGATCTTGCCCGTGACCCAGCCCGATGCGGGGCTGGCGAGATAGAGCGCGGCAGCAGAGATGTCCTCGACCACGCCCAGGCACTTGAGCGGGGTGTTCTTGATCATGCCTTCACGCATGTTCGCGGGCAGCGCACGGTCCAGGGCGGCGGTCATGATCGGCCCGGGGGCGATGGCATTGACGCGAACCTCGGGTGCGAAATCATGCGCGAGCAAGCGGGTGAGGTGGCTGAGCGCGGCCTTCGCCGTGCCGTAGGCGCTGAAATAGGGCTGGGCGTAGCGCGCCGCACCCGAGCTGATGTTCACGATGTTGCCACCGCCTGCCGCCCGCATGTGCGGCACGCACAAACGGGTGAGCTCATAGGCCGAGCTCACATTGAAGCGGAACACCTCCTCGAACTTGGCGGTGGGCATCTTCAGCGGGTCGTTCGGTCCCGAGCCGCCGGCATTGTTCACCAGATGCGTGACGCGGCCGAATTCCTTCATCGTGGCGTCGACCACCGCGGCCAGCTGCGCCAGGTCGGTGACGTCGCAGCTGAGGGCCAAAGCGCGCCGACCCATGGCGCGGATTTCTGCCGCCACCGCCTCGACGTCGGCCAGCGTGCGTGCGGCACACACCACGTCGGCGCCGGCTTCGGCGTAGGCCAGGGCGATGGCACGGCCGATGCCGCGACCGCCACCGGTGACGATGGCAACCTGGTTGTCCAGGCGGAAGCGTTCAATGATGCTCATGGGGTGTCCTGTTGTTGGTTCGGTGTCGATAGCTGGTGGTGTGGCAGGCGCGCTCAGCGCGCTGACCACAGATCAGGCATGCCGGGGTCGCTGCTTGCGATCAGGCGCTTGAGCAGCAGCTTCAGTGCCATCGCGTCGCCGGCCCCCAGCTTGTCCGCCATGTCTTCCTCGACCGCCTTGGCCAGCGCGATCTGGCGCAGCGAGGCCTCGCGGCCGTCGGCCGTCATGACGTAGCGCACCACGCCGTCCTCGCTCTCGGTCGCCACCAGCTGGCTGGCCTCGAGTGCCGCCATCGACTCCTCGCTGGCCACCATGCCGGTATAGGCGATGAAGGCGTTGAGCTCTTCCAGGCTCAAGCGATCGCGGATGGACAGCACCGACAGGATGAAGAAGGAGCGCTCGTCCAGGGCCTGGGTGTTGAGCAGCTGGCCCAGCGCGTGCAGCATCTGATAGTGCGCGCGTCCGAGCAGGTAGCCGAGCAAGTCCTCGGTGTAGTTGCATTCGGGCGGCGGCGTTGCGCCCAGACGCAGCTCCTCGCGCGGCTTGCGAGCGGTGAGTGCGTATTGGCCGCTCTGAAACGCCAGCGGCGGGAGGTCGCTGTGGTCGTAGGCCAGCACTTCGCCGACGAAGATGACGTGGTCGCCACCGTCGTAGCTGAAGGCGGTGCGACACTGGAAGCGTGCGGTGCACTGCTTGAGCAGCGGCGCCTTGCTGATGCCCTCGTCGAGCTCGAGACCGGCAAATTTGTCCTCTCCCTGGCGGGCGAAGCGGCCCGACAGCTCCTCCTGGTCAACCGACAACACGTGCACGTTCCAGTGCTTGGCGTTGGAGAAGATTGCAAGGCTGCGTGCATTCTTGGCCAGGCTCCACAGCACCATCGGAGGATTGAGCGAGACCGAATTGAAGCTGTTGGCGGTGATGCCGACCATTTCGCCATCCGCAGCGCGGGTGGTGATGATGGTGACGCCAGTCGTGAAAGTGCCAAGTGCAGCGCGGAAGGCGTGGGGATCGAAACCCTTTTGCGTCGTCATGTCGTGTCTCGCAAGGCGGGGGAAAAGAATGGAAATGAGTATGGAATCCGGCCAGAACAGGGTCATCGTCCCAACGGACTAGCGTATATGCAGGGGGCGGTGTTTCGTCCATTCGGACGATGGTGGCGGGCGGTGCGGTTGTTATGGTGCAAGTCCACGCCCAAGGAAGCATGTCCCATGCGTCAACTCACTCTCGTTCAACGTTTGCTGATTTGGGCTCTTGTGGCCGGCACGCTTTTTTTCGCAGCCGTTGGCTTTGGCTGGTTTGGCATGTTTCAGGCCAAGGAGGCACTACGCGAGGTGCATGAAGAAAGCCTGGTCGCGCTCTCCCGTTTCGAGGCCATCCAGACGCGACTGCTGAACAATCGTCGCCTGATCCTGCTTGCCTTCCAGCTTGATCCCGAGGGTGGCCTGGCCTCTGCCCATGAGCGCCCGCTCTCGCATTACCTTGACCTCATCGACCGCAACACCGAGGAGGTCCGCGCCCTCATCGAGACCCAAAGGGCGCACATCAGCGACCCCGAGGAGCAGGCGCTGTTCGAGACCTTCATCGCGCGCTACGACGAATGGATCTACCTCGTCGACGACGTCCTCGCCTCGCTGCGCACCGGGGCCTTTCGTCTCACCTACATGAGCGCATTCGTACAGGGGGGCGAGCCGGCCGGCGAAGCGGCGGAGGAGGCCCTCGCCGCGCTCCATGCGCACCAGGCCAGGCTCACCGCTGACAGCTACGAGGCGGCGCAGGCGCGTTACCGGCTCACGGTGATGGCCTATCTCGCGCTTTCCGCCCTCGGCCTGATCCTGGGCGCACTGCTGGCCTTCACCACCCTGCGCCGCCTGCGCCTCGCCTTCGGGGTGGCATCCTCAGTGGCACGCGCGATTGCCAAGGGCGATCTGTCGGTTGAGGTGCCCAATCTCGGCAATGATGAATTTGGCGTGTTGCTCGGTGATATTGGCGAAATGCGCGACAAGCTGCATGTGCTGATCGATCACCTGCGCCGCGAGGTCGAGCAATTGGGTGTGCAGGCGCGTCAGCTGTCGGGCATGGCGAGTTCGGCATCCGAGCACGCGAGCTCGCAGCAAGAGGCGCTGGCGCGCATGTCCGATGCTGCGGCGGGACTGGTGCGCTCGATCGATCAGGTCGAGGCCCATGCCAGCGCCTCGCTGCAGACCACCCAGAGCTCCTTCGCCCGCACCGAGGACAGTCAGAAATTCATCCGTCGCATGGCCGAAGAGATGCACCGGGTATCGGAAGTGGTGGATACGACCGCCGCTCAGGTCAACGGGCTGGACGAGTTGTCGCATCGCATCAGCGGGGTGGTGCAGGTGATTCGTGAGGTGGCGGAGCAGACCAATCTGCTCGCGCTCAATGCCGCGATCGAAGCCGCCCGTGCCGGCGAACAGGGGCGAGGTTTCGCCGTGGTTGCCGATGAAGTGCGCAAGCTCGCCGAGCGCACCTCGGCATCGACCGCAGAGATCACCTCCACCATTGCCGACATCCAGGTCCAGACCCGCAGCGTTTCAGGCGGCATGAAGCAGGTTGTGGAGCGGGTGGCGAGCGGGGCCGCCCTGTCGCGCGAAGCCGGTCAGTCGGTGGAAGGTATCCGCGTCGGCACCAACGAGGTCTTTGCTGCGGTGGGCAACATCAGCGAATTGATCAAGGCGCAGGCGGCCTCCACACGCGAAATCCTGCAGCGCATCGACACCGTCTCGAGTGGCACGGCCGACCTTTCGGCGAGCGCCAGTCGCAGCGCCGATTCCGCAGCCGGTCTTGATGCCCTGGCGCGCACCCTGGATGAGCTTTCCGGTCGTTTCCGTCTCAGTTGATGGTAGCGGCTTTCCTCAAACGCCCCCTGACAAAATGGATGGAAGAGACACGATGAGCACACCACATGACTCCGTCGAAGCCCTGGCCCGGATGCTGGCGCTGCAGCAGGCTGCGTTCCGCAGCGCGGGTGCCGTTGATGCGGCCACTCGCCGCCGTCGCATCCAGACCGCGATCGACTTGCTGGTGAAATACCACAAGCCCCTGGTGGAGGCGATGGATGCTGACTTCGGTGGCCGCCCCAAGGGTTATTCCTTGATGAACGACGTGCTCGGCTCGCTGACTTCGCTGAAGTACGCCCGCGATCATTTCGAGGCCTGGATGCCGAGCGATGCGCGCACGCCCTTCCCGCCTTACGACCAATTCGGTGCCGAGGCCTGGGTGATGTACCAGCCCAAGGGCACGGTGGGCATCATCGGCACCTGGAATGCGCCGCTGTTTACGCTCTTCTCCCCGCTCGCCAGCGCCCTGGGCGCCGGCAACCGCGCCATCCTCAAGCCGTCCGAGGTGGTGGCGCAAACCGCGAGCGTGGTGGCCGATGCCGTCAAGGACATGTTCGACCCGCTCGAGGTCGGCGTCGTCACCGGCGGGCCGGACATGGGCGAGGCTTTCAGCGCGCAGGCCTTCGATCACCTGGTGTTTACCGGCAGTACGGCCGTGGGCAAGGCGGTGATGCGCAACGCCGCGCGCAACCTGGTGCCGGTGACGCTCGAACTGGGAGGCAAGTCGCCCACCGTGGTCGCGCGCAGTGCCGACCTGGCCACCGCCGCCTATCGTATTGCGGTCGCCAAGGCCACCAACGCCGGCCAGCTGTGCGTGAACCCGGACGTGGTCTATGTGGCGCGCGAACAGCTTGAGGACTTCGTTACCGCCCTCAAGCGCAGCTTCGCCGAGCTCTTCCCCGAAGTGTCGGGCAATCCGGACATGGTCGCGGTGATCAATGCCAGGCATCTCGAGCGCGTCGAGTCCTACGTCAGTGAAGCTGCTGCTGCAGGCGCGCGTGTCGAGTGCGCCCCCGCCGAGACCGCCCGCGATGCCGGCGAGCGTCGTCGTCCGCTGCGCATCGTCATCGACCCGCCCAGTGACACGCTCATCATGCGGGAAGAGATTTTTGGCCCGGCGGTGGTGGTCAGCACCTACGCCGAAATCGACGAAGTGATCGCCGACATCAACACCCGTGCGCGTCCGCTGGCGCTGTACTACTTTGGCGAGGACCCGGCCGAGCAGCAGCGTGTGCTCGAGCACACCTTGTCGGGCGGGGTCTGCATCAACGAGGTGATGTTCCACGCCGGGATGGAAGACGCCCCCTTCGGCGGCATCGGCGACTCCGGCATGGGCCACTACCATGGCCGCGAAGGCTTCATCGAGTTCAGCCACCTGCGCACGGTGTTCAAGGCACCGGCCTACGATCCGCGCCGTGAATGGGGGCTGTTGCCGCCCTATACGGATCAGTTCCTGGCGATGATGGAGTCTCAGGTCACGCCTTGATGGTGGTGGCCGGCTGCCTGCAGCCGGCACGCCTGGAGCTGAATCAAGCGACGTAAAAAACGCCGCCGCGCTGAATGAGCGAGGCGGCGTTTCCATTTTTGCGCGTGTTGTCAGCTCTGTGCGGCCTTCAGTCCGGCCTGGCGACCGAAGAAGGTCGAGTCACCGATCGACAGCCCAGAGCTGTAGCCCTCGCCCCAGCGCGGCAGACCGCAGGTGGTGCGCCCGGCCGCGAACAGGCCGGGGATGGGCTGGCCGTCTGCATCCAGCACTTCGCCGCTGGGGCGGGTGTGCAGGCCGCCCATGGTGAAGGCGTGCGCGTTGAGGTCGCCGCGACAGTAACTGAGCGCGGCGAAGGGCGCCTCGGTGAGCGGACGCAGCCAGTTCGCCGCCTTGTGGAACAGCGGGTCCTGTCCTTCGGCTGCATGGCGGTTGAATTCGCTCACCGTGTGCACCAGGCTGCCCTCCGGCAGGCCGAGCTCTTTTTCGACCTCTTCCCAGGTCTCGCCCACGGCGGCGACCTTGATGTCGGGCTGGATCATGGGCCGCCCGAAGATCTCGTTGTCGACCAGCAGCCAGGCCTTGCCCTCGGGTTGGCGCAGCACATAGTGCGCGACGCGGCCGTGGTAAGCGTCTTCGTTGATGATGCGCTCGCCGCGCGCATTGATGAAAATGCCTTTCACCAGGGACTCGGGCGGGAAGAAGGGCAGGGTGGCGAAGAACTGGTCCATGTGGATGGTGGCGCCGCCAGCGCCGATGCCCATGCGGATGCCCGAGCCGTCGTCGTTGCCGCCCGAGACCACCTGCGCGTGGAGCGCGCCCGGGGCGAAGCGTTCCACCATTTCGCGGTTCACGATGAAGCCGCCAGCACACAGGATGACGCCCTTGCGTGCGCGCACGAACTGCTCCTTGCCCTCGATGCGCACCACCACGCCGACAATGGCGCGCTCGCGGTCCACGATCAGGCTGATGGCCCGGCTGTTGCAGTGCACGACGGCGCCGAGTGCTTGTGCCCGAGCGCACAGCTTCTCCATCAGCATCTTGCCGCCGCCCCAGCCCTTGAACTGGGCCGTATGGCCGCGTGGCGCCGGCTTGGCCTGCGCGCTGAAGGGCCAGGCCTGCTCGCTGCCCGACCACAGCAAGGTGTCGTCGGTGAGGGGCTCCAGCCACTTGCCCGGCAGGTAAGTGCCCTTGAAGGGCACGCCCTGAGCCTCGAGCCAGTCGTAATGAGCGACCGCGTGGTCGGCATACAGGCGTACGCGCTCGGCGTCTGCGCCGGGGCCGCCGGCCATCATCAGGTAGGTGTAGAAGTCCTCGGTGCTGTCCTCGAAGCCATGTGCCTTCTGCACCCGGGTGCCCCCGCTGCCACCGACATAGACCTCGCCACCCGACCACGACGCGCTGCCGCCGGGTGCTGCCGCGACCTCGAACACATGAACCTGTGCGCCCGCCGCGCGCGCCTCGATCGCGGCGCAGCTGCCGGCGGCGCCAAAGCCGATCACCGCCACGTCGGTTTCGATGTCCCAGTGCGGGACGTCGTCGGCATGGCAGGGGCGGGCGAGGGAGTAGGGCCGGGTCGCGCCCTCGGTCTGATGCGGCGCTGTGTCAGGGGTCTGGGTGGTGGTCATTGTCGTTTCCATGTTGTCTCTCGTGCGCTTGATCGTGGTCAAGCGGATGGGATGGCGCATCCTTCGATTGAACGATGTTGACAGCTCTCGAGTCGAGCCCGGGCGCATAGTCCGCATTGACGATGAACGCCCGCAGGCTTGCAGCGACTATTCCACGTATCCAAACAAGATCAGGGGTAGAGCGTGAGCGTGCATGATCAGTCACAGACGGACTGGGACGTCATCGTCGTCGGCTCGGGTGCGGGCGCGATGACTTCGGCGGCGATTGCCGCCGATCGTGGGCTTTCAGTGCTGGTGGTCGAGAAAAGCGACAAGTTCGGCGGGACCTCCGCCATTTCGGGTGGCGGCATCTGGATTCCGAACAACCACTACTTTGCCGCCAAAGGTGGCAAGGACAGCTACGACAAGGCGCTGCAGTACATCATGACTGCGGGCGGTGGGCGCGCTGACGAGACCAAGGTGCGCGCCTACCTTGATCACGCTCCGGCGATGATCAAGTACCTGGAAGACAAGTCGCGCGTGCGCTACGCCGTGGCCGAGAAGTACCCCGATTATTACCAGCATGTGCCGGGCTCCCTGCCCGGTGGGCGCTCGCTCGACCCCGAGCTGTTCGACACCAGCGTGCTCGGCGACGAGCTCGAGAACCTGCGTCGCCCCTCGCCCTCCACCTTGCTCATGGGCAAGATCTCGTGGACCGCACGCGATGCGCACATCGCCATGGCGCGCGAGAGCGGCTGGCGTTTCAAGATCCTGTGGATGATGTTGCGCTACAAGCTCGACTTCAAGTGGCGGCGCAAGAGCAAGTTCGATCGCCGCGCCGGCCTCGGCAATTCGCTGGTGTGCGCGCTGCGCGCCTCCTTGCTGGACCGCAAGGTGCCACTGTGGCTGAACACCGATTTTCGCGATCTGGTGCTCGACAATGGCCGCGTCACCGGCATCAAGGTCGTGAGCAAAGGCCGTGAGCTGACGCTCAATGCGCGCCGCGGCGTGATCATCGGTGCCGGCGGTTTCGAGCAGAATCAGACGCTGCGCGAGAAGTACCTGCCGCAGCCGACCAAGACCTCGTGGAGTGCGACGCCGCCGGGCAACAACACCGGCGCCGCGCTCGAGGCCGGCATGGCCGCCGGCGCCGCCACCGATCTGCTCGAATGGGCGTGGTGGTCGCCGACCATCCCGGTGGTGGGCGAAGAGAAGCCGCGCGGCATCTTTGCCGAGCGCGCCTTCCCCGGCTCGATCGTGGTCAATGGGCTGGGCAAGCGCTTCTGCAACGAGGCTCAGGGTTATCTCGAGTTCGGCGACGCGATGTACAAGGACCGCGAGGCCACCGGTGGCAAGAACGTGCCCGCGTGGTGCATCTTCGATGCCCATTTCCGCTTCAACTATGCCATGGGCCCCTTGATGCCGGGTCAGATCATGCCCGACAGCCGCCTGCGCAAGGAGTGGCGCAATTCGGTGTACTGGAAGGCTGACACGCTCGAAGAGCTGGCACGCCAGATCGACGTCGATCCCGCCGGCCTCGCCACCACGGTGAAGACGGTCAATGAGTACGCACGCACCGGTGAGGACAAGGACTTCGGTCGCGGCGGCAACGTTTTCGACCGTTACTACGGTGACGTCAACGTCAAGCCCAACCCTTGCCTGGCACCGATCCAGAAAGGTCCGTTTTACGCCATGCGCATGGATGCGGGCGACATCGGCACCAAAGGCGGTCTGCTCACCGACGCCCACGCCCGCGTGGTGCGCCCTGATGGCTCGCCGATCGAGGGCTTGTATGCGATCGGCAACACCTCGGCTTCGGTGATGGGCATCGCCTATCCCGGCGCCGGTGCCACCATCGGCCCGGCGATGACCTTCGGTTATATCGCAGCCCACCACATCGCCGACAACACGTAAAAAACAAGCAGGAGACAGGGACTATGGCAGGACGAGTGGAAGGCAAGATCGCGCTCATCACCGGCGGCGCGAGCGGCGTTGGACGCGCCACCGTCGAACTGATGGTGAAGGAAGGCGCGCAGGTCGTGTTCACCGACCTCAACGTCGAGGCCGGCGAGGCGCTGGCCGCCAGTCTTGGCGACAAGGCCGTGTTCATGCGCCAGGATGCGGCTTCGGCTGCGGACTGGGACGCCGTGATGGCGATGCTGCGCGAGCGCTTCGGCCGCCTCGACATCCTCGTGAACAACGCCGGCATCCTGATCAAGGGCTCGATCGAGGATGCCACCCTGGACGACTGGCAGCGCCTGATGCGGGTCAATGCCGACAGCGTCTTCCTGGGCTGCAAGGCAGGTCTGGCCCTGATCAAGGAAAGCGGCGGTGGCGGCTCGATCATCAACATGTCGTCCATCGCCGGTATTGCCGCCAAGGACGACTACGCCGCCTACGGTGCCTCCAAGGCGGCCATTGCCGGGCTCACGCGCGCGGTGGCCGCGCATTGCCGGCGCGCCAAGTACCGCATCCGCTGCAACTCCATCCACCCCGACGGCGTGATGACGCCGATGACCGCCGGCTCCTACCCCAAGGGCCTCGATCCGGCGCGCATCACCATCGACGGCGACCCGATGAACCGCGCCTGCCTGCCCACAGACGTCGCCGCCGCCATCCTCTTTCTCGCCGACGACGCCTCGCGCGCCGTCAACGGCATCGAACTGCGCGTCGATAGCGGCCAGTTCGTCATGAGCATCTGAGCCTGCAGCCTCTTTCCGGAGCCAACATGACCGAACAGTTCGTCCCGCCCCTCGCCCGCACCCTGCCCGCTCTCGTCCTCGAGGCCGCACAGCGCCATGCCGGACGTGTCTTTGTCGAGGACGGCGACATCGTCGTCGATTACGCTGATCTGCCGGCGCGCGCCTTCGAAGTCAGCCGCGCGTTGATCGCGCACGGCATCGCCGCCGGCGACCGCATCGCCATCTGGGCGCCCAACCGCGCCGAGTGGTTGCTTGCCGCACTGGGCATCCATTGTGCTGGCGCGGTGATGGTGCCGATCAACACCCGCATGAAGGGCCTGGAAGCGGCTGACATCCTCGAGCGCAGTGGCAGCCGGGTGTTGTTCGTGGTTGATGACTTCCTCGGCACCGACTATCCGGCGATGCTGGCCGACTGCCGCCCGGCAAACCTGGAGAAGGTGGTCGCCATTGGCGCCAGCGGCGTGCATGCGGATATTTCCTGGGCCGATTTCCTGGCTTCAGGCGCCGGCGTCACCGAAGCCGAGGCGCGCGTGCGCGCCGCGGCGGTCAAGCCCGACGACACTTCGGACCTGATGTTCACCTCCGGCACCACCGGCCGCCCCAAGGGCGTGATGAGCGCTCACCGCCAGGTGATCCAGTCCTTCGTCGAATACGTCAAGATCACCGGCATCACTGCCGGCGACCGCTACCTCATCGTCAACCCCTTCTTCCACACCTTCGGCTACAAGGCCGGCTGGGTCACCTGCCTCATCGCTGGCGCCACCGTGCTGCCGCACCCGGTGTTCGATGCCGAGGCGGTGTTCGGGCGCATCGAGGCCGATCGCATCAGCGTGCTGCCCGGCCCGCCCACGCTCTACCTGACCATGCTTGCCCACCCCAAGCTGGCCACCACCGACTTGTCCACCCTGCGCATCGCCGTCACCGGCGCGTCGACGATTCCGCCCGTGCTGATCGAGCGCATGCGCAAGGAGCTGGGCCTGGAAGTCGTGCTCACCGCCTACGGGCTGACCGAGTGCGGCGGCCTGGCCACCATCTGCGAGGCCGACGACGACGCCGAGACCGTGGCGCTGACCAGCGGTCATGCCATCCCCGGTACCGAGGTGCGCATCGTCGACGCCGACAACCAGCCCCTGGCGGCGGGCGAGGCGGGCGAGATCTGCCTGCGTGGCTTCCACGTCATGAAGGGCTACTTCGAAGACGCCAAGGCCACCGCCGAAGCCATAGACGCCGACGGCTGGCTGCACACGGGTGATGTGGGCACGCTCGATGAGCGTGGCTATCTGCGCATCACCGATCGCCTCAAGGACATGTTCATCGTCGGTGGCTTCAACTGCTATCCGGCCGAGATCGAAGCCGGGCTCAGCCCGCATCCGGCGATTGCCCAGGTGGCGGTGATCGGCGTGCCCGATGAGCGCATGGGCGAAGTCGGCTGTGCGTGCGTGGTGTTGCGCCCGGGTCACGCACTGGACGAGGCCGGCCTCATCGCCTGGTCGCGCGAGCGCATGGCCAACTACAAGGTGCCGCGCTATGTGCGTTTCTTCGACGCGCTGCCGGTGAATGCCTCGAACAAGGTCGCAAAGATCGAATTGCGAGCCCTGGTACGTGTTCCTGCGTGATCGTACCGAGCGCACCGGCTTAACCTCCGACTCCACCGAGACCCTCATGAGCGAACCCAAGGATCTTTTTGCCCCGTTCCAGCTGGGGCCGATCACGCTGCGCAACCGCTTCATCCGCGCCGGCGCCAACGAAGGCATGGTGATGAAGGGCGCGCCCACGAAGGCGCTGGTTCAGCACCACCGCGCCATGGCGGCCGGCGGCGTCGGCCTCACCACCGTGGCTTACGGCGCGGTGAGCAAGGTCGGGCGCACCCTACCCAATCAGGTGTGGATGCGCCCGGAGATCCTCCCCGACCTCAAGGCGCTGGCCGATGCGGTGCATGCCGAAGGTGGCGCCATCTCCTACCAGATCACCCACGGCGGCTCCTTCGTCACCTCGGTGAAGGTGGACGGCCCCACCATGAGTGCGAGCAGCGGCATCAACAAGGCTGGCGTGATGCGCGGCAACTTCTTCCAGCGCGCGATGAATCGGGCCGACATGGACCTGGTCGCGCAGCAGTTCGTCGATGCCGCGAAGCTGTGCCGTGAAGCCGGTTTCGACGCGGTCGAGATCCACATGGGTCACGGCTACCTGCTCAATCAGTTCATCTCGCCCCTGTCCAACAAGCGCAGGGATGAATTCGGTGGCTGCGCCGAGGACCGCGCGCGCTTCCCGGCCGAGGTGCTGCGCCGGGTCAAGGAGGCGGTGGGCCGCGAGATGGCGGTGCTGGCCAAGATCAACGTCGCTGACGGCGTGCCTGGCGGTGCCACCGCCGACGACGCCATCGTCACCGCGCGCATGCTGCAACAAGCCGGCGCCGATCTGCTGGTGCTGTCCGGTGGACGCAACATCGAATCCGGCTGGTTCATGTTCGGCAGCAACATGGACATGGAGGAGATGAAGAAAGTGCTCAAGGGCAGCTTCATGACCGGGCTGATGATGAAGGCCTCCCAGTTCCGCACGCCCGAGGTCACCTTCCGCGAGATGTACTTCCTTGAGTATTCGCGCAAGATCCGCGCTGCGGTCGATGTGCCCCTGGGCTACCTGGGCGGTGCGCGCTCGCTCGCCAACGCCGAACAGGCGATGGCCGACGGCTTCGATGCGGTGGTGATGGCGCGACCCCTGATCCACGATCCGCAACTGGTGAACAAGTTCAGGAGCGGCGAGCTCAAGGCCTCGGGCTGTACCAACTGCAACCGCTGCATTCCCTACATCTACCACCCCGCCGGCACCATGTGCGTGCTCAACCTGCCCAATGAGCTCGCGCCCAACCAGGTGCGCGCGGCGGACTGAAGCAGGCGCCGGGCCTTGGCGCGTCAGCACATGCTCGCGCTGACCCCTTTGTGTCCAGGCTCAGCGGCCCTCGAACTTCGGCGGCCGCTTTTCGAGGAAGGCCTGCATGCCTTCCTTCTGGTCGTGTGAGGCAAACAGCAGCGCGTTGGCGCGGCGCTCCATCGCCAGCGCCGACTCCAGCGGCGCGTCCATGCCGAGCAGGATGCACTCCTTGATCTGTTCGGTCGCCAGCGGCGGCATGGCGGCGACCATGCGTGCGAGCTCGATGGCGGTCGGCAGCACCTGATCGTCGGCGACCAGGTCGCTCACCAGACCGGCGACCCAGGCCTCATGCGCGCTGATCGGCTTGCCGGTGAGCGCCATGCGCATCGCCTTAACCTTGCCCACTGCACGTACCAGGCGCTGGGTGCCACCGATGCCGGGCATGATGCCGATGCGGATTTCGGGCTGGCAAAAGCGTGCACCCTCGCCGGCGACGATGATGTCGGCCAGCATCGCCAGCTCGCAACCGCCGCCATAGGCATAGCCGCACACCGCCGCGATCACCGGCTTGGGGCAGTGCTGGATCGGCCCCCATACGCGCTCGGTGTGGCGCTGGAAGACCTCGATTGCGCCCACCCCGGCCATGCTGGTGATATCGCCACCGGCGGCGAACACCTTCTCGCCGCCGGTGAGCACGATGCAGCGCACGCTGTCGTCGTCGGCGAGTTCGGTGAAGCGCTGCGAGAGCAACGCCTGCAGCTCCAGCGACAAGGCGTTGGTGGCCTGAGGGCGATTCAGCGTGAGCAGCGCGACGCCGCCTTCGAGGCGATCGAGCAGCAGCGGCGAGGCGTCGGCGGAGGCGTTCGGTGTGGACATGAGTTCGCGGTCGCGCCGGGCGCAGACGGGGTGTGGAGATGCTGTGCATTATTCGGTGATGGTCCTTGCCACTCATCGTCCGTTCAGACGAAGAAGGGCGAAGCCTCAATGCCTAGACTGGTGGGTGAAAAAACAGGTCATGGAGACAGGGATGACGAATCAATCTGGGGTGGCGAGCGCGCCCGCAACGGGGCCTGCGCAGGGACTCGATTACCGCGGCAAGGTCGTGCTCGTGACCGGCGGCACCAAGGGTATTGGCGCCGGCATCGCGCAGGGTTTTCTTGCCGCAGGGGCGACAGTGGTGGTGTGCGGACGCAGCGCGCCCGAGGCCTTGCCCGAGGTGAACGGCGCCGCCGCCGAGTTTGTCGCTGCCGACGTGCGCGACATCGAATCCCTGCAGGCCTTGTTTGCCGCCATTCGCGAGCGTCATGGCCGGCTCGACGTGCTGGTCAATAATGCCGGCGGCGCACCCTTCGCGCTTGCCGACAAGGCCTCGCCGCGCTTTCACGAAGGCATCCTGCGCCTCAACCTGATCGCGCCGCTCAACGTCGCCCAGCAGGCCAACCTCATCATGCAGGAGCAGGCCGAGGGGGGCGTCATCATCTTCATCGGCAGCGTCGCCGCCTCGCGTCCCTCGCCGGGCACGGCGGCCTATGGCGCGGCCAAGGCCGGGGTGCTGTCGCTGGCGTCCTCGCTCGCGGTCGAGTGGGGGCCGAAAGTGCGCGTGCTCGCGGTCAGCCCCGGCCTGGTGCAGACCGAGCAGGCCCATCTGCACTACGGTGACGAGGCCGGCATCGCCGCGGTCGGTGCCACCATTCCCGCTGGCCGCATGGCCACGCCCGAAGACATCGCCAACGCCTGTGTGTATGCCGGTTCGCCGCTGGCGGCCTACTTTGCCGGCACCAACCTGCTGCTGCACGGCGGCGGAGAGCGCCCGGCCTTTCTGGCCGCGGCGAACACGCAGGACTAGGCGCGTGCAGGCCCTGGCCCACAAGCGGCGCGTTTAGCGCCAGTGTCCGAAAGAACGGCGGCCCTCAGCGCAAGGGCCGCCGTTCTTGATTGTGCTGTAGTGCGCACAGTTGGCCCGCGGACCGATGGCCTATTGCGCGCGGCCGCCGTCGGTGGCCAGGCTGTCCGCGCTCTTTTGCGCCGTGCTCTTGACCAGGCGCAGGCTCAGGACCAGCGCGCCGACGATCAGCGCCAGCAACAGGTAACCAACATTGCTGAGCGCGGCGTTCAGGCCTTCGCTATGCGCTTGCAGCATCACCGCGTCGGCGCTGAGGCCGCTGGCGCTGAGTCGATCTGCCACCTCCTGCGGCACTTCGCGCACGCGGCCACCCGCGGCTCGCGCCAACGTGGCGAGTGCGCTCGCGTCCAGGCCCAGGCTTTCGGTCTGGCGTGCGATCACGGCCTGGGTCTGGTAGGCCAGCGTGGCGCCGAACACGGCCAGCGACAGGGAGGATCCGGTCGGGCTGCCGAGGTCGCGGAACATGCTGAACAGCCCGCTACCGGCGCCCATCTTGCTGGCCGGTACGGCGGCCAGTGCCATCTTCATCATCGATGGGGTGTTGATGCCGATGCCAAAGCCCATCACGCACACCACGGCGATCACCATCCACAGCGGGGTGCTGACGTCGATGTTGAGGAAGAGCACGGTGCCGAGCAGGCTGGCCACCATGGCGACGATGCACACCAGGCGTGGGTCGATGCGGTCGATGAGCTTGCCGGCGACGGGGGCGCTGAGCAGGCCGCTGCCATACAGGAACAGGGTGACGAAGCCGAACTGCGCCGCCGTGCCACCGGGCCGGGTGTTGATGAAGAAGGCCAGTGAATACACGATGCCGCTGGAGAAGATCATGTGCAGCCAGTAGATGACCGAGGGCTTGGCGAAGTCGCCACGCGACAGGATGCTGACGTCGAACACCGGATTCGCCACGCCGCGGCTGTGCCGCCACAGCAGCGTCAGGCTGCTCACGCCGATGAGCACGATGACCCAGGTGATGACCGACTCCTTGCCGAAGTTGGTCGCCCAGGTGGGCAGGGACAGCAGCGCGGCGATGGTCGCGAACAGCAGCGTGGCACCCTTGTAATCGAACGCCGTGCGGGTTTTGGCGAGTTCGATCTCGGGCACCAGCAGACGCACCGGCACCAGTCCGATCAGGGTGAGTGCGCCGCTGATCCAGTACACGCTCTCCCAGCCCAGGCGGTCAATGAGCAGGCCGCCGAGCAGGCCGCCCGAGGCCGCGCCGAAGGTCATCGTGAACGCCAGGATGCCCAGCGCGGTGCCACGCTTGTGCGCCGGGAACAGGTGGGTGACGTAGGCAAACACACCGGGCAGGATGCAGGCCGCGCCCAGGCCCTGGAAAAAGCGGGCACCGAGAAAGAACCAGAAGTTCGGTGCCAGGGCGGCGGCAAATTCGGATGCCGAAAATATCACCATGCCGATGGTGATGACCTTCTTGCGCCCGTACTGGTCGCCCAGCCTGCCCATGATGGGCGCGAACACGGTGAGTGCCAGCGAGTACAGGATCAGCACCAGCGCCGCCATATTGACTGCGATGCCGAAGTGGCGCGTGACGCTGGGCAGCGCCGGGGCCTGAAAGGCCGCGGCCTCGATGGTGATGAAGGTGCCGAACAGCAGGGCCGAGTAGACGCCCCAGGGTGCGCGCGTGGCGGTGGATGATTCCATTCATGAACTCCTCGGCGCGCCGGGCTGGAGGCGGCCTGATGATGCTGCGAGCGGGTGCTGCGAGCGGCAAAAGCCAGCGCCCGGGCGAGGGCTTTTTTTAACGGCGGGCGGCGGCAGTGGTGAAGATGGTGCCGTGCTCCAGGCCAGCATGAGCGATGCTCTCTCCCCTGGCGGTATCGGCAAGGGTGTATGTGTGCAAATCACATGCCACGTTGATCTTGGCCTTGCGGGCCAGGGTGGCACATCGTCTGATGGGACTAAACTGCGGTTGTGGGAGCGCACGATGATCGGAGGCGAGGGTGGTGATGGGTGAAGCCTGGGGTGTGCACAGTGAAACTTTGGCAGGCTGGGGAGCGGGATGAGCGTCTATGACGACAAGGGCCTTTTTCAGATGGCTGACATGGACCTCGCGCATCACGATCGCATCTTGCGCCTGCTCTATGCTGCCGTTCTCGACAGCCGCAAGTGGGTTGAGGTGCTGCATGAGATGCGGGCCCTGTTCGCGGCCAATTTCCTCACCCTGATCCTGCGTGAGGGGACGGCTGACGACGCCGGGCTGTTGATCTGGGTGGGCAATATCGCGGGTGAGGACGTGGTGCGCTTCGCGCCCTCGAGCCAGGTGGCCACGCCCGTCACCAACCTGCTCGCCGATCATGTCTACACCATCGCTGACTTGATGGAGGTGTCCGCCTGGCGCGGTTCGAGCTACTTTCAGCATTGGTGTGTTCCACACGACATCTTTCACGTCATGCTGGTGGATATTTCAACGGCGGGCGCGGGGCGGCTGCCCTTGCGCATCACGCGCAGGGAGACGGAGCCCGCGTTCTCGGCACAGGATCGCGCACGCTGCCAGGTGTTGCTGCCGCACCTGCGCCAGGCCTTGCAGATGCACAACGAGCGCCAGCGCCAGGAGTCGCTCGGTGGCCTGTTCTCGAGCGCGATCGGGCGCTTGTCGGTGGGTGTGATCGTGCTCGATGCGCGCGGGCGGGTGTTCGATCAGAACCTGATGGCCGCGCAAATGCTGGCGAGCGGGGACGGGCTCAAGCTCGTCAGCGGCGGGTTGGAGGCGTTTTACCCCAGCGACAATCGGGCGCTGCAAAACCTCATCCGCGGCGCTTTTGCGCATCACGCTTCGGGGGTGCCAGCCCTGGTCGACGCGGTGTCGATCGCGCGCCCCTCCGGTCAGCTCAGCCTGGGCGTGGTGGCCGAGGTGGTGCCGCCGGGCGATCACGCCAGCGATCGCGGCAAGCCGGTGGCGGTGCTCTACGTGCGCGACCCGAGCAGCCCCACCCTGGCCAGTGCGGGCGCGATCCGGCAGCTTTTCAACCTCACCCCGACCGAGACCGCCTTGGCGCTCAAGCTCGCCGACGGCGCCTCGCTGGAGGAGGTGGCGGAGGAGCTCAACATTCGCCGCAACACCGCGCGCGCCCATCTGCGTGCGATCTTCTCCAAGACCGGCGTGCGCCGCCAGACCGAGCTCGTTCGCATTCTCCTCAACAGCGTGGCGCCGCTGCGCGTGGGGGATTGAGCGCGGCCCGGCGCTGCCAGCCCTGAACCAGGCCGCATAACCGCCGCAGCGCTCGTGGCCGCGCAGGCGCTTGGCCTCTGTCGGCGCAAGTCCGTCTTGTCCATCGTCCATTCAGACGACGTGTCGTATGCACACCTGCTCTTAGACTGCATTCAAGCGCTGCGATGGGCGGAGTGTCGCCCGTGTGCAGCTGGGTCCCGCAGGTGCCAGGCAGCAAGCACGGCACCACTTACAACAGCAGGAGACGAACTTGGCTGAACAGGAATGGATGTCCGAAGTGCGTGCCAAGGTGGGTCGCGAGTACGGTCGCGTCTACGCCTGGGATGAGGTCAATGCGCCGATGATCCGGCAGTGGTGCGAGGTGATGGGTGTAGACAACCCGCTCTACACCGACGCCGACTACGCCGCCACGACCGAATTCGGCGGCATCGTCGCCCCCCCGGCGATGTTGCAGGCCTGGTGTCTGGAAGGTCTGCACGCGAACAACTACGCGCCGGGCTCGACCGACGAGAATCCCTACGAAGTCCTCAAGACCATGGAGGCGCACGGCATGCCCTCGGTGGTGGCGGTGAACTCCGACCTTGCCTTCGAGCGCTACGTGAAGCTGGGCGAAAAGCTCTACTACACGACCAAACTCGAGGCCATCGGCGAAGAAAAGACCACCGCCCTGGGCACGGGTTTTTTCGTGACCCTGATCATGAGCTTCTTCTCGCAAAAGCCTGAAGGCGATGAGAAGGTCGGTCAGCTCACCTTCCGCGTGTTCAAGTTCCGTGCAGCCAACGTGCCCACTGCGGCCAAGGCAGACGACAAGGACAGCGCGCCCGCGGTGCACAAGATCAAGCGCCCCAAGCCTGGCATGAGCGATGACACCCGCTTCTACTGGGAAGGTGCCAACGCCGGCAAGCTGATGATCCAGCGCTGCACCTGCTGCAGCACCCTGCGTCATCCGCCGGCGCCGGTGTGCATCAAGTGCCACTCCTTCGACTGGGACACGGTCCAGGCCAGCGGCAAGGGCAGCGTCTATTCCTTTGTCGTCATGCACTACCCCGAAGTGCCGCCGTTCGATTATCCGAACCCGGTCGGTCTCATCGAGCTCGACGAGGGTGTGCGCATCATCGCCGGCCTGGTCGGGGTCAAGCGCGACCAGATCAAGATCGGCCAGCGCGTGCAGGTGGAATTCCAGTCCTTCGACGATGGCGAGCTGATCCTGCCGATGTTCCGCCCCGTGGCGGCCTGAGGAGACGAGCATGGACTTTCAACTCAGTGATGACCAGCGCGCGATCGCCGAGATGGCCGGCAGCCTGTTCACCGACTTGTGCACCGATGATCGCCTGCGCGCCTTCGACACCTCGGACGAAGCCTTCATGGCCGAGCTGTGGGACAAATGCGTTGAAACCGGCCTGCATGCCCTGGCCATTCCGGAGGAGGCGGGCGGCAGCGGCTTGGGCATGACCGACCTCATGCTGGTGCTCGAGGCGCAGGGACGTGGCCTGGGGCACGTGCCCTTGTGGAGCCATCAACTCGGCGCGGCAACGCTGGCGCGCTTCGGTGGCGCTGCCGGGCTGGAATTGGCAACGGCGGCAGCCGAGGGCAAGCACATCATCACCGTCTCGCTCGACGCCGTGGCGCGCGCCCAGGGCGCTGCCCTGAAGCTGCGCCGCGAAGGCGAGGGCTGGCAGCTCGATGGCAGCGTCAGTGCCCTGCCCCTGGGTGCTGATGCCAGCCACGCCCTGTTGCTGGCCGAGAGCGCCGACGGGTTGCGCCTGCTTGCAGTGGATCTGAGCGCTGCCGGCATCGACAAGACTGCCGGCGTGTTCACCCACCGTGGTGGGGTGGCCGATGTGCGCTTCAAGGCATTCAAGCTGACTGCGGCCGATGTGCTGCCGGAAGCCGCCCTGCCCTGGCTCGAGCAGCGCGCCATTGCCGCGCTGGCGGCCTTGCAGCTCGGCGTCAGCACCGAACACGTGCGCCGCACCGTGGCCTACGTCAATGAGCGTCGCCAGTTCGAGCGTGCCATCGCCACCTTCCAGGCGGTGCAGATGAGCATGGCCGATGCCCACATCGCCATCGAGGCGCTGCGCTCGACCCTGTGGCAGCTGGTGTATCGGCTCGACGCCGGCCTGCCCTCGCCGTCCGAGGCGCTCGCGGTCAAGTACCTCGCCGCCGAATGTGGCCATCTGGTCGGCCACAAGGCGCAGCACGTGCATGGCGGCATCGGCGTCGATCTGACCTATCCGATCCACCGCTTCCTGTACTGGAGCCGTGCGCTCGGCATCACCCTCGGTGGCAGCGCCGCCACGCTCGAACGACTCGGCGACTGGCTCGCCAACAACGACAAGCTGGGATGGAAATATGACCTCGAAGAACAGCAAGCGCTTTGACGACGTGCGCCCCGGCGAGGCGCTGCCCGAACTCGCGATTCCGATCACCGTGTTGCTGATCAACTCGGGAGCGATCGCCACCCGCGACTACTTCCCCGGGCATCACGACAAGGACGCCGCACAGCAGCTCGGATCGCCGCACGTGTTCATGAACATCCTCACCACCAGCGGCCTGGCGCAGCGCTTCGTTGAAGACTGGGCGGGACCTGCGGTGCGTTTCAAGGACCTGAAGATCAAGCTGGGCGCGCCCAATTATCCGGGCGACACGATGACCTTCAGCGGTGAGGTCGTGCGCACCGACGCCGCCAGCCGCACGGTTGAAGTTGCGCTCAAGGGCAAGAACTCGATGGGAAGCCACGTGACCGGTTCGGCCACGCTGGTCATGCCCTGACACGCGGAGATCACAAACATGACGGATAAGTCCCTTTCTGGCCGCGCTGCCATCGCTGGCCTGGGCGTGACCGAGTTCTCCAAGAACTCCGGGCGTACCGAGCTGCGCCTGGCAATGGAAGCCACCCTGTCGGCGCTGGCCGATGCCGGCATCGACCCGAGCGAAGTAGAAGGTTTTTCCTCCTATACCATGGACAAGGTGCCGGAGTACGAGATCGCCCGCCTGCTGGGCTGCAAGAACGTCAAGTTCTTCTCGCAGATCCCGCACGGTGGCGGTGGCGCGTGCGCGCCCCTGCTGCATGCGGCGATGGCGGTCGCCACCGGAGTGGCCAAGACCGTGGTCGTGTTCCGTGCGATGAACGAGCGCTCCTGGTACCGCTTCGGTTCGGGCACTTACGGCTTTGGCTCGACGCCGATCTTCGAGAACGTGAACTACGGCTGGTACATGCCGTATGGCTTTCACACCCCGGCGGCCTGGGTGGGCATGTTTGCCCAACGCTACATGCACGAATACGGCGCCACCAGCGAGGACTTCGGTCGCGTTTCGGTTGCCGTGCGCGACTTTGCCGCCACCAACCCGGCCGCCTTCTTCTATGGCAAGCCGATCACGCTGGCGGATCACCAGGCCTCGAAGTGGGTCGCCGAGCCGCTGCGTCTGCTCGATTGCTGCCAGGAGTCCGACGGTGCGGTGGCCATGGTCATCACCTCGGTCGAGCGTGCGCGTGACCTCAAGCAGAAGCCGGTGATCATCAAGGCCGGCTCGCAGGGCATCGCCGAAGGTCAGCAGAGCATGACCTCCTTCTACCGCGAAGGCATCAGCGACCTGCCCGAGATGGGGGTGGTGGCCAATGAGCTCTACGCCCAGTCCGGCCTTGGCCCCGACGCCTTCCAGACCGCGGTGCTCTACGACCACTTCACCCCCTTCGTGCTGCCGCAGCTGGAGGAGTTCGGCTTCTGCAAGCGCGGCGAGGCCAAGGACTTCATCCGTTCCGGTGAGCACGCCCGTGGCGGCAAGCTGCCGATCAATACCCACGGCGGCCAGCTTGGCGAGGCCTACATCCACGGCATGAACGGCGTCGCCGAGGCGGTGCGGCAGGTGCGTGGTACCGCAGTCAACCAGGTGGCCGATGTTGAAAACGTGCTGGTGACCGCCGGTACCGGCGTGCCCACCAGCGGCATCATCCTCGGCGTCGCCTGAGCAAAGGAGAGCGGACGATGTTCGTTGATCTGACCCCGGAGCAACACGCGCTGCGCCTCAAGGTGCGCGACTATTTCCAGAGCCTGATGACGCCCGAGTTGCGCAGCGCGCTGCGCGGCAAGGAAGGCGGCGATCTGTATCGCAACACCATCCGCAAGATGGGTGCGGACGGCTGGCTGGCGGTGGGCTGGCCCAAGGCACATGGCGGCCAGGGCTATGCCGCCACCGAACAGCTGATCTTCTTCGAGGAGGCCAACATCGCCGGCGCGCCGCTGCCCTTCGTCACCATCAGCACGGTGGGCCCGGCGCTGATGGAGGCGGGCACCGAGCTGCAGAAGAAGAAGTTCCTGCCCGGCATCGCTGCCGGCGAGATCATGTTCGCCATCGGTTATTCCGAGCCCGAGGCGGGCAGTGACCTGGCGACCCTGAAGACCAGCGCGCGCCTGGACGGTGATCACTTCGTCGTCAATGGCAACAAGCTGTGGACCTCGGGTGCCGAGGCCGCCGACTTCGTCTGGCTGGCGGCGCGCACCGACCCCAATCTGCCGCGCCACAAGGGCGTCTCCATCCTCATCCTGGACACCCAGGCCGAGGGCTTCTCCCACACCGTCATCCCGACCTGCAGCAACCCCACCGCGGCCACCTATTACGACAACGTCAAGGTGCCCAAGGACATGCTGGTGGGCGAGCTCAACGGCGGCTGGAAGCTCATCACCGCCCAGCTCAACCACGAACGCCTGGGCCTGGGCTCATGGTCGGACAAGACCGTCGCCCTCTATCGTCGCGTGCTGCTGTGGGCCAAGGCGCAGGACGAGAACGGTCGGCGCGCGATCGACGCGCCCTGGGTGCGCAGCCTGCTGGCCGAGTGCTATGCCCGGCTGGAGGCGATGCGCCTGATCAACTTCCGCATCGCTGCCGATCTGGAGCGCGGTCAGATGGACGTCGCGCTGGCCTCGACCACCAAGGTCTATGGCTCGGAGTCGGCGGTGGAGATCCTGAAGAGGCTGTTCGAGGTGGTGGGTGCCAGCGGTCTGGTGTGCGAGGGTTCGGCCGCTGCGGCGCTGCTGGGCGAGCTCGAATACGAGGTTCGCGCCTCGGTCACGCTCACCTTCGGCGGCGGCACCAACGAGATTCAGCGTGAGTTGATCGCGCAGTTCGGTCTCGGCATGCCGCGCTCGCGCTGATTCATCGACAGGAACACACCATGAGCACCATCGAAGACTTTCGTCGCGAAACCCGCGCCTGGCTCGAAGCCAATTGTCCGCAGTCGATGCGTTCCCCCATGCCCGACGGCGATCTGGTCTGGGGCGGGCGTACGGTCGAGTTCAAGACCGAGGACCAGCGCCTGTGGTTCGAGCGCATGCGCGACAAGGGCTGGTTCTGCCCCGACTGGCCGGTGGAGTACGGCGGTGGCGGTCTCAGCGCCGAACAGAACGCGGTGCTGGAGAGCGAGATGCGGCGCCTGCGCTGCCGGCCGCCGCAGATCAACCTCGGCGTCTGGATGCTGGGCCCGGTGTTGCTCGAGTTTGGTTCCGAAGAACAGAAGCGCGCGCTGCTGCCGCCCATGGCGCGTGGCGAGATACGCTGGTGTCAGGGCTTCTCCGAGCCCAACGCCGGCTCCGACCTGGCCAGCCTGAAGGCTTCGGCGGTGGACGCGGGGGACCACTTCCTCGTCAACGGCACCAAGATCTGGACCTCCTACGGCGACAAGTCCGACTGGATGTACATGCTGGTGCGCACCGACCCCAGCGCCTCCAAGCAAAAAGGCATCAGCCTGCTGGTGGTGGACATGGCCTCGCCCGGCATCGAGGCGCGCCCGATCGATCTCATCAGTGGCAAGTCGTCCTTCTGCCAGGTGTTCTTCGACAACGTCAAGGTGCCCAAGGACCATCTCATCGGCCCGCTCCACGGCGGCTGGACGCTGGCCAAGGCGCTGCTGCAGCACGAGCGTCGGGCGATGTCGAAGTTCGGCGAATTCAGCCTGCCCAACCATTTCGATCTGCTTGAGCTGGCTGAGCGCTATCTGCCGCCGGCAGCGTCGAGCTCGCTTGCGGAAGCCGGATTGCGCGCGCGCGCCATCGCCACCGCGATGGACGAGCACGCCTACAAGCTCACCACGCAGCGCATGGGTGAAGAGATGCGTGCGCGCCAGAACGTGAGCGGCGTGATGTCGATCATGAAGCTGGTGCACTCCGAGCAGGAAAAGGACAAGTTCGAGGTCTTGCTCGACCTCATGGGTCACCGTGCCCTGGGCTGGGAAGGCGACGCCTTCGAAGCCGAGGAACTGGCCGTGGCGCGTGCCTGGCTGGGCAGCTTCGCGCAGACCATCGCCGGCGGGTCCAGCGAAGTGCAGCTCAACGTGATCGCCAAGCGGGTGCTGGAACTGCCCGAAGGCAAGCAGGCAAAGTGAGGACACAGCGACCATGAGTCTGGTTTATTCCGAAGAGCAGCGCCTGCTGGCCGATACCGCCAGCGAATTCCTGATGGCGAAGAGCCCGGTTGCCGCGCTGCGCAAGCTGCGTGACGAAGGTAGTGCCGAAGGCTTCGATCGCGCACTGTGGCGCGAAATGGTGGACATGGGCTGGAGCGCCATTCCCTATCCCGAGGCCCTGGGTGGGCTGGAATTCGGCTGCAAGGGACTGGGTGCGGTGTTCGAGCACATCGGCAGCAAGCTGTCGGCCTCGCCCTTGTTGTCGAGCATCGTGCTC
This sequence comes from Thauera terpenica 58Eu, assembly GCF_000443165.1. GTDB lineage: Bacteria > Pseudomonadota > Gammaproteobacteria > Burkholderiales > Rhodocyclaceae > Thauera > Thauera terpenica. Next base: position 188,090 of record NZ_ATJV01000070.1, on the reverse strand, counting down.
GGCGGCTCACTGATCGAACTCGCCGCTAGTGCCGCGCAGCAGGCGGCCTGGATGCCGGCCCTGATCGGCGGTGACAAGCGTCTGGCGCTCGCCGTCGACGAGCAGCCGCGCCACGATCCTGCGGCCAGCACGCTCGCCGCAGTGCGTGAGGGTGCGGGCTACGTGCTCAATGGCAGCAAGCTGTTCATCAGCGATGGGATCGGCGCCGATGCCTTTGTGGTCGTCGCGCGCACTGCCGGCAAGGCCGGCGAGCGCGCCGGCATCAGCCTCTTCCTGGTCGCCGCCGACGCGCCTGGCGTGCAGCTGACGACTATGAAGACGATCGATTCGCGCAACCACGCCTGCCTCGTGCTGAAAGACGTGCGGCTTGCCGCCGATGCCTTGCTGGGCGCAGAGGGCGACGGCTTCGCGGTGCTCGATACGGTGCTCGATCGCGGCCGGGCGTGCATCGCGGCCGAACTGCTGGGCGCCACGCAGGCCTTGTTCGACACCACCGTGGATTATCTGAAGACGCGCGTGCAGTTCGACGTGCCTATCGGCTCCTTCCAGGCGCTGCAGCATCGTGCGGCGTGGTGCTTTACCCACCTGCACCTGGCGCGCAGCGCGGTGATGGCGGGTCTGGCGGCGATGGACGATGCCGAGCTCGACGCCGGCGCGCGTGCGCGTCTGGTCAGCCTGGCGAAGTGGAAGGCCGGCGATGCCGCCCACCGCATCAGCCGCGAAGCGGTGCAGCTGCACGGGGGCATGGGCGTGACCGACGAGCTCGACGTCGGCCTCTATCTGAAGCGTATCCGGGTGCTGCAGGCCAGCCTGGGCGACGGCGATTTCCATTGCCAGCGCTATGGCGAGCAGTGCAGTGCCGAGGCCTGAGTCGATGACTGCCGCAACGACAGCGCTGCTCGAGGGCAAGGTCGCGGTGGTCACTGGCGCCGGCCAGGGCATAGGCCGCGGCGTGGCGCTGCAACTGGCGCAGCAGGGCGCGCGCGTGGTGGTGGCCGACATCAACGCCGAGACCGCCGCCGAGACCGCGGCCATGGTGCAGCAGCGTGGCGGTGACGCAGTTGCGATCGAGTGCGACATCGCCGACAGCGCCAGTGTCGAGGCCCTGGTCGATGAGGTCGTGGCGCGCTTTGGCGCCCTGCACATCCTGATCAACAACGCCTATCTCGGCAACCCGCCAGGGGCGCTGGAGACCAAGCCTGCCGAACACTTCGCGCGTGCACTGCAGGGCAGCTTCTATGCCCCGCTGGCGGCGATGCAGCGCGCCTTTCCGCACATGAAGGCGCAGGGTTTTGGCCGCATCATCAACATGTGCTCGCTCAACGGCGTCAATGCGCATATGTATTCCGCTGACTACAACGTCAGCAAGGAAGCCCTGCGCTGCCTGACGCGCAGCGCCGCGCGCGAATGGGCGGCGCACGGTATCACCGTCAACGCCATCTGCCCCGCCGCCCGCACACCCGCCTACGACCGCTTCGCGACGGCCTCGCCAGACAACGCCGCGCTGCTGCTGCGCCAGAACCCGAGCGGGCGCATGGGCGATCCCGAGCAGGACATCGGCGCCATGGTCAGCTTCATGTGCAGCGCAGGCGGCGCCTACATGACCGGCAACACCGTCTTCCTCGACGGTGGCTCGCACATCAACGGCGTGTCCTGGCTGCCTTCGACACGCTGAACCCGCGCTTGCCACCCGTGCAAGTCGCCTCGTCGCCAATCTGCCGGAGTCGCACATGAATCGTCCCCGCAACATGTTCGCCCTCATGTGCGCCGCCGTGCTCGGCTGTGCCATCCTGCCCGCGAGCGCTCAGCAGACTGCGCCCAGTGAGCCGCCGACATTACCCACCCTGCCCGAGCGCCAGCCGCCCACAGTGCTGAGCGCAAGCACGCAGGGCGAAATCCGCTTTGACACGCGCACACCCTTCGACTTTGACGTGCTGCTGACTCAGCTCGAGAAGGCGCCGCTCAACTCCGGCAAGGGCACGTTGTTTTTGCCGACCACGGCCAGCGCCGCAAACCCGGTCGCGGCGCTGGTGTTGTTGCCGGGCAGCGGCGGCATCAGTCCGGGGCGTGAGATGGAGTACGGTCGAAAATTTGCCGACCAGGGCTACGCTGCAATCGTGATCGATTACTACAGCGCCCGCGGTTACACACCCGAGGCGCCCTATCGCGACAAGACCTCAGGTGTCACCGAGTTCGACATCGTCGCCGATGCCTATGGCGCCTTGCGCGCGCTCGCCGGCCACCCGGCGATCGATGCACAACGCATTGGCGTGATCGGCTACTCCTACGGCGGCATGGCGGTGCGGCTGGCGATGGACGCGCGCGTACGCGAGCAACTGGCCCCCGACCTGCCACCCTTCGCCGCGCACATCGATTTTTACGGCCCGTGCTTTCAGGATTTCGGCACCCAGCGCAGCACCGGCGCGCCCTTGCTGAGTCTTCGTGGCGGTGAGGATGCCAGCAATGATCTGGTCGCCTGCGCCAAGGTGGAGTCCGATCTGCGTGCTGCCGGTTCGGCGGTGGGCACGGTGGTGTATGCCACCGCCGGCCACGCGTGGGAGGTCGACCGGCCGCGGGGCCCGAACCAGTTCCCCTACGTCGCCGGGTGCACGATGGTGTTCGATGCGCAAGGCCTGCCTTCGGTAAATGGACGGCAGATGATCGCGCCCGCCACCGACCCGCAGCGCGCGGCACGCCATGCGCTGCGCTGGGGAAGTGGGGACTTCTTCAAGGGCTGCCTGAAGGTGGGCTACATTGTCGGGCGCGACGATGCGGTAAAGGAACAGTCCGACCAGCACATGCTGCACTTTCTCGCGCGCACGCTCGCCCAGTGAGGCCCCGTCGCTGCTGATTCATCGCCGGCTACTGCCGGCTCCTCACCCTGGCGACCTTAACTCCCATGCGTTTGTTGCCTGAAGTCCCGACCCGTGCCGCGCTGAACCGGCGCCATGGCGAGCGTTTCAAATGGCTCGCCCTGCTGGTGGTGGGTCTGGGCACGATCGCGGCGGTGCTGGCGACCACTTCGTTCAACGTCGCCGTGCCTGCGCTGAGCAAGCACTTTGGCCTTGGCCAGGATCAGGTGCAGTGGGCGATCACCGGCTTTCTCGCCGCACTGACGGTGGCGATGCTGCCCACCCCCTGGCTGCTGGATCAGGTGGGCTTTCGCCGCCTGTTTCTCGGCGCCAACCTGATGCTGGGCATCACCAGCCTGGGTGGTGCGCTGGGGGGCATGTTCGGGGGAGACTTTGGCTTCGTCGTCGCCATGCGTGTGCTGCAGGGGGTGGCGGCCGGGCTCCTGCAGCCCCTGCCCATGCTGGCGGTGATGCGGCTGTTTCCAGCGGGCAGCCAGGGGCGGGCGCACGGCATGATGGGTTTTGGCATCGTGCTCGCGCCCGCGGTGGCGCCCGCGCTGGCCGGTGTGCTGCTCGACCGCTTTGGCTGGCAGTCCATCTTTCTGATGAATCTACCGTTCTGCCTGGTGGCGGGGGTGCTCGGGCTGTATCTGCTGCCGCGCGCCGAAGCCACGGTGCGCCAAGCCTTCGATTGGCTGGGTGTCGGCATCCTGTGTGCGGGCTCGCTGCTGGCCATCGACTTCATCGCCAGCATCCGCCAGTTCGGGCTGCTGGCGCCGCGCACCCTGCTGCTGATCGTGCTGGTGGGGCTGTGTGCCTACGGCTTCGTGCTGTATTCGCGCCGCGCTGCCGCGCCCATCGTGTCACTGGCGCTGTTCTCCGAGCGCAGCTTCAGCATGGCCACCCTGGTCACGCTCGCCTATGGCTTCGGCCTGTACGCGTCCACCTATCTCATCCCGGTCTTCCTGCAGAGCGCGCTCGGCTACGACGCCACGCTCGCCGGCCTCGCCCTGTTGCCATCGGGGCTGCTGCTGGCAGTGGTGATTCCGCTCGCCGGCGTCCTCACCGACCGCTACTCGCCGCGCTGGATCATGGTCTGGGGTCTGGCCTTGTTCGGCCTGTCCTTCGTGCTGTTTGCAGTGCGTGGTGGCGCGATCAGCTATGCGGAGGTGATCGGCTTCAGCCTGGTCGGCCGGCTCGGCTTGGGGCTGACGATCCCGGCGCTGATGGTCGCCACCATGGCGCGCGTGGCGCCGGATCTGCTCGGCCAGGCGTCGATGGTGAGCAACTACTCGCGCCAGTTCGGCGGCGTGATCGGGGTGGCGATTGTCGCCGTGTTCGTGGAATGGCGCGCCAGCGTGCATGGCACGACCGCGCCCGGACTGTTCTGGGCCTATTCGCAGGCTTTCCTGCTGCTGGCACTGGCATTTGGCCTGGCACTGGTCGCGGCGCTGCGGATGAAGCCGCGATCAGGCTAAGTGCTCTCGCAGGCTAGCGGTAAACCTCGCGCCGGTTGCCGATTCGCACAAGCAGGACGCGCATTACCTTGTCCTCAATGTGGCTGATCACGCGGTAGTCGCCAACACGGTACTTCCAGAATTCCCCTAGCTTACTGCCCTTCAGGGGCTCACCCATGCTGCGAGGATTGTCGAGTTGTGCGACGCGCTCTGACAGGAAAGACAGAATACGTCTGGCATGGGGGCGGTCGAGCTGTGCCAGTTCGCGCGCTGCTGCGGGGTCGAACTCAATCTTCCATGTCATGGAGCTTCATCAGTTCTTCGAGCGCGATGGTCTGCGTCTGACCCGATTGAATATCGGCCAGGCGCTGCTCGGCAAGATACAGATCTTCGAGATCGTCCAGATGATCGCGGATGGCCTCGATCATGTAGAAAGTTTTGCTGCGGCCAGTCAACTGAGCCAGCCGTTGCAACCTTTGCGAAACGTCATCAGGGAGACGCAGGGAGACAGCACTCATGGCAAGCACTCCTATCTTCAAGCTGTGCAATACAAGTATCGCACAGCATTCGAGGCGTGCAATACATGTATCTCAGATTCTCCGACGAGTGTTCTGGCACCCGTTTCGCGCTCGTATTTCGCGACCCGCTGTCCGACTGCCGGGTTTCGAGCATGGCTTCAATGCCTGTAGCACGCGGGCGAAGACAGCGTCTTGCCCGGTTTGAGGGTATGGAATCCGACGTTGAACGCGGATAATGGCGGGCTGTTGCAAGTGCTGTGTGTTGCCGTCCGGCATTGGCGGGGCGTTCAACGAAATCATTTTTTCATATTGAAGAGATTTGCCATGCGCGTTTCGACGCTCTCGCTGTGCCTTGGGGTTCTGATTCTGGCGGCCTGCAGCAAGGCCCCGCCGCCACAGGTGGAGAAGGCGCCGCCCTTCGTCAAGACGGTTGCGGTGCTCGATGGCGGTCGCGCCGAGCTGGGGCTGTCGGGCACGGTGCGAGCGCGGGTGGAGTCGCCGCTGGCGTTCCGGGTCGGAGGCCGCATCGAACGACGGGCGGTGGACGCCGGTGAGCATGTGGCGGCGGGGCAGACTCTGTTCGAGCTCGATACGCGCGACCTCGACCAGGGCGTGCGAGCGGCCGAAGCCGATCTGGCTGCGGCCGATGCCGCGCTGGCCTCGGCGGCGGCGGAGCTGGGGCGCGCGCGCCAGCTGGAGCAGCGCAATTACACCAGCGCGCAGGCGCTCGAACGTTTCGAGCTGGTGCAGCGCGAGATGAAGACGCGGCGCGAAGCTGCGGCCGCGCGCCTGGCGCAGGCACGCAATGCGCTGGCTTATGCCCGTCTGCAAGCACCGGCTGAAGGCGTGCTGATCGATGTCGTCGGCGAGCCCGGGCAGGTAGTGGCGGCGGGCCAGCAGGTGGCCTTGCTGGCGCAGGCTGGCGAGCGTGAGCTGGAAGTGTACTTTGCCGCCGGCATGACACCGCCGCCGCAAGGCGAAGCCCTCGGCGCTGATGGCACGGTGCTGAAGCTGGTGCTGCGCGAGACCGCGGGCGCGGTAGAGCGTCAGGGCCGCACCCTGCGTACGCGCTACACCGTGCAGGGCGCGCACAACGAGCTGGTGCTGGGCAGCGTGCTGCGCGCGCGTTTTCACGGCCGGACGGCGGACAAGGACGAATTCGCCGTGCCGCTGGCGGCCCTCAACGAGCGTGGCGACGGGCCGCGCGTGTGGCGCGTGCGTGACGGCGCGGTCGAGCCGGTGCCGGTGAGCGTGATGTACACCGACGGTGAGCTGGTGCACGTGCGCGGCGCGCTGAGCGAGGGTGACACCGTGGTGGCGCTGGGCACCCACCTGTTGACGCCGGGCATGAAGGTGCGGGAGCTGGCGCGATGAGCTTTCCCAACCTGTCCGCGTTCGCCGTGCGCGAGCGCGCGCTGACGTTGTTCTTCCTGATCCTGGCGGTGCTGGCCGGCGCCTACGCCTTTATCGGGCTGGGCCGTGCCGAAGACCCAGCCTTCACCATGCGGGTGCTGGTGGTCAATGCGATGTGGCCGGGCGCGACGCCGCAGGAGATGCAGGAACAAGTGGTGGACCGCCTGGAAAAGCGCGTCCAGGAAGTCGAGAACATCTACCGCATCATCACCACGGTGCGCCCCGGCTCGGCCAACCTGCAGATCGAGTTCCACGACTACACGCCGGCCGCCCAGGTGCCGGGGCTGAAATACGACGTACGCAAGCGCATGCAGGACGAGGCCACGCGTTTGCCGGCGGGGGTGATCGGCCCCATCGTCAACGAGGACTTTGCCGACACCTACTTCAGCCTCATCGCGCTCACCGCGCCCGGCATGCCGATGCGCGAGCTCACGCGCGAAGCCGAGGTCATCCGCGACCGCCTGCAGCATGTGCCCGGCGTGCACAAGGCCGAAGTGGTGGGCGAGCGCCCCGAGCGCATGTATGTCGAGTTCGACAATGCCACGCTCGCCAACCTGGGGCTGTCGCCGCAGGTGGTGTTCGATGCGGTGGGGGCAAGCAACCGCCTGTTGCCGGCCGGCAGCATGGAAACCGATGGCCCCCGGCTCTACCTGCGCATCGACTCCGATCTGTCCGACCCGGCAGCGTTGGCGGCGGTGCCCTTGCGCGTTGGCGAGCGCGTGTTCCGCCTCGGTGACATCGCCACCGTGCGCCGCGGCTATGAGGATCCGCCCGGTTTTCTGGTGCGCTCGCGCGGCGAGGACGCGGTGTTGCTCGGCATGGTCATGGTCAAGGGCGAGAACGGCCTCGTGCTCGGCGAACACCTGGCCGAATTCATCGAGACCGAAAGCGCCCGCCTGCCGCTGGGCATGAGGCTGGAAGTGCTGACCAATCAGGCCGATGCCATCTCCGGCGCGGTCAGTCTGTTCCAGGTCAAGTTTCTGGTGGCGGTGGCGGTGGTGATCGTGGTGAGCATGCTCGCCATCGGCTGGCGCGCCGGCCTGGTGGTGGGTATCGCGGTGCCGCTGACGCTGGGCATCACCTTTTTGCTCATGATGCTGATGGGCATCAATCTCGATCGGGTCACGCTCGGTGCGCTCATCATCGCCCTCGGCCTGTTGGTGGACGACGCCATCATCGCGGTCGAGATGATGCTGGTGAAGATGGAGGAAGGCTGGGATCGCGTGCGTGCGGCCGGCCATGCGTGGACCGTGACCGCAGCGCCGATGCTGTGCGGCACCCTGGTCACGGTGGCGGGTTTTCTGCCCATCGGTTTCGCGCGCTCTTCGGTGGGCGAGTACGCCGGCAACATCTTCTGGGTGCTGGCGCTGTCCCTGGTGGTGTCGTGGCTGGTGGCGGTGATGTTCGTCCCCTATCTGGGGGTGAAGATGCTGCCCGCGGTGGCGCGCAAGGACGTGCACAGCCATGAGAGCGTGTATCACACACCGATGTACCTGCGCCTGCGCGCGCTGATCACCTGGTGCGTCACCTGGCGCAAGTCGGTGGTGTTTGGCACGCTCGGCGTGCTGGCGCTGTCGGTGGCGGGCATGGTGGTGCTGGTGGAGAAGCAGTTCTTCCCCGGCTCCGACCGCCCCGAAGTGCTCGTCAGCGTGTATCTACCGCAGGGCAGCAGCATCGGCAGCACGGATGCCACGGTGCGCAAGCTCGAGGCCATCCTGGCGCCGATGGAGGAGCTGCGTACCTTGTCGAGCTATGTGGGGGCCGGCGCGCCGCGCTTCTTCATGTCGGCCAACCCGGAGCCGCCCGACCCCGCCTTTGCCAAGATCATCGCGGTGACCCAGGGCGTGGCGGCACGCACCAAGGTCATGGCCGAGCTCGAGCGCCACATCGAGGCGGGCGAGTTTCCCGAGGCCAGGGTGCGGGTGTCGCGCCTGTTGTTCGGCCCGCCGGTAGTGTGGCCGGTGGCGTATCGCGTGGTCGGCCCCGACCTGCTGGAGCTGCGCCGCATCGCCCATCAGATACGCGAGATCATGGCCACCAATCCGAACGTCGTCGACCCTCACCTCGAGTGGGACGAGCGTGCGCCTGTGCTGCACCTGACGATGGATGTCGACCGCCTGCGCCTGCTCGGCCTGACCCCGCAGGATGTGTCGCAGCAACTGCAGTTCCAGCTCAGCGGCGTACGCATCGCCCAGGTGCGGCAGGACATCCGCAGCGTTGATGTGATTGCCCGCGGCACCCTGGGCGGGCAGCAGCTCAATGCACAGAGTCTGGCCCTGCTCGAGATCCTGACCCCGGACGGGCGCAAGCTGCCCGCCAGCCAGCTGGGTCAGATCGAGGTGCGCTTCGAAGAGCCGGTGATCAAGCGCTATAACCGCGAGAACGCGCTCACCGTGCAGGCCGACGTCCACGGCGCCCAGCCCAACGACGTCACCGATGCGGTGTGGAAGGCGCTGGAAGGCCTGCGTAGCGAGCTAGCGCCGGACTACCACCTGCAGATTTCGGGCGCGGTCGAACAGTCGGGCAAGGCCAACGCGTCCATCCAGAAGCTGCAGCCGGCCATGGTGGCCTTCATGCTGATCTTCATCATGCTGCAGATGCGCTCGTTCTCGGGCACCTTCATCGTCATCGCCACCGCGCCTCTGGGCCTCATCGGCGCGGTGCTGGCGCTGCTGCTGTTCAGTCAGCCCTTCGGCTTCGTCGCGCTGCTGGGCCTCACCGGCCTGGCCGGCATCCTGATGCGCAACACCTTGATCCTGACGCAGCAGGTCCACGACAACTTCGCGGAGGGCATGAATGCCTTCGATGGCGTGGTGGAAGCGGCAGTACGCCGTGCGCGCCCGGTCATCCTCACCGCGCTGGCCGCAGCCTTCGCCTTCATCCCACTCACCCACGACACCTTCTGGGGGCCGCTCGCCTACGTGCTGATTGGCGGGGTGGCGGTGGGAACGGCAATCACGCTGCTGTTTGTGCCGGCGCTGTATGCGTTGTGGTTCAGATTGGGGAAGGGGAGTGCGGCGGGGGGTGGGAGTGTGGCGGTCAAGGCCCACTGACGGGGAAGCGGCTGAGCAAGGCGCGGAAGTGGTGCGGTCATTGCATTTGGAGTGCGGTGGAGTGGAGCTCATGGGGGGCGTGCTCCACCGCAGCGGGTGCGATGTTGGGCGTCGTTCATGATTCACGCGTATGTCGTCGGCCACATCACCGTCAAGAACTCGACAATGTGGGATGAATATCGAAGCAAGGTTCCCGAAACATTGACCCCATGGGGCGGCGAACTTGTCTTTCGTGGAAAACAAGTGGCTGCCCTGTCCGGCGAAAATCCGTATGCGGATATCGTGGTCGTCCGCTTCCCCAATGTCGCAGCAGTCAATGCCTGGTTCTCGTCGCCTGGCTATCAATCACTCATCCCGCTCCGAGAGCAAGCGGCGGACGTGGTCTTGATTTCCTATGAAGCATAGTTCTGTGTCTTTCTCGATACATGGACTGGCGGACGGCCGAGGCTCAAGCCGCCATTCGAGGAGCGCGCCATGAACTCCCTGAGCAAGGACGCGCGGCTGCACATTCCTTGTGACCGGGAGGTCCGGCGGCGGCTGGCCAAGGCAGCTGCGCGATGATCGGTATTGGCCCGTTTTCAATTCAAGTTGTCACCGTCTTCATCGCGCTTGTGCTGGCGTGGGCGCTTGCGCGCTTTGTTGCACAGCGGCTGCCGGATGCGTCGCCCAAGGCAGCCGGTGGGATGGTTTTCGACGCGCTGTTGTGGGGGCTGCTGGCGGCGCGGCTGAGCTTCATCGCGCAATGGTGGGAGGAGTACGCGGCGGCGCCCAGATCCATGATCGCCATCGGTGACGGGGGGTTTACATGGTGGGTGGGGGCCTTGGTGGCGCTGGCTTTTGTGTGGTGGCGAACCCGCGCGCGGCGGGCGCTGCGGCCTGCAGTGCTGGCCGGCATCGCGGGCGGCGTGCTGGCCTGGCTTGCTGCGGGGGGAATGTTTGCCATGCTGCACCATTCCGGGCCGCCCTTGCCCGAACTGCGGTTGGAAACGCTTGATGCGCGTCCCGTCGACCTGGGCTCGTATCGAGGGCGACCGGTCGTGCTCAATCTGTGGGCGACCTGGTGTCCGCCGTGTCGGCGCGAGATGCCGGCGTTTGAACAGGCGCAGGCGGCATTCCCGAATGTCGCCTTCGTGATGGTCAACCAAGGCCAAAACGCGCAACAGGCCCAGGCTTTCCTCGAGCGCGAAAGTTTGACGCTGACCGACGTCTTGCTTGATCCGTCGTCGCGGACGATGCAGGAAATGGGAACGCGCGGCCTGCCCACGACCTTGTTCTTCGACACCCAGGGCCAGCTTGTGGCCTCGCATGTGGGTGAACTCACGATCGCCAGCCTAAAGGACGCCATTGGGCGTCACTTTGGCCGATCGCCTCAGTCCGGCACCGAGCGGTGATTTGTTCGCCGACTGAGTGATGCCCTTGATATTTTTACGACGCTGAATGGATCAGCGTTGCGCCAGAGAAAACAATGACCAATAGATTGTCCCGCGCCCTCGAGCGCTGCGTAAGCATCGAGGATTTGCATCGACTGGCGAAGCGCCGCTTGCCTGCGCCCATGTTCGAGTATCTGAGAGGCGGTGCCGAAGATGAGCGCGCGCTGCGGAACAACTGCGAAGCTTTCTCGCGAGTTCAGCTGATACCGAACACCATGCGCGACGTCAGCCGGGTCGATACCTCGACCCATGTGCTGGGCAGTGATATTGCCATGCCCTTGCTGCTCGGGCCGGTCGGCTATGCCGGCATGTTTCATCATGAGCGCGAGATCGGCGCGGCAGCGGCGGCAGACAAGCACAAGACTTTTTACTCGCTCGCCACCTGGGGTTCCTCGACGCCGGAGGAGATTGGTGTCGCGTCCGCAGCACCCAAGATGATGCAGCTATACATACCCGCGGACCGCGAGAGAGCCTATGCCCTGGTCGATCGGGCCAAGGCAGCGGGCTTTACCGCGCTGTGCGTGACGGTGGACACGCCCGTGCAGGGCAGTCGCGAGCAAGCCTGGCGCATGGGGATGCCGCCACCGGCCAGGATGCCCCTCAGCTCGTACTTGAGCATTCTTGGCCACCCGCAATGGCTGTTCAATTTCATCAAGAATCGGCCGATCGCGGGCGTCAGCTTGTTTGATCACCCGCCCAGCCCGCAGGAAATGATGGAGGCGGGGCCGGCGAAGGATCTGAGCTTCGACGATATCACCCGCCTGCGCGAGCGTTGGGATGGGCCGCTGGCGATCAAGGGCGTGCTGTCAACGCAGGATGCAAGATTGGCGGTGGAGCACGGTGCCACCGCGATCATCCTGTCGAATCACGGTGGCAGACAGTTTGACGCGGCACCGGCGCCCATAGACCTATTGCCCGCTGTTGTCGACGCAGTGGGTGAGCGCGCGGAGATCATTGTGGATGGCGGAATTCGCCGGGGGGTCGATGTGCTGAAGGCCATCGCCCTGGGTGCCACTGCTTGCATGATTGGCCGGCCCTATGTTTATGGCCTGGCAGCCGGCGGACAAGCCGGCGTGGAGCGCGCTCTGCAGATACTGAAGGACGAGCTCGAACGAAACATGGTGCTAATGGGCGTCACCCGGATTGCTGATGTCGATGGTCGATTTCTTTACCCCATGCGGGGTTCGGTCGATCAGCGCAATCCGGATGAGCGTTGTGGCTGAGGTGTTCAGCACAGGAAGAACACCCCGCCCTCTCTGGCGATCAAGCCCTTACGTGGCCCGAGCCAGGCGCTGGGTAGCGGGCGCGGCGTGCCGCTTGCGGGCGGGACGGGCGCGCATCAGTCGCATGCCGTTGAGTACCACCACCAGCACCGACACCTGGTGGATGAACATGCCACCGGCCATGTGCACCTCGTTGGCCAGAACACCGGCCAACAAGCCGAACACCGTCAGCAGGGCGATCGCCACGTTCTGACGAATGTTGTTCAGGGTGGCGCGTGCCAGCCCGATCGCTTCTGCGATCTTGCCCAGATCATCCGCCATGAGCGCGATGTCAGCGCTCTCGATGGCGACGTCGGTGCCAGCCACGCCCATGGCGATGCCGATATCTGCCGTCGCCAGCGCGGGTGCGTCGTTGATGCCGTCGCCGACCATGGCGGTAGGGCCGGTCTCGCGCTGTATGGCCTGGATGGCCTGCAGCTTTTGCTCGGGCAGCAAGCTGGCGTGTACTTCATCGATCCCGATTTCACGTGCGATGCGCTGTGCGCTGGCCTCGTGGTCGCCGGTGAGCATCACCAGGCGCTTCACGCCGATCTCACGCAGATGCTGCAATGCGGCGGCCGCTTCAGGGCGCAGGCGGTCTGCGAAGCCGAGGAGGCCAACCAGGCTGCCGTTTACCGCGACCGCTGCTACCGTCTCACCGCGCTTGCGGATCTCGTCCAGCGCCGCTCTTGCCGCGTCCGACCATTCACTGACGCGGGTTTCGAGCCAGTCCGGACTGCCGATCTCGACCCGCTCACTCTGCCATTGGGCGCTGATGCCGCCACCCGGCGCAGTTTCAAACTGATCGGCACGAGGACCGACATAATCCGCTGGCAGTGCGCGCTCGACCGCGCGGCCGAGAGGGTGCTCGGACCCGCTCTCCGCCAGCGCCGCCCAGTGCAGCAGGCGGGTGCGGGGCATGACTTCATCGGGCATCGCCGGCAGTGCCGGAATTCCGGCCAGCGGCGTGACCGTCAGCACTTCGGGGCGGCCCTCGGTGAGCGTGCCGGTCTTGTCAAAAGCAATGGCGCGGATACGGCCCGCGGCCTCCAGGTGCTCACCCCCCTTGATCAGGATGCCGCCACGCGCGGCGCGGCCGATGCCGGCGATGACCGAGATCGGCGTGGAGATGACCAGCGCACCCGGACAGGCGATCACCAGCAAGGTCAGCGCCAGGGCGACATCCCTGGTCACGGCATAGGCACCGACGGCCATGATGATGATTGCCGGCGTGTACCAACTCGCAAAGCGCTCGATCATGCGCTGAGTCGGCGCCTTGGCCTCTTGTGCCTGTTCGACACGTTGAATGATGCGCGCCAGAGTGGTGTCAATACCGACGCTTTCGGCACGTACCTCGAGATAGCCGTCATGGCTGACCGTGCCCGCGAACACGCTGTCGCCCACCTGCTTCTGCGCAGGAATCGGCTCGCCGGTGATCGCGCTCTCGTCAATCGCGGCCTGTCCGCTGAGGATGACACCATCGACGCCGAGGCGTCCGCCCGGGCGAACCACCACCGTATCGCCCTTGATGACCTCGTGCGGTGCCAGGGTGAGCTCTGTGCCGTCGCGCAGAACGGTGACTTCGGTCGGTGCCAGCGCCAGCAGCTCCTTGAGGGCCGAGCGCGTCCGTGCCAGGGTTCGCGCTTCCAGATAGCCTCCCAGCACGAACAGGAAAGTGACGGCGGCCGACTCCCAGTACTCGCCGATGAACAGTGCGCCGACGGCGGCAATGGTGACCAGCAGCTCGATGCTGAACGAGCGTACGCGCAGGGCTGCAAACGCCCGCAGCGCGATCTCGGTGCCCGCGACCAGCGCGGCAAACAGCCACAGTCCATCGGTCAGGCCAGTCGGGCCACCGAGGAAGTTGCTGGCGACACCGCCAAGGCCTGCCGCACCGGCCACCAGCACGACAATGCCGCGCCGAATTGCGGGTGAATTCCACGCCCGGCGCCATTGGGACAACTTTTCTGAAAATCTCATGTTTGCTTACCTCATCGTGGGGCCGGGGACAGGCACACAGCCCACCCCCGGCCCGGAAACTCAGAACGCGCTGACGCGAACCTCGTAACCGACGTCACGTACCGCTGAAACCAGATGGTCGGTTTTCACCTGATCCGCGTCGTATTCGACCTCGATGCGCCCGGTGGCGAAGTGGACCTTCGCGTCGGTGACGCCGTCGATCTGGCCCAAGGCCTTCTCGATCTTGGGAACACAGGAAGGGCAGCTCAAATCGTCGCTACGTAGGATGGTTTTCATCGTGATTCTCCTGTCTATCTGAATTCGATAGACCCAGGATGCACGATGTAGGCCATTCTTTATATGCGCTGGAACATATTGGTCCACAGACCCACCAAAGAATTGATGGATCGGAGCGCCGCGCGACCCGCGCTGGCGGCGGAGGCGATGAGATCGGCAGCGAAAGTGCCGGACGCGCCCTCAGCGCGCGTGCTCAGCCTCGTCAGCCAGACTTGCCAGCGCGCTGCGATCGCGCACTCGTATCCATTGCCGCCCGGTATCGACATAGCCCCGCCGCCGCAGGCTGGAAATGACCCGGCTTACGGTCGCCGCAGTGCTCGCCACCATGGCGGCCAGGTCGCGCTGCGAAAGTGGAGACTGGATCAGGATGCCGTCTTCGTGGACCTCGCCCAGCCGATCGGCGAGGTCGAGCAGCACTTGTGCGATGCGCGCCTCCACCGGCAGCGTGCTGAGCGCGCGGATGACATCATGCGCGGCTTCGAGATCACTCACCACGCCGTCGAGCGCGCTCAGCGCCACCTCTGGATAGGTGCTCAGCAGATGGCGGAAGTCCGCCGTCGTGATCGTCAGCACGCAGCAGCCGGTCTGGGCGATGGCGCTGTGCGGATAGCGGCCCTGACGGAGTGCGCTCAGGCCGCCAAAGGAATCACCCTGGCTCAGCAGATCGAGTACGACCTTGTCTCCGGCGACGCTGTGCTGGAGCAGCTTGACTGTGCCATGGGCCACCAGAAAGAGCGCCTGCACCGGCTCGCCTTCATGGTAGAGCGCCGTGCCGGCCGGATGGCTGACGCTGCGGAACAGACCATTCACGGCATCGATTGCCGGCTGCGGCAAGCCACGGAAATACGGTGCGTTGCTCAGGATCCGGGCGCGCAGCTCGGTTGAGCAGGAGCCGAGGTTGATCTGATCATCCTTCAGGGGCGTTGTGCGTTTGCGCCTCATGATGGCCTCGAGAACTAGCGCTAGAAGCGAAGAGGTCGATCGCTTCGGTATCGAAGGGGCTGAGCTTATGGATTCTGGGTCAGGATGCCGCGCTCGGTATCGAAATGCATCTTCTTGAGGCGATCGACAAACCACTTCAGCGCTTTTCCCGTATTGCCCCGACGCCAGGCAGCCGATATTTCTGTCGGCGGTCGCGGCGCATCCAATTCCAGAAGCACCAATTGTCCTTCAGCCAGCTGCTGAGTGATGCGGTGCAGCGGTAGGTAGCCGACACCCAGCCCCTTGCGCTGAACCTCCATCTTGTGCTCGATGCCAGGCACGATGATGCGGCTGCGGCCATCGAGCAGCCCGGCGGAGCGTACGGGTAGGCGCTGTGAGCTGTCGGCCACGATCACCGTAGGGTAGTCCTGAATCGCACTCGCCGGCAGCGGCTGCGGCAGTTCGGTCAGCGCATGGCCGGCGGCAACGGCAAATCCGAACTTCACTTTGCCCAGTGAATGCAGGGCAAGCCCAGGGGCAGGGGGCGCGCCCTCGGCGCCGATCACCAGATCACAGCGGTCGTCGCACAGCGCATCCCAGCTACCGCCGAGCACTTCTTCAGTCAGGCGGATCTCGGTCTTGGGCTGTACGCGCTGGAAGGCTGCAATCAGGTCATAGATGGGGTCGCAGCTCAGTATGCTGTCGATGCAGATGCGAAGCTCCACCTCCCAGCCGTCGGCCGCCTGGCGGGCAAGCGCGGTCAATTGCTCAGCGGCTTTGAGAATCTTCCGGCCTTCCTCCAGCACCAGGCGGCCAATTGCGGTCAGCTCGGCTTTGCGCCGGCTGCGGTCGAAGAGCGCGACGCCGAGGTCTTCTTCCAGCTTGTTGATGGTGTAGGAGACCGCGGACGGCACGCGGTGCAGCTCTTCGGCGGCGGCGGCAAAGCTTTGGCGGCGCTCGATCGCGTCCAGGGTCTGCAGCGCATCCAGAGTGATAAGCAAGGTCATTGTTCAGTTTTTCTGACTATAAAGCTCAGATCATTCCGTTATTTTTCGCCAACCCATTGCATTATAGTGCGTACATCAAACAGCCTGATTGATATTTCTTGAAAGAGAGCGGCGAGCAGGAAGTTTATGCATGGCGCGCTTGCAAGTGAGAGAAATTCGACCGGCTTGATGGGGAAGCTGTCCGCCAGCGCGGCCCTTGTGCTCATCACAATCAAAAATGAACGGAGGCAGCAAATGGGATTGCTCGTGAAAGGTCAATGGCTTGACCAGTGGTATGACACCGACTCCACCGATGGCCGCTTCGCTCGCAGCGAGTCGCAATTTCGCAACTGGGTCACGGCCGATGGCAGCGCGGGTCCAAGCGGTGAGGGCGGTTTCAAGGCCGAAGCTGGACGCTACCATCTGTACGTCTGCCTGGCCTGCCCTTGGGCACACAGGACCTTGATCTTTCGCAAACTGAAAGGGCTGGAGTCGATGATTTCGGTCTCGGTGGTGAACCCCTTGATGCGCGAACATGGCTGGACTTTTGAAGCTGGCGAAGGCGTGGTGGCAGACCCGGTGTTTCAAGCGCGCTACATGCACCAGATTTATACGGCCGCCGACCCTGAATACAGTGGGCGAGTGACGATACCGGTATTGTGGGATAAAAAGCAGAACTTGTTTGTCAGCAATGAGTCTTCCGAAATCATTCGCATGATGAACTCCGCTTTCGATGGTATTGGCGCCACGCCTGGAGATTATTATCCGCAAGCTCTGCGCACGGAAATTGGTGGCATCAACGATCAGATCTATGACCGTGTAAATAACGGAGTCTACAAGGCTGGATTTGCGACTACTCAGGAAGCTTACGAGCAGGCGGTCTTTCCCTTGTTCGAGACCCTGGATGAGCTGGAAGAACGTCTGTCGAAACAGCGTTACCTGCTCGGCGAGCAGATTACTGAGGCGGATTGGCGTTTGTTTACGACGCTTGTGCGTTTTGATGCTGTCTATCACGGGCACTTCAAGTGCAACTTGAGGCGGATCGAAGATTATCCGCATCTGGCAGATTATCTGCGAGAGCTTTACCAGTGGCCTGGTGTGGCTGCGACCGTCAATATGAAGCATATCAAGGAGCACTATTACCGCAGTCATGACACCATCAATCCAACGGGCGTTGTGCCGGCGGGTCCTGTGCTGAATCTCGATACTCCGCACCTGCGCGAGCGATTCAAGCGGAGCCAGGCCAACTGAGCGGAAAATAAATTACATGCCGTGTGCGGCATATATGACTCAATTAATCGAGGGCTATCATGCAAGCTCTGCAGTTTTCAGATACCGGCACGCTGGATTCGCTTCAAGTGCGCGATGTGCCGAGACCGGTGCCTGGGCCGGGTGAAATTCTGATTGAGGTTCGGGCTACGGGGATCAACCCTAGCGATCTGAAGAACGTGCTTGGTAGCTTTCCCTACACCACGGCACCGCGTATTCCCGGGCGGGATTTTTCCGGTGTTGTGGTGAGTGGGCCACCAGAGCTGCAGGGGAAGGCGGTCTGGGGCGGTACAGGCAAGGGCTTTGGTTTCTACCGTGACGGCTGCCATGCGCAATATGTCCTTGTGCCGGCCGATGCTGTCGCACCCATGCCGGCGTCGCTCAGCTTTTCTCAGGCGGCCACGTGCGGGGTGCCATTCATCACCGCTTGGGATGCGCTTGAGCGAAGCCAGGTCAAGGCCGGTACCCGCTTCCTGATCATAGGTGCCGGTGCGGTGGCCAGCGCTGCGCAAGCGCTGGGGAAAGCACGGGGCGCGAATGTTGTAGTGGGCGTGCGGCGTGCCGAGGTCGCAAAAGAGCTGCAAGCCCAGGGTGTCAACGCCTTTCAATTGCAGGACGCAGCGCAACTGCCGGAGCAGGCACGAGCGCGCTTTGAACAGCACGCGCCGGAAGTCGTCTTCGATACGACTGGCTATTGGTTGTCGGCAGCGGTTGATAGCGTTGATACGTTTGGGCGCGTGGTGATAATTGCGGCGCCCGCGGATGGAGTGATCAGTATGTCCTCCTTGAATCTATACCGTCGCGGCGGAGCGATTATCGGCGTCAACTCGCTGCTGTACAGCTTGCAGGATTGCGCGAGGATGCTTGAAAAAATAGGCGCTGCGTTTGAGGACGGCTTGCCGGTGCCAGGTGGATTCATCGAACTGCCGCTTGCAGAGGCGGTCGCGGCCTATCATCGGATCAATGAGGGTGGCTCTGAAAAGATTGTTCTGATTCCATAGAAATATCTCTCTTGTAGGCACGGATTAAATCAAAAGGAGATTCCGAGATGATCGAGCTACGACCCCATCTTGAACTGGGCGGTGCCCAGCATGGCTGGCTGGATGCCCGCCACCATTTCTCATTCGCTTCATATTACGACCCCAAACGCATGGGTTGGGGCGCGCTCAGGGTATGGAATGACGACACCATCGCTGCGCACACCGGTTTTCCACCGCATCCCCACCGCGATATGGAGATCATCACCTATGTGCGCAAGGGTGCAATCACGCACAAGGACAACCTCGGCAATCAGGGCCGCACCGCCGCGGGCGATGTGCAGGTGATGAGTGCTGGAACCGGCATTACCCACAGTGAGCTCAATGAAGAGGGTGAGCCCACGCAGATCTTCCAGATCTGGATCATGCCGGATGAAAAGGGCCTGCCGCCGGCCTGGGGGTCCAAGCCTTTCCCCAAGGTCGAGCGCAGCGGATCCTTTGTCACCCTCGCCAGCGGCTTGTCCGGTGACGCAGATGCACTGCCGATCCGTGCGAATGCGCGCGTGGTCGCTGCAAGCCTTGCGGCTGGGCAGAGTGCCGAATATCACATCGCCGCCGGGCGCAAGGTCTATCTGGTTCCTGCCAGCGGTCGGATCGAGGTTAACGGCGTGCTGGCAGCGACCGGTGATGGCCTGGCAATAGACGACGAGGTCCTGTTGCGGGTGAGCGCGCAGGAAGACAGTGAGATCGTGCTGGTGGATGTGACATGAGCACGCAGTCGAGGTGGTCGGGTTCCAGCCTCAGGGTTGGGCGTGGGAGTCATGCCCCGGTTTTTCCGCATGACGAGAAGTGCAGAAGCAGATCGAATCTTATCCAGCGAGGACGCAAAAATGACTAAAGTTCTGATTGTTTATCACTCCATGTACGGCCATATCGAAACGATGGCGAACGCAGTTGCTGAAGGCGCTCGGAGCGTCGCTGGCGTGGAGGTCACGGTGAAGCGTGTGCCGGAAACCATGGATGCCGAGGTCTTCAAGGCGGCCGGCGGCAAGGTCGATCAAGCGGCGGCGGTCGCCAAGCCGTCTGAGCTCGCCGACTACGACGCCATCATCGTGGGCACGCCCACTCGGTTCGGCAACATGTCCGCGCAGATGCGCAACTTCTTTGACCAGACCGGTGGACTGTGGGCCAAGGGCGCTTTGGCCGGCAAAGTGGCCAGCGTGTTTACTTCGACCGGCACAGGCGGTGGGCAGGAGATGACGATCACCTCCACCTGGACCACGCTCGCGCACCACGGCATGATCATCGTGCCGATCGGCTACACCACGCCTGCGCTGTTTGATGTTTCCCAGGTCGGTGGCGGTACGCCTTATGGCGCATCGACGATTGCCGGTGGCGATGGCTCGCGCCAGCCCGACGAGCGTGAACTGGGTATCGCTCGTCATCAGGGTGAATATGTCGCGAAAATTGCAGCCAGGCTGAAAGGCTGAAGTCGGCTGACAATGACCTTCATCGAAGCTCATTGAAATTGTCGGGCGAATCGCTTCAGGCTTGGCGATTCGCCCGACATGAGCATCAGGGCCTTATCGACTTTGAAGACATCAGCGACGCCTCAGGCATAGTGGCTCCCCTTGGGAGCGCCTCTGTCCTGCCTGATCTTGATATTGACCAGCGCGGGCTTGCCAGAATCGATTGCCCGCTGGATGGCGGGTCCGATCTCCTCGGGGCGCTCACAATATTCGCCATGCCCGCCCAGCGCCTCGACAATCTTTTCGTAGCGAGTGAACTGCAATAGTGCAGCGGGAGGATTGGCGCGCTCACCATACATCAAGTTCTGAGGCCGCATGATCTGCCCCCAGGCCGCGTCGTTACCGATGATGCCTATGATCGGTAGATTGTGGCGAACAGCGGTGTCGAACTCGGGTGATCAGTTCGGCTATGGTGTTCATTCCCGGCTCCAGAAATGGCAGTCAAGGCACTTTGCAGTCAGCGCTCCCCGTTGGTTCTGGCGCAGTGCTGTGCGTCGCTGGGTTCTGATTCAGCTGCCCGGACGGTGTTGTCCTGAGCCGGGCGGCTGAATCAAAGCAGCGCTGCGAGGCGACGACGGTAGCGATGCGGGCCACCGTAAGCGAGTTCGATCTCCTTGGCCTTGCGGGTCCATAGGTGCAGGTCGGTTTCCCACATGTAACCCATGCCGCCGAAGATCTGGTGGGCGGTGAAGCAGGCCTGAAGGAAGGTCGCATTGCTTGCGCACTTGGCGATGGCGACTTTTTCCGCTGCGGGCAGACCGGCTTCGAGGTAGGTGATGGCCTCGTAGGCGGCCAGCCAGGCCGTCTCCACGTCGGTCCAGACATTGGCCAGCATGTGCTGGACCGCCTGGAAGCTGCCAATCGGCTTGCCGAATTGCTCGCGCTCCTTCGCATAGGCCACGGTCATTTCCAGCACTTGCCGTGCGCCACCGGCAGCGGCAGCGGACTGGAAGGCTTGCGTCCGGTCCAGGGCCTCATCCAGGCGGGATTGCGCCACCGGGCCGTCGCCAAGCCATTGTTCCTGTGGAACCAGCACATTGTTGAAGCGGACCTCGTGCACATTGGCATGGGCCAGGGAGTGCAAGGCGATGAGCTCGACCCCTTCGGCCTTGGGTGAAACCAGTACCAGGCTGGTCTCTGCGCTGTCGGGCATTGCGGCGCTGACGAGCAGGAAGTCGCTGGCGTCGGCGTTGACGACAAAGTACTTCCGTCCATCGAGGCGCAAGCCTGCGGGGCATTGACGCAGCGTGGTCGGGGGTGTGCCGGCACCATGCAGGGCTGTCTCCTCGTGGGTCGCCAGGCTCAACATCAACTTGCCTTCAATCAGGGGCGGCAGCCATTGCTGTTTCTGTGCCTCGCTGCCGACATCCTGGATCAACCAGCCACAGGTGACGATGCAATCCACAAAGGGGGTCGGGTCGCAAGCCCGTCCCAGTTCTTCCACCACCACCGCCAGGGTGACCCAGTCGCTGCCTGCGCCGCCATAGGCGTCTGCGAAGGGCAGGCTCAGCCAGCCCAGTTCGGCCATGCTTTGCCAGATTTCGCGGGGCAGGGCCGCGTGCTCCTCGCGCATCTTGCGCACCATGGCAGGGGTGCACTCTCGAGAGAGGAAGCGGCGCACCGCGTCCTTGATCTGCTGCTGTTCGGAGGTGAGGTCCAGTTCCATTGTTCTGTCGTCCGCTTAAAGAGTTAGCCTCGGGGCAGGCCCAGCCCGCGCTGGGCGACGATATCCCGCTGGATTTCGTTGGTGCCCCCACCGAACTTCATCATCGGCGCCAGCAACCAGGACTGGGCCAGGTAGCCCTGCATGGGCACGTGGGGGGAGCCATATTCGAGCAGCGCACGCGGGCCGAGTATCTGTATGCCTTCGTCGGCGAGCCTTTGCTCCAGTTCGGAGGCCAGAATCTTCTGTGCCGAGGCCTCGGCGTTGGGCACCTTGCCGCGGTCTATCATCCACGCGGTCTTGGTGCACAGCAGACGCAGGCGTTCGATGTCGATATGCAGGCGGACCAGGCGGTCCTGGATCACGGGGTCGTCGTACCGTGCCTGACCCGCATCATCCGTCTCCTTGCAACATGCCAGCAAGGCGTCGAAGTTGCGCCGGATCTTGGTGTACTTGCCCATGAAGACGCGCTCGAAATCCAGCGCCACGGCAATGGTGTAGAAGCCGCTGTTGGGGGCACCGATCATGGCGCTGGCGGGAACCCGCACCTCATCGAGGAAGACCTCGTTGGTGCGGATGCCTTCCATGGTGTAGATGGGCCGCACCGTCACGCCGGGAGTCGCCAGCGGGAAGATGAAGACCGACAGGCCCTTGTGACGGGGCGCCGTCGGATCGGTGCGGGCCAGCAGCCAGATGTGGCTGGCGTAGTGGGCACCGGTGGTGTACACCTTTTGGCCGGTGATGACATATTCGTCGCCATCGCGCACCGCGCGCGTGCTCAGGCTGGCCAGGTCCGAGCCGGCGTTGGGCTCCGTATAGCCCAGGCAGATTTCCAGGTCGCCGCTCAGGATGTGGGGCAGGTACTGCTGCTTCTGCTCTTCCGAGGCCAGCTTGATCAGGGTCAGGGCCAGGGAGGTGATGGTGAGGTTGCCGTAGTGGATGTCCTGCAGATCCAGCTCGTGATAGAAGATCGATTGCTCGATCATCGACCGGCCCTGGCCACCGTGCTCCTTGGGCCAGCCGATTCCCAGCCAGCCCTGTTTCCCCAGAAGCTTGAGGAATTCCGTGGCAAGGGGACCGGGGGAGTGACCCGATACCGCGATCTCCTCGCGCAGGGCGTCGCTTACGTTGTCGTCCAGAAACTGGCGTATCTGCTGGCGAAACTGTTCCTGCTCGGCGGAATAACGGAAATCCATGGTTCAGTCTCCATGCGTCAGCAAGTGGTCGCGGCCCCTGCTGGTGAAAAGCTCGCGTAATGCCTTGGCATCATCCGCGCTGAAGGGGCGGTAGTGTTCCTCACGGGGTGGCAGCCACCAGACCGGATCGTCAGACTCCCAGGCTTCCTGCTTCAGATTCCGCTTCAGCACCTTGTTGGTGTGGGTGGTGGGCAGCCTGCGGCTGATCCTGATGAAGGTGGGCATCCATTTGCTGCCGAAGTCCTCCTGCGCTTCCAGGAAGGACTTGAACTCCTCCAGGTCCAGCGTGCTGCCGGGCAGGATCTCCAGCGCCGCCATCACCCGGTCGCCGACGAGGGGGTCGGGGACCCCGTAGACCGATGCGATCGCTATCTGGGGGTGTCTTGCCAGCACCTGCTCGATCTGCACGACCGAGAGGTTCTCTCCATCCACCCGCAGCCACTCGGTGTCGCGGCCGGCGAAGTAGAAGAAGCCTTTGGCGTCGCGGTAGGCCAGGTCGCCGCTCCAGTAGGCGCCATTGCGGATGCGCTGCTCTCGCCCTGCTGGATTGTTCCAGTAGCCTTCGAAGAGTGTTTCCCCTGCGAGATTGACCAATTCGCCGATCGCCTCGTTGCCGTTTTCCAGGCGGCCATGGCTGTCGAAGCGGGCTCGCGGGCATTCCTCTCCGGTGGCCGGGTTCATGACGCGGATCTGATCCGAGACGCCAACCCCAAGCGAGCCCGCGGGCGTGCCCTCGGTGCGCAAAATGGTGATGCAGCCTTCGGATGAACCATAGTGGTCCACCGGCATGCAGCCAAAGCGGCGGGTGAAGCGGGCGATGTCCACCTCGGTGGCTTCGCTGCCGCACACCAGGCGCAGGGTGTTGTCGCGATCGTCGGGTTTTTCCTCGGTGGAGAGGATGTAAGCCAGCGGCTTGCCCACGTAGCAAAAGACCGAGACATTGAACTTGCGCACGTCGGGAAGAAAGTTGGATACGGAGAACTTTCGGCGCAGTACTGCCGCTCCGCCCGCGGCCAGCAGCGCCAGCAGCCCCATGATCAGGCCCGTGGAGTGAAACAGGGGCATCGGCACATAGGAGACGTCGCGTGCAGTCAGGTTCTGGGCTTGCACCAGCATCAAGCTGTTACGCACCACGCGGGCGTTTGAGTAGATCACCGCCTTGGGCGATCCGCCCGTGCCCGAGGTGAAGATCAGACAGGCGATGTCAGCGGGCGAGACGGCGGGCAGGGGTTGCTTGTTCGCGCTGGCGAGGATGTCCTTGTGGGCGGGGTCGTCCACCACCTGGAAGCCGCTGCCGAGTGTCTCGATCGTCTCCTGCGGCACTTGCCCCTGATGGCAGGATTCGGTGATCAGGAACTGGCATTCGGTGTGGCTGATGTCCCGCGCCAGATCCGCCCCCTTGCGGGTCGAGTTGAGCGCGACGAAGGTGGCACCGGCGAGGGCGCAGGCCCCAACCCAGAAGGCATAGTCCGGGATGTTGTCCAGCAGCAGGCCGACATGGAAGGGACCGGGACGGCGCTGGGCCAGCAGATAGTTGGCACGAGCCGCGCATTCCGCCACCAGTTCTGCGCCGGACCAGCAACGATCCTCGAAATAAAGGGCCGGCAGGCTGTCCTGGCTGCGCGAGCGAAAAATGTCTGCAACGGTTTCCATGTCCCGAACTCCTTTGTTCAGTTGGTGGAACGCGAGGGCAGGAATACCGTGGCGGTGGCGGGCACCAGCAGGTCACCTGTCGCATTTTCTTCCCAGACTTCCAGGTCCACGGCGGGGCGACCCTCAAGTTCGTACTTCTTCACCACCTTGCCCCGTAGCGTCAGGGACTGGCCGGCGAGCGCCATACCGCGGTTGGAGTAGGTGAATTTCTTCAGGAATCCGCCCGCGCCCATCCAGTCGCTGACATAAGCCGAGAGTTGGGCGCCCTGCAAGGGGCCCTGGACCAGAACGGTCGGCAAGCCCTCGCTGTGGGCGAACTTCTCGTCGTAGTGGATGCGATGGGGATTGCGGGTGATGGCGCTGTACAGGAACATCTGCGTGGTGGTGACGGTCTTGGTCAGCGGCGCCAATTCCATGCCTTCGCAGACGTCTTCAAAGTAGCGGCTTTGCGCTTCATTCATTTTGCGTATCCTTTAAGCCGGCCAAGCCGGAATCAAAGATGAAATGCTTCGACAAGGAGCTGCGCCGACAGGCCGGAGAGGCGGCAAGAGTCTCGCCCCTCCGATGTTCCGTCGCGCGCGGGCGGCGACTGATCCGGCCCGCCTTGCGCGCAATTCCTCACGTGATTTGTCATGACTTGCGCCGTAACAGGCGGGCCATCAGCGGTTGATGATGGTGTTGATATCAACCGCGACCTTCTCGCCGCGCTGGTTGGTATAGGTGGCCTCGATCAGCATGAAGACCGAACTGCCGCTCGCGCCGCTGCGCTCGTAGATGTCGAGGAACTTGCGCTGGCGGGTGAGGACGTCACCCGGCCGTATTTCCTGGAAATACTCGACCTGATAGCCGCCGAAGAGCTTGCGTTTTGCCTTCAGCGGCGGAAACACGAGGCCGTCGTTCTGCTGCGGCGTGCCGTCCTCGGGCAGGCTGTCCATCGGCACCTCCCAATCGAAGGGGATGGAGACGAACATCGGCGGCGCGACAATGTCTTCGCCGCTCAGGTAGCGCGGATTGTGGTCGTCGGTGGCGTAGCAGAAGCGACGGATTTCCTCGGCAGAGACCGGGTAGCCGCTGACCTTGTCGCTCACCCGGCCGATGTAGGCCAGCACCTCTGGCGTCAACTGGCTGGCGCTTGCCGGCTTGTCTTCCGCTGCGGACGGCGCGGCTCCGCGCAGGGCGGTGTCGGCCGGCTGGAAGCGCAGCAAGGTGATCTTTTCTTTCTCGTTGTGCTCGAAAACCGGCGTCAATGCCATCCCGATCTGGATCTTGTCTTCGGGCACGTTGAGCAGCGTGCTGGTG
Organism: Thauera terpenica 58Eu; assembly: GCF_000443165.1. GTDB lineage: Bacteria > Pseudomonadota > Gammaproteobacteria > Burkholderiales > Rhodocyclaceae > Thauera > Thauera terpenica. The sequence goes on along the minus strand of NZ_ATJV01000070.1, from coordinate 162,356 downwards.
ATGCGGGGGCCTTCCTCGAGCTCGACCACCGCCATGAACTGGGGCACCTCGTCTGCGAACAGCGGATGGGTGGGGCGGCGTGAAATCGTGTAGGTGTAGAGCGTGCCCTGCCCGGAAGCCTGCTTCCAGTCGAGATCCGAGGACAGGCAATTGGGGCAGGTGACGCGCGGGTAGTGGAATACGCAGTCGCAGTCGCGGCAGTGCTTGAGCAGGATTTTCTGCTCGGCCAGGCCATTCCAGAACGGACGGCTGTCGGGAGTGGGGACAGGATATGGTTTTTTCATGGCTATGCGCCCTCCAGGATCAGTACAACCTGCTCGCTCATGATGCCGCCGTTGCCGCTGATGAAAGCCCGGTTGCAATCGCGCACCTGATTGCCACCGGCGCGGCCCATGATCTGGCGGGCGCCGTCGATGACGTGATGCATGCCGCCCGCCATGCCGGTCTGGCCGAAGGAGAGCTGGCCGCCATGGGGGTTGCAGGGGAAGTCGCCGCGGTAGCTGAGGTCGTGGGAATGAATGAACTCTGCCGCCTTGCCCTTCGGGCAGAAGCCGGCGTCCTCCAGGGTCATGAGCACGGTGATGGTGTAGCAGTCGTAGATCGACACCATGTCGATATCGGCATGGCTGATGCCGGCCATTGCGAAGGCCCGGCTCGCGGCGGCGGCGATCGGCGTGTTCAGCAGGTCGGCGGCATAGGTCGGGGTCTTGAAGGCCAGGCGTTCGCCGAAGCCGGTGATGCGCACCGGGCGATGCTTGGCGCGCGCCGCGCGTTCCTTGCTGGTCACCACCACCGCCGCGCCGCCGGCCACCGGCATGACGATCTCCAGCAGATGGATCGGGTCGGCGATCATCGGGCTGTTGAGCACATCGTCGATGGTGATGGGCTGGCCGTAGAAGATGGCGTCCGGATTGGCGCAAGCGCTGGCGCGCTGGTCCGCCGCGATCTTGGCCAGGGCGCGCGGGTCGTAGCCGTAGCGGGCGCCGTAGAGGTTGGCGATCTGGGCGTAGCCGCAGTTCTGGGCCAGGTTGCCGTAGGGGATGTCGAACTGGGCCTGCGGCGAGCCGTATTCGTTACTCGAGGCGCCGAAGGGAAAGGGGTGGGGCTTGAGCTCGACCGGCATGGGCATGGGCCCTGCCGGGAAGGCACACACCACCACCTCGGCGACGCCTAACTCGATGGCCGCGGCAGCGCGCCAGATGGCGCCTGCGGCGCTGGCTCCGCCGAGGTCGATGTGCTCGGCGAGGTTGAGTTCCAGCCCAAGGTATTCGGCCAGCGTCGCGGGCGCGAACATGGCCGATTCGGCGATGGATGAGGTGACGATTCCATCCACTTCATGCTTTTCAATGCCGGCATCCCGCAGCGCCTGTTGTGCCAGCATTGCCCACTGCTCAATGCTGAACAAGGGCGCACCCTGGGGTTTCTTTTCCGGCTTGAGCTCGACATAGCCCGCGATCGCGGCGTTTCCTCGGAGTCCCATTGCTTACCTCGCTGTTGGATGGATGCGGTGCGGCATCCGGTATCAACGATGATGCGCAGCGCAAGGGGCGAGGACAAGGACATGAGTGGCCAATAGCTCTCTGATGAGGCCATTCATTAATCTGATGATCAGGGCGCAGCTTGTCGAGGGCCGGATTCCGGACTACCGTGGCAGACAGGGGAACGACAAGCGGCAGGCGGCCTCGAAGAGGGTGACCTGTCTCTTTTTCGTTCGCTCAGCTTCGTCGTTCCTCTGTTCCCCGAACCAACCCCATCGGAGTCCGCTATGGAAAACGCAAAAACAAAGGCCGCGATTGATGCGCTCAACCTCATCATGGAGTTCGAGCTGGCCGGCGTGGTGAAGTACACGCACTATTCCCTGATGGTCTTCGGTTACAACCGTATTCCCATCGTGTCCTGGCTCAAGGGCAATGCCGACGAAAGTCTCCTCCATGCACACAAGGCAGGCGAGTTGGTGACGCTGCTGGGTGGTCATCCGTCGCTGAAAATCGGCCCCCTGCTGGACACGACGAAGCACGACATCGGCGACATCTTGCGGGGAAGCTACGCCCATGAGAAAGCGGCGCTTGATGCCTATTACGCGCTGCTGAAGATCGTCGAGGGCGAGTCGGTGCTGCTTGAGGAATATGCCCGCGAGATGATCTCCCAGGAAGAGATGCACCTTGATGAAGTCAACAAGATGCTGCGCAAACCGGGTGAAACCGAGCCGTTCAAGCCCTAGCCTTGAACGCAGCGATCAACGTCATTGCGCCGGCGACAGCCGGTGCCCGAAATTGCCGGGAGAGAAAGAGTCATATGTCATCAAGACTGTCGCACGACAAAGCCAGATTGAAGTTCCTGCTGCTCGAAGGCATTCATCCTTCCGCTGTCGAGGTATTGAAGCGCGACGGCTATGAGCAGGTGGAAACGCATGCGCAGGCGCTGGTAGGTGACGATTTGATTGCGGCCATCGGCAATGCGCATTTCGTCGGGCTGCGTTCGCGCACGCGTCTGAGCGCCGAGGTGCTGGAGCGCGCGCCCAAGCTGGTCGCCATCGGCTGCTTTTGCATCGGCACCAACCAGGTCGATCTGGCGGCAGCGGCGCGGCTAGGCATACCCGTTTTCAACGCGCCCTTCTCAAATACGCGCAGCGTCGCGGAGCTTGTGCTGGGCGAAATCATCATGTTGCTGCGCGGCATTCCGCACAAGAACGCCGTGCAGCACCGCGGCGGCTGGGAAAAGAGCGCTGCGCATTCCTATGAGGCGCGCGGCAAGACGCTGGGGATCGTCGGCTACGGACATATCGGCACGCAGATCGGCGTGCTCGCCGAGCACCTTGGCATGTCCGTGCTCTATTACGACATCGAGCCCAAGCTCGCGCTCGGCAATGCGCGCCCGGTCGCGAGTCTCGAGGCCTTGCTGGGTGCTGCTGATGTCGTCAGCCTGCACGTGCCCGAGACCCCGGCCACGCATAACATGATCGCCGCAGCACAGCTGGCACAGATGCGGCCGGGCAGCTACCTGGTCAATGCCGCGCGCGGCACGGTGGTGGATATCGACGCATTGGTCGCGGCGCTCGATGCGAAGCACCTGCTGGGGGCTGCGATCGATGTTTTTCCGGTCGAACCCAAGGGCAATGACGACCCCTTCGTGTCGCCGCTCACGCGCTTTGACAATGTCATCCTGACGCCGCATATCGGCGGCTCGACCGCGGAAGCGCAGGCCAGCATCGGGGCCGAGGTCGCCGTCAAGCTGCTGCGCTACAGCAACAACGGCTCGACCTCATCGGCGGTCAACTTCCCCGAGGTTTCGCTGCCCGCACACGCCGGCAAGTCTCGCCTGCTGCACATCCACAAGAACGTCCCCGGCGTGCTGGCGCGAATCAATGAGCGCTTCTCGGTGGCCGGCATCAACATCGCGGCACAGTTCCTGCAAACCAGCGGCGACATCGGTTACGTGGTGATCGATGTCGATACCGATGCCAGCCAGGTCGCCCTCGACCAGATCGCCAGCATCGAGGGCACGATTCGTTGCCGGATTCTGTACTGAGCCTGAAAGCGACTCAGCCTGTTGTTGTGCGCTTGCGGATCGCCGCAATGGCGGCTGCGGCACCCGCATCGTTGGCCGGGTCCTCGGGGACGGTCAGCGTGATGCGGTCGACCAGGCCGCCAAAGCGCGACAGCAGGTGTTCGGGCAGTTCGTCGTAGCGCCCGCAGACGAGAAAGGTGTCGAGCACCTCGTCGGTGAACACCGCCGGCATGTCCTTCCAGCGCCCTTCGCGGGTCAGCGCCCGCAAGTCTTCGCCTACCTGCTGCCAGCCGAACAGCTCCAGGCTGGCCCAGTACGCCGGGGTGGAGAAGAGGAAGGCCAGCATGTTGCGGAAGCGCTCGCGCTCGCTGGCGACGGTGGCGTCGTCCGGGCCGGTGGCGACGAACTGGCTGGCGCAGATCAGCGGTCTGGCGCGGCCGGGGTCGCGCTTGGCCGCGCCCACCGCGATCTGCGGCAGGATGACTTCCTTCAGGTAGCGCACCGAGGTGTTGGTGGGGTGAGTGTGGATGCCGTCCGCCGTCTGCCCCACCAGTTCGAGCATCTTCGGACCCACCGCGCCCAGCATGAGTGGCACGTCGGGGGCGTCGATCGGTCCGGGGTTGAAGAAGGGCTGCAGACGGGTGAACTTGTAGTGCTCGCCCTCATAGTTGAGGCGCTCACCGCTGCGAAAGGTGTGGAAGATGGCGCGCAGCGCGCCGATGTATTCACGCATGCCGGCGGCGGGCGGCAGCCAGCGCGCGGAGTAGCGCTCCTCGATGTTCTGCTTGATCTGCGTGCCCATGCCGAGCTCGAAGCGACCACCGGACATCTTCTGCAGATCCCAACTGGCGAGGGCGACGTTCATCGGGCTGCGCGGAAACACCACCAGCACCGAGGTGCCGACCTTGAGCCGGGTGGTGGCAGACAGGGCCTGGCAGGCGAGCAGCAGGCCGTCGTGGATGGCGTCGGACACGAACAGGCCGTCGTAGCCCATGGCTTCGACGCGCTGGGCGAAGGGGCCGATCTCGGCCAGGTTCAGGTTTTCCGGGGTGGAAGCGAATATTTCGAACATGAGGGTGCCCTGTGGCGAGGGGTTCAAAGAGTGAAGTCGGGCAGGGGGGTGGCGCCATCGAGGTTCATGACCTTTACGCCGAGCTCGCGCAGCAGCGGCAAGCTCAGGGAGATACGGCCCGACAACGTGTTCTGCGCACGTGAGCATAGCGCCAGCGCGGCCTCGGCCATGGCCTCGACCGGCTCCATGTGCGCGACATCGTCGATCGAGCCGCTCTTGAGCGCGCCTGCGCTGGCGACGGCCTCGACCGGTGCGAGGGTGTTGACCGCGATGTTGTCGGCGGCGAGTTCCATCGCCAGGCCGGCGCTCATGCGCTCGAGTGCGGCCTTGGTCGAGCCATAGAGGGTGGGCGAGTGCGTGGTGTGGAAGCGGTAGGCACGCTCATTCGGGTCGTAAGGTGCGGGCGGCGGCAGCTTGCTGGTGACGCTCGACAGGTTCAGGATCCAGCCCCCACCGCAGGCCTTCATCAACGGGATGACCAGCTGCGACAGATGAAGCGGGGCGAAAACATTGACTGCGTAGGCCAGCTCGACGCGCTCCGGGGGCTGGGCGTAGCTCGGGGCGAAGCGTGCCCAGGCGGCGTTGTTCACCAGGATGTCGACGCCGCCGTAATGGGCGACCGTTTCGGTGACGATGCGCTCGCGATCCCCTGCGCTGCCCAGATCGGCCTGCACGCAGTGGCAGTTCCCGCCCTGGGCGCGGATGCGGGCAGCGGTCTCGTCGAGTGAGCCGGGCAGCTTGCCGCCGGGTGCGCGGGTACGGGCAACGAGCACCACTTTCGCCCCTTCGGCGGCAAAGCGCTCGGCGATGGCCGCACCGATGCCGCGACTGCCGCCGGTGATGATTGCGACCTTGTTGTTGAGGGTGTTGGCCATGGCTGGGTGGGCTCTCAGTGTTGGCGATAACGCCGCTGGACGTGTTCCTGGCGGATGGCGATCGCGTGTCGGCGTTGTTCGGGCGTGACCATACGGGTGTCGGCGGGCAGGTGCTGGCGGACCTCGGCCAGCGCCACTTTCTTTGCGGTCGCCCACGGCAGCTTGTCCATCGGCTTGGACGGGTAGGCCCAGCGGATGGCCATGTAGCCTTCGGGCTGGCCGGTGGTGTCGAGCCAGTTGGCGATGCCCGGATCGGTGTGCGCAATCACGAGACGGAATACGTTGTCGGCGTCGCGCTGCGCCTGCAGGCCGCCCAGGCTGCTCTGATAGTTGGCGAAGTCGAGCGATTCACCCCACATGTTGCCCAGGCTGAAACCGATGTACACCGGCTCGACCGGCTGATGCATTTCGATCACCAGCGCCTCGTCGGCGGCGAGCTCGAACATGCCGCCGCAGTAGACGTTGGTCGCCATGCCGCCGGCGGTGGCAAGCGAGGCGGCGTTGGGTTTGTTGAAGTCGTTGCGCGGCATGAAGCGCTCGCCGTCGCCGTTCATGTCGCCGTAGACCTCGCATACGACGGCGTAGAACTCGTTCCAGAAATGTACCTGGTTGCGGGTGAAACGGCCGATCTCGGCGATCTGATGCGCGGCGAGCTCAGCGGTGTAGGGCGGCATCGGCTTGCCGAGCAGATCATTGCGGTAGATGAAGAGCTCGAGCAGGTCTTCATTTTCCCAATCGGAGAACAGCTCGCGCAGCATCACCAGCTGGCTGACGTATTCGCGCGTGACGCTGCTGCCATCCTTTTGCTTGCGCGTGCGGCTGGCGCGGGTGAGCATGAAGTTGCCTTCGTAGCCGGCGGGCTTTTCCGGCGCGAGCAGGATCTCGAAGCGGCCGTCGGCGTCGACCTTGAGCTCGGTGCTGTCGAGTTCGGCGCAGTTGATGCGCGTACCGGGCTTCATCTCCTTGAGGCTGCCGCTCTCGCCCGAGTAGCCGCTGGGGGTCTCGAAGATCACGTAGTGGGGCGCCTTGCGCGCGCCGGCCGGGGCCTTTTCGCCACGCCATGCGCTGCTGTCGGCTGCGCGCCCGCGGATGGTGTAACTGTAGTTGCCGTCGATCGGCGCCATCAGGTAGATCGCGTCGCAGTTGTCGATGGTCGATCGGTTGAGCGGCTGGATGGCGCGCACGAAATAGGGAAACTCGGGCGTCGGGCCGAGGCAGCGCGAGATCGAGCCGTAGAGAAAGCCCAGCACGTAGCGATAACCTTCGGCGAGGTTGCGCGGCGTGGCCGGCGGCGGCCACAGCTTGGGATCGTCGATCGCGTTACGTGCGTCGACGAGCTGCTCGAGCATGCCGTCCCAGGCCTTGCGCAGCATGGCTGCGGCATCGCGCGCGGCGGGATCGGTGAGCTGGAGGTGGGCGGTGACGGTCTCCAGCGCCTGCTGGTGTTGGGGGGGGATGTCATGCATGAGTGGCTTCCTTCTCGTCTTCTGGCTTGGCGGGAATGTGCTCGTCCCACTGGAACTCTTCGAACAGGGGGGCGAGTCGCCGGCGGATGTCCTGATCATCCAGGCCGAACTCGGCCAGGCTGTAGCGATGCTCGGTTTCGTGGCGCCGCGTGCGTGCGGCTTCGGCCTCGAGGAAGGCGGCGTAGGCCGGGGTGATGTCGAGGCCGAGGTCGCGGTACACGTCTTCGATGCAGCCCTTGGGGTCGGTGGTCAGGCGGCGGTAGTCGATGATTGCGTGCGGAGTTTCGGGGTGACGCGCGAGGACTTCGCGTGGGTGGAGATAGGTCTCGTAGGACAGCCCGGTCATGACTTCGTTGGACTCGCGCACACGCTCCCTGGACAGGTTGCCTTGCAGCTTCCAGCCCACGTTGAGCAGCTTGAGCAGGCTGGGGATGGTCTCGTAAGGGTTACGGTAGAGGACGACGAAGCGGGCGTCGGGGAAAGTTTCGATCAGCGCCTCGACGCGACCACAGTAGGTGGGGTTCTTGCTCAGGTGGATGCGCTCGCTGCCATTGATGTAGAGCTGGCGGCGCACGCACTCCTTGTAGAATTTCATCATGCGGCGCCGGCTGGCGGGGGAACGCTGGTCGACGTGGAAGAAATCGAGCTCGCTCATGTAGGGCAGCTTGGTGAGCCAGAAGCCGGAGGCGCAGGAGTTGAAGTAGAGCAGGTCGTCTTCTTCCGGGATCGTCAGCCCCATCTTGTGGATGTGCTGCGTCGGGCCGAACTTGCGCTTCTCCCAGGCCTGCAGCTTGCGCTCGAGCACCCCGCCGAGCACCCTGGCGTCGATCCAGGCCGCGAGATGCACAAGTTTTTTCTGCAGCAGTGAGGGCAGCAGCAACTCGTAGTACTTGAAGGTCGAGAAGCGTTCGTCCGCACTCATCAGGCGGTGTGCCAGCGTGGTGCCGCTGCGCGCATGACCGATGATGAACACCGGCGTCTTCACCTGGGTGCGCCACAGTGCGGGGAAGAGGATGCCATCGAGAAAAAAGCATAGCGCGGTGACGCTCGCGCGCAGCGGGATGTGCAGCAGCAGCAACTTGTACAGCCCGCGGCGCTGGCGATCGTTCTTTTCCTTGCTGACCAGACGCAGCAGCTTGAACCAGACGCTGAAGTCGAAGTAATAGAACACGATTCACTCCTCAGGGAGAGGGGGGGCTCCCTCAGTGGGTGTCTTCTTGAGGTAATTGACGAGCATCGCCTGCAACTCGTCGACGAAGGCCTGGCTCAGGATCAGATCCGGGTTGCGATCCAGCGTGGCGTGGATCGTGCCTTCGAGCGCGTTCACCACCATCTGGGCGGCAAGCTCGAAATCGTGCACGCGCAGCACGGCGTGGTGTTGTTGGAGGGCTGAGGGCAGCCACTCGGCGGTGCTCGGTTTGTTCGGGTAGAGCTTGCGCGAGTACACCTCGAAGTCGTAACTCCAGTGGATCTCGAGATAGAAGCCCTTGAGCTGCTGGTACAGGCGGCGGTGGCGAGCGACGTGCTCTTCGACGAAGAATGCGAGGGTCGAATCCAGTGAGTCGCGCGCCAGACTCAATGTCTGACGATCCAGGCGCTTGATGTCGCCCAGTTCGGACATCAGCAATTCGTTGCAGATGTCGGCCGCAATCGCATGTTTGTCGGCGTAGTACTGGTACAGGCTGCCGATACTGATGCCCGCCACTTCGGCAATGCGGTTGGTGTTCAGGCGCGCCGGCCCCTCCTCTTTCAGGATTCTGAGCGTCGCCTCACGAATCGCCTTCAGCGTGGCTTCGGCGCGGGATTGAGTGGGGTTGCGGCGGAGGGGAGAGTGCCTGGCGGCCATGGCTTCTTGTGCTCTGAATGAACTTCATTTGAGCAAACCAATGCCGCGCTGACTACTCGCATTCGGGGCTGTGAGAGAATCCGCGCGTCGTGAAAAACATTCTATATAACAATGCGTTGCGACGCGCGACCGATTCCGTTTTGAAGAAACTGAATAAAGCTCGGTTTTTGCCTGCTCAGGCTGCGGCGGTTTTGCCCCAGGCGGCGAAATGCGGATTGGCGAAATCGGCTTTGCCATAGCGCAGCGCAGGGCCGTCGAGCGTGCGTACGATGCCGCCCGCCGCACGCAGCACGGCGTCGCCGGCGGCGATGTCCCATTCCATGGTGCGCCCCAGACGCGGGTAGACATCGGCTTCGCCCGCGGCCACCAGGCATAGCTTGAGCGATGAGCCGGCATTGGTCTGGCTGGCGACCTTGCGCCCGGCGAGGAAGCTGGCGAGCGCATCGGCATCGCCGTGCGAACGGCTGGCAACCACGGTCAGGCCCGCGGCGGGCTCGCTGCGGCAGGCGATGTTGCGGCGTACACCCTGGTCTTCGACGAAAGAGCCCAGCCCGACCGCGCCGGCAAACAGGCGATCGAGCGCAGGTGCGAAGACCACGCCCAGGACCGGTGAGCCGTTTTCGATGAGGGCGATGTTCACCGTGAATTCGCCATTGCGGTTGATGAACTCCTTGGTGCCGTCCAGCGGGTCGACCAGCCAGAAGCGCTCGCCCACGCTGGGGATGTGGCCGGCGGCAACGGCTTCTTCGGCGACGATCGGGATGTCCGGCGTGAGGCTGGCCAGTGCGGGCAGGATGAGCGCTTCGGCGCACTCGTCGGCTTCGGTCACGGGCGAGGCGTCGTCCTTGCCGCGCACCTCGAAGTCGGTGGCGTAGATGTTCATGATGGCCGCGCCGGCTTGACGTGCGATGGGCAGCAGCGCGTCGAGTAAGGCCTGGGGGGCGTAAGACTGAGTCATGGCGAGTCCTGGGTGGAACGTTCAGTTGGCGGCCCTGCGGCGCCCTCCCCGACAGCCGCGGGGCTGCCGGGGAGGGGCGGTCGGGAGCCGATGAGTCGAGCGCTTCAGTCGCTGATGACGCCACGCAGGCGCAGCGTGGTGATCACTGCGTCGGCTGCGGCCTCGAGCGACAAGCGGGTGGTGTCGAGACGGATCTCGGGCTCTTCCGGCGCCTCGTAGGGCGAGTCGATGCCGGTGAAGTTCTTCAGCTCGCCGCGCCGCGCCTTCTTGTACAAGCCCTTGACGTCGCGCTGCTCGGCCACTTCCAGCGGTGTGTCGACGAAGACCTCGACGAACTCGCCCTCTTCCACCAGGCTGCGCGCCATACTGCGCTCGGCGCGGAAGGGCGAGATGAAGGCGGTGAGCACGATCAGTCCGGCGTCGACCATCAGCCTGGCCACTTCGCCCACGCGGCGGATGTTCTCCACACGGTCGGCGTCGGTGAAGCCGAGGTCCTTGTTCAGGCCGTGGCGCACGTTGTCGCCGTCGAGCAGATAGGTGTGGTGGCCCAGGCCGTGCAGCTTTTGCTCGACCAGGTTGGCGATCGCGGACTTGCCCGCGCCCGACAGGCCGGTGAACCACAGCACGCAGCCCTGCTGGTGCTTGATGCTCGCGCGCGCGATCTTGTCCACATCCATATGCTGCAGGTGGATGTTGTGTGCGCGGCGCAGCGCGAAGTGCAGCAGGCCGGCACCGACGGTATTGTTGCTCAGGCGGTCGATGAGGATGAAGCCACCGGTGTCGCGGTTGTCCTGATAGGGATCAAAGGCGATCTGGCGGTCCAGGCTCAGGTTGCACACGCCGATGGCGTTGAGCTCGAGCGTCTTGGCGGCCACGTGCTCGAGCGTGTTCACGTTCACCTGGTACTTGATGTCGGTGATGGTGGCGGTGACCGTCTTGGTGCCGATCTTGAGCAGGTAGGGGCGCCCGGGCAGCAAGGGCTCGTCGTGCATCCACACCAGGGTGATCTCGAACTGGTCGGCGGTCTCGGCCGGGGCGCCGACGGTGGAGATCACGTCGCCGCGCGAGATGTCGATCTCGTCGTTCAGGGTCAGCGTGATCGACTGGCCCGACACGGCCTGCTCCAGATCGCCGCCGCGGGTGACGATGCGCGCCACCGTGCTCTCGCGCCCCGAAGGCTGCACGCGGATGCGGTCGCCCGGACGGATGACGCCGCCGGCGATGGTGCCGGCAAAGCCACGGAAGTCCAGGTTGGGGCGGTTGACCCACTGCACCGGCAGACGGAAGGGCGCGCGCTGCATGCGCTCATCGTCGATCTCCACCGTTTCCAGGTAGCCCATCAGCGTGGTGCCGTGGTACCAGGGCATGGCCGCACTGGGGTCGGTGATGTTGTCGCCCTTGAACGCCGAGAGCGGGATGAAGGTGGGGCTCTCAAGTCCGATCCGGGCGGCGAAATCGCGGTAGGCGTCGACGATGTCGTTGAAGGTCTTTTCCGAGTAATCGACCAGATCCATCTTGTTGATCGCCACCAGCACATGGCGGATGCCCAGCAGCTTGACCAGATAGCTGTGGCGCCGGGTCTGGGTGAGGATGCCGCGGCGCGAATCGACCATCAGGATGGCGACGTCGGCGGTGGAGGCACCGGTGACCATGTTGCGTGTGTACTGCTCGTGGCCGGGAGTGTCGGCGACGATGAACTTGCGCTTGTCGGTGGAGAAGAAGCGGTAGGCCACGTCGATGGTGATGCCTTGCTCGCGCTCGGCGGCCAGGCCATCGACGAGCAGGGCGAAGTCGATCTCGTCGCCCTGGGTGCCGAACTTCTTCGAGTCGGCTTCGACCGCAGCGAGCTGGTCCTCGAACAGCATCTTCGATTCATACAGCAGACGCCCGATGAGGGTGCTCTTGCCGTCGTCCACGCTGCCGCAGGTGATGAAGCGCAGCAGGCTCTTGTTCTCATGTGCCTTGAGATATTGCTCGATATCGGTGGCGATCAGGTCGGATGTGTGAGCCATTAGAAGTACCCCTCTTGCTTCTTCTTTTCCATGGATGCTGCCGAGTCGTGATCGATGACGCGGCCCTGACGCTCGGAGGTCTTGGTGAGCAGCATCTCCTGAATGATCGCCGGCAAGGTGTCGGCCTCGGACTCGACCGCGCCGGTCAGCGGGTAGCAGCCCAGGGTGCGGAAGCGCACCTTCTTCATCATCGGTACTTCACCCGGGTGCAGCGGCATGCGCTCGTCGTCGACCATGATCAGCGTGCCGTCACGCTCGACCACCGGGCGCTCGGCCGAGAGGTAGAGCGGCACGATGGGCACGTTCTCAAGGTAGATGTATTGCCAGATGTCGAGCTCGGTCCAGTTCGACAGCGGAAACACGCGGATCGACTCGCCCTTGTGCTTGCGCGCGTTGTAGAGCTTCCACAGCTCGGGGCGCTGGTTCTTCGGGTCCCAGCGGTGTTGTGCGCTGCGAAACGAGAACACACGCTCCTTGGCACGCGCCTTCTCTTCGTCGCGGCGCGCGCCGCCGAAGGCGGCATCGAAGCCGTACTGGTCGAGCGCCTGCTTGAGGCCCTCGGTCTTCATGATGTCGGTGTGAATCGCCGAGCCGTGGGTGAAGGGGTTGATGTTCTTCTCGACGCCCTCGGGGTTGATGTGCACCAGCAGGTCCATGCCGGTCTCGGCGACCATGCGCTCGCGAAACTTGTACATCTCGCGAAACTTCCAGCGCGTATCGACGTGCAGCAGCGGAAACGGTGGCACCGCCGGGTGGAAGGCTTTCATCGCCAGGTGCAGCATCACCGCGCTGTCCTTGCCGATCGAGTAAAGCATGACGGGGTTGTCGGCTTCGGCGACGACCTCACGCATGATGTGGATGCTCTCGGCTTCGAGGCGTTGCAGGTGGGTCAGTGTCATGAGTTCTCCAGCTCCGATGCGGGATGTGGGGACATGGGGGTGTGAGGGTGAGGGTGTGGGAGTATGGGGGCGAGGGGCGCCTGGAGGCGGATCCCTCTCAGTACGGCGACTGCCTGTCTTCATCCCCCTGCTCTGGCTATTTCATGAAGCGTGCTACGCCTGCCTTGAATTTTTTGCCATAAGGCGCTCGCATGCCGAACAGGCTGGACAGGTCCACCCGCGCCTGGCGATAGATGGCCTTGGCGTGGGAGAACTGCTTGAAGCCGTCGCGGCCGTGGTAGGAGCCCATGCCGCTCGGGCCAACGCCGCCGAAGGGCAAGGTCTCGCAGGCTGCGTGGGAGGCGATGTCATTGATCACCGCGCCGCCGGAGATGGTCTGCGCCAACACCTTCTCCGCCTCCGGGCCTGAGGCTGGACCGAAGTAGTACAGGGCCAGGGGGCGGTCGTGGCGATTGACGTAGTCAATCGCCTCTTCCACCTGGCGGTAGGTCTTGATCGGCAGCAGCGGGCCAAAGATCTCCTCCTTCATGATCAGACGCTCGTCATCCGGGTTGATGAACAGCCGAGGCATCATCTTGTGTTGCCCTTCGGGCTGCTTGGCGAAGGACTCCCTGGCCGGGTTGATGTCCACGCACTTGACGCCCGCGTCGAGTGCGTCGTCCACATAGCGGCTGAGACGCTCGAAGTGGCGGCGGTTGACGATGGAGGTGTAGTCCGGATTTCCCAGCAGTGTGGGGAAGAGCTTTGCCACCGCGTCGTGGATGGCCTGGATCATCGCATCCAGGCGCTGTTCCGGCACCAGCAGATAGTCCGGGGAGATGCAGGTCTGCCCGGCGTTGGACAGCTTGAAGTCCATGATCTTGACCGCGGCGTCGGCCAGGTCGGCCTCGCGGCCGATGATCACCGGTGACTTGCCGCCAAGCTCCAGGGTCAGTGGCACCAGGTTCTTTGCCGCTGCCGTCATCACGTGCCTGGCGATGGCGCCCGCGCCGGTGAACACGAGGTGATCGAAAGGCAGCTCGGTGAAGGCCATGCCCACCTCGGTGCCGCCGGTCACCACCGCGATCTCCTTGTCATCGAAGTAGCGCGGGAACAGGGTGGCGAACTGCTCGGCGACCCGGGGCGTGAACTCGGAAGGCTTGAGCATCGCGCGGTTGCCTGCAGCCAGCACCCCGATCAAGGGTCCCATGGCGAGGTAGATGGGGAAGTTCCAGGGCGCGATGATGCCCACGGAGCCGAGGGGCTGGTAATGGACCCAGGCCCGTGCCCCCAGCAAGGACTGCAGCCAGGGTAGTGGCCGCTTCTCATCACGCATCCACGCGGCGACATGCTTGTGGGTCTCGCGGATCTCGGAGATCGGCACCGCGATCTCGGTCAGCAGCGCATGTTCAATCGAGCGATGGCCGAAGTCGGCGCACAGGGAATCCAGCAGCACCTGCTGGTTTTCTCGCAACAGCGCCGCCAGACGGTCCAGGCGGTTGAGTCGGGTCCTGGCGTCCGGCGCTCCGTCGGCCAGAAAACTGGCCTTCTGACGATCCAGGATTTGTCGCATCTGCTCCGGTGTCATCGCGACACTCCTATGTGTTCAAAGCCCGCCGAAGGGCATGTCGCCCGAGGGCTTCAATGAGGCCTCGCCGTGCTGCGCCTGCAACTGGGCGAGATCCAGCGCGAGCAGGCGGCGCAGCAGTTCCGTGAAGCTCAGGAACAGGGGCATGGGCTCCATGGTGCGCAGCTTGTCTTCCATGATGGGCAGCCAGCGTCCCGGGTGGCGGGCGATGAAATCTCGTCGCGCCAGGCGGTAGGCGTCGGTGGATTCGCCCTGGGTCTGCAGCAGGTGCTCGCCGTAGGCGAGGAAGTGCAGGAAGTTCAACTGCGTGGTGAGGTGATCCGGCAGTTCCTTCTGCTCCTCGGTCAGGGTCAGGCCGAAATGGGCGTAGAAGCGCACCGCCTCCTCCATCACCTTCATCTGCGGGCCGCGTTGCAGGCCGCCGTTGAGTGAGCAGCCTGTGCCCTGGGCGCCCGCATCGAAGAGCCGCGTGTACTCCACCTTGAGCGCATCCAGGGAGGCCGCGGGGTCGTTGAAGACCGCAGCATCCAGTCCCTGGAGCAGGGCGGGATCCAGGGCGTCGCAAAGCTTCTGGATCTGCGCCAGCAGAGCGCCGCTCCGCAGGTTTTCCACCAGGTCGGCGTCCGGATAAGCGAAGCATTCTCCCAGCAGGGCATAAAGGTAGCTGCAGGTGGCGGCGGGCGATGCCAGGCCGTCGATGCTCTCGGTGTGGGCGTGGGTGTGGGCGTTCAAAACAGGATCACTCCACGTGCATTGATGCCTGACTTCAGATCCTCGAAAGCCTGGGGCACCTCGTCGATGCTGTAGGTGCGGGTGATCATGGCGTCGAGGTCCAGACGCTTGGACAGATAGAGCTCCAGCAGATCGGGCATGTCGACCTTGAAATTGGTGTTGCCATACATGCAACCGATCACGGTCTTGGCATCGGCGGAGAAGCCGCAGGCGTTGAGCGGGAAGCTCTCGGTATAGTGGCCGATGCCGATGATGCAGACGGTGCCGCCACGTCGAGTCGCGGCGTAGGCCTGCTCCATCACCGGGACCTTGCCCGTCACTTCGAAGCTGTAGTCGGCCCCTCTGCCACCGGTCAGTTCCCTCACCGCGGCGACAGGGTCGTCCTTGGCATTGACCGTGTCGGTGGCGCCGAAATGTCGGGCGTACTCCAGCTTGGCGTCCAGCGTGTCGACCGCAATGATGCGTTTGGCGCCCACCAGGCGTGCGCCCTGGATCGCCGACAGGCCGACGCCGCCGCAACCGAACACCACCACCGTGGAGCCGGCGCGGACCTTGGCGGTGTTGGTCACCGCGCCAACGCCGGTCATCACGCCGCAGCCCACCAGGGCGGCCCGGTCCAGGGGGATGCTGCGGTCGATCTTCATCACGCTGATTGCGGGCACCACGGCGTATTCCGCCATGCAGCCGAGCATCGCCATGGCGCCGATCTCCCGTCCGTCCAGATGCAGGCGCGTGCTGCCGTCGAGCATGCGGCCCTCAGGAGAGCTCGCGGCGCACAGGTGAGGTTCGTGATGGTCGCAGAAATAGCATTCGCCACAGGACGGGATGAAGGACAGCACCACGTGGTCCCCTGGCGCGACCTTGCTCACGCCCGCTCCCACCGCCTGCACCACCCCCGCGCCTTCATGGCCCAGCGCCAGCGGCAGGGGCATGGGCACGGCGCCATTGAGCACCGAAAGGTCGCTGTAACAGACCCCCGTGGCCGCCATCTTGATCATCACCTCGCCGGCGCGAGGCGGGTCCAGGGTGACATTCTCGATACTCAGTTTTCCATAGTCCAGGGCTAGAGCGGCTTTCATGGGTGACCTTTCAGGCAAAGTTGGCGGGCGGTTTGCCACGCGGATGGAGCCGGGGAAACGTCCTCAGGGCTCGACAGTCAGCATCTGCAGGGCGCATTTTTTCAGGGCGGCAATCTCGCTCTTGAAGCTCGGCCGGCGCTGGCTGATCAGGCGCATCAGTGACAGGCCTTGCAGGGTGGCCAGGGTCAGGTTGCGCACCGTTTCCAGCCGGGCCTGCGGAATCTCGAACTCGCCGAAGAACTTGTCCCAGGTGCTCTGCATCTGCCTGAAGGACATGTCCTCCTGCTGGCCCATGATCATGGGGTTGTTGCGCGCGCGGTTCTGGATGACGAGTTCGTTGAAGGCGAAGGAGGAGGGCTCATTGATGTATTTCCAGGTGACATCGATGAGCGCCGCGATGCGCTCCTCGGGTGTGTCTCCCGCCTCCATCAGCGTGGCGTCGATGAGCTTGCGGTAAATCTCGCCGTTGCGCTCGACGACGGCAAACAGCACGGAGTCCTTGTCGCCGAACTGGTGGGCGATCGCCCCCCAGGTGATGCCCGAGCGTGCGGTGATGCGGGCTGCAGTGGTGTTGTGCAGACCCTCTTCGACAATGCAGTCGATGGTGGCCTGGATCACTTTCTCCCGGGTGGCGGCACTGCGCTCTTCCTGGGTCCGGCGCGTTGCAGTCTGCGGTTTGCCCGTTTCCGGCATGATCGTTGTTTCCGACGAGATCATTCTCACTCCAGTCTGACTATGAACATAGCAAGCGATCGACTTTAATCGATGGCACCCATGAGTGGGGATACCCCTCGATCCTGAATCTCTCGACACCATTGCATGGTCAATGGAATTCCATGCTATCTTCTCGTTAACAACAAAGCAAGCGTTCGGGATGTTTATAAATTGGTGAAGGAGGAGAGCAGGATGAACACCACACAACAGCTTTTCGATCTGAGCGGCAAGCTTGCGCTTGTCACGGGTGGCAGTCGGGGCCTGGGCAAGGCCATTGCCCTGGGTTTTGCGGCGGCCGGCGCCGATGTCGTCGTCACCAGCCGTTCCCTGCCCGCGCTCCAGGAGGTCACCAGGGAGATCGAGGCCATGGGACGTCGCGCGCTGGCGATTGCCAGCGATGTGGGCGAGTGGGCGGAGGTCGAGCGCCTGGTGGAGACGGTCTACGAGAAGTTCGGTCGTTGTGACGTACTGGTCAACAACGCCGGCATCGTGCAAACCATGACGCCGCTGACCCAGACCAGCGAGGAGATGTTCGACCGCTTCTTCGGCGTCAATACCAAGGGACCCATGCATCTGGCCGCAGCCGTGGCAAAGCGCATGATCCCGGCGGGTGGGGGCTCCATCGTCAATATCGCCACGATGGGAGGCTTGCGCCCCGCCGGTCAGCTGGCCTTGTACTGCTCGAGCAAGGCGGCGCTGATCGCCTTGACGCGCAGCATGGCGGACGAGTGGGCGTCGCAGGGCATCCGCGTCAACGCGATCGCGCCGGGGCCCTTCCTCACCGAAATGATGACCGACCTGGAAAAGCAGACCCCTGGATTCATCAAGTACGCCGAAAGCGTCACCATGCTGAGGCGGGCCGCAGAGCCCCAGGAGATCGTCGGTCCGGCGCTATTCCTCGCCAGCCAGGCTTCCAGCTATGTCACCGGACAGACCCTCTCGGTCTGTGGTGGCGCGATCTGACACTTTTCCACCTTTCTCTCCAGGAGGGCTGTCACATGGTGACTCGCGAACAAACCCAGGCCAGGATGGACATCATCTCGGCCGGGATGATGAAACACACCCCGGAGCAGTCCTATACGGTCGCCGACCGCCTGGAGGCGCGGGCCGCTCAGGCTGGGGACAGTCCTTTCCTGATCTGGAACGAGCAGGTCCTCAGCTATGGAGAAGTCAACGCCCAAGCCAACCGCTACGCCCATTTCGCCCTCGCCCAGGGGGTGAAGCCAGGGGATGTGGTGGCCCTGCTGATGGAAAACCGGCCGGAGTTCCTCTTCATCTGGTTCGCGCTCGCCAAGATCGGCTGCGTTTCGGCCCTGATCAACCCCCAGGCCAGTGGTGATGCCCTGCGCCACGCACTGGCCACCACCGCCAGTCAACGCCTGTTCATCGGCACGGAGTGCCTGGGTCGCCTGGAGCAGACGCCCGAGATCCCGGGTCGACTGCCCACCTACGCGGTGACGGATGGCGAACCGCGGGAGATTCCCGCGGGCTGCATCGAACTCGGCGCGCAACTGAGCACCCAGCCCGGCTCCAACCCGGACCGCAGCCTGCGCGACGGCATCATCGGGCAGAGCACGCTGTGCCTGATCTTCACCTCAGGCACCACAGGCCTGCCCAAGGCGGCCAAGGTCACGCATGCGCGCTGGCTGGGCACCGGCGAAGCCTGGTGCGATTTCCTCGGTCTGGGGCCGACGGACGCGTTCTATTGCGTGCTGCCGCTCTACCATGTGGCGGCGCTGATGTCGCTGCTCGCCAACGCCCTCGCCAGCGGCGGGCGCGTGATTCTGAAACGCCGCTTCAGCGCCAGCCAGTTCTGGCAGGACGTGCGCCGGCACGACATCACCGTCGCCCAGTACAGCGGCGAGATGTGCCGCTATCTCTTCAACCAGCCTCCTCATCCAGACGATAAAAATCACTCGCTGCGAGTGATGACCGGCTCCGGTTTGAGCCCCGCGATCTGGCAGGCTTTCCAGGACCGCTTCGGGGTCACGCAGATGATAGAGGGCTACGGCGGCACGGAACTGAACGTCGGCATGATGAACATCGACAACCGGATCGGTTCCTGCGGGCGCATCCCCTTCAAGGAGCGCAGCAACGCCCGCCTGGTGAAGTACGACCGCGACCAGGACTGCCACGTGCGCAGCCCGGACGGCACCCTGATCGAGTGTGGACCGAATGAAGTGGGGGAAATGCTGGGCATGATCCTCAATCTGCCCGGGATCAGCGGGGGGCGTTTCGACGGTTATACCGACCCGGCAGCCACCGAGAAGAAGATCCTGCGCAATGTGTTCCAGCCCGGTGACGCCTGGATGAGCACCGGAGACCTGTTCCGCCGCGACGAGGACGACTACTACTACTTCGTGGACCGTGTCGGCGATACCTTCCGCTGGAAGAGCGAGAACGTCTCCACCACCGAAGTGGCCAATGCCCTGAGCGACTGGCCGGGCGTGGAAACGGTCACGGTGTACGGGGTATCCGTCCCCGGCCAGGAAGGGCGCGCGGGCATGGCCACACTGGTGATGCAGCCCGGACAGCGTTTCGATCCGGTGGCCTGTCACCAACTCGCAGCCAAGGCGCTGCCGAGCTATGCGATTCCGCTCTTCATCCGCGTCAAGGCCGATGCCGACATCACCGCCACCTTCAAGCTGCGCAAGGTGGATCTGCAGAAATCAGGCTACGCGCCGGTTGCCGGTGATGAACTGTATGTTGCGGATGCCGCTGCAGGGCGATACGTGGCGCTGAGCGAAGAGAGCCTGTCGCGGCTCGGCATTCCGCCTTCGCCGCCGATCTGACAGGAGAAAGCCCATGTCGACAGAAGATCAGGAACGCAGGCTCGGCGCCATCGAGGATCGCTTTGCGATCCTCGACCTGGAGGCCGAGTACGCTCATGGCTGGGATCTGGGCACGCCGCGGCAATGGGCGGAGGTGTTTGCCGAAGATGGCGTCTTCGAGATGCTCGCCATCGGCCAGACTCCGCAGCTGCGGATTGAAGGGCGGGCGGCGCTCGAAGCCTTCTGCGCGCAGATCCGACAGGACTGGTCGGGCCTGCATTACATGCATCCGCCAAGGCTCAGGATCGACGGTGATCATGCCGAATCAGTGATTTTTTTCGAATTTCGTCATGTGATGCGCACGCCAACGCATATACGCCAGGGCGTCACTGCGGGCCACTACCGCACCCGCTACCTGCGGACCAGCGCGGGTTGGCGCATCCTGGAACGAATCGAACAAGCTGTCGGCGAGGAGACGGGCCACTTCTATCCGGCCAGCCTCGCCTCATCGCCGACCTGAGCACAGCCCTGAGGGCCGATCTCCTCCCAACGCCGCCTCAGCCGCGCTGGGAGGAGATATTTCCGCCGTCCACCACGATCTCGGCGGCGGTGATGTAGCTGGCCTCGTTGGACAGCAGAAAGCGCACCACGCGACCGATCTCCTCCGGTGCACCCATGCGCCCGAGCAGGATGCGCTTCTCGAAGCTGCCCGGAGGCAGTGCGTCCACCGCAGGCTGCAGCATCGGGGTGAGGATCTGGCCAGGAGAAATGGAATTGATGCGGATGCCATCGTCGCCCAGGCGGTCGGCCAGCGAGCGCACCAGCGAGAGCACCCCGCCCTTGGCGGCGGAATAGATCGGATTCATGCGGTTGCCCAGGGTGGCATTGATGGACGCGAAGGCGACCACGGCTGAGCCCGGGTTGGCCTTCAGGTCTGCATGCAGCGCCTGCACCAATAGTGCCACCGGGCGCAAATGGATGTTGATGCCCTGATCCCAGTTTTCCAGCGTCACCCCTTCCAGGGACCCGGTGTCAACAATTCCGGCTGCATGCACCAGAGCGCCGATGCTCGTCAGTGCCCGCCGTGACTGGTCGATGGCATCTGGATAAGCCGCCGGAACACTGATGTCCAGACCAATGCCGACGGCAGCCACTGCGTACTGGCTGCGGATCTCCTCGGCCACGATCAGGGCAGCGCTTGCGTTGATGTCCCAGATCGCCACCGCTCGGCCCACGGCAGCCAGCGCATGGGCGCTGGCCCGACCCAGCCCGGAAGCGCCACCGGTGATGATGACGCCAGTGGCCGGCGTCGCGAGGGCGGGCTGCATGTTGGTGTCAGCGTGTGAGTTCATCCCTGGCCTTTTGCAGAGCACAACGTAAGTCGTTGAAAAAAAGAAGGCGAGCCCACCGAACAAAGGCGGGCTCGCCATGCGTGGACTGGGTCAGTCCGTCCCCGATGTGCTCAGTTCTTTGCCAGGTCGGCAAGCTTGACCACCTCGGCCTGGATCTCCGGCAGTGCCAGATTGGTCCGTGACCAGCGGAACAGCATCGGCCCCTCGAGATGGCCCCGCGTGTCGATCCAGTTGGTGACGCCGGGGTCCTTGGGCGCGATCACGATGCGCACGCTGCCATCGGGCTCGTAGCGCACCGTGCGGTTGTTGTGGTGGGATCGGCGCTCGGCGTAGGACAAGGCCTCGAACCAGTAGTTGGTGGTGTCCAGGCCCCAATAAGGCACTTCGGCTGGTTTGAAGCTCACCAGCAAGGCCTCGTCTTGCGCGAGGCGGAAATAACCCGAGGAGAAACGGTGACCGGAGGGCATCTCCGGCGCCTCCTCATCGTCGTCCTTCTTTTCCAGCTCGAACACAAAGAAGCGATTGGGTGCTGCGGCGCGGCGCTGGTCCACGATGGCGGCCCAGGTGCCGGCCGAACGGCCCACGTAGGTCGCAGTGCGGCTCAGCGCCCGGCTCACTTCCTCCACCGTCAGCAATGGCCGATCGCCAGTGGCGCCGACCTGTTCGATGTTGAAGCTTGCATCGCGGGTCTTGCTCCAGTCGTGGGCATACTGACGGATGAACAGGACCGATGTTTCCGGGGTGGTGCGCAGCCAGTTGCCGGGCTGGGGGTCGGGGGACAGCATCAGCTCGTAGCTGCCGTCCGCCTCTACCTGCAGGTCCACCTCGGTCACCGTTGCGATCTGGGCGCTGCTGCTGTCCAGGCCGATCTTGCCGGCATAGACGGTGAGCTCCATGTAGGGCGCTTCGCCGCGCTGGCCATGGAGACGGTAAGTCTTGCTGCCGTCGATCATGGCCTGGTGATAATGGGCGTCGGCGGTTTCTCCCTCTCCCAGGGTGGTCGGCGTCAACACCTGATAGACCTCGGGGAAGTCGGTGTTGCCATATTCCAGGCTGGCCTCGAAGCCCATGCGAATCGTCCGTACCAGCTTGCGCAGGCCCTCGGCCTGGGTCAGCTCATCGTCCGGCGTCGATTCGCGGGCCAGCACCGCGCCAGCCAGCTTCAATTGATCGCAAAACGCCTCCCATGCCTGCACACTCGTCTGTTTGGTCGGGCTCATCGATACTCCTCGCATAGGCTCAGGGGTGCCTGCCGGAATACTGCTTCCGGCATGGCAGGGTATGAAGAAGGCCATCCCCAGGATGGCCAGGTATCGCCTCATTGGCCCTCGCTGGCGACGTGGAAATAATCCTGGTAGAAACGATAGCGCTCCCGTTCCTGCGCAGGGTCCAGGCCGAACTGTTCCAGGGTGTAGCGGTGGGTGCCGTGGCGCTCCTTCGGATTGTTGGCGATGAACGCGCGCATCTTCTGCTCGGTGGCGGCCGTCAGTGGCAGCCCGAAGTGAGCGTAGATGCGCTTGACCATGCCCACCTGATCCTTCACCAGTTCGGCGAAGTGCATGTCGAAGACGTTTTCGGCCTTTCCACTTTGACGGAATTCGACGAATTTCTTCATCGCCTTTTCCCAGGTGACACTCCAGAACTCGCCCACTTCCTTCTTGTCGATCAGGTCGCTGCCCATGCTGCAGGCCATGGAAATCAAGGAGCAGTGGGAGGCGATGAGCTTGATCGGGTCGCGATGGGTCATCACGATCTGCGCGTCCGGATAGACCGCCATGATCGCGTCCAGGCCCCAGAAATAGCTGGTGCTCTTCAGTACCCAGCGCGCGCGCGGGTTCTTCCATTGCATGTACTGCAGCTGGCGCTTGTGGGTGCGATACACCGACAGGTTATCGACGCTCTCCACCCAGCGCTGGTAGGTGGGCACCCAGAACTGGTTGGAGAAGATCTGGCTCTTGAAGTCGAAGGCGTTGAGCATCAGGCATTCCTGCGCCAGCAGCGCACCCATTTCGTGGATGGCCTGAAACTCGGGGATCAGGGCGGCCGCGGTGCGCTCCAGGTGGGCCACGCAATCGGCGATACGCGGGTCGGTATCGTAGGTGGCGGCCTCCGGCGGCGGCGACATGTAGTTGCACTCCCAGGTCATCGGCACCCGGTTGTCCGGATCCTGCGCCATCAGATCGTGCAGGATCGTGGAGCCGGTGCGGGGCAGACCCATCAGGAACACCGGCTTCTCGATCTTCACCTGCAGGATCTCCGGATTGCGCTTGATGTCGTCGGTGACGCGCAGGCGGTTCTCCAGATGGCGGAGCACTTCGCCAAAGGCGACGATGCGGCCGATCTTGCTCAGTCTGGCTTCCTCGTTCAAGCCTTTGAGCAGCAGCGTGAAACCTTCCTTCCAGTCCGCCTCATCGCCGAAATCGGACAGTCCGGTCTTCTCCCGCGCGGCCGCCAGCACGGCGGCTTCGGTGAGCTCCACGTCGGGCAGGTTTGAATAGTCAAAGCCCTCTTGTTCGGTGGTCATGGTGAGTGTCTCCTCCTGTTGCTTTTCAGTGTTGAAGCGTCAGCTGTCGCGGGACAGGATCGCCGCGCTGGTGGGCACCGCAGTGGCTGCGGTTACCAGCACGTGGTCTACGTTGGCGGGCTGGTTGGTGGAGGTGCCCCGCACCAGGCGCACCCCTTCCGCGACCCCGTTCAGGCCGTGGATGTAGGCCTCGCCGATCTGACCACCGTGGGTGTTGACCGGCAGGCGTCCGCCCAGCTCGATGTTGCCGTCCTTGATGAAGTCCCTGGCCTCGCCACGCTTGCAGAAGCCGAACTCCTCGAGCTGCGGCAGCACCAGGGGCGTGAAGTGGTCGTAGAGCACCGCGGCCTGGATGTCCGCCGCCGACAGACCGGTATCTGCGTAGAGCTGGTCGGCGCAGAGCTTCATCTCCGGGATGCCGGTGATGCTCTGGCGGTAATAGCTCTTCATCATCTGCTGGTCGTCACACGAGCCCTGCACCGCCGATGAGATCACCGCGGGCACGCTTTTCAGGTGCCGTGCCCGATCCAGGGTGGTGATCAGCAAGGCCTGGCCGCCGTCGGATTCCTGGCAGCAATCCAGCAGACGCAGGGGCTTGACGATCCAGCGGCTGGCCTGGTGCTCTTCCAGCGTGATCGGCTTGCCGTAGAAGAAGGCCGCCGGATTGTTGGCGGCATGCTTGCGACAGGCCACCGCAACGCGGCCGAAATCCTCGCTGGTGGCGCCGTACTCGTGCATGTAGCGCTGGGCGAACATGGCCACCCAGCTGGCGGGGGTGAGCAGGCCGAAAGGCGAGCTCCAGCCGAAGTCCACCTCCATCGGCGTCGGCGCCGGAGGACGCTCCTGTACGCCGGCACCGAAGCGCTCCTCCGAGCGCTCGTTGAACGCCCGCCACACCAGGCAATAGTTGCAAGCTCCGCTGGCCACGGCCATCGCAGCCTGATGGACGACGCCGCAGGCCGCGCCGCCGCTGTGGTGCACCAGGCTGAAGTGGGTCAGCTTGTCCACGCCGAGGCTGCGGCAGACATCGATCTCGTTGTTGTTGTCGTGGGCATAGGTGACCATGCCGTCGATCATGTCCGGCGTCACGCCCGCATCCTTCATGGCCAGCTCACAGGCCTCCACCGCCAGACGCAGGGTGCTGCGTCCGGAGTTTTTGGAGAAGTCGGTGGCACCAATACCCGCGATGGCGGTTTTCCCTGCAAAAGACATCACCATTACTTGTTCGCTCCCATCGGTAGTTCCATGGTCATGCTGCCCGTGACGTGATCGCCCAGGCTGTTCGAGCCCCGCAGACTGAGGGTGATGACACCCTTGCCGTCCACCTCCTGCTTGTCGGCGATGGCAGCCGACAAGGTCATGGTGTCGCCGACCACGTTGGGCGTTCCGAGTCGGATATCCACCCCGCTGACCCGGGCATCGGGGCCAGCCCACTCGCTCAGGTAGCGCGAACACAGGCCGTTGCTGGTGAACACGTTCATGAGCAGGTCCTTGAGACCGGCCCGCTTCGCCGCGGCCACCTCGTGATGGATGTCCTCGAAGTCGCGCGTGGCGATGGCGCCGCCGACCACCAGGCGGGTGCTCACGTCGATCGGCCACAAGGGCAGCTCCTCGCCCACAGCCACGTCCTCAAAGCGCCGGGTGACGGTGTTGCGCACCGGCTGAGCGGGGCGGAACATGGGGAGGATCAGCTCCGGGTCCGTGTCGTCGAACACGAGCTCCAGATCCATGCCGATCTTCACCAGTTCAGGTGGGCAGTGCACGATATTGGTCAGCAAGCGCGTGCCTTCGGCCAGCTCCACCAGACCGACGATGTAGGGGTAGCGCATGAAGGGCATGGGCGGATAGACCGGCTCCACAAAGCTGTAGAGCTTGGCCTTGCCGCTGGCCACCTGGTAGCGCAGATCGTAGGAGCCGCACTGGGGGCAGCGCACCACGGGCGGGTGGGACAGGCGGCCGCAGCCGCCGCACTGCTGAATGCGCAGTTCCCTGGCCTGGCAGCCTTCCCAGAAGAAGGCGGTCTCCCTCATCACCGCCGGACGCGGACGCACCCGCAAGTGCGGGGGAATCTTCGCCAGCTGTTCCTTCCTGGCCTGCTGTTTCGCCCGCTCCTCGTCCGTCAGTTCCCGTGGCTTGAAGTGGAAGGTGCGGAATTTCCAGCTGCCCACGGCTTCACCCTGCTGGTTGGTGAATTCGGTCAGGGCGGTGAGGAAATAACCCGAGCCCAACCCCGTCGTCTTCAGGTCGGAAACCTCGACCAGGGACAGCGTGCCGCTGAGCTGCTCGCCCAGCTTCAGGGCTCGCGAGTAGTGCTCTGCAGTGTTGGCGCCTACGGTGGAGCGGTAGCCCGCCTCGGCCAGCAGCTTCATCGCGCAACTGCGCGGGCAGTCGGGATCGGGGAGGCGGGGGATATTTCCCGCCAGGGTCCACACTCCCAGCATCGCCGGCGGTGCCACGACCTCACCGTAAGGTGAACGGGCTGCCGCATCGGGGTCGGTGTAGATCGGGTTCTCCTCCCCGATAGCGTCACACCAGTTGCGGATGCTGGGCTGGTTGACCGGGTCGCGGGCCTGCTGAGGGGCGCTTTTCCGTCCGATCAGCGCCTGCAACTGCGCCAACAGTTTGTCCTCGTTCGTGTTCGACATCTTGCGTGTTCCCTCGCTCGTCATCAGTGAATTTTCTCGATGTCCACCCGCGTCGCCCTATCGGTGGAGCCTGGGGTGTGCTCGGTTTCCCGAGCCTGGATATGGAAATAGCCCCCCGCCAGCTGCAGCGGATTGATCGGGTTGGGGGTCACCGTGGCATAGCTCTTGTGGTCCTTGGACATGAAGGGCTCCCAGGCGTGATATACGGTGACCTGACCGGGACGGTGGGCGGGCGCGACCTTGGCCATCAACTCCGAAGAGCTGACGTCGTTGAACAGCCTTACCCTGTCGCCGTCCTCGATACCCCTGGCCGCTGCATCCTCTACGCTGATGTAGATCACCGGTTGGCCCCGGTTCAACTGCTGCATGTGGCGCTGATCGCGCCAGCTGGAGTGAATCGACCAGCGCGTATGGCCTCCGGTCAGATGCAGGGGATAGTTGCCGCCGATGGCGGGCTGATCCTTGTGCACCGGCAGTACCTCACCCAGCTCCTCGTAGAAGGGATGGTCGATGCAGAACTGCATGCGCCGGGTCATGGTCGGCCAGGGCATCTTCTTCTCGGTGTGCCAGAGGCCCGCGGTGATGGTGTCGTTCTCGTTTACATCGGTGGCATTGCCGATGTTCAGATAATCGTTCTCACCCAGGGCGGTGAAGCGCTGGAAGCCCTTCTTCTTGATCGCTTCCCAATTCACGTCGCCGACGTTGGAGGACACGCTCAGAATCAGATCCAGGAAGTCGGTGACGTTGTCTTCGGTATAGCGGCCACCGAAGGTGAACTCGTCGTAGACGTCGAAGGTGCGCTCGACGCCGTGACGATCCGTGAAGTGCTTCAGGCCGCGCTCGGCCGCCCGCTTCTGGATGGTCTTCAGGATCAGGCAGTGGATTTCCCAGTCGGGCTTGGCTTCGGCGATGGGCTCGGCGGCGCGGGTGACCACCTGGGAGAAGGGGGACAAGGGGGTAGCCCAGGTGATGTCGTCCTTCTCGTACCAGGCGGCGGCAGGCAGCACGTAGTCGCTGTGCAGGGCGGTGTTGCTCATGCGCCAGTCGATGGTCACCATCAGGTCAAGGGACGGCAGCAGGCGTTCGGCCACCTTGTCGTAGGCGCGGAAGCGGCGCAGGACGTTGCCGCCGGCTTCGAAGAAGATGCGCGGACGGGCAGTGGGCTTGGCTTGCCAGCCCTTGGCGACGGCTTCCTGCATGTAGGAATCCAGCGAGCGCTTCATCTCCGGATCCCATTTCTCGCTACGGCCGTAGGTGTCTTCCATGCCGCCCACGTTGTACAGCCAGAGGATGGGAGCGATGGAGTCGCCCTTCTTGTACTTCTCCCGACCGAGGTCGAACATGGTCATCTCGGTGGTGTAGCCGTCCCACTTGCGCTTCAGGAGATCCGGCGCCATGGACAGACCCAGGGCCGCGAGCGCGAGCGTGGGCGAGCGCTGGCCCTTGGCCTGCGACAGTGCGCCCACCGCGTCCACCGAAAGATAGGGGAAGCCCATGTAGCCGGCCCCCTTGCGTCCCATCTGGCCCGCGAGGGCAAAGCACAGGATCTGGGCCCGCTCCATCTCGATGCCGTGATAGAACTTGGAAAAATTGGACTGGCTGATGCAGGTGGCCGCCCGCGCCTTGGCCAGCGCCTGCGCCAGGCCGCGGATGGTGTCCGGGTGGGTGCCACAGATGTGCACCGCTTTTTCCGGCACGTACTGTTTCAGATGCTCCCGCAGGCGGGCGAACACCGGCGTCACCTTGAGCTTGCCGGCCACCCCCTGCACCTCGAACTCACCTTCCAGGGCCGGGTCCAGCTTCTCCAGGGCGAGGGTGGTCTGGGAGGCCTGCACCGGGGCCTTGGTCACGCTGTCGTAGAAATAGAAACGATCCTCGGCGCCTCCCGATTTCATGTCGGATTCGCGCAGGAAACGGCCGCTGTCGACATGCACCAGCAAGGGCAGGTCGGTCTGCTCCTGGACGAACTTGCGGTTGTAGATGCCCTCCTCGATCATCACATGGGCCATGGACAGGCCCAGGGCCGCGTCGGTGGCCACCTTCACCGGGACCCACTGGTCGGCATGGACCGCGGAAGCCGAGTAGTCCGGGGCAATGGTGATTATCTTGGCGCCGTTGTAGCGGGCCTCGGTCATGAAGTGGGCGTTGGGGATCTGTGTATAGATCGGATTGCCGCCCCAGATCAGGATCAGGTCGGAATAGAACAGGTCGTCCGAGGAACTGCAGAACGTCATCTTGCCCATCGTCACCCCGACGCCAGGGCGGTGGTCACCGATCTCGGTGTTGACGTCCAGCACCGGGGTGTCCAGCACCAGGGTGGTGCGCAGCATCGCCAGGCCGGCGCCGCCGTTGGTCTGGGCTGTGCCCTGGTCCCAGACGATGGAGCCGGGGCCGTCGCTGCTGACCATCACGTCGATCATCTTGTCGGCGATGTCGTTCAGAGCCTCGTCCCAGCTCACCCGTTTCCAGCCACCCTTGCCGCGCGCTCCGACCCGCTTCAGGGGGTGACGCAGGCGCGACTCGTCGTACATGCGCTCCGAATAGCAGGCACCCTTCTGACAGCCACGCGGGTTGTAGTCCGGGATCTTGGGGTCGATGGGCTCGTAGATCCCTGCCTGCTCTTCGCGCCAGACCACGCCGTCCTTGACGTAGACGTTCCAGTTGCAGCCGCGCTGGTACCAGCAATTGACGAAGTGGGTGCCCTTGGCGACGCTGTCCCACTTCCACTTGCCCCGGTACACATCCTCGAAGCCGGTGTAGGTCACGTCCGCAAACTTGAAAGGTGTCGCGGCCTGGGCGCTGCCGAGGGCTCCCTTCCATTGCAGTTGCACCAGGGATAATGCCAACGCACCGCCGGTGTTTTTGATGAAACTGCGCCGTGTCATTGTCATTTCTATGCTCCTCAAAGTTCAGCCGGGTCCTGGACGAAGTCCGGGAAGATGTCTTCGGGCCACTTGTAGACGATCAGGGTGTCCATCAGCTCCGAGGCCTCGCCCTTGGCCTTCTTCTCTTTCTCTGCCTCCAGCACGGCCAGCACTTCCTTGACCCGAGGTCCGAACAGGCTTTCCAGGTAGGCGGTGGGAATGCGCGGCTTGGAGGGATCCACCTTGCCCAGGCTATCGACAGCGGGCGGCGACATCGGGGGCACGTAATAGACGTTGGGTTGAGTGCCGTATTCCTCGTGCAGGGGCAGGGCGACCTTCCACTGATGCACCAGTTTGTGGATCGGGCCATCCTCGTCGTCCAGATAGCCGACAAAGCGCAGGCGGCCGGGGCATTGACGGGCACAGGACGGGGCGACGCCCTTTTCCACGCGCGGGAAGCAGAAGATGCACTTCTGCGTCACGTCCTGCACGTGGTTGTAATAGATGCGCTTGTAGGGACAGGCCTCCATGCAGAAGCGAAAGCCTTTGCACTGCTTGTCGTTGATGAGGACGATGCCGTCCTGGTCACGCTTGTAGATCGCGCCGCGGGGGCAGGCTTCAAGGCAGGCGGGGTGAGTGCAATGGTTGCAGATTCGGGGCAGATAAAAGAAATGGGAGTTGGGGTATTCGCCGCCGCCCTCGTCTTCGTCCCAGTTGGGTCCCCAATCCGGAGACTCGCCCTTGGTGTTGACGGGCTTGAGGTAAGTGACCTTGCCCTTGCCGCCGTGGAACACCTCTTCCTTGTTGAACTTCCAGGCATCGCCAAACTCGTCCCGGGTGGGAATCTTGCTGGGCCGGGGTTCACCCTTTTCGTCCCAGCCGCCGCCCATGTCTTCCCAGTTCTTGGGGGTGCCCTTGCCGGGCTGGGTGTTGACCACCGCCCACCACATGTTGTCCATGCCCTCGTCCCGGGTCCATTGCCGTTTGCAGGAAATGGAACAGGTGTGGCAACCGAGACACTTGTTCAGATCGAAGACCATCGCCAACTGGCGCTTGGGCTTTTGCAGCGCGCCGTCGAGTTCGCGACCGATGTCGGTTTTTTCGCTCATGCCATATCTCCTAAACGTGTGAGTCGCTTCAGCGAGTCACAAAGCGCCCCTCGCCCATGCGCGGGAGAGAGGGTGAGGGTGAGGGTGAAGAAAATGGGCGGCATTGCACTAGGGGGCGTCCCGGGCTTCATGCCCGTCCGGCCATCAGGCCTCGATTTCCAGTTCCAGCCAGGCGGGCGAGAACGCCTTGATCCCTGCGCGCTCCAGGTTGCCGCCCTCCCACACCGCGAAGGTGGTGCGCACGGTCTGGCCCGGAACAATCTGGATCGCGCTCGCGGCTTCCTTGGTCACGCTCAGGGCGCGACGCATCACCACCGACCAGCGTCCGTTTGCGTGGACTGCCTGGGCGCTGATGGAGACATCGTCCATCACCCGCGAGGTGCCGATGCCGTGAGCGACGTCGCTGCGCGCCCGCGCTGGATGATCCGCGCGCCAGTACCAGAGGTTGACCGGCGTGCCCTCTCC
The DNA here is from genome assembly GCF_000443165.1 of Thauera terpenica 58Eu. GTDB lineage: Bacteria > Pseudomonadota > Gammaproteobacteria > Burkholderiales > Rhodocyclaceae > Thauera > Thauera terpenica. Next base: position 131,899 of record NZ_ATJV01000070.1, on the reverse strand, counting down.
GCCCATGAACAGGGAGGCGTCCTCGGAGAGGGGAAACTGCATCGCCACCGCATCCGGGAAGTCGGTGTTCTCGATGCGCTGTTCGTTTTTCGTCGGGTCCTGCCATTCCAGACGGAAGGCAATCTCGTCAGCGTTGCGCAAGGCCTTCACGCTCACGCTCTTGGTCTGACCATAGACCTCGTTCTGCCACTTGGTGGAGATGTACTTGGTGGGCTGCATCGCCGCCGGTGTCGGCATGAGCGGCACCGTCTCGCCATTCGCCGTGCTCCACACCGAGGCCGCCGGATCCCCCAGGACATCCCCATTCACATCGATTCGCTTGACCAGCATGACTCCTCCTGATTGCTATTGCGGCGTCCTGACGAGTAAGAGCGATCGCGTTCCGCTCTACTCCCGATTTTGCACATATCGAACGATCGTTATTGTTTTGAATTATTCTTCGGGACGAAAATATTTGCAAGCCTTTTCCTCAAGGCTGGATGTCTTTCAGGGGATGTCACGCGCACCGTGCGCGAGCGAATTCGCAGCCCGCTTGAGTGGCTGGTGCAGCCGTGGACGGCTGGCCGCAGCCGGCCTGCGTATCCCAGGGGCGTCGAGGCCGAGCGGGATGACCCCAGGCGGGCAGCGGACTCAGGCGGATTGACGCAGGGTGGCGGCGAAGCCCAGTGTCTCTGCAGCGACGCGCGTGCGATCAGCGGCGCTCAGCATCAGGGTGTCGGTGATATGCACCGGGACGGTGATGTGGCCTTGCAGCGCGGCATCGCGCACGTCCAGGATGAAGCCGTCGAGTAGATCGCCGTAGTGGTGGGCGATGGCGTCGGCGCTGACCGGTACGCCGAGCTCGCGCATGATCTTGGCGGTGGGCCCCTTCACTGCCGCGCCGCCCACGATGGGCGACACCGCGACGATGGGCACGCCGGCGGCGCGCAGGCGTTCGCGCAGGCCGGGTACGGCCAGCATGGGGGCGATGCTCAGATAAGGGTTCGACGGGCAGATCACGATGGCGCCCAGCGCCTCGTCGGCGAGTGCCTGCTCGACTGCGCTGCTTGGGCGCGCATCGGGAGCGACGACGAACTCGATCGAACGCGTCAGCGGGCGGCACTGCAGGCGGACGAAATAGTCCTGAAAGTCGAACACGCCTTCGTCGCAGTGCACCCGGGTGCGCAGCGCCTGGTCCGACATCGGCACGATGTGTGCGCTGATGCCGAGGCGGCGGGCGAAGTCGGCGATGATGGCGGACAGGGTTTCGCCCGCGGCCAGTCGGCGCGTGCGCTCGACGTGGATGGCGAGGTCGCCGTCGCCGAGGCGAAACCAGCTCTCGCCGCCAAGCTGGGCGAGCGCCGCCATGAAGGTCCAGGTCTCGTCGCGCCGTCCCCAGCCGGTTTCGGGGTTGGCCAGTCCGCCCAGGGTGTACAGCGCGGTGTCGACGTCGGGCGAGATGTGCAGGCCGAGGTGGTTGAAGTCGTCGCCGGTATTGACCACCACGGTCAGACGGCCATCGCCGACCGCCTGCACCAGGCCGTCGGCGAGCTTGGCGCCGCCGACGCCGCCGCTCAGCGCGATGACGTTCTCGCGCTTCATTGGAACAGGTCCGAGTCGATCGAGCGCAGCAAGGCCTTGCAATCCACCACCGGCGCATCCGGCATGAAGCCGCTCGCCAGCACCACCGGCATGCCTTCGTCACCCTCACCCATGGCCAGTGCCGCGCCGGCGGCGATGGCGTCGGCAAAGGCGGTCTGCGTGACCTGCAGCGTACGGCCGTGGCGGTCGATGTCGCCGCGGCGGTCGATCAGCGCGGGGATGCCGGCCGAGCCCAGCGCGACGTTGACCACGCCATTGCGCCACGGGCGGCCGAAGCTGTCGCTGATGAGCACGCCCGGGGCGTGGCCGGTGAGGGCGTGTACCGCCGTGCGCAGCGCCAGCGCCGACCCGTCGGGGTCGAGCGGCAGCAGCAGGGCGCGTTCGCGGCCGTCCTGACCAGGCACGTTGGACATGTCGATGCCGGCGTTGGCCATCACGTAGCCCAGGCGGTGGCGCACGATCAGCACCCCGGGCACGGCGCGCAGCACGCGGTCGGACTCGGACAGGGTGAGCTCGACCAGCGCGGGATCCTTGCCGGTGATGGCCGCCAGCTCGAGCGCCTTGGCAGAAGGTCGGATTTCGTCCATCCAGGCAAAACGGCCCTCTGATTTGGAGATCACCTTCTGTGCGACGACGAGGATGCTGTCGGCGCACAGGCCCAGCGCATTCGCCTCCAGCGCAGCCACGATGAGCGCAGCGAGATCGTCGCCGGGCTGGATCTCGGGGATGCCGGACAGGGCCTCGAAGCAGATTCGACGACGCATGCTCGAGCCCTCAGCGTTTGGGGTGAAAGGCGAGCTTGACGCTGCCGCGGCAGCGGGCGTCGAGCACGTCGAGGGTGGGGGTGTTGTCGATGCTCATCGGCCGGTCTCCTGGAGGGTGCGACAGCGCGACCTGCGGGTGGCAGTGCGCATGCCCGGCACGCTAAGAGACTGGGCGGCTGAGGTCAAGGTCCGATCGGATGAAGGCGTGTGCGCTTGCGGGCGCAGCGCAGCTGACTACTGCGTGCGCGCGCCGAGTGCGCCGGGCTGCAGATGGCGGCTGAGGTCGCCGCGGAAGTCGAGTTGACGGTAGTCGCGCGCGACAAAGCACCAGGCGCCATCGATGCGCGCGAAGCGATCGAGGTAACGTCCGCTGGCCACGATCTGCAGCGGGAAGTCGTCCGTGGCCTGCAGCACCGTGTAGCACGAGCGCGCGCTGGCGGTGCCGGCGGCCTCGTCGATGTCGATGATGGGGTTGGTGATGAGGTGACGGCTGCGCGGCGTGCCGCAGGGGTAGAGGATGAGGATGCGACGCCACAGCGCGAGCACGCCCTCGGCGTCAAGGCTGCCGCCCGCGCCGGTCTCGAGACGGGCGTGACGGAACAGCGCCGCCGCGTCCTCGAGGCGGCCGGCGTCGATGGCCTCTGCATAACGGTAAAGGAGGGTGCGAATGTCCTCGGCTGCAGCACTCATTGCGGTGGCTCCGTGGTGCACGATGGGGCGTGGCCGGGGACGGATGCCCCCGGCCAAGTGACGCTCAGACGCTCAGGCCGGCGCGCATGCCCGACTTGACCGCCCCTTCGATGTAGCCGATGTGCGCGCCGTCGCCCACCGAAGTGACCGGTACGCCGCCTGCTTCCAGCGTGCGTGCCAGGGTGTCGTCCGGGCGCGCACCAACGGCGAGCACGACGGAGTCCACGGCGAGCTCATGGCGCTGGCCTTCGGCGTCGGTGTAGCACACCTTCTTCTTGTCGATCGAGTCGACGGTTGCCTTGGTGTGGAGCACGACGCCGTGCTCGCGCAAGGTGTCGAGCACACGCCAGCGGCGCACGATCGGCAACTCGCGGCCGAGGCTGGGGCCTGCTTCCAGGATCACCACCTGACGCCCGCGGTCGACCAGGAACTCGCCCAGCTCGATACCGACCAGTCCGCCGCCGATGATGGCGACTTTCTTGCCCAGCGGCATCCACACCCGCGACAGGTTCTGGATGGCGTCGGTGCTGTCGGTGACGCCCACCAGGCTGCCGGCCTTCATCAGCGTGCGCTGGGTCAGCGACAACTTGCGTTTGGCGATCTCGTCGGCACGATCGCCGGTCATGAGGCGGCGCAGCTCGTCGCCCGACCACACGTGGTCGAGTTCGGCGCCGGGGATGGGCGGCGCGTTGCGCTCGGCGCCGGTGGCGACGACGACCGCAGTGGCGCCAAGCGTGCGGATCAGCTCCGGTGTGGCCACGGTGTTGAGACGCACATCGATGTGCAGCTTCTTCATCTGTGTGGTCAGGTAGTCGAGCAGGCCACCGTTTTCGGCGTAGGCCAGCGCGGCAAAGAACAGCGTGCCACCGAGGCGGCTGCTGCGCTCGACCAGTGTCACCTTATGGCCACGCAGCGCCGCGGTGCGCGCCGCCTCCATGCCGGCAGGGCCGCCGCCGACCACCAGCACATGGCCGGCTTGCTCGGCCTTGAGCAGACGCATCTCGGCTTCGTGGCCGGTCATCGGATTGACCGCGCACTTGACGCGCTCGTTGATGAAGATCTGGCTCACGCAGGCGTAGCAGTAGATACAGGGACGGATGTCCTCGGGACGGTCTTCGATCAGCTTTTTCGGCAGCTCGGGGTCGGCCAGCAGCTTGCGCGCCATGGCGACAAAGTCGCACTGACCGGAGGCGACGGCGTTGTCCGCCACTTCGGGCTCGAGCCGGCCCACCGCGATCACCGGGATCTTCAACACATCCTTGATCTCGGCAGTCCAGGCCAGGAAGCCGGCCTTTTGCTGTACCAGGGGGGCTTCGGTGAAGGCGGTGCCGGTGGTGATGCTGGCATAGGCCGACACGCTCACCGCATCGCAGCTGGCGGCTTCGGCCATCTTGGCGAAGACCTTGGCCTCTTCGAGCGTGATGCCGCCTTCGGTGCGCAGTTCGTAGGCGTCCAGACGCAGCCATACCGGGTAGTCCGCGCCCACGCGCGCACGTACCGCGGCGATCACTTCCAGCATGAGGCGGCTGCGATTCTCGATCGAGCCACCGTATTCGTCGTCGCGCTTGTTGTAATAGCCGGAGAGGAAGCCGGCGATGATGTAGCTGTGCGCGGCGTGGATCTCGACGCCGTCGAAACCGGCGCGCTTGGCACGGTCGGCCGCGGCTGCGAACCACTCCACCATCTGTGCGATATCGGCCTTGTCCATGACGCGGATCTGCACGCCGGCCTTTTCGCGACCCTTCGCCGAGCTGACGAAGCAGCTCACCTCCTCCTGGGTGAGGGCGGCGTACATGTCGGTCTTGAGCATGGGCGGTATCGACGGCACCCACAGCTCGCGGCCTTCGGCCAGATCGCGCACCGAGGTCTTGCCGGCGTGCTGGAGCTGAATGGAGATTTTGGCGCCATGTTTGTGCACACGGTCGACGATGCCCTTCAGCCCGGGGATGAACTTGTCATCCGACAGGCCGACCTGGTAGGGCTCGGCAGTGCCGTGCGGGTAGGCGATGGCGCCCACGCCCATGGTGATGAGGCCAACGCCGCCGGCGGCGCGCGCCTCGTAGTAGGCCTGGATGCGTTCGCCGCAAGTGCCGTCGGATTCGGCGAAGTTCGAACCCATCGGTGCCATCACGATGCGGTTCTTGAGTTCCATCTTGCCGATACGACCGGCTTGCAGCAGGTTGTCGAAAGATCCCATGGCGTGCTTATCCCTTGGTCAGAAAGTCGATGCAACTGCGGTTGAACAGATCGCGGTGCTCCACCTGCACCCAGTGGCCACACTGGTTGAGCAGGATCATGCGCGCATTGCGGGCGTTCTCGATCAGCTTGAGGGCGCCGCTGTGGGGGTTGAACTTGTCATCCGTGCCCCAGAAACCGAAGATGGGCGCGGCAATTTCGTGCAGACGCTCAGTCAGGTTGGGCACCATCATGGTGGTGAACAGGTTGGCCGGCTGCAAGGGCGCGATCGCTGAGCGCTCGTTGATGGTTGCGTCGTCGAGCAGGGCCGGGTCGAACACCTGCAGGCTCATGACGTGGCGCATCTGCTCGGCGCCCATCGGCCCCTTGGCGAAGGTTTCCACCATGCGCAGGATGCCTTCCATCCTGAAGTAGGTTTCGCGTTCCTCGACCCCGCCCGGCGCCATCAGGATCAGCTTTTCAACGCTTTCCGGATGCTCCAGGGCCTGGCCCAGCGCGATCGCGCCACCGAGCGAGTTGCCCAGCAGGGTGCACTTGCTGACACCGATCTTGTTCAGGAAGGCGTCCAGGTTGGAGACGAAGAAGTCGAGGTCGTAGTGCGCGTCCGCCGGCTTGTCCGAGCGTCCGAAGCCGGGCAGGTCGAGCACGATGTTGCGAAAGCCGGCGTCGACAAAGGCCGGGTAGTTGCCCTTGAAGTTGCTGTAGCCGCTCGCTCCCGGGCCACTGCCATGGAGCCACACCACCACCGGTCCGCTGCCGACATCAAGGTAGTGCAGGCGCAGGCCGTTGTCGAGTTCGGCAAACTGGTCGAGCGGGATGGGCAGGTCGGGTGAGGTCATGGGTGGGGTCTCCTGGTGGGTCTGGTTATAGGGTGATGGCTCAGGCGTGCGCGCTGGCGCCAGCGGGCGCCGCTGGCACGGCGCCGATCTGCCGGCGGTAGGCCGGGATTGCGAGCAGCAGGCACAGGGCGGTGAGCACGTAGAGCGTCACAGTACTCGCCAGCGCGTAGCGCAAGGCCTCTGTGCCGATGCTGGCGGTGAAGAAGTCGCTCAGGCCGCCGACGATGATGGGGCCGAGGCCGACACCGAACAGGGTGATGCTCATGACGAAGAGGGCTGTGGCCTGCCCCAGGCGGTTGGCCGGGAACAGGTGGCTGATGGCGCCGTACAAGGGCACTGCCCACCAGGTGGCGGCGAAGCTGAAGCCCAGGTAGAAAAGAAAGGCCTCGGGGATGGCCATCGAGCCGATATGAAACGCGATCCCGACCGGCCACAGATAAAAGGCCAGTCCGAGCGGCACACTGATCAGGCAGGCCAGCACCGGCACGCCGAGCTGCCAGCCCGGATTGCGCGCCACCAGGCGGTCGGTGACGCTGCCGCACAGCAAGGTGCCCACGGTGGCGGTGATGCCTCCACCCAGACCGATGAGCAGGCCGGCATCTTGCAGGCTGGTGCCATGTGAGCGGATCAGGAAGCTTGGGTTCCAGGTGCCGATTGCGTAGCCCATGACACCAGCCAGAGTGCCGGCCAGCATGATGAGCAGGAAAGACGGGGTCTTGAGCAGCTCAACCAGCGTGGTGCGCCAGTTTTCCGGCGCAGCGCCGGCGACGGGTGCGGCAGGCGCGGGCGGGCGTGGGCTGCGTACCGTCAGCCAAAGCAGCAGGCCGAGCACCACCCCCGGGGCGCCGATGACGATGAAGGCGGTGCGCCAGCCGTAGGTCTGTGCAATCCAGCCGCCCAGGCCCAGGCCCAGCACGGCGCCCAGGCTGGGTCCCATCATGAACACCGACAGCGCGCGTGAGCGCTGCTTTGGTGGATACAGGTCCGCCACCATGGCTACCGACGGTGCGGTGCCGCCGGCCTCACCCACGGCGACGCCGATGCGAAACAGCAACAGCATGACAAAGCTGGTCGCCACCCCGCACAGCATGGTCATGGCGCTCCAGGCAATGCAGGCGAGGGCGATCACCGGTTTGCGCCCGATGCGGTCCGACAGGCGGCCGATGGGGAAGCCGAACAAGGTGTAGAAGATGGCAAAGGCGACGCCCGACAGCAGGCCGATCTGGGTGTCGCTGACGCCGAACTCGAGCTTGATGGGCTCGATCAGGATGGAGATCAGCAGGCGGTCGATGTAGTTGAAGACGTAGATCGTCGCCAGCATCAACAACGCATAATGCGTGTGCCATGTAGCGCGTTGTGGAGTGCCTTGGCTTGTGCTCACTACCTGACTCCCTGAGAGGGGCTGAAATGGGGTGGGGCGCAGTGGGTCCGCCTGCGCGATGTGGCGTATCGTCGGGTCGGACATGGTCTGCGGCATCGTCCATTCAGACGAATGCGCTGCCACTGGTCCTGCATTGGGCGCTGCCGCGCAAAGCTGGCGGCATTAGTCTCATTGGACGATGTGGGCCCCATGCATCGCGACAAAAATGCTCGGCACATCATCGGGCAAGGACCGTTACGCGGCCCCCGTAGACCTACAACAATCAAGGAGATCGACTGTGAGCTTTGCAGACAAGGTGGTTTTCGTGACCGGCGCCGGTCAGGGCATGGGGCGGGCGGTAGTGCAGCATTTTGGTGCTGCAGGCGCGCAGGTCGTGGCGGTGGACATCAATCTGGAAGCGGCCTCGGCGGCGGTGAGCGAGTTTGGTGCGAACGGCCTGGCACTGGCGTGCAACGTGTCCGATCCGGCGGCGGTGAAGGCCGCTTTCGCCGCAGTCGAAGAGCGCTTCGGGCGCCTGGACGTGGTCGTCAACAGCGCCGGCATCGGTTCGGTCGACGCCTTCCTGGATACGCCTGACGACAACTGGACGCGGGTGATCGGTGTGAACCTGACCGGCACCTTCCTGTGCTGCCGCGAAGGCGCGCGCCTGATGCAGAAGTGCGGAGCGAAGGGCAGCCTCATCAACGTCTCCAGCACCGCGGCGATGACCGGCGAAGGTCCCAGCCACTATTGTGCGTCCAAGGCCGGCGTCATGGGGCTCACGCGCAGCATCGCGCGCGAACTCGCCGCCAGTGGCATTCGCGTCAACACCATCGTTCCCGGCCCGACCAACACGCCGATGATGGCGGGTATTCCGGACGAATGGATGCAGTCGATGATCAAGGCCATCCCGCTGGGCCGCATGTGCGAGCCGGAAGAAATCGCCCGCGTTGCGGCCTTCCTCGCCAGCGACGATGCCGGCTTCATCACCGGGCAGAACATCGCCGTCAACGGTGGCATGGCCTTCATCTGATCGGCGCGGACATGACAAGCTCCTCGCTCCCCACCGACCTGCTCGCGCGTATCGACCGCCTCGAGTCCATCGACGCCATCCGTCAGCTGGCAGGCAAGTATTCGCTGTCGCTCGACATGCGCGACATCGACGCCCATGTAAACCTGTTCGCGCCCGACATTCGCGTGGGGCGCGAGAAAGTGGGTCGTGCCCATCTCAAGGCCTGGGTGGACAGCACCCTGCGCGACCAGTTTTCCGGCACCTCGCACCACCTTGGCCAGCACATCATCGAGTTCTCGGACCCGGATCACGCCACTGGCCTGGTGTATTCCAAGAACGAGCATGAGACCGGCCCGGAGTGGGTGATCATGCAGATGTTGTATTGGGATGATTACGAGCGCGTCGACGGCGAGTGGTTTTTCCGCCGCCGCTTGCCGTGCTACTGGTACGCCACCGACCTCAACAAGCCGCCCATTGGCGAGCGCAAGATGCGCTGGCCGGGGCGCGAGCCCTATCAGGGTTCATTCCACGACCTGTTCCCGTCGTGGAAGGCGTTCTGGGCCGAGCGCCCGGGCAAGGACGAATTGCCCGAAGTGGCGGCGCCGGCGCCGATGGAGCAGTTCCTCGCCACCATGCGCCGCGGTGCGCCCGACCCCAGGATTCGCGTGCGCTGAATGCAGCGCCGTACATCTTGCCAAAATCTTTAGAAAACAGAATGGAGAGGGACACATGACCGCATCCGCATCCGATCTTGTGCCGCGTCGTGTTACCGGTTCGCGCAAGCCCGTTTCCCGCGACGAAACACAGGCCAAGCTCGACCTGCGTTCGCGTGCCGCAATGCAGATCAAGCCCGGCGATCATTACACGCTCGCCGACCGCTTCGAGGAGAAGGTCGCCAGCCATGGCGACAGGGTTTTTCTCGTCTACGGCGAACAGCGCCTGAGCTATGCCGAAGTCGACGCGCGTGCCAATCAGGTTGCGCACGCCTTGCATGCGCGCGGCCTGCGCTGCGGCGACGTGTGTGCCCTCGCCATGGAGAACCGACCCGAGTTCTTCTTCTACTGGCTAGGTCTGGCCAAGCTTGGCATCGTCACCGCGGTCATCAACACTCAGGTCAGCGGGCGCCCGCTGGCGCATGCGCTGGAGACGGTCGAGGCCAAGGCGTTCATCGTCGGCGAGGAGTGTCTGGCGAATTTTGCCCTCACCGAAGACCGCCCCGCACGGCCGCTCTACGTCGTGGCCGACGCTGAAAAGCCCGCCACTGCTGCGGATCGCGAGATCCTCACGGCCGACATCACCGCCGAGGTCGGCGCCGCGCCGCGCACCACCTATCCGCGCGCAGGGCGCGCGGGCGTGCGCGCCGAAGAGAGCATGCTGCTGATCTTCACTTCGGGCACCACCGGCCTGCCCAAGGCGGCGCGTTACAGTCACATGCGCTGGATGTCTTCGGGCGACGTCATGGAGGTGACGCTGAAGACAGGCCCTGACGATGTGTTCTATTGCTGCCTGCCGCTGTATCACGGCGCGGCGGCAACCTCGGTGGTATCGACGGCGCTCAAGTGCGGCGCCAGCATCTTCTTGCGGCGCAAGTTCAGCACGCGTGAGTTCTGGTCGGACGTGCGCAAGCACGGCATCACCGTGGTGCAGTACATCGGCGAGATCTGTCGTTACCTGCTCAACGCGCCGGCGCACGAGGATGACCGCAATCACAGCTTGCGCTGCATGCTGGGTGCAGGCCTCACCCCCGAGAGTTGGGCGCGCTGGATCGAGCGCTTCGGTGAGGTACAGATCTTCGAGGGCTGGGGTGCAACCGAAGCCAACACCGCGGTGATCAACATCGACAATTACCCCGGTTCCGTGGGGCGGATTCCCTACTGGGAGAAGTCGAACCTGCGGCTGGTGCGCTTCGACGTCGAGACCGAGAGCCATCCGCGCGACGAGAACGGGCGATACATCCTGTGCCAGCCCGGCGAGGTCGGCGAAGGCATCGCCTTCATCGTCGATCATCCCGATGTTGGCGCGGGGCGCTTCGAGGGCTACACCTCGCGCGAGGCAACGGAAAAGAAGATCCTGCGCAACGTGTTCAACGACGGCGATGCCTACTGGAGCTCAGGTGATCTGCTGCGTTACGACGACGAGGGCTACCTGTACTTCGTCGACCGCATCGGCGACACCTTCCGCTGGAAGAGCGAAAATGTGTCCACCGCTGAAGTGGCCGATGCCTTGTCGGATTACCCCGGCATGGAATTGCTCAACATCTATGGCGTGAAGGTGCCGCAGCACGAAGGGCGGGCAGGCATGGCGGCGGTGGTGATGCAGCCCGGCCATGAATTCGACCCCAAGCTGTTCTACGACCTCACCGCAGAGCGCCTCCCTTCCTATGCCGCACCCGTGTTCGTGCGTGTGTCCGGGGTGGCTGACCTCACCAGCACCTTCAAGCTGCGCAAGGTCGATCTGCAGCGCCAGGGCTATGATCCCAAGGCCTTTTCCGACCCCCTGTATGTGCGCGACGAGGAGGCAGGGACCTACCAGCCTTACTCCGAGGAGGCGCTGAGAAAGGCCCGCCTGCCGCCGTTTGCCTGAGCGCTGCCGTGTCTGGAGAAAAGGAGCCGAGAGGCTCCTTTTTTTATTTGAATTAGTTCATTCGGACGATGTTGACCTAGCGTCAATCGGTCAATCTGGGTCATGTGCAGGAGGAGACACTCGGGCGGCAGTCGCAGCATAAGCGGCGTCGTATCGGGTTCCTGTCAGACGAAAGTGTGAGTCGTCCCCAACGACGGAGCACCGAAAAGTCAGGAAATGGAGGATGGGCCTATGTTTACCAAGATTTTTGTGTGCGCGCTTGCTGTAGCTTGTATCGGAGGGCTGGCGGCCATGCTCGACACCGGCCATGCGCGCGCGATCGACTCGCTGGTGCAGATGTCCGCCTGCAAGGGCAGCGACAGCAGCTGCCAGAGCACGAGCATGAGCTCGACTTCCAAGGCATCGACCGAGCGCTTCTTCACCATGATGGCGATGAACTGATCTCCGCCGTGCTGAGTTCGCTTGAGGCGTGTGCCGCAAGCGAACCTTGAACATTCAGCGTGGCCAAGCTGAAAATGGCCAAGCTGAAAACTGCGCCCCCTGCCCACTGTGGTGAGCACGGGGCGTTTTCATTGGGCCGTTCGTTTCATTGCGCTGCAGCTTCAGGCGCGTCGGCTTGCGGCGCGAAGCTGTGCGCCATGCGGATCACGTAGGCGCGGATCGCGTCCACTTCAGCTGCCTGCAGGCTGTCGCTGAATGCCGGCATGCCACGGGTGGCGAGCACGCCGTCGAGCGGCGGGCGCCGGAACGCTTCCGCCGCCGCCAGATAGGGCGAATAACGCAGGTCCGGCATGCCGCCACCGGCCACCGCGCCCGCTCCATGACAATGCATGCAGTAGTGCGCGTACAGCATGCCGCCGAGCTCCACCTGTGCGGCGCTGCCGTGATCAGGGGGCGGGGCAAGGTAGGGTCTGTGCTCGGCCGTGGGCATCGGCGCGCTCGCACCGAGCTTCCAGACGAAGAGTCCGCCCGGCACCGGCGCGCCGGTGCGCGGCAGGAGCACGCTCGAGGTGATGTGCAGCGAGCTGCCAAAGCCCGCGGCGGCGGCGACGTATTGTTCACCGTCGAGCTCGTAACTGATCGGGCCACCCAGGATGTCGAGCCAGGTGTCGGACTGCCACAGGCGCTTGCCGTCGCGGGCGTCAAAGGCCACCAGGCCTTCGCCGCCCACGCCCTGAAACACCAGGCCGCCCGCGCTGGCCAGCACACCGCCGTTCCACGGTCCGGCATGCGGGACGCGCCACGCGGCGACGCGCCGCACCGGATCCCAGGCCAGCAGATGGCCTTGCATGAACTTGCGCGCCTGCGCCAGCATGGCCGGACCGGGCGGCAGCGGCGGCGTCACCAGGCCGGTGTTCCAGCGCTCGGCTTCGTAGCGGAAGTTTGCATCCTTCATCATGAAGCTGCTGCTCTCCTGCGCCGGGATATAGACCAGTCCGGTGGCCGGGTTGAAGGCCATGGGTTGCCAGTTGTGGCCGCCGATCTGTGAGGGCTGGAGCAGGAAGGGGCTGCCGACCGGATAGCGCGCGCCCTCCGTTTCCACCGGGCGACCGGTGGCGAGTTCGACATGGCTCGCCCAGTTGACGGTGACGTACTTGTCGGCGCTCAGCAGTTCTCCGGTGGCGCGGTCGAGGACGTAGAAGAAGCCGTTCTTGGGCGCTTGCATCAACACCTTGCGTGTGCGCCCGTCGACCTCCAGTTCAGTCAGGATCATTTGCTGGGTGGCGGTGTAGTCCCAGCTGTCGCCCGGCGTGGTCTGATAGTGCCAGACGTATTCGCCTGTGCTCGGGCGCACGGCGACGATGGAGGACAGGAACAGGTTGTCGCCGCCGTCCGGGCTGCGCAGGTCGCGGTCGTGGGGCGAGCCGTTGCCGACGCCGAAGTACAGCAGATCGAGCTCGGGGTCCCAGGCCATCGAGTCCCACACCGTGCCGCCACCCCCATAGCGCCACCATTCGCCACTCCAGGTGGGCAGCGCGAGCTCTTGCAGCGGGCGGTCGGAGGCGGCGCCATCGGCGCCGTCGGCGGGATTGCCGGGTACGGTGTAGAAGCGCCAGCGCAGGGCGCCGGTGGCTACGTCATAGGCCGAGACGAAGCCGCGCACGCCGTATTCGGCTCCGCCGTTGCCGATCACCACCATGTCGCGCACCACGCGCGGCGCGCCGGTGATGGTGTAGGGGGCGGCGGGATCGAAGGTGCGCGTCGACCACAGCTCGCGCCCGTCGTCCCGGTTCAGGGCCTGCAGGCGACCGTCTATGGTGGCGACAAAGACGCGTTCGCCGTCGACGGCCACGCCGCGATTGACCACGTCACAGCAGGCGTGCATGCCCTTGCCTGCGGGCACTTGCGGGTCGTGCTGCCATTTCAGTTTGCCGCTGCGCGCGTCGAGCGCATACACCACGCCCCACGGGCCGCTGACGTACAGGCTGCCATCGACCATGATGGGTGTGGCCTCCACCCCGCGTGGGCGATCGAAACGGAAGTGCCAGGCCAGGCCCAGGCCGGCCACATTGCTGGCATCGATGGCGCTCAGCGGGCTGAAGCGGGTTTCGGCGGCATTGAGGCCATGTTGTCGCCACTCGGAGGCCGCGCTGGCGGGTGCTGACGTCGGTATTTGCGTGTCGGCCCCGACGGCGGCCGCCATCAGCAGCAGCGGGGCGGCGAGCAGGGCGGCGAGGGGCTGGCGGAACAAGGTGTGCACGAGGACCTCCGGTGAAATGCGCGTAGCGACAAGAGCTTGCCTGCGCTCGATTGTTGATGGCTGCGGCCGCCAGCGAATCGTCTGTTTGTAGGGCCTGAGGCCCCGACTAGTCGATTTGAACGATTGCCGACTCTTGAGGCTGTGGCATCGTCAGCGCAACGCAGGGCCGCGATCGGTCCGCATCAGTGAGGTGAGAGAGCATGGGTCTCAAAGGAAACGCAGCAATCGTCGGCGCCGCGCAGTACAAGCCGGAGAAATATTCGACCGCGCCGCAGATGTTCCATCTGGAACAGGTGGCCGATCTGGCCGGACGCGCGCTGGCTGATGCCGGCCTCAAGGCGTCGGACATCGACGGCATGGTGATTCATGGGCCGCAGTTCCATGAAGCGCAGGTTTTCGTGCCCGCAATGGCGGCTGAGTACCTCGGCCTGTCGCTGAACTTCGCCGAAGTCGTCGACCTCGGCGGTTGTTCTTCGGTAGCCATGGTGTGGCGTGCGGCGGCGGCGATCGAGCTCGGTCTGTGCCAGGCCGTGCTGTGCGTGATCCCGTCGCGGATGGCACCCCTTGCTCCGAATGAGGACCCGAGCTGGATGGCGCGGGCGATGCGTTTCGGTGGCCACAGCACCGCTTTCGGCGCGCCCGAGGCCGAGTTCGACCTGCCCTATGGTCACCTCGGACAGAACACCGGCTATGCAATGATCGCGCAGCGCTACGCCGCGCAGTACGGCTATGACCCGGTGGCGATGGCCAAGATCGCGGTGGATCAGCGCACCAATGCGCTCGCCAACCCGGATGCCAGCTTCTTCGGCAAGCCCTTGACGATCGAGGACGTGCTCAACAGCAAGATGGTCGCCGACCCGCTGCACGTGCTCGAGATCGTGATGCCGGTGGCCGGTGGCGCGGCGGTGATCGTCGCCTCCAAGGAAGTGGCGGCGCGCGCACGCAATCGCGGCGCCTGCGTCACCGGCTTTGGTGAGCATCTGTCGTTCAAGTCGCCGACCTACGCCGACGACATGGTGCACACGCCGATCGGCCCCGCCGCCGACCGCGCCTTTGCCATGGCCGGAATCAAGCGCAGCGATGTACAGGCGGCGCAGATCTATGACTGCTACACCATCACCGTGCTGCTCACGCTCGAGGACGCCGGCTTCGTGCCCAAGGGCGAGGGCATGCGCTGGGTGCGCGAGCATGACCTGACCTGGCGCGGGGACTTCCCCATGAACACCCACGGCGGCCAGCTCAGCTTTGGCCAGAGCGGCACTTCGGGCGGCATGTCGCAGGTCATCGAGGCCTTCCATCAGATCGCCGGTCGCGCGGGCGAGCGCCAGCTCAAGGACTGCGACACCGTGTTCGTGTCCGGAACCGGCGGCGTGATGAGTGAGCAGGGCGCACTGATTCTTCAGGGAGCATGACGAGCATGTCGACCAACAAACCAATGCCGATGCCGACCGCAATTTCGGCCCCCTTCTGGGATGGCCTGAAAGAAGGCCGTCTCACCATCCCGCACTGCAAGTCCTGCGGCCACTGGATCTTCTTTCCGCGCCGCCATTGCGACAAGTGCTGGTCACAGGACCTCGAGTGGAAGGAAGTGAAGGGCGCGGGCACGCTGTACACCTACACCCTGACCCGCGTTCCCACCCTGCCGGATTTTGCCGACGAGATGCCGCAGAAGCTCGCGGTGGTCGAACTCGACGAAGGCGTGCGCATCAACACCACGCTCGTCGGTATGGACGAGAGCGAGATCAAGGTCGGCATGCGCGTCAAGCCGGTGTTTGACACCGCGCACTCCGACGGCACCGTGCTGCTGCGCTTCACCGCCGCCGACAATGACTTCCCGGCGCACATCGACAGCACGCCCGCCGCGCTCGCCGCCGCTTCAGCCGCACAGGCCGACGCCGCCGCCGCAGCGGTGAGCAAGCGCCAGGTGCGCTTCGACGACGAGGCCGCGATGAAGGCCCTGGTCAGCGACACCTACAGCGACTGGAGCAACCAGATCGTCGTCGACCAGGAGCTGATCAACGAATTTGCGCAGTTGTCCGGCGACGATTACTGGATCCACACCGACCCCGAGCGTGCCCGCGCGCAAAGCCCCTTCGGCGGCACCATCGCCCACGGCGCGCTGGTGCAGGTGCTGCAGTCACGCCTGCGCGTGGCGCTGGACTTCGAAGTGGTCGGCTTCAACAACATGGTCAATTACGGCTCCGACCGCCTGCGCTTCCCCGCACCCGTGCCTGCCGGCTCGCGCATCCATGCGCGCACACGGGTCAAGGCGGTGGAGAAGCTGCCCAAGGGCATGCAGATGACCCTGGAAATCGTCACCCACGTGGTCGGCAACGAGCGTCCGTCGGTGATCAATGATCTGGTCATCCTCTACATGTGATCAGCCTGAGTTCTTTGTTTTAGCGTTGTTGTAGTGCCGTTGTTGTAGTGCCTTGTTGTACCTGTAGTTCTGTTGCATGGTTACCCTCCTCTATTTGCCGCCGCCCGCAAGGGTTGGCGGCGTTTTTTTGGGTGCGCGCGATATGGGATCCTGAATGGCGCTGCCTGGTCGAAGGCGACCGTGGAGATGTAGCGCCCGATTCTCGGGTTCGCCTCCTGTCGTATGGACTTCGGCCATGTCCCTCAACATCTCTTTACCCCCCGAGTTGGAAAATCGGGTGCGCCGGCACGTGGAGTCTGGTCTCTACAGCTCTGCGAGTGAAGTCATCCGCGAAGCATTGCGATTATTCGAGGCCTACCAGGGCGTGCAGGCGGCAAACCTCGCTAGCCTGAAAGCTGACATCGCCCAAGGCGTCGCCGACATCGAGGCGGGCCGGGTGCGCGAGCTCGACATGAACGAAATCAAGCAACGCGGCCGAGCAGCACTGGCCGCACGGCGACCGGCGTAGTGATGGCGTGAGCCCGGTTCGACATTCCGCCAGTGCGGAAAACGATTTGCTCGAGGCTTGGCTTTTCGTCGCCGAGGACAGCATCGAGGCCGCCGATCAGTTGCTCGATCAGATCCAAGCCGATTCGCGAACGCTGCTTCTGCAGCCGAAAATGGGCCGGGCTCGGGACGAACTGGCGGCTGGCCTTCGCAGCTGACCGACGTCGACGCCTTATCTCCTCTTTAATTTCGTTGACGACGAGGGGATCACGGTTGCGCGCGTCCTGCACCACGCCCGAGATATTCCCGCGATCTGGAGCTGGCCAAGGCACTGAGGACGCGCGGCAGGGACCGCGTTTTGTAGAGCGCCGATGTAGAGCGCTCATCTGGCCGCTGATGGTCAGGATCACCAGGCCTCGGGCCTAGTCGTACGCTGTGGACATCTGCCCCGGTAGCTGCCGGTCGCTGCCAGCTCGAGAGTTGGGCTCCTATCAACAGCAAGGAGCCGATCATGGAAACCCGTGAAAATCCGCATCGGGAAGCCGGGAACAAGGGGAAGTTGGTTGGCCAGAAGGCACCGCTCAAACCGAAGGACATCTGGGCGGTCCGCATTCATCTACAGAAGGCGCACGCGGTGCGCGACCTCGCCATGTTCAACCTCGCGATCGACAGCAAGCTTCGAGGCTGCGACCTCTTCAGCCTGCGGGTGCGCGACGTGACGCACAAAAGCCAAGTGCTTTCACGCGCGATGGTCGTGCAAAGGAAGACGCAGCGGCTTGTGCAGTTTGAACTGACCGAGCCGACGCGCACAGCCATGGCTGCCTGGATCGCGAAGGCCGGCTGAGCGCGGGAGACTTCCCATTTCCGAGCCGCCTGCATGACTCCCTGCATGTCTCCACCCGGTAGTACGCGAGGATCGTCGAGCACTGGGCAGTAGCCGCCGGCCTCGATCCGTCCGCATACGGTACGCACTCAATGCGGAGGACGAAAGCGACCTTGATCTACAAACGCACGAAGAACCTGCGGGCCGTTCAACTCCTGCTGGGGCATTCTAAGCTCGAGTCGACAGTGCGGTACTTGGGCATCGAGGTGGATGACGCGTTGGAGATCTCTGAGCAGATCGAGATCTGACGCTGGAGCAGTCGCCCGCCAAGCGTCCTTGAGGCAGCGGGCGGCTGCTTACGGTGGAGATGCTGAGAGGGTACTATCGGCCATCAAGAGACATAGAGGCTGAGAAATTCTGGCCAACGCGAACGGCAGGCAACCGATCCTGGACCGGTCGGCTGTCCTTCTTCGAACCTCAGGCAAGTCATCGGCCTCAGCTGCCGGAGGCTTGATGGCGCAGTCAGGCCGCAATGTGCTGGTCACCTGCCGTTCGAGCGTCAGGCTACGGCGAACGGCGGCTTCTCCATTCTGCCAACTGGAACTACCGACCCGTTGTTGTCATTGGCCACATCGATCGTCCGGTGGCAGGTATCGGAGTCGAGCTGTCATGCGCCCAGCTGAACTCCAGAAGCGCATTGCCTTCCTCAGCACTCCCAATACAAGCCCAGAATCTGTCCGGAGGCCGCTATCCACCAGCCCGTCGAACTCCGGTGTTGATGGGATGAGAGTGGGAGTTATCGCACGGGGCTCGGGCGAGGGCTTCCAAGCGGCTTGGGGTATCAACCGATGCGACAAGGCAGCGGCGGCCGCCTTCCGAGGCATTGCGGGTCATGACGCCCACCTTGGGCGGAACGTCGATCTAGAAAACGAGTTCACTGGCACTTCGGTTGATGGGGACCGGTCTCCGCCAGCGTAACGAACCGGCCCCATGTAGGTCTGCTGTCACCTCACAAGCCTGAACAACAGCTTCCGTGCCTCTTCGAGCAAGAGCGTCGAGGATGCGACGGCAGTTGCGATCAGCCAGTCGTTCGCGCTCAGGTCGACGGTGTCGAACACCGCCTGCGCTGGCGCCCAGTGCACCACGACGATCTGCAGCAGAACAACGCCCAGCAGGGCGAGCCACAGCTTCCCGTTGCTGAAGAACTGGCGATTGAAGGCGCTGCCATGTTCGGTGCGCGCATTGAAGATGTTGAAGAACTGGAAGAGCACGAAGGTGGTGAAGGCCAGCGTCATCGCGCGGGCGGTATCGCCCGAGGCCATGGCCCAGGCATAGACGCCCAAGGTTCCCACCGCCATGGTCAGGCCATATAGCGCGATGCGCCACATGCGTTGCGGCGACAGGATGGCGGCATCGCCGGCGCGTGGCGGCTGGTCCATGATCCCTGGGCGGGCCGGCTCCACGCCGAGGGTCATCGCCGGCGGGCCGTCCATGATGATGTTCACCCAGAGGATCTGCACTGCCGTGAAGGGTGTCGCCAGGCCCATGAAGGGCGCTCCCAGCACGGTCAGGATGGCACCGATGTTGGTCG
The DNA here is from genome assembly GCF_000443165.1 of Thauera terpenica 58Eu. GTDB lineage: Bacteria > Pseudomonadota > Gammaproteobacteria > Burkholderiales > Rhodocyclaceae > Thauera > Thauera terpenica. Next base: position 112,893 of record NZ_ATJV01000070.1, on the reverse strand, counting down.
ATAGCTGGAAGCGGACGAACTTGACGATGTTCTCGTAGATGGTGCGTCCCTCGCGCACCGCACCAACGATGGAGGCAAAGTTGTCGTCGGTAAGCACCAGGGTGGCAGCCTCCTTGGTGACTTCCGTACCGGTGATACCCATCGCCACGCCGATGTCGGCGCGCTTGAGCGCAGGGGCGTCGTTAACACCATCGCCGGTCATCGCCACGACATGACCGCGCCCTTGCAGCGACTCCACGATACGCATCTTGTGTTCCGGCGCCACGCGGGCGAACACCGCGCTGCGTTCGACCAGCGCGGTGGTGGCCTCGTCGCTCAGGCCATCGAGTTCGCGTCCCTCATGCACCTCGCCGACCAGCCCGAGCTCGCGCGCGATGGCGGCGGCCGTCACCGGATGGTCGCCGGTGATCATCTTCACCCGGATCCCTGCAGCATGGCACTGCGCAATCGATTCCCGCGCCTCGGGGCGGGGCGGGTCGATGATGCCGACCAGTCCGCACAGGCTCAGGTCATTCATCCAGCCCATCAGGTCGCCGGAGGGATCGAACGCAGACGCCGGAATCCGGCGCCCAGCGAGCGCGAGCACCCGCATCGCGCCCTCGGCGAGTTCCCGGTTGGCACGGAGCAGCGTTTCTCGGGCGTCCGTGTCCAGCGCGACCTCACCATCCCTGCCCTGCATGCGCGCGGCACGACTGATGAGCACGTCCGGCGCACCCTTCACCCAGACCTGCACCGCGTCGCCATCATGGTGGAAGGTCGCCATGAACTTGTGCGCCGAATCGAATGGCAACTCGGCAATACGCGGGGTGTGCTGGTTCTTCGATGCAGGATCCACCCCCGCCTTGACCGCGAGCGCAAGCAGCGCCCCTTCAGTCGGGTCGCCGATGAGCTGGCCGTCCTGCAGGCGCGCGTCGGCGCACAAGGCGGCCGGGAGCAGGAGGTCATGAAGCTCGGTGCCGGCAACGCGGCCTTCTTCGTCCAGAATGCGGCCGGCGGCAACATAGCCTTCGCCTTCGATGGCGTAGCGGCGACCTGCAGCGTGCAGCACGCGAGCGGTCATCTGGTTCAGCGTCAGCGTGCCGGTCTTGTCCGAGCAGATCACCGTGGTGCACCCGAGTGTCTCGACCGCAGCAAGCTTCTTGACGATCACGTGGCGCCTGGCCATGCGGTGCATGCCGAGCGCCAGCGTCACCGTGACCACCGCAGGCAGACCCTCGGGGATCGCGGCGACGGCAAGGGCGATGGCGGTCATCGCCGTCGTGACCAGGTCATCACCACGCATCAGCCCGGCCACGAACATCAGGCCGACAACCACGGCGGCAATGAACGCGAGACGCTTGCCGAGCGCGTCGAGCTGGATCTGCAAGGGTGTCGAGGACTCGGCTGTCTGTGCGAGCAGCCCGGCCAGGCGCCCCATTTCGGTGTGCATGCCGGTCGCGGTCACCACGGCTTCGATGCGACCCCGGGTGATCACGGTGTTCATGAACACCATGCCGACACGCTCGGCAAGGGATGCATCGGCATCCACGGCCTCGGCGGTCTTGCCGACCGCATGGGACTCGCCGGTCAACGCAGCCTCGGCCACTTCGGCCCCATGCGCCTGTAGCACCCTGGCATCGGCCGGCACGCGATCGCCCGCTTCGAGCAGCAGGATATCGCCCGGCACGAGTTCCTCGGCGGGAACGACACGGGTTTCGCGATCACGTCTTACCCGCGCGCTCGGTGCCAGCATGCCGCGCAACGCGGCCAGGGCGTTCTCCGCACGGCGCTCCTGGAAGAATCCCAGCGTCGCGTTGAGCAGAACGACCACGGCAATGACCGCCGCATCCTTGATGTCGCCAATCAGTCCGGCGAGCAGCGCTGCGCCGATCAGGATCCCGATCAGCACACTCCTGAACTGGTCGAGAAACTTGAGCCATGCGGGGCGCGGAGGCTTCTCCGCGAGGCGATTCCGACCATGGCGCTGCAGTCGGACAGCAACCTCCGCCTGCAGCAAGCCGGTATCGGGGGCGACCTCAAGCTTGCGACTGACGGCCTTGTCGGGTATCGCGTGCCAGGGCACCACGGAGGGGCGCGAGTTCGTGTCCAAGTTCGACTCCACAAAAACAAGAAAGGGTCTGTTCCCGAAGGACACAGACCCTTGCACGCTGTCGCTGCACGGACCTTGCCCACGGGCAAGGTCTCGCTTGTAACGGATACGCTCGTTACCCCCGGCACCGGGAAGCGGTCATACGATCAAGCTTCCGTGATGACGATGCCGGGACGTGTGAAGCTACTCCCCTTGATAAACACGAGTGTAAGTGGGGCCATCGCAAAGTCAACGGAGGCGAGCCGATCGTCCGCGAGGATCCTTAGCGGTAGCTTCATTCGCTTCGTTGAGGAGCGCTGCGCGCGATTGCCGTTCGAGCATTCTTCAACCCAGCAAGGTGCATCCGAACCAGGCAATCGATCCGCCCCTGTGGATCAGGTTGGATCCGGTATTCCGGTGCACACTGAAGACGAGGAAGAGGTTGTAGGGAATCAGCAGGAGGTGAAGCGCCAACCAGACAGAGCCATCGACGCCTTTTGCGAGCAAGATCAGCGAAATCAGGCCCATGACGCCATTGACCAGGGTTCCGACGATCGTCAGGTCCCACCAGAAGAGGCTGCGCGCAGGCCGATGTCCGTTCCAGCGGGCACTGAAGTAGGTCGGAAAGGAACGTTTCAGTGCCATCTCGGCCTGTCTTTCAGAAGCTGCGCCGGCTCAATTCTGCTTGTGCATGGAGCGTGGTTGCAGCTACCAAGGTCTGATTCCTCGATCCATGGACAGCACGTGCAGCATTTTGAGGATTGCATAAATCATCGAGAAAGCCCTTTCAACTTGAAGCCCATCGCAGAATCCACTCGCTGCCATAAACCCATGCCATCAGCACCAGGCCGGCCGTGACGAAAAACGCCAGCACCGCCGTGATCATCCCAAGTACCGCTACGACGCCATCGCGAAACACCAACCCCAACCCGATAAGCATCATCGCCAGCGCCGGCAGCAGGTTGCCGAGGGGAATCGGCAGTATGACGATGAAGGCCATCAGCCCGATCGCTGCGGCAGTCCATGACCGTCTGCCTGTGGATGCGAGATGGCTCAGTCGGGCCTTGGCGAAGCGACCGGCCATGGCATAGGCAGACGCCAGGATGCCCAGCACGCGCTGCGCCCAGTGGCGGGAGAGTTCGAGTTCGGCGACCCGCCGGGGCAGGCATACCGAGGTGTGGCCCTTCCACATCGCTGCCGCGAGAGCCGCCATCCCGAAGCCGAGCACTGTGCCCACTCCCGGCACCGGCAGGAGGCAAGGCCCGGCCATCAACAGCAGCAAAGTGCCGTGTGCTGCGGTCCCGTGGGCGTGCGCCAGGGTTTGCATCGACACCCGCTCTTCGGATAAGGCTGCGGCTGTTTCACGTAACCGCTGCACGATGGGCGCCGTCATGTTGCGGACGGGCGGCGGATCACCACCACCACCAGGGTCACCACGGTCAGCGGTACGACAAAGCTCATCATCACGCTCGAGAAGACCGGCAGCACATCATGCTGCTGCGCCGCCAGAAGCAGGTAGGCCACGTAGGCGATGTAGTAACCCAGAAAGACGCCGCCTTCCCAGCGCGCGATCTCGCGGCCGGTCATGAACACCGGCAGGCAGGCAAGGGCCACCGCCAGCATCACCCAGATATCGAAGGCCAGCAGCGATGGCGCCATCGCCAGGCCCAGGTCGCCCGACACCAGCCCCGACAAGCCCAGGCAGCCCAGGATGTTGAAGGTGTTGCTGCCGACGACGTTCCCCACCGCGATATCGCGTTCGCCCTTGATCGCGGCCGTGATGCTGGTAGCCACCTCAGGCATGCTGGTGCCCGCGGCGACGATCGTCAGGCCGATGACGAGGTCGCTCACACCCATGGCCTTGGCAAAGCTCACCGAGGCCTGGACCAGGTAATCCGAGCCGAAGACCAGCGCTACCAGACCCGCAGCGATCAATCCTATCTGCGCCGCCCAGTGGCTGTCCCAAGCTCCGGTCTGGGCTGGCTTGATCTCTTCGGCAAACTCGTCCTTAGCCGCTTGGGTCTCGCGCCGCGATTGCACGACCAGGAAGACGGTGTAGGCAAACAGCAGGGCGACCAGGAAGCCTCCGTCGAGAAACGAAAGCCTTCCATCCAGCGTGAGCGCCAGCAGCAACAGGCTTGCGCCCAGCATGATCGGCACCTCCTGCCGGATCAACTGGATGTTGACCACCAGCGGCGTGATCAAGGCACTGACGCCCAATATGAAAAGCACATTGAAGATGTTGCTGCCCACCACGTTGCCGATGGCAATGTCGGTCTTACCGTCGAGTACGGCGCCAACGCTCACCGCAACCTCGGGCGCGCTAGTGCCAAAGGCAACGATGGTGAGACCGACGACAAGCGGGCTGATACCGAAGGACATCGCCAGCCTGGACGCACCGCGTACCAGGATTTCAGCGCCGATGACCAGCAGGGTCAGGCCACCGAGGAACAAGAGAAGGGTCATGATCAGTGCCTGCAGAGCTCAAAAGTTGCCCAACGCCCATTATCCACATTGCGCGGACAGCCAAGAAATTGACGATGTACCACTGGAGCACGGTGTCGAACACCCTCGCGCGAAGTGGTGTTTCCCGTCATGAAGCCAACCAACTCGCAGGTTGCGGCCCGGAATCACCGCTGTGGCGGCGCCACATTGCAATGCCCAGATGCAGCCCCGCTCCAAGCAGGAGCAGCAGTGCACTGCCAAGCCCCCAGATTACCCAGGCCACCATGGTCAGGCCGCCAGCCAGCGCCGGCATGGTCTGCAACAGACTTTCGACGACCGGCGCCAAATCTGCCAGCAGCGAGGTCATCGCCTGTGTGATCTCCGGAGGCACCCAGGGCTGCAGCCATTGCGGTAGACCAAGACCCTCCACATCTGATGCGACACCAGTCAACGCGCTGGCATTCGAAACCGACCAAACGGCAACTGAATGCAGAGCCCAGACTGATAGTGACCAGAGTGCGAGCAGGCCGAACACCGAAAACCAACCAAGTGCGTAGAACACGATCATCTCCTCGCTGTATTTCAGTAACAGCGATCATTCTTGCATTGTTCAATGCTCGATTTAATCGTTTATGAGGAGGATTTGCCTCCATTTTTTCGATGTTAATTCGATCTCAGCGCGCAAATCAGCGACCCGAACTGGGAACGACTGGCGCCTAGGCTAGAGCGGCCACCGGAATCGCAATCTGCCGTGAGGGTGCCCGACAGCTCCTGACCGGACTGAGACCTCCCGCCACACCTGCGCTGGAGCGCGCCAAGCCGACTGCAGCTGTCTCGACCTGACCCGCAAGAGACAATCGCACGAAAGCATGCAGAATGACTGCTCATGGCGGCGAATATGCCAACAGTGGTTCTGTCCTGATGGGCAACAACCCAGGCTTACCTCGCATTCACGCAAGACGCCCTACGCGAGATCACGGCGCTCTCCGGGGGCGATCGTCGCCGCAAACGAATCTTGCTCGTTTACACCGTTTTTATTGGCGCCGCAGCACAATCAACTCGGCAACCAACTCCGACCCCCGAGACGTCGTGACGACTGCCTCGTCACGTGCGAACGAGGATTCAACCTAAAAACCTCAATTACCCCACCCCGTTTGCATGATTTGGTGGCAGCCAGAGGGGGTGCGGTGGCCCGATGGTCGCGAGGGTGCGCTTGAGATGATCGCAGCATCGCACCCAGACCGAGCAGGAGTTCAACTGCTCCGCAGCCTCTGTTGCCCAGGCTTGGAGTTGGCCGGAGATGCGCAGGAGCACCTGTCGAGCCTTGTCGAAGTAGGCATGCTGGCCGGTGAGCGTGATCGTGGCCTGTCCTGCATGCTCGGTGCGCCGGCCGACCGAGGACATCAACCAGGGTCGGCTGGTGATGGCCTCGAGGCGCGCTTCGGGGTTGGCCAGAGGCACGAACAGACTCCACCAGTTGTAGATCAACGCCACCGCGCGCGCCGACAGTTGGCAGCGATGCAGGTCATGGGTGGTGAAGCCGCCCCATCCCCACTGATTCTTGAGCTCATCGAAGGCATTCTCCGCGTCAGCTCGGTCGCGGTAGAGCTGGCCGAGCGAGCGGATCTCGTGATCGAGGTTGGTGACCAGCACGGCGTACTCGTAGCCGGTGATGCGCTTGCCGCCCTTGCGGTCAGCCTCGATGAAGCCCAGCAGTTGCTGACCGCTGTCGTCTTCCTGAGCCAGCACCATCTCACCGTGCAAGGGGCGGCGCAGCACGACTACACGGCGTTTGTCCTCCCAGCCGGTGAGTGCCAGCGTGCTGTTGATTCCCTCCCAGCCCTGACCCGCATCAGTCCAGCCCGACACCCGGAACAGGCGCTCGATGTGGCGCTTGACGTTCTTCGACAGGCGCAGCTTGAACAGATAAGGCTGCGCGCGCGCTTCGAGCTCGCGCATGATGCCGTCCGAACCGAAGCCGCAATCGCCACGCACCATCTTCGGTTTGTGGCGCACGGGCAACTCATCGAGGATCTTGAGCAAGCCGGGCAGCGTGTGACTGCCCGAGTGCTCGTTGCCCGCCTTGACCTCGACCCCCATCACCAGGCGCAGCCCGGCCATCAGATAGGTGTGGTAACTGTGGGAGGGGCGGCCCGGCTTCTTCGGGTTGTAGGACACCACCGCGCCTTCTTGCTTGCCGTACAGCGGCTTGATCGTCGTGTCGATGTCCAGAATCCATGGTACATCGAGCAAGGGGGCGGTGCTCTCGCGCAGATGGCCGTCGAGCCAACTGATACCTTCGTCCTCGGGCATCGCCGACAGTGCCCGGCGCAGCCCATCCTCGCTGATGACTTTGTTCATCCCCAGCAGCCCAGGATTGACCCCGTCACAGCGGATCGTCGTGACGTGCGAATAGCGCCGATGCCCCGACAAGATCGACAGCAACCATGTGTCCAGCACATCCGCCTTGCTCGGCGCGTTCGGGCTCAAATACGACAGCGGACAACGATCCTGCCAACCCGACCACAGGCCGGTCAGCGTCAGAAACTCGATGAAGTACGCCAGTTGCCCCATCGGCGTGGCCGCACTGTCTGCTTCCCAACGAACCTGCACGCGACCACCCGCCGTCTGTACGCCGGCGCACGACAAAAGCATTTCTTCACTGCGCACACGCTTCAATTTCGACTCACCCATCGGGTGACTCCTTCAATCAACGCCAAACCCATAGCCTGCCAGCGATTCAGCCCCGTTGCACGCTATCAACTGAGGTTTTTAGGTTCAAAGACCAAACATGCAAAGCGACGAGCGCAAGCGTCTGCCGCCGACTACAAGCCATCTGCTCGCGCTTGCCGCCTGCGGCCTTGCAGTGTCGATCTGTCTGCCGCTGCGCGACGTGCTGGAGCCGACCAACATTGCGATGCTGCTGTTGGTGACAATCGTGTTCATCGCGGCGAGGCTTGGACGGTCGCCGGCCATCCTCGCCAGTTTCGTCACCGTTGCGGCGTTCAACTTCTTTTTCGTCCCACCCCACGTCTCGTTCCTCGTCAGCGACGTGCAGTATCTCGTAACGTTCGCCGTGATGCTGGCCGTGTCGTTGATCATCAGTCACCTCACCACGAGGCTGCAGGCGAGCGCGAGCGAAGCCCTGGCGCGCGAACGACGCTCGCACGCTCTTTATGCGCTCGCCAAGGCCCTGGCCGGGGCAATCAGCATCGACCAGGTCGTGGAGCGGGTGGGCGCCTTCGTGCGCGAACAGGCCGACGGCGACGCCCGGCTCTTCCTGACCGATACGGCGCAGGCGCTGCATGAGTTTCCACACCCCGGAGCGCCGCTCGGACTGGATGAGTCGATCGCAGTCCGGGCGGTGTTCCAGAGCGACGCGGGGGATGGCTCCTGCTGCATCGCCAGCCCGAACGGACGGGACATGATGTTTCCGCTCGCTGGCGCGACGCACCGGCACGGCGTCCTGTTTGTCCGCGCGGGTGCCTGCAGCCAGCCCGATCTGCTGCTTCCGATGCTCGATGGCGTCGCGTCGCTGGCCGCCATCGCCCTCGAACGCCTGCACTTTGTAGAGATCGCGGAGGCGAGCCGGCTCGAAACCGAGGCGGAGCGATTGCGAAGCTCGATCCTGTCGTCGATTTCCCACGACATCCGGACGCCACTCACAGTGCTGTTCGGGCAGGCCGATTCACTGACGCTCGCCGGCTCCCATCTCACTGACGAAGAGCGCGATGCCGCTCGAGCGATTCGAGACCAGGCGGGCCGCCTGAACAAGATGGTGGATAACCTTCTCGACATGGCGCGGCTGCAGGCCGGGCAAGTGCGCCTGCGCAAGGAATGGCAAGCGATCGACGAGGTGGTCGGCGCCAGCATCCGGATGCTCGATGACGCGCTGCGCGAGCATCCGGTGAAGGTGACGCTACCGCCGGAGCTGCCGCTCGTCGCCGTCGACGCCGTGCTGATGGAGCGTGTCTTCTGCAACCTGATCGAGAATGCGGCGAAGTATTCACCGGCCGGCGCGCCGATCGCGGTGAACGTCGTAGGGAATGCCGACGGGCTGGTCATCGAGGTGTGCGACCGCGGTCCCGGCTTTCCGCCGGGGAGCCTGCCGCGTCTCTTCGAGCTGTTCGAGCGGGGCGCCGCGGAGTCACCAATCGCCGGCGTCGGGCTGGGGCTGGCGATCTGCCGGGCGATCGTCGAAGCGCACGGCGGGCAGATCGGCGCTTCCAACCCGGCCGACGGCGGCGCCTGCGTCCGCTTTACGCTGCCGTCGGGCGGCGAGCCCCCGCGCATCGAGCCGGAGCTTGCCGACCCGGCCGGAGTCGGATCGTGACCGAGCATCGCACCGGCATCCTCGTCGTCGAGGACGAGCTGCAAATTCGCCGCTTCATCCGGCAGACGCGGGAGCGAGCCGCCTATCAGGTGTTCGAGGCCGGGACCGTCGAGCAGGCGCTCACCGACGCCGCCTCGCGCAAGCCCGACCTGGTAATCCTCGATCTAGGTCTGCCCGACGGCGACGGCGCGGAGTTCGTGCACGCCCTGCGCGATTGGTCGCGGGTGCCGGTGCTGATCCTTTCGGCGCGCTCCGACGAGGCGGACAAGATCGTGGCGCTCGATGCGGGCGCCGACGACTATCTCACCAAACCCTTCTCGGTCGGCGAATTGCTCGCCCGCGTGCGGGCACTGCTGCGACGAGCCGACGGCGGCAACGACGCGCGCGAGGCGCACGTGCGTTTCGGCGATGTCGAGGTCGATCTCGCCCGCCGCACGGTAACGCGGGCCGGGGAGCCGGTGCACCTCACCGCCCGCGAGTATCGCCTGCTCGTCGTCCTGCTCGCCAACCCCGGCAAAGTCCTGACCCACCGGCATTTGCTGCGCGAGGTATGGGGGCCGGCCTACGTGGACAGCACCCACTATCTGCGCATCTACGTTGGTCATCTGCGGCAAAAGCTGGAGGCGGACCCAACGCAACCGGCGCATCTGCGCACCGAAATCGGTGTCGGCTATCGCTTTAATGCCTGACTGCCGCTCCCGCTCGCCCACTTTCGAGGAATCAGCATGTCTGCAGCACAGGATCGTTCGCACAGCAGCCTGGGCGGGCTCGCGCTCGCGGCGCTCGGCATCGTCTATGGCGATATCGGTACCAGCCCGCTGTATGCGTTCAAGGAGGCTTTTAACGGCTCGCACGCGCTTCCCGTTAGCGAGGCCAACGTGCTGGCGGCGCTTTCCGCCTTCTTCTGGGCGATGATGCTGATCATTTCGCTCAAGTACGTCTGGATCGTTCTGAGATACCACAACGACGGCGAGGGCGGCGTGCTCGCGCTGACCGCGCTCGCGCATCGCACCGCGTCGAATGCGCCGCGGCTCGCGGCGCTGGTGATCGGTGCCGGCGTATTCGCCGCAGCATTGTTTTACGGCGATGCGATCATCACCCCGGCGATCTCGGTCCTCTCGGCAGTCGAAGGCCTTGCAGTCGCGGCGCCGCAGTTCGAACGACTGGTCGTGCCGATCACGGTTGGTATTCTGGTCAGCCTGTTCCTGATCCAGAAACACGGCACGGCCCGCGTCGGCACGCTCTTCGGACCCGTCACGCTGATCTGGTTCGCAACGCTGGCCGTGTTGGGCCTGCAATCGATCCTGCAGACCCCGCAGGTGCTCGCGGCGATTGATCCCCGCCATGCGGTGAGCTTCGCGATGGACCGTCCCCATGCGGCCTTCCTGCTGCTGTCGGCGGTCTTCCTGGCTCTCACCGGGGGTGAGGCGCTGTATGCCGACATGGGCCACTTCGGCGCGAGAGCGGTCCGCGTTGCCTGGTACGGGCTGGTCTGCCCGGCGCTGCTGATCAACTACTTCGGTCAGGGGGCGCTGGTGCTGCGTGACCCGACCGCGGCCGAAAATCCATTCTACCTGCTCGCGCCGGACTGGTTCGTCTTCCCGCTCGTCGGCCTCGCGACAGCGGCGACGGTGATCGCCTCGCAGGCAACGATCTCCGGCGCGTACTCGATGACCCTGCAGGCCTCGCGCCTCGGTTACCTGCCGCGCGTGCGCATTCTGCACACCTCCGACCGCGAACGCGGCCAGATCTACATCCCCAGCGTCAACTGGCTGATGCTGCTGTCGGTGGTCCTGCTGGTGCTGGAGTTCCGGTCGTCGGCCGCGCTGGCGGCCGCATACGGCATCGCGGTCTCCGGCACGATGATCATCACCACCGTGCTCACGACCTTCGTCACGCTCGCCGCCCCCGCTCGCTTCCGGCTTCCGATTGTGGCCGGCCTGGGACTATTCGCGCTGCTGGAGTGCGCCTTCTTCGGCTCGAATCTGACCAAGATCGCCGCCGGAGGCTGGTTCCCGATGCTGCTCGGCGCGCTCATCTTCATCGCCCTCACTAGTTGGAAGGAAGGTAGCCAGCTGGTTGCCGAACAGCGGCGGAAGATTGACGTGCCGATGGACGGCTTCCTCCACGGCCCCCATCCGGACGTGCCGCGAGTGGCAGGGACTGCCGTCTACCTGACTTCCGATACCAGCGTCGTTCCCAGCGCGCTGTTCCACAACCTAAAGCATTACAAGGTCATGCACGAGCAGACCGTGTTCCTGCATGTTGTGAACGAGGAGATTCCCTACGTCGCTGAAGCCGATCGATTGCATCTGACGCGGCTCGCGCCCGACACCTACCAACTCGACGTGCACTTCGGCTTCCGCGAGGAGCCGGATCTGCCGAAGGCGCTCGAGGGAGTAACCAAGTTCCGCCTCACGTTCGATCCGATGTTGACAACCTACTTCGTGGCGCGCTCGGTGATCGTCGATGGGCCCGGGTCGCTGCCTCGCTGGCGCTGCGCGCTGTTTTCGTGGATGACCCGGCAGGCGGAGGGCGCCGCGACCTATTTCCGCCTGCCGGCGAATCAGGTGGTCGAACTGGGAACGCAGGTCTTGCTGTAGCCGGGCGGCAACTCATTGCCCGCGTCACCAGCAGCTTCCGTGAGGCAGCAACCTAGCACTCCATGTGTCTTGCAAACGTCAGCTGTCTGGGGCTGTGCCGACGGCCATCTTGCCTGTTGCCGAGCGTTCCATATGGCTGCAACTGGCCGTCGGACTAAACCGCTCGCGCGGTAGGGGTGTGCTGAACCGCTCGTGACGAGCATCGAAGTTCGTGGTTTCCATCGGCAGCGGGCTTGCCATGGTGGGAGATGAGGCAATCGGCCTCATTTTCGACAGGAGCAAGCCATGGACACCCCGACTCGTCCCGTCAGCCCCTTGCGCCAGCGCATGCTCGACGACATGCGGATGCGCAAGCTCACCCCCAAGACGCAGAGTGCGTACATCCGTGCGGTGTGCCGGTTCACGCGCTATCTGGGGCGCGCGCCCGATAGCGCCACGGTGGAGGACCTGCGCAACTACCAGTTGCACCTGGTCGATACCGGCACCTCGCCGATGTCGCTCAACGCCGCCATCAGCGGGCTGAAGTTCTTCTTCGATATCACGCTTCAACGCGGCGAGTTGATGGCACGAATGCAGCCGGTCCGGCTGCCGCAGCGCTTGCCGGTGGTGCTCAGCCGCGAGGAGGTCGCGCGCCTGATCGCCGCCTGCAACAATCTCAAGCACCAGACGGCGCTGTCGCTCGCCTACGCGACCGGACTGCGAGCGAGCGAAGTGGTCTCGCTCAAGGTCAGCGACGTCGACAGCGGGCGCATGACCCTGCGGGTCGAGCAAGGCAAAGGCCGCAAGGATCGCTACGCGATGCTCTCGCCCCTGCTGCTGGAGCGGTTGCGCGTGTGGTGGCGGGTCGCCCGGGCGCAGGGCAAGATGCTCGATGGCGGCTGGTTGTTCCCGGGCCTCAACCCGATCGAGTCACTGAGCCCGCGTCAGCTCAATCGCGCTGTTCAGGCCGCCGCCCTGGCGGCCGGCATCGACAAGCGGGTGTCGATGCACACGCTTCGCCACTGCTTCGCGACCCACCTGCTCGAGCAGAAGGTCGACATCCGCATCATCCAGGCGCTGCTCGGCCACAAGAAACTCGACACCACGGTGATCTACACGCAGGTCGCCACCGACCTGCTGCGCGAGGTCGTCAGTCCGCTGGAGATGCTGCAGCCGGCGTAGGCGCATCGTGGTCCGCTCCGCACTGGAGGTCGCGGACATCTTCCGCGCCTTCGGGCCGGCGTGGCGTCTCGCCCAGCACGGTCACCTGAGCCTCGGGCAGTTGAAGGTCATGTCGGCCATCGAACAGTGCCGCACTGCGGCGCTGGGCGGGCATGTGCTGCGCTGTGAGGCCTGCGAGCAGATCGACATCAGCTACAACTCGTGCCGCAACCGGCACTGCCCGAAGTGTCAGGCGCGGGCTGCCCAGCGTTGGCTCGAGGCCCGGCAGGCGGACCTGCTGCCGGTTGAGTATTACCACGTGGTCTTCACGCTGCCGGCGCCGATCAGCGCACTGGCCTACACCAACAAAGCGTTGGTCTATCGGCTGCTGTTCGAGGTCGCCGCCGAGACGCTGCTCACCATCGCCGCCGATCCGAAGCACCTCGGCGCGACGATCGGCGCCACGCTCGTGCTGCACACGTGGGGCTCGGCGATGACGCACCACCCGCACGTGCACGGCATCGTCCCCGGGGGTGGCCTGTCGGCCGACGGGCAGCGCTGGATCGCCTGCCGGCGCGGCTTCTTCCTGCCGGTTCGCGTACTCTCGCGCCTGTTCCGGCGGCGTTTCCTGGAAGAGCTGACCAAGGCGCATCACGCTGGGGCGCTACGCTTCTTCGGCGAGTTCGCCCCGCTGGCACAGACGGCCGCGTTCCTGCGCTGGCTCGCACCGCTGCGCACCTGCGAGTGGGTCGTGTATGCCAAGCGACCCTTCGCCGGCCCCGAGGCGGTGCTCGCCTATCTGTCGCGCTACACCCATCGGGTGGCGATCTCGAACCGTCGCCTGGTGTCGCTCGACGCCGGAGCCGTCTCCTTCCGCTGGAAGGACTACCGCGCCAACGGGCGCACCCGTCACAAGACGATGACGCTCACTGCCGAGGAATTCATGCGCCGCTTCCTGCTGCATGTGCTGCCGTGCGGCTTCCACCGCATCCGGCACTACGGATTGCTCGCCAACGCCGGGCGAAGGAAAAACCTCGCGCGTGTGCGCGAGCTGCTCGCCGCGCCTCCTTCCACCGAACCGCCCGTGATCGCCGTCGATCCTGAGGTGACGCCACCGACAACGCCCGCCAGTGGTTTCGTGTGCCGCTGCTGCGGGTCGGTGATGCGCGTCGTCGAGACCTTTGCGCGGGGCGCGACGATCCGGGCACCGCCCTTAAGTGGGGCAACCTCATGAATCCGCACGACTTGCCCGAGCCAAAGCGCCGGCCTGCGTCTGATCACGCAGCGCGGCCTGGTACCGGCTGCGCCCTCGACAGGAATCAGCCTGCCAGCCCGCTCAGCACGCGTACAAGATGCGGCTCCAAGCCCTCGGAGAGGCGCCGGCGCGACGCCTCAGCGCCGGTGGTTCGGCATGATTACTGCGTCCCTGCCGGCGCTCGCGGCACTCAATTGCCCATAGCGCCTCACCCGTCCTGAAACGCCTCGACGCGGTTCGCGGTTTCCTCCCCCGGGCTTTGTCCAACGCCTGCCCGCCCGGCGCAGCTGGGGCGTTCAACGTCGCGCGGAAGGGGCAGGCGTCGAACAACGCTGAACAATATTACGCTGTGGGCATCTTCCCCGGTAGCGGCCGCACGCCACGAGCTCAAGAATCAGACTCCGATCAACAGCAAGGAGTCTGTCATGGAAACCCGAGAACATCCGTATCGGGAAGCCTGGAACAAGGGGAAGCTGGTGGGCCAGAAGGCACCGCTCAAACCCAAGGACATCTGGGCCATCCGTATTCATCTGCAGAACGCGCACGAAGTGCGCGACCTCGCCATGTTCAACCTCGCGATCGACAGCAAGCTCCGAGGATGTGACCTCGTAAGTCTGCGGGTGCGCGACGTGACGCATGGAAGCCAGGTGCTCTCGCGCGCCATGGTCGTGCAGCGGAAAACGCAGCGGCCTGTGCAGTTCGAACTGACAGAGCCGACGCGCACGGCTGTGGCTGCCTGGATCGCGAAGGCCGCCTTGAGGTCGGAAGATTTCCTCTTTCCGAGCCGCCTGCACGACTCTCCGCATGTCTCTACCCGGCAGTACGCGAGGATCGTCGAGCGCTGGGTGGTAGCCGCTGGCTTGGATCCTTCCGCCTACGGTACGCACTCGATGCGGAGGACGAAGGCGACATTGATCTACAAGCGCACGAAGAACCTGCGAGCCGTTCAGCTCCTGCTCGGCCACTCCAAACTTGAGTCGACAGTGCGGTACTTGGGCATCGAGGTCGATGATGCCTTGGAGATCTCCGAGCAGATCGAGATCTGAACCCGGCGCGGCTGCCCGCCATGCACCTTTTGCCGGCGGGCGGCTGCTTACGGTGATGATGCCGAGAGGGTACTATCGGCCACAAGCGGCCAGTAGGCTTCGCCCTAAAGCTGTCATTTGAACGGCTGCTTTCTTAGTTTCTGCCTCCACCCAAGCGGAGCATCAGTCAGCAGTTTCAGCCACTCCACCACCCAGTGCTCGGTATATTGCAATGAAGCGAAGCTGCGTGCGCCCCTGGCTTGCAACAACGTCACGCCTTGCTTGAATGTCGGTACGCTGAGCGTCGATAACATTGAGGTAATCGACCAACCCGGCACGCTCCCGAGCTTGTGCCAACTGATAGACATCAGCACTGCTTTGAGCCTTAACAAGAAGGCGCTGTTGCCGTTCCTGTTCTGCTGCATAGGACGTCAATGCATCGTCAACTTCCTGCCAAGCCCTCAATACCGTCCGTTGAAATTCGATAGCAGCTTCCTGCTGGCGCAGTTCTCGAAGCGTCACGGTGGCACGACGGCGGCCACCATCGAAAATCGGCAAATCCAAACTCGGACCGATAGACCAGAAGCGGCTACCCCAATCACCAAACTTGCCAGCTTCGTAGGAATCCAAACCGAAGCGAAGACCAAGGCGAACACTAGGATAAAGCTGGGCCTGGGCTTCGCCTATCGCCGCAGTTGCCTGATGTAAGCGCGCTTCGGCCGCACGAATGTCAGGGCGTCGACCGGCCAACTCAGATGGCACGCCGAGCTTGTATTGAGGCAACACCATTGCCGCGGCAGGAGCACTCTCGGCGGCCAGCTCTTTGGCCAAATCACCGGGGCGCAGCCCGAGAAGCAGGCAAATACGGTTCTTGGACTGTGCCTCCTGTTCAAGTAGCGGGGGCATCTGTTCCTCAAGGTCAGCCAGTTGCAGCCGCTGGCGCTCAAGGTCCAAATCGTTGGCGAGTCCATGCTTGCTCCTGGACTCCATCATAGATGTCCGCTCGCGCAGGGCCGTGATGTCGTCCCGCGTCAATTTCAACAGGCGTTGCGTTGTGCGCAGGTCGATATAGGCCATCGCCAAGTCGCTGGAGATGACGAGTCTGGTCTGGTCAAGTAATGCCAACGAATTGGCGATGTCTGCATCAGCAGCCTCAACCGCTCGGCGCACACGTCCCCACAGGTCAATTTCCCAAGACGCATCGAATCCGCCTTGGTAGGAGGTGTAAGGCTCGGATAGTGATTTGGCAACCGCATCCCGATTATTCGGCGCCATTACGTCCAGCACCCGGTCCCCCGCCGCGTATTCGCTCTGCCGCTGGCGAATTGCGCCACCCTGGAGTTTGACTTCGGGGACTTGCTGGCTAGCAGTGACACTCCTCTGAGAGCGTGCCTGTTCATAGTGAAGCATTGCAGTCTTCAAGTCTGGGCTGGACTCAAGCACGCGGGTTTCCAACTGGTCCAGCACGGAATCCTGAAATGCAGCCCACCACTTATGCTCGGGGGCTCCCTGCATCCCCTCGTTCCTGGGCAATTCTTTGCTCGAGCTCGACCATAAAGACCAAGTGGCCGGAGACAAAAGCTCAGGTGCCTTATAGTCAGGGCCAACGGCTGCACATGCCGACAATAGAATGCTCGTGCTCAGGAGCCACAGCGACCGATGCACACGCAAGGTTAAGGTGTTCTTCATTGCATTCCCCTTAGGTCAGCCGATTTCGGAAAAGCCATGCGGCAACGGGAAGCGTTATCGCGGCTATCACCAGCATCGGGACAAAATCCATTCCTACGTCCTGCCAACCAGCACCCTCCAGATAGACCCGGCGAACCAGGTCGATGGCGAATCGCAACGGGTCGGCGTAAGTCAGAATCTGTAGTGCGGTAGGCATGTTGCCAACGGGCGTGACGAGCCCGGACAACAGGATGAGCGGCATGATGAGTACGAAGGCGTAAACCATTGCCTGGTGCATATTCAGGGACAGCGCCGAGATGGAGAGACCAATACCAACGCAGGCCGTTGTAAAGGCGACAAGCCCCACATAGAGCACAACCAAGGACCCCTGGAACGGAATCCGGAACCAGAACAGCGCCACGCAGAAAACCAGGCTTGCCTGCACCAGTCCGATAGTGATGGCCGGCGACGCCTTGCCAATCAAAATCTCCATGGGTCGCAGTGGCGTCACGAGCAGTTGGTCGAACGTGCCCTGTTCACGCTCACGGGCCACCGACAATGCGGCCAACAGCAAAGTTTGAATCATGCTCAGGGAAGCAATCAGGGCGGGAACGATGTTCCACCGAGATTCCAGGTTGGGATTGAACCAGGCTCGGATTTCAATGTTGACGGGTGGACGTACCGCGTTGGGTAGTGAAGCGTTGAATTGGCCAATCAGGGTGCTCAGGTGGCCAGCCGCCATATTGGCAGTGGTCGAGTTACGCCCATCGAGAATGAGCTGAACAGGTGCGCTACCCGTTGATGCTAGTTTCGCGTCGAAGTCGGGCGCGAAGTGGAGAACCAGCAGCGCCTCGCCATTGTCGATAGCACGAGCAATATCGCTTGAATTGCGCAGCGTCGCCGCCCGTACAAAGACCTTTGAGCCCTCCAGACGAGCCAGCAGATTTGTCGAGGCTGCGCCACGACTCTCATTTAGAACGGCGTATCGCACATGATTGAGGTCGTAGGTGGCCGCGTAACCGAAGACCAGCGACTGGATAACAATCGGGACGATGAGAATTACCCGGATGGCGGGGTCCTTCAAAATCGCCAAGACTTCCTTGCGGAACAGGAAGGAGATTCGGCGAAGAGAACCCGTAATGGATTCGAGCAGAGTCATCATCGGTCCAATGTCTTCTTGGTGCGTAGACGCGCGCCCGTGATGAGCACGGCAAACTGCACGATAAGGATTGTCCAGTCGCGCACTATTAGGTTGAGGTTGTCGCCGGCCAGGAAGCTCATGCGCGCCAGTTCAACGTAGTAGGTTGCAGGCAGGATGGACGCGACCTTCTGGATGCCGGTCGGTACGTTGTGCAGGTCAAACAGGAAGCCGGAGAGCATCAGGGCCGGCAGGAAGGTAATGATGACGGCGACCTGGCTTGCAAGAAACTGATTGCGGGCGGCCGCTGAAATCAACAACCCCAGACTCAGTGCGACCATCAGATAAAGCATTGAACTGACCATCAGCACCCAGAGCGAACCGTGAAGCGGCACATGGAACAACCCCCGGGCGGCGACCAGGCAGAGCGTCAGCCCTCCCATACCCACCGCGAAGTACGGGATGATTTTGGCGAGCAGTATTTCGAGGGAACGCACCGGGGTGACGAAAAGGGCCTCCATCGTTCCGCGCTCCCATTCCCGGGCGATGACCATCGAGGTTAGGAATCCGCCAACCAGGGTCATGATGAGGACTATCAGCCCAGGAACCAGATACCAGGTGCTCGAATTGGCCGAGTTGAACCAGAGACGGTCAACAAGCTCCACGCCTGGAGCAGCACTGACCCTGCCGGCGCTATCGGCGCGGCGCTTGTTCCATCCATCAATGGCTGCGGACACATAACCACGAAGACTGGCGGCCGTCGCTGCATCCGTTCCATGGACGACAAGCTGTACCGTTCCTCGGCCCTGAGCCAGTTGCCGAGAAAAGTCGGAGGGGATGCGGACAATGCCGTCGACCTGGCGGCCACGCATCAGGGCTTCCGCCTCGGCCATCGTCGTGACGTAACGAGGGGCGATGTAGTCCGAGCCACGCAATCCCGCCACAACATCGCGCGCCATGGGCGCGCCATCTTCTAGGACGATGGCGACTGGCGCATTCCGAATATCGAGCGAGAGTCCGTACCCGAAGAGCAGTATCAGTGCGATGGGCAGGAAGATACCTATCGCCAGGTTGCTCTTGTCGCGTATCAGCTGGCGAAACTCCTTGATGGTGAGCGCCCTGAGCCGTCGCCAAAAATGACTCAAGTTTCGTGGGAGCCAAGTCGATTGGGTTTGCATCATCAGGCCTCCACCGCATTGAAGCCGGTCTGCCTGCTTTCGCGCGCCTTCTTGATAATCTCCAGGAACGCCTCATTCATGTTCGCCGCACCAGAAGCCTGGCTGCGAACTTCGTGAGGTGTTCCAATCGCCAGCAAGCGCCCGGCATCCTGGATGACGATGCGGTCGCAATACTCAGCTTCCTCCATGAAGTGCGTCGTCACGATGATGGTGGTGCCTTCGGCAGCAAGCGTCGTGATGCGCCGCCAGAAAGCGCGACGAGCGAGTGGGTCGATGCCACTTGTAGGCTCGTCGAGAAAGAGAATCTCGGGGCGATGTATCAGGGCCGTGGCCATGGCCAGCCGCTGTTTGAAACCGCCGGGAAGCTCACCGCTTCGTTCGTCTTTCTTTTCCCGCAGCTGAAATTCGTCTAGCGCTCGCTCTACCTGGGCATACAGCTCCTGTCTGCCCAAGCCATAGGCGCCTCCGAAGAACGTGAGGTTTTCGGTGACGGACAGATTTCCATACAGGGCAAACTTCTGGGAGACATAGCCGATGCGAGCGCGAGCAGGTGCTCGGGCGGTTCTCAGGTTGAAACCCGCCACCTCGAGGAAGCCACTGGTCGCCGGGAGCAGGCCGCAAAGCATGCGGAATGTGGTCGTCTTCCCCGCGCCATTGGGCCCGAGTAGACCGAAGATTTCGCCTCGGCGAACGCTGAACGAGGTACTGGCAACCGCTGTAAAGCTGCCAAATTGGCGAACCAGGTCGCGGACCTTGATTAACTCGATTGGGTCCTTCGTGTCGAGCTGTACAGACGAATTCTTGGTCTCAACCGCATCCTCGTGGCCGTCCTGGGTCGCACGCTCGCGCAGGAGGGTCATCACTCCATCTTCGAGGCGGGAGGGAGTGGCCTCGCATCGAGCTCCCAGAAGTATTCCTTCAAGGTCACGAGGCTCCGTGCCCCCAGCCTGGATAAAGCGCACCGCGCCGCTTTCCGGCACAGCATCGAGAACATGCCTCTTATCGTCGATAAGTCTCGCCTGTAGCGTCCTAGCCAACTCACCTTCCCGCGGATAGGCAACAAAGCAACGGCCCTTGGCCGGCCGGCACAGTTCATCCGGTGTACCCTGAGCTAGCACTTGCCCTTCAGTCATTACGATGACGTGCTTACAACGCTCTGCTTCGTCCATGTAAGCCGTGCTCACAATCACCGGAAGACCTTCTTCCTCGACTAGCTGCTGCACGATGCGCCACAACTCACGGCGGGAGAGCGGGTCAACGCCGACGGTCGGTTCGTCGAGAAGAAGTAGCCGGGGGGAACGTACCAGCGTGCAGGCCAACCCAAGCTTTTGCTTCATGCCGCCCGATAGATTTCCTGCCAGGCGATTGGTGAATGCGGCCATGTCTGTCATGGACAGCATGCGGTCAAAGCGTTCTCGACGCTCATCCATTGGTACGCCGTGCAGGTCGGCATAGAGATTAAGGTTCTCCATGACGCTCAGGTCTTCATAGAGGCCAAAGCGTTGAGGCATGTAGCTGATGAGGTCTTGTACCTCCTGGGGCTTGGCGGCCACATCAATGCCCAGTGTGTAGAGGCTCCCTGAATCCGGCTTCATCAGACCAGCGATTAACCGTATGAGTGTGGTCTTGCCCGCGCCATCAGGCCCCACGAGGGCGGTGAGCTGCCCTTTGGGAATCGAGAGGGTGATGCCGTTCAATGCCGGCCCGCCAACCGCTCCTTTGAAGCGTTTGACGACATCCTTTGCATCAACGGTGAGAGCAGTTGTGGTCATGATTTGCCGAGTGCCTCGGGGTGATTAGGGCACCAAGCGGACAGTGGCTGGCATGCCCAGCCGTAGCTGGTCGTCAGGGTCCTTGACCAGTACGCGGACCTCATAGACAAGGCTCGTTCGTAGCTCTTCCGTTTGGACGGGTTTGGGCGTGAATTCCGCTACCGAGGAGATATATCCAACCTCCCCGGCGATGGATGCGTCAGGAAGTCCGTCTATTTTGACCTCAGCCGACATCCCTGGCCGGACACGGGCAAGCTGCGCCTCATTCACGTAAGCGCGTATCCATTTGGGTTGCACGATGGCCAAGGCGTAGACCGGTTTTTGTGGCGACGCCATGTCGCCCGGCTCGGCTAATCTGGAACGCACGACGGCATTGGTCGGAGCTTTCAATTCAGCCAGTGAAATGCGATGCCGGAGTAAAGCCAACGACTCTTCCGATGCCTTGAGCTGGGCTGCCGCCTGCTCGATGTCTTCAGAGCGCGGACCTAATTTGGCGAGGCGTAGGGCCATTGATTGGTCTTCAACTTTTGCACGAGCCGCCTTTAATGTCGCTGCGGCCCGGTCCAATTCCTGGCGGCTAACGCCTCGACCATGAGTTTCCTCTGCGATGGATTGCATCCGCTGGAAATCCAGCTCGGCCAACTTTGCATCGGTAGTAGCAGCATCCACCCGGGCCTGCGCCTGACCTATTTCTTCCGGGCGCGAACCGTTGCGTAAGCGCAGCAAAGCCTTCTTGTTTACCTCGATTTGAGCCTCGGTCTGAGCCGCCTGAAGCTCGAGCGTGCGAGTGTCGAGCACCGCCAGAACTTGGCCAGCTGTGACCTTCGCCCCTTCCTCAACCCGCATTTCAACAATGCGCTCGCTGTCCTGGAAGGCCAGTGAAACCTGACGGATGTCGACGTTGCCAAGCAGCGTGATGTCGTTCTTCTGCGAGGAGTTTCCGCTCCACAGCCAAGCGCTGACACCAACGACTCCAACAACTGCTATCGCAACTCCGGCGAGAATTTTCCGGTTCATATTCGATGCTCCTGCGCTTGACGTTCTCGATAGACGCACTATATTCAAATTCAATTTGAATTGCAACTATGGTAGCATTCGGGCATCAAGATTGGGTTGAAAACTATGGCTGGACGTAAGAGAGCAGCGCGTGCCGATGGAGATGCAACTCGAGCCCGCCTCCTGGAAGTTGCCGGGCAGCTATTTGCACGACTTGGCTATGCAGGGGCCGCAAACAAAGCGATCTGCGAAGCGGCCGGAACAGACCTTGCCGCCATCAATTACCACTTTGGCGGCCGCGACGGGTTGTATCAAGCAGTGCTCTTCGAAGGATATGAGCAGCTGATTAACCTTCAGAAGCTCAAGGAAATTCACGCTCGGCAGGATTCTGCGGAGAACAAACTATCCGCAGCCATCGACATGATTGTCGACCGGCTTTACGACGAAGGGGGCTGGCATGGACGTGTATTCGCCCGGGAGTTGGTTGCACCTTCTACCCACCTAGCAGCCCTCGTTCGAGAAGGGGTGATGCCGCGCTTCAAGCTCATGAGCGACATCCTTTCGGAAGTTACTGGATTCAGCGCACAGGACCCGGCGTTGTTGCGGTGCGTTCTGAGCGTCATCGCACCGATGCTGATGATGCTGGTAGTGGACCGCGATACGCCTACTCCATTTCGCGCATTGATGACGCGGCCCGCAGATGAACTCAAAAGCCATCTCAAGCATTTTGCTTTGGCAGGATTACTCGCCACCAAGGAGCAAGCCAGCCGCCGAGGTAGCTAACGCTACACCGCGACGCTACTCCAGACCGGTCGTTGCGTCACCAAAGCATAGACTGACCGCTCAGGGTCGGTAGTTCCAGTTGCCAGGATGGAGAAGCCGCCGTTCGGCGTCGCCTGACGCTCGACGAACGGCAGGTGACCAGCACATTGTTGCCTGACTGCGCCATAAAGCCACCGGCAGCTGAGGCCGAGCTGCTGCCCGACGTCGGATTTTCGAGAGTGGCAGCTTCAGTTGCAAAGGCGGCATTCTGATGCCACCACTGGCAGGGGGCAGCTGCCCCCCGCAGTTCTTCAAGCGATGTACTCGTAGTCCTCATTCTTCGGTGCCGCCGTCTGCTCGGCGAAGGCATCGTAGCTCCATGGCCAGCTCACCGGAACGCCGGTGGCATCCAGATACCAGCTCGAGCAGCCTGAGCCGAAAATCGTCTTGCGCGCGGCGGCGATGCGGCGGTGGTCATACGCCTGCATCGCGTCTTCCTTCAAATCGACCTGGCGGCATTTGCCCGCTTCGATGTCGGCGAGCAGGTGCTCGATGTAGTTCCATTGACGCTCGGCGATGTCGATCAGAGAGAAATTGCCGACCGGGCCGGTGGGGCCGTTGAGCATGAAGAAGTTCGGCAGGCCGGGCACGGTGATGCCGAGATAGGCCGAGGGTGCGGGCGACCAGCGCGCATCCAGGTCGGTGCCATTGCGCCCGATCACCCGCATCGGGCGCACGAAGCGGTCGGCGTGAAAGCCCGTTGCCAGCACCAGCACATCGACCTCCTGCAGCGTCCCGTCCGCCATGCGCACGCCTTCGGGCTCGATGTGCTGGATCGGGCCGATGGCGACGGCTACGTCGGGGCGCTGCACCTTCTCGTAGTAGTCCGACGAGTAGATCAGGCGCTTGCAGGCGGCGCGATAGTTGGGGCGCAGTTTCTCGCGCAGCACGGGGTCTTTCACGCTGCCTTCGAGGTTTTGCCGACAGATGTCCTCGATCTCGCGGATCTGCGGCGAGTCCTGATCGATGATGGCCTCGGTGAAGCGATTCACTGCCGAGGTGTAGGCCTCGGCGTAGCGGATGTCGTCGATGAGCGCAGGGTCGGCGCGGAAGGCGGCTTTCTGTTCTTCGCTGTAGGGGGTGTTGGGAACCGGCATGATCCACTGCGGTGTGCGCTGGATGTGGATGAGCTTGCTCGCGCGCCCGGCGAGTGCGGAGACGATCTGCACGCCGGTCGAGCCGCTGCCGATGATGCCGATGCGCTTGCCGTCCAGCGCCACCGAATGATCCCACTGTGCGGAGTGAAAGGAGGGCCCGGTAAAGCGGTCCAGGCCGGGCAGGTCGGGCATGCTGGGGTGGTGGAGGACGCCGGTGGCGGCGATCACCACATCGGCGTGGTCGATCAGTCCGCTGGCGGTTTCGAGCTCCCAGCGGCCGTCCTTGAGTTCGCAGCGCACCACCTCCTGGCCGAACTGGATCACCTTGTCGAGGGCGTACTGTTGCGCCACGGCTTCGAAGTAGCGCTGGATTTCCGGCCCGGGTGCGAGGTAGCTGCTCCATTCCGCATTGGGGGCGAAGGAGTAGGTGTAGGCGTGGGCGGGAACGTCACACGCCAGGCCTGGATAAGTGTTCTCGCGCCAGGTGCCGCCGACGCGGTCGGCTTTCTCATAGACGACGACCTGGTGCTTGCCGGCCTCGCGCAGGCGGATGGCGGCCAGGATGCCGGCCATGCCGGCGCCGATGACGACGATGCGAAGCGATTGCGGCGCGGTGTTTGCGATAGTCATGGTGATGAGTCACTCCAGGGGCGGATTGGAACAGGTGTGGGGCCTGCGGCGAGGCCGGCGAATCAGTTGTCGAACGCCCCCCTGAGCTGCAGGGCGGACAAGGCCAGCACTTCGGAGGCGGCGTCGAGCGTGCCGAGCAGGCTGGCAAAACCATGGAACTGGCCGTTCCAGCGTTGCTGGGTGACGCACACGCCGGCGCTGATCAGCGCCTGCGCGTAGGCCTCGCCTTCGTCGCGCAGCGGGTCGGCGCTGGCGGTGATGATGGTGGCCGGTGGCAGGTCCGCCAGATCGCGCTGGCGCAGCGGCGAGGCGCGGGGGTCGAGGCCGGCGGCGGCATCGGGCAGGTAGTTGCGCCAGAACCATTGCATGGCCTCGCGGTTGAGTACCGGCGCGTCGGTGAGTTCATGCTGCGACGCGGAGTCGCAGGCGGCATCGGTAACCGGGTAAAGCAGGAGCTGATGACGGATCGGGATGCCGCTGCCGCGCAGGGCATGCGCCGCCACTGCGGCCAGGGTGCCGCCCGCGCTGTCGCCGGCCACGGCGATCTGGTCGGGGTCGGCACCGAAATCCGCTGCCCGTTGATGCAGGGCGCGCACCGCGGCGATGGTGTCGTCCACGGCGGCCGGAAAGCGATGCTCGGGTGCCAGGCGGTAGTCCACCGCGGCCACGATCGAGCCCGACAAGGCGGCCAGCCGGCTGCAGAGGTTGGTGTGGGTGTCGATGCCACAACTGATGAAGCCGCCACCGTGGAAGAACACGGTCAGCGGCAGGGGGGCGGCACCGACCGGGCGGAAGATGCGCACCGCCAATGGGCCGCCGGGGCCGGGCAGGCTGTCGTCGGTGACCGAGGCCAGGCCGTCGTCACCGTCCGATGGCATCGGAAATGCGGCAAGCATGGCGCGGTAGTCGGCCACGCTCAGCGTGGAGAAGTCCGGACGCGGCAGGTGCGCGAGCTGGTCGGCGATGGCTTGGGCTTGAGGGTCGAGGTACACGGCGGCTCCTGGGGGCGCGGAGTTGACGATGGGGCGGCGGGACGATGGAGCGGCGGCTCGATGCAGAGCCATCGCCTGCCCAGAGCTCATTATTCGCTGCTCGTGTTTGTGTTCATCATTCAAACTGCTTAAGTGGGCACACTCGGGATCGTGGTGACGTAGTCCATTTTAGTGATGAGGGCGCCAGGCTTCCGTGTGATCGTGAGGCCACGAAAAGCCAGGTGATCAGGCGCTTGCCGGCGTTTCACGGGAGTGCGGATGGGAGCGACGACGGGTATGGAGAGAGCGACGATGGTCCCGGCTACCGGGGCTGGAATGCGGACGAGATCCCGGATCACCGAGCCTTGTGGGCGCGATCTCCTGTTCGAACGCTCGGGGCTCGGTTTCGTCGAGGTCGACAAGCTCATCGGTCTGGTCTATTCCGGCACCCAGGAGACGGTTCCGTGGACGCGTGTGCTCGAGCGCATGCGCGAACTGCTCGACGCCAACTACGTCGCCCTGATCCTGCGCGTGCCCAATTCCGAGCAGCCCCTGCAGGTGGTGTTTGCCGGCGAGGCCCAGCCCGAGCGGGCGGCAGTTTTCTCGACCAGCCTGACCACGATTGACCCCTTCTTCAATCTGCCGCGCGACCGCATGGTGATGCTGGAGGAGTTGGTCGATGACGAGGACTGGCTGCAGGGCTCGTATTACCGCGAGTTTCATGCGCCGCTGAACATTCGTTATTACATCGGCGCCGATATCGGCATGGGGCCCGAGCCCAGCTGCCGCCTGCGCGTTTCGCGCCCGCCCAGCGCGGCCCGTTTCGGCGAGCGCGAGCTGGCGATCTGCAGTCTTTTGCTGCCGCATCTGGTGATCGCAGTGCAGTTGCGCGCAGGCCTGGATATCGCCGCGGTGGAGAGCCATTTTTACGCAGGCATGCTCGACCGTCTGTCGGTTGGAGTGGTGTTTCTGGACAAGGAGAAGCGCATCCTCAAGGCCAATCGTGCGGCGAGCGCGATCCTGGAGCAGCGCGACGGCTTGTCCATCGTCAATGGCGGGCTGTCGGCGGCGTTTCCGGCTGAAAACCACGAGCTGCGCAGTCTGATCGAGCGTGCCGTATCCGCGGGCGGACAGTCGCAACCGGGCGTGGTCAGCGGCATGTCGGTGAGCCGGTCCTCGGGGCGCTCGAATCTGGGTGTCGCCGTGCGTGCTGCGCCCCTGACCGAATGGTCAGAGCCATCGTCGCGCCCGGCGGCGCTGGTCATCCTCCGAGATTCCGAGGCGCACGTGCTGGCTTCGCACGACGAGCTGAAGCAACTGTACCGGCTCACCACCGCCGAGGCCAACCTTGCCGTCCAGCTGATGGCTGGCTGCACGGTGGAGGAGGCGGCACAGCGTCTCAATGTGACCCGCAATACCGCGCGCTGCCAGATCCGGGCGGTTTTTGCCAAGACCGGCGTCACGCGCCAGACCGAGTTGTTGCGCGTGCTGCTCAGTGGCGTCGCGCCGCTGGCCTGAGGCTGGGCGCGCAGCGGGTGTTTTTTCGTCCGACGGGGCCGCTTGCCATCAAGCGGGCGCCGTTTTCTTGAGCATCGCAAAAAATAATCAGGGGAAGGTGTATGAAGCGTTTTGCAGACAAGGTGGTTTTTGTGAGCGGTGCGGCGCGCGGTCAGGGTGAGGCCGAAGCACGGCTGTTCATCGCCGAAGGCGCGAAGGTCGTCATCGCCGACGTGCTCGACGAGGACGGCGCCCGGCTGGCGCAGGAGCTGGGCCCGGATGCGCTCTATCTCCATCTCGATGTCACCCAGGGCGCGCAGTGGGACGCTGCCGTAAGCAAGACGCTGGAGCACTTCGGCCGCCTCGACGTGCTCGTCAATAATGCCGGCATCCTGCGCTGGGGGCAGATCGAGGACATGAGCCTCGAGGAGTACATGGCGGTGATCAGCGTCAATCAGGTCGGTTGCTGGCTGGGCATGAAGGCGGTGCTGGCGGCGCTGAAGAGCGTCGGCGGGGGCGCCATCGTCAACACCTCGTCGGTGTCCGGCTTCGTGGGCATGGGGGGCTTGAGCGCTTACACCGCGAGCAAGTTTGCGGTGCGTGGCATGACCAAGTGCGCGGCGCTGGAGTTCGGTCGCTACAACATCCGGGTGAACTCCGTGCATCCGGGCGGCATCGACACCGCGATGGTGCGAGGCCCTGATGGCGAACTGGGCGATACCCACAAGAGCCTGCCGATTCCCCGCGTTGGTACGGTCGACGAGGTTGCGCGCATGGTGGCCTTCCTGGCTTCGGACGAGGCGTCCTATACCACTGGCTCCGAATTCATCATTGACGGCGGAATGACGGCCGGTTTCAACGTCGTGGAGTGATGATCACCGCATCAGTGCGCGTACAGGCATCACATTTGACAACGGCCGCAGCGCGCGACCACCACCGGAGCAATTTGCGATGAACAATGCGGGACCTGTGTTTGACGAAGCGAAAGTGCGCAAGGCCTTCCGCGTCAGCGTGCCGAGCGCCTTGCTGCTGGGCGCGGTGATGATGATCTGGCCGAGCGCATTCTGGCGTCTGCTGGGCATGGATCTGGGTGCTGCGCCCTACCCGGCGATTCTTTACGGCAGCGTCATCTTCGGTGTCGGGCTCGCCAGCATCGCTGGCGCGCGCGCGCCACGCAGCCATGTCGGGCTGCTGCTGTTGCTGGTGTGCTACAAGAGCGTGGCCGTGATTGCACTGCTCACGCACGGCGTGCTGACGCTGATGGCCGACCAGCCGGTGCCACTGGCGGTGTGGGTGATCGCCGCGCTGTGGCTGCATCAGGCGGTGAGCAATGCGCGCCTGTATCCGTGGGGGATCAAGGACCAATGAGCTCGTCTGCTGCATACGCCGCTTACGAGAGCGGTACCGTTTCCATCGCCCGCAGCGCGTGGCCGGCGCCTGCCGCGTCGCCGCGCTGGCCGGCGCTGACAGCCGATATCGAGGCTGAGGTCGCGGTGATCGGCGCAGGGGTGGTGGGGGCCTCGCTGGCCTTGCATCTGGCCGAACGCGGCCTGCGGGTTGCCCTGGTCGAGGCGCGCCAGCCCGCCGACGGCGCCTCGGGACGCAACGCAGGTCAGGTGCAGCCCTATTTCGGCAAGTTCGGAGAGATGAAAGCCTGGCCCGATGGCGGGCAGCGCTTCGTCGATTATTACCTGCGCCATCGCAACATCATCTTCGAGCTCTGTGCGCGCCACGGCATTGACGCCGATGCGGCCCCTTGCGGCCTGGTGGCCGCGGCCTATCGCGAATACGCGTCAATGACGCAGAACGCCGCGCACTGGCGCGCGCTGGGCTATCAGGTCGAGACCATAGGCGCCGGGCGTCTGCGCGAACTGCTGGGCACCGAGCGCTATGCCTTTGGTGTGCACTGGCAGGACGGCGGCCGGGTCAATCCGCACATGTTCACCAATGGCATGGTCGCGGTCGCTGCGCGTCATGGCGCCCAGGTGTTTGGCGATTCGCCGGTCGAGGCCTGTGAGCGTGTGGGGCGGCGCTGGAAGCTGCGCAGCGCGCAGGGCAGCGTCACCGCGCAAAAGGTGGTGGTGTGCACCAACGGCCATTTCGGTAACGCCTTCTTTCCCGAGCTGGCGCGTACTTCGTATCCGCTGCTGGCCTGTGGCGTGGCGACCACGCCGCTGCCGCCGGCCTTGCTCGAGATCATCAACCCGGCGCGGGTGGCGATGTCCCAGTTCCCGCTGGGCTTGTATCCGATGGTGCTCGACGGGCGCAATCGGCTGGTGACGGCGACCATACCCGGGGTTGGTGGCGCCGACGATGGCAAGCGCTATTTCAGCTATCTGCTGCGTCACCTGCACCGCACCTGGCCGGCGACACGCGATGTGCCGATCGAGCTCGATGCCTATTGGACCGGCATGACGGCCAATTCAGCGCCGGCCTACCAGGCTGGCGGCCCGCGGCTCTACCATGTGGCCGATGGCGTGATGGCGCTGATGAACTTCGGTGCCGGCGGCAATGTGGTCGGTCCCATGATGGGCATGAACCTGGCACACGCCCTGGCCGACGACCGCCCGCAGGACATCGTGCTGCCGCTGGAGGCGCCGGTGGCGCTGCAGTCGCCAGGGCGCTTCGAATTCAAGATCCGGCGGGTGCTGATCCCGATTGCGCGCGTCATCGACCGCTTCGAGCGCATCCGGCTCTGAGCCGGGGCTGGGTGGCGCTGCTGCGCTCAGGATGATTCGCGCAGCAGCGCCACGCGGATTTGCTCGATCGCATGCGAAGGGCTGAGGCCTTTCGGGCATACCTCGGTGCAATTCATGATCGTGCGGCAGCGGTACAGACGATACACATCGTCGAGGTAGGCAAGGCGCTCGCGGGTGGCGGTGTCGCGGCTGTCGGTGATGAAGCGATAGGCCTGCAGCAAGCCGGCCGGGCCCACGAACTTGCTCGGGTTCCACCAGTACGACGGGCAGAATGCGCTGCAGCAGGCGCACAGGATGCATTCGTAGAGACCGTTCAGGCGCTCACGCTGTTCCGGCGACTGCAGGCGCTCGCGCTCGGGTGGAATCTGGTCGTTGATCAGGTAGGGCTTGATCGAGTTGTAGTGCGTGAAGAACTGGGTCATGTCCACGATCAGGTCGCGAATCACCGGAAAGCCGGGCAGCGGACGCAGCACCACCGGCTCCTTGAGGTCGGACACGGCGGTGATGCAGGCCAGGCCGTTGCGGCCGTTGATGTTCATTGCGTCCGAGCCGCACACGCCTTCGCGACACGAGCGCCGGAAGGACAGACTGTCGTCGGTCTCCCTGATTCGCATCAGCACGTCGAGGAGCTTCTTGTCGTGCCCCCCGAGGGCGATATCGTAGTCCTGCATGCGCGGTGCGGCATCGGATTCGGGGTTATAGCGGTAGATGCTCAGTCGCATGTTCCTTCTCCTCGCGCTGCATGCTCAGGCGCCGACGGTGAAATGGGTGGCCATGGTCAGCGTCACGCGGAGCGTGATCGCAATCAGGATGAAGGCAATCAGTGCCAGCAGTGGCAAGCGCAGGGCGGTGGGCTGGATGTAGTCGAGCACGATGTCACGCACGCCCACCCAGGCGTGACCGCACAGGGCCGCAAAAAAGATCACGATCAGCACGGCACCGGGGGCACTGGTGGCCAGTGCGTGCCAGCGCTCATAACTTGGCGCCGGCCCGATCAGCAGGGTCGCTGCCGTCAGCGCCAGCAACAGCAGCACCACCAGTGCCGTCAGGCGCTGCAGCACCCAGGCGCGTTGGCCGTGGAAAAGCCTCATGACAGCCACCTCATTGCAGCAAGCAGAGCGATGAGCAGTGCCGCCACAATCGTGCTCCAGGCGCTCATGCGCGCCTGTGCGAGGCGACTGCCTATGCCGATGTCCATCAACATGTGGCGCACCCCTGCGAGCAGATGATGCGTCGCCGCCCACACCATCACCACCAGCAGCAAGGCCCGCCAGGGCGAGTTCAGCCATGTGCCGAGCGCCGCATAGTCTGCCTCGCTGCGCAGCGAGCGCTCGAGCGCGAGGACCAGGAAGGGCAGGCTGATCAGCAGCAGCACGCCGGAGATGCGGTGCCCGATCGAGGCGATGGCGCCGATCGGGAAGCGGATCTGCGCAAGATTCAGGAATTTCGGTGCGGCTCTGGGTGGTGCTGGCATGCTGGCCTCCATCGATGACACAGGGTCTGCCGTACGCGGATGGGATATGATCGCCTGCCCCGATCACGCTCCCGGGTGGGCGAGGCCGCCCAGTCCAGGCTCCTGTTCGCAGCCGCAATCGGCCTCGGCGGCGATCACACGGCGCAGTTGCGCGAAGCGGTCCTCGGTTGAAGTCGACAGCAGCGGATCGTGCTGGACGCGTGCAGTGATGGCATCGATCGCGAGCCAGTCGTCTGCCTCGAAGTGGCGCAGCGCCGCCGGAAACAGGATCAGCTCTTCGACCGCCATGTTGTGGCGCAGACGTTCGGCATACAGCCGGATGTTGGCTTCGACGAGTTCCCACGACATGGATTCTTCCCGCGCCGCGGATTCCAGATCGCGCATCAGGTCGACCCCCTGGCGCTCCAGCGTGGCATGCTGGGCTTCGATCTCGTCACCGAAACCGGGCGGCAGCGCACCCTTGCCGCGCAGTCGCTCGACAATGCCGTCCTCGGCCGGGTGGTGCGAAACGTCTGGAAAATGGGTCAGGTAGTACATCACGTCCACGAACAGCGCGACCGTCACTGACGTCAGCTCTGCGCCAACCGCAGAACGGCCGTCGAGCAGGCGCACCAGTCGTCCCAGATTGGCATGTTCGGCACTCAGCCTGTCGATAGCGTTCGCCATCGTCTGTGCTCCCCTCAGTCCTGTGATTTGCCTGGCCATGTCCCGTTAACGTATAGACTGAAAAAAAGTATTGACAACCAGGCCGACGTCAGGGTTTTGGTGTGAGTGCGCCGGGAGCGGGATCCCTGCTTGCTTTCGTCATGCGACGGGTCATGCTCAGGGCCTGGCCGTCGTTGGCGGAGGGCTTGCGCCGACGCTACATTGCATCAGGGCGCACGCGCTCGTGGCAAACACTCTGCGGCGCCCCCCAGGTCGCGTGTCCAACCATCCTCAGCGGAGCAACAGCATGAATCGTGGAACCCAGATCAATCTCTGGTACGTGCTCTTTGCCCTGATGGGCATCGTCTTCCTGCGTGATCTGTGGGTGGAGGCGCAGGCGATCGAGGCGATCCCCTATAGTCAGTTCGAGACCTATCTCAAGCAGGGCGCGATCGAGAACGTCAAGATCGGCAGCACGACGATCAGTGGCAGCTTCAAGACGCCGCAGGACGGCAAGACCGGTTTCGTCACCACACCGGTGGCACCCGATCTGGCCGGGCGCCTGAGCGAGGCCGGTGTGACTTACTCGGGCGCGGTCGAAAACACCTGGTTCACCACCTTGTTGTCATGGATTCTGCCCGCGCTGATCTTTGTCGGAATCTGGATGTTCCTCATCCGCAGGATGGGGCAGGGCATGGGCGGCCTGACCGCGATCGGCAAGAGCAAGGCCAGGGTCTATGTCGAGAGCGACACCAAGGTCAGCTTTGCCGATGTCGCGGGAGTGGACGAGGCCAAGGCGGAGTTGCAGGAGGTCGTCGACTTCCTGCAGAACCCCAGGGAATACAGCAGCCTGGGTGCGCGCATGCCCAAGGGCATCTTGCTGGTCGGCCCGCCCGGCACCGGCAAGACCTTGCTCGCGCGTGCGGTGGCGGGTGAGGCGGGAGTGCCCTTCTTTTCCATCTCGGGCTCGGAGTTCGTCGAGATGTTCGTCGGCGTGGGCGCGGCGCGCGTGCGCGACCTCTTCGAGCAGGCGCGCAAGGCCGCGCCCGCCATCATCTTCATCGACGAGCTCGACGCCCTCGGACGCGCCCGCGGTGCGGGCACGATGCAAGGCGGCAACGATGAGCGCGAACAGACCCTGAACCAGCTCCTGTCCGAGCTCGACGGCTTTGATCCGGGGCAGGGCGTGGTCTTGCTGTCGGCCACCAACCGGCCCGAGATACTCGACCCTGCCTTGCTGCGCGCGGGGCGCTTCGATCGCCAGGTGCTGGTGGACCGGCCCGACCGTGCCGGCAGGGTGCAGATCCTTCAGGTGCACATGAAAAAGATCGTCCTCGCTCCCGACATGGGGGTGGAGGACATCGCCGCGCTGACCACTGGCTTTTCCGGCGCCGACCTCGCCAACCTGGTCAATGAGGCGGCGCTGCTGGCGACGCGGCGGCGCGCCAAGGTGGTGAGCATGGAGGACTTCACCCATGCGATCGAGCGCATCGTCGCCGGCCTGGAAAAGCGCAACCGCCTCATCAACCCGCGTGAGCGCAGGATCGTGGCCTATCACGAGATGGGCCACGCGCTGGTCAGCATGGCCTTGCCGGGCATGGATGAGGTGCACAAGGTGTCCATCATCCCGCGCGGTGTAGGCGCCCTGGGTTATACGATTCAGCGTCCGACCGAGGATCGCTTCCTCATGACCGAACACGAGCTGCGCGCCAAGATTGCGGTGCTGATGGGCGGGCGTGCTGCCGAGAAGCTGGTGTTCGATCATCTGTCGACCGGTGCGGCCGACGATCTGGCGCGCGCCACCGACATCGCGCGCTCGATGGTGGCGCGCTACGGCATGGACGCGGAGCTCGGCAGCGTCAGCTACGAGACCGAGAGAAACAACTTCCTGGGCGGGCGCACGGGGAGCTATCTGGAACGCAACTACAGTGAGGCCACCGCGCAAGCCATGGACGCCGCGGTGCGCACCGTGCTGCATGAAGTGTTTGCGCAGGCGCTGGAAATCCTTGCCGCCAATCGCGCCCTTCTCGACGTGGCCGCCACCCGCCTGCTCGAGGTCGAGACCCTGGACGAGGGAGCGTTGCGCGAACTGGCGCGCGACCTGCAGCGCCCGCAGCCCGTTCTGGTGCAGTGATCGCGCCGCCGTCGATGACGCTGACAAGAGGCCGCCCGAGGGGGAATTCGTAGTCTCAACGGACGATGAGCATCCCTCGCAGTCTTCGCACAATGCTCCCATCGCAGAAAACCTAATTCAGGGGGGGAGCAAGCACGATGATCGATATCCGCGGACTGGCCTATTTCGTTGCCCAGATCGACGACATCACCGAGTGGAAGCGCTATGCCGAAGACGTGCTCGGTATGATGACTGCACCGGCACCGGGCAACGGGCTCTACGTCAAGATGGACGAGCGCCCCTTCCGCATTCTGGTGGTTCAGGGCGCCGAGCGCCGTTACGTGGCATCGGGCTGGGAGCTGGCCAATGAGCCGGCCTTCAAGGCCGCGCTCGCCGAGCTCGACGACAAGGGCGTGGCCTATGAGCTGGCCGATGCCGCCACCGTGGCCCAGCGTGGCATGCAGGCGGTGGCGGTGCTCACCGATCCGTCGGGCAATCGCCACGAGCTGTGCTGGGGCCACCTGTCGGATTGTCAGCCCTTTGTCTCGCCCCAGGGCGTGCCGCGCTTCCTCACCGGTGACATGGGTCTCGGTCACACCGTGATGCCGGCGCCGAACTTCGACGCCACCGCCGCCTTCTACCGCGACGTGCTCGGCTTCGGGCTGTCGGACATCTTCAATTTCCGCCCCGACCCCTCCGCGCCGCCGGTGCGCATCCACTTCTTCCACTGCAACAACGCCCGCCACCACAGCCTGGCAATCGCCGAGTACCCGGTGCCCAGCGGCTGCGTGCATGTGATGGTCGAAGTCGATTCGATGACCGAAGTCGGGCGTGCCCACGACCGTCGCATCGCACACAAGGTGCCCTTGTCGGCCACGCTGGGGCAGCACCTCAACGACCGCATGACCTCCTTCTACATGAAGACCCCTTCCGGCTTCGATCTCGAGTACGGCTTTGGCGGTCTGCAATGTGATTGGGAGACGCACAGCGCCTTCGAATTCACCCGTGTCAGCATCTGGGGTCACGATTTCGGTGTCAAGGAACAGGCCGCCTGAGCGCGGTCGAATACAGGAAACAATCCATGAACAAGCTGATGACGGCGACCGATGTCGTCGCCCAACTTCGTGATGGCATGACCATCGGTTTTGGTGGCTGGGGCCCGCGGCGCAAGCCGATGGCGATCGTGCGCGAGATCCTGCGCTCCGACCTCAAGGACCTCACCGTGGTCGCCTATGGTGGCCCGGAGGTGGGCATGCTGTGCGCCGCCGGCAAGGTGAAGAAACTCATCTTCGGCTTCGCCACGCTCGACGCCATTCCGCTCGAGCCCTGGTATCGCAAGGTGCGTGAATCCGGTGCGCTCGAGTTGCTCGAGCTCGATGAAGGCATGTGGCAGTGGGGCCTGCGCGCCGCTGGCATGCGCGTGCCCTTCCTGCCCACGCGCTGCGGTCTGGCGACCGACGTCACCAAGCTCAACCCCGAACTCAAGACCATCACCTCGCCTTATGACGACGGTGAAGTGCTGCTGGCGATGCCGGCGCTCAAGCTCGACGTTGCGCTCGTCCATGTCAACGCTGCCGATCAGCTCGGCAACACCTTGATCACTGGCGGCGATCCGTATTTCGACCACCTCGTGGCGCGTGCTGCCGATGCCTGCTACGTCTCGGCCGAGCGCGTGGAAGAGCGCTTCGCGCTCACCGCCGCCGAGGCGCGCTTCAACACCTTCGAGCGCTACCTGGTGAAAGGGGTCGTGCATGCGCCTTGCGGTGCGCACCCGACCGCCTGTGACCCCGAATACGGTTGGGACATGGCGCATCTGAAGCGCTACGTGGCCAGCGCTGCCGAGGACGGCGGCTGGCAGGCCTATATGGACGAGTTCGTCACTGCAGGTGAAGCCGCCTACCAGGACAAGAACGGTGGCGTCGAGCGCATGGGCAAGCTGCCCCTGCCGGTGTTTTGAGGAGCGTGAGCGGCATGAGCGACAAAGTTGAATTTTCCCTGGCCGAGTTGATGATCGTGGCGGCCTCCGAGGCCTGGCGTGGCGACGGCGAAGTGCTCGCCTCCGGCATCGGCGTGATCCCGCGTCTGGGTGCCAGCCTGGCCAAGCTGACCCACGGCCCCGGCCTGCTGATGACCGACAGCGAGTGCTTCCTGGTCGAAGACCCGATTCCGCTCGGCCCGCGCGGTGACTTCGTGCCGAAATACTCGGGTTCGATGAATTTCGAGCGCGTGTTCGAGTGCGTCTGGGGTGGCCAGCGCCACGCCATGATCGGCCCGACCCAGATCGACCGCTATGGTCAGACCAACCTGTCGGTGATCGGCGACTACAAGAAGCCCAAGGCGGCCATCCTCGGCGTGCGCGGCCTGCCCGGCAACAGCATCAACCACATCAACTCCTTCATCGTGCCCAGCCACAGCAAGCGTGTGTTCGTCGAAGGCGAAGTGGATATGGTGTCCGGCGTCGGCTACAACCCGGCGCGCTGGGAGCCCGGCATGCGCCAGGACTTCATGGCCATCCGCCACATCGTCACCGACCTGTGCGTGATGGACTTCGAAGGCCCCGAGCACGCGATCCGCGTGCGTTCGCTGCATCCGGGCGTGAGCTTCGATGAAGTGCAGGAAAAGACCGGCTTCCCCTTGCTGAAGGCGCCGAATCTGGGCGAAACCCCGCACCCGACCGCCGCGCAGCTCACCCTCATCCGTCGTCTTGATCCCCATGACCTGCGTGCCGCGCAGCTCAAGGGCAACCCGCCGGGCATGCGCGCAGCAGCCTGAGCACGGCAAGGAACCCACGATGACCGCTCCCGACCAGAACTTCGTCAGCCGTCCCGACACCACGGCGTACGAAACCGATGAGCCGGTTAAGTACGCCGTGGCCGACGGCATTGCCACCGTGACCATGAGTCGCGCCAGCTTCAACAACGCGCAGAACTCGCAGATGACCTATGCGCTGGATGCCGCTTTCCGGCGTGCGGTGGATGATGATGCGGTGAAGGTCATCGTGTTGCGTGGCGAGGGCAAGCACTTCTCCGCCGGCCATGACATCGGTACGCCGGGGCGCGACATCAACAAGCCCTTCGAGCGCACCCACCTGTGGTGGGACCACACCAACAAGCCGGGCGGGGAATACCTCTACGTGCGCGAGCAGGAGGTGTACCTCAACATGTGCCGGCGCTGGCGCGAGCTGCCCAAGCCGACCATCGCCATGGTGCAGGGCGCGTGCGTCGCCGGCGGGCTGATGCTGGCCTGGGTGTGCGATCTGATCGTCGCCAGCGATGACGCCTTCTTCCAGGATCCGGTGGTGCGCATGGGCATCCCGGGGGTGGAGTACTTTGCTCACCCCTATGAGCTCAACCCGCGCATCGCCAAGGAGTTCCTCATGACCGGCGATCGCATGAGCGCCGAGCGTGCCTACCAGATGGGCATGGTCAACCGGGTGGTGGCGCGTGCCGAACTCGAGACCGAGACCTTCGCCCTCGCCGCGCGCGTGGCCAAACAGCCGCGCATGGGCCT
Source organism: Thauera terpenica 58Eu (assembly GCF_000443165.1). Classification (GTDB taxonomy): domain Bacteria; phylum Pseudomonadota; class Gammaproteobacteria; order Burkholderiales; family Rhodocyclaceae; genus Thauera; species Thauera terpenica. Next base: position 75,814 of record NZ_ATJV01000070.1, on the reverse strand, counting down.
GGCCCTGACCAAGCAGGCGATCAACCATGTCGAGGATCTGCAGGGCAAGCGCACGGCGATGGATGCGGTATTTGCATGGCATCATTTCGCCCACGCCCACAATGAACTGCTGTCGGGTGACAAGCTCGGTGGCTATGACGCCAAGGCAATGGCCAGCGCCAACAAGCAGGCCGCAGGTGGGGACAAAGCATGAATCAGGATTTTTCCGCGCTCCTGCGCACTCCGCTCACCGAGCGTCTCGGCTGCCGCTATCCCGTCATCCAGACCGCCATGGGCTGGGTGTCCGACGCCAATCTGGTGATCGCGACCACCAAGGCGGGCGGTTTCGGCTTTCTCGCCGGGGCGACGATTGACGCGAACAAGATCGAAGCCGAGATCAAGAAGGTCATCGCCGCCACCGGCGGCAGCAATTTCGGTCTCAACTTTCACATGTTCCAGGAGAACGCGGCGCAGTGCGTCGACCTGGCCATCCAGTACAAACTGCGCGCCGTCAGCTACGGCCGGGGTCCGGACAAGAAGACCATCGCCCGCTTCAAGGAAGCCGGTGTGCTGTGCATTCCCACCGTGGGTGCGCTCAAGCATGCGCTCAAGGCGATCGAGCTGGGCGCCGACATGATCACCATCCAGGGTGGCGAGGGCGGCGGTCACACCGGCGGCGTGCCCACCACCATCCTGCTGCCGCAGGTGCTGGCCGCAGTGAAGGTGCCGGTGATCGCCGCGGGCGGCTATTCCACCGGCCGCGGCCTGGCAGCGGCGCTCGCTGCTGGCGCGGCGGGGATCGCGATGGGTACGCGCTTTCTCATGACCACCGATTCACCCACGCCGCCTGCGACCCTCGATCGATACGTCAAGGTCGATGACCCGCAGAAAGTGCGCGTCACCCTGGCGGTCGATGGCATGCGTCATCGCATGATCGAGAACCCCTTCATCGACAAGCTCGAATCCGCCGGCCCCATGGGTCGCCTGCTGATTGCGCTCAAGAGCGCCTGGAAGTGGAAGCAGCAGACCGGCATGAGCGTCAGTCACATGCTGGGCGTGTTCCGCCAGGCGCTGAAGGAAGACCCCGGCGCGGTGTCGCAGACGGTGATGTCGGCCAATCAGCCGGTGCTGCTGCAACGCTCCATGGTCGAAGGCTACCCCGACGAGGGCATCCTGCCCAGCGGCCAGGTCGCGGCGGCGATCGGCAAGCTCGAGAGCTGTGAAGAGCTCATCAAGGGCATCGCCGCCGAGGCGGAGCAGTGTCTTGCCACCCTCTATGCCCGTCTCGGTGAGCCGGCAGACAGGGCGCAAGCCAAGGATGTTCAGGCCGTCGCCTGAGCGGACCGTGCAGCGCAGCGCGGGAAGCACAGACCTGAAGCGCAGACCTGAAGCGCAGACCTCAAGACCATACGACAAGATAGGGAGGCCACCAACGTGAGCCAGGCATTCCAGACAAGCATCGAGGGCGGCATTGCCGAACTCGTCATCAACAAGCCGCCGGTCAATGCACTCGACAGCAGCGAGTGGTACGCATTGGCGCACCGCATCGAGGAGCTGGGTCACGACCCCGAGGTGCGTGTGATCGTGATCCGCGCCGAAGGCCGCGGTTTCTGCGCCGGCGTGGACATCAAGGAGCTCGACGCCCATCCCGAGCGCATCGTCGCCGTCAACGGTGGCAACTACGCCACCTTCAAGGCCGTGCATCGCAATGCGGTGCCGGTCATCGTCGCGGTGCACGGCTTCGTGCTCGGTGGCGGCATCGGCATCACTGGCGCGGCCGACATCGTCGTCGCCTCCGAATGCGCCACCTTCGCCCTGCCCGAAGTCGATCGCGGTGCGATGGGCGGCGGTGCCCACCTGCAGCGCCTGTTCCCGGTGCAGAAGGTGCGCTACCTGTTCTTCACCGGTGAAAAGATCACTGCGCAGGAGGCCGATCGTTACGGTTTCATCGAGCGCATCGTGCCCAAGGCCGAGCTGCGCGAAGCCGCGCTCGAGATCGCCCGCAAGATCGCCGCCAAGAGCCCGTCCATGATCCGTATCGCCAAGGAGGCGCTCAACGGCATCGAGGACGGCAACCTGGAAGACAAGTACCGCTGGGAGCAGGGCTTCACCCTGCAGGCCTACACCAGCCCGGATTCGGCGGAAACCCGCCGCGCCTTCGTCGAGAAACGCGAAGTCAAGTTCTAAGGACGACCATGGATCTCGCCTATACCCCCCGGCAGAAGGCCTTCCGCGAGGAAGTCCGTGCCTGGCTTGCGGCAAACCTGCCCGCCGAGCCCCTGCTCAGCTACGACACGCGCGAAGGCTTCGAGCAGCACCGTGCGTGGGAGCGCAAGCTCTTCGACGCCCGCCTGTCGATGGTGATCTGGCCCGAGGCCCTGGGTGGCCGCGGCTGCGACCTCATCGAGTGGCTGAGTTTCGAAGAGGAGTACTACGGCGCCGGTGCGCCGATGCGGGTCAATCAGAACGGCCAGCTCCTGCTCGGCCCGACCCTGATCGAGTTCGGCACCGAAGAGCAGAAGGCACGCTTTCTGCCGCGCATGGCCGCCAGCGAAGACATGTGGGCGCAAGGCTGGTCCGAGCCCAACGCCGGCTCGGACATGGCGGCCATCACCAGCAAGGCCATCCTCTCCGCCGACGGCAGTCACTATGTGATCAACGGCCAGAAGACCTGGTCGACGCGCGCCATCTTTGCCGACTGGCTGTTCGGCCTGTTCCGCAGCGACCCCGGCTCCAGCCGCCATCACGGCCTGTCCTACATGGCGGTGCCGCTGGATGCGGCGGGCGTGACCATCCGTCCGATTCAAGCCCTCAACGGCAAGCAGGCCTTCGCCGAAGTGTTCTTTGACGACGTCAAGGTGCCGGTCGAGAACCGCATCGGTGACGAAGGTCAGGGCTGGCATGTGGCGATGGCCACCGCGGGCTTCGAACGCGGCCTGTTGCTGCGTTCGCCGGCACGCTTCCAGTACACCGCGCGCAAGCTGATCGAACTCTACAAGGCCAATCGCGCCATCGCGGATCGCGACCCCAGCATCCGCGACGCGGTGATCGAAGCGTGGACCGGCACCGAAGCCTATGCGTTGTCGGCCTACCACACCGTCGGCCGGCTGGCGAAAGGCGCACGCATTGGCGCCGAGGCCAGCACCAACAAGATCTTCTGGTCCGAACTCGACCTCAAGATGCACGAAACCGCCATGCGCATTCTCGGCGCGCGCGGTGAGCTGACCGCTGATGCGCCCGCCGCGGTTGACGCGGCGCGCTGGCTGGACGGCTTCCTGTTCGCGCAGGCCGGTCCGATCTACGCCGGCACCAACGAGATCCAGCGCAACATCATCGCCGAGCGCATGCTCGGCCTGCCCAAGTAAGAAGAGGCTGGCCATGGACTTCACTTTTACCGACGACCAGCTCACCTTCCGCGAGGCGGTGAGCCGCTTCCTGATGGTCGAAGCCGTGCCCGAGATGTTGCGCGAGATCTGGGAAACCGACAGCGGGCGCTCGCCCGAGCTACGCAAGAGTCTTGCCGAACAGGGTCTTACCGCGCTGTCGGTGCCCGAAGACTGTGGTGGCCTGGGCATGGACGACGTTGCCTGGGCGCTGATGACTCAAGAGCTGGGCTACTACGCCATTCCCGATTCGCTGGCCGACGCAGCGTATGTTGCCACCGGTCTGCTCAACGCGCTGCCTGCCGGTACGGCCGAGCGTGAGGCCTGGCTGGGGCGCATTGCCGAGGGCAGCATCCGCATTGCGGTCGACCATCCGGTCAATCCGCTGGTGGCCGACGCCAATCCCGCAGATCTGCTGCTGCTCGCCAACGGTGACGAGGTGCATGCCGTACCGCGCAGCGCGGTCAAGGTCGACAGCAACGCCAGCATTGACCTTTCGCGCCGCCTTGGCAGCGTGAGCTGGACCCCGTCTGCCGCTACCTTGCTCGCCGAGGGCGAGGCGGGTCGTGCGCTGTGGGCACAGACCCTGAACCGCGGCGCCTTGTCGGTGGCGGGTCAGTTGCTCGGCCTGGCGCAGCGCATGCTCGACCTGTCGGTCGACTACGTGGCCCAGCGCAAGCAGTTCGGCAAGCCGATCGGCAGCTTTCAAGCGGTCAAGCATCACCTTGCCGACGTTGCGACCCAGATCGAGTTCGCCAAGCCGGTGCTGTATCGCGCCGCCTACGCGCTCGCGCACCAGGAAGCGGGCGTCGACGCCCGCGTCTCGCACGCCAAGCTCGCCTGCGGCGAGGCGGCGTGGCTGGCGGCGCGCAAGGGCATTCAGGTGCATGGCGCGATGGGCTACACCTGGGAAGTCGATCTGCAGATGTTCATGAAGCGGGCCTGGGCGCTGGATGCGTCCTGGGGCGACCGCGGTCTGCACAAGTCCCGAGTTGCGGACGCAATGCTGGCCGACGGTGCCGCCCTCGGCCCTGGTCATACTTTCGAGGAATGAAAATGGCAGAAGCCTATATTGTCGATGCCCTGCGCAGCCCCACCGGCAAGCGCAAGGGCGGTCTGTCCCACGTCCATGCGATCGATCTCGGCGCCCATGTGCTCAAGGCCCTGGTCGAGCGCAATGTGATCCCGGGCGAAGAATACGACGACGTCATCTTTGGTTGTGTCGACACCATCGGCTCGCAGGCGGGTGACATCGCCCGCACCGCGTGGCTCGCCGCCGGCCTGGCGATGAATGTGCCGGGCACGACGGTGGACCGTCAGTGCGGCTCGTCACAGCAGGCGCTGCACTTCGCCGCCCAGGCGGTGATGAGCGGCACCCAGGATGTGGTCGCCGTCGGCGGCGTGCAGACCATGACCCAGATCCCGATCTCGTCGGCCATGCTCGCCGGCCAGCCTCTCGGCTTCCCCGATCCGTTCTCCGGCAGCAAGGGCTGGAAGGCGCGCTTTGGCGACCAGCCCGTCAATCAGTTCTATGCTGCGCAGCGCATCGCCGACCACTGGAAGCTGAGCCGTCACGACATGGAAGTGTTTGCGCTCGAGAGCCACCGCCGTGCGCTCGCAGCGATCGCCGCAGGTCATTTCGAGCGTGAGATCGTCGCCCTCGAAGGCGTCACACAGGACGAGACCCCACGTGTGAGCACGCTGGAGAAGATGGCCAGCCTGGAGCCGGTCGATCCCACCTACCCGTCGATCACCGCCGCGGTGTCGAGCCAGACCTGCGACGCTTCCGCCGCCCTGCTGGTGGTGTCGGAGGCCGCGCTCAAGCGCTACAAGCTGACCCCGCGTGCCCGCGTGCACCACATCTCGGTGCTCGCCGACGACCCGATCTGGCACCTCACCGCGCCCATTCCCGCCACCCGTGCCGCGCTCAAGAAGGCGGGCATGGGCATCAATGACATCGACGTGGTCGAGATCAACGAAGCCTTCGCCTCGGTCGTCATGGCCTGGCAGAAGGAGCTCGACTACGACCCCGCGCGCATGAACCCGCTCGGCGGCGCCATCGCCCTGGGTCATCCGCTCGGTGCCACCGGTGCGCGCCTGATGACCACGCTGCTGCATGAGCTGGAGCGCACGGGTGGGCGCTACGGACTGCAGACCATGTGCGAAGGCGGCGGTCAGGCCAACGTCACCATCATCGAACGCCTCTGAAGCGACGCAACGCGCCACCCCTTGTCCTGATTCCGCGTCGCTGACGCGCACCGTACGCAAGTACGGCAGCGCGTCGCAGCGTGGCTGAAGGCGGGGCGCGTGCTGCAGGCCTTCAATCGAACTCACAGCAAGGGAGAAGACAATGGGAATTTGCCAACAACGCACGGTCATCATCACCGGTGCCGGTGGTGGTCTGGGTCGTGCCTATGCGCTGGCGTTTGCCGCCGAGGGCGCGAACGTCGTCGTCAATGACATCCGCAAGGACGCCGCTGACGCGGTGGTGGCCGAGATCGTGGCGGCGGGTGGCAAGGCCATCGCCAACGCCGACGACATCACCCGCATCGACACCGCCCAGCAGATCGTCGATGCCGCGCTCGCGGCTTACGGCGAAGTGCACGTGGTGGTCAATAACGCCGGCATCCTGCGCGATCGCATGTTCGTCAGCCTGTCCGAAGACGACTGGGACCAGGTCATGCGGGTGCACCTGAAAGGCCACTTCTGCCTCGCCAACATCCTCGGCAAGCGCTGGCGCGACCAGGCCAAGGCCGGCAACAAGATTGCCGCCCGCATCATCAACACCAGCTCCGGCGCCGGCCTGCAGGGCTCGATCGGACAGTCGAACTATTCCGCCGCCAAGGGCGGCATCGCCACCCTGACCCTGGTGCAGGCGGCCGAGATGGCGCGTTATGGCGTCACCGCCAATGCGCTGGCGCCGTCGGCACGGACCTCGATGACCGAGTCCGCGATGGCCGATGTGGTGAAGGCGCCGGAGTCGGGCTTCGACTCCTGGGCGGCCGAAAACGTCGCGCCGCTGGTGGTGTGGCTGGGTAGTGAGGCGTCCTCGCACGTCAGTGGCCAGGTGTTCGAGGCCCAGGGCGGTCGCATCTCGGTGTGTGATGGCTGGCGCACCGGGCCGCAGAAGGACAAGGGCGCACGCCTGACGCCTGCCGAAGCCGGCGCGGCCGTCGATGAACTGATGAAGCAGTCGGTTCCCGCACAAAAGGTCTGGGGGAGCTGAGATGAGCACATCAGCCGCGGAGCAGGGACGTCGTGACTTTCTCAAGACCGGTGCCGTGCTCGGCGGCGCCGCGGCGGCGGGCGTGAGCCTGACGTCGCCGGCAGCGGCAGCCTCTGCGCTGCCCCTGCCTGAATATGAGCGCTGGGACGCGACCGAGATTGCGCGCCTGATCCGGCGCGGAGATGTGAAGCCGAGCGAGATGCTGGAGGCAGCGCTTGCGCGCGCCGAGGCCTATGCGGTGATCAACGCCGTCGCGGTGCCGCATTTCGAGCGTGCACGCGAACACGCCCGCACGCTCGACGGCGCGGGCCAGGCCGAGCGCACGGCGCGACCGCCGCTCAGCGGTGTGCCGTTTGCGCTCAAGGATCTGGGGGTCGCGCTTGAGGGCACGATCACCACCAACGGCTGCGTCTTCTTCAAGGATGCGGTCGCCGACCACGACTCCACCCTGGTGCAGCGCTATCAGGCCGCGGGCCTGAACATCTTTGCCAAACTGACGTCCCCTGAATTCGGCCAGACCGCGACCACCGAGTCGCGCCTGTTCGGCGCCACGCGCAACCCCTGGAACCTGGCGCACAGCTCGGGCGGTTCGTCCGGCGGGGCTTCGGCGGCGATTGCAGCCGGCGTGCTGCCGGTGGCGCACGCCAGCGATGGCGGCGGCTCGATCCGCATTCCGGCCTCGCACTGCGGCCTGTTCGGGCTCAAGCCCAGCCGCGGCCTGATTCCGATGGGGCCGCGCGCGATCGAGGGCTGGATGGGGCTGTCCGTCAACAACGTCATCAGCCGCAGCGTGCGCGATACGGCGCTGCTGACCCAGCTCAGCCAGGGGCCGGAAGCGGGCTCCCGGGTTTCACCGCCCACCGCCGACCTGCTGGCGGCGCTGGCGCAAGCACCGCGCGGGCTCAGGATCGGGCTGCTCGAAACCAATCTGTTCGGCACCGGCCTGCATGCGGAATGCCTGGAGGCGGTGCGCAAGGCCGCCACCCTGTGCACCGGGCTGGGCCACCACGTCGAGCCGATCACGCTCAGCGAACTGCCTTTCATGGAGATGTTCGGCGGCCTGGGCATCATGACCGGTACCGGTCTGCTGGTTTCCGTGCAGGCGCGCGAAAAGCAGCTCGGGCGCGCGGTACGTGAAGACGAGATCGAACCGGTCAACTGGCGCAACCTGCAAAAGGCCAAGACCTACACCGCCGCCCAGCTCTACGGCGCGCGCGCCGTCTTCGATCAGGGCGGGCGTGTTTTCGACCAGCTGTTTGGCCGCTACGACTTCATCCTGTCGCCCACTACCGCAGGACTGCCGCCCAAGCTCGGTGAAATCTCGCTCGACCAGCCTTATGACGACTTCGCCCGGAATGCGGTGCTGGCCTCGCCTTTTACCGCCATGTTCAACATGAGCGGCCATCCCGCGATGTCCGTCCCCCTGCACTGGAGTGCGGAGGGGCTGCCGGTGGGCGTGCAGTTCGCCGCGCCGTTCGGGGGCGAGGCGCGCTTGATCGCACTGGCTGCGCAGCTGGAACAGGCCGCACCGTGGGCCGATCGTCGTCCGCCGGCGCTGGCCTGAAAAAACTGAAGGAGCTTCAATGAGCACTCCCGTATCTCCAGGGGTGGCGGTCGTCACCGGCGCCAGCCGCGGCGTGGGCCAGGGTGTGGCCGAAGCGCTCGGCGCCGCCGGCATGACCGTCTACGTGACCGGGCGCAGCACCACCGAGGGCAGCTGCCGGGTTGGCGACGAAGTGCTGCACGGCACCATCCACGCCAGCGCCGCCGCCGTCACCGCGGCCGGCGGACAAGGCATCGCGGTGCACTGCGACCATGCCGACGACCGTCAGGTGCAGGCCTTGTTCGAGCGCGTCGAGCGCGAGCAGGGGCGGCTCGACATCCTGGTCAACAACGCCATCCATATCGACGATAGCCTGATCGCACCCGGCCCGTTCTGGACCAAGCCGCACAGCCAGGCTGACATCTTTGGCGTCGGTCTGCGCTCGAACTACATCGCCACGCATTGCGCCGCACCGCTGTTGCTCAAGTCCGCTCCCGCGCTGGTGGTGTTCACCTCGTCCTACGGCGCCGGCTGCTACATGCACGGCCCGGCCTACGGCGCGCAAAAAGCCGGCTGCGACAAGATGGCCTGGGATATGGGGGTCGACTTCGAAGGCACGGGCGTGGCCGCACTGTCCTTGTGGCTGGGCGTGCAGCGCACCGAGCGCACCGCGCTGGCCGCCCGCCAGCGCAGCGACGCCTATGGCGACTTCATGGCGCACAGCGAAAGTCCGCAGTTCGTCGGCCGCGTCATCCATGCCCTGTGGCGCGACCCCGAACTGGCCAGCCGCTCGGGCCAGACCCTGATCGTGGCCGAGTTGGCAGCGCAATATGGGGTGCGCGACGAAGGCGGGCGCGAGCCGCCGAGCTTGCGGCGCATGCTGGGCGAGCCGCGTGCGTTTCATCCCGCGCGTGTGAGCTGAAGGAGGCGGCATGACTCTGGAACAACGCGTCGCCCGCCTTGAGGCGCTGGAGGCGATTCGCCAGCTCAAGCATCGCTACCTCAACGCCTGCGATCTGAAGGACGTCGAGGCCATCCGCGATTGCTTCGCCACCGGCCCCATCCGCATCGACTTCGAGGCGGTCGGCCAATTCGACGAGCGCGACTCCTTCGTCGCGCTCTACCAGTCGCTGGCCTGCCACCCGCGCGTGCGCGACAGCCACCACGGCGCCAACCCCGAGATCGAGCTCACCGCCGACGACACGGCACGCGGGCGCTGGTCCCTGTGCTACTTCAACCTCGATGCCGAAACCGGCCTCACCCGTCGCCTCGGCGTGATCTACGACGACGAATACCGCTGCATCGCCGGCGCATGGAAGATCGTGGCCACGCGCTCGCGCATTCTGGCGGTGGTCAGCGGGCGCGACGAAACGATCTCTTAAAACGATTCAGCGCTTGCGCGAAGTGCTTCGTCCCGTCCGTTTTGACGATGTGGCAGCCGATGCGACCTCCTATAAAGGTTGGGTATCCACCCATTCGAGGTTCACGCCGTGAGAGAAGCCCCTTCGTATGTGCCCGGCCACCAGTTGCTTGCCGGCAAATCCGTCCTCATCACCGCCGCTGCAGGCGCTGGCATCGGCTTTGCCGCGGCGCGCAAATCGGCGGAAGAGGGCTGCCGCGCCTTGATGATCTCCGACATCCACCCGCGTCGTCTGGAAGAGGCGGTGGCCAAGCTCAAGGCTGAGACCGGGCTGGAGAGCATCTGGGGCCAGGTGTGCAACGTCACCAACGAAGAAGAAGTGCAGGCCCTGGTTGCCGCGGCTGAAGAAAAGCTCGGTGGTGTGGATGTGCTGATCAACAACGCCGGCCTGGGCGGTGAGAAGCGCGTCACCGAAATGACCGACGAAGAGTGGAGCCGGGTGCTGGACATCACCCTCACCGGCACCTTCCGCATGACGCGCGCGATGCTGCCGCACATGGAAAAGCGCGGTCGCGGCGCCATCGTCAACAACGCCTCGGTGCTGGGCTGGCGTGCGCAAAAGGGCCAGGCCCACTACGCCGCGGCCAAGGCCGGAGTGATGGCGCTGACGCGCTGCTCGGCCCTGGAAGCCGCCGAAAACGGCGTGCGCATCAACGCCGTGTCGCCCTCGATCGCACTGCACGAGTTCCTCAAGAAGGCCTCCAGCGCAGAGTTGCTCGAGCAGCTCGCCAGCCGCGAGGCCTTTGGCCGCGCCGCCGAAGTGTGGGAAGTCGCTAACGTGATGATCTTCCTCGCCAGCGACTATTCCTCCTACATGACCGGCGAAGTGCTGTCGGTCAGCTCGCAGCACGCTTGAGAGGACGCACGATGACCATGGTTTTTTCCAGTGCTGACGAGCTCATCGCCGCCGAAGGCCGTGAGCTGGGCGTGACCGACTGGGTCGAGATCCGCCAGCAGCGCATCGACCAGTTTGCCGACGCCACCGACGACCACCAGTGGATCCATGTCGACCCCGAGCGCGCCAAGGATGGCCCTTTCGGCGCCTGCATCGCGCACGGCTATCTGACCCTGGCGCTGGCCAATCTGTTTCTGCCGCAGCTCATTCGCGCCGACAACCTGAAGATGGGCGTCAACGTCGGCTGCGACCGCGTGCGTTTCCCGGCGCCGGTCAAGGCCGGTGCGCGCGTGCGTGGCCGTGGCGAAATCCTCAAGGTCGAACGCATCAAGGACGCGGTGCAGTCCACCGTGCGCGTCACCATCGAGATCGAGGGCAGCGAGCGCCCGGGCTGCGTGGTCGACACCATCAGCCGCTACACCTTCAACGACTGAATTTTAAAGAGAGCCTCTTCATGATCGAAGCCGTCATCGTCTCCACCGCGCGTACCGCGCTCACCAAGTCCTTCCGCGGTTCCTTCAACGACACCGAAGCGCCGGTGCTGGGTGGCCACGTCGTGCGCGCGGTCGTCGAGCGCGCCGGCATCGAGCCGGGTGAAGTTGAGGATGTGATCATGGGCGCCGCCGTGCAGCAGGGCACCCAGGCCTACAACATCGGCCGCCTGTGCGCCTACACCGGCGGTCTGCCCGACACGGTGCCGGGCATGGCGCTGGACCGCATGTGCGCTTCCGGCCTGATGACCATCGGCGTCGCCGCCAAGAGCATCATGGCCGGCGAGATGAAGGTCGCCATCGGTGGTGGCGTGGAATCGCTGTCGCTGACGCAGAACAAGTACAAGAACGCCTACCGCTCGCAGTCCGAGGCGGTGAAGGCGATCGTGCCTGCGGCCTACATCCCGATGCTGGAGACCGCCGAGATCGTCTCCAGCCGCTACGGCATCTCGCGTGCCGACCAGGACGCATACTCGCTGCAGAGCCAGCAGCGCACCGCCGCCGCCCAGGCCGCCGGCCTGTTCGACGACGAGATCGTGCCGCTGGCGGCAAAGAAGCTGCTGTTCGACAAGGAAGGCAAGCCCGCTGGTCATGAGGACGTGATCGCCAAGCGCGACGAGTGCAACCGCCCTTCGACCCAGCTTGAAGATCTCACCAAGCTGCAGCCGGTGGTGAAGGACGGGCAGTGGGTGAAGCAGGGCGAGTTCATCACCGCCGGCAATGCCTCGCAGTTCTCGGACGGGGCCTCGGCCGCGCTGCTGATGAGCCATGACGAAGCCAAGCGCCGTGGCATCGCCCCGCTGGGCATTTATCGCGGCATCGCGGTCGCCGGTTGTGCGCCGGAAGAAATGGGCATCGGCCCGGTGTACGCCATCCCCAAGCTGCTCGAGCAGCACGGCCTCAAGGTCAGCGACATCGGCCTGTGGGAAATCAACGAAGCCTTTGCCTGCCAGGTGCTCCACGTCCGCGACACGCTGGGCATCCCCAATGACCGTCTCAACGTCAATGGCGGCGCCATCTCCATCGGTCACCCCTTCGGCATGTCGGGTGCGCGCATGGTCGGTCATGCGCTCATCGAAGGTCGTCGCCGCGGCGTGCGTTACGTGGTGGTGTCGATGTGCATCGGCGGTGGCATGGGCGCCGCGGGCCTGTTCGAGGTGCTGGGATGAATCTGACGCTTTCCGACGAGCAGCGCGCGCTGCAGGAAACGGCAGCCGACTTTCTCGCCGAGCAGGGCAACGCGCGTAAGGATGTGCAAGACGATGCCGGGCTGTGGGCCCACATCGTCGAACTGGGCTGGGCGGCGGTGCAGGTGCCTGAAGAGCTCGACGGCCTGGGGCTGGGGGCGGTCGAGCTCGGCCTGCTGATGGAGGAGATGGGGCGGCGCCTGGTGCGCACGCCTTTCTTCTCCACCGTGGTGCTGGCGCAGACCGCCTTGCTGCAGGCCGGAAGCGCCCACGCGCAACAACGCTGCCTGCCGGCGCTGGCCTTTGGCGCGCAGGCGGCGACGCTGATTCTGGGCCCCGGCCTGGATGCCGACCCGGCGACGCTGACGGTGCACGCGCGCCGCGACGGCGAGGGCTGGCACCTGCATGGCGAAGCCGCGCAGGTGCTCGATGACGGCCAGATTGACGTCGCCTATGTGGCCGCGCGCCTGGAGGGCGACGCTGCGATCGGTCTGTTCGAGGTCCAGGCCGGCGCCACCGGCGTCGAGCGCACGCCGCTCGAGGTGTGGGACCTGACCCGGCCGCAGGCGCGTTGGTGCTTTGATGAGGTCCGGGTGGACGCAGAAGCACGCGTCGACGACGCTGACAAAGTATGCGCCGGGCTCGTCCGCACTCGCGTGCTGGCGGCCTTGCAACTGGCGGCCGAGCAGGTCGGCGGCGCCGCGCAGTGTCTGCAGCTGGCAGTCGATTACACCAAGGAGAGGGTGCAGTTCGGCCGTCCGGTGGCCACCTTCCAGGCGGTCAAGCATCGCGTTGCCGAGATGATGGTGCGCATGGAAACCGCGCGCTCCACCGTGCGTGGCGTGATGGCGCGGGTCGCAGCCGCCGCTGAGTCGGACGCTGCCGCGCTCGACGACGCGGCGCTGTTCGCAGAAGTGAGCGCCGCGCGCGTGCTGGCCACCGAGGCCTACCGCTATTGCGCGCAGGAGGCCATCCAGCTCCACGGCGGCGTGGGCTTCACCTGGGAATACGATCCGCAGCTGCACTTCAAGCGTGCGCAGTGGGCCAGCCAGTGGCTGGGCGCGAGCAGCGCCTGGCGTGAAACCCTGGCAGCACAGCTGCTCGATGTTGCCTGAGCGCAGCCTGAGAGGACGGAAGAGCATGAATGAACAGGAATTTCGCAAGGAAGTCGCCGCCTGGATGGCGACCCACCTCGTCGGCCGCTTTGCCTGCCTGAAGCATCGCGGCGGGCCGGGTGACGAGGAGGCCTATCCCGCGCTGCGCAAGGAGTGGGAGCAGGAAATGGCCAGCGGCGGCTGGGTCGGCCTGGGCTGGCCCAAGGAACACGGCGGGCGCGACCTGCCGCTGGCGCTGCAGCTCGCCTTCCATGAAGAATACGTGCGCGCCGGTGGGCCGGGGCGCATGGGCCACATCGGCGAGACCCTGACCGCGCCGACGCTGATCGCGCTGGGCACGCCCGAGCAGCAGCGTCGCTTCCTGCCCGGCATCCGCGAAGGTCGCGAATACTGGGCCCAGGGTTACTCCGAGCCCGGCGCCGGCTCCGACCTGGCCGCGATCAGCACGCGCTGCTGGCAGGACGAGGACGGGCGCTGGCGCTTGCAGGGGCAGAAGGTGTGGACCTCGCTCGCGCACGAGTCCGACTGGATCTTCGTCATCGCCCGCAGCACGCCGGGCTCGGTCGGGCGCGAGGGGCTGAGCTTCCTGCTCGTGCCGCTCGATCAGCCCGGCATCGAGATCCACCCCATCCGCCAGCTGACCGGCGAGGCCGAGTTCAACTCGGTGTTCTTCGATGGCGCGGTGACGGAAGCCGACTGCATCGTCGGCCAGCCCGGTGAGGGCTGGAAGGTGGCGATGGCGCTGCTCGGCTTCGAGCGCGGGGTGTCCACCCTGGGCCAGCAGATGCATTTCAGCCATGAGCTGCAGCTGCTGCTGGAGGTGGCGCGTGCCAATGGGGCAGCGCAGGACCCGGCGATCCGGCAGCGCATCGCCGACGCCTGGATCGGGCTGCAGGGCTTGCGCTACAACGGCCTGCGCATGCTGGAGGACGACACCGGCTCGACCAAGGTGCGCCCCGAGGCCTTGATCTACAAGTACGCGTGGTCGAACTGGCACCGTGACCTGGGCCAGCTGGCGATGGATGTCATCGGCGTGGCGGGCGACGTGCGCTCGGACGAGGACGCGGTGCGGCGCCTGCAGCAAGTATTCTTCTTCTCGCGTTCCGATACCATCTATGCTGGCACCAACGAAATCCAGCTCAACATCATTTCCGAGCGTGGGCTGGGCATGCCGCGCGGCTGAGCCGGTCGTAGTTGAAGCCCCAGGTGCAGCGGCGGACCCCAGTGGGTCCGCCGCTGTTTTTCAAACGGTTTGAAATCTGATTGTGGAGATGAGGGTATGCCCATTCCAGCTTTGTTCAAAGGGCGGCTCGCCCTGCCTCTGATCGGCTCGCCGATGTTTCTCGCCAGCGGCCCGGAGCTGGTGCTGGCGCAGTGCAAGGCGGGCGTGGCCGGCAGTTTCCCCACGCTCAACGCGCGCACCCCCGAGCTGCTCGCGGCCTGGCTCGAGCGCATCGAGGGTGAGCTCGCCGACTGGGACGCGCAGCATCCCGAGCGCCCGGCCGCCCCCTTCGGTGCCAACCTCATCCTGCACAAATCCAACCCGCGCCGCGATGTCGATCTCGACTGCGTGGTCGCGCACCGTGTGCCCTTCGTCATCACCTCGGTGGGGCGTCCGGATGCGGTGGTCGAGCGCGTGCATGCCTATGGCGGGCTGGTGTTCCACGACGTCATCAGCGTCGAGCATGCGCGCAAGGCCGCCGCCGCCGGAGTCGATGGACTGATCCTGGTGTGTGCCGGCGCCGGTGGCCATGGCGGCACGCTGTCACCCTTCGCCCTGGTCGCGGAAGTGCGCCAGTTCTGGAGCGGCACGCTGATCCTGGCGGGCGCCTTGTCGGACGGGCGCAGCCTGCGCGCCGCCGAAGTGCTGGGCGCCGATCTCGGCTACATGGGTACGCGCTTCATCGCCACCCGCGAAGCCGTGGCTGACCCGCGCCACAAGTCGATGATCGTTGCCGACACTGCCGCAGATATTGTGTATACGCCGGTGTTCAGCGGCATCTGGGCCAACTACCTGAAGAACAGCGTGCGTGCGGCCGGTATCGACCCCGATGCCCTGTCGGGCAGCCAGGACGGCGGCAAGATCGACCTCTTCGCTGCCCCCGAGGACAAGCCCAAGGCCTGGAAGGACGTGTGGTCTGCCGGTCAGGGCATAGGCAGCATCAGCGATGTGCCCAGCGTCGCCGAACTGGTTGAGCGCATGAAAGGGGAGTACGAGGCCGCCGCAGCGGTGCCGGCCACCTTCGCCCGTGCTCAAGCCGGTGGGGGAGCGCCATGAGCCAATGGAAGATGATCTACCTCGCCCGCCGCAATCCGGCGCTGGCGGCCGAGGACTTTCCACAGGCCTGGCGCGAGCATTCGGCGCTGGGGCGCCAGTGTGTGAACGTCGCCGACCGGGTGAAGTCGGTCGCGCAGTGCTCGCGCGTGCTCGAGCACCCCGACTTGCCGCCGGGTGCGAGCGCGGATTACGACGGCGTGAACCTGCTCGCGCTGCGTGACCGTCAGTCGGCGGATGACATCTGGAGCGACGCGGAGACGCTGCGCATCATGCGCCCCGACGAGCCGCGCGTGTTCTCCACCTATGTGCGCAACTTCGCCCTCACCGCGCGCGAGGCCGTGATCAAGGACGGCGCGCAGACCGAGGTCTGTGTGTACCTGTTCCTCAAGCCACGCGCGCCAGGTGCGCTGGATGAGGTCGTCCTCGCGCCATCGCCGTCCTCCCCCTGGGCGCAGGCGCAGCGTCTGGTCAGCAACCGCGTCGACGGGGCGCAGCCGAGCGGTTACGAATACGAGCTGATCGTGGAGGCCTGGTATGTGTCCGTCGATGCGGTCGCGGCCGCCTTCGCCGGGCAATCGGTGTGGGCCGCGCTGCCGGCGGAACTGGGCGCGCACATCGACGCCGCCACCTCGGTGTGCATGCTGACGCGGGTGACGCACCGGCGGCCCTGAGCGCGCTCAGGGCGCTGCCGTGGCCTGCGCTTCCTCCACCAGCCAGGCCCGAAAGCGCGTCAGCGCGGGGCGCTCGGCCTTGCCCTCGGGCACGATCAGGTAGTACGCCCGCGTGCTCGGGAAGCTGCGCAGGCAGGGGCTGATCAGGCGGCCGGTGGTGAGCTCGTGCTGAATCAGGAAGGGTGGGATCAGCGCAACGCCCATGCGCTCGATCGCCGCCTGGGCGAGCATCGAGAACAACTCCAGACGCATTCCACCCATGTCGTTCGCAGCCTGCACGTCGGCCGCGGCGAACCACTGCCGCCAGGCGTAAGGGCGGGTGGTCTGTTGCAGCAAGGGCAGGCCGGCGATCTCGTGCGCGCTCATGTGCGCGCGCACGCCCGCCAGCTCGGGGCTGCACACCGGCACCGGGTACTCCCGCATCAGGAAGTGCGCCTCGGTGCCGGGCCAGCCGGCGTCGCCGAAGTAGATCGCGGCGTCGTACTCGGTCTCACCGAACAGGAAGGGGCGGGTCTGGGTGCTCATGTTCACCACGACCTCGGGATTCTGTGCCTGAAATCCGGCCAGGCGCGGCAGCAGCCAGCGTGTGGCGAAGGTCGGCACCACCGCCAGTTCGAGCACGCTGCCCGCGCCGTGGTGTGCCATCACTGCCAGGGTGTCGTGTTCGAGGGCATCGAGCCGTGCGGCAATCTGGCGGCTGTAGCTCAGCCCCGCCTCGGTGAGTTGTACCCCGCGTCGGGTGCGGCGGAACAGCGCCACACCGAGAAAATCTTCCAGCGCGGCGATCTGGCGGCAGATGGCGCTCTGGGTGAGCGCGCGCTCCTCTGCCGCGCGCGTGAAGCTTTCATGGCGTGCGGCGGCCTCGAAGGCGAGCAGGGCGGTGGTGCTGGGGATCTTTTTGCGCATCGAGGATTCTTCGGAGTTCCTGAAGCGCACAGATTACTGCATAAATGTCGGTTGTTTTGCCGGTTCGGAGTTCTTAGGATGCCTTTCAAGCACAGGCAGCCGCTTGTGAGACCGAACGCGACAGGAGACTCGACATGGCCTCAACAAAAGCCAGCTTCAACTGGGAAGACCCGCTGCTGCTCGACCTGCAGCTCAGCGAAACCGAGCGCATGGTGCGCGATGCCGCGCGCGCCTACTGTCAGGACAAGCTGATGCCGCGTGTGCAGGAGGCTTTCCGCCATGAAAGGACCGATGCGAGCATCTTTCGCGAAATGGGCGAGCTCGGCCTGCTGGGCGCCACCATCCCCGAGCAATACGGTGGCTCCGGTCTGAACTACGTGTGCTACGGCCTGATCGCGCGTGAGGTCGAGCGTGTCGACTCCGGTTACCGCTCGATGATGAGCGTGCAGAGCTCGCTGGTGATGGTGCCGATCAATGAATTCGGGAGCGAAGAACAGAAGCAGAAATATCTGCCCAAGCTCGCCACCGGCGAGTGGATCGGCTGCTTCGGCCTCACCGAGCCCAACCACGGCTCCGATCCGGGCTCGATGATCACCCGTGCGCGCAAGGTCGCAGGTGGCTTCAGCCTGTCGGGCAGCAAGATGTGGATCACCAACAGCCCGATCGCCGACGTGTTCGTGGTGTGGGCCAAGGACGATGAAGGCGATATCCGTGGCTTCATCCTCGAGAAGGGCTGGAAGGGCCTCACCGCCCCGACCATCCACGGCAAGGTCGGCCTGCGCGCCTCGATCACCGGTGAGATCGTGATGGACGAGGTGTTCGTGCCGGAAGAGAACGCCTTCCCCAGCGTGCGCGGACTCAAGGGCCCGTTCACCTGCCTGAACTCGGCGCGCTTCGGCATCGCCTGGGGTGCGCTCGGTGCTGCCGAGTCCTGCTACGAGACCGCGCGCCAGTACACGATGGAACGTAATCAATTCAATCGCCCGCTCGCTGCCAACCAGCTTGTGCAGAAGAAGCTCGCCGACATGCTCACCGAGATCACCCTCGGCCTGCAGGCGGTGCTGCGCGTCGGCCGGATGAAGGACGAGGGCATCGCCCCGGTCGAGATCACCTCCATCGTCAAACGCAACTCCTGCGGCAAGGCGCTCGACATCGCCCGCATGGCGCGCGACATGCTCGGCGGCAACGGCATCTCGGACGAATACCCGGTGGCGCGCCACCTGGTGAACCTCGAGGTGGTCAACACCTATGAGGGCACGCACGACGTCCATGCGCTGATCCTCGGCCGCGCCATCACCGGCATCGCCGCGTTCAGTAACTGATCCAGGGAGATCCGTAATGCCCAGCGCCCTGTCGCATCTTCGTGTCCTCGACCTTTCCCGCATCCTCGCCGGCCCCTGGGCCGGGCAGATGCTCGCCGACCTGGGGGCGGACGTAATCAAGGTCGAGCGTCCCGGTGTCGGTGATGACACCCGCGGCTGGGGTCCGCCCTGGCTCAAGGACGAACAGGGCGCCGACACCGAGGTGGCGGCCTACTACCTGTGCGCCAACCGCAACAAGCGTTCGATCACCATCGACATCACCCAGGCTGAAGGCCAGGCGCTGGTGCGCCAGCTCGCCGCGCAGTCCGACGTGGTGCTGGAGAACTTCAAGGCCGGTGGCCTGGCGCAGTACGGCCTCGATTACGACAGCCTGAAGGCGGTGAATCCGCGTCTGGTGTATTGCTCGATCACCGGCTTCGGCCAGGACGGGCCATACGCGCCACGTGCGGGCTACGACTTCCTCATCCAGGGCCTGGGCGGCCTGATGAGCATCACCGGTCGCCCTGATGGCGAGGATGGCAGTGGGCCGATGAAGGTGGGGGTCGCGCTCACCGACATCCTCACCGGTCTGTACGCCACCAACGCGGTGCTTGCTGCGCTCGCCTGGCGTGAGCGCAGCGGCGAGGGGCAGTACATCGACATGGCCTTGCTCGATGTGCAGGTCGCCTGTCTCGCCAACCAGGCTGCGAACTATCTCGCCACCGGGCACAGTCCGCAGCGGCTGGGCAACGCCCACCCCAACATCGTTCCTTACCAGGACTTCCCCACCGCCGACGGCTACATGATCCTGGCCATCGGCAACGACGCTCAGTTCGCACGCTTCTGCGAGGTCGCCGCTGCGCCCGAACTCGCCGCCGATGTGCGCTTCGCCACCAATCGCGCGCGTGTGGGCAACCGCAGCGTGCTGATCCCGCTGCTGAAGAAGCTCACCGTCGAGCGCAGCACCGCGGATTGGATCTCGACCCTGGAGGCGCTCGCCGTGCCCTGCGGGCCGATCAACACCCTCGCCGATGTCTTTGCCGACCCGCAGGTGCAGGCGCGCGGCCTGAAGGTGACGGTGCCGCATCCGATCGCCGGCCAGCTGCCGCTGGTGGCCAGCCCGATGAAGCTGTCGGCCACGCCGGTGGATTACCGCCTGCCGCCGCCCATGCTAGGCGAGCACACCGACGACATCCTCGCCGCCACGCTCGGCCTCGACGCCGCGGCGATCGCCCGCCTGCGCGCGGACGGCGTGGTGTGAAACGGCACAAGAACCCTCAAGACGAACACAAGGGAACGCCATGAAGGACTCCAGGGTGATCGTGGCGATCAACAAGGATCCGCAAGCGCCGACCTTGCAGGTGGCCGAGCTCTTCGACGCCGTCCCTGCCCTCGTCGCGGCGACCTGAGTCCTACCCGCCTCTCCCCCTCGCGGCGGGTCCGCTCCGAATCGACCGGCGGCCGCTTTTTTTTGCCCGTGCTCAGCGGCTTGCCGCCGGCAGCAGGTCGTGGATCAGGCGCACCAGCTTGAGGGCGGGCGCCTCGATCTGCTCCACCGGCACCGCTGCGAAGCCGAGGTTCATGCCTGCGCGCCGGTTTGCCGGATCGATCGCATACAGTGAGAGCGGTCGCATCACCACGCCCTCGCGCAGCGCCCTGGCGGCCAGCAGCACGTCGTCGAGCGGGCGCTCGAAGTGCACCGGGATGTGCAGGCCGGCGAGGCCGCCGGCTGGCGTGGCGATGCCAGCGAGGTGGCGCTGCAGCACCTCGATGAGGCGGTCGCGGCGCTCCTCGTAGATGCCGCGCATGCGGCGGATGTGGGTGGTGAAGTGGCCGCCGTCGATGAACTCGGCCAGTGCCGCCTGCTCCAGCATGCGGCCCTCGCGGTAGAGCTCGGCGTTGCCGGTGGTGAAGGCCTCGACGAGATCTTCCGGTACCACCAGATAGGCCAGGCGCAGGCCGGGGTACATCACCTTGCTGAAGGTGCCGACGTAGATCACCCGCTGTGCCGCCGACAGGCCGAACAGCGAGGCCACCGGGTGGCCGTGGTAGCGGATCTCGTTGTCGTAGTCGTCCTCGATGATCCAGATGCGGTTCTTCTCGGCGTATTCGAGCAGGCGCAGGCGCCGTTCGAGCGACATCACCGCCCCCGTCGGGTACTGGCTGGAGGGCGATACGAAGATCAGGCGTGGCGGGTGGTCCCAGTCGGCCGCCTGCGGGTTGATGCCCTGGGCGTCCACCGGTACCGGATGGATGGCGAGGTCGGAGGCCGCGAGCACGCTGCGTGCCCCCCAGTAGCCCGGGTCTTCCATCCACGCCACGTCGCCGACGTCGGCGAGCATGCGCGCGCACAGGTCGAGTGCCTGGTGCGAGCCGTTCAGGATCAGGATCTGCTGCGGGCTGCACGACATCATGCGGGTCACGCGCAGGTATTCGGCCAGCACCAGCTTCAGCGGGCCGTAGCCACCGTAGCCATATTGCGCGAGGTGGCGCTGCTCGAGCCGCATCTGCTTGGCGACCAGCTTGCGCCAGGTGGCAAAGGGGAAATGGCTGACGTCCGGGAACCCGGGCATGAAGGCGCCCGCCTGTACCCGGCTCGACAGCGCACCGGAGGCGATCCGGCACCCCCTTCTGGACAGTCCCTCGCTGCGTGCACCGACCATGCGCCGTGGTTTTTGCTGCGGTGCAGTGGCGGTCACCGCGTCGGAGACGAAGGTGCCCGAGCCCACCCGGCTGTCCAGGTAGCCTTCGACGATGAGCTGGTCGTACACCCGCACCACGGTGTTCCGCCCCAGCGCGAGCTCTGCCGCCAGGGTGCGGGTGGGCGGCAGGGCGGTACCGGGCGCGAGCCGGCGCGCGATGATGGCCTCGCGGATGGCGAGATAGAGGCGCGCGCGGGCGCTGGAAGAGGGCGCCTGATCCGCGTAGGCGTGGGCGATGAGCTCGCAGCTGAGTCGGCAATCCATTGCAGTGCAGCAAAAATTGGTTCTATGAAAGTATAAGTAATTGGATCAAGCCCGGGCCAATTCGTGGCCTAGGATTCGTTCGCCAGAGCGTTCAGCGCCCCTTGCAGGAGACGGAGACAGATGGAAGCGGTCCATAACAGGCAGGCGCCCCACGTCAGCTTTCGCAACGTCCAGAAGACCTACGACGGCGAAACCCTGATCGTGCGGGACCTCAATCTCGACATTCGCCGCGGCGAGTTCCTCACCCTGCTCGGTCCGTCGGGCTCGGGGAAAACCACCTGCCTGATGATGCTGGCCGGCTTCGAGACGCCTACCGGCGGCGAGATCCGCCTCGACGGCGAGGTCATCAACCGGGTGCCGCCCTACCGTCGCAACATCGGCATGGTGTTCCAGAACTATGCGCTGTTTCCGCACATGACGGTGGCCGACAACCTGCGTTTTCCGCTGCGGGTGCGCAAGCTGGCGCCCAGCGAGGTCGAGGCGCGGGTCAAGCGCGCGCTCGACATGGTGCAGCTCGAGGCCTTCGGCAGCCGCTATCCGCAGCAGCTCTCGGGCGGCCAGCAGCAGCGCATCGCGCTCGCCCGTGCGCTCGTGTTCGATCCGCAGCTGGTGTTGATGGACGAGCCGCTCGGCGCGCTCGACAAGAACCTGCGCGAGCGCATGCAGCTCGAGATCAAGCACATCCAGCAGAAGCTCGGCATCACCGTGGTGTTCGTCACCCACGACCAGAGCGAGGCGCTGACCATGTCGGACCGCATCGCCGTGTTCAATCAGGGCGTGATCCAGCAGATCGATGCTCCCGAGGCGCTGTACGAATACCCGACAAACTCCTTCGTCGCCGATTTCATCGGCGAGAACAACGCCCTCGACGGCACCGTGGTGGCGGTGGCGGGCGAGGAGTGCGAGGTGCGCCTCGACTGCGGCACGGTGCTGCGTGCGCGCACCGGCAACGTCGGTGCCGGCGGCCGCGCTCGCATCGCGGTGCGTCCGGAGCGCGTGCAGCTCGCCGGCGAGGCGGAGGGCACCAACCGGCTCGATGCCACCGTGCGTGAGCTGATCTACCTTGGCGACCAGATCCGCCTGCGCGTCGAGCTCGCCGGCAAGCACGAGTTCACCATCAAGGCACCCGTCTCGCAGCTTGACCGCTCGCTGCGCCCCGGCGATGCCATTCGCCTCGGGCTCGATCCGGCGCACACCCGCGCGCTCGACGTGCCCGCTGCGCACTGAGGCAGCCCCGCCGACATATCCGCAATCCCGGCCGCTCGGCGGCCTTCCTCGCAACACCCATAAAACCAGAACCGGAGACACATCATGAAGCACGCCGCATCCTTTCTTCGCGCCGCCGTCCTCGTCGCCCTCGGCGGTGCCGTCGGTACCGCATCAGCCGACATCACCGTCATCTCCTTCGGTGGCGCCTCGCAGAAGGCGCAATACAAGGCCTACTACGAGCCCTTTGCCAAGGCCACCGGGGTCAAGGTCGTCGCCGGCGAATACAACGGCGAGCAGGCCAAGGTGAAAGCCATGGTCGAGGCAGGCAACGTGACCTGGGATGTGCTCGAGGTCGAGTCGCCCGAGCTGGTGCGCGGTTGCGAGGAAGGCTTGTTCGAGAAGATCGACTTCGCACAGGTGGGCGACAAGGCCGATTTCGTGCCGGCGGCGGCGAACGAATGCGGCGTCGGCATCTTCGTGTGGTCGACCGCGCTCGCCTACAACGCCGACCGCCTCAAGGAGGCGCCGACCTCCTGGGCAGACTTCTGGAACGTGGACAAATTCCCCGGCAAGCGCGGTCTACGCAAGGGCGCGAAGTACACCCTCGAATTCGCCCTGCTCGCCGATGGCGTGCCGACCAGCGATGTTTACAAGGTGCTCGCCACCCCGGCCGGGGTCGACCGCGCCTTCGCCAAGCTCGACAAGCTCAAGGCGAACATCCAGTGGTGGGAAGCCGGCGCGCAGCCGCCGCAGCTGCTCGCCTCGGGCGACCTGGTCATGAGTGCCGCCTACAATGGCCGCATCTCCGCCGCCCAGGTCGAAGGCAAGAACCTCAAGGTGGTGTGGAACGGCAGCATCTACGACGTCGATTCGTGGGCCATCCCCAAGGGCTCACCGAACAAGGCCGAGGCGCTGAAGTTCATCCGTTTCGCCAGCCAGCCGGAAAACCAGGCGGTGTTCTCCGGCGAGATCGCCTACGGCCCGGTCAACCTGAAGGCCGTGCCGGCGATCGACGCCAAGGTCGCCACCGGCCTGCCGACCGCGCCCGCGAACATGAAGGGGGCGATGGAGACCGACACCGAGTTCTGGGTCGAGCACGGCGAGAACCTTGAGCAGCGCTTCAACGCCTGGGCCGCGCGCTGAGCGCTGCCTTCGTCGCATGCCCGTGCGCGGGCATGCCTGCGCCGCCACGGGCGTCCGGTCCGCGGCGCGCGGCCACCGTCCCTATCTGACCGAGTGGACCAGTCCATGAGTACTGCCGTCGACACCTCCGCTGCCTTACCCTTGCCCGCCGCGGGCGACGGCACGCCGCTGAAGAAGCGCCTGCGCCGCGCCGAGCGTCGCCGCAACCTGCTCTTCGGCGCCCTCATCCTGCCGCTCGCACTGGTGGTGCTGGTAGCCTTCATCTGGCCGATCGGCTCGCTGCTGACGATCGGCGTCGATAACCCCGAGATCCACGACAACCTGCCGCGCACGCTCGCCGTGCTCGAAGACTGGAACGGCAGCGCGCCGCCGGCCGAGACCGCCTACCGTGCACTCGCCGACGAGCTCACTGCGGCCAAGGGCTCGCCGGCGATCGCCGCGATCGCCAAGCGCCTGAACCGCGAGAACGCGGGCTACCGCAGCCTGGTCATGAAGACCGCGCGCAAGCTGCCGCTCGATGCCGCCGTGCCGGCGCGCGAGGCGCTGGTGGCGATCGATGCGCAGTGGGGCGAGCTCGCCACCTGGCAGGCGATCCACCGCGCCGGCGGCGCGCTGACACCCTTCTACCTGCTCGCCTCGATCGACCGCATGATCGACGCCGACGGCAACATCGTCGTCGCCCCCGAGGAGGAGCGCATCTATGTGGACGTGCTGCTGCGCACTTTCTGGATGAGCCTGATCGTCACCGTGTGCTGCCTGGTGCTCGGCTTCCCGGTGGCCTACCTCATGGCCAGCCTGTCCACCCGCCACAGCAACATGCTGATGATCTTCGTCCTGCTGCCGTTCTGGACCTCGGTGCTGGTACGCGTGGCGGCGTGGATCGTGCTGCTGCAGAACGAGGGCCTGGTGAACCGCCTGTTGATGTGGCTCGGCCTCACCGACAGCCCGCTCCAGCTCCTCTTCAACCGCTTCGGCGTGTATGTGGCGATGGACCACATCCTGCTGCCCTTCATGGTGCTGCCCCTATACTCGGTGATGAAGGGCATCTCGCCGGTATACATGCGTGCCGCGCTCTCGCTCGGCTGCCCGCCCTTTCGCAGCTTCTGGAAGATCTACTTCCCGCAGACGCTGCCCGGCATCGGCGCCGGTGGCCTGCTGGTGTTCATCATGTGCATGGGCTACTACATCACGCCCGCGCTGCTCGGCGGTCCGAAGGAGCAGATGCTGAGCTACTTCATCGCCTTCTACACCAACCAGACGATCAACTGGGGCATGGCGGCCGCGCTCTCAGCGGTGCTGCTGGCGGCGACCCTGCTGCTGTACATGGTCTATGCCCGCTACCTCGGGCCGACCCGGGTCAAGTACATGAAGGCACGCTGAGGACGACGACGATGCTGCAACCCTACGCTTCGCCCGTGGAACGGGCATGGTATTACGGCATGCGCGGGCTGGTCGGGCTGATCCTGGCCTTCCTGTTCCTGCCCATCCTGGTCATCGTGCCGCTGTCCTTCAATGCCGACAGCTTCCTGATGTACCCGATGTCGGGCTTCTCGCTGCGCTGGTACGAGGAGTTCGCCACCTCACCGGCCTGGCGGCAGGCGCTGATGAACAGCCTGATCGTGTCGCCCCTCGCCACCCTGCTGGCGATGGTGCTCGGCACCCTGGCCTCGATCGGCCTGGTGCGTGCCGAGTTTCCCGGCAAGGCCCTGCTCACCGCGGTGCTGATCTCGCCGATGGTGGTCCCAGTGGTGGTGATCGGCGTGGCGATGTACATCTTCTTCGCCCCGCTCGGCCTCACCGGCAGCTACACCGGCCTGGTGCTGGCGCACGCCATCCTCGGCGTGCCCTTCGTCGTCACCACGGTCACCGCGACCCTGCAGGGCTTCGACTTCAACCTGGTGCGCGCGGCCTCCAGCCTCGGCGCCAACCCGCTCACCACCTTCTTTCGTGTCACCCTGCCGATGGTTGCGCCCGGGATCATCTCGGGCGGCCTGTTCGCCTTCGCCACCTCCTTCGACGAGGTCGTGGTCACGCTCTTCCTCGCCAGCCCCGAGCAGGCCACGCTGCCGCGGCAGATGTTCGCTGGCATCCGCGAGAACATCAGCCCGACCATCGCCGCAGTCGCCACCATCCTCATCGTGCTGTCGACGCTGATGCTGATGACCCTCGAATGGCTGCGCCGGCGCGCCGAGCGCATGCGCGGCGCGCGCAGCTGAGCGACGCGATCACACCACCCCGGCATTGCCACGAAGACACCGAAGCTTTCCCCCGAACACCCTACGGAACCCGACCATGAGCCTGAACCTGAAAGATCCCGACCTCTTCCGCACCCGCTGCTACGTCGACGGGCAGTGGATCGACGCCGACAACGGCGCCACCGTGAGCATCCGCAACCCGGCCAACGGCGAGGTGCTCGGCACCATCCCGCGCATGGGTGCGGCCGAGACCCGGCGCGCCATCGAGGCCGCCAACGCGGCCTGGCCGGCGTGGCGCGCGCTCACCGCCGGCGCGCGCGCGAAGATCCTGCGGCGCTGGTTCGAGCTCATCCTCGCCAACCAGGAGGACCTCGCCGTGCTGATGACCAGCGAGCAGGGCAAGCCGCTCGCCGAGGCGCGCGGCGAGGTGCTCTACGCCGCTTCCTTCATCGAGTGGTTCGCCGAGGAAGGCAAGCGCATCTATGGTGATGTGATCCCCGGCCACCAGCCCGACAAGCGCATCGTCGTCACCAAGGAGCCGATCGGCGTGTGCGCGGCGATCACGCCGTGGAACTTCCCGGCGGCGATGATCACGCGCAAGGCCGGCCCGGCGCTCGCGGCCGGGTGCACGATGGTGCTCAAGCCCGCCACGCAGACGCCGTACTCGGCGCTCGCGCTGGCGGTGCTCGCCGAGCGCGCCGGGGTGCCGAAGGGTGTGTTCAGCGTGCTCACCGGCGGCGCGGCCGAGATCGGCGGCGAGCTCACCGCCAACCCGATGGTGCGCAAGCTCACCTTCACCGGCTCCACCGAGATCGGCGTCAAGCTGATGGGGCAGTGCGCGCCCAGCATCAAGAAGCTCTCGCTCGAGCTCGGCGGCAACGCCCCCTTCATCGTCTTCGACGACGCCGACCTCGATGCCGCGGTCGAGGGCGCGCTCGCCTCCAAGTACCGCAACACCGGGCAGACCTGCGTGTGCGCCAACCGCCTGCTGGTGCAGGACGGCGTGTACGACGCCTTCGCCGCCAAGCTCGCCACCGCGGTGGCGGGCCTGAAGGTGGGCAACGGCCTGGCCGAAGGCAGCACCCAGGGCCCGCTGATCGACATGAACGCGGTGGCCAAGGTCGAGGAGCACATCGCCGACGCGGTGGAGAAGGGCGCGCGCGTGCTCGCCGGCGGCAAGCGCCACGCGCTCGGCGGCAGCTTCTTCGAGCCCACGATCCTGGTCGACGTGACCCCGGCGATGAAGGTGGCGCGCGAGGAGACCTTCGGTCCGGTGGCGCCGCTGTTCCGCTTCAAGGACGAGGCTGAGGCGATCCGCATGGCCAACGACACCGAGTTCGGGCTGGCCGCCTACTTCTTCGCCAGCTCGATGAACCGTGTGTGGCGCGTCGGCGAGGCGCTCGAGTACGGCATTGTCGGCATCAACACCGGAATCATCTCGACCGAGGTCGCGCCCTTCGGCGGCATGAAGTCCTCCGGCCTCGGCCGCGAAGGTTCCAAGTACGGCATCGAGGACTACCTCGAGGTCAAGTATCTGTGCATGGGCGGCGTGCAGTGAGCCCCCGCCCCCCCAACCGCATCGACAGGAGACACCCATGAACGCCAACACCCTGCCCCCCGGCCTGCACAACGCCGATTTCATGGCCCGCCGTGCCGCCGCGTTGCCGCGCGGCGTCGGTCAGGCCCACCCGCTGTTCGCCACCAAGGCGCTCAACGCCGAAGTCTGGGACGTCGAAGGCCGCCGCTTCATCGACTTCGTTGCCGGCATCGCGGTGGTCAACACCGGCCACTGCCACCCGCGCGTGATCGCCGCGGCGCAGGCCCAGCTCACCCACTTCAGCCACACCTGCTTCCAGGTCGTGGCCTACGACGGTTACCTGCGCCTGGCCGAGCGCCTCAACGCGCTCGCCCCGGGCGAGGCACCGAAGAAGACCATGCTGGTGAGCACCGGCGCGGAGGCGGTCGAGAACGCGGTCAAGATCGCGCGCGCCTTCACCGGCCGCCCGGGCGTGATCGCCTTCAACGGCGCCTTCCACGGCCGCACGCTGCTCGCGCTCGGCCTCACCGGCAAGGTCGATCCCTACAAGCTCGGCGTCGGCCCCTTCCCGGGTGAGATCTACCACGCCCCCTATCCCTGCGCGCTGCACGACATCAGCGTGGATGATGCGATCCACGGCGTCGAGCTGCTGTTCAAGAACGACATCGAGGCGCGCCGCGTCGCCGCCTTCATCGTCGAGCCGGTGCAGGGCGAGGGCGGCTACTACCCCGCTCCGGCCGAGTTCCTGCAGCGCCTGCGCGCGCTCGCCGACAAGTACGGCATCCTGCTGATCGCCGACGAGATCCAGACCGGCATCGGGCGCTGCGGCAAGATGTTCGCGGTCGAGCATGCGGGTGTCGCTCCTGATCTGATCACGCTCGCCAAGGGCCTGGGTGGCGGCTTCCCGGTCGCGGCGGTGGTCGGTCGCGCAGAGGTGATGGACGCGCTCGCCCCCGGCGGCCTGGGCAGCACCTACGCCGGCGCGCCGATGGCCTGCGCCGCCGCACTCGCCGTGCTCGATGTCGTGGAAGAAGAGAAGCTCTGCGAGCGCGCGCTCGCGATCGGCGAGCACATGCAGCGCCGCCTGCGCGAAATGGCCACGAGCCACAAGTGCATCGGTGACGTGCGCGGCCTGGGCGCGATGGTGGCAGTCGAGTTCTTCCATGACGGCGACCCTGCGCGTCCGGCCCCGGAGATCGCCAAGGCGGTGATCGCCGCCGCCCTGCAGCGCGGCCTGTTGCTGCTGTCCTGCGGCAGCTACGGCAACGTGCTGCGCCTCATGGTGCCGCTGACTATCGAGCAGGCTGTGCTCGACGAAGGCCTCGACCTCCTCGCCGCGGCGATGGACGCCGCGGCCTGAGCGGGGCCGCAGTGCGCGCGCCGGGGGGCGCTGCGGATTCAGCGCCCCCCGGCGGCGAGCGTCGCCGCGACGTGCTCTCCGATCGCCAGCGCCGCGGTGAGGCCGGGCGATTCGATGCCGTATAGATGCACCAGCCCCGGCGTGCCGTGCGTCGCCGGGCCGTCGATGCGGAAGTCGGCGTCAGGCGCGCCGGGGCCGACGATCTTCGGGCGCACGCCGGCGTAGCCCGGCTGCAGGCGCTGCGCGTCCAGGTCCGGCCACCAGCGCCGGATCGCGCTGGCGAAGCGCTCCGCCCGCGCGGGATCCACGCTGTAGTCCGGTGCGGCGATCCACTCCACGTCGGGGCCGAACTTCGCCTGCCCGCCCAGATCCAGGGTCAGGTGCACGCCCAGCCCGCCCGGCTCCGGGATCGGGTAGATCAGGCGCGAGAATGGCGCCTTGCCGGCGTAGCTGAAATACACCCCGCGCGCGAAGTGCGCCTGTGGCGCGTGCACGGCCGCGGGGGCGGCGATCGCGCGCCCGAGCGCGGGCGCATCCAGCCCCGCGGCATTGACCACCCGCTTCGCCTTCAACTCGGTGGCGACCTCACCGCCGATGCGCAGCACGATGCCGTCGGCCTCCGCGCGCCCCTCCAGCACCGGACTGCCGAGCGCGAGCATCGCGCCGTGGCGCTCGGCCTCGCCGAGCAGGGACAGCATGAGGCCGTGGCTGTCGACGATGCCGGTGGAGGGCGACAGCAGTGCGCCGTGAGCGGCCAGCGCCGGCTCGAGTGCGGCGAGCTCGGCCGCGTCGACCAAGCGCAGGTCGTCCACGCCGTTGGCGCGCGCGCGCTCGGCGATCGCCTGCAGCGCGGGCATCTGCGCCGCGGTGCTCGCGACCACCAGCTTGCCGCAGCGCGCGTGGTTCACCCCGTGCGCTGCGCACCACGCGTACAGCAGATCGCGGCCCGCCACGCACAGACGCGTCTTCAGCGAGCCCGGCGGATAGTAAAGCCCGGCGTGGATCACCTCGCTGTTACGTGCGCTGATGACGGTGCCGAAGGCGGTTTCACGCTCGATCACGATCACCTCGCGGCCGGCGCGGGCGAGGCTGTGGGCGCAGGCGAGGCCGACCACCCCGGCGCCTATCACTACGGTGTCGACTGTATCCATCGTCATGGGCCGGCCCAGCGCGTGGTGACGCGACCGCCGGCTGGAATGTGGGGAAGCGGTTGTACCAGATCGCCGCTGCCCGTGGGAAGGGGGCGATCCACGGCCGTTGCACGGTGACTACGGCGTTCGTGCGGATTCCCGGAAGGGCTCGGATCGCACAGTCCGGGATGTCGCGTAGCGGTCGTCCAGGATCATTGCGTCATGGGCGGAAAGCCTTGAGATATCAGGGAAAACGTCGATCTCCCGAGCGCTGCGGAGCTGGCACGGCAGTTGCTAAAGCTTGGCGGTCCGTTAATGGACAAATAATCAGGATTTATAAAATGGAGGAGCGCTCAATGAAATCCTTGATCCGCAAATGTGCACTCGGCACCGTGCTTGTCGCGATCACCACCGCGGCTTCGGCCGTCACCTTCGTCAACGTGCTGACGGGCGGGACGAGCGGGGTCTATTACCCGCTTGGTGTCACCTTGTCGCAGCTCTATGGCGAGATGATTCCCGACAGCAAGGTCCAGGTGCAGGCCACCAAGGCTTCGGCGGAGAACCTCAATCTGCTCCAGGCCGGTCGCGGCGAAATCGGCTTCTCGCTCGCCGATTCGGTGTCAGACGCCTGGAAGGGCAAGGCCGATGCCGGTTTCCCCAAGCCGCTCGACAAATTGCGGGTGATCGCCTCGGTGTATCCCAACTACATCCAGATCGTCGCGCTCGCTGACGCGAATGTGAAGTCGCTCGCCGATCTCAAGGGCAAGCGCATCTCGGTGGGCGCGCCACGCTCGGGGACCGAGATCAACGCGCGTGCCATCCTCAAAGCCGCGGGCCTGTCGTATGAGGACTTCTCCAAGGTCGAGTATCTGCCCTTCGGCGAGTCGGTCGAGCTCATGAAGAACCGCCAGATCGACGTCACCTTGCAGTCGGCCGGCCTGGGTGTGGCGGCGCTGCGCGACCTGTCGGCAGCGGTGAAGGTGAACTTCGTGCCGATCCCGGTCGATGTGGTCGCCAAGGTCGGTGACCCGGCCTACCGTGCTGTCGGCCTGCCGGCCAATACCTACGAGGGCCAGAGCGACGAGGTGCCGACGGCGGCGATCAACAATCTGCTGGTGACTCACGAAAAGGTGAGCGATGAGGTGGCCTATCAGATGACCAAGGGCATCTTCGACAACCTCGAGCGCCTGGGCAATTCGCACTCTGCGGGCCGCGAGATCAAGCTCGAGCACGCCACCGAGGGCCTGCCGATCCCGCTTCATCCGGGCGCAGAGAGGTTCTACCGCGAGAAGGGCCTGATCAAGTAAGCCCTGTGCCGGTTCGCCCGCACACGCACGAAGCGTGGCGGGCGGTTTTCCTTGTCTCCCTCTCTGGAACCGCCATGAGCTCGTCCCTCCACTCGCCTGCTGCTGAAGCCGGCAAGAGCATGCTGCGCGTCGTCTTCTACAGCGCCATCCTGTTCTCTGTATTCCAGCTCGTCACTTCGGCGTTCAGCCCGATATCGAGCACCGTCGTGCGTGCGCTGCACGTCGGCTTCCTGCTGCTGCTGACCTTCCTGCTCCACCCCCTGCAGGGCGGGCAGGGGCGTACCAGCCTGCTGACCAAGGCGGTGGGCTTTGGCGCCTTGCTGCTGTCGGGCTACCACTGGATCTATGAGGCCGATCTGGTGGAACGCGCCGGTGAGCTCACGCAGTCCGACATGGCGGTTGGCGTGATCACGCTGGTGCTGGTGTTCGAGGCCGCGCGCCGCGTCATGGGGCCGGCGCTGCCGCTGATCTGCCTGGGCTTTCTCGCCTACGCGCTGTTTGGCGAGTACCTGCCGGGCAGCCTCGCCCACCGTGGCTATGGTCTGGACCAGGTGGTGGGCCAGCTCGCCTTCGGCACTGAAGGTATCTACGGGACGCCGACCTATGTGTCCTCGTCCTACATCTTCCTGTTCATCCTGTTCGGCGCCTTCCTCGAGCAGGCGGGCATGATCGACCTGTTCACCAACTTCGCGCTCGGCACCGTCGGCCACACCAAGGGCGGCCCGGCCAAGGTGGCGGTGGTGTCGTCCGGCCTGATGGGCACGATCAACGGTTCGGGCGTGGCCAACGTGGTCACCACCGGCCAGTTCACCATCCCGCTCATGAAGCGCTTCGGCTACACCCCGGCCTTCGCAGGTGCGGTCGAGGCCACCAGCTCGATGGGTGGGCAGATCATGCCGCCGGTGATGGGGGCGGTGGCTTTCATCATGGCCGAGACCATCAACGTGCCCTATGTCGAGATCGCCAAGGCGGCGGCGATCCCGGCGATGCTCTATTTCTTCACCGTGTTCTGGATGGTGCACCTCGAGGCCGGGCGCGCCGGGCTGAAGGGCCTGCCCAAGGACGAATGCCCGGACCCGTGGGTGGCGATCCGCGAGCGCTGGTACCTGCTGCTGCCGCTGGCCGGCCTGGTGTACCTGTTGTTCGCCGGCTTCACGCCGATGTTCGCCGGCATGGTCGGGCTGGCGCTCACCGTGGTGCTGCTGTTCGGTAGCACGCTCGCGCGCCATCTCAACGGCACTTCGCTGCGCCTGCTGTTCTGGATCGCGCTCGGCCTCGCATGCTCGGCCTTCGCCCGCTTCGGCATCGTCGCGGTGGTGGCGGTGGTGGCCGTGCTCGCGGTGCTGCTGGCGCCGCGCGCCGACGGTCGCGGCACGCTGCGCCTGGCGGTGAAGGCGCTGGTCGAGGGTGCGCTGCATGCGATGCCGGTGGGCGTGGCGTGTGCGCTGGTCGGCGTGATCATCGGTTCGCTGACGCTGACCGGCGGCGCCACTGCCTTTGCCGGCTACATCATCCAGATCGGCGACGACAGCCTGTTCGTGTCCCTGTTCCTGACCATGCTCACCTGCCTGGTGCTGGGCATGGGCATCCCGACCATCCCGAACTACATCATCACCAGCTCCATCGCCGCGCCCGCGCTGCTCGAACTCGGCGTGCCGCTGATCGTCTCGCACATGTTCGTGTTCTATTTCGGCATCATGGCCGACCTCACCCCGCCGGTGGCGCTCGCCGCTTTCGCCGCGGCACCGATCGCCAAGGAGACCGGTCTGAAGATCGGCGTGCGTGCGGTGCAGATCGCGATCGCCGGCTTCGTCGTGCCCTACATGGCGGTGTATGCACCCGAGCTGATGCTGCAGGGTGACAAGGGCATGGACGCGACCCTCTACGTGGTGTTCAAGGCGCTGCTCGCGGTGACGCTGTGGGGCACGGCGGTGGTCGGCCACCTGCGTTCGCCCATGAACCTGCTCGAGCGCGTGCTCGCCTTTGGCGCCGCCGCGCTGCTGGTGGTGGCGCTGCCGCTCACCGACGAGCTCGGCTTCGGCCTCGCCGCGCTGGTCCTTGGTTGGCACATCTGGCGTTCGCGCAGCACGCAAGCGCTTACCCTATGATGGCGCTTTGCCTGGTCAACACGCTGGCGGCGGTGACACTCGCCGCTGGCGATTTCACGCTCGCGTGGATGCACTCGATCGAACGCGTGCGCTGGGAGGAGGTTTGGCGGGTGGATGGGGGCGAACTGGTACTTGACACCGTGCGTGTGCGCGGTCACGCGGCGGGCATGGAGCCGGCCGCCGCTGCGGTGCTGCGTGACGGGGTGTGGGAGTGGCATCCGCACACGCGGCACGCGCTGCTGCGGCTGACGCGCTCGCCCTATACCGCCGACTACGAGTGGTGCGAGGGTGAGGCGCCGTGCGTGCCGATGTCGGCGCTGATCGCCTCTGACGGCGGCGTCACCGAGCTGCGCGTCTGCCCCGCGGCAGACCCGCGCTGAGCAGCGCAGGATGAGCGTCGGGCCGCGTCGCCTGTTCGTGCGTGATGTGCGCGTGCTGGCGCTGCTCGTGCTCGCCAGCCTGCTGTTGTGGGCGAGCCATGCCTGGCGGCTTGCGGGTAGTCTCGATGAGCTCAGCGGTCATGCCGGCCAGCGCCTGGCGCTGTTGTCGGCCAGCCTGGATGCTGAGTTGCTGCGTTTCGAGAGCCTGCCCTCGGTGCTCGCCCGTCATCCGGTGCTGCCGGCGCTGCTCGCGAACCCGGACGATGCGCAGTTGCGCGCGCAGGCCAACGCCTTGCTCGAGGATGTCAATGCGCGCACCGGCGCGGCCATGCTGTATCTGATCGCCGCCGACGGCAACACGCTGGCAGCGAGCAATTGGCGACGGCCCGATTCCTTCGTCGGTGAGAACTACGCCTTCCGGCCTTATTTTCGCGCCGCGCTCGCAGGCGGCACCGGCAAGTTCTTCGCTGTCGGCGCCACCACCCGCGTTCCCGGCATGTTCATTGCCCATCCGGTGCGCGACGCAGCAGGCGTGGCGGGCGTGCTCGCAGTCAAGATCGAGTTGACCCAGCTCGAACATACCTGGGCCGAGAGCGGCGAATCGGTGATGGTGGTGGACCGCCACGGCGTGGTGGCGCTGTCGTCGGAGCCGGCGTGGAAATTCGGCGTGCTGTCGTCCCTGTCGCTGGAGTCGCGCGCCGAGCTGGCGCAGACGCGGCAGTACTACACCGAGACCCTGGACCCCCTGCCGCTGCTCTGGCAGGACGAGGCGCGGGCGCGCATTGGCGGCGGCGAGTTCGTGGTCGGCAGCCGCGAGCTCGACTGGCTGGACTGGCGCATGCTGATGCTGCTCGATACCGCGCCGGCGCACGCCGACGCGGCGTGGACGGCCACCGTCGCCGGCCTGCTGCTGTGCGTGATGGTGGCGGTGGCGCTGTACTGGGTGCAGCGTGCGCGCCGCCTGCGTGAGCGCCTGGGTGCGCAGGCGGTGCTCGAACGCACCGTCACCGAGCGCACCGCCGACCTCGCCGCGAGCAACCGGCGTCTGCAGCGTGAGGTCGCCGAGCGCGTGGCTGCGGAGCACAAGCTGCGCGGCGCCCAGCGCGCGCTGATCGAGGCCAACCGGCTGGCCGCGCTCGGACAGATGGCGGCCGGTGTGGCGCACGAGATCAACCAGCCGCTGGCGGCGATGCGCAGCTTCGCCGGCAATGCGCTCACCTTTCTCGAGCGCGGCCAGCTGGAGCCGCTGAAGGACAACCTCGCGCACATCATCGGCCTGGTCGAACGCATGGCAAGGCTCACCGCCCAGCTCAAGGTGTTCGCCTCCCGCCGCCGGGGTGCGGGCGGACACACGCCGGCGGCGCAGTCGATGCAGGTGGTCGCGGGCTGGTTTCGCGAACGTCTGGCCGCCGCCGGGGTGGAGCTGGAGCTCGACGACGCAGGGCTCAGTCTGCCCTTGCAGGCTGAGGCGCTCGAGCAGCTGCTGTCCAACCTGATCGGCAATGCGCTCGATGCGCTCGCCGGCAGAGGTGCCGGGCGCATCGAGCTGCGCACCTGCGAACGTGCCGGACAGCGCTGCCTCGAAGTCGCGGATGACGGACCGGGCATCTCCTCCGAGCTGCGCGAGCGTATCCTGCAGCCCTTCTATTCCACCAAGCCGCTCGGCCAGGGCCTGGGACTCGGTCTGTCTATCGTGGCGGATCTCGTCGAGTCCTCCGGCGGACGGCTGGAAATCGCCCAATCCCCGCGCGGCGGTGCGCTGGTGCGCGCTTGCTGGCCAGCGCAGTCCGAGGAGGCGCACGACAGGTGAGCCACGATTCGATCCATATCATCTACGTCGAGGACGACGACGCAGTGCGCGCCGCAGGCCGCCAGACCTTTGCGCTCGCCGACATCGAGGTGCGCGACTTCGCCCGCGCCGAGGCCGCGATCGCTGAGCTCGGCATGGATCGGCCAGTGGTGCTGGTCACCGATGTGCGCCTGCCCGGGCTGGACGGCATCGGCCTGCTGCGCCGGGCGCAGGAGATCGACCCCGACCTGCCGGTGATCCTGGTCACCGGCCATGGTGACGTGACGATGGCGGTCGAGGCGATGCGCGCCGGCGCCTACGATTTCATCGAGAAGCCCTTCGCCCCCGAGCATCTGCTGGAGGTGGTCGGGCGCGCCATCGACAAGCGTCGTCTGGTGCTCGAGAACCGCGCCTTGCGGGCGCAACTGGAGCGCGCCGACGGCGGTGACGGACTGATCGGCAACAGCGCTGCGATGGCCGGGGTGCGCCGGCTGATCGCCGAGCTCGCCGACACCGATGTCGATGTGCTGATCGAGGGCGAGACCGGTACCGGGAAGGAGTGTGTGGCGCGGGCGCTGCACGCCGGCGGTCGGCGGCGGGGCGGCAACTTCGTCGCGATCAACTGTGCCGCGCTGCCCGAGAGCGTGTTCGAGAGCGAGATGTTCGGCGTCGAACCGGGCGCCTACACCGGGGCCTCCCGCAGCCGCGCAGGCAAGATCGAGCACGCCGATGGGGGCACGTTGTTCCTCGACGAGATCGAAGGCATGGCGCTGCCGCTGCAGGCCAAGCTGCTGCGCGTGCTGCAGGAGCGCGTGCTCGAGCGCCTGGGTTCCAACCGGCTGGTGGCGGTGGACTGCCGCGTTGTGGCCGCGACCAAGCTCGACCTCAAGGCCGAGGCGGCAGCCGGACGTTTCCGCGCAGACCTCTACTGGCGGCTCAACGTGGTGTCGATCCCGCTCGCGCCCTTGCGCGCGCGCCGCGAGGACATCCCGCTGCTGTTCAACGCCTTCTGTCTGCAGGCCGCAGAGCGCTTCCGCCGTGCGCTGCCGGAGCGCTCCCCGGCGCTGTTCGAGTGGCTGATGGCGCAGGAGTGGCCGGGCAATGTGCGCGAGCTGCAACATGCCGCAGATCGTTTCGTTCTCGGTGTGTGGCGGCCGGGCGCGGAAGTCGCGGTCGAGCCCGGAACCGGCATGGCGCAGCGCGTGGCGGCCTTCGAGCAGGTGCTGATCGACAACGCCTTGCGTGAGTGTGGCGGCGATGTCGGCGTGGCGGCCGAGCGCCTGCAGCTACCGCGCAAGACCCTGTACGACAAGATCGCCCGCTTTGGCATCGCCATCGGCGCCTACCGGGCGCCCTGAGCCTGCGCCCTGTGGTTCAGACAAGCTGGTTCAGGCGAGCCCTGCCGCGCCCAGTGCGGCGCCGACCAGGATCATCCAGATCGGCGCCAGCCTGGTGCGCAGCGTCACCAGGACGGTGAGCGCGATCAGCAGCAGCGCGCCGTTGCGGTGCGCCGCAGCGCTGACAAAGGGCAGCGCGAGCAGCCAGCTGGTGGCGAACACCAGGCCCACAGTGACCGGTGCGAGCCCGGCGGTGAAGGCACGCACCAGCGCGGTGTCGCGCCGGCGCGCGCCCCAGCGACTGACGCCGAGCGACAGCAGCGTGGACGGCAGCAGAATGCCCACCAGCGCCGCCGCCGCCCCGGGCAGGCCCGCGGCCTGAAAGCCGAGCACCGGCACGAACAACACGTTGGGTCCGGGTGCGGCCTGAGCGAGCGCGATCGCGGTGCTGAAGTCGGTCTCGCCTATCCAGCCGCGCTCGACGACGAAGTAGCGCTGCATCTCGGGCGCGGTCGACATCGCGCCGCCGATCGACAGCAGCGACAGCGTCAGGAAGTGCACGAAGAGATCGAGCACATCGCCCACCGGCAGGGTGTTCATCACGAGACCGACTCCGCGTCCATATTCCGCCTGTCAGGGCTGTGCGCCCGGTGCCGGGTCTGAGGGCGTGGGGGTATCGGCTGAAGCCGGGCAGAGCCTGGCCTGTGCGTCGAGCACCGCCACCCGCCAGCGCGCGAGGCCCCAGCCGCTGAGGCCGAGGCCGATCACGATCCAGGCCAGTGGCAGACGCAGCACCGCTATCGCGACCAGGGCCGTCAGCCCGAGCAGCGCACACAGCCAGGGCCCGAGCAGGTTGCCGCGCAGGGTGGCGAGCATCTTGAAGGCCATCGCCAGAATCAGTCCCGCCGCCACCGCGCCCATGCCGCGCAGCGCGCCCGCAACCGCAGGGAATTCGGCCAGACGCTCATAGCTGGCGGCGAGCGCGATCACGATCAGGAAGGGTGCCAGCAGCATGCCCGCGATCGCCGCCAGCGCGCCGCGCCAGCCGAAGTAGCGATCGCCGATCATCAGCGACAGGTTCACCACATTGGGTCCGGGCAGCATCTGCGCGATCGCATACAACTCGACGAACTCGGTGCGGGTGAGCCAGGCGCGCCGGTCCACGAGCTCGCGCTGCGCGACCGCGAGCACGCCACCGAAGCCTTGCAGCGCGAGCAGGCTGAAAGCGATGAAGAGCGCCAGCGGCGAGGCTGGGTGTTGACGCGGGATGGCGGGACGCTGGACAACAGGACGCGGGGTGGCGGGGTCGCTCATGCGGGGCGGGGCCAGGCTGAATGGGTGGCTGGAAAGAAGCGAGATTGTCCCGGAAAAGTTTCCCGCACGCATGGGCAATCCGGCTCTGAAATCGCCGACTAGCGAGTGCAGCGCTCGCCCACGGCTGCGACCCGGGTGCGCGTCGCAGCAACGTGGCCGCAGCGCTCACCTTCAGGGCATTCGGTGGACTCAGGGGTTCAGGGTCGGGAGTTGGGTGTTGTGAGCGCGCTTTCGTGCGCTCTGTGCACGGGTAGGCAAGGCCTTGCGCACCGCTTGCCACAGCGCGCGCCCCGTCCACCCGTCAGCGCTGCCGGGCGTGGCAGGACCATGGCGCTGGCGCGCCAGCGCGCGCATGGCCACGGCGCAGGCGGGATCGGCATGAATCGCCTCCCGCCTTGCGCCAGGCAGCCGCTCCAGCCAGACGGACAGGGCACCTTGCGCGGCCACGGGGTCGTCGCGCAAGCAGGCGCGGCGCAGCTGCCAGCGTGCCCGCACTTCATCCACACCGGTCTTCTGCAAGCGCTGCTGCAGGGCTTGCATGGCTGGCTTGCGTCGGTGCCAGCCCCAGCGTGCGAGAACCAGGCCGAGCAGGGCCGCAAGAGCCCATGATGCGGGGCGGGCGCTCGCTGTCGAACTGAAGGGCGAGGAGGGCGATGGACTGTCCGCCCCAAGCGTGGGCAGGGCGGACGGCGGCGCGGCGGACAGGAAGGGATCGGGGCGGGCGGCAGCGGCTGCCACCTCCAGGGTGATGCCGGGCAGGCGGCTGATGCGCACACGCTGTTGTTCCAGATCCCACCAGGCGAGCTCGATCGCGGGTAGCTCCACCGTGCCGGCGTCATGCAGGACATGGGTGGCGCCGTACTGAAAGCGCTGAAGCGCGCTTTGAGTCGGGTCCTGCTGTTGCTTGCGGATGCCATCATGAATCCGCAGCTCCACGCCCGCAGGCCGGCCGAAATCCGGCGTCGGCAGCAGCGGCGAGCGGCTGTCGGTGATCAACTCGAGGTCGCGCCGGATCGCGTCGCCGACCTGCCAGCGTGCCTCTGGCTGCAATTCGGGCTGCCATTGCTGATGCAGTTCGAGCCGGCGCGCGGCGACAAAGGGCTGCAGGCCTTCGGCACCAGCCGGCACCTGCACCTGCAGTCTCAAGGCGGCGGGCGGGCGCACGTGTTGGGTCTGGCCCTCGCCGCGCCCGGGCAGTATCTCCAGCGCGCTCGCAAGCTCGAGCAGCAGCTCGCCGGGCTGCAGCGGCTGCACCCGGTAGCGCCGGATCAGGCCGGTCCAGCGCTGGCCAGCGTGTTCCTCGAAGGCCGATTCGGGCGAGCCCTCGACCGCTTCGCTCAGCGCGGTGGTGCTGGCCAGGGTGGCGGGGAAGTCGATCGGCGCCAGAAACCAGGTCGACACCCACACCTCCAGACGCACGATGAGAGTGTCGCTCAACTGCAGCGGGTGGCTGGCGCTGGCGGGGTTGTCGTCGCTGCTGCTGCCATCGACGCCCCAGCGCACGCGCAGCTTGGGTTCTGCGTTTGCCGCATCGGCCTGTGCCAGACATACGCGCTGCAGCCCGGCAAGCAGGCCGAGCGGAGCCAGTCCGGCGGCGGCAAGGCGCAGCGTTCTGCGCCGGTGAAGATTGATCGCGGTGGGGCGGGCGGGCGTCATTGTGCAGCTGGGGCCCGAGCCGAAGCGGGGGTGGGTGTAAGCGGCGAGTCGGGCGCGGGTGGCGCAGAGGCGGACAGGGCCTGGGCTTCAAGTGCGAACTTGCGGCGCAGGAAGGCGGCCGGGCTGGTGTCCAGGCGCTGTAGCCAGAGTTCGGCGACTTCGTGCTCGGACAGGGAGCGAGGCTGACGGGGCGCGGGCTTGCCCGCACGCTCCCCGGGGGTGGCAGAAACTTCGCCCGGAGTGGGCTCGAGCTCGGCCGGGATCAGGCTGCGCACGCGCGCCTGGTCAGCGAGCGCGGCGGGCCAGCCCGGTGCGCGGGTGAGCGCTTCCTCATAGGCGGCGACGGCGTCGGCGTAACGACCGAGCCGGGCCAGCATCTGCGCCTGATTGAACCAGCCAGCGGCGGAGTCGAGCTGTGCAAAGGCGTCGGCCGCGGCCTGCCACTGTTGTGCGCGTGCGTGCGCTGCGCCACGCCACAGCGCATCGTCGAAATGGGCGGCGGCGCGCTCGGGCGCATTGCGTTCCAGCCACCAGCGTCCCTGCTGGTCGGGGGTCAGCCAGTAGTCGATGAAGCGCTGACGCAGCGAGGGTGAGGGCGCAGGTGCGCTGTCCTGGGCGAGCGCGGGCGCAGGCTCCACGAGCATCGCCAACACCAGGCCGGCCATCAGCAGCGGCGCGCAGGCAGTCGGCCAGCGCAGCACCCAGCCACGGCGAAAGGACAGCAGCAGGGCGAGCAGGCCCGGCCATACCCAGCCCACGCCCTGATCGCGCCAGCGCAGGCTGGGGTCCTGCGCGCTGGCGGCAGCGTGATGCTGCGCGATCAAGGTCTGTACGCGCGCTACATCGCTGTCGTCCTGGCTCACCGCGACCAGCTCGGCAGCGCTTTGATCGCGCAGCGCGCTCAGGCCGGCCACGTCCAGGCGCGCCAGGCGTGCCGGGCCGGGCTGATCGGGCTCATCGTCCGCAGCGCCTGCGGCTGGGGCACGGATCAGCCCACCTTCCACCGTGCCGATTGCCCACACCACCAGGCGGTGGCGGGATCCGGCCTGGGCGCGCACGCTGGCGGCGAGCTCGCTGGCGGGCCAGTCTGCGCTCAGGAACAGCACGGTGCCGGGCACGGCCGCGCGATCCAGCCAGCTGTGCGCCAGCTTCAGCGCGCTGGCCGGACGGCTGCTGCCGGCCTCGGGCATGAGGGCGGTGGATAAGGCGTCCAGGTAAGTGAGCAGCAGCTGACGGTCTTGCGCGGGCGGCAGCACCAGATGCGCGCTGCCGGCGTAGACGATGAGCCCGGTCGGGGCGTCGCCGCGCCGTTCCAGCAACTGCTGCAGCTTCAGACGAGCACGTTCCAGCCGGCTGGGCGCCAGGTCCACCGCGTCCATCGCCGCGGACAGATCCAGCACCAGCATCAGCGCCGCCTGTTCGCGCGCCAGCGGCGGCGCTTCGCGCTCCCACGCGGGCCCGGCCAGTGCCACGCTGAAGCAGGCCAGGGCCAAGGCGAGGGTGTCGGCGGGTGTGATCCATTTGCGTTTGTTGCCACCCACCAGCAGGTGGGGCAACAGGTGGGCATCAATCAGTCCGCGCAAGGACGCCTCGCCGTGCGCGCGACGCCCGAATACCGCGAGCAGCACGGCCACTGGCAGGAGCAGCAGCGCCCAGGGGCGCAGCCAGTGCAGTGGCAAGAGCGTGCTCAGCCAGTCAGCCATGCTCGCTTTCCCCTGCAGCGCGTTCGCGCCGCGTCGCCAGCCCGGGTTTCAGCCTTGCACCCAGTACGCCACTGAGCAGGTAGAGCCCGAGCAGCGCCACTGCCGCTGCGAGCGGCCAGTGAAACAGCGGCCGGCGCGGGCGCTCCGAGCGCGTCTCGTGCTCCTGTGTTTCCAGCGCATCCAGCTCGTGATAGATATTTTCCAGGCTGCTGCGATCGACCGCGCTGAAGGCGCGCCCGCCGGTGAGCTTGGCCCAGGCGCGCAGGCCTTCCAGGTCAGGGCGTTCGCCGGCGGCGGAGTCGGCGCTGCCGATGGCGACGGTGTGCATGCGCACGCCGCGCTGCGCGGCGATTTCGGCTGCTTTCGCCGGCGGCACGCGGCTAGCGGTGTCGGCGCCGTCGGTGAGCAACACCAGGGTGCGCTGGGGGGCGGGTGAGGCCTCGAACACGCGCACTGCGAGGCCGATGGCGTCGCCGATCAGGGTGCGTGAGCCGGCCATGCCGATGCGCGCTTCGGCCAGCAGCACACGCAGCGCGCCATGGTCCAGGGTGAAGGGCGCTTGCACATGGGCTTGTTCGGCAAACAGCAGCAGCCCGATGCGGTCTTCGGGCCGGCGCTCGAGAAATTCGTCCACCAACTCGCGCACCACCGTCAGGCGGTCCACCGCCTTGCCCTGCGCATCGCGAAAGTCGCGCACCTGCATCGATGGTGACAGATCGATCGCCAATAGCCAGTCGCGCGTGGGCTGAGTGCGCGGCAGTGGGGCCTCCAGCCACTGCGGCTGCATCGCGGCGAGGATTCCCGCGCTCCAGACCAGGCCGAGCACGATCCAGCCCGTGATGCCGCGCCTCAGCACCGTCGCACCCGGGCGCGGGCGTTCGCCAGTGGCAGCGACGGCGAGCGCGAAGAAGGGAATGCGCAAGGCCGTGTGCGTGTGGCGGTGGGGTGGCAACAGCGGCATCAGCAAGGCCAGCGGCCATAGCAGGGCGACCCAGGGCTGCGCCCATTCGATGTGGGCGAGCGCGCTCAGCGCGTCCAGCTTCGCCCAATCAAGCCATGGGTTCATCACTTGAGCTTCTGCACGGGAGCGGTGCCAGGCACGCGATGCTGACGAATCCAGTGTTCGAGCAGATCGAACAGCGCCGGCAGCGTGTCCCACGGCAGCTGCGCGGGCGGCAGATAAGCCCAGGCGCCGAGGTGCTGACCGACGCCCTGGGTGAAAGCCTGCGGCGGCGCGCTGGCGCTGAGAGCGGGTTTGTGATCCGGGTTGCGCTCCAGAGTCTGGTCAAGCCAGATGCACCACGCTGGCCCTTGCAGGCTCGCCACCTCCTGGCGTGCTGCGTGCGCCAGGGCGAGGCGGCGCACCAGCGCGGGCAGCTGGCGCGCGGCCGCCACGCGGGTGGCAGCGGGCTGGGACGAGTGCAGTTCAGCGCGCAGGCGCTCGAGTTCAGCCAGGGCCAGGCGGCGGAAGCGTGCCGCCCGCCAGCGCTGTCCACTCCGCCATGCTGCCCACAGCAGCGCCATCAGCCCGAGCACGGTCAGCACGCCCCAGGCGGGTGTCTGCGGTGTCCATGCTGGAGGCGGGGGCAGCAGCAGCGGGTGCAGCTGCTCGAGCACAGCCTGAGCTGATGCCGGGGTCGATGCCTGAATCGAGGCTTGCGCTGGCGGCAGCAACGGCGTGGCGCTATCGATCATGGTCGGTGCTGTGCTCGCCGGGCACATCGGGAAACCTGGGCACAGTGGCGCGGCCGTCCAGCCCGCGTGCGAGCTGCACCAGCGTGGGCGCGGACGTGAGCAGGGGCAGGACGGCGCAGCCGAGTTCGGCGCGCAGATCCAGCACGTCCTGCATTCGGGTCTGTGCCGCGGTGGCCAGGCGCGCGCGCACCTCGGCATAAGCGTGGTCGACCGGCACTTGCAGCTGGCCATCGCTGACCACGATCCGCGCCGGGCGCAGGGTGGCGGGGTCTTCCCACACCGGTAGCAGCACCAGGTCGTTGTGGCGCGACAAGGCCAGCAGGCGGCTGCGCGTGGCGGGGCCAAGACCGTCGAAGGCGGAGAAGATGGCCACGATGGCCTCGCGCGGCGCCTGCTTTGCCAGCAGCGCCAGCGCGGCGTCGAGTTGTGTGGGCGCGCCGGGTGGGGCGGAGTCCGCGCGCAGCGCCTGATTGCGCGCCACCAGCCGGCTCAGCAAGTGGAGCAGGGCACGTCGCCCACGGCGCGGGGTCACCTGATCGATGCCGTCGTCGCCAAACACGATGCCACCGACGCGATCGCCGCCGGCCAGGGCTCGCCAGCCCCAGATCGCCG
Source organism: Thauera terpenica 58Eu (assembly GCF_000443165.1). Classification (GTDB taxonomy): domain Bacteria; phylum Pseudomonadota; class Gammaproteobacteria; order Burkholderiales; family Rhodocyclaceae; genus Thauera; species Thauera terpenica. Next base: position 31,978 of record NZ_ATJV01000070.1, on the reverse strand, counting down.
CGGCTTCGGCGGCAACGACCGAGCGCAGTGCGCCGCGGCGGGCGAAGAACATCGCGATGCGCTGATCAACAATGAGCCAGGTGGGGCGTTCGCGCTCTTCGGCATACACCCTGAGCTGGGGTTTGCCGCTGCGGGCGCTGGCGCGCCAGTCGATGTTGCGGGTGTCGTCGCCGGGCAGGTAGGGCCGCAGTTCGACAAAGTCCAGGCCGCGGCCGCGCACGCGTGAACGATGCCGTCCGCCCAACAGGCTGTGGGCCGGAGCCATGTCCGGTGGCCAACGCAGCTGGCGCGCCGGGTGCTCCAGCGCCAGCAGCTGCGGCAAGTCGATGTATACACCGGGTACTGCGCCCGGCAGGCGGTCAGGGCCGGGAGCCTGGCCTGAATTCAAGCTGCGTTCGCTGCCCCCTGCCCACGGCCACCACGAAGGACGAGAGTGGAGCAGGCTGGAGATCATGGTGCGGCGACCAGCGCCTTCACGCGATCGATCACCTGGTCTGCGCTCACCCCGGCCGCGAGTGCTTCGTGGCTCAGCATCAGGCGGTGGCGCAGGCAGGCGTGCAGCACCGCGTGCACATCGCTGGGGCTGACGAAATCCTGGCCCTGCAGCCAGGCGTGGGCGCGTGCACAGCGATCGAGTGCGATGGTGCCGCGCGGGCTGGCGCCGACCTCGATCCAGCGTCCCAGCTCGGCGTCGAGCTCGCGTGCGCTACGGGTCGCGTGCACCAGATCCACCAGGTAATCCTCGAGCGCGGGCGACACATAAACGCTGCTGACTGCCTGGCGGGCGACACCCAGCGCCTGCAGCGCCGCGCTGCCCCACTGCGGGGCGCCGCCCGCGGCCATGTTCGGCTCATCGGGCACAGCGCTTGTGCCTGGCGCCGGGTTCTGCGAGTTCTCGAGGCCAGCCTGCTTGCGCACTTCTTCTGCACGCACCAGGCGCAGGATCTCGCCTTCGAGGTGGCGCTCGGTGTAGCCGATCACCACCTTCATCAGGAAGCGGTCGGTCTGGGCCTCGGGCAGGGCGTAGGTGCCTTCGTGCTCGATCGGGTTCTGCGTGGCCATCACCAGAAAAGGCTGGGGCAGCGCATGGGTCTGGCCTGCCACCGTCACCTGGCGCTCTTCCATCGCCTCGAGCAAGGCCGACTGCACTTTTGCCGGCGCACGGTTGATCTCGTCGGCCAGCACCAGGGGCGCAAACAGCGGTCCGGGCTGGAATACGAAGTGGCCCTTGCCCTGGCCATCGTGGCGATAGATCTCGGCGCCCAGCAGGTCGGAGGGCAGCAAGTCGGGGGTGAACTGGATGCGCGCGAGGCTCAGGCCCAGCTCACGCCCCAGGGCCTTGATGGCGCGCGTCTTGGCCAGACCGGGCAGGCCTTCGAGCAGCAGGTGGCCGTCGGCCAGCAGCGCGATCAGCAGCGCCTCGACCACCGCGGGCTGGCCGATCACGGCCGCGCCCAGGCGCGTGCGCAGCGCGGCGAAGGCTTGCAGCGCGCTGGCGCTCACTGGTCTCCCATCCGCAGCGAACCTCCCTTCTGGCGGGGTGCGCATTCGCGGAAAGAGGCGATATGGGCGCCCACGGCATCCGCGACCTGGCCGCCGAAGCCCACGCCCATCTTCATCGCCAGATCATTGCTCTTCTGGCCGTCCTGGCGCTCATATGGATCCATGCGCAGGTTGAATACCAGCGAGCTCTGTTTCTGGCTGTCGAAGAAGCCTTCGCGGGTCTTGAAGTGCGACTTCCACGGGCCGATGCGAACCGCGCTGAGTTCGCTCTCGTTGTAGTAGTACACGACATTGCGCGCCGAAGGCGCGCTGCCGGTCCAGTGCGCGAGGTTGTCCACGCCGTCGATGCACACCTTGTTGCGCTCCTTGAGCTTGGCGGGGGCGTCGGCATAGCCGGCGGCTGCGGCCAGGGTGGTGAACATGTCCTCGTGGGTCTGGATGCCGTTGGAGGTCTTGCCCGCCGGGATCCTTGCCGGCCAGCGCACCAGCATGGGCACGCGCACCCCGCCTTCCCAGGTGGTGGCCTTTTCGCCGCGGAAGGGCGTGGTGCCTGCGTCCGGCCACCACGCCACCTGGGCGCCATTGTCGGTGGTGTACACGACGATGGTGTTGTCGGCGATCTTCAGCTCGTCGAGCAGCTTGAGCAGCTGGCCGACGTGGCCATCGTGTTCCATCAGGCCGCTGCCGTAGACGTCGAACTCGCTCGAGATGTCGCTGGCGAGGTGGCGCGAGGCCGGCTTGAGGTGGGTGTAGATGTGCATGCGGGTGGGGCTGAAGTAGGCAAAGAAGGGCGTGCTCGCCTTTGTCGACTGGGTGATGAAGCGCTTCGTGCGGTCGAGGAATTCCTCGTCCACGGTTTCCATGCGCTCCCGGGTGAGCGCGCCGGTGTCGCGCACCTTTTGCTTGCCCACCTTGCCGAAGCGCGGATCCACGCTGGCGTCGTCCTCCTGGGTGGCGACGCTGTCGATGACGCCGCGTGGGCGGTAGCGCGCGTTGAAGCCGGCGTCCTTGCCCCACATGCGCAACTCGGGCTCTTCTTCGGCGTTGAGGTGGTAGAGGTTGCCGTAGAACTCGTCGAAGCCATGCACCGTGGGCAGGTGGTTGTTGCGATCGCCGAGGTGGTTCTTGCCGAACAGGCCGGTGCGATAGCCCTGCTCCTTGAGCACTTGCGCCAGGGTGGGGTCGCGCTCGTCGATGCCGATCGGCGAGCCGGGCAGGCCGACGGTGGTCATGCCGGTGCGGATCGGAAGCTGGCCGGTGATGAAGGCGGCGCGCCCGGCGGTGGAGCTGGGGTGGGCGTAATGATCGGTGAACAGGATGCCTTCACGGCCGATGCGATCGATGTTGGGCGTGGGCACCATCATGCCGTGGCTGTAGAGGCCGACGTTGGCGTAGCCGATGTCGTCACCCATGATGACCAGGATGTTGGGCCGCGCGCCGGGCTGCTTAGGGCTTGCATCAGCGCTGGCCGCGCCAGCACCCAGGCTGGAGAGGGCGGCGGCGAGCGCGAGGCGGCGCCAGCGCGGCGGCGATGGGTGCAGGGTGGATTGAGTCATGGTGGCGTCTCCTTTGTATTTTTTGGTGGGGGTGCCGGCTCAGGGGCTGGCAGGGGTTTGAGTTGTGGGTGGCGCGGGGCTCAGTGCTCAGCGCCCCAGGCGTTGCCGGATGTCAGGCATGTCGCGCTGCACCTGGGCGTAGAAGCGCTTCAGGCCTTCGCACAGGTAGTTCAGACCGGGTTCGCCCTCGGCGCTGCGCAGCAGACGGTTCTTGGGGCACTCGCCCCAGCACAGCTTCAGCTGTGGGCAGCGCTTGCAGCAGCCGGGCAGGCTGTCGTGCTTGGCGAGGCCGAAGCGCGTCTGTTGCTGCGAGAAGGCCAGATCGCCCTGGTGTACATCGCGGATGTTGCCAAGGCGGAATTCGGGGTAGACGAAGTGGTCGCAGGAATACAGCTCACCGTCATGCTCGAGCGCCATCGCCTTGCCGCACACCGGCGCGCTGGTGCACATCTGCGCCGGCAGATCGAGCGCCTGCGCCACCGCGGTCTCGAACACGTTGATGTGCAGGCGGCCGAAGTCCTGCGTCAGCCATTCGCGCCACAGCGTGCACAGGAATTCGCCGTAGTCGCGCGCATCCACCGACCACTCGGTGACGATAGCCAGGGGATGGCCGGGGCGGCTGCGCGGCGTACCCAGCAATGGCATGTCGGCGCTGCGCGCCAGGCCGGGTGCGCGCAGCTTGAAGTCGCGCGTTTCCACGCAAGGCGTGAACTGGATGCGAAAGCTGCCCGGGATGGCACGCAGGCTGCGATACACCTCGAGCGGGGCGCGCGCCACGTCGCGATTGACCACGCACAGCAAGGAGAACGGCACTTCGGCTGCGGCCAGCCTGGCGGCGGCGGCGAGGGTGCGGTCGAAGCTGGGCTCGCCGCCCTTGGTGGGGCGGTAGCGGTCGTGCAGTTCGCGCGTGCCGTCCACGCTGAGACCGACCACGAAGCCGTGTGTCTTGAGGAAGGCCACCCACTCATCGTCGAGCAGCAGACCATTGGTCTGCAGGTCGTTCTCGATGCGCTGGCCCGGTTTGCGATGACGCGCCTGGAGCTCGACCACGCGGCGAAAGAAGCCCAGCCCCATCACCGTCGGTTCGCCCCCCTGCCAGGAGAAGATGACCTCGTCGCCGGTCTGGGCTTCGATGTACTGGCGGATGTGGGTCTCGAGCAGGCGGTCGTCGATGCGCGCGTTGCGCTCGTGCGCCAGCAGATCGGTCTTGTGCAGGTAAAAGCAGTAGGGGCAGTCCAGATTGCACAGCGCGCCGGCGGGCTTGACCATGACGTGGTAGCGGTAAAGACGGCCCGGGGGCAGCGGTGGCAGGCTGCAACTCGGTGCGCCGTGCAGGTCCTCGGTGTGGATGGCAGGCGGGCTCACGTCTCGTTTGTCTCCTCGTTGGCCTTGGTCCTGGGGGCGCGGTCTGTGCCGAAGCGCTGAAGGATTGCGACCATGAGAGTATAGGGAGCCCGGTGTACACCCGGTATTCGCATTGACGGGCGCTGTGCATGTCGTTCACGTCATTCATTTAAAAGGGAAAAAAGGCTGTAGTGGGCGCTTTTCTGCCCTCGCCTCACGTTCTGCATGAGCCATAGAAAGCACGTTCCAGTCTCTCCGCCTGCGCCTGTTCCCGAGCGCGCCGAGCGCGACGCTCGCCTGCCCGCCTTGCGCAAGCAGCCGTCGCAGTCGCGCTCGCGTTCGCTCGTCACTGCGTTGCGTGAAGCCTGCATTCAGCTTCTTGAGCAGGAAGGCGTGGAGGCCTTGACCGTGAACCGCCTGGCGGAGGTGGCCGGCGTCGGCGTGGGGTCCTTCTACCAGTACTTCCCCAACATCGAAGCGGTGGTCGGGCTGGCCTTCGATCACGTCCTGCATGAAGAGGCGACGGTTCATGTGCCCGCCCTGCGAGCGTCTATCACCGGCTTGCCGCTGGGCGCGGCGCTGGACGCGATCCTGCGCAACATGGTGAGAATGGAGCTGCGCCTGCACCGGCTGCATCGCGAGTTTCACCTCAAATACCACCCGGCACTGCAGATGGGCATGCGCATCGGCCCTTACGCCAATTCACGCGAATACGTCGACGACGCCTGGCTGCCCTTCGTCGCCCTCTACGTGCCCGAGCTCGCGCCCGAGCGCCGTGAGATGGCGGCCTACATGTTGTGCATGGCGATGCGTTCCGCCATTCGCACTGCGCTGGAAGACGCGCCGGAGCGGGTTGAACAGCCCGTCTTTGTGGACTGCCTGCGAGCCATGGCGCTGGGTGTGCTCGACCCCGATCTGCCCGCCCGGGTGCGCTGAGTGCGCAAGCTGCAAACGTGACAACGCCCTGTCGGGGTGCGCGCGTTGATTATCTTGTCGTTCATAAACAATGCCTTGGCGCCGTTGTTCGGAACCGTTCAATGCGAATCACGGTGCCGCTTCGGGCTCTTTATACTGGTTGCGTCCCGGCACATGGCTGGTTGCCGGATCCAGACATCAATCACGAGCCCCCTGCACTGCGGGCGGATACAGCACAGAGCGCTGCTGCGCGGGGCGCCTGGTGCTGAGTTCGTCGTGGCGGCCTCGCCTCACCCGGACCACCAAGGAGCCCGATCCCATGAGCAAGGTTTTGACCCACATCGACGGTCACGTGCTGACCGTCACCATCAACCGTCCCGAGGCCATGAACGCCCTCGACCCGGAGACCCAGACCTTGATGTCTGCGGCCTTCGACGCCTACGCCGCCGATGATGCGCTGTGGGTGGCCATCGTGCGCGGTGCCGGCGGGCGGGCGTTTTCTGCCGGTGGCGACATCCGCGCCATGCGCGCCGCGCTTGAAGGCGGCGCGCCGTACACGACTCCGCCCACCGGCTACGGCGGCCTCACCAGCCGCTTCGATCTGGACAAGCCCGTCATCGCCGCGGTGGAAGGCATCGCCATGGGCGGCGGCTTCGAGGTGGCGATGGCCTGCGACCTGGTGCTGGCGACGCGGGCTTCGTCCTTTGCCCTGCCCGAGCCGCGCATCGGTGCCGTGGCTTACGCCGGCGGCATGCATAGGCTGCCGCGTCAGGTGGGCATGAAGCGCGCGATGGAGTTGCTGCTGAGCGCGCGCAGCATCGGCGCCGAGCAGGCTGCCGAGTGGGGGCTGATCAACGAGGTGGTGGAAGAGGGCGGCATGGACGCGGCGCTTGCGCGCTGGTGCGCGCTGCTGTGCGCCAACGCCCCGCTCGCGCTGCGGGCGACCAAGGCCGCGGTGCGCGATGGCCTGGCGCTGCCATTGTACGAGGCCATTCGCCGCCAGGATGAAGGCGGCTACCCCGGCATCGAGGCGATGCGCAGCAGCCGCGACGTGATCGAGGGCGTGATGGCCTTCAACGAGAAGCGCGCCCCGGTCTGGGAAGGGCGCTGACGCCGCTGCGCGACGCCCGTGCTCACGGGCTTTCGAACCCCTTTTCCGGCACACGCCGCACAGGAATCACCATGCAACTGCCTGACATCGACCACGCCACCGCTTTTGCCGACATCGTCGACCGACGCGTTTCCACCCGTGCGTTTCTCCCCGACCCGCTGCCACGTGCGGACATCGAGCGTGCGCTCGCCCTGGCCTGCCGTGCGCCGTCCAATTGCAACACCCAGCCGTGGATGATCGCGGTGGCCTCGGCTGCGGTGCGCGACCGCCTCGCCGCCGGCATCAGCGCGCAGATGATGGCGGGCCGAATGAAGCCCGACCTGCCCTATGACGGCCGCTATCAAGGGCTGCACCGCGAGCGCCAGATTGCCGCGGCTGAGACCTTGTACGCCACGCTGGGCATCGCGCGCGAGGACAAGGCCGGGCGCCAGGCTCAGTTCATGGAGAACTACGCTTTCTTTGGCGCGCCCCATGTCGCCTTCTTCTTCTTGCCGGCCGGTTGTGGCGCGCGCGAAGCGGCGGATCTGGGCATGTGCGCGCAGAGCTTCATGCTCGCGCTCGCCAGCATGGGCTACGGTAGCTGCCCGCAGACTTCACTCAGCTTCCATCCCGATCTGGTGCGCGCCGAGTTCGATCTGGCGCCGGAGTCGCAATTGCTGTTCGGGGTGTCCTTCGGCCGTATCGACACGACGGCGGCGGTCAACCGCGTGCGCGTGCCACGTGATCTCGCGCGCTGCACGCAGATCCGGGAGGACTGAGATGGACCGCTTCGACTACATCGTCGTCGGCGCGGGCAGCGCGGGCAGCGCGGCGGCGGCGCGCCTGTCCGAAGACCCCGCTTGCCGCGTGCTGTTGCTCGAGGCCGGTGCGGGTGACGACAATCTGATGATCGACATGCCGGCGGGCTGGGGCAAGACCCAGGACCCCGGCAGCGCCTTCAACTGGGCCTTCGAGACCGAGCCCGAACCCGGTCTGGGTGGCCGGCGCGTGCCCTTGCCGCGCGGCAAGGTGCTCGGCGGCAGCTCGGCCATCAATGGCCTGATCTACATTCGCGGCCAGCATCAGGACTACGACGACTGGGTGGACGCAGGAGCGCCGGGCTGGGGCTGGGCCGAGGTGGCGCCTTACTTCCGGCGCATGGAGCGCAATCTGGGTATCGCCGATGCGCATCACGGCCAGGACGGCCCGATCGCGGTGTCCGATCTGGTGGACCCCACGCCATTGGCCGAGCTGATGATTCAGGCCGCCGAACAGGCAGGTGTTCCGCGCACCCGGGATTTCAATGGCGCCACCCAGGAAGGGGTGGGGTTCTATCAGGCCACACTCACGGGCGCGCGCCGTTGTTCGGCGGCGCACGGCTATCTGAAGCCGGCGCGCGGGCGGAGCAATCTGCTGATCCAGACCGGGGCCGTGGTCGCCGAGGTGCTGATCGAGGGCGGGCGTGCGCTCGGCGTGCGCTATCGGGTGGATGGGCAGGAGCGCGTCGCGCGTGCGCGTGCCGAGGTCCTGCTGTGCGCGGGGGCGATCGGCTCGCCGCAGATATTGATGCTGTCGGGGATCGGCCCTGCCGCCGAGCTCGCCCGTCACGGCATTGCGCTGAAGGTGGATGCGCCCCAGGTGGGTGCCAACCTGCAGGACCATCTGGTGGTGCCCTTGATGTGGCGGCTCAAGGACGGCCAGGCGTCGATGAACCAGCGTCTGGGCGGCATGCGGGTGGTGCTCGAGGTGCTGAACTACCTGCTGCGCAAGCGCGGCGCGATGACCATGCCGGCGGCCGAGGTCGGCATCTTCCTGCGCAGCCGGCCCGAGCTGCTGCGCCCCGACCTGCAGTTTCACCTGCTGCCGCTGTCGGGTGAGCTCGAAGGCGTGAAAAAGGCGCTGCACCCCTTCCCCGGTTACACCCTGGCACCCAATGTGTGCCGGCCCAGTTCGCGCGGCCGGCTGGCGCTGGCGTCGGCGGATGCGGCGGCGCGGCCTTTGTTGCAGATGAATTACCTCACCACCGCCGACGACATCGACACCACCCTGGCGGGCATGGCGTGGGCGCGCCGCATCGCAGCCGCGCCAGCACTGGCCGCGATCACGGCCAGTGAGGTCTATCCGGGTAGTTCGGCGAGCACGCGCGAGCAGCTCATCGACTATGCGCGCCGTGCCGGCTCCACCGGCCACCATCCGGTGGGCACCTGCAGGATGGGCGAGGACGAGGCCGCGGTGGTCGATACCCGGCTGGCGGTGCGCGGCGTCGATGGTCTGCGCGTGGCCGATGCCTCGGTGATGCCGCGGCTGATCTCCGGCAACACCAATGCCACCGCGATCATGATCGGCGAGCGTGTGGCCGAGTTCGTGCGCGCGGCGCGTGCCTGATCGTGCTCAAGGTTTTTGCCGCGCTGGCAGCGCGAGGATGACAAACATGAAGCACAGCGATGAGGCCGCCTTGCAGGCCACCCTGGCGGCGATGAAGCTGGCGCAAGCCCAAGGCGGTGCGCCCGATGCCGCACTGCGCATCGACCGCCTCACGCGCCTGCTGCACCTTCTGCGCGAGCGTGCCGACGATTTCTGTACCGCGCTCGACGCGGACTTTGGCGGTCGGCCGCGTGATGCGTCCTTGATGAACGATGTCATGTCCAGCTTCAACTCGGTCAAGTATGCGCGTGCTCAGTTGCGCGGCTGGATGAAGCCCGAGCGCCGCAAGGGGGTGTTTCCGTTCAATCTGTTCGGCGCGCGCGTTGAGGTGAGTCATATCCCCAAGGGTGTGGTCGGTGTGCTCGGCACCTGGAACGTACCCCTATTCACCACGCTGGCGCCACTGGGCTTCGTGCTGGCGGCAGGCAATCGCGCGATGATCAAGCCGTCCGAGCTGGTGCCGCGTACATCGGCGCTGCTGCAGCAGACGATCGCGGCCTATTTTGCTGCGGACGAGGTGGCGGTGTTTACTGGCGATGCCGGCCTGGCGAGTGACTTCAGTGCGCTGGCCTTCGATCACATGGTGCTTACCGGCAGCTCGGCCACTGGCGTGCGTGTGATGCGGGCAGCAGCCGAGCACCTGGTGCCGGTGACGCTGGAGTTGGGCGGCAAGTCGCCGGTGATCATTGGTCGTAGCGCGGATATTCGCCTGGCGGCGCAGCGCATCGTCGAAGGCAAGGCGATGAACGGTGGCCAGATCTGCGTCAGCCCCGACACCGTGTATGTCGCGCAAGAGCTGCTCGAACCGTTCGTGGCCGCCTGCCAGGAGGCTCACCGTCAGATGTTTCCGCCCGCTGATGGCGTGGCGGCGCTGACCGCCATCATCAATGAGCGCCATCAAATGCGCATCGAGTCGTATGTGGACGATGCGCGCGCGCGTGGTGGGCGCATCGTCGATTGCGGCGCGGGCCTGCCGGCTGCCGATGCGCGCTTGCCGCTGCGATTGGTGGTCGATGCGCCTGCGGACAGCATGCTGGCGCAGGAGGAGATCTTTGGTCCCGTGCTGCAGGTGGAGTGCTACGCAGATGTGAGCGAAGCGATCGATCGCATCAATGCGGGGCCGCGGCCGCTGGCGCTGTACTACTTCGGCAGCGATCGTGACGAGGAGCAGCGCGTGTTGCGCAGCACGGTCTCGGGCGGAGTCGCAATCAATGACGTGATCATGCACGTGGCCGCGCACGATGCGCCGTTTGGCGGCATTGGTGCTTCGGGCATGGGCGCCTACCACGGTCGTGAGGGCTTTGCCGAGTTCAGCCATGCGCGCACGCTGTATCGCAGCGGCTGGTGGGATCCGCGCAAGGCGCTGGGCCTGGCGCGGCCTTACCCCAAGCAGCTCCATGCGCGCTTGCTCAAGACCTTGCGTGTGTAGGGCGCAGCGCGTGCCGGTGCCGTGGGCCGAGCCCACGGCCTGCCTGTTCACATGAGGGCGGCGATGGCGAAAGGCACGCCGACCACGCCCGCCCAGCCCAGCTTGCCCCATAGCGCGAGCGTGGGGGATTGATGGTTCCACAGGCCGAGCGCGCCGAAAGCGCCCATTGCGCCTGCGCCCTCGATCCAGAAGCCGCTGATGCCGGCCAGACCGGCGATGCCCAGCAGGCGAATGAGGGCGCCGGGCTGGGTCTTGAGCGCGGGCTTGCGGATGCCCGCCAGTCCGGCAAGTCCGATCAGACCGATGAGTCCGACCCAGGGTGCGATTTGTGCAAAGTTCATTGTCTGCTCCGGGTTGCTGCATGGCGTCGACGACCGACGCCATGCGTGAGCGCGAGCGTTGGAAGGGGGCGCTGACAGAAAAAATACGGCCTGTCCGCAAGGACAGACCGCATTCACACCGGGTGGCGCGCGGCAGATTCAGGCTGCTGCGGGCGCGTCGTCAGTGAAGGGCGCGATGCCCTTGGGCACGTAGAAGCCTTCGCACTGCTCGAGGTATTCGTGCTTCTTGGCGCGCGGGTTGAAGAACTGCTTGTACCAGATGCGCGCCTTCATGAAGGGGCCGTCGCTGGGAATGAACAGACCGTTCAGGCACGGGCCCTTGTTGGTCCACACCTCGAAGTCCTGCGCAAAGGCGAGGCGGCTGGACTCCTGGAATTGACGGGCGGCGATCATGTCGGTGCGGGTGGTCACTGCGCTGCCGCTGGGTGACTTGACGAGCAGGGCATGCCAGACCTTGATCGATCCGTCCTCGACCGGGGTGTGGGTGATGAACAGCACGGCTTCGTACAGGCCACCAAGGTGCGAAATCAGCACGCCCGGACCGTGATAGACGGTGACCGTGGATAGCACCGGGCTGACGCCGTTTTCGCCCACCAGGGTGCGGTGCGGGCCGCACTGGCGCTGAATGGCGTGGTGGCCCTGGAACTCGTTCTCATACTTCTGCACGGTCGAGCCATGGATCGGGCTCAGGTGGCCGTAGTCACAGATGTTGTCGATGACTTCCTGCGGGTGCTGGTTGAGGATGCCGAGGTGATCGAACTTCCAGCGCACCCAGGACGGATCGTCCCATTCCTTGAGGCTGGGGTGCTCCCATTCCGGCTCGCCGCCTTCGGGGTCGTACCACACCCAGATCGCGCCCAGGCTCTCGACCACCGTCCACGACTTGACCTTCGCGGCGGCCGGGATCTGACCCTCGTGATAGGGGATGTCGTTGCACTTGCCGTCGGCGCCAAAGCGCCAGCCGTGGTAGGGGCAGCGGATGTCGTCCCCCTCGACGTTGGAGCCACCGCCGTCGATGACGACGTAGGAGGTGGTGTTGGGTGCGGCAAGGTGCGTCTTCATGTGCGGACAGTAGGCGTCGAGCAACACCACCTTGCCGGTTTCGCGGCCACGGTAGAGTGCGAAATCCTGGCCGAAGAAGCGCACCGAAAGGGGCTTGTGAGTGTCGAGCTCGGACGCTTCCGCGATCATGAACCAGCCGCGCGGAAAGGTGAATTCACCAAGGCGATAGTCTTTTGTTGTGGCCATGGGGGGGCCTCCTCTTCGTAATGAGTCTGTATGCGATTCATCGGGCCAGGAACAGCAAAAACGACGGCAATGACCCTGATTCTTACCGATTTTGTCGAGTGCTGCGTTGATCCACATCCCTTATTCGGACGATGGCCTTGCATCGTCGGTGCGGTGTCCTTTGCAGACATCGTCCTTTTGGACGTGTCCGGACGAAACGGCCCCGCATAAGGTAAGGCTCTAACAATACATAATGACGGAGACCCCATGGCCGCAACCAGTCTGCCCGCCGCAGCGGCAGTGCCTGACGCCGGGCGCCAGATCGAGTTTCCCTTCGTCCCGCCCCAGCCCGATGGCGAAGTCGTCACCCTGGCGGCTGGCGTGCTGTGGGCACGCCAGCCGATGCCGATGCAGCTCGACCACATCAACGTCTATCTGCTGCGCGACACCGATGGCTGGTTTGTCGTCGACACCGGGCTCAATCTGGCGAACTCGCGCGCGCTGTGGGAAACCATCGTCGACCGCCACTTCGAGGGCTTGCCGCTGAAGGGGTTGATCTGCACCCATTTTCACTATGATCATGCCGGGCTGGCAGCATGGTTCACCGAACGCTTCAATGTGCCCTTGTACATGACCTATGGTGAGTACTTCACCATGCGCACCCTGGGCGGACCCCTGCCCGAGCCCTTGCCCGAGTCCTTGATACAGTTCTATCTGCGCGCGGGCATGCCACTTGCCCGTATCGAGGAGATGTTCGCCAAGTTGCGCCGCGACCCTTTCATGCCGCCGCAACCGAACGCCTTCAACCGGCTGCGCGAAGACCAGGTGCTCAACATCGGCGGGCGCGACTGGCGAGTGGTGATCGGCGAGGGGCATTCCCCCGAGCACGCCTGCCTGTATTGCGAGAACGATCGTCTGCTCATTGCCGGCGACCAGTTGTTGCCACGCATCACCTCGAACGTGCTGGTGACCGACATGGAGCCCGAGGCCAATCCGCTGCAGCTGTGGCTCGAGTCGCTCGATCGACTCGCCGCCCTGGCGCCGGATACGCTGGTGCTGCCCTCGCATGAACGCGTATTTCGTGGTCTTCTCCCGCGCGTGACCGAGTTGCATGCGCATCACGCGCAGCAGTTCGAGATCGTGCGCAGCTATCTGCGCGAGGTGGGCTCGGCCACCGCGTTCGAGACCAAAATCAGGCAATTTCCCAAGGTGCGCAGTGCTGTCGAAGACATGATGGCGCTGGGCGAGACCATTGCTCATCTGTCCTGGTTGCGTTATGCGGGCGAGGTGAGGCGTGTGCTGGATGATGACGGGCTGTATCGCTTCAGCCTTGCAAACTGATTCTTAGGAGTGATTGATGTCCCAGCTTTCTGAACTTGCCCACAAGATTCGCGCCCAGCTCACAGCCCCCGGCGCGCCGTTCGAGCTCGCCGAGGAGGTCGTGGATGGGCGCGCGCTGCGGGTGTATCGCAATGCCTTTCGCACCTTGCCCGAGTTGCTGTCGAGCGCGCGCACGCACGGTGACAAGCCCTTCATCAGCTATCTGGGCGAGACCTGGACCTTCGATCGCTTCTTCGCCGAGGTCGATGCGGTAGCCGCGCAGCTGCGTGCCTGGGACGTGAAACCCGGTGATCGTGTCGCCATCGCCATGCGCAACCGCCCCGAGTGGGCGGTGGTGCTGGTCGCGACCGGCCTCATCGGCGCGGTGCCGGCCCCGCTCAACAGCTTCGGGCTGGGCGAGGAGCTGCATGCGGCGCTGGCCGATGTCGAGCCTTGCGTGTTCGCCTGCGACAGCGACCGTCTTACGCGTATCGGCGGCGACACCCGGGTCGCGGGTTGCCGCATTCTGTGCGTGGGCGCGACCGAGCTGCCGGCAGGCGCTGCCGACTACCAGGCCGTGGTCAGTCAGGCTGCCGAGCCGCCGGTGCTGCCCGAACTCGGACCCGATGACCCCGCCCTGATCCTGTTCACCTCTGGCGCCACCAGCCGCGCCAAGGGCGCGCTCTCATCGCAGCGCAGTGTGTGTCAGGCGCTGTTCAACATCGACTTCATCGGCGCGCTGTCGGCCTTGACTTCGCCCGAGGCCGTCGCGGCGCTGATGGCACGCGGCTTGCCGCCGACCACGCTGACCGCGGTGCCGCTGTTCCATGTCAGCGGCCTGCATGCGCAATTGCTCAGCGCGCTGCGCAACGGCCGCCGTCTGGTGTTTGTCAGCCGCTGGGATCCTGTGCAGGCGATCGAGGTCATTCAGGCCGAGCGCATCACGCAGTTCAACGGCGCGCCGTCCATGGTCATGCAGTTGCTTGCGCAGCCCGGCTTCGATGACCCGGCGCTGACCGGCACCCTGTCGGGCCTGGGCTTTGGCGGGGCGGGATTGTTCCAGCGCGTGATCGACGAATTGCAGCGCCGGCGTCCGAATTCGCTGTCAGGCGTCGGCTTCGGCCTGACCGAGACCAACGGTGTCGGCGCTGCCGCTTCCGGCACCCTGTTTGCCTACAAACCGCATAGCGCCGGCGTGCTCTCGCCCATCATCGATGTGCGCATCGCAGACGCCATGGGTCAGTCCTTGCCCATCGGGGAGCAGGGCGAGGTGTGGCTGCGCGGGGTGACCATCATGCAGGGCTACTGGCGCGATCCGGACGCCACGGCGGCGGCCATGTGCGAGGGCTGGTTCCGCAGCGGCGACGTGGGCTACCTGGATGACGAAGGCTTCCTCTTCATCGTCGATCGCATCAAGGACGTCATCAACCGCAGTGGCGAGAAAATCGCTGCCGCCGAGGTCGAATCCTGCCTGCTGCAATTGTCCGATGTGCTCGAGGCAGCGGTGTTCGCCGTGCCGGACGAGGACATGGGCGAGATGGTGGCAGCCGTGGTGTCGGTGGGCGAGGGCTGCACGCTCGATGCCGAAGCGGTGCGCGCGCATGTCGCCGCGCATCTGGCAGCTTACAAGGTGCCGGCGGTGGTGCAGGTCGTCACCCAGGCGCTGCCGCGCAATCCGGCGGGCAAGCTGCTCAAGCGCCAGCTGCGCAGTGCCTTTGTCGATGGGCAGCTGAGCTGATCCCCCCATGGCCACTCGTGGCCATTGTCGTCAGGAGGGCAATGCCATGGTGACACTGGCACAAGAGCCTTGCGGTCGTGGGCAGCTTGCGGCCGCGCTGAGCGAGACCGAAATCGGCGCGCTGCTGGATCAGGTGCCGGCGTGGCGGCGGGAGGGTGGGCGGCTGGTGCGCGACTTTGCGTTTGCCGACTACCACCACACGATGGCCTTTGTGAATGCGGTGGCCGGGGTTGCCCACGGCTGCGACCACCACCCGGTGCTGGTCGTGCGCTACGGTAGCTGCCGCGTCGAGTATACGACCCATGACTGCGCGGGGCTGTCGCGCAAGGATTTCATCTGCGCGGCTCGCGTGGATGAGCTTCACCCCGGGTGTGAATGAGCGCGGTGGGGTAGAAGTGCCTGAGTCGATCGCCGACTTAGTCCTATCGGACGATGTGCCGCTTGCAACGGTAACAAAATAATGCAAGCCGATATCGAGGGGTGATGGAGGGAGATCACACGCTCTCGATGTCGAGTTTGCTGCATAAATCGGGGGAGACCAATGCCCGCCAATAAGGAGATTTAAATGATTAAAACCCGCGTCTGGGTACCGGTCATGACGACGATTGCGTTGTCACTGATGACGAGCACCGTGATGGCCAAGGTGAGCGAAGCTGAAGCGGCCAAACTGGGCAAGGAGCTGACCTGCGTCGGCGCCGAAGTCGCTGGCAACGCCGATGGCAGCATTCCCGCCTTCTCCGGCAAGTGGCTGGGCAAGCCCCCCCACGTTGAATACACCTTGCACGTCGGCCAGCATCCGGTCGATGTCTATCCGGAAGAAAAGCCGCTGTTTCAGATCACCGCGGCCAACATGGCTCAGTACGCCGACAAGCTGAGCCCGGGTCAGCAGGCCATGTTCAAGCGCTTCCCGGATACCTTCCGTATCCCGGTCTATCAGACCCACCGGGACTTCCGTTACCCGGATCAGATCTGCGAGATTGCCAAGAAGAACGCTCTTGAAGCTGAATTGATCGATGACGGGCTGGGGTATACCGGCTACAAGGGCTCGATCGGCTTCCCGATTCCGAAGGCACCGATGGAAGTCCTGGCCAACATGAACTTCCCCTACCGCGCCTATACCGAGGAAATCGTGCGCGACATCGCCGACATCGGCTCGGACGGCGCCATCACCTGGGGTCGCCAGATCAACAAGAACCTCAACGTCGTCACTTCGCCGGATCAAATCGGCAAGCCGATGGAAGGGCTGATGGCCTATTCGCTGTCGGGCACCTTGCTGCCCGAGCGCGACCGCGGCAGCTTCACTGGGTCGCAGGAGCCGGTCAACTTTGCCCGGAACAAGCGCCTGGCCTGGCAGTATGATCCGGGCACCCGCCGCGTGCGCCAGCTGCCCACCTACGGCTTCGACTCGCCCATGGGCGCCACCTCGGGCAAGATGACGATCGATCAGGACCGTCTGATGAACGGCGACCCGAGTCGCTATGAGTGGAAGCTGCTGGGCAAGAAGGAAATGTACATCCCGGCCAGTTCCTATCGCCTGCACAGCAAGAACGTGAAGTACGCCGACATGCTGCAAAAGGGTCACGCCAACCCCGACCTGCTGCGCTACGAGCTGCACCGCGTGTGGGTGCTCGAAGGTTCGCTCAAGGAAGGCTATCGCCACGCCTACGGCAAGCGCGTGATGTTCATTGACGAAGACAACTGGCATGCCTCGGTGGGTGACTACTACGACACCCGCGGTGAGCTGTGGCAGCACGCCTTCATCAACCACTACTACGCATTCGACCTCAATGCCTGGCAGGCGGGCACCTCGTTCTATCACGACCTCAACTCGGGCACCTATGTCGGTTTCAACCTCATCCAGGAGCGCGAAAAGGCCTACGTTCTCAATGCCGGTGGTCTGACCCCGGACATGTATACCCCCGCCGCGCTGCGCGCCATGGGCCAGTGATCACATCGACTTTGAGGAAGTAATCATGAAGCTGCACAAGAAGATCAAGCCCATCGCGCTGGCCGTGATCGGGATGGGCGCGATGGCGCCGGCGATGGCCTTCGAGGCGGTCGAGTTTGCCAATGGCGCGGTGTTCGAGTCACGCCTGACCTCCACCTACACCTTGTCCACCCGCCTGGAAGGCCGAGACAAGCTGCTGGCTGGCAATGCTTCGGGCAACGACGGCAACAACAACTTCGACAAGGGCGCGCTCACATCGAACCGCGTCAGCCTGTTGCTTGACACGCATTTCAAGAAGGGGGCCTCCGGCTTCATCGTGTCGGCCAGTACCTTCTACGATGATGTGTATCACAGCAGCAACGACAACAGCGTCGCCACCTACCCGAACAAGAGTGGCCCGGCAAATCGCTTCTCGAGCGACACCAAGCGTTACCACGGGGGCTACAGTCGCTTGCTGGACGTCTATGGCTACACTTCATTTGACGTCGGTGATCAGGGGCGTGCGACCCTGCGCCTGGGCAAGCACGTGGTTTCCTGGGGCGAGACCCTCTTCATTCCGGGTATCTCAGGTGCGCAAGGGCCTGCCGACGGCACCAAGGCGGGTGTGCCCGGTACCGAGGTGAAGGATCAGTTGCTGCCGGAAGACCAGATCTCGATGCTGTACGAAGCCACCGACAAGCTGTCGCTGATGGCGCACGTTCAATACAACTGGCACAAGACGATCGTCAACGCGCCCGGCTCGTTCATGAGCACCTCGGACATTGTCGGCCCGGGGGCAAGCTGCCTCGGATATGCCATGATCGGCGGTCAGCGTGTGTGCACGACGCCCCGTGCCCAGGATGAAGCTCCGGGCAAGACTGGGCAGTGGGGTGTGGGTGCGAAGTATCGGGTGACCGATGAAACCGAAGTCGGCCTGATCTACCTGAACTACCATGATCGCGCGCCGATGGTCGATATCGACTATGTCTCTAATCCCAGGGCCCCAAACTTCCGCCATCGCTACTTTGAAGACATCAAGATGCTCGGTGCGACCTTCAGCACCAGCTTGGGGATTGCGACGCTCGGAGCGGAAGTTTCCTACCGCAAGGATGCGCCAGCGCTGGTGAAGACACGTTTGGGACCTGCAGGCGCAACTCCTATTCCTACGGCTACCAAGGCCGACGTACTTCAGACTAACGTCAACACTTTCATCAACCTCGGACGGACTTTCCTCGCACCGCAGGCCAATTTCCTTGCGGAGCTGGCTTATACGGACGTGCGTAACCCCGACGCACGACGCGTGCCGGGTGCCACTGGTGATACTTCGTTGGGTCTCGTTCCTACGCTTGCGTCTGACTCGCTCAGCTTCGGCAGCTATGGCCTGGCCTTTGCCTCGACGCTCAGTCTGACCTACCCGGGCATCATCGAGAACTGGGAACTGGGTGTGCCGATCAGCTACTCGCGTCAGCTCAAGGGCCGTACGCTGCAGGGCAACCTGGGCATGGGTGAGGGTGATCACCGCCTGAGCGTGGGCGCGACGATGACTTACCGGCGCAACCTGCAGATCGGCCTGACCTACCTGGGCTATTTTGGCGATGCCAGCCTCGATTCAGTCAAGAATCGTCAGCTGACCGACCGTGATCAGCTGTCCATGGTGGTGAAGTACACCTTCTGAGGCTTTCTCGCCCATGGAAGCCAAAGGCCCGCAGTGTGTTACGCACTGCGGGCCTTTTCAATTGCGTTCTCGAGCTCTCACATCGAGTCTGTCTGCCCGATTTCAACCCGCCATGAACTGGCCACCATTGGCGTCGAGCTGAGCGCCGGTGATCGCGCTTGCATGGTCGGAGACGAGGAAGAGCGCGGCACGGGCACACTCCTCATCCCTGATGATGCGGCCGAGCGGGATGTTCGCGGCGATGCGTGCGATGACCGCCTTCTCGGTCACGCCTTCGGTTCTGGCCGCGTGCTTCACATAGCCCTGCACGGGGACGCCCCACATCCAGCCGGGCAGCAGGCTGTTGACGCGAATGTTGTGCGGGCCGAGCTCAAGGGCCAGGTACTTGGCCGCTGTGCTCAAGCTGCCCTTGGATGCGGCGTAGCCCGCTTCGAAGTCGTTCGCCAGGCGCGTGGCCATGGTGTTGACCATGACGATGGCGCCCCCGCCGCCTTGTTTCAGCGCCGGAACCACCGCCTGCGTCATGTTCAATGTGCCCAGCACATTGGTCTCGAAGACTGCGCGCAGCTCGTCCAGGCTGCCCTCGCCCAGCCGCGCGGGGCCGCCGTGCAGAAAGGCGCTGTTGACCAGGCCGTCGATACGCCCGAAGCGCTCCAGCGCGCGCTGTGCGAGGCGTCGGCACTGGTCGGGGACGGTGATGTCGGTGGTCTGCTTGAGCACGGTGCATTGCGGTGCGACTTCGAGCATGCGTGCTTCGGCGTCGTCGAGACTGGCCTGGGTGCGCGCGGCGATGACGACGCGCGCGCCCTCGCGCGCCGCCTCGATGGCCAGTTTGACGCCCAGGCCCGGACCAATGCCGGAGATGATGATGACTTTGTTCTTGAGCAACATGGATGTAGTACCTCTCATTGTCGTGTTCGGGTTTCAGCGGCTGCGGTGCAGGACGTAACGTTCCCGGTAACTTGCGAAGTCGGCCTTGATCTGCTCCTCGGACAGGCCATAGTGCCCGAGGCCGTACTCGTGCACCGGGCGTTTCTCACGGCTGTGCGCGTCGAGATAGGTCTGCATGCGCTCCCGGGTGTCCGCAGGAAAGCTGATGTTCAGATAGTCGTAGATGCTTCTGACGACCTCGAGCGGCTTGTCCAGGGTGTCGGAGAACCAGACATCGAAGAAGCGCTCCGCCGGCATTTCATTGCGCACGGCCATGCTGTGTTCGATTCCGCGCGCCCAGATTGCAGACCACTGGCGACCGGCCCGTAACGGGTCCGGCTGCGACATGTGAATTTTCCACAGGTTGTAGATGAAGCTGGCGATGGAGGGGATGGTCTGCAGTGGATCGCGATGGGTCTGGATCACGCGCGCCTTGGGAAAGACCTTGAGCAGGACGTCGAGCTGGCGCAGGTGATGAGGGGTCTTGAGCACCCAGTCACGGCCCACCTCTCCGCGCAGACGTTTTTGCCACTGAATGAAGCGCAGCATGCGCTGGAGATGCTCGTAGGCGGCTTGCTGATCGTGACTCCACATCCACTGCGTGTAGCTCGGGATGTCGGCATAGCAATCAAAGAAGCTCTGGAAGGAATGCTCAAGCAGCATGCCCTCCTCGTCGGCCTCGCGCGCGTCGAGCGGATGAATGGAGAGCAGCGCAGGGTTGGCCGCGATCATGGCCTGTGTTTCCGCTTCGGCCAGGGCGATGCGGGGGTCTGGGCCGGGCGTGCCGGGTTCGGTCAGGGGCGCGGGAAAGCGCGTTTCCCAATAGAACATGGAATGAAAGCGGGGGTCGCAGCCGAGGATGCGCTGCAGCAAGGTGGTGCCCGTCCGCGGCAGGCCGACGATGACGATGGGGCCGCCGATTTCTTCGTCTTCGATCTCGGGATGAAGCTTGAAGAACTGCTCCATCAGCAGGCGATTCCTGAGCAGCTCGACCAGGCGTGAATGCCAGATCTGGCGTCCGGCCGCAGATAGTCCGCCCTCGCGGTTCATGGCGTCGAGCAGTACCTGCGCCGGCGCGCGGAAGCGCTCATCGCCGAAATCGCTCAGTCCGTCAGCGCGACGGCTCGCTTCGTTCAGCAGGGCGTCAAGCTTGAGATCCATGCTCGCGCCCTCCCGTCAGCGTATCGAAGTTGACGATCCGGACCTTGATCTGCGCAGGCCTGTCTTGCGCCCCGATCAGACGGAACAGGCTGGTGCCCAGCGCGTGGCCAGCGGTGGTGAGCCAGTTCGGATGTCCCGGATCGCGGTGCGCGACCACGATCGTGACGCTGCCGTCCGGGTTGAGGCGGGCGCCATGGCAATTCAGGTGAATGCGCTGGCAATGGTAGTCGAGCGACTCCATCCAGAAGTTATCGACCTGGAAGTTCCAGAACTCGCAGGGTGGCAGGCTGGCCTCGATCACCATGGCCTCGTCGTCGGCGAGCTCCCAGTAGCCGTGGTAGTAGGTGATGTTGGGGTCGCCGCCCGCAGCCTGGAACATGCTCTGCTCGCCCAGGGGCAGCGTGTTGTGATGTTCACGCTTGAAGTGCGCTGCCCAGTCGGTGAACAGCTTCACCGTGTTTTCGGTGTAGCGGGCTGCGGCCATGAGCTGGCCCACGAAGGCCTGGGGGTCCAGCGCTGGCGGGGCGTCGGTGCTGCCGAGGCGCTCGATGTGCAGCTGTGCGGCGTGCTCGCTGCGCCGGTCGTGGAAGGTCTGACGGATGAGGAGCAGATTGCTGTCGGGCTCCATCGGCAACCAGTTTCCTGATGGCGGGCGCCTGGCCGAGACCAGGATCTCGAAATTCCCGCCTTCATCGACTTCCAGCTCACGTCCGTCGAGAAAGCCCGTGCCCAGCATTTTGGCCCCCGGCTTCTGGTAGCCCCCGTTCTTGGTCGCGAAGTTGATCGTCGGTGCGTCGCCGCGCTGGCCGTGAATGCGGTATTCCAGCTCGCCGCTGATCGGGGTGCTGAGGTAAAGGTTGTCGGGGTTGTCGCCGCCGATCTTGATGAAACCGCCGGCAGGGTCGGAAAAGCGTGGGAATTCGGGTGTGCCCGCTTCCACCATCAATTCGAGCCCGGCGCGCACCATCCTTGTCAGATAGCGCACGCCCTCGGCCTGGTTGAAAGCGTCACGGGGGGCCTCCGGCCTCAACAGGTGGCGGCCAACGCGCTTGATCGCGTCGCAGTACTCGTCCCAGAGGCGTCCTGAAACAAGGCCATCCTCAATATCCAAGGCGCCTTGTGGCGATTTCGCGGTCATCATCATCTCCTTCAGCAATGCGTATTTCAGCGCTGCGTTCCTGATCCAGGGAGGGCTGCAGCTTGTTCAGTGGAGAGCCAAGCTCGTTGCAGATCGTAACGCGTCGGGGGCGGCAGTTGTGGCTATGGCTTGCGGTGGCGGCAAGGCCTGTCCACATCCTCATTCAGTTGGGCTTCGAACTTGAGCTTGTGGGCGATATACTCGCTGCAGAGCAGATTCTGGCCGAGCACCTCCAGCAAGTGCCTCCGCGGTTTGGCCAGAAAAAAGGTGGCCGCAACAGGCGCGCCGATCAGGGACGGAGATACCGCACAGCCATGAACGCCCCCATGCCGGCCCCGGACCCGCGTCGAGCCCTACCCTCAGTCGAAACCATGCTGCAGCAGATGAGTGACGCTGTCGCGCGCTATGGTCATGGCGAGGTCAGTCGGGCAATCCGCGGCGTGCAGGCGCAACTGCGGCAGCAACTCGATCACGGCCGTCCGGCGCTGGTCGCCGACGAGGTTTTCAGCCAGCGCGTGGAGGCTGAACTGCAGGCTCGTCACCAGCCCACTTTGCGCTCGGTGTTCAACCTCACCGGCACCGTGCTCCACACCAACCTCGGCCGTGCCCTGCTGCCCGCTGAGGCGGTGGCGGCCATGGTGGCGGTGGCCACGGCTCCATCCACCCTGGAATTCGATCTGGCCCAGGGCAAGCGCGGAGAGCGCGACAAGCACGTCGAAGCCCTGATCTGCGAGCTCTCCGGCACCGAAGCGGCCACCGTGGTCAACAACAACGCGGCGGCGATCTTCCTCGTCCTCAATACCCTGGCTCTGGGGCGCGAAGTGCCCACCTCTCGCGGGGAGCTGGTGGAGATCGGCGGCTCCTTCAGGGTGCCCGAGATCATGGCCCGCGCCGGCTGTCACCTGGTGGAGGTGGGCACCACCAATCGCACCCATCTGAAGGACTACGCGGGTGCCATCGGCGAGCACACGGCCTTGCTGATGAAGGTGCACACCAGCAACTATCGCGTCGAGGGCTTCACCCACAGCGTGGATGAAAAAGCCCTGGCCACCCTGGCGCATGAGCGCAGGCTACCCTTCGTGGTGGACATGGGCAGCGGCAGCCTGGTGGATTTCGCCGCCCTCGGCCTGCCCGCCGAGCCCACCGTGGCCGCCACCGTGGCCCAGGGCGCGGACGTGATCACCTTCAGCGGCGACAAGCTGCTGGGTGGGCCGCAGTGCGGCATCGTCGCCGGGCGCAGGGAGCTGATCGAGCGCATCCGCAAGAATCCCTTGAAGCGGGTGCTGCGCCTCGACAAACTCAATCTCGCGGCCCTGGCCGAAGTCCTCAAGCTCTACCGCAATCCCGCCACGCTCAAGGAGCGTCTGCCCACCCTGCGCCTGCTGACCCGGCCGCTGGCTGACATCGAGGCTCAGGCCAGGCGTGTGCAGCCAGCCATCGCTGCGGCGCTGGGCGCGCGCTTCCGGCTCACGGTGGTGCCCTGTCACAGCCTGATCGGCAGCGGCGCCTTGCCAGTGGAGACCCTGCCCAGCGCCGCCCTCGAGATCGCGCCCTTGTCGGGCGATGACGGCGAGCTGCGCAGCCTGGCAGCAGCGCTGCGTGGCCTGCCGCTACCCATCATCGGGCGCCTCTCGAGTGGCCGCCTGCTGCTGGATTGCCGCTGCCTGGAAAGCGAAGGCGATTTTCTCGTGCAGTGGATCGCCTTGCCGGAGGCATTGACATGATCGTCGCCACCGCCGGCCATGTGGATCACGGCAGGATCTCCCTGGTGCGGCAGCTGACCGGGGCGCGCGCGGATCGCCTGGAGGTAGTCATCAAGGCACGCCCGGCCACGATCCGCTAAGCTGCAGCCTGGGGTTCCGGCTTGCAATCCATACTCGTCCAAACCATCCCGCAGCCCCCCAACGCGAGGCTCAGCGCACCATGCTCACCGCATCAAGAACGAACGCCGTCAAACCGCGCAGGCAGCGCGGGCCTGGCCGACCTCCGGCCGATGAACAGCTCGGCGACATGCGCCAGGCCATCGTGGATGCCGCGATCCACTGCTTCGCGGCGCGTGGCTACGCCACCACGACGAACCGCGAGATCGCCGCTTTCGCCGGGGTGACCAGCAGCCTGCTGTACCACTACTTCGATGACAAGGCAGCGCTGTTCCGCGCGGCGGTCATGGATGTCAACCTCAAGCTGCTCGATCTCTACCGAGCCAGCGCCCTGGAGGCGCCCGACGCCCCCAGCATGCAGCAGCTGAGCCTGGGGGTGGAGCGGGCCATCGAATTCGCCGGGCAGCGGCCCGAAGTGATGCGCTTTGCCGGCTTGGCCGTAGGCGAGATCCTGCGACACCCGGAACTCAGGATCAGCCGCGACGAAGGCAGCGAAGCCTTCCCGATGCTGTTCCGCGAGCTGCTCGAACGCGCTCATCGCCGCGGTGAGCTCGACCCGGACGTCGACATCGATGCCGGTGTGAGGGTGCTCTCGGCCTGCATGACCCGGCTCGCCGGCATGCACGGCGAGGTAGCGTCGCATGAGGAGTTCGCGCGCAGCATGCGCACCTTCGAGCGCATGCTGCGCGGCGGCCTGATGCGCGTGCCGCCCTCGGTGACCTGACGCTGCATCGTCCGTTCGGATACGGGAATGTCCGAGGTTCGTCGTTAATTAACCCACTGATCAATTTATGCTGGAAGTTAATTGACTTGCTGATCAATTGATGCTGAAATCAAGTCACTTCTCCTTCATCACGTTTACCGGGGCCCGTTGAGACCATGGACGATCTGGACAACGATGTCGGCGTCACCGACGAAATGCGCACCATCCGTGACACCTGCCGGCGCTTTGCCACGGAGGTGCTGCGACCCGCTGGCGCCCGACTGGACCGGCTGTCGGCCGAGCAGGCGATCGCCCCCGGTTCCGAGCTGTGGGACGTGCTGGCCCGGTACAAGGCGCTGGGCTTCGGCGGTGGCGCCAGCATCGCCGCGCCGGATCTGAGTCCGGCGCAGCACGCGCTGCTGCACTGTATCGTGCTGGAGGAGCTGACCGCCGGCGACGTGGGCCTGTTCGTCACCTGTGCACTGCACCAGATGATGCCGACCTTCGCCGCGTCGTTCGGCCGCCAGGACTTGGCGGAGTTCTTCGCCGCCCGCGACGAACTGGGCTGCCTGGCCGTCACGGAGCCCTCGCACGGCAGCGACCACGTCGCCTTCACCGAACCGGCTTACCGCGACCCCCGCATCAAGCCCACCTTGAAGGTGCGGCGCGACGGCGACGACTATGTGCTCGACGGCCAGAAGTCGGCCTGGGTGTCCTGCGGCACGATCGCCGGCTCAGGTGCGGTGTTCGCCAGCTTCCAGGATTCGCCGGTCGGCCTGGCGGACGGGGCGGCCTTCATGATGCCGCTGGACCTGCCCGGCATCAGTCGCGGCAAGCCACTGGAGAAGCTGGGGCAGCGCGCGCTCAACCAGGGCGAGATCTTCTTCGACAACGTGCGCGTGCCGCGCCGCTTCCTGATCGCCGAGGGCCCGCAGGCCTACCCGATGATCTGGGAGGCCCTCTTCACCGGCGCCAACGTGCACATGGGCGCACAGCTCGTCGGTGTGGCGCGCGCCGCCTACGAGTGCGCGCGCGACTACGCCAGGCAGTGGGTGCAGGGCGGACGCCCGATCATCGAACACCAGGCGGTCAAGCTGCGGCTGTTCGGCATGTTCCAGAAGGTGGAGGTGATGCGCTCGCACGTGCGCCGCATGTCCATCGCCGCGGCCACCGCGCCCGGCGGCATGCTGCCCTATGCCAAGGCGGCGACCGTGAAGGTCTACGCCACCCAGACCGCCTTCGAGGTGGCCAGCGAGGCGCTGCAGATGCTCGGTGGCAACGGCCTCACCTACGAGTACCCGGTCGAGAAGCTGTTCCGCGATGCCCGCACCTCGATGATCGAGGACGGCGAGAACTACGTCCTCAGCCTGATGGCCGCTGCGCGGCTCTGATCCCCCGTTTTTTCACGACCGGCGTCGTCGCTCCTGGTCGACGCCCAGCTTTCCCCCTCACCCTAGCTCCACGGAGACACGCATGGAACTCCAGCAAGCCATCGGCGCCCGCCGCTCCTTACGCTACCTCGACCCGGACCGCCCGGTGGAGATGTGGAAGATCCAGAAGATGCTCGAAGCCGCCCGTCTGGCCTCGCACTTCGGCAACAACAACGCCGCCCGCGCTCTGGTGGTGAACCGCGCCACCGCCAGCGCCGAGCAGCTCGAGTGCCTGCCCTCGCCGGTGGGCGGCTTCCAGATCCAGCAGGCGCCGGTTGTGATCCTCTGGTACATCGAGACGCTGGCGATGAACGACGCCGGCCAGCGTCTGCGCGAGCTGGTCTCCGTCGGCGCCCTGGGCTACGGCCCCGACCGCCACGACGAGTTGGAGCGCACGCTGGTGCCGATGTTCACCAAGGGCGCCGATGCGTTGAAGGCCCCCGGCCTGGTGGACATGGATCTCGGCCAGGCGATCGCGCAGGCCACGCTGGTGGGCATCGAGCTGGGCTTGGGCATGTGCCTGCAGGGCTCGCCCAACTGGGAGCGCACCCGCAAGGCCTTCAAGCTGCCCGACACCTGCCGCATCGCCGCCGCGCAAACGCTGGGCTATCCGGTGGAAAGCGCCGACGGCGGCGGCCAGCGCCCGCGCCTGCCGTTCGAGCAGCTGTTCCAGCTCAACAGCTATGATCAGCCCTTCCCGCGAGACCCTGCGGTCACGGCCGAGCTGCAGGCCAGCGGCATGATCCAGGTCGCCGCGCCGCTGCCGGGCCGCGAGGCGGAGGTCGAGGCCATCCGCGCGCGCTACAACCTGCCGCGCAGCGGCATGCTCTGACTGAGCGGAGGAAAATCGAGATGCGACTCAACGCAGTGATCGCCGGCGTCGGCATGACGCCCTTCGGCAAGCACCTGGACAAGAGCCTGAAATGGCTGGCCGGCCAGCCGGTGCTGGCCGCGCTGGCAGACGCCGGGCTGGGCCTGGGCGACGTGGAGGCCGTCTACAGCGGCAACTGCGCGGCCGGCCTGGTCACCGGCCAGGAGTCGATCCGTGGCCAGGTCGCG
Source organism: Thauera terpenica 58Eu (assembly GCF_000443165.1). Taxonomy (GTDB): domain Bacteria; phylum Pseudomonadota; class Gammaproteobacteria; order Burkholderiales; family Rhodocyclaceae; genus Thauera; species Thauera terpenica. The sequence continues at coordinate 5,188 of NZ_ATJV01000070.1, read as the reverse complement.
CTCCTCGACATCGGCCTGGGCCGGGTGCCCATCATCAACATCGAGAACGCTTGCGGCAGTGGCTCCACCGCGCTGAACCAGGCGGCGATGATGGTCTCGGCCGGCTACTACGACGTGGTGGTGGCGATGGGCTTCGAGAAGCTCTACCACGAGAACAAGGCGGTGAGCTACGCGGCGCTGGGCGGCGCGGTGGATGTGGAGGAGCGCGACCGCTTCATGGCCGACCACACCGAGGGCTCGGGTCAGAACCGCTCGATGTTCGTCGACTTCTACGGCGAGCTGGCGCGCGAGCACATGGCCACCTACGGCTCGACGCTGGAGGACTTCGCCCTGGTCACGGTCAAGAACTCGCTGCACGGCAGCCTGAATCCGAACGCGCAGTTCCGCAAGGTGATGAGCGTGGACGAGGTGCTGGCCGCGCCGGTGGTCTCGGCCCCGCTGACGCGGCCGATGATCTGCCCGCTGGGCGACGGCGGCGCAGCGGCGGTGGTGGTCAGCGAGCGCAAGGCGCGCCAGCTGGGCCTGCGCAAGCCGGTGCGGCTGGTCTCCAGCGTGGTGTACTCGTACTTCGAGCACCCGCCCCAGGCCGAGGAGACCGTGACCACGCTCGCCATCGCCCAAGCCTACGCCGACGCCGGCGTGGGCCCCGAGGACCTGAACGTGGTGGAGCTGCACGACAGCTCGGTCATCACGGAGCTGCTGACTTACGATCACCTCGGTCTGGCCCGGCCCGAAGACTGCGTGGCCCTGCTGCGGGACGGCCACACCCGGCTGGGCGGGCGCGTCCCGGTCAACACCTCCGGCGGGCTGCTGCGCAAGGGCCATCCGGTGGGCGCCACCGGCTTGGCGCAGGTCTTCGAGATCACCCGCCAGCTGCAGGGCCGTGCCGGCGAGCGCCAGGTAAACGGCGCCAAGGTGGGCCTGACCCACAACGGCGGCGGCAGCATCCGCGGCGAAGTGGCTGCAATGAACATCGCAGTGCTGGTGCGCTGAGAAGGCTGCTCATGCGCACACGAAATGAACTGATCCTGTCGGACTTGATCGCGCTGAAGGCGGCCGAACAGCCCCACCGCGATGTGCTGACCTTCGAACACTTCAGCCTCGACGGCGGCGCCACGCCCGACGAAGTGCGCACCTACGCCGACCTGTGGCGCCGTGGCAACCGGCTGGCCACACGGCTGGCGGCGCTGGGCCTGGGCCGCGGCGAGCGCTTCGCGCTGGTGATGCGCAACCACCCCGAGTTCGTCGAGGCGATGGTCGCCGCGTCGCTGCTCGGCGCGGTGTTCGTGCCGATCGACCCGCGTACCCCGGCGTCGCGCCTGGCCTTCATGCTGCACGACTCGGCCTGCCGCGGCGTGATCACCGCCGACTACGCGCTCGCCGAGGTGCTGGCCGCGCGCACCGCGGCGCCCTCGGTGCAGTGGCTGCTGGCCATCGACAGCGGCGAGCCGGGGCTGGCTGCGGTAGCAGGCGCCGAGGGCGTGGAAGACATCGCCACGGCGCTGGCCACCGACGGTCCCGAGGTCGAGGCCGCCGATGTGCAGCTCGACGACCCGATCCAGATCATCTACACCTCGGGCACCACCGGCGACCCCAAGGGCATCGTCGGCGACCACCGGCGCCTGGGGAGCACGCCCTACGTTGCGCAGCTCTTCGCTTACCAGGCCGACGAGCGGCCCTACACCGGCCTGTCGTTCACCCACAACAACGCGCAGACCACCGCACTGCTGCCGGCGCTGAAGTTCGGCTACCGGGCGGTGATCAGCCGGCGCTTCACCAAGTCGCGGCTGTGGGACATCGCCCGCCGGTATGGCTGCACTTCCTTCGCGGTGCTGGGCGGCATGGCCACCGCGATCTACAGTGAGCCCGCGCGCGCCGACGATGGCGACAACCCGGTGCGCCTGATCATCTGCTCGGGCATGCCGGCGGTGCTGTGGCGCGCCTTCGAGCAGCGCTACGGCGTGCAGCTGTTCGAGATCTACGGCGCCAGCGACGGCGGCGGCATGGCCTGCAACCCGCCCGGCCACGGGCCGGTGGGCTCGTTCGGCAAGCCGGTGTTCGGCGTGCAGATGAAGGTGCTCGACGACGACGGCAACGAATGCTCGCCCGGCGTGATCGGCGAGATCTGCTGCCGCCCCGGCGACGGCAGCGCGGCTCGCGTGGAGTACCACAACAACCCCGAGGCTTCGCAGCGCAAGATCGTGGCGGGCTGGAACCGCAGCGGCGACATGGGCCACCGCGACGCCGAGGGCTGGCTGTACTACGACTACCGCAAGGGCGGCGGCATCCGCCGCAACGGCGATTTCATCAATCCGGCGGTGGTCGAGCGCGTGGTGGCCGAGCACCCGCAGGTCGACGACGTGTACATCTACGGCGTGCCGGCCGCCTCGGGCGCCACCGGCGAGCGCGACCTGGTGGCCGCGGTGGTGCCGGTGGACGCTGCCCGTTTCGACGCCGCGACCGTGTTCGCGCACTGCCGCGCGGCGCTGGAGGCCAACGCGGTGCCGAGCTGGCTGCAGGTGCTGGCCGAGATTCCGAAGACCGCCTCCGAGAAACCGCAGGAGCGCCTCCTGCTGCAGGACTTCTGCGCGGGCGGCGCGCACCTCGTGGCCGCCGCGTGACCGAAGGGGAGCGCCGGAGCATGCACTTCGTGGCCGTCGATCGCCGGACACCCGTGCTGCGCCAGGAGGTGGAGCCCGCCCTGTTGCAGGCCCTGTGTCGCGAGGCGCTGGGCCAGCCGGTGGAGCTGAGCTGCGCGGCACTGATGGGCAGCGGCCACTTCAACACCAGCTACCGGCTCGATCTGACCGGGCGCCCCCCGGTGGTGTTGCGCCTGGGTCCGCCTGAGGGTGCCCGGCTGTGGCGCCACGAGCGCGCGCTGCTGCAGCGCGAGTGCAGCGTGCTGCCGCTGCTGCGCACGCTGGGCGAGGTGATCCCGGCGCTGCTGCATCTCGACACCGGCCGGCGCCAGGTGCCGCGCGACTGGGCCGTCTTCGAATGCCGGCCAGGCGAGGTGTGGGAGAGCGTCCTGCCGCGCATCCCCGCCACCGACCAGCAGCGCCTGTGGCGGCAGTACGGCGAACTCGTCGCCCGCCTGCACGCGCTGCGCGGGGATCGCTGTGGCTTCCCGGCGCCAGCTTCAGCGCACGGCTCGGTGTCGTCCTGGTTCATCGCGCTGGTCGACGGTCTGGCCACCGACCTCGCCGAACAGGGCGTGGCGGTGCCAGGACTGGACGACTTCCAGGCCCGGCTGCGGCGCGAGCGTGGCCGGCTCGACGCTGCCCTGCGTCCGGGCGAGGCGCCGCGGCTGGTGCATGGTGACCTGTGGACCCGCAATGTGCTGGTGCGTCAGGGCCCGGACGGCTGGGTGATCAGTGCGCTGCTGGACGCCGAACGCGCCTTCTTCGGCGATCCGTCGGCCGAGTGGATCTTCGGCTTCCTGGACCTGCCCACCGCTTTCTGGGCCGGCTACGGCCGCTGCCTGGCCGATGCCGCGCTGCCGGCCGACGCGCTGTGGCGCCGCCGCGCCTACCAGGCCCGCGGCGCCCTGCAGATGATGCTGGAGGGCTGCCGTTTCGGCTTCGACGCCGGCTTCGCACACCAGCAGTTCGCCTGCTTCACCGCCGAGCTGCCTGCGCTGGAGGCCCTGGCCGCCGGCGCACTCTCCGATACCCCCGACCTTCCCGCCCCCAAGGTGCCCGCATGAGCCCGGACGCCCGCACCATCGGAGTGCTCGGCGGCACCAGCCCGGCCTTCAACGTCGACGAACCTGCCGATCTGCCAATGTTGATCCGCCCGGCCGCCACCCGCGGCGAGCCTCGCATCGACCTCCAGGTCGAGACCGATCACGGCGCTCCGTTTCCTTCCCCCCCATCCGAGGAGTCTGCCATGGCACACCACCCCACCCGCTCCGAACCAGCCGACGGTGACGCTGTGAGCGACCCGTTGAGCGCGCGCCTGTCGGTCCATGAGGCCCTGGCCCTGGCCGATGGCGGCGCTGCCGACCTGCCCGGGCTGCTGCAGCGCGCCCAGGACCTCACCCTCGCCGGGCACGGGCGCATCGTCACTTACTCGCGCAAGGTGTTCATTCCGCTCACGCAGTTGTGCCGCGACGTCTGCCACTACTGTACCTTCGCCCAGGCGCCGCGCGGCCTTGCCGCGCCCTACCTGAGCCCCGAGCAGGTGCTGAGCATCGCCCGCGCCGGGCAGGCCGCCGGTTGCCGCGAGGCGCTGTTCACGCTGGGCGACCAGCCCGAGGCGCGTTACCCCGCCGCCCGCGCTGCGCTCGACGCCATGGGCTACGACAGCACGCTGCGCTACCTGGAGGCGATGGCTCGCCTCGTGTGGCAGGAGACCGGCCTGTTGCCGCACCTGAACCCCGGCCTGATGGCCGCCGAGGACCTGGCCCGGCTGCGCCGGGTGTCGGTGTCGATGGGCATCATGCTGGAGTCGGCCTCGCCGCGGCTATGCGAGAAGTCCGGCCCGCACTGGGGCTCGCCCGACAAGCACCCCGCAGCCCGCCTGGCTACGCTGCGTGCGGCCGGCGAACGGGCGGTGCCCTTCACCAGCGGCCTGCTGATCGGCATCGGCGAGACGCGGCGCGAACGCATCGAGGCGCTGCTCGCGCTGCGCGAGCTGCACGACGAGTTCGGCCACCTGCAGGAAATCATCGTGCAGAACTTCCGCGCCAAGCCGGGCACGCGCATGGCCGACTCGCCCGAGCCGAGCGTGGAAGACCACCAGTGGACGATCGCGGCGGCGCGGCTGATCTTCGGCGCCGGGATGTCGATCCAGGCGCCGCCGAACCTGCAGCAGGGGCAGCTGGCGGCGCTGATCGAGGCCGGTGTCAACGACTGGGGCGGCGTGTCGCCGGTCACGCCCGACCACGTCAACCCCGAGGCCCCCTGGCCGCACCTGGACGCGCTGGCCGAACAGACCCGCGCGGCCGGCCGCCACCTGGCCGAGCGCCTGGCCATCGCGCCGCGCCACGCCCAGCAGGCCGAGCGCTGGGTGGACGCCAGCCTGTGCCCCGCGGTACTGCGCCAGCTCGACAGCTTTGGCCGCGTGCGCGCCGACGGCTGGTTTGCCGGCGCCGCCCAGGCGCTGCCCACCGCAGCGGCGGCGTGGCGACCGGCGCGCGCGCAGGGCCTGTCGCCCGGCTTGCGCAGCACCGTGGAGCGCGCCGTGG
>NZ_ATJV01000069.1 GCF_000443165.1 Thauera terpenica 58Eu | reverse complement strand
AGACCCTCCTGCCCTGGAATCTCAAGGCTGAGCATCTGATCACGGCGTAGCGAACCCGGGAAGAATGGGGTTTGTGGAGCGCTTACCTTTGACCGACACTGATCCGGCACCGATCCTGACGCCTGCGGCACGTCCTTGTGCCGCTCTTTCCATGGGGAAGCAGCGCAGGAGAAATCGGAGGCCCGGTCATGCAAGGAACGAACGTGCTGTTCGGTCAGATCGCCGTGGTATTCGGCATCGTGATCGTTGGCGTGTGGGGCGCCACACAATGGACAGCCGCTACCCTTGGTTATCAACTACGCCTTGGCTTGCCTTGGTTTGATGTTCTTGGGACGTCGGTCTACCACCCGTGGAAGCTGTTTGAGTGGTGGTTCTTTTTCGACGCTTACGCGCCGCGCGTGTTCGATGCCGGCGGTGCCATCGCGGGCGGCAGCGGCCTGCTGGCGGTGGCGGTCGCCATCGGCATGTCGGTCTGGCGCTCGCGGCAGTCGCGCCTAGTCACGACCTACGGCTCTGCGCGATGGGCCAACGCGCAGGACATTCGCAAGGCGGGTCTCACACAACCGTCCGGCGTGTTCCTTGGCCAGCACGACCGCCAATACCTGCGCCATGAAGGCCCGGAACACGTCCTGACCTTCGCGCCCACGCGCTCGGGCAAGGGCGTGGGCCTAGTGGTGCCGACGTTGCTGTCCTGGTCAGCCTCGGCCGTCATCCACGACATCAAGGGCGAGAACTGGCAGATCACGGCAGGCTGGCGCTCGCGCTTCTCGCATTGCTTGCTGTTCAACCCCACCGATGCGAAATCGGCGGCCTATAACCCGCTGCTGGAAGTCCGGCGCGGCGCGCATGAAGTGCGCGACGTGCAGAACATCGCTGACATTCTGGTCGATCCCGAAGGCGCGCTGGAGAAGCGCAACCATTGGGAAAAGACCAGCCACGCGCTATTGGTCGGGGCCATCCTGCATGTGCTTTACGCAGGCGAGGACAAGACACTGCGCGGCGTCGCCAACTTCCTGTCCGATCCGGCCAGCCCCTTCGAGATGACCTTGCACCGGATGATGACCACACCGCACCTCGGCGATAGCCCGCATCCGGTGGTGGCCTCCGCTGCGCGTGAAGTGCTCAACAAGTCGGACAACGAGCGTTCCGGCGTGTTGAGCACCGCCATGTCGTTCCTCGGCCTGTACCGCGATCCCACGGTGGCCGAAGTCACCTCGCGCTGCGACTGGCGTATCGCCGACCTGATCGCAGCCGAGCATCCGGTGTCGCTGTATCTGGTGGTGCCGCCTTCGGACATTTCGCGCACGAAGCCGCTCATCCGCCTGATCCTCAACCAAATCGGGCGACGCCTTACCGAATCGCTCGATGGCTCCGACGGCATCGAGCGCCGCCACAAGCTGCTGCTGATGCTCGACGAGTTTCCGGCACTGGGGCGTCTGGACTTCTTCGAGACGGCGCTGGCTTTCATGGCGGGCTACGGCATCCGCAGCTTCCTCATCGCGCAGTCGCTCAACCAGATCGACAAAGCCTACGGTCAGAACCATTCGATCCTAGACAACTGCCATGTGCGCGTTACGTTCGCCACGAACGACGAGCGCACCGCCAAACGGATCTCCGAGACGCTGGGCACGGCCACCGAGCTGCGCGCGCAGCGCAACTACGCGGGCCACCGGCTCGCGCCGTGGCTGGGCCACCTGATGGTGTCGCGCCAAGAAACCGCGCGCCCGCTGCTGACGCCGGGCGAAGTCATGCAGCTTCCGCCTGACGAGGCCGTGGTGATGGTGTCCAGCGTGGCGCCGATCAAGGCGAAGAAGCTGCGCTACTACGCGGACGCCAATTTCAAGCGCCGCGTGCTGCCGCCGCCTGCACTGGCGAACGGGCAGTACGCGGACGCGCCGCCGTCGCGCTCGGATGACTGGAGCGGCCTGGCTATTCCCGCCATACCCGTCGCGCCTACGTCCGATACCGCCGAGGGCTTCGCTGCCTCTGCCGATGACGGTGGCCCGCGCCGTCAGCCCGAACTCTCCGAAACCGTCGCCTACGACCCCGAGCTGGCCGCGCCCGCGGCCGACCTTGGGCTGCTCGATGACGACGACCTGCCGCTTCCCCTTCCTCGCCAGCTCGATCCAGCCATGCAGCGCACGGCCCGGCTGGCATCGCTGAATCCCAACGACGGAATCGAGCTATGAGCCACTACCGCCTCAACCTGTTCATCCAGCCGGAGCACGCCAAACGACTCGATGAGCTGGCCGCCAAGAAAGGCGTGTCCAAGTCATCCATCGTCGCGGCGGCGCTCGCATCGTGGCTGTCGCCCGATGCCGCCGACCAGCGCGAGGCGGCCATTGCCAAGCGGCTTGATCGCCTGTCGCGCCAGGCCGAGCGCATGGAGCGCGACCAGAACATCGCCATCGAAACGCTGGCGCTGTTCATCCGCTACTACCTGACCGTCAGCACGCCGGTTCCCGAGGCGCACCAAGACGCGGCACGCGCGCAGGGCAAAGCGCGCTTCGAGCAGTTCACCGAGCAGCTTGGCCGCCACCTGCTGCGGGGCCGCAGCCTGGTGCGCGACGTGGTGGAGGAACTGCATCCCGATCCGATACGGATGGAGGACGCGGCGGCAGCCGCCCAAGCGCGGGAGCGTGCGTCATGAGCGCCGTTCCCCAATCCATGACCGCCACGTCGCTCGACCGCCGCATCCAGATGCTGCGCACGGCGATGGGGCCGCTGATCGCCGCCGCGCTCGAAGACCCGGACGTGGTGGAGGTGATGCTGAATCCCGATCGCACCCTTTGGGTGGATCGGCTTTCCAGTGGGCGCGCGCCGATGGGCGTGGAACTGCCCGAGGCGGACGGCGAGCGAATCATCCGCCTCGTGGCCGCCCACGTTGGCGCGGAAGTGCATCGCGGCCAGCCGCTGTTGTCCGCCGAGTTGCCCGAAACGGGCGAACGCTTCGAGGGCATTTTGCCGCCGGCAGCGCCGGGGCCGGCCTTCGCGCTGCGCAAGCGCGCCATCGGCGTGATTCCGCTGGAGCGGTACGTCATCGACGGGATGATGACCAGCGCGCAGGCGGGCTTTCTCGTTCGCGCCGTGCGCGAGCGGCAGAACGTGCTGATCGCCGGCGCTACCAGCAGCGGCAAGACCACGCTCGCCAATGCTTTGCTCGCCGAAATCGCCGCCACCGGCGACCGCGTGCTGGTGCTCGAAGACACGGTGGAACTGCAATGCGCGGCCCGCGACCACGTTCCGCTGCGCACGCGCGCAGGCGTGGTGTCCATGACCGAGCTGGTGCGCTCGTCCATGCGCCTGCGGCCTGATCGCGTCGTCGTCGGCGAGGTGCGCGGCGCAGAGGCGCTGGATCTCATCAAGGTGTGGGGCACGGGCCACCCCGGCGGCATCGCCACGATCCATGCCGGCTCCGCGTTGGGTGCGCTGCTGCGCCTGGAGCAACTGATTCTCGAAGTGGCGGTGAATCCGCCCCGTGCGCTGATCGCCGAAGCGGTCAACGTGGTGATCTACATCGCCGGGCGCGGGCGCAAGCGCCGCATCGAGAGCATCGCCCGCGTCGTCGGCTTCGACGGCGTGGGCTACCAACTGGCGGACGCGCTGGAAACGCCGTTTCCCGAGCTGCCGCCACTTCCCGATGCCGCACCCGCTGCGGCGACTTCCCCATCCCCTGACTCACTTGGAGAACTGCCATGACGCAGATGACCATTCCTGCTTTCCGTTTTTCTGCAAATCCGGCTTTGCGTCTTGCGCGGCTGCGCTGCCTGGCCCGCCCTGCGGGGCAAGGGCTGCTGCTGGCCGCGCTGCTGCTGTTCCTGGCCGGAACCGCACAGGCCGCCGGTTCCTCGATGCCGTGGGAAGGCCCGCTGCAATCCATCCTCGAATCCATCCAGGGGCCGGTGGCGCGCATCGTCGCGGTCATCATCATCATCGCCACGGGCCTGGCGCTAGCGTTCGGCGACACGTCGGGCGGATTCCGCAAGCTGATCCAGATCGTCTTTGGCCTGTCCATCGCGTTCGCCGCGTCCTCGTTCTTCCTGTCGTTCTTCAGCTTCTCGGGCGGTGCCGTCGTATGAGTGCCCCGGATACCTTCGCGGCCGGCTTCGAGGTGCCGGTGCATCGCTCGCTCACCGAGCCGATCCTGCTGGGCGGCGCACCGCGAACGGTCGCCATTGCGAACGGCACGCTCGCCGCCGCTGTCGGGCTGGGCCTGCAACTGTGGATTCCCGGCGTGGTGCTCTGGATCGTCGGCCATTCGCTGGCGGTGTGGGGTGCGCGCGTCGATCCGCAGTTCATGGCCGTGTTCGCGCGGCACATCAAGCACAGGCCGCTGCTGGACGTGTGAGGGGAATGCCATGCTGAACCTTGCCGAATACCGCCAGCGCCCGGCCTTGCTTGCCGACTGGCTGCCCTGGGCCGGATTGGTGGCGCCGGGCGTCGTGCTGAACAAGGATGGCTCGTTCCAGCGCACGGCGCGCTTTCGCGGGCCTGACCTCGACAGCGCCACCCAGGGCGAGCTGATCGCCACGTCGGCGCGCTTGAACAACGCGCTGCGTCGCATGGGATCGGGCTGGGCGCTGTTCATCGAAGCCGAGCGCCGGGCCGCTGCCGACTATCCGCACTCGGCGTTTCCCGAGCCGCTGTCGTGGCTGGTGGACGAGGAACGCCGCGCCACCTTCGAGGAATCTGGCAACCACTTCGAGAGCGGCTATCACCTGACGCTGGTGTACCTGCCGCCCGAGGAATCCCGCGCCCGAGCGGCCGGGATGCTGTACGAGAACCGGCCCACCGAAGGCGTGGACTGGCGCGAGCGCCTGGCGGCCTTCATGGCGGAAACGGATCGCGTCTTCGACCTTCTCGATGGCGTGATGCCGGAAATCGCGTGGCTGGACGACGGGCAGGCGCTGACCTACCTGCACGCCACCATCTCGACGCGGCGCTACCGCGTCGGCGTGCCCGAAGTGCCATTCCATATCGACGCGCTACTGACCGATTCCGCGCTGGTCGGCGGCCTGGCGCCCATGCTGGGCGACCAGCACCTGCGCGTGGTGTCGGTGCGGGGCTTCCCGACCTCGACCTGGCCGGGGATTCTAGACGACCTCAACCGCCTGGGCTTTGCGTATCGCTGGAGTACGCGGTTTCTGTGCCTCGACAAAGCCGAGGCGGAACGGGAATTGGGACGCCTGCGCCGCCAGTGGTTCGCCAAGCGCAAGAACGTGATCGCGCTGCTGCGCGAAACCATCTTCCAGCAGGAAAGCCCACTGGTCGATACCGACGCGAGCAACAAGGCGGCGGACGCGGACGCCGCCCTGCAGGAGCTGGGCAGCGATCAAGTCGCCTTCGGCTACCTCACCGCCACGGTGACGGTGCTCGATGCCGACCCTGCGGTGGCCGACGAGAAACTGCGCATGGTGGAGCGCGTCATCCAGGGACGCGGCTTCGTCACCATCCCCGAAACCCTCAACGCCGTGGATGCGTGGCTGTCGTCCGTTCCCGGCAACGCCTATGCAAATGTCCGGCAGCCCATCGTCTCGACGCTGAACCTGGCGCACATGATGCCGGTGTCGGCGGTATGGGCCGGGCCGGAGAAGAACGACCACCTGGGCGGGCCGCCGCTGATTGTCACCCGCACCGAAGGCGCAACGCCGTTCCGGCTGGTCACGCACATCGGCGACGTGGGCCACACGCTGGTCGCGGGGCCGACGGGTATGGGCAAATCGGTCTTGCTCGCCACGCTGGCGATGCAGTTCCGCCGCTATCGCGGCTCGCGCATCTTCGCGTTCGATATGGGCCGCTCGATGCGCGCCACCATTCTCGGCCTGGGCGGCGAGCACTACGACCTTGGCACGGATGGCGAAATCGCCTTCCAACCCTTGGCCCGCATCGACCGCGAGAGCTACCGCACCTGGGCGGCCGAATGGATCGAGGGCCGCTTGCTGCACGAAGGCGTCGCAGTCGGCCCCGACGAGAAGGCCGCTATTTGGTCGGCGCTGGGAAGCCTCGCAGGCGCGCCGGTGGAGCAGCGCACGATGACGGGGCTTTCCGTGCTGCTGCAATCGAACGCGCTGCGCCAAGCGCTCGCGCCCTATGTGCTAGGCGGCGCGCACGGCAAGCTGCTGGACGCCGACCATGACCGATTGGGCATGGCCGACGTGCAGTGCTTCGAGATGGAGGAGCTGATGCACAGCAAGGCCGCCGTCATGGCCGTGCTGCATTACCTCTTTGCGCGCTTCGACGAACGCTTTGATGGCGCTCCCACGCTGCTGATCCTCGATGAAGCGTGGCTGTTCCTCGATGACCCAGTGTTTGCCGCGCGCATCCGCCAGTGGCTCAAGACGCTGCGCAAGAAGAACGTCAGCGTCATCTTCGCCACGCAGTCGCTGGCCGACATCAAGGATTCGAGCATCGCGCCCGCGATCATCGAAAGCTGCGCTAGCCGCATCTTCCTGCCAAACCCGCAGGCTACCGAGCCGCAGATTCGCACGATCTACCAGGGCTTCGGTCTCAACAACCGGCAGATCGAAATTGTCGCCACCGCGCAGCCCAAACGCGACTACTACTACCAGTCCCGCCTCGGCAATCGCGTGTTCGACCTCGACCTGGGGCCGGCGACGCTGGCGTTTGCGGGCGCTTCTACGCCGCAAGACCAGCGCGACATAGACCGCGTGCTGCTGGACGCCGGCGTGCCCGGCTTCGCGGGCGCCTGGCTGCGCCATCGCGGCCTCGATTGGGCGGCCGACCTGCTGCCCTCGTTCCCCGGCCTCGCGCCGGGTTCCCTCGCTGACCAACCCCTGGAGAACCTGCCATGAAAAAGCGTTTTGTCGCCGCCGCCATCGCGACCATGCTTTGCACCGCCACCGCCCATGCGCAATGGGTCGTGGTCGATCCCACGAACCTCGTGCAGAACACGCTGACCGCGATCCGCACGCTGGAGCAGATCAACAACCAGATCCAGCAGCTTCAGAACGAAGCGCAGATGCTGATGAACCAGGCGCGCAACCTCGCCAGCCTGCCGTCCAGCGTGGTGAACCAGTTGCGCGCCAACCTGGCGACGACCGAGCGGCTGATCGCCCAGGCCCGAGGCTTGGCCTATGACGTGACGAATCTGGATCGGGAGTTCGCGCGCCTGTATCCCGAGCAGTACGCCGCCACCGTCAGCGGCGACCAGATGTACCGCGACGCGCAGGAGCGTTGGCGGAACACGCTCAACGGCTTGCAGACCACGATGCAGATGCAGGCGCAGGTGTCGCAGAACCTGGGCGAAGACGAAAGCGTGCTGGCCGATCTTGTGGGCAAGAGCCAGTCGGCCGAAGGCGCGCTGCAGGCGATGCAGGCCATGAACCAGTTGCTGGCCTTGCAGGCCAAGCAGTCGATCCAGTCGCAGCGGCTTCAGATCACGCAAGACCGGGCCACTTCGCTGGAGCTGGCGCGGCAGGCGGCGGCCACGGAGCGCGCCCGCGAAGTGCGGCGGCGTTTCCTGGGCGATGGCACGCCGTACACGCCGCAGTCAGTGAACTTCTACGGCAACTGACGGGAGGCCGCCATGCGATGCGTCCTCGCCCCGTCTGTTGTGGTGCTTGTCGTGCTGCTGGCCGCTTGCGGCAAGCAGCCGGCCGACAACCTTGCCGATGCTCTGGCCGCCGATCCCGTGCGGCTGAAGGCATTGCGCGCGCAATGCGCGGCAGACCGGCAGGCCGCGGGCGAGGACGCTTGCCGCGCCGCCGCCGAAGCCTTCCGGCGGCGCTTCTTCTCCGGCCAGGCTGGGCCGGATGAATACCAGACCTTGGCCGACTTGCCGCCGATCCCGCCGAGCTTCGATGAACCGGCCGATGGCATGGAGCCGGCCGTTCCCGCCGAACCGGAGAACACGCCATGAATGACGTGACCATCATCGACCAGTTCCTCAACACCTTTGCCGCGTATATCGACTCGGGTTTCGGGCTGCTGCGGGGCGAAGTGGCGTTCCTCACGGCCACGCTGATCGTCATCGACATGACGATCGCCGGCCTGTATTGGGCCATGAGCCATGCCACCGGTCAGGGCGAGGACGTGATCGCCAAGCTGCTGCGCAAGGTGCTGTACGTCGGCGCCTTCGCCTACATCATCAATAACTTCAACTGGCTGGCCAGCATCGTATTCCGCTCGTTTGCGGGATTGGGCATCACCGCCACCGGCTCGGCCATCACGATGGAAAACTTCCTGCAGCCGGGCCGGTTGGCGAAAACCGGCATCGACGCCGGGGCGCCGATTCTGGAGCAGATCGGCGAGATGGCGGGCTTTCCCGAAGTGTTCGTGAACCTCGACCCCATCGTGGTGATGTTCCTCGCGTGGCTGGTCGTGGTCTTGTGCTTCTTCGTGCTGGCGATCCAACTGTTCATCACGCTGATCGAGTTCAAGCTGACCACGCTCGCCGGATTCGTGCTGGTGCCATTCGCGCTCTGGAACAAGACCGCGTTCCTCGCCGAAAAGGTCTTGGGCAACGTGGTGGCCTCCGGCGTCAAGGTTCTGGTGCTGGCCGTGATCGTCGGTATCGGCTCGGGCTTGTTCGCTCAGTTCCAAGTCCATCCCGCCGAGCCGTCTATCGACCACGCGCTGGTCATCATGCTGGCCTCGCTCACCTTGCTGGCGCTCGGGATCTTCGGCCCCGGCATCGCCACGGGCCTCGTGTCCGGTGCGCCGCAGCTCGGCGCTGGCGCAATGGCCGGTGCTGCTGTCGGCGCTGCCGGCACGGCCGTCGCCATCGGCGCCGCCGCGACGGGCGTGGGTGGCGCCGTGGCTGCTGGCGCGCGCATGGCCCCGGCTGCCGCCAAGCTGGCCGGTAGCGGTGCGCGCGCCGCCACGTCGGCGGCCAGCAGTGCGAAGTCGGCGTTCCAGGCCGGTTCCGCCGCCGCTGGCGGCGGCGCAAAGGGCGCGATGGCGGGCCTAGGCAACGTCGCCAAGACCGGCGCGCAGTCCACCGGACGCGCGGCTGCATCCCGCGCCTCCGCTGCCGGGCAACGCATGGTCGCTCCCTTCCGCGCTGGCTGGAATGGCGCTGCCGCCGATGGCGGCGCGGGCGCGGCATCCGGTCAGGGCGCCGCAGGCGAGGCCGCATCCGGCGCCGCTACCGCGCAGACGCAGGAACAGCCCGCTTGGGCCAAGCGCCTGCATCGTCGCCAGCAACTCACCCATGCCGCGACCACCACCGCCCACGCGCTGCGCGGTGGCGATGGCGGCGGCTCCGGCCAGGGGCCGAGCCTGCGCGATTCCGATTCATAAGGAGAACCGACCATGCGATTCAAGAAACCGCAGGTGCGCTACGCCGACACGCCGCAGCCTGCCACGCCGTACCAAGCTGCCGGCCAGGTGTGGGACGAGCGCATCGGCTCGCCGCGCGTGCAGGCGAAGAACTGGCGCCTGATGGCCTTCGGCTGCCTGACGCTCGCGCTGCTGATGGCCGGCGGCCTGGTGTGGCGCTCGGCACAGTCCATCGTGACGCCCTACGTCGTAGAGGTGGACAACGCGGGCCAGGTGCGCGCCGTGGGCGAAGCGGCCACGCCATACCGGCCCAACGATGCGCAGACCGCGCACCACATCGCGCGCTTCGTGACGCTGGTGCGCTCGCTGTCCATCGACCCCATCGTGGTGCGGCAGAACTGGCTCGACGCCTACGACTACACGACCGACAAGGGCGCGGCCGTGCTCAACGACTACGCACGGGTCAACGACCCGTTCGCGCGCATCGGCAAGGAGTCGGTGACGGTGCAGATCACCAGCGTCGTGCGCGCCAGCGACACGTCTTTCAACGTGCGCTGGACGGAACGCCGCTACGTCAACGGCGCCGCGGCGGGCTTGGAGCGGTGGACGGCAGTGGTGTCCATCGTGCTTCAGCCGCCGCGCACCGAGGAACGCCTGCGCAAGAACCCCCTGGGCATCTACGTCAACGGCCTGTCGTGGAGCCGCGAACTGGATTCTTCCGAAGGAGCCAAGCCATGAATGATCTTTTCCGTAAAACCGCTTTGCCGGTGATCCTGCTTGCCCTCGCGGGCTGCGCCACGCAGGGCAAACCGCCGCCGACCATCTCGCTCGATGAGCCGGTGCAGGCCCAGCCATTGCCCGAGCCACCTGCGCCGGTGGAGGTGGTGGCCGTGCCCGAGGTGCTGCCGATGCCAGCGCAGTTGAAGCCAGAGCCCGAAGCCGAGGACGCCAAGCCCGTGCCAGAGCCAGCCGATGAGAAGGTGCGCGTCTCGCGCGCCAATGCCGAGGCGCGTGTTGCGCCCACGCGAGAGGGCTACGTCAACGCGATTCAGGTATGGCCCTTCACGGATGGCGCGCTCTATCAGGTCTATGCGGCCGTGGGCCGCGTGACCGTGGTTTCTCTCCAGCCGGGCGAGGAGCTGGTGACCGTAGCCGCTGGCGATACCGTGCGCTGGATCGTGGGCGACACGTCCAGCGGCAGCGGTGTCGAGCTGCGCGTGAATGTCTTGGTCAAGCCGATCCGCTCGGGCCTGAAGACCAATCTCGTCATCACCACCAGCCGCAGGACGTACCTGCTGGAGCTGGCTTCGACGGAAAAGACGTGGATGGCGTCGGTGTCCTGGGAGTACCCGCGCGACCGGATGCTGGCTTTGCAGCGCCAGGCGCAGGCGGCCAGCGCTGCCGCGCCGGTCGATACCGGGCTGTCGTTGGAGAACCTGCGCTTCCGCTACGCGATCAGCGGTAGCAACCCGCCGTGGAAGCCGCTGCGCGCGTTCGACGACGGGCAGAAAGTCTATATCCAGTTCCCCGCCGGCATCGCGCAAGGCGAGCTGCCGCCGCTGTTCGTGATCGGGCCGGAAGGCGACGGGCAACTGGTCAACTATCGCTTCCGCTCACCGTACTACATCGTGGATCGGCTGTTTGGCGCCGCCGAACTCCGCCTGGGCGGAGACAAGGGCGACGTGGTGCGAATTGAGCGCACGGACGGCGTTGCGCGGAGGAACTGACCATGAGCCAAGACGACGCTCCCGACCTTGCCACGCCACAGGCGGGCAAGATGGCGCCCGAGGCGGTGGCGCTGCGCGCCCAGCCGCGCCCGGTCACGCGCTTGAACCGGCGCACGCTGGCCATCCTCGTCGGCGGCCTGTCGGTCGCCGTGCTCGGGGCCACGATCTGGTCGCTGCAACCGCAGCGGCGTGGTACCAACGAGCAGACCGAGCTTTACAACGTCGATCGCGTCTCAAAGTCCGAAGGACTGGATGGCCTGCCGGCCGACTACTCGAAGCTGCCGCCGAAAGTGCCCGAGCTGGGGCCGCCGCTGCCGGGTGATCTCGGCCCGGCTATTGTGAACTCGCAGCAGCCGGTGACGCCGGCGTATGCGCCGCCGGGCCACAACCCCGAAGATGCTTTGCGCAAGGAGGCCGATGCGGCGGCGGCTTCGTCGATGTTCTTCCGCTCGGGTGGCCAAGGTGCCGCCACGGTAGCGCAGGCAGCGCCGGGTGCGCTTGGCGCGGCAAACACGCTCGCGGCCTTCGACCCGCTTGCTGCTGGGCCGGCCTCGACGGCGGCCCAGCCTGCCGACCCGACCGCCGCGCAGAACCGGCAAGACCAGAAAGAGGCGTTCCTGAAAGCCGGTTCTACGGAAACCCGCAATTCCGGCAATCTGGCGCTGCCCGCGTCCCCTTATCAAGTGATGGCCGGAACGGTGATCGCCGGCGCGCTGGTGACAGGCATCAAGTCGGACTTGCCGGGCGACGTGATCGGCACCGTGACGGAGCCGGTCTATGACACGGCCACCGGCAAGTTCCTGCTGATCCCACAGGGGTCGCGCATCCTCGGGCGCTACAACAGTCAGGTCAGCTACGGGCAGAGCCGCGTGCAAGTGGTGTGGAACCGGATCATCTTGCCCGACACGTCCTCGCTGACGCTCGACAACCTAGTGGGCACCGACCCGGCCGGCTACGCGGGCTTGGAGGACGACGTGGACTGGCACTGGAACCGCATCTTTGCCGGTGCGGTGCTGACGACGCTGCTGGGCGTCGGCGCAGAACTGGCTGCGCCGGAGAACCGCCAGGACGGCAACCGCATCGTGATCGCCGGGCGTGACAGCGCCCAGGACAGCATCAATCAGGTCGGCCAGGAGATCACCCGACGCAACATGAACATCCAGCCGACGCTGACCGAGCGGCCTGGCCTGCCCGTGCGAATCATCGTCAACCGGGATCTGGTGCTGCGGCCGTACCAGCCGCTGTTCTTCAATCGGGGAGCTTCGCAATGAGCACGACCAAGAAGCTGCGGCTCGGGCCGCTGCCCAAGACCGAAAGCGTCAAACTGACCTTTGCCTGCCCGGCCAGCTTGAAAGCCGACCTTGACCGCTACGCGGCGCTGCATGCGCAGGCGTATGGCGAGGCGGTCGATGCCGTGACACTGATCCCGCACATGCTTGAGGCGTTCATCGCGGGCGATCGGGGATTCAGGAAAGACTCGACCCCTGCTATCCCGAAGCCGCCGCTGCGGAACTCACCCCCTTAGTTCAAGCGCGTGTCGCTGCCGAGTGTCGACGGGCGTCTTCACGTAGCTGATTCCCGGATTTCCAAGAACTGCCACCAGCAACCGGCACACCATCGCCTGCATTTGCAGTGTGGTGTTGCCCGGATCTGCTGCGGGCTGGTTGCCACCGTAGATCGAAAAGCCCAGCGGTCCATCGAAGAACAAGGCTTCATGAACGGTGTCGTTTCGGACGACGGATAGCGACGAGGGAGTCGCCTTGTCGCTCTTGGCCCAATCGGGTACGGGCATATCGAATTTTTCGCACATCCACTGGACGCGCCCCGCATGTGGCACAGAAGGCTTTTGCGCCTCCTTGACTACGACGAGCTTGAAGCAGGCGTCCAGCGCCATGTAAAGGTATTGGAACTGCTCGAAGGGAAGGCTATGCGGATACTGCGCCAAGAACAAGGCATGGATGACAGCCGCAACGCGCTTTGGCGCACGTGGATCGCCGCCTTCCGAGTCCAGGTAGTCCAGCGCTAACTCGATGACGTCAGCCACAGTGCAGCGAACCAGGGCGAAATCAACAAGCACCCCAGATTTAATGGGCGTCGCATCAAGAAAGCCCGCCTCCGTTGTCGTCAGCCGCATACCGAAAAAGAAGGACAAACACCAAACCACGAAATCGAGCTCTTCTCGGCTCCTGCCTTCATGCAGCGTCAGGACATGGGTCTTGGGCAGGCCGAAGACCCGGGCGTTGTACGGCATCGAGCGAACGTTTCCGCTCATGAAGTCCCGCTGCTGCTGAGCACCCGGATAAATCCAGTCCTTGAAGGCATTGGGGTCCCCGACAACGGTGGCCACGCTATTTTCGTGGTCCGGGAGCGTTTGGACGGAGAAACGGCCGGTCGCGATGTCGCAGGGCTTGGGGTAGTAGCCGAACTCGATGGCAATCCCATTGAGCGGCGCGCTGAGTGGTTGCTCCATCACAGTACAGGTGGCCTCATGAACATTGTTTCGTAAATTATCTAATCGACCCTGCTCTGACAGAACAATTCACGGTCAATTTTGTGAGCCAAGTTGGATGGCACCCTCCCCGCTTCGCCCCAGCGAGTTGTTCCGATTGCTGACGATAGTCACCATAGATCCATACGAACACAGCGCCTTAGGAACCCTCATGCTCGCTCACGTTCATTGCACCGATGCTGGCGATACCGCCTTGCCGCCGAAGGCATCCATTCCTCGTCCGGGTACGGATGGGTACGAAGACCTTCCTCAGTTTTCGGCCAAACTTCCCCTCCCGTTCCGCCGCACCATTCGCCGCCAAGATTTGCACCAGATCGTCCCTTTAGCGGACACGACGATCTATGGAATGGAGCAACGTGGCGAGTTTCCACGCCGATTCAATCTGACCTCGCGCTGCGTTGTTTGGGATCTGGAGGAAGTCGAAGCTTGGATTGAAGCTCGCAAGCAGTCCTCTCGGTCCGGTGCTATCACCAAGCCCAACGGACCTGATGTCAGGCTACGCAAGCGCCGACCCGTGCTCGATGTAGCTTCGACGTAGCAATGTGGCTAGGCGATCAGCAGTTTGAGCTCTCGCGCCGCTGCCACGGGCAGTCGATGAACTTCCTTGGTCAAATTAACTTCCAACGCTGCACGCGCGGTCTCCAGCATCTTTCGCTCAAAGGCATAGCCCCCCTTCTCTTCCAGCCAGCCCAGCACTTCGGCCAAGTGCCAGATTGAGGCGCTGCCCTCGTGCACCGGTGCTGGAAAAGTCGCAGCATGAGAAAGCATCACCTTACGCATTGCTTGGCGCGACACGCCCACCAATTCGGCGACATCGGTCAGCCCAACGAAATCCGGTGCCGCCTCCACGAGCTTCGCCAAGGGGACAGCACGCTTCACGTCGGCCAGCGCACTGCGCACCGCGGCCTGCGCGTTTTCAGCTTCGCGGGTGAACTCAAGCGCCAAGCGACCCGGCTGCCCGATACCCACCAAGGCGTCATCACAGCCGGCACTGCCGAGACGCTCGACCAGCACATCCGGATCACTGTCGTGCTCGGCGAGCTGGTACTTCAGGATGAAGGTGTATTCCATGGATCAGTCCTCAGATGACGATTCAGCTTCGTTTCGTTGCTGATGGATCGTGCAGTTATCCACGACCCGCCGCAGTGCTCGGGCATGATTGCCAGGGTTCTTCGGCGTGCTCCACACGCTCGTAATGCAGAACTCGCCGCAGCGGCACTCATCGTCGTTGTAAGGGCAGTAAATCTTGCCCCACGCATGACTGCCCCCGACCGTGACGCGCCAGCCCTGCGTTTCCGCATGCTTGAGCGCATCTTCGACCTCCTTCTTTGGATGAGAGGAACGGGCCATTCAAGGTCTCCAGTATGGGGATGAATCGTCAGGTTGTCAACTGACAACCTGACGTTAAGTGACTCAGACCGATGCGCTCAGCACAGGCACGACCGTATTGCTCGGCAACAGCGTGGGCGCGTATGCGCCACCCTCCACCCAGGCATCGACCATGTTGGCCCACTCCTGCAGCATGTGGCGGCGCGGCTCGGCGTATTCGGCCTTGTTGTAGACCGAGCGCGAGGAACGGCCGTCTTCATGCGCCAGGCACTTCTCGATCCAGTCGCCGTTGAAGCCGACCTCGTTGAGCAGCGTCGAGCCGGTGCGGCGCAGGTCGTGCACCGTGAAAGGTTCTAGCGGCAAACCGGCAGCTCTGGCGCGCTCGGACACGATCTGGGTCACGCGGTTGAGCGTCGCCTTGGACATACAGCGGTCGGCATCGTAGCGCGACGGCAGGACGAACTTCGACCCCGCTGCGCAGGTGTGCAGCGCAACGAAGATGTCCGCAGCCTGGCGGGACAGATAGACGACGTGCGGGTTGCGACCCTTCATTCGTGATTTTGGGATCGTCCAGGTCGCGTTCTCGAAATCAAGCTCGGCCCATGTCGCCTCGATCAATTCGCTCTTGCGTACCAGCGTCAACAGAATCATGCGCAACGCCAGGCGAATGGTCGGATAGGTGGCCACCGATTCCATCTGCCGGTACATCAGACGGATCTCCATCGGTGACAGCGCTCGATCCTTGGGCACGAAGGTCGCGATCGAAGCCGCGCCCACGCCATCGGCCGGGTTGTCGACCTTCTCGCCGTGCAGGATGGCGAAGGCGTAGACCTGCTTCACGATGTCGCGCACGTGGACGGCTGTGGCGGGCGCGCCGCGAGCCTTCACCTTGTTGCACAAAGCGCGCAGGTCGTCGGCGCTGACTTCGTTGAGCAGCCGGTTCTTGAACGCCGGCAGGATGTCCCGATCAACGATGCTCTTGCGCATCGCACGCGTGCTGTCGGCCATCTTGGCGTCGGCAAGCCATCGGGCAGTCATGTCGCCGAAATTCTTGGCAGCGGTCAGCCGGCGCTTCTCGCGCTGCTTCTCGTGCGCCGGGGACCTGCCCTCGGCAACGGCTCTCTTGGCGTCGAGCAGCTTTTCGCGGGCCAAGGCCAGTGAGATGCCGGCCGGCCCATAACGGCCGATGGTCAGCGTTTCACGCCGGCCGTTGAGACGGTAATCGTAGCGGAAGGTGACGGTACCGGTGGGCGATACCGTCACGTACATGCCGTCACGGTCGGAAGCCTTGTAAGTCAGGGACTTAGGCTTGAAGTTACGCAGTGCGGTGTCGGTAAGCATCGAGGTTTTTCCTCCTGTTCTTGACGGCTTTTACCGTCAGGGGTCAGGAGACCTGCTGATGCCTGGAAAGCCGCATGAAACAAGCTTTCCAGAGGAGACATTTACCATCAAAGACCGGTTTGGTCTCAATAGTAAACGGGAGGGTCTTAATCAGACCTCCAGTTCTTACCGTCAGTTCTACCGCCAACCTGTTTTGCTGGCCGGCGATAGCCACCGATAGCTTCCGCGACGTATTTCTTTCTAGATCAATACGTTACGGCAGTTTTTCGATAGTTGGCGATAGTCCCTGAAGGACCTGATTTCACTCCCACTCGATCGTCGCCGGTGGCTTGCCCGAGATGTCGTACACCACCCGGTTGATGCCCCGCACTTCGTTGATGATGCGGTTGGGGGGCGCGGTTTTCTGCACGGATAGTGCAGTGACATCAACGACTTGCACGCCTTGACGTGGTCGAGTGTTCAGCCCTTGTCCAAGCCCTGTCCAAATGGGGCTGAGAAATGAGCGTTAGACAGCGGGGGGCAAAGTGGCAAGCCCGTGTAACGGTGGCTGGACAGACAGTCACAAAGACCTTCACACAGCGCGCCGACGCTGAGAAGTGGTCTCGACATCAACAGGTGGCCTTGGAGCGCGGCGAGTATCAACCACCGCAAGCGGTTGTCACTCTCCGGGAACTGATCGAACGATATGAACGCGAGTGCCTACCCTCGAAGCGGGGACAGGCTCAGGAACGCTACGTCCTGGAGCGGTGGAAGCGTTCAAGCCTTGCCGGGAAGACGTTGGCGTCCCTGAAGCCTGCCGACATCGCGCGAGCGCGCGACGAGCGTCTGAAAGAGGTCAGCCCCACATCCGTGCGCCGTTACCTGGACACCTTGTCCGCTGTCTTCGAGGTTGCGCGCAAGGACTGGGAGCTGACCACCACGAACCCAGTCCGCTCCATCCGCAAGCCCCCGCCTGGACGCGCGCGTGAACGTCGAGTGTTGCCCGACGAGATTGTCCGCATCATCAGCGCGACCCAATCCAAAGATCTGCCCGCCGTCGTGGTCCTCGCAGTCGAGACGGCGATGCGTCGCGCCGAAATCCTAGGCCTCGAGTGGTCGAACGTCGATCTAGACCGGCGTATCGCCTACCTTCCGCTGACCAAGAACGGAGACAGCCGCGCAGTGCCGCTTACCCTTCGTGCTGTCGAAGTGCTGAAGGCGATCCCCAAACGCCCGGATGGCAAGGTGTTCAAGCATAACGGCACCTCCCTGTCCGAGGCCTTCAGGCGTGCCGCTGCCCGCGCACGACAGGCCTATGAGCACGAGCGTCAGCAGGCCGGCGCAACACCCGAAGAGATCGAGGAGGACAACTACTTGCGCGATGTACGGTTGCATGACTGCCGGCATGAGCGTGTCAGCACCTTAGTGGAAGCTGGCTTTGGCCTGATGGAAGTCGCAGCAATCAGCGGTCACAAGACCCTGCAATGCCTGAAGAGATACACGCATGTACGAACCGAGCACTTGATCAGCAAGCTTGACGCCATCCGCGCTTGACCTCCTAACCCTTACCCGAACCGAAACCCAAGGACAGAACCATGACCACGATTGTTTGCGGAATCATCACTAACGACCCGATCAACCTTGATTCGATCAAAATCGCTTATGAACACCTTGCTGATGTACCTGCCGTCTGGATCGATGTTGCCATCGATCTTCAGCGCCCGTGATGCAGCGCAAGGGCTACGACCGGGCACAGTGTACTGCCGCGATGCCTGCAAGCCCTGCAGGTGCGTCCCGGTGACCTTGACGTGTTCGTGACCGTCGAGAACGCCGCAGAAGCCTTGCAGGTGCTGGCGCTAGGGGGTGTGGTCGCCCGAGTGGGCGAGGACGGCGGCAGGGGCGCTGATGGCGCCCTGGACCTGCGCGGGATGGCGCCGAAGGCTGCCGCGCGGGAGCTGGCGCGGGTGGTGGGGTGACCCGCCTCAGCAGGTCGAGCGAGGGCGCCCTTTTTCATAAGCTCGGCTTATACTATGGCAGTCAGGGGCACAGGCTGGGTAGCTCCCAGCCTGCAGCCCGAAACCTGCCCCCATCGGCGCCCCTGACCCTTCCTGGGGGCTGGGGGCAGTCCCATGACCAAGCTGTTTTCCGTCGCTCGACGCGACGACCCGTCACAACCTCGCCCGGCTGTTTATGCCGGCAGGGCCGAACACATCGCGGCGCTGGTGGCCAGAAAGCCCGCGCCGGACCCTGAACACATCGCGGCTGATCCCTCGCCCTCGCCCTCGCCCGCAGCGCCGGAGCCGTGGTGGCGCGACGCAAAACGCCGCACAAAAGCGGAGATGTTCGGGAGGGCGGTACGGGGCGAGTACCCCACCCGGCTGCCGTTGGAGTCGATTATTGCCCTGGCAAGTTTGACCCTCGACGGCGCGTGGGCGCCGCAGGAGCTTGCCGAGATCCGCAAGCGAGTGGACTCGCTGCTCGCAGCCGGCCTGCTGCAGCCTGGGGACGATCACCTGTTCGGGCAAGAGGCTGTGCGGGAGGTGCTGCCGGCGCTGGCGCTGCCCGAGGGTGCAGCCCTGGTCGCTTGGCTCGGGGCTAAGGCTCCAGCGAAACGCCGCGGGTCGGGTGCAGAGACAAAGGCGGTTAATCGGGCAGCGACGGCGCAGGAAGTAAGGGGCCGTGACGCTAGCACGGCTGCTCAACCATGGGCGCAGGAATGGCAACGAGAGTGGCAGCCGATTATGCGCGTTCTCGGGGGCGCTCAGTCGCTTGGCAAGTTGGACGAGTTGCTGAAAGGGACTGAGTTTCAGTTCGCTCCAACGGACTTAATCAAGGCGCTCAGGAAGTGGGACGAGACCGGCAGATGGGGCGCGGTGCCCAAGAAGACTGACCAAGTCTTAGCGAGTACGCTGCGACGCTTTGTGCCATCCCACACGTGGCTCACAGGCAACCGCGGGAGCGCCGAGGAGAAAGAACAGCGTATCTCGCTCCTGGTCGAGTGCTATCAAATCGGGAAGGAAGCGGACAACGACGAGGAACTAGGCAGGCTCCTCGAGTCGGCCGGGGTGGGGCCGCTCCTGAGGGTGGCGTAATCACGTGAAAAATCACGTGATCCCGTGATCCGATCGGGCAACCCAGCTGAAATGGCATCACTTCCTAAACCACAAGAGGTGATGCCAAATGAGCACCCGAAAGGACCACTACCAAGAAGCGCCCGCAAACCCGTTCCTTGCCGTGTCCCGGCTAGCGCGGCTTGTATGGGCACTCGAAAACGCCAAGCCGATGCTTGCCGACGTACTGGACGCCGGCGCAAACCACCCTGCTTTTCATAACCTGCTAATCGAGTTGGGCAACCTCGATTATCTCGTGCGTACGCTGCCGATACCCCGTGACCCAAGCGGGCACCCCCTGCACCCGACCGACGTGAAGGGGGGGCGTTGAGATGGACTGCACTAATGATGCTAACAAGCAACGGGCACAGGTGCTCGCGCTCCTGAAAGCCTACACGGCGCTGACGACCGACCAATTCAGGGCACACGGGGTAATGCACCCGTCAGGCCGGATAATGGAACTTCGCCGCGAAGGTCATCAAATCATTACCGAGCGGTCCCGCGTGACTGGTCTCGATGGCCGGCTTCACACTCAGGCTCGCTATGTGCTGCTCGGTCGGGGTGCGAAATGATTTCACACTTCGATAACGACATCGGGCTGTGCGATTCCGGCACCTATGCGTTTGGGTCGGGCAAGGACGCGTGGCAGGACGTTACCCCAGCCGAGTTGCGGGAGATGCTTGAAGGCACGTCCCCGCCTGCGTTCCGCACCGTGCTTGTGCGGCATGGCGCGGACACTTATCAAGGTCCCTTCCACATCGATGTTGATGCAGGCGACATTGAAGAAGCTATCGAAGCAATGCGCAAGGTGCTCGATAAGCTGCAAGCGCTTGGACTGGACCTCAACGCCGTGCGCCTGTTCGCAACGGGGGGCAAGGGCTTTCATGCTGAGGTTCCGGAAGCCTGCTTCATGTCGAAGCCTGGGCCCGTCGATGGGTTGCCGCGCATCTATCGGCAAATGGCTCATGCAGAATATGTCGATTACTGGGACCTTCGGGTATATAGCGGCGGGCGCGGCAGGCTTTGGAGGGTGCCAAACATAAAGCGGGAGAACGGCGCACATAAGGTGCCGGTAACCGCAAGTGAAATCAGGTCGATGACCCCTGAAACCTATGCACAACTATGCAGCGAGCCTCGCCCCTTTCCTGCGCTGGCTGCACCTGTGCTGTGTCCTGGGCTTGCTGCTTTGTTCACACAGGCGCGCGATAAGGTGGCGTCGAAGGCGAGCCGCGTACGTAAGTGGTCGGCGGCGGAGACTGAAATACGCCAGCGCTTCAGCGGCAATTGTCCGCCGTCCCTTCAAGCTGTGATGGGCGGACAGGTTCAATCCCCGGTCGGCTTCAACGAATTGGCGCTGCAAGTGTGTTTGCTTGCCCATGCCCTGTGCTGGGACGAGGACAGGCTTATCGCTGAATGCAAGGGCTTGATTGCTAATCACGATAGTGATGGACATCGGTATAACTCCCCTCGCAAGCGAGAGAACGAGTTGCGGCGGATGTTCGATTACACGTCGGGCAACGTCGCCTATGAATTTTCGGTCGGCGGGCTTCGCTCGGTATTGCCAAAGGGTTCAAAGTGCCCGGACCTTCAAGGGCTGGAAGCCGACAAGGACGAGGGCTCGCCCGATTACGTGGAACTGCTCGATGCGGCTGATGGAGACGTGGGCGAAATCGTTGCCGTAGCCCGCAAAGCTGTTGTTGATCCTTCGCTATCGAAGACGGAAGCCGAAACGGTTATCAAGCGTGCCGCGAAGTCGGCGGGCGTCGCTGTGAAGGTGCTGAAAACGGACATCTATCAGCCCGAGGACCATGATAAGCGAGCCGTTATCGATGTTCGCCGGAACGACTACAGCGCCAGCGTTGATAGCTGCATGGCTGTGTTGCCATCGGTTCCCGGGCTGCGTGTTCGTGCTGGCGCCCTGGTCGAGATCGTTCGCGGTGTCGGGGGCGTGGCTGTTGTTCCTGTCGCCTTGCCGCGTGCGTATTCCGATCGTTCGTGACCGGTCAGTCCAGTTCGACGTGATCACCAGTTCCGATTCGTACTGATCAGTCGTCCCGGTGCTC